>NZ_JBPIZA010000018.1:0-536 GCF_051172435.1 Serratia sp. G204Y | reverse complement strand
AAAAGTACACACCGCCCGTCACACCATGGGAGTGGGTTGCAAAAGAAGTAGGTAGCTTAACCTTCGGGAGGGCGCTTACCACTTTGTGATTCATGACTGGGGTGAAGTCGTAACAAGGTAACCGTAGGGGAACCTGCGGTTGGATCACCTCCTTACCTAAAGATATTGCTTCGAGTGGCGTGCTCACACAGATTGTCTGATGAAAAAGTAACGAGCAAAAGCGTCATAAAAGTACGGTGTCGTGTCCCCTTCGTCTAGAGGCCTAGGACACCGCCCTTTCACGGCGGTAACAGGGGTTCGAATCCCCTAGGGGACGCCAAGCTTCCGACCCACCCGGTGAAAGCGGCGGTCTTCAGTATCTGACGATACACCATATCTTAAAGATGACTTTCGAGTCATGTTTAAGATATTGCTCTTTAACAATCTGGAACAAGCTGAAAATTGAAACATGACGGCTGAAATTCATTCCTCCGTAGATGTACTGGAATGAAGAGTAACCTGTCATAGAGTCTCTCAAATGTTTGCAACTTGAACGA
>NZ_JBPIZA010000017.1:0-1052 GCF_051172435.1 Serratia sp. G204Y | reverse complement strand
GCGCCAACGGTACGGCCGCCTTCACGGATTGCGAAACGCAGACCGTCGTCCATCGCGATTGGGTGAATCAGGGTTACAACCATGTTCACGTTGTCGCCTGGCATTACCATCTCTACGCCTTCTGGCAGTTCGATGGTACCGGTCACGTCAGTGGTACGGAAGTAGAACTGTGGACGGTAGCCTTTGAAGAATGGAGTGTGACGACCACCTTCATCTTTGCTCAGGATGTACACTTCAGATTCGAACTGGGTGTGTGGCTTGATAGAGCCTGGCTTCGCCAGTACCTGACCACGTTCGATTTCTTCACGTTTGATACCACGCAGCAGAACACCTACGTTCTCACCAGCACGGCCTTCGTCCAGCAGTTTGCGGAACATTTCAACGCCAGTACAGGTAGACTTAACGGTGTCTTTGATACCAACGATTTCAACTTCTTCGCCAACTTTGATGATACCGCGCTCAACACGACCGGTAACAACGGTACCACGACCGGAGATGGAGAATACGTCTTCGATTGGCAGCAGGAACGGCTTGTCGATAGCACGCTCTGGCTCTGGGATGTAGCTGTCCAGCGCTTCAGCCAGTTCGATGATTTTCGCTTCCCACTCAGCTTCGCCTTCCAGCGCTTTCAGCGCGGAACCGCGGATTACTGGCAGGTCGTCGCCTGGGAAGTCGTAAGCGGACAGCAGTTCGCGAACTTCCATTTCTACCAGTTCCAGCAGCTCTTCATCATCAACCATGTCGCATTTGTTCATGAATACGATGATGAAAGGAACGCCAACCTGACGACCCAGCAGGATGTGCTCACGAGTCTGAGGCATTGGGCCGTCAGTCGCAGCAACTACCAGGATCGCGCCGTCCATCTGCGCAGCACCGGTGATCATGTTTTTCACGTAGTCGGCGTGCCCTGGGCAGTCAACGTGCGCGTAGTGACGAGTCGGGGTGTCATACTCAACGTGAGAGGTGTTGATGGTGATACCACGAGCTTTTTCTTCTGGCGCGTTATCGATCTGGTCGAAAGCACGTGCAGAACCGCCGTAGGTTTTAGCCAG
>NZ_JBPIZA010000015.1:0-1931 GCF_051172435.1 Serratia sp. G204Y | reverse complement strand
GGTGCCCCTATGGGCATGGCGGACATCGCCGAAGTCCTGTGGCGTGACTACCTCAACCACAACCCGACTAACCCGCACTGGGCTGACCGCGACCGTTTCGTGCTCTCCAACGGCCACGGCTCCATGTTGATTTACAGCCTCCTGCACCTCACCGGCTATGACCTGCCGATGCGCGAGCTGGAAAACTTCCGTCAGCTGCACTCCAAAACCCCAGGGCACCCGGAGTACGGCTACACCCCGGGCGTTGAGACCACCACCGGCCCGCTGGGCCAGGGCATCGCCAACGCCGTCGGCTTCGCCATCGCCGAACGCACCCTGGCGGCGCAGTTCAACCGCCCGGGCCACGATATCGTTGACCACCACACCTACGCCTTCATGGGCGACGGCTGCATGATGGAAGGCATCTCGCACGAAGTCTGCTCTCTGGCCGGTACCCTCAAGCTCGGCAAGCTGACCGCTTTCTACGATGACAACGGCATCTCCATCGACGGCCACGTCGACGGCTGGTTCACCGACGACACCGCCCTGCGCTTCGAAGCCTACGGCTGGCACGTGGTGCGAAACGTCGACGGCCACAACCCGGACGCCATCAAGGCCGCGATTGAAGAAGCCCGCAAGGTGACCGACAAGCCGTCGCTGCTGATGTGCAAGACCGTTATCGGCTTCGGTTCGCCGAACAAGGCCGGCACCCATGACGTGCACGGCGCCGCGCTGGGCGCCGCCGAAGTGGCCGCCACCCGCGAGCGGCTTGGCTGGAAATACGCCGCCTTTGAAATCCCGCAGGACATCTACGCCCAGTGGGACGCCAAGGAAGCCGGTCAGGCCAAAGAAGCGGCCTGGAACGACAAATTCGCCGCCTACGCCAGGGCCTTCCCGGAGCTGGCCGCCGAGTTCAAGCGCCGCATGAACGGCGAGCTGCCGGCCGACTGGAAAGCCGACGCCAAGGCGTTCGTGGAAAAACTGCAGGCCAACCCGGCCAACATCGCCAGCCGCAAGGCGTCGCAGAACGCGCTGGAAGCGTTCGGCAAGGTGCTGCCGGAGTTCCTGGGCGGCTCTGCCGACCTGGCGCCGAGCAACCTGACCATGTGGTCCGGCTCGAAAGCGCTGAACGTTGACCCGGCGGGCAACTACATTCATTACGGCGTGCGCGAGTTCGGCATGACCGCCATCACCAACGGCATCGCGCTGCACGGCGGCTTCCTGCCGTACTCGGCGACCTTCCTGATGTTCGTGGAATACGCCCGCAACGCGGTGCGCATGGCGGCGCTGATGAAGCTGCGCAACGTGTTCGTCTACACCCACGACTCCATCGGTCTGGGCGAAGACGGCCCGACCCACCAGCCGGTGGAGCAGCTGGCAAGCCTGCGCGTGACCCCGAACATGAGCACCTGGCGCCCGTGCGACCAGGTGGAATCGGCGGTGGCGTGGCAGTACGGCATCGAGCGCAACGACGGCCCGACCACGCTGGTGTTCTCGCGCCAGAACCTGACCCAGCAGCCACGCACCGCAGAGCAGCTGGCGAACGTGTACCGCGGCGGCTACGTGCTGAAAGACTGCGCGGGCACGCCGGACGTTATCCTGATTGCCACCGGCTCCGAAGTGGGCATCACGGTGGAAGCGGCGGACAAGCTGACCGCGGCGGGCCGCAAGGTGCGCGTGGTGTCGATGCCGTCGACCGACGCGTTCGACAAGCAGGATGCGGCGTACCGCGAGTCGGTGCTGCCGGCGGCGGTGACGGCGCGCGTGGCGGTGGAAGCGGGTATCGCGGACTACTGGTACAAGTACGTGGGGCTGAACGGCGCCATCGTGGGCATGACCACCTTCGGTGAGTCGGCGCCGGCGGAGCAGCTGTTCGCCGAGTTCGGCTTCACCGTGGACAACGTGGTGGCCAAGGCGCAGGCGCTGCTGAAGTAAGCGGCCTGGCGCCAGCC
>NZ_JBPIZA010000014.1:0-3282 GCF_051172435.1 Serratia sp. G204Y | reverse complement strand
TTGCTCTTTAACAATCTGGAACAAGCTGAAAATTGAAACATGACGGCTGAAATTCATTCCTCCGTAGAAGTACCGGAATGAAGAGTAACCTGTCATAGAGTCTCTCAAATGTTTGCAACTTGAACGATGGAAACATCTTCGGGTTGTGAGGTTAAGTGACTAAGCGTACACGGTGGATGCCTAGGCAGTCAGAGGCGATGAAGGGCGTGCTAATCTGCGAAAAGCGTCGGTAAGGTGATATGAACCGTTATAACCGGCGATACCCGAATGGGGAAACCCAGTGTGTTTCGACACACTATCATGTCATGAATACATAGTGGCATGAGGCGAACCGGGGGAACTGAAACATCTAAGTACCCCGAGGAAAAGAAATCAACCGAGATTCCCCCAGTAGCGGCGAGCGAACGGGGAGGAGCCCAGAACCTGAATCGGCTTGTGTGTTAGTGGAAGCGTCTGGAAAGTCGCGCAGCAAAGGGTGATAGCCCCGTACACTAAAATGCACAGGTCGTGAGTTCGATGAGTAGGGCGGGACACGTGACATCCTGTCTGAATATGGGGGGACCATCCTCCAAGGCTAAATACTCCTGACTGACCGATAGTGAACCAGTACCGTGAGGGAAAGGCGAAAAGAACCCCGGCGAGGGGAGTGAAATAGAACCTGAAACCGTGTACGTACAAGCAGTGGGAGCACCTTCGTGGTGTGACTGCGTACCTTTTGTATAATGGGTCAGCGACTTATATTTTGTAGCAAGGTTAACCGTATAGGGGAGCCGTAGGGAAACCGAGTCTTAACTGGGCGATTAGTTGCAAGGTATAGACCCGAAACCCGGTGATCTAGCCATGGGCAGGTTGAAGGTTGGGTAACACTAACTGGAGGACCGAACCGACTAATGTTGAAAAATTAGCGGATGACTTGTGGCTGGGGGTGAAAGGCCAATCAAACCGGGAGATAGCTGGTTCTCCCCGAAAGCTATTTAGGTAGCGCCTCGTGAACTCATCTTCGGGGGTAGAGCACTGTTTCGGCTAGGGGGCCATCCCGGCTTACCAAACCGATGCAAACTCCGAATACCGAAGAATGTTATCACGGGAGACACACGGCGGGTGCTAACGTCCGTCGTGAAGAGGGAAACAACCCAGACCGCCAGCTAAGGTCCCAAAGTCATGGTTAAGTGGGAAACGATGTGGGAAGGCATAGACAGCCAGGATGTTGGCTTAGAAGCAGCCATCATTTAAAGAAAGCGTAATAGCTCACTGGTCGAGTCGGCCTGCGCGGAAGATGTAACGGGGCTAAACCATGCACCGAAGCTGCGGCAGCGACGCTTAGGCGTTGTTGGGTAGGGGAGCGTTCTGTAAGCCGTTGAAGGTGGCCTGTGAGGGTTGCTGGAGGTATCAGAAGTGCGAATGCTGACATAAGTAACGATAAAGCGGGTGAAAAGCCCGCTCGCCGGAAGACCAAGGGTTCCTGTCCAACGTTAATCGGGGCAGGGTGAGTCGACCCCTAAGGCGAGGCTGAAAAGCGTAGTCGATGGGAAACAGGTTAATATTCCTGTACTTGGTGTTACTGCGAAGGGGGGACGGAGAAGGCTAGGCTGGCCGGGCGACGGTTGTCCCGGTTTAAGCGTGTAGGGGGTGTGACCTGGTAAATCCGGTTGCATACTAACCCTGAGGCGTGATGACGATGCACTACGGTGCAGAAGTAGTTGATGCCCTGCTTCCAGGAAAATCCTCTAAGCTCCAGGTAACATTAAATCGTACCCCAAACCGACACAGGTGGTCAGGTAGAGAATACCAAGGCGCTTGAGAGAACTCGGGTGAAGGAACTAGGCAAAATGGTGCCGTAACTTCGGGAGAAGGCACGCTGGCATGTAGGTGAAGTCCCTTGCGGATGGAGCTGAAGCCAGTCGAAGATACCAGCTGGCTGCAACTGTTTAATAAAAACACAGCACTGTGCAAACACGAAAGTGGACGTATACGGTGTGACGCCTGCCCGGTGCTGGAAGGTTAATTGATGGGGTCAGCCGCAAGGCGAAGCTCTTGATCGAAGCCCCAGTAAACGGCGGCCGTAACTATAACGGTCCTAAGGTAGCGAAATTCCTTGTCGGGTAAGTTCCGACCTGCACGAATGGCGTAATGATGGCCAGGCTGTCTCCACCCGAGACTCAGTGAAATTGAACTCGCTGTGAAGATGCAGTGTACCCGCGGCAAGACGGAAAGACCCCGTGAACCTTTACTATAGCTTGACACTGAACATTGAGCCTTGATGTGTAGGATAGGTGGGAGGCTTTGAAGCGTGGACGCCAGTCTGCGTGGAGCCATCCTTGAAATACCACCCTTTAATGTTTGATGTTCTAACTCGGCCCCGTGATCCGGGGTGAGGACAGTGTCTGGTGGGTAGTTTGACTGGGGCGGTCTCCTCCCAAAGAGTAACGGAGGAGCACGAAGGTTAGCTAATCACGGTCGGACATCGTGAGGTTAGTGCAAAGGCATAAGCTAGCTTGACTGCGAGAGTGACGGCTCGAGCAGGTACGAAAGTAGGTCTTAGTGATCCGGTGGTTCTGAATGGAAGGGCCATCGCTCAACGGATAAAAGGTACTCCGGGGATAACAGGCTGATACCGCCCAAGAGTTCATATCGACGGCGGTGTTTGGCACCTCGATGTCGGCTCATCACATCCTGGGGCTGAAGTAGGTCCCAAGGGTATGGCTGTTCGCCATTTAAAGTGGTACGCGAGCTGGGTTTAGAACGTCGTGAGACAGTTCGGTCCCTATCTGCCGTGGGCGTTGGAAGATTGAGAGGGGTTGCTCCTAGTACGAGAGGACCGGAGTGAACGCACCACTGGTGTTCGGGTTGTCATGCCAATGGCATTGCCCGGTAGCTAAGTGCGGAAAAGATAAGCGCTGAAAGCATCTAAGCGCGAAACTTGCCTCAAGATGAGTCTTCCCTTGGACTTTGAGTCCACTGAAGGAACGTTTAAGACTAAGACGTTGATAGGCTGGGTGTGTAAGTGCAGCGATGCATTGAGCTAACCAGTACTAATGATCCGTGAGGCTTAACCTTACAACACCGAAGGTGTTTTAGAGACGAAGAGATTTTCAGCGAAGTTCCGAGATTGGTTCTGATGGCGACACGAGAGTGAAGCGGTTGGAATGAAACGAATTTGCCTGGCGGCAATAGCGCGGTGGTCCCACCTGACCCCATGCCGAACTCAGAAGTGAAACGCCGTAGCGCCGATGGTAGTGTGGGGTCTCCCCATGCGAGAGTAGGACACTGCCAGGCATCAAA
>NZ_JBPIZA010000013.1:0-5495 GCF_051172435.1 Serratia sp. G204Y | reverse complement strand
CGTAGTGACGAGTCGGGGTGTCATACTCAACGTGAGAGGTGTTGATGGTGATACCACGAGCTTTTTCTTCTGGCGCGTTATCGATCTGGTCGAAAGCACGTGCAGAACCGCCGTAGGTTTTAGCCAGTACGGTAGTGATCGCTGCAGTCAGGGTAGTTTTACCGTGGTCAACGTGGCCGATAGTACCGACGTTAACGTGCGGTTTTGTACGTTCAAACTTTTCTTTAGACATCGATTGTCCCTCTAAGACACGGATAAATCGGTGGTATCACCACATCAACCAAGCATTTGCTCGTTGAATCCAGAACAGAAAGAAAATCAGGGGGCGAGAAATTAAGAAGTGGTGCTGATAGGCAGATTCGAACTGCCGACCTCACCCTTACCAAGGGTGCGCTCTACCAACTGAGCTATATCAGCACATCTTGGAGCGGGCAGTGGGAATCGAACCCACATCATCAGCTTGGAAGGCTGAGGTAATAGCCATTATACGATGCCCGCATCCTGGAACTCGGCTACCTGATTTTTCTGTAGAATTTTGGGATGGAGCAGGATTGTTCATCACTCGGCTCGCATCCTTCGGGCCGGCTGCGCCTTGCGCTGCACAGCTCGAACCTTGCCGAAGGCTTTCGCCCTCTCCTCCCGCTATCAACCGTTGCGGCATTTATCGCATTTCAGTTAATCGCCGAAGGCAAGATTTGGTGGTGGGGGAAGGATTCGAACCTTCGAAGTCTGTGACGGCAGATTTACAGTCTGCTCCCTTTGGCCGCTCGGGAACCCCACCAGATTTTAACTACTTGTGACTTGAATGGTGCCGGCTACCGGAATCGAACTGGTGACCTACTGATTACAAGTCAGTTGCTCTACCTACTGAGCTAAGCCGGCATCAAGTGCAGCGCATTCTAGGTAGAGCGGGCGACCTATGCAACAAAAAAATTGCTTTACGCGCACTTTCGCTCACAAATCAGTCAATTTTGCATACTGTCATGCAATTCGCAGCCTGCAGCGTGCAAACATTCATCACTCGCGGCAATCATTCTCTACAATTTTATCCACTTTTTGCAAGCCTTGAGCGCCGCTTTCTCCGTGTCGGCCTTCTCAAAACACTTAACCCGCAACGGTAAACTGTGAGCGGGATCGATGCACCAAAAAGGGGATACCTGCCCCGGACCAAGGCGTGAGCTACACTGATCCCTCACCCTTTTGCCGTCGTCATGCCTTTCGCCGCTGTGGCTCAGTTATTGCTTCTCTTCATTACCCCCATATCTGGAGGAATGACTCATGAAAATAGTGCCTATCAACGCCGCTACGCTGCCGATTTACCGGGATGAATTAGCCCGCCTGTTGACCGATGCCGTCACGCACGGCGCTTCTGTCGGTTACGACACCTTAATCCCTCACGAAGACGCCGAGAGTTACTTCCACAGTCTGCGACCGGCCCTGGCTAAAGGTGAACTGCTGCTGTGGATTGCCCGCGACGAGCGCGGCGTCGTTGGCACCGTGCAACTCGAACTCTGTCAGAAGCCGAACGGCCGTAATCGTGCGGAGGTGGTGAAGCTGTTGGTGCATAGCCGCGCTCGCCGCAACGGCGTAGGTCAGGCGCTGATGAAGACGCTGGAGCACGTAGCGCTGCAGCAGCAACGCGGGCTATTGTACCTGGATACGCAGGCCGGTTCGGCAGCAGAAGCGCTTTATCGCAGCCTGGGTTATCGCTGTTTGGGCGAGCTGCCGGATTATGCGGCGGGGCCCGATGGGCATTACCATCCGACCGTTATTTATTATAAACGCCTGTTCACCGTGAACCAACCTTCGCGCGCCATCGCCAGTTAACCTTCAGGCGGTATCCGGCCCCGATGATGCCGCCTTGCAACCCCGCTTTATCAACTGCGCGCCGCTTCGCACAATTGACATAAACTGCTGCCTATCGACAACTTTTGCGAAAAAAGTCTACGCCAAAAACGAAGCTGTCTATAATATGCAGCTTGTTTATTCTCTGGAGTTGGCGTCCGGCGCCTTTCCCAACCTGCGTTAACAGGCAGAATTTGGCTTATGATAAAAAGAGATCAATCTTTAGCAACGCCTTACCTACAGTTCGATCGTACCCAATGGGCGGCGTTGCGAGATTCGGTGCCGCTGACGTTGTCGGAAGAAGAGATCGTTAAACTGAAAGGGATTAACGAAGATCTCTCGTTGGAAGAAGTTGCGCAGATTTATCTGCCGCTGTCACGGCTGTTGAACTTCTATATCAGTTCCAACCTGCGCCGACAGGCGGTGCTGGAGCAATTCCTCGGCACCGACGGGCAAAAGATTCCCTATGTCATCGGCATCGCCGGCAGCGTAGCCGTTGGTAAGAGCACGACCGCTCGTCTGTTGCAAGCGTTGCTGAGCCGCTGGCCTGAACATCGCAGCGTGGAGCTGATCACGACCGACGGCTTCTTGCATCCTAATAAGGTGCTGAACGAGCGCGGTCTGATGAAGAAAAAAGGCTTCCCGCAGTCTTACGATATGCATAGCCTGGTGAAATTCGTGTCGGAAGTGAAATCCGGCGCCAAACGCGTCACCGCTCCGGTTTATTCTCATTTGATCTATGACGTTGTGCCCGAAGGTAATAAAGTCATCGAGCAACCGGATATTTTGATCCTGGAAGGGCTTAACGTATTGCAAAGCGGCATGGATTATCCTCACGATCCGCATCGCGTATTCGTTTCCGATTTTGTCGACTTCTCTATATATGTCGATGCCCCGGAGACGCTATTGCAAAGCTGGTATATCAATCGCTTCCTGAAATTCCGTCAAGGCGCATTTTCCAATCCCGATTCTTATTTCCATCACTATTCAAAATTGCCGGAACCGGAAGCGATTAATATCGCCACGCAATTATGGAATGAAATTAACGGATTGAATTTGCAGCAGAATATATTGCCTACACGCGAACGCGCCAGCCTGATCATGACCAAAAGCGCTAACCACGCCGTTGAAAGCGTGCGTTTAAGAAAGTAAGCCTACCGATCGATTCAGGGGACGTCGCCGTCCCCTGCTTTCTCTAACTATTCTGCGCTGCGCAGCGATATCTCTCCACCGATGAAGGGCTTGATCTCCCCGTCTTGTTCCAGCAGCAGCGCGCCCTGCGAATCGATTCCTCGGGCGATACCCACAATCTGCCGCTCGCCGATAAGCAGCTTGACCGGCCTGTCGATAAAGTTATCCAGGGTACGCCAGCGACCGATAAAGGGCGCCAGTCCGTCTATCTCAAACTGTTTCAACGACTGACGCAGTTCATTAAGCAGGGTTGCAGCCAGCTCATTGCGATCGATCTGAATTCCCGCTTCCTGTAGGTTAATCCATCCTTGAGTAATGGCGCTGGCATTGGTATCACGCATCGCCAGGTTGATGCCGGCACCGATGACCAGTTGAGCTGCATCGCCGGTTTTCCCCGTCAGTTCGACCAGGATCCCCGCCAATTTACGATCGTTCAGGTAGAGATCGTTAGGCCACTTCACGCGCACATCGGCCGCACCGAGACGCTGCAGAACTTCCGCCATCACCATCCCGATCACCAGGCTAAGCCCCATGGCCGCAGCCGGCCCCTGCTCCAGTCGCCAGAACATCGACAGGTATAAATTAGCGCCGAATGGCGAGATCCACTGCCGCCCGCGGCGCCCTCGCCCTGCCTGCTGGTATTCAGCGACACAGGCGTCACCAGAGTGCAATTCGGCAATGCGGTCCAGCAAGTATTGGTTGGTGGAATCGACCACCGGCAACACGCTTACACGCTTGTCTTCCAGCAGGCTGAGGATGCGCTCGGCTTCCAACAGCTGGATGGCGCCAGGCAGGCTGTAGCCTTTGCCGGGCACGGTAAAGACATCCAGCCCCCATTCGCGAATGGTCTGAATATGCTTATTGATCGCCGCACGGCTCATGCCCAGTGACTCACCCAGGTGTTCCCCGGAATGAAATTCACCGTCGGCCAGCAGCGCGATCAGTTTTAACGGAACCTTGGTATCTTTCATGACAGCACCGCCACGGCATTCAGCTCACCGGTCGCGCCAATAAAACGCACCTCAGGCTCCAGCCAGACGCCAAATTTATCGGCCACTGTCTTGCGTACGTGGCGCGCCAGCGCCACCACATCCTGGCTGTGGGCGTTGTCGATGTTCACCAGCACCAGCGCCTGCTGACGGTGTACCGCAGCGCCGCCGATACGATATCCTTTCAGTTCGCATTGATCGATAAGCCATCCGGCGGCCAGCTTCACCTGGCCATCCTGCTGCGGATAGTGCGGCATGCCGGGATATTTGGCGATGAGTTCTGCAGCTTTCTCTGCGTTCACCAGCGGATTCTTGAAGAAGCTGCCGGCATTACCGGTTTCACGCGGATCGGGCAGCTTGCTGCGGCGCATGGCGCATACGGATTCAAATACCTGAAGCGGCGTCACCGTGGCGGGATCCAGCTTGGCCAGATCGCCGTAGCTCAATTTGGGTTGCCATTGTTTGTTGAGACGCAGGCCCAGCCCGACAATGACATGCCCGGTTTGGAAACGGTGTTTGAAAATACTTTCCCGGTAACCGAAACCACACTCGGCAGCCGGAATGCGATCGATAGCACCGGTAGAGAAGTCCAGCAGATCGACATACTCGCAGACGTCTTTCAATTCGACGCCGTAGGCGCCGATGTTCTGGATAGGGGCGGAGCCGGCCAATCCAGGAATCAACGCCAGGTTTTCCAGGCCGCAGATCCCGGCCTGCAGCGTATATTGCACCAGGTCATGCCAGTTTTCACCGGAGCTGACGTGGAGATACCAGGCATCGTTATCTTCCCGAACATCGATACCTTTCAACTGATTGACCATTACCGTGCCAGAAAAATCCTCCAGGAACAGCACGTTGCTACCTTCACCGAGAATCAGCAGCGGCTCCTGACGCTTTCGCGTTTGTTGCCACACTTTGAGCATCAGCTCAATTCTATCGGCCATGATCAGGTGCGCTGCGTTGACCGGGAGCGCAAACGTATTGTGGTTTTTTAAAGACGCGCTTTCAGTAGACATAACGTTCAGTACCCATAAAGAAATAATCTTTCGCCTAGTCTACTCGATTCGAGGCGTCTGGCTAATATTTGTTTTAATTAACGTGAAATTTATCGCCTAATACACTGGAGCATTAAGAATTATCCTTGATATAACCGGATAATTCTCATCAACATCTTCATAAATAGATATTTTTATTATTTAAATAATAATCTGGAGCTATCAATTATATATTTAGCTAGCTTTTTCTCTGACAAAAAACATTATGCATCCTTATGAAAATAAGCAGCATATGCCAATAGAGGTATTTCTATAAGAAATAAATACAGCCAGGGAATTTATTTTCCCCATAGCAAAAAGCCCTGAACGTCAGTTCAGGGCTTTCGGCTTGGTTTGATGCCTGGCAGTGTCCTACTCTCGCATGGGGAGACCCCACACTACCATCGGCGCTACGGCGTTTCACTTCTGAGTTCGG
>NZ_JBPIZA010000012.1:0-25765 GCF_051172435.1 Serratia sp. G204Y | reverse complement strand
TGCCAGAAGGCGTAGAGATGGTAATGCCAGGCGACAACGTGAACATGGTTGTAACCCTGATTCACCCAATCGCGATGGACGACGGTCTGCGTTTCGCAATCCGTGAAGGCGGCCGTACCGTTGGCGCGGGCGTTGTTGCTAAAGTTATCGCTTAATCGCGAATAATTTTTTCGACACAAAAAAGGGCACTTCGGTGCCCTTTTTTTATGCAATTTGTTTAAATCTTAATTGAAATAAAAACCATTCCCATTTAGACTCAGTGCATTGGTTAAGAAGTGAGTCTCTCTATGTATGTATGTCTGTGTAATGCGGTGACTGACAAAGCGATCCGTAATGCGGTGCGTCAGCACAATCCCCATACCATGAAGCAGCTGCGTGAACTTGTGCCGATTGGTACCGATTGTGGAAAGTGCATTCGTCAGGCAAGACAGATTATGGTGGAGGAACGCGGAACTATCATCCCAATGCATGAAGTTGCCTAACAAAGGGTAAGGTTATTTTTGACTCTTGGCTTACAGGTTCTACACTTTTAGAACTGGCCAGGAGGAATTACCTATGAAAGGCGATAAAAAGATCATTGCTCACCTCAACAAGCTGCTCGGTAACGAGCTGGTTGCCATCAATCAATATTTCCTGCACGCCCGCATGTTCAAGAATTGGGGGTTAATGCGCCTCAACGACAAGGAGTACCACGAGTCGATCGACGAAATGAAACATGCCGATCGCTACATCGAGCGTATCCTGTTCCTGGAAGGGATCCCGAACCTGCAAGATCTCGGCAAGCTGAACATCGGCGAAGACATTGAAGAGATGCTGCGTTCCGATTTGGCGCTGGAGCTGGCGGGTGCCAAAAACCTGCGCGAAGGTATCGCCTATGCCGACTCGATCCACGATTACGTCAGCCGCGATTTAATGATCGACATCCTGGCCGATGAAGAAGAGCATATCGACTGGCTGGAAACCGAGCTGGATCTGATCGCTCGCCTCGGTATTCAAAACTATGCCCAGGCCCAGGTTCTAGAGCGCAAAGAGTAAACCTGCCTTCTGTTCGTCATCGTTTCTCCTGCCGGCAACCGTTTTTACGGTGGGGCAGGGGAGCGTCCCTACCAAGCATAATTCATACCCTGTTTGCCGCCTTCATCTCGCGACTGCATCTGAGCGCGCAAAAATGACGATTTCCTGAGCATATTTCCAACTGCGGCTTGCTTCCTCGGCCATTTTGCGTATAATGCGCGGGCTTACCTAATCTTGGTAAGCCTGATTTTAGCGAATCAGTCGATTGGCAGGCCTTTTTTGCCTTTCGAACAATACTCCCGATATGGGGGTTATATGTTGACGATTACACTCCCCCATCAATCGAAATGGGTGTGAGGAGTAATTATTTACGTTTATAAATAATTGGAGCTCTGGTCTCATGCAGAACCAAAGAATCCGTATCCGCCTGAAAGCGTTTGATCATCGTCTGATCGATCAATCAACCGCGGAAATCGTCGAGACTGCAAAGCGCACTGGTGCGCAAGTCCGTGGTCCGATCCCGCTGCCAACTCGCAAAGAGCGCTTTACCGTTCTGATTTCTCCGCACGTCAACAAAGACGCGCGCGATCAGTACGAGATTCGCACTCACAAGCGTCTGGTTGACATCGTTGAGCCAACCGAGAAAACCGTTGATGCTCTGATGCGTCTGGATCTGGCTGCCGGTGTAGACGTGCAGATCAGCCTGGGTTAATCAGGTCATTGAGCGATTGAGAGGTTGAAACAATGATTGGTTTAGTCGGTAAAAAAGTGGGTATGACCCGTATCTTCACTGAAGATGGCGTTTCTATCCCAGTAACCGTAATTGAAATTGAAGCGAACCGCGTGACTCAGGTTAAAAGCCTGGACACCGACGGTTACCGTGCCGTTCAGGTTACCACCGGTAGCAAAAAAGCTAACCGTGTAACCAAGCCGGAAGCGGGCCATTTCGCTAAAGCTGGCGTTGAAGCTGGCCGTGGTCTGTGGGAATTCCGCCTGGAAGAAGGTCAAGAATTCGCTGCAGGTCAGGAAATTAGCGTAGAAATCTTCGCTGACGTTAAAAAAGTCGATGTTACCGGTACTTCTAAAGGTAAAGGTTTTGCTGGCACTGTTAAGCGCTGGAACTTCCGTACCCAAGACGCTACCCACGGTAACTCCTTGTCTCACCGCGTTCCGGGTTCTATCGGTCAGAACCAGACTCCGGGCAAAGTGTTCAAAGGCAAGAAAATGGCTGGCCACCTGGGTGATGAGCGCGTAACCGTTCAGAGCCTGGACGTAGTACGTGTTGACGCTGAGCGCAACCTGCTGCTGGTTAAGGGTGCTGTACCGGGCGCAACCGGTGGCAACCTGATCGTTAAACCAGCTGTGAAGGCGTAAGGGGATAGCAATGGAATTAGTATTGAAAGACGCGCAAAGCGCGCTGACTGTTTCCGAAACTACCTTCGGTCGTGATTTCAACGAAGCGCTGGTACACCAGGTTGTTGTTGCTTATGCAGCAGGTGCCCGTCAAGGTACCCGTGCTCAGAAGACCCGTGCTGAAGTAACTGGTTCCGGCAAAAAGCCATGGCGTCAGAAAGGCACCGGCCGTGCGCGTTCAGGTTCTGTAAAGAGCCCGATCTGGCGTTCAGGCGGCGTGACCTTTGCTGCTAAGCCACAGGACCACAGTCAGAAAGTAAACAAAAAGATGTACCGCGGCGCGCTGAAAAGCATCCTGTCCGAACTGGTACGTCAAGATCGTCTGATCGTTGTCGAGAAGTTCTCTGTAGAAGCGCCTAAAACTAAGCTGCTGGCACAGAAACTGAAAGATATGGCTCTGGAAGACGTGCTGATCGTGACCGGTGAACTGGATGAGAATCTGTTCCTGGCAGCTCGCAACCTGTACAAGGTTGACGTGCGCGATGTAGCAGGTATCGATCCGGTTAGCCTGATCGCCTTCGACAAAGTGGTTATGACTGCTGATGCTGTGAAGCAAGTTGAGGAGATGCTGGCATGATCCGTGAAGAACGTTTGCTGAAAGTGCTGCGTGCACCGCACGTATCTGAAAAAGCATCCGCTGCGATGGAAAAAAGCAACACCATCGTTCTCAAAGTTGCCAAAGACGCGACCAAAGCAGAAATTAAAGCTGCAGTGCAGAAACTGTTTGAAGTCGAAGTCGAAGACGTGAACACCCTGGTAGTTAAAGGGAAAGTGAAGCGTCACGGTCAGCGTGTTGGTCGTCGTAGCGACTGGAAAAAAGCTTACGTCACCCTGAAAGAAGGCCAGAATCTGGACTTCATCGGCGGCGCAGAGTAAGTCGGAGGAGTAAGAACAATGGCAATTGTTAAATGTAAACCTACATCTCCGGGTCGTCGCCACGTTGTTAAAGTGGTTAACCCTGAGCTGCACAAGGGTAAACCTTATGCCCCGCTGCTGGAAAAACTGAGCAAAAGCGGTGGTCGTAACAACAATGGCCGTATCACCACCCGTCATATCGGTGGTGGCCACAAGCAACATTATCGTCTGGTTGACTTCAAGCGCAACAAAGACGGTATCCCTGCTGTGGTTGAGCGTCTGGAGTACGATCCGAACCGTTCCGCGAACATCGCGCTGGTTCTGTACAAAGACGGCGAACGCCGTTACATCCTGGCGCCGAAAGGCCTGAAAGCTGGTGACCAGATTCAATCTGGCGTTGATGCTGCAATCAAAGCGGGTAACACCCTGCCGATGCGCAACATTCCAGTTGGTTCAACGGTTCACAACGTAGAAATGAAACCAGGTAAAGGCGGTCAGATGGCTCGCTCCGCTGGTGCCTACGTTCAGATCGTTGCTCGTGATGGTTCCTACGTAACTCTGCGTCTGCGCTCCGGCGAAATGCGTAAAGTTCCAGCTGATTGCCGCGCCACCCTGGGTGAAGTCGGTAACGCTGAACACATGCTTCGCGTTCTGGGTAAAGCAGGTGCTGCACGTTGGCGTGGTGTTCGTCCTACCGTTCGCGGTACGGCGATGAACCCGGTAGATCACCCGCACGGTGGTGGTGAAGGTCGTAACTTTGGTAAGCACCCGGTAACTCCGTGGGGCGTTCAGACCAAAGGTAAGAAGACCCGTAGCAACAAGCGTACTGATAAGTTCATCGTACGTCGCCGTAGCAAAAAATAATTAGAGGATAAGCCATGCCACGTTCTCTCAAGAAAGGTCCTTTTATTGACCTGCACTTGCTGAAGAAGGTAGAGAAAGCGGTGGAAAGCGGTGACAAGAAGCCTTTGCGCACTTGGTCCCGTCGTTCAACGATCTTTCCTAACATGATCGGTTTGACCATCGCTGTCCATAATGGTCGTCAGCACGTACCAGTGTTCGTTTCCGATGAAATGGTCGGTCACAAACTGGGTGAATTCGCGCCGACTCGTACTTATCGCGGCCATGCGGCTGATAAAAAAGCTAAAAAGCGCTAAGGTAGGAGGAAGAGATGGAAACTATCGCTAAACATCGCCACGCTCGTTCTTCTGCTCAGAAGGTTCGCCTTGTTGCTGACCTGATTCGCGGTAAGAAAGTGTCGCAAGCTCTGGAAACTCTGACCTACACCAACAAGAAAGCTGCTGGTCTGGTTAAGAAAGTGCTGGAGTCTGCCATTGCTAACGCAGAACACAACGATGGCGCTGACATCGATGATCTGAAAGTTACGAAAATCTTCGTAGACGAAGGCCCAAGCATGAAGCGCATTATGCCGCGTGCAAAAGGTCGTGCAGATCGCATCCTGAAGCGCACCAGCCACATTACTGTGGTTGTGTCCGATCGCTGAGACTCTGGAGACTAGCAATGGGTCAGAAAGTACATCCTAATGGTATTCGCCTGGGTATTGTCAAACCTTGGAACTCTACTTGGTATGCGAATACCAAAGAATTCGCTGACAACCTGGACAGCGACTTTAAAGTTCGTCAATTCCTGACTAAGGAACTGTCGAAAGCTTCCGTTTCTCGCATCGTTATCGAGCGTCCTGCGAAGAGCATCCGTGTGACCATTCACACTGCTCGCCCAGGCATCGTTATCGGCAAGAAAGGTGAAGACGTCGAAAAACTGCGCAAGGTCGTAGCGGACATCGCTGGCGTTCCTGCACAGATCAACATCGCCGAAGTCCGTAAACCGGAACTCGACGCTAAATTGGTTGCTGACAGCATCACTTCTCAGCTGGAACGTCGCGTGATGTTCCGTCGTGCTATGAAGCGTGCAGTACAGAACGCAATGCGTCTTGGCGCTAAAGGTATCAAAGTTGAAGTAAGCGGCCGTCTTGGCGGCGCTGAAATCGCACGTACCGAATGGTACCGCGAAGGTCGTGTTCCATTGCACACTCTGCGTGCGGACATCGACTACAACACATCTGAAGCGCACACCACTTATGGTGTAATCGGCGTTAAGGTATGGATCTTCAAAGGTGAGATCCTGGGTGGTATGGCTGCAGTTGAACAACCGGAACCGGCTGCTCAACCTAAAAAGCAGCAGCGTAAAGGCCGCAAGTAAGGAGAGTCGCTGATGTTACAACCAAAGCGTACAAAATTCCGTAAGGTGCACAAGGGCCGCAACCGTGGTCTGGCGCAAGGTACGGATGTTAGCTTCGGCACTTTCGGTCTGAAAGCTGTTGGCCGTGGCCGTCTGACTGCTCGTCAAATCGAAGCAGCTCGTCGTGCAATGACTCGTGCAGTTAAGCGTCAAGGCAAGATCTGGATCCGTGTATTCCCGGACAAACCGATCACCGAGAAGCCGCTGGAAGTGCGTATGGGTAAAGGTAAGGGTAACGTGGAGTATTGGGTTGCCCTGATCCAGCCTGGTAAGGTCCTGTACGAAATGGACGGCGTGCCAGAAGAGGTTGCCCGCGAGGCATTCAAACTGGCAGCAGCGAAACTGCCGATCAAAACCACCTTTGTAACTAAGACGGTGATGTAATGAAAGCACAAGAGCTGCGTGAAAAAAGCGTTGAAGAGCTGAATGCCGAGCTGCTCAACCTGCTGCGTGAGCAATTCAACTTGCGCATGCAGGCGGCCAGTGGCCAGCTGCAACAAACTCACCTGTTGAAACAAGTGCGTCGTGACGTCGCACGCGTTAAGACTTTACTGACTCAAAAGGCGGGTGTGTAAATGACTGAAGTTATCCGTACCCTGCAGGGTCGTGTTGTTAGCGATAAAATGGAGAAATCCATCGTTGTTGCTATCGAACGTACTGTGAAGCACCCGATCTACGGGAAATTCATCAAACGTACGACCAAGCTGCACGTACATGACGAGAACAACGAATGTGGTACCGGCGACGTGGTGGAAATCCGCGAATGCCGCCCACTGTCCAAGACCAAGTCCTGGACGCTGGTTCGCGTTGTAGAGAAAGCGATTCTGTAATAGAGTAGCTGGCTCTCACTTAATAAACGGCTCAGAAAATGAGCCGTTTATTTTTTCTACCCATACCAAGTAAGCGGTGTTATAATGCTGCGCCCTCGGTTATGGGGCTTTTCAACGGCCTAATTTTTACTTGGGTCTTTAAAGTAGTAGTTGACATTAGCGGAGCACTAAAATGATCCAAGAACAGACTATGCTGAACGTCGCCGACAACTCCGGTGCACGTCGCGTAATGTGTATCAAGGTTCTAGGTGGCTCGCACCGTCGCTACGCAGGCGTCGGCGACATCATCAAAATTACCATCAAGGAAGCAATTCCTCGCGGTAAGGTGAAGAAAGGCGATGTTCTGAAGGCGGTAGTGGTGCGCACCAAGAAGGGTGTACGTCGCCCGGACGGTTCTGTCATTCGCTTCGATGGCAATGCATGCGTTATTTTGAACAATAACAGCGAGCAGCCAATCGGTACGCGTATTTTTGGGCCGGTAACTCGTGAACTGCGTAATGAGAAGTTCATGAAAATTATCTCTCTGGCACCAGAAGTACTCTAAGGAGCGAACATGGCAGCGAAGATCCGTCGTGATGACGAAGTTATCGTGATTACCGGGAAAGACAAAGGTAAGCGCGGTAAAGTAAAAAATGTCCTGTCTGCTGGCAAGGTCATTGTTGAAGGCATCAACCTGGTTAAGAAACACCAGAAGCCGGTTCCGGCTCTGAACCAACCAGGCGGCATTGTTGAAAAAGAAGCTGCAATTCAGGTTTCTAACATTGCTATCTTCAACGCGGCTACCGGCAAGGCTGACCGTGTAGGCTTTAGATTCGAAGACGGCAAAAAAGTCCGTTTCTTCAAATCTAACAGCGAAACTATCAAGTAATTTGGAGTAATACGATGGCGAAACTGCATGATTACTACAAAGACGAGGTAGTCAAACAACTGATGTCTCAGTTTGATTACAACTCTGTCATGCAAGTCCCTCGGGTCGAGAAGATCACCCTGAACATGGGTGTTGGTGAAGCGATTGCTGACAAGAAACTGCTGGATAACGCCGCAGCGGACCTGACAGCTATCTCCGGTCAAAAACCGTTGATCACCAAAGCCCGCAAATCTGTTGCAGGCTTCAAAATCCGTCAGGGCTATCCGATCGGCTGTAAAGTAACTCTGCGTGGCGAACGCATGTGGGAGTTCCTTGAGCGCCTGATCTCCATTGCTGTTCCACGTATCCGTGACTTCCGTGGCCTGTCCGCCAAGTCATTCGATGGCCGTGGCAACTACAGCATGGGCGTGCGTGAGCAAATCATCTTCCCAGAAATCGACTACGACAAAGTCGATCGCGTTCGTGGTTTGGATATTACCATTACCACTACTGCGAAATCTGATGATGAAGGCCGCGCGCTGCTGGCTGCTTTTAACTTCCCGTTCCGCAAGTAAGGCAGGGTTACTGATGGCTAAGCAATCAATGAAAGCACGCGAAGTCAAGCGCGTGAAATTAGCTGACAAGTTCTTTGCAAAACGCGCTGAACTGAAAGCTATTATCTCTGATGTGAACGCATCCGATGAAGATCGTTGGAATGCCGTTCTCAAGCTGCAAACTCTGCCGCGTGATTCCAGCCCGTCTCGTCAGCGTAAACGCTGCCGCCAAACTGGCCGTCCACATGGTTATGTGGGCAAATTCGGGTTGAGCCGTATTAAGCTTCGTGAAGCCGCTATGCGCGGTGAAGTACCAGGCTTGAAAAAGGCTAGCTGGTAATTACCAATTGAATCACGGGAGTAAAGACAGATGAGCATGCAAGATCCGATCGCGGATATGCTGACCCGTATCCGTAACGGTCAAGCCGCGAACAAAGTTGCGGTCACCATGCCTTCCTCCAAGCTGAAAGTGGCAATTGCCAACGTGCTGAAGGAAGAAGGTTTTATTGAAGATTTCAAAATCGAAGGCGACGCCAAGCCTGTTCTGGAACTGGTACTGAAGTACTTCCAGGGCAAAGCTGTGGTAGAAAGCATTCAACGTATCAGCCGTCCAGGTCTGCGCATCTACAAGAAAAAAGATGAGCTGCCAAAAGTTATGGCCGGTTTGGGTATCGCTGTTGTTTCTACCTCTAAAGGTGTTATGACCGATCGTGCAGCTCGCCAGGCTGGTCTTGGTGGCGAGATTATCTGCTACGTAGCTTAATTCGGGAGGAAAGAATGTCTCGTGTTGCAAAAGCACCCGTCGTCATTCCTGCCGGCGTAGAGGTAAAACTCAACGGTCAGGTTATTTCGATTAAGGGTAAAAACGGCGAGTTGACTCGTACTATCCACGACGCCGTTGAAGTGAAGCAAGAAGCTAACGCACTGACTTTCGCTCCGCGCGAAGGTTTTGCTAACGCATGGGCTCAAGCGGGTACCACGCGCGCTCTGCTGAACGCAATGGTTGTTGGTGTTACCGAAGGCTTCACCAAAAAGCTTCAACTGGTAGGTGTTGGTTATCGTGCTGCCGTTAAAGGCAACGTGGTGAATTTGGCCCTGGGCTTCTCTCACCCTATCGATCACCAGCTGCCGGCAGGTATCACTGCTGAATGCCCAAGCCAAACTGAAATCGTGCTGAAAGGCGCTGATAAGCAGGTAATTGGCCAGGTAGCAGCAGATCTGCGTGCTTACCGTCGTCCTGAGCCTTACAAAGGCAAAGGTGTTCGTTACGCCGACGAAGTCGTGCGTACCAAAGAGGCTAAGAAGAAGTAAGGTAACACTATGGATAAGAAATCTGCTCGTATCCGTCGTGCGACCCGCGCACGCCGCAAGCTCCAAGAGCTGGGTGCAACCCGCCTGGTGGTACATCGTACCCCGCGTCACATTTACGCACAGGTGATTGCTCCAAACGGTTCTGAAGTACTGGTAGCCGCTTCTACTTTAGAAAAAGCTATCGCGGAGCAACTGAAGTATTCCGGTAACAAAGACGCAGCAGCAGCCGTAGGTAAAGCTCTGGCTGAGCGCGCGTTGGAAAAAGGGATTGCGAAAGTATCCTTTGACCGTTCCGGTTTCCAATATCATGGTCGAGTCCAGGCACTGGCAGATGCTGCCCGTGAAGCTGGCCTTCAGTTCTAAGGAAGAGGTTTAAGATGGCTCACATCGAAAAACAAGCTGGCGAACTGCAGGAAAAGCTGATCGCGGTAAACCGCGTATCTAAAACCGTAAAAGGTGGCCGTATTTTCAGCTTTACCGCACTGACTGTAGTTGGTGATGGTAACGGTCGCGTTGGTTTTGGCTACGGCAAAGCACGCGAAGTTCCAGCAGCGATCCAGAAAGCGATGGAAAAAGCCCGTCGCAACATGATGAACGTCGCGCTGAACAGCGGCACCCTGCAGCACCCTGTTAAGGGCGCTCACACGGGTTCTCGCGTGTTCATGCAGCCTGCTCATGAAGGTACCGGTATCATCGCGGGCGGTGCAATGCGCGCCGTTCTCGAAGTTGCTGGGGTGCACAACGTATTGGCTAAAGCTTATGGTTCCACCAACCCGATCAACGTGGTTCGTGCAACTATCGACGCTCTGGCGAATATGAAGTCTCCTGAAATGGTCGCTGCTAAGCGTGGTAAATCCGTTGCCGACATTCTGGGGTAATTGACCATGGCTAAGACTATTAAAGTTACACAAACTCGCAGCTCAATTGGCCGTCTGCCGAAGCATAAAGCTACTCTGCTCGGTCTGGGTCTGCGTCGTATTGGTCACACCGTAGAGCGCGAGGATACTCCTGCTGTTCGCGGTATGGTCAACCTGGTTTCCTACATGGTTAAAGTTGAGGAGTAACAGATGCGTTTAAATACTCTGTCTCCGGCTGAAGGTGCCAAGCATGCGCCTAAGCGTGTAGGTCGTGGTATTGGTTCTGGCCTGGGTAAAACCGGCGGCCGTGGTCACAAAGGTCAGAAGTCTCGTTCTGGCGGTGGCGTACGTCGTGGTTTCGAAGGTGGTCAGATGCCTCTGTACCGTCGTCTGCCGAAATTCGGCTTCACTTCACGCAAAGCGATGATCACGGCAGAAGTTCGTCTGTCTGAACTGGCTCTGGTTGAAGGCGATGTTATCGACCTGAACGCGCTGAAAGCCGCTAACGTAGTTGGTGTCCAGATCGAATTCGCGAAAGTTGTACTTTCTGGCGAAGTCGCTCGTCCGGTAACCCTGCGTGGTCTGCGTGTCACCAAAGGCGCTCGTGCTGCTATCGAGGCTGCTGGCGGTAAAATTGAGGAATAAGTAGCAGATGGCTAAGCAACCAGGATTAGATTTTCAAAGTGCTAAAGGCGGGCTCGGCGAGCTGAAGCGCAGACTTTTGTTTGTCATCGGCGCGCTGATTGTCTTCCGCATCGGCTCTTTCATTCCGATTCCTGGTATCGATGCCACTGTGCTTGCCAAATTGCTTGAGCAGCAGAGAGGCACTATCATTGAAATGTTTAACATGTTCTCTGGTGGTGCCCTCAGCCGTGCTTCTATCTTTGCTCTGGGGATCATGCCGTATATCTCGGCGTCGATCATTATCCAGCTGCTGACGGTGGTTCATCCAGCGTTGGCGGAAATCAAGAAAGAAGGGGAGGCTGGCCGTCGCAAGATTAGCCAGTACACCCGTTACGGTACGCTGGTATTGGCCATATTCCAGTCGATCGGTATTGCTACCGGTCTGCCGAATATGCCTGGTATGCAGGGCCTGGTGTTAAATCCAGGCTTTGCATTCTACTTTACTGCGGTTGTGAGCCTGGTAACCGGGACAATGTTCCTGATGTGGCTGGGTGAGCAGATTACTGAACGCGGTATCGGCAACGGTATCTCGATCATTATCTTCGCGGGTATTGTAGCGGGGCTCCCGCCGGCAGTGGCCCATACTATCGAGCAAGCGCGGCAAGGCGACCTGCACTTCCTCCTGCTGCTGTTGGTTGCAGTATTGGTGTTTGCAGTAACCTTCTTCGTTGTTTTCATCGAGCGTGGTCAACGTCGTATCGTCGTTAACTATGCGAAGCGTCAACAAGGTCGTCGTGTTTATGCAGCACAGAGCACACATTTACCGTTGAAAGTGAACATGGCGGGTGTTATCCCGGCGATTTTCGCTTCCAGCATTATTCTGTTCCCGGCCACGATTGCATCATGGTTTGGGGGCGGTACCGGTTGGAACTGGCTGACTACGATTTCGCTGTATTTGCAGCCAGGGCAACCGCTTTATGTGTTACTCTATGCGTCTGCAATCATCTTCTTCTGTTTCTTCTACACGGCGTTGGTCTTCAACCCGCGTGAGACAGCAGATAACCTGAAGAAGTCCGGTGCCTTCGTACCAGGAATTCGTCCGGGAGAGCAAACGGCGAAGTATATCGATAAAGTAATGACGCGTTTAACCCTGGTGGGCGCGATGTACATTACTTTCATCTGCCTGATCCCGGAGTTCATGCGTGATGCAATGAAAGTACCATTCTACTTTGGTGGTACCTCGCTACTGATCGTGGTTGTCGTCATCATGGACTTTATGGCTCAAGTGCAAACTCTGATGATGTCAAGTCAGTACGAGTCTGCATTGAAGAAAGCAAATCTGAAAGGCTATAACCGCTAGTCAGATTCGTTTGAGAAGTTACGGAGAGTAAAAATGAAAGTTCGTGCTTCCGTCAAGAAATTATGTCGTAACTGCAAAATCGTTAAGCGTAACGGTGTCGTTCGTGTGATTTGCAGCGCCGAGCCGAAGCATAAACAGCGTCAAGGCTGATTATCTCGCATATTTTTCTTGCAAAGTTGGGTTGAGCTGGCTAGATTAGCCAGCCAATCTTTTGTATGTCGCACTGCAACACTATTTGAGTATCCTGAAAACGGGCTTTTCAGAATGGTGTTGCTGTATAAAATAGTAGGAGTGCATAGTGGCCCGTATAGCAGGCATTAACATTCCTGATCATAAACATACCGTTATCGCCTTAACGTCGATCTTCGGTATCGGTAAAACCCGTTCACAGGCTATCTGTGCATCCACGGGTATTGCTGAAAATGTTAAGATCAGTGAGCTGTCTGAAGAGCAAATCGAAAAGCTTCGTGATGCAGTTGCCAAATACACCGTTGAGGGTGATTTGCGTCGTGAAATTACCCTGAGCATCAAGCGTCTTATGGACCTTGGTTGCTATCGTGGTTTGCGTCATCGTCGTGGTCTGCCGGTACGCGGTCAGCGCACCAAGACCAACGCTCGTACCCGTAAGGGTCCGCGCAAGCCGATCAAGAAATAATCGGGGTTATTGAATAATGGCAAAGGCACCTGTTCGTACACGTAAGCGTGTAAGAAAGCAAGTCTCTGACGGCGTGGCTCATATCCATGCTTCTTTCAACAACACCATCGTTACCATCACTGATCGTCAGGGTAATGCTTTGGGTTGGGCAACAGCCGGTGGTTCCGGTTTCCGTGGTTCTCGTAAGTCCACTCCGTTCGCAGCACAGGTTGCAGCAGAACGTTGTGCTGACGCAGTAAAAGAATACGGTATCAAGAACCTGGAAGTTATGGTTAAAGGACCTGGTCCTGGTCGTGAGTCTACTATCCGCGCTCTGAACGCGGCTGGTTTCCGCATCACTAACATTACTGATGTGACTCCGATCCCTCATAACGGTTGTCGTCCGCCGAAAAAGCGCCGCGTGTAACGCAGCTTTTAGGATTGTTGGAGAAAGAAAATGGCAAGATATTTGGGTCCTAAGCTCAAGCTGAGCCGTCGTGAGGGCACAGACCTGTTCCTTAAGTCTGGCGTTCGCGCGATCGATTCCAAGTGTAAAATTGAACAAGCACCTGGTCAGCACGGTGCGCGTAAACCGCGTCTGTCTGATTACGGTGTTCAGTTGCGTGAGAAGCAGAAAGTTCGCCGTATGTACGGCATTCTGGAGCGTCAATTCCGTAACTATTACAAAGAAGCAACCCGCCTGAAGGGCAACACCGGTGAAAACCTGTTGCAGCTGCTGGAAGGTCGTCTGGACAACGTTGTTTACCGTATGGGCTTCGGCGCTACTCGTGCAGAGTCACGTCAGCTGGTTAGCCACAAAGCAGTTATGGTAAACGGTCGCGTTGTTAACATCGCTTCTTATCAGGTATCTCCGAATGACGTAGTCAGCATCCGCGAGAAAGCTAAAAAGCAGTCTCGTGTTAAAGCTTCTCTGGAGCTGGCTGAGCAGCGTGAAAAGCCGACTTGGCTGGAAGTTGATGCTGCTAAGATGGAAGGCGTGTTCAAGCGTATGCCTGAACGTACCGATCTGTCTGCGGACATTAACGAACACCTGATCGTCGAGCTTTACTCCAAGTAAAGCTTAGTACCAAAGAGAGGACACAATGCAGGGTTCTGTGACAGAGTTTCTAAAACCGCGCCTGGTAGATATCGAGCAAGTCAGTTCGACGCACGCCAAGGTGACCCTTGAGCCTTTAGAGCGTGGCTTTGGCCATACTCTTGGCAACGCACTGCGCCGTATTCTGCTTTCATCTATGCCGGGTTGCGCGGTGACCGAGGTTGAGATTGATGGTGTACTGCATGAGTACAGCACCAAAGAAGGCGTACAGGAAGATATCCTGGAGATCCTGCTCAACCTGAAAGGGCTGGCGGTGAGAGTTCAAGGCAAAGACGAAGTTATTCTTACCCTGAATAAATCTGGCATTGGCCCTGTGACCGCTGCCGACATCACCCATGATGGTGATGTCGAAATCGTCAAGCCTCAGCACGTGATCTGCCACCTGACTGATGAGAACGCGGCTATCAGCATGCGTATCAAAGTTCAGCGCGGTCGCGGTTATGTGCCGGCTTCTGCCCGAATTCATTCGGAAGAAGATGAGCGCCCAATCGGTCGTCTGTTGGTTGACGCCTGCTACAGCCCTGTAGAGCGTATCGCCTACAATGTTGAAGCTGCGCGTGTAGAACAGCGTACTGACTTGGATAAGCTGGTCATCGAGATGGAGACCAATGGCACGATCGATCCTGAAGAGGCGATCCGCCGTGCGGCCACCATTCTGGCTGAACAACTTGAAGCTTTCGTTGACCTGCGTGATGTACGTCAGCCGGAAGTTAAAGAAGAGAAACCGGAATTCGATCCGATCTTGCTGCGCCCTGTTGACGATCTGGAATTGACTGTCCGCTCTGCTAACTGCCTCAAGGCAGAAGCTATCCACTACATCGGTGATCTGGTACAGCGTACCGAGGTTGAGTTGCTGAAAACGCCAAACCTGGGTAAAAAATCTCTTACCGAGATTAAAGACGTGCTGGCCTCACGTGGTCTGTCTCTGGGCATGCGCCTGGAAAACTGGCCGCCGGCAAGCATTGCTGACGAGTAACCGGATCACAGGTTAAGGTTTTACTGAGAAGGATAAGGTCATGCGCCATCGTAAGAGTGGTCGTCAACTGAACCGTAACAGCAGCCATCGCCAGGCTATGTTCCGTAACATGGCCGGCTCTTTGGTTCGTCATGAGATCATCAAGACGACCCTGCCAAAAGCAAAAGAGCTGCGTCGCGTTGTTGAGCCGCTGATTACTCTTGCCAAGACCGACAGCGTAGCTAATCGTCGTCTGGCATTCGCCCGTACTCGTGATAACGAGATCGTGGCAAAACTGTTTAACGAGCTGGGCCCGCGTTTCGCGAGCCGTGCCGGTGGTTACACTCGCATTCTGAAGTGTGGCTTCCGCGCAGGCGACAACGCGCCGATGGCATACATCGAGCTGGTTGATCGTGCTGAGTCTCAAGCAGAAGTAGCAACTGCAGAGTAATCTGTAGACGCGTAAAAAAACCGGGCTTGCCCGGTTTTTTTACGTCCAAACCCAGCCAAATGTGCGTAATTCCCCCGCTGCGCTTAAGATCCCCGCCCCTATCCGCTATGCTAAGGCTTCATCATTAGGCTAACCGAGGCTGTCTTTCATGGGGCTGCTCGATCAATGGGCGGAACGCCATATCCTTGATGCCCAGGATAAAGGCGAGTTCGACAATCTGCCCGGCCAGGGTCAACCGTTGGCGCTGGAAGATGACAGCGCGGTGCCGGCTGAACTGCGCGCCGGTTACCGTTTGCTGAAAAATGCCGGTTACCTGCCGCCGGCGCTGGAAGATCGCAAAGAGGCGTTGACCGTTGCTCGTTTGCTACAAGGGATTAACAGTGAGCATCAGGACTATGTCGAACTCAGCAAACGCATGGCGCTGCTGGAGCATCGGTTGCGTCAGGCTGGGATGAGTACGGCTTTCTTACATGGTGAATATCAGCGTGCATTGGACGGCAAATTCACCCGGGAGGAGAAGTAATGTTCAAGATAGGTCAGTTGGCCAAGCTTGCCGAAGTGACGCCGGATACCGTGCGTTACTATGAAAAGCAGGGCATGATGGATCACAATGTCCGCACCGAAGGTGGTTATCGGCTCTACACCGAGCAGGATCTGCAGCGGCTGCGCTTCATTCGCTATGCCAAGCAGCTGGGATTTACTCTGGAAACGATCGCTGAGCTGCTGTCGATCCGCGTCGATCCTGAACATCATACCTGCCAGGAGTCGAAGTCGATCGTCGATGCGCGCCTGAGCGAAGTGGAAAGTAAGTTGGCGGAGCTGACTCGCATGCGCGAATCGCTGAAGCGGCTGAGTGATGCCTGCTGTGGCACTGCCCATACCAGCAATTATTGTTCTATTCTGGAAGCCTTGGAACAGGGCGCCAGCGATGAAAAAGGCAAAAAAGGTTGCTGACGGCACTTTAATTTTTATACCGCCGGCAGTATTATCGCCCCGTTTTATCACCACACCTTTTACAGGAGCATTATCATGACGAAATATCGTCACACTAAAGGTCAGATTCAAGATAACGCCATTGAGGCGCTGCTGCATGATCCGCTATTCCGTCAACGAGTAGAAAAGAATGTGAAAGGCAAAGGCAGCTATCGGCGTAAAGAAAAACACAACAAAGGCGGTAACTGGGAGGCCAGTGGTAAACTATCAAGCGATAATTTACCACTGGCCTTCTGGTTTTAAGGCATTAAAAAAGCCACCTTCGTCAGGTGGCTTTTTATTGGCATAACCAAACGCTGTTTTACAGTTTTGGCTGCTGTTGCTGGCTCAGCAGGTCACGGATTTCCGTCAGCAGTTTCTCTTCTGCGGTAGGCGCTGGCGGCGCTGCCGGCGCTTCTTCCTGCTTGCGGCGCATTTTGTTCATCAATTTAATTGCCAGGAAGATGGCGAAGGCGACAATCACGAAGTCGAATACGGTTTGAATGAATGAACCGTAGTTCATTACCACCGCCGGTACGGCGCCCTGAGCTTCACGTAATACCAGATGGAATTGTTTAAAGTCGACGCCGCCGATCAGTAACCCCAGTGGTGGCATGATGATATCGGCCACGAAGGACGAAACAATCTTGCCGAATGCGGCACCGATAATCACACCGACGGCCAGATCGACCACGTTGCCACGCATGGCAAATTCGCGAAACTCTTTCAACATACTCATAGAACGCACCCCTTGCAGAATTAATAACTCAAGTTTAACAAAGCAATTTCCCTTTGCCACAAAAGGAGAGAAGTTTTATCTCCTCCCAAGGCAGAGAACAACTACGCGATTATAGACCACCGCCTAATAAATTTGTTCTACAAGAAGAACGGGCTCGGTTGGAACAGGCGTTCAACGTCCGGCACGAATTTCTTGTCGGTAATAAACATGATGACGTGATCGCCCTGTTCGATTTTGCTGTTGCCGTTGGCGATGATCACGTCGTCACCACGTACGATCGCGCCGATGGTGGTGCCCGGTGGCAGCTTGATGTCTTCGACGATGCGGCCGACCACTTTGGACGTGCTTTCATCGCCGTGGGCAATCGCTTCGATCGCTTCCGCCACGCCGCGGCGCAGCGACGAGACGCTGACGATATCCGCTTTGCGCACGTGCCCCAACAGGGCGGAGATGGTCGCCTGCTGCGGCGAAATGGCGATATCGATCACGCTGCCCTGCACCAGATCGACATAGGCGCGGCGCTGGATCAAGACCATCACCTTCTTGGCGCCCATGCGCTTGGCCAGCATGGCGGACATGATGTTGGCCTCATCGTCGTTGGTGATGGCGATGAAGACATCCACCTGTTCGACGTGCTCTTCGGCCAGCAGCTCCTGGTCGGAGGCATCGCCGTAGAACACGATGGTATCGTGCAGCTGCTCGGCCAGTTCGGCGGCGCGTTGCTGGTTCCGCTCGATCAGTTTGACGTTGTAGTCTTTTTCCAGCTTGGCGGCCAGGCCGGCGCCGACGTTGCCGCCGCCGACGATCATGATGCGCTTATAGGGTTTTTCCAGCCGCTGCAGTTCGCTCATCACCGCGCGGATGTGCTGTGATGCGGCGACGAAGAAGACTTCATCACCGGCTTCGATAATGGTCGAGCCTTGCGGACGTATTGGTCTGTCCTGGCGGAAAATAGCGGCGACGCGGGTGTCTATATGCGGCATGTGTTCGCGCATCGAAGAGAGCGCATTGCCGACCAGCGGGCCGCCGTAATAGGCTTTAACCGCAGCGATGCTGACCTTGCCTTCGGCGAAGTTGACCACCTGCAGCGCGCCGGGGTATTCAATCAGCTTGTAGATATAGTCGATGACCAGCTGCTCCGGTGAAATCAGATGGTCGATCGGCACCGCTTCCGGCAGGAACAGTTTCTCCGACTCGCGGATATATTCCGGCGCGCGGATACGGGCGATGCGGTTGGGGGTATTGAACAGAGAATAGGCGATCTGGCAGGCAACCATGTTGGTTTCGTCGGAGTTGGTGACGGCGACCAGCATGTCAGCGTCTTCTGCGCCGGCTTCGCGCAGCACCCGAGGATGAGAGCCGTGCCCCTGAACCACCCGCAGATCGAATTTATCCTGCAGCTGACGCAGCCGGCCGGAATCGGTATCGACGACGGTGATATCGTTGTTTTCACCCACCAGGTTTTCCGCCAGCGTCCCGCCAACCTGACCGGCACCAAGAATAATTATTTTCATCGTGTTCTCTGCTTCACACTGAAAGACTTAGGGCGCGCACGCACGCCCCGAAGCATTACATTTTAATCAGCTTAGCGTAAAAGAAGCCATCGCCGTCCTCGGGATGCGGGATATTCTGCCGCCCCGGCCGCTGCGCATCGCCGGTTTCAACCAGCTTGGCATCGGCGTGGCGCTGCAAGAACGCGGCGATCTGGCTGCTGTTTTCATCCGGCAGGATAGAGCAGGTAGCGTAAACCATCACGCCGCCCGATTTCAGATGGGGCCAGACGGCTTCCAGGATGTCGGCCTGCAGCGCGGCGAGTTCGGCGATGTCGCGATCGCGACGCAGCCATTTGATGTCGGGGTGACGGCGGATCACGCCGGTGGCGGAACAAGGCGCGTCCAGCAGGATCCGGTCGAACAGCTTGTCACCGCACCATTGCTGCGGGGTGCGGCCATCGCCCAGCTTAACCTCTGCGTGCAAACGCAGGCGCTGCAGGTTTTCCTTCACCCGCGCCAGGCGCTGTTCGTCGATATCGACCGCCATGACGTGCGCTTTCGGCGCCGCTTCCAGAATATGCGTGGTTTTGCCGCCAGGCGCGGCGCACAAATCGAGGATCTGTTCACCGTCTTGCGGATCCAATAGATCGACACAGCCCTGGGCTGAGGCATCTTGCACGGTGACCCAGCCGTCGGCGAACCCAGGCAGATCGGTCACGGCGCAAGGCGCCAGCAAACGCACCGCGTCGGCATAGTCTGAATGAGGCTCCGCGGCGATGCCTGCGTCGGTCAGCAACTGCAGATAAGCTTCGCGGGTGTGATGCAGGCGGTTGACGCGCAGCCACATCGGTGGCTTCTGGTTATTGGCGTCGACGATCTGTTCCCAGTTGGCGGGATAAGCCTGTTGAATGCGTTTCAGCAACCAGCTCGGGTGCAAATAGCGGCTGTCATTGTTGGCGGCGCGCTGCAGCAGCTCTTCCTGCTGGCGCTGGAATTGCCGCAAGACGCCGTTAATCAGGCCTTTCAACTGTGGGCGTTTCAGCGCCACCGCGCCTTCCACGGTTTCGGCCAATACGGCGTGCGGCGGGATACGGGTATACAGCAGCTGATACAGGCCGACCATCAGCAGATAGTGCAGCGTACGCTGCTTGCCGGTCAGCGGCTTGGCCATCAATTGCTGAATGCACCATTCGAGCTGCGGCAGCACGCGCAATGTGCCGAAACACAGTTCCTGCAACAACCCGCGGTCCTTATCGCTGATGGCGGTTTGGAGTGTTGGCAGGACAGTGCTGAGCGACTGCCCTTGATCCAGCACCTGGCCGATGGCTTTGGCAGCGATGCTGCGGAGATTGTAATTATTTTTCATAGGCTGAAGCTGATAACGATCGGCATTAAGAAAATAACGGCCCGGCGATGAACGGCCGGGCAGTGGGGTGACTTACAGCCGGTTACCCGGGGTAAACCATTCACGGCGTGAATTTAACAGGTCCTGCGCCGACATCGGTTTCTTGCCGGCGGGCTGCAGTTGGATCAGATTGAGGATGCCGTCGGCGGTCGCCACCTGAATGCCGTGCTTGTCGGCATGGACAACGGTGCCCGGCTCCGCATTGGCGCTTTGCGCCAGTACGCTGGCTTGCCAGACTTTCACCGGTTGATCGTCGATGGTGAAGTAGCTGATCGGCCAAGGGTTGAAGGCGCGGATGCAGCGCTCCAGTTGTTCGGCGGACAGCGTCCAGTCCAGGCGAGCTTCTTCTTTGCTCAGCTTCTCGGCGTAGGTCACCAGCGCTTCGTCCTGCACTTCGCGGGTGGCGCTGCCGTCGGCCATTTGGCGCAGCGTCGTCAGCATGCCCTGCGGGCCGAGCTGCGCCAGCTTGTCGTAGAGACTGGCGCTGGTATCGCTGCTCTCAATCGGGCAGGCGATCTTGTGCATCATGTCGCCGGTATCGAGACCGACGTCCATCTGCATGATGGTCACGCCGGTTTCGCTGTCGCCGGCCCAGAGCGAGCGCTGGATCGGCGCCGCACCGCGCCAGCGAGGCAGCAGCGAGCCATGTACGTTGATGCAACCGAGACGCGGCATATCCAGCACCGCCTGCGGCAGGATCAGCCCGTAGGCAACCACCACCATCACGTCGGCGTTAAGATCGGCCACCAGGCGCTGGTTCTCTTCGGGGCGCAGCGATTTGGGCTGAAATACCGGCAGTTGGTGTTGCTCAGCCAGCACTTTTACCGGGCTTGGCGTCAGCTTGTTGCCGCGGCCTGCCGGGCGGTCGGGCTGGGTAAAAACGCCGACAATCTGATGCTCAGATGACAACAGCGCGTCAAGATGACGCGCTGCGAAGTCTGGTGTTCCGGCGAAAATAATCCGTAAAGAGTCAGACACGTTGATTTCCTGATCGGTTAGGCGCGGGCTTGAAGCTTGGCCATTTTTTCCAGTTTCTGACGAATGCGCTGACGCTTGAGCGGCGACAGGTAATCGACGAACAGTTTGCCCATCAGGTGATCCATCTCGTGCTGGATGCAGATCGCCAGCAGATCGTCCGCTTCCAGTTCGAAAGGTTTGCCTTCGCGATCCAGCGCGCGGATCTTCACCTGCGCGGCACGTGGTACCAACGCACGCTGCTCGGGAATGGAAAGACAGCCTTCCTCGATGCCGGTTTCGCCGCTCTTTTCCAGCAGCTCGGGGTTGATCAGCACCAGGCGCTGATCGCGATTCTCGGAGACGTCGATCACGATAATGCGCTGATGGATATCCACCTGAGTCGCAGCCAGGCCAATGCCTTCCTCTGCGTACATGGTTTCAAACATATCATCCACGATGCGCTGGATATCTGCATTGACTTCTTTTACCGGCGCTGCGATTTTGCGCAGACGCTCGTCTGGGAAATGTAATACCTGCAAGACTGACATATATCTTTAGATCTGTATCCGAGTAATGAACGAGGTTTAACCTCTATTCTAGACATTTCCCGGCCTGATTGACAGCATTGCGCACCAATTGCTCAGATTGGTAATACCACCGTTTTTGCTGAGGGAACAGACGATGCGGCCGGAAGAGATCGCTTTACGGATGCGAGGGGTAACGGGGCTGCAGACCGTCGTGGCCAGGCGGATCGTGCGGCAGCTATCGCAAATGGGGCGCGAGCCTCGCAGCGCGTTGCGTGAACTGGGGTTGAACGAGCGGCAGCGGGCGCAGTTCAACCAAGCGGATCCCGCTTATCTGGCGGCCAGCCTGCGTTGGCTGGAACTGCCGGCGCACCGTATGCTGAACTATGGGGCGGCCGGCTATCCGGAACGCCTGGCCCAGATCGACGATGCGCCGCTGTTTTTGCTGATCGAGGGCGATCCTCAAGCGTTGCTGCGTCCGCAGCTCGCCATGGTTGGCAGCCGGCAGTTCAGCCACTACGGCGAGCGTTGGGCCAATCATTTCGCCGCGGAATTGGCGCGTTGCGGTTTCACCATCACCAGCGGTTTGGCGATCGGCATCGACGGCATTTGCCATCGCGCAGCGCTGGCGGCCGGCGGTTGCACGGTAGCGGTATTGGGCAGCGGGTTGGCCAATGTTTATCCACGCCGGCACCGCAGGCTCGCGGAGCAGATTGTCGAGCAGGGCGGCGCGGTGATTTCTGATCATTTGGTCACCGATTTGCCTCTGGCCGACCATTTTCCGCGCCGCAACCGTATTATCAGCGGGCTGAGCCAGGGCGTTCTGGTCATAGAAGCCTCGTTGCGCAGCGGTACCCTGGTGACGGCCCGCTATGCGCTGGAGCAGGGGCGTGAGGTATTCGCCTTGCCGGGGCCGTTAGGGAACCCGATGAGCGAAGGCACGCACTGGCTAATTCAGCAGGGCGCGCATCTGGTTACCGGGCCGAAAGATATCGCAGAATTGCTGGGAAGCGGCCTTCAATGGCTGCCACTGAACGAAAATACAACTATTTGTGCGTCGCAGGCTGAAGTTGAATTGCCATTTGCCGATGTGTTGGCTAACGTAGGAGATGAGGTGACACCTGTTGACGTCGTCGCTGAACGTGCCGGCCAACCTGTGCCAGTGGTGGTAATCAAGTTACTCGAACTGGAGTTAGCAGGGTGGATCGCAGCTGTACCCGGCGGCTATGTCCGAATAAGGAGGGCAAGCCATGTTCGACGTACTCATGTACTTGTTTGAAACTTATATCCACAATGAACCAGAGATGCGCGTCGATCAGGATCAACTGACCGATGATCTCGCCCAGGCGGGGTTTCATCGGGATGATATCTACAACGCGTTGAATTGGCTTGAGAAGCTGGCTGACCTGCAAGAAGGCCAAAATGCGCCTTACTTTATGGATGCCGATCCGCTGGCAATGCGGATCTACACCGAAGAGGAAAGCGCGCGTTTGGACGCCGGCTGCCGTGGTTTTCTCCTGTTCCTGGAACAGATTCAGGTATTGAACCTCGAAACCCGTGAAATGGTTATCGACCGTGTTATGGCTTTGGATAATGCGGAATTCGATCTCGAAGATCTGAAATGGGTCGTGTTGATGGTGCTGTTTAATATTCCCGGATATGAAAGCGCCTATCAGCAAATGGAAGAACTGTTGTTTGAAGTGAACGAAGGTTATCTGCATTGAGCCGATAACGCGCATAGAAGACGTTATGACAAAAAACGCGATTTTTGCCGCCAGGCAAAATGAACCCTGTCCGGAATGCGGGGCCGAGTTGGTGATCCGTAGCGGTCGCCACGGCCCCTTCCTCGGCTGTTCCCAGTACCCTGAATGCCAATATATTCGGCCGCTGAAAGCGCAGGCCGACGGGCATGTCGTCAAGGTGCTGAATGGGCAGCAGTGCCCGAAGTGTCAGGCGACGTTGGTGCTGCGCCAGGGGCGCTATGGCATGTTTATCGGTTGCAGCGATTATCCGCAGTGCGATCACACTGAAGTGATCGATAAGCCTGATGAAACCGCCATTACCTGTCCGCAGTGCGGTCAGGGCAAGCTGTTGCAGCGTAAATCGCGCTACGGCAAGGTTTTTCATTCCTGCGATCGTTATCCGGAATGCCAATTCGCCCTCAATGTTAAACCCGTCGCCGGTGAATGCGCCTATTGCCATTACCCGCTGCTGATGGAAAAACGTACGGCAAAAGGCCCCGTCCTGTGCTGTGCCAGCAAGCTGTGCGGAAAACCCGTGGCGACTACAGAATAATCACATCATGAACTCAGAATTAAGCCCGAACCTTTTATCTATCATCGATGCTTTGCATCAACAGCAGGTGATTGCCTATCCCACCGAAGCGGTATTCGGCCTGGGGTGCGATCCCGACAGCGAACAGGCGGTCAATGCTTTGCTGGCATTGAAACAGCGGCCGTGGGAAAAGGGGCTGATTCTGATCGCCGCCGACTATACGCAGCTTAAGCCCTATATCGACGACAGCGCGCTCAGCGAACAGCAGCGCGTGACGATGTTCGCCAGCTGGCCTGGGCCGGTAACCTGGGTGTTGCCTGCCCGGCCGGAGACGCCGCGTTTGCTGACCGGGCGTTTCAGCTCGCTGGCGGTGCGCGTCAGCGATCATCCGTTGGTGCAGCAACTGTGCCGGCAGTACGGCAAGCCGCTGGTATCGACCAGTGCCAATCTCAGTGGGCTGGAGCCGTGCCGCAGTGCGGATGAAGTCGCGCGGCAATTCGGCGAGGCTTTCCCGGTATTGGCTGGCGAGGTGGGTGGCCGTCTTAATCCTTCCGAAATCAGAGATGCTCTGACCGGCGAACAGATCCGTCAGGGCTAGAGGTAATGGGCATGGAGAAGTTTGCGGTATTTGGCAACCCTATCGGTCACAGCAAGTCGCCGCGAATTCATGCGCTGTTCGCTGCCCAGACTGGCATTGAGCATCCCTATGGAGCGGTGTTGGCGCCGTTGGACGGTTTTGAAACCAGCCTGCAGGCGTTTATCCACGCCGGAGGGCTGGGGGCGAATGTCACGGTGCCTTTCAAAGAGCGTGCTTATGAGGCCGCTTCCGAGCTGAGCGAGCGCGCAGCGATGGCCGGCGCGGTCAATACCCTGAAGGTATTGCCGAATGGCGGTCTGCTGGGGGACAACACCGACGGCATCGGTTTGCTGACCGATCTGCAGCGTCAGCAATTGATTCGGCCGCAGGATCGCATCTTGCTGGTGGGGGCCGGCGGCGCGGCGCGCGGCGTGATCCTGCCGCTGCTGTCTTTCGGCTGCCGGCTCACGATCACCAACCGCACCTTCAGCCGCGCCGAGGAGTTGGCCGACGCTTTCCGGCATCTGGGAGAGATCTCGGCGGCGCCGATGGATCAACTGAATCAGCAAGCGTTCGATCTGGTGATCAACGCGACGGCGTCCGGCATCAGCGGGGAGATCCCGGCGTTGCCCGCGGGCGTAGTCAACGCGCAAACCCGTTGCTATGACATGTTCTATCAGCAGGGCGTCACGCCGTTCCTGGCCTGGGCGCAGCAGCAAGGGGCAACGGAATATGCCGATGGGCTGGGTATGCTGGTGGGGCAGGCGGCGCATGCTTTCCTGCTTTGGCACGGAGTGATGCCAGAGATCGAGCCGGTATTGCGCCAGCTGCGCAGCGAACTGGCGGCATAATTCCCACCCCGTTCTCTATATAGGGAACGGGGTGGCCGTCAGATGTCTTCCGACAGATATTCATCTTTCCAACGCACATAGTTGTTAGAAGAATAAAGCAATCCTTCCAACTCGGCGGCGGTCAACGGCCGAACCTGGCGTGCCGGGCTCCCCATATAAAGATAGCCGCTGGCCAGCCGTTTGCCCGGCGCCACCAAACTGCCGGCGCCAATCATTACGTCGTCTTCTACTACTACACCGTCCAACAGGATCGATCCCATACCGACCAGCACCCGGTTGCCGATGGCGCAGCCGTGCAGCATCGCTTTATGGCCCACGGTCACGTCTTCCCCAATCAGCAGGGGATAACCGTCTGGGTTGTGTTCGGAACGGTGAGTCACATGCAGTACGCTGCCGTCCTGAATATTGCTGCGCGCGCCGATCTTTACCGCATTGACGTCACCGCGGATAGCGACCAGCGGCCAGATACTGACGTCATCCGCCAAATCGACGTCGCCGATCACGACGCTGGAAGGATCGATCAAGACACGCTGACCGAGTTTGGGGGTGTATTGAAGATAAGAACGTACTGCATCGGACATAGTGCTGCCTCACGTCGGGATCATATTTACCGGCAATACTAGACCCTGGCGATGGAATTACAACCAACGGCAGCGCCGAATCCTGCTGAAAATGGCCCTGATCGCACAAGATCCACACGGAAGGGCTGAAAAGTGTGCAAACAGAAAGAAAAGATCAAAAAAGGGGTTGTGCAAAAAACTCGGATCCCTATAATGCGCCTCCATCGACACGGCGCAAGTGATTCACTTCACACAGCGGCCGGGAAGAAAGAGAAAAAATCCTGAAAATTAGGGTTGACTCTGAAAGAGGAAAGCGTAATATACGCCACCTC
>NZ_JBPIZA010000011.1:0-30647 GCF_051172435.1 Serratia sp. G204Y | reverse complement strand
CCCACACAGATTGTCTGATAAATTGTTAAAGAGCAGTGAGTTAGGCGCTTTCGCTTGCTAACTCGAGGTGGCGTATATTACGCTTTCCTCTTTCAGAGTCAACCCTAATTTTCAGGATTTTTTCTCTGCGACCCCCGGATACTCTGTGAAGTTGTTCACATGTTCCGTGTCGATGGAGGCGCATTATAGGGAGTTCCTCGCAGGCCGCAACAGGTATTTTCCGCAAAAACGATCGTTCGCTGCATTCCACAGCAAAACCCCGCCTTATACCCACTTGCACACAGTGTTATCCACAGATGCGATTTGCACGGAAAATTTACGAGCGCCACGCAAACGTTTTCGCTACAATTCCCCGCGACGAAACGATCCCCCTTTTTATGGGGGCGTTACCTGAATATGCGCCTGCCCCTCCCTTTATAAGGCAAAAACCTTTCCTTATAGAGAGAACGAGGTGGACATTCACGTAACGCTCTTTAATTGCGACTCAAAGCCAAGGGATAAAACCATGCAACAACCTCGTCCAATCCGCCGGGCCCTGCTCAGCGTGTCTGACAAAGCCGGTATCGTTGAATTCGCCGAAGCGCTTTCCCAGCGCGGCGTTGAACTGCTCTCCACCGGCGGCACCGCTCGCCTGCTGGCAGACGCCGGTCTGCCCGTTACCGAAGTTTCCGACTACACCGGCTTCCCGGAGATGATGGACGGACGAGTAAAGACCCTGCACCCGAAAGTTCACGGCGGTATTCTCGGCCGCCGCGGACAGGACGACGCCGTCATGACTCAGCATGACATCCAGCCTATCGACATGGTGGTCGTCAATCTGTACCCGTTCGCCCAAACCGTGGCGCGCCCGGATTGCTCGCTGGAAGACGCGGTCGAGAATATCGATATCGGCGGCCCGACCATGGTGCGCTCCGCCGCCAAGAACCATAAAGACGTCGCCATCGTGGTGAAGAGCAGCGACTACGCCGCCATCATTACCGAGATGGACAACAACGACGGCTCGCTGCGCTATGCCACCCGCTTCGATCTCGCCATCAAGGCCTTCGAGCACACCGCCGCCTACGACAGCATGATCGCCAACTACTTCGGCGCGCTGGTGCCGGCGTACCATGGCGAGACCGAGCAGCCGTCCGGCCGCTTCCCGCGCACCCTGAACCTCAACTACATCAAGAAGCAGGATATGCGCTACGGTGAGAACAGCCACCAGCAGGCCGCCTTCTATATAGAAGAAGAGGTAAAGGAAGCGTCCGTCGCGACCGCCGAACAGCTGCAGGGCAAGGCGCTGTCTTATAACAACATCGCCGATACCGACGCCGCGCTGGAATGCGTGAAAGAGTTCGCCGAGCCGGCCTGCGTGATCGTCAAACACGCCAACCCTTGCGGCGTGGCGATCGGCGATGACATCCTGGCCGCCTACGAGCGCGCTTACCAAACCGACCCGACCTCCGCCTTTGGCGGCATCATCGCCTTTAACCGCGAGCTGGATGCCGCCACCGCGCAGGCGATCATCAGCCGCCAGTTCGTGGAAGTGATCATCGCGCCAAACGTCACCCAGGAAGCGCGCTCCCTGCTGGCCTCCAAGCAGAACGTGCGCGTGCTGGCCTGCGGCCAGTGGCAGCAACGCGTGGCGGGGCTGGACTTCAAGCGCGTCAACGGCGGCCTGCTGGTGCAGGATCGCGATCTGGGCATGGTAACCGCCGCCGATCTGCGTGTGGTATCCGAGCGTCAGCCGACCGAACAGGAACTGCGCGACGCGCTGTTCTGCTGGAAAGTGGCCAAGTTCGTGAAATCCAACGCCATCGTTTATGCACGTGACAACATGACCATCGGCATAGGCGCTGGCCAGATGAGCCGCGTTTACTCCGCCAAGATCGCCGGCATCAAAGCGGGCGATGAAGGGCTGGAAGTGAAAGGGTCTGCCATGGCCTCCGACGCCTTCTTCCCGTTCCGCGACGGCATCGATGCCGCGGCGGCGGTCGGCATCACCTGCGTGATCCAGCCGGGCGGCTCGATCCGCGACGACGAAGTGATCGCCGCCGCCAACGAACACGGCATCGCCATGATCTTTACCGACATGCGTCACTTCCGCCATTAATTCCTTTTGCCGCGTGCGCTCCGGCGCACGCCATTCGTGGAGCCCCTGATGAACATTTTGATTATCGGCAACGGCGGGCGCGAGCACGCGCTGGCCTGGAAAGCCGCCCAGTCTCCGCTGGCGGATAAAGTCTACGTTGCGCCGGGCAATGCCGGCACCGCGCTGGAAGCCAATCTGGAAAACGTGGCGATCGCCGCCACCGACATCCCTGCCCTGGTCGCTTTCGCCCAGAGCCATGACATCGGTCTGACCATCGTCGGGCCGGAAGCGCCGCTGGTGATCGGCGTGGTCGATGCCTTCCAGGCCGCCGGTTTGAAAATCTTCGGCCCGTCGCAGGCCGCCGCGCAGCTCGAAGGCTCCAAAGCCTTCACCAAAGATTTCCTGGCGCGCCACCGCATCCCGACCGCCGAATATGAAAACTTTACCGAGGTGGAGCCGGCGCTGGCCTATGTGCGCCGCAAAGGTGCACCGATCGTCATCAAGGCCGATGGCCTGGCGGCCGGTAAAGGCGTGATCGTCGCGATGACGCTGCAGGAAGCGGAAGAGGCGGTGCGAGACATGCTGGCCGGCAACGCCTTCGGCGACGCCGGTCATCGCATCGTGGTGGAAGAGTTCCTCGACGGCGAAGAAGCCAGCTTCATCGTGATGGTCGACGGCGAGAACGTGGTGCCAATGGCCACCAGCCAGGACCACAAGCGCGTCGGCGACGGCGACACCGGCCCGAACACCGGCGGCATGGGAGCTTACTCCCCGGCGCCGGTCGTGACCGACGAAATCCACCGGCGCGCCATGGATCAGGTGATCTGGCCGACGGTGCGCGGCATGGCGGCGGAAGGCAACACCTACGTCGGCTTCCTGTACGCCGGCCTGATGATCGCCGCCGATGGCCAGCCGAAGGTGATCGAATTCAACTGTCGTTTTGGCGATCCCGAAACCCAGCCGATCATGCTGCGCCTGCGTTCCGATCTGGTGGAACTGTGCCTGGCGGGTGCCGAAGGCCGCCTGAACGAGAAAAGCTCCGACTGGGACGAACGCCCTGCGCTCGGCGTGGTGCTGGCGGCCGGCGGTTATCCGGGGGACTATCGCAACGGCGAAGTGATCCAGGGGTTGCCGCAGCAGGAAAGCGCCGACGGCAAGGTCTTCCATGCCGGTACGCGCCTGCAGGGCGATGACGTCGTCACCAGCGGCGGCCGCGTGCTGTGCGTAACGGCGCTGGGCGACACCGTGGCGCAGGCGCAGCAACGCGCCTACCAGCTGGCGGAAGGCATTCAGTGGCCGGGCAGCTTCTGCCGCAAAGATATCGGTTATCGCGCGATTGCGCGCGGCAAGTGATTTGGCCGTCTAAGGTCATGATGGGAGGCTCCGCAGCGCGGGGCCTTTTTTACAGCTGGTCTTCTTTCGGTTCCCAGCTGCAGAAGTCGTCGTTCGCCACCAGCAGCAGTTCGCTGCCTTCGGGCGCTTCCAGCCAGGCGACGCTCACCGGCCGGCTACTGCTGCGGGCGCGTTTCTCGATCCAAACGATGGAGGCGGCATCCAGCCCCGGTTTCATGCGTTGGCCGTCGCAGGTTTGCACCTCGCCCTGCATCCAGCGCCCCTGCAGCAATTTCACCTTGCCGGCGCGCAGCGCATTGCTCACTTCAAGGATCCGCCGCGCCTGATATTGGTACAGAGCGATTTCATCGCTGGTCAACGGTTCGCGGCGTGTCGCCAACTGGCGCTGCATAAAGCTCACCGTGCCGTCGTCGGCAAAGCGCAGCTGAATGGAATCTCGATCGCCGTCGGCGTCGTTGCGTTTGATTTGGCGCAGCACGTCGCCCTGATAGGTGTACAGCGTGGTGATGGTACCCGGACCACGGTAAGGGCTGTAGACGCTGACCAACACCTGCGGACGATGTTGCTCATCGTCTTTACGCCACAGGCGTATCACACCCTGATCGGCCACGAAGCCGCTGGCGGTAAAGCTGGGGATATCGGAATGGAAACTGCAGGCACTCAGGCCGACGGCGATGCCAACGGCCATGAGCGCCCGACGAGCAAACAAAAGGGGCGCCATCGCCCCCCTGTTTATTCTTTTCACCGAGGCGCGGTCTTATTTAACAGCGTCTTTCAGTGCTTTGCCAGAAACGAACGCAGGCACGTTGGCTGCTGCGATTTTGATTTCTTTGCCAGTCTGTGGGTTGCGGCCAGTGCGCTCGCTACGATGGTTTACTTTGAAAGTACCGAAGCCAACCAATTGTACTGCATCACCTTCTTTCAGAGACTCAGTAATAGCAGCCAGGGTGGATTCCAGAGCCAGTTTAGCTTGTGCTTTGGAAAGGTCAGCCTTGTCCGCGATTACATCAATCAGTTGAGTCTTGTTCATAAGTTATCCTTACAGTGTGTTTATCGTTTGCAAAGCATCGAGTGCGACGGATATGCCGATTGACAGCACTCTCCTGCATACACGCACCGATAGCCACTTTTTTTACGCCCCCCAAATGTAGACCAGACAGGGTGCGGATGTGAAGCCTTAAGGCATGACAAATCAGGCGTTAAATCACGTTTTGTTGCCTTATTGCGCTAAATTTATCCCGATGTTGCTGACACCGGCCTCTCGCAGGTCGGATCGCAGCCCCTTGATCAGGTCTATATCGCGCTCTTCACAGGCGTCCAACAGGCGGAAAATTTCCCATTGAATGTCCCATTCTTCCTCTACCGCAGGCAAACTTTCCAACTCTTCGTCGGTCATTTCCTTACCGGCTTGGGTCATTTCCAACATCGCCACGGTGCGAATCGATGTTTCGCTGATGGCGATGGCGTGCTCCAGCGTCTCCCCGCCGAGCCGCGAATGGATCAGTTCCCCTAATGCGATACAGGCATCAATTGCCGGGTAAACGCCGTAAAGATCGTAATCTTCCGCCGACGGAATCGCCTCTTCCAACTTCTCGAGCTGGCTGTCGAAGTTGACCTTGGCGTCCTTCACCACCAGCGTTTCCCACACCAAATCCAGAATGCGGCGATAAACCGCCGGATCGCCGAACTCGGTCTGTTTGCAGAACATCTGGTAATTCGGGTACATACGCTCGCACAAACTGGCCATAAAGGTCAAATGTTGCCAGGCCTCGAGCCGTTCCAGACGTAAATGAATCGGGTTACGTAGCATGCTTTACTCTCTTACGCATTATCTGCGGCGCAGTGTACCCGAAATCGCTCATGGCGACACCTCCGGATGCTGCTGCAACCAACGCTGAAACGCCGGACGGCGCGACGCGATGGCGTCGGCCCAGCGGGTCGGCTCCGGTAAACGGTAGCCCGCCATACAGCGTTGCACCCACGCCAGCGCGCTGTCGGCGCTCACGCGATGGCCGGTAGAGATGAACAGCGGGTTGCAACGCGCCTTGCTGCGCCACACCCAGCCCAGCTGTTCCCCCTTATCTTCCAACGGCGCCAGCGCGCCGACGGCGGCGTCCAGCGGCGCAAATTTGCCGCACAGGCGCTTCTTGGCCACGCCGATGGTCGGCACATCGACCAGCAGGCCGAAATGGCTGGCGACGCCGAGACGCCGCGGATGCGAAATGCCATGCCCATCGACGAAGATCAGCCCCGGTTTCTGCTGCAGCTGCCCCCAGGCGGCCAACAGCGCCGGGTATTCGCGAAACGACAGGAAGCCCGGGATGTAGGGCATGACGGTGGCGATGCGCGCCACCTGATACTCCACCAGTTCCAGCGACGGATAGCGCAGGATGGCGATGGCGGCGCGCGTCACCGCCCCTTCTTGCTCGAAGCCCACGTCGGCGCCGGCGATGAAGGCCGGCGGTTCGGCCGGCAGATCGTCGTAGCGAATGACTTCAGCCGCGCGCCGCAGCTGTTCGGCGCGCAGGGCCGCCATATCGGTCACATCGGATCCTTAACGGTGGTATTTCGCCGAGTGCGCGTGTACCGCCTCGACGAAGGCGCCGGCGTGCTCCGGCGGCACATCCTGATGGATGCCGTGGCCCAGGTTGAACACATGGCCGTTGCCGTGGCCGAAACCGGCCAGAATGGTCTCCACTTCTTCCGCGATGCGCGCCGGGGAGGCATAAAGCATCGACGGATCCATATTGCCCTGCAGCGCCACTTTGTCGCCGACGCGCCGACGCGCGTCGGCGATGTCGGTGGTCCAATCCAGCCCCAGCGCATCGCAGCCGGTGGCGGCCATCGCCTCCAGCCACTGCCCGCCGCCTTTGGTGAACAGCGTCACCGGCACGCGGCGGCCGTCGTTTTCACGCAGCAGCCCGTCGACGATCTTGTGCATGTAGTGCAAAGAGAACTCGCGGTAGTCGCGCCCGGTCAGCACGCCGCCCCAGGTGTCGAACACCATCACCGACTGCGCGCCGGCCTTGATCTGGGCATTGAGGTACAGGATCACGCTGTCCGCCAGCTTGTCCAGCAACAGGTGCAGCGTGGCCGGTTCGGCATACATCATCTTCTTCAGCTTGGTGAAGGCTTTGCTGCTGCCGCCTTCGACCATATAAGTCGCCAGCGTCCACGGGCTGCCGGAGAAGCCGATCAGCGGCACTTCGCCCTTCAGCTCGCGGCGAATGGTGCGCACCGCGTTCATCACATAGCCCAGCTCCACTTCCGGATCGAACACGGGCAGCTTGTCGACGTCGGCGCGGCAGGTAACGGGGGAGCTGAAACGCGGGCCTTCGCCGGCTTCAAAGTACAGGCCGAGCCCCATGGCGTCGGGAATGGTGAGAATGTCGGAGAACAGGATGGCGGCGTCCAGCGCATAGCGGCGCAGCGGCTGCAGCGTGACCTCGCAGGCCAGCTCCGCGTTCTTGCACAGCGACATGAAATCACCGGCCTGGGCGCGGGTCGCCTTGTACTCCGGTAAATAACGACCGGCCTGGCGCATCATCCATACGGGGGTCACATCCACCGGCTGGCGCAACAGCGCGCGCAGGTAGCGATCGTTCTTCAACTCAGTCATTTATGGGGCTCCCTTAATAATCTGCCGGCCATTGTACATTATTCTGCCCGGCACAGCGCCACGGTGTCCTCAATCAACCGGCGCGCCACGGTGCCGGGCGGCGGCAACAGCGGCAATTGGTCGTAGCGATACCAGCCAGCGTTGAGCAGCTCCTTGGGATCGTGACGAATTTCCCCCTGATGGTAATCGGCCATAAAGGCCATCATCAGCGAGTGCGGGAACGGCCAGGGTTGTGAAGTGACGTAGCGCAGGTTCTTGATTTCGATATTGCTCTCTTCCATCACTTCGCGCGCTACCGCCTGCTCCAGCGTTTCGCCCACTTCGACGAAGCCGGCCAGCACCGTGTGGATACCGCCGCGATGGCGCACGTGTTGCGCCAGCAGGATCTGATCCTCGCGCCGAATGGCGACGATCACGCAGGGTGCAATCTGCGGATAGTAGCGCTCTTTGCAGTGGCCACACAGGCAGGCGCTCTCGCTGCGGCTGAGGTGCATCTCATGGCCGCAGTAGCCGCAATAGCGATGTGAACGGTAGAAATCCGCCAGCTGCACGCCGCGCCCGGCAAGCTGAAACAGACCGCGATCCAGATCCAACAGCTGACGCACCGAGCCCATCTCCCGCGGCATCGCCTGGCGCACCAGCCAAACCGGCGCGCCCGCCCACTCACCGATGGTGCGCGCCATACGGCCCTGCAGCCCGAGGGTGGCGGCCGTCCCCGACGGCAATTCACCGTTCGGTAACCAAAGTTTGCTTTCATGGCTGACGATCCACCAGCCGTTTTCATTGCCCGTTAATGCAAGTTCCATATCGTTGTTGCACAACCTCAGCTTCACTGGCACTCTACGAATCGGCTTTGTTACATTTTAATAACTTACCGGTTACTTTTATTACTTACACGGAGTCAAACATGCTCAACCGTTTGGAAAGGCTGACTCAGCGCGTTGGCGGTAGTAATGAATTAGTTGATCAATGGCTTCAGGCCCGCAAGCAGTTGCTGGTCGCCTACTGCACGCTGGTAGGCCTCAAACCGAATAAAGAAAAGCATACGCCGCTGAATGAAAAAGCGCTGGAGAACTTTTGCCACAACCTGGTGGATTACCTCTCCGCAGGGCATTTTCATATCTATGACAGAATTATCAAACAAGTGGAAGGCGCAGCCAGTCCGAAAATGTCGCTGGCGGTGAACATCTACCCCAAGCTGTGGGCCAATACCGAACAGATCATGGCGTTCCACGATCGCTATACCGAAGTGGATATCGATCAGGAGGTTTGTCTGGAATTCCACCAGGCCCTGTCGGATATCGGCGAAACGCTGGCGGCGCGCTTTGCGCTGGAAGATAAGCTGATCCTGCTGGAGGCGGAAGCCGCGCAGCAACCGCTGCCGGACCAGGCGCTGGATCCGGCGCGTTAAAATTTTATAGTTTTTTTTCTTATCCCTCCTATACTGGGGGGCATCTTGTCGGAGTGCCTAGCGCCTGATTTGTTCATCGAATCAGCCAGGCTGAGACCGTTAATTCGGGATCCGCGGAACCTGATCGGGTTAATACCCGCGAAGGGAACAAGAGTAATCTATCGCCACAGGCACGGCCTTCCCCTTGCGGGCGCCCAGCCTTATCGGCCACCATCATTACTCCCTCCGAGCTCCAGACAAGCAACTTTCCCAACCCAACACACTGGTAGGAACTTGCTATGTCTAACGTTAATCCACCGCGCGCCCGTAAAGCGCAACGCGAAGCCGCCCAGCAGTTTATCGACACCCTGCAAGGCATGGCTTTCCCGAACTCACGCCGTATCTATCTGCAAGGCTCGCGCAGCGATATCCAGGTGCCGATGCGCGAAATTCAGCTCAGCCCGACCCTGCTCGGCGGCAGCAAAGACAACCCCCAGTATGAACCCAACGAGGCGATCCCGGTGTATGACACCGCCGGCCCCTACGGCGATCCGCAGGCCAAGCTCGACGTGCACGCCGGTCTCGCCAAACTGCGCGCCGGCTGGATCGACGCGCGCGGCGATACCGCCACCCTCAGCGGCGCCAGCTCCGGCTTCACCCAACAGCGGCTGGCGGACGAGGGGCTGGATCATCTGCGCTTCGAACATCTGCCGCTGCCGCGCAAGGCGCTGCCGGGCAGGCGCGTGACCCAACTGCACTATGCCCGCGCCGGCATCGTCACCCCGGAGATGGAGTTCATCGCCATCCGTGAAAACATGGGGCGCGAGCGCATTCGCGGCGAGGTGCTGCGCCACCAGCACCCGGGCCAAAGTTGGGGCGCCAACCTGCCGGACAACATCACGCCGGAGTTCGTGCGCCAGGAAGTGGCCGCCGGCCGCGCCATCATTCCCGCCAACATCAATCACCCGGAGGCGGAGCCGATGATCATCGGCCGCAATTTCCTAGTGAAGGTGAACGCCAATATCGGCAACTCGGCGGTCACGTCGTCGATCGAAGAAGAGGTGGAGAAGCTGGTGTGGTCCACCCGCTGGGGCGCGGACACCGTGATGGATCTCTCTACCGGCCGCTATATTCACGAAACCCGCGAGTGGATCCTGCGCAACAGCCCGGTGCCCATCGGCACCGTGCCGATCTACCAGGCGCTGGAGAAGGTCAACGGCGTGGCGGAAAACCTCACCTGGGAGATGTTCCGCGATACGCTGCTGGAACAGGCGGAGCAAGGGGTCGACTACTTCACCATCCACGCCGGCGTGCTGCTGCGCTACGTGCCAATGACCGCCAAACGCCTGACCGGCATCGTGTCGCGCGGCGGCTCGATCATGGCCAAATGGTGTCTGTCGCACCATCAGGAAAACTTCCTCTATCAGCATTTCCGTGAAATCTGTGAGATCTGCGCCGCCTACGACGTTTCGCTGTCGCTCGGCGACGGCCTGCGCCCCGGCTCGATTCAGGACGCCAACGACGAAGCCCAGTTCGCCGAGCTGCATACGCTGGGCGAGCTGACCAAAATCGCTTGGGAATACGACGTGCAGGTGATGATCGAAGGCCCGGGCCACGTGCCGATGCAGATGATCCGCCGCAACATGACCGAAGAGCTGGAACACTGCCACGAAGCGCCGTTCTACACCCTCGGCCCGCTGACCACCGATATCGCCCCGGGCTATGACCATTTCACCTCCGGCATCGGCGCGGCAATGATCGGCTGGTTCGGCTGCGCCATGTTGTGTTATGTCACGCCGAAAGAACACCTCGGCCTGCCGAACAAAGAGGACGTCAAGCAGGGCCTGATCACCTACAAGATCGCCGCTCACGCCGCCGATCTGGCCAAAGGCCATCCGGGTGCGCAGATCCGCGATAACGCCATGTCCAAGGCGCGTTTCGAATTCCGCTGGGAAGATCAGTTCAATCTGGCGCTCGATCCGGCCACCGCCCGCGCCTATCACGACGAAACCCTGCCGCAGGAGTCCGGCAAGGTCGCCCACTTCTGCTCGATGTGCGGGCCGAAATTCTGCTCGATGAAAATTTCGCAGGAGGTGCGCGACTACGCCGCGGCCCAGGAGGCCGCCAAGCCGATCGAAGTGCAGCTGACCGGCATGGAGAAAATGTCCGCCGAGTTCCGCGCCCGCGGCAGCGAGCTGTATCACAGCGCCGGCACCCTGCAAGAGGAGACAAGCAATGACTGATATCACGACCCCCTTCCCGGCTACGCCCCACAAGCTGGGGCTTTACCCGGTCGTCGACAGCGTGGAATGGATCGCTCGCCTGCTGGAGGCCGGCGTCACCACCATCCAGCTGCGCATCAAGGACCTGCCTGACGAGCAGGTCGAAACGGATATCGCCGCCGCCATCGCGCTAGGCCAGCGTTATCAGGCGCGGCTGTTCATCAACGACTACTGGCGGCTGGCGATCAAGCACGGCGCTTACGGCGTGCATCTGGGCCAGGAGGATCTCGATACCACCGATCTGGCGGCCATTCACCGCGCCGGTCTGCGGCTAGGCGTGTCCACCCATGACGACGCCGAGCTGGCGCGCGCGCTGGCGGTGAAACCTTCCTACATCGCGCTGGGGCACATCTTCCCCACCCAAACCAAAGACATGCCTTCGGCGCCGCAGGGGCTGGCGGAGTTGAAACGCCACATCGCCGGCCTGGCGGATTACCCGACGGTGGCGATCGGCGGGATCAGCATCGATCGCGTACCGGCAGTGCTGGCGTGCGGCGTCGGCAGCGTGGCGGTGGTCAGCGCCATCACCCAGGCGCCGGACTGGCGCGCGGCGACGGCCGAGCTATTGCGGCTGATCGAAGGCGAGGATCCGAACGATGCTTAACGATCAGGAATTCCTGCGCTACAGCCGCCAGCTGCTGCTGGAGGACGTCGGCCCGGAAGGCCAGGAGAGGCTCAAGCGCGCCACGGTGCTGATCGTCGGTTTGGGCGGGCTCGGTTCCCCGGCTTCGCTGTATCTGGCCGCCGCCGGCGTCGGCACGCTGCTGCTGGCCGACGACGACCAGCTGCATGTCACCAACCTGCAGCGGCAAATCCTCTACCGCAGCGCCGATACCGCCACCGGCAAGGCGGCGCTGGCGCAACGCCACCTGCAGGCGCTGAACCCGTTGGTGGAATCCATCCCGCTGGCGCAGCGGCTGCAGGGGCAAGCGCTGCGCGACGCGGTCGCCCGCGCCGATCTGGTGCTGGACTGCTGCGACAATATGGCGACCCGTCATGAGGTCAATGCCGCCTGCATCGCCGCCGCCAAGCCGCTGATCAGCGGCAGCGCGGTCGGCTTCAGCGGCCAGCTGCTGGTGCTCGAGCCGCCCTATGCGCACGGCTGCTACGCCTGCCTGTACCCGGAGCAGGAAGAGCCGCAGCGCAACTGCCGCACCGCCGGGGTGCTCGGCCCGGTGGTGGGCGTGATCGGCACTCTGCAAGCGCTGGAAGCCATCAAGATGCTGGCCGGTATGCCTTCCTCCCTCAACGGCAAGCTGCGGCTGTTCGACGGCAAGCAGCAGAGCTGGAGCACGCTGCAACTGAGCCAGGCCCGCGCCTGCCCGGTATGCGGAGGCGCGGCATGAAGATCCGTCTGAACGACCAACCGCTGGAGCTGGCGCAGCCGCTCAGCGTCGCCGCCCTGCTGACCCAGCTGGAACGCCACCAGCCGGGCACTGCGCTGGCGATCAACCAAACCATCATCCCGCGCGCCGACTGGGCCGACCATCAGGTGCAGGACGGTGACGACATTTTGCTGTTTCAAGCGATCGCCGGAGGCTGACATGCTGAAAATCGCCGATACCACTTTTACCTCGCGCCTGTTCACCGGCACCGGCAAGTTCGCCACTCCGGCGTTGATGCTGGAGGCGCTGGCGGCCTCCGGCTCACAGCTGGTGACCATGGCCATGAAGCGCGTCGATCTGCGCGGCGGCAACGACGCCATTTTGGCGCCGCTGCAGCAGCTGGGCGTAAGGCTATTGCCCAACACCTCCGGCGCCAAAACCGCCGCCGAAGCGGTGTTCGCCGCCCGGCTGGCGCGCGAAGCGCTCGGCACCCACTGGGTGAAGCTGGAGATCCATCCCGATGTGAAATACCTGCTGCCGGATCCGATAGAAACGTTGAAGGCGGCGGAAACGCTGGTGAAAGACGGTTTTGTGGTGCTGCCCTACTGCGGCGCCGATCCGGTGCTGTGCAAACGGCTGGAAGAGGTGGGTTGCGCGGCGGTGATGCCGCTCGGCGCCCCTATCGGCTCCAACCGCGGTCTGCGCACCCGTGACTTCCTCGAGATCATCATCGAGCAGGCCAAGGTGCCGGTGGTGGTCGACGCCGGCATCGGCGCGCCGAGCCACGCGCTGGAAGCGATGGAGCTGGGCGCCGACGCGGTGCTGGTGAATACCGCCATCGCCGTGGCGCGCGACCCGGTGCAAATGGCACGGGCGTTTCGCCTGGCGCTGGAGGCCGGCGAGCTGGCGCGCAGCGCCGGATTGGGTGCCTGCCAGCGCGGTGCGGCCGCCTCCAGCCCGCTGACCGCCTTCCTCAGCCAACCAGAGGAGGCGCAGTGATGGCCGACGATTTCAGTAGCCGCTGGCAACAGCTGGATTGGGACGACATTACGCTACGCATCAACGGCAAAACCGCACGCGACGTGGAACGCGCGTTGACCGCCGACAAGCTGACGCGCGACGACTTTATGGCGCTGATCTCCCCCGCCGCCGCGCCGTATCTGGAACCGCTGGCGCAGCGCGCGCAGCAGCTGACCCGTCAGCGCTTCGGCAACGTCGTCAGCTTCTATGTGCCGCTGTACCTTTCTAACCTGTGCGCCAACGACTGCACCTACTGCGGCTTTTCGATGAGCAACCGCATCAAGCGCAAAACGCTGGACGCGGCGGAGATCGCACGCGAGTGCGAAGCCATCAAGGCGCTGGGGTTCGAGCACCTGTTGCTGGTCACCGGCGAACATCAGAGCAAGGTTGGCATGGACTATTTCCGTCAGCACATTCCGGCGATCCGCCGCCACTTCAGCTCGCTGATGATGGAAGTGCAGCCGCTGGCGCAGGACGAGTACGCCGAACTGAAAACGCTGGGCCTGGACGGCGTGCTGGTCTATCAGGAAACCTACCACCCGGCCACCTATCTGCAGCACCATCTGCGCGGGCAGAAGCAGGATTTTCATTGGCGCCTGGCCACGCCGGATCGCCTGGGGCGCGCCGGGATCGACAAGATCGGCCTCGGTGCGTTGATCGGCCTGTCCAACAGCTGGCGCACTGACTGCTACCTGCTGGCGGAACATCTGTTCTACCTGCAGCAAACCTACTGGCAGAGCCGCTACTCGATCTCGTTCCCGCGTCTGCGCCCCTGCGCCGGCGGCATTGAGCCGGCGTCGATCATGAGCGAGCCTCAGTTGGTGCAGCTGATCTGCGCCTTCCGGCTGTTCGCACCGGACGTTGAGCTGTCGCTGTCTACGCGTGAGTCGCCGTACTTCCGCGATCACATGATCCCGGTGGCGATCAACAGCGTCAGCGCCGGATCCAAGACGCAGCCCGGCGGCTATGCCGACGATGTGCCGCCGGAGTTGGAACAGTTCGAGCCGCACGACGGCCGCACGCCACAGCAGGTCGCCGAGGCCATCAGCAACGCCGGGCTGCAGCCGGTGTGGAAAGACTGGGACGGTTATCTGGGACGCAGCACGCAATAAGCGGCAACGTTTACCGCCGCGTGAAGAAAACGCTGGAGCGGCCGCGCAATGCCGAACGCCGGCGCTGGCGCCGGTAACCTCCCCGGCTATAGTGACCTTGCCGACCGCCAAACCCGGCGTCGGCCGGGGCCGTCACCCTCTCGATGGCCCCGCCTTATCCCATCCCGGATCGCGCCGGAGCTTCTCTTGCGCGACGCCGGGCCCTCGTCCGCGGCAACGCGCATATGGCGTATCGCGGCCGGTAAGGGCGTACGGGCAGATTGCCTTGTCGGCTAATGGGCAGTCAGAAAGATGGCATAACGATGTGCGGCACTCACTCAGGAGTGATACTCATAGAGCGCTGTGGCGGCAGAAAAGTGGGAACGAGGATAAGAAGGTACAGCGACGAAGAGAGATTCGAGTGGTCATCCCCGGTGCTGCCATTGGCCCTGGTGTTGGCCGCGGATCTTTTTGCCGCCTGCTCCCTGCTTACGGACAAGAGCAGGCGGTTTATTTTGTGAGACTGGCACCCCCCCAGGACGCGAATCACACAGTATGTGCGCTAATTAACCATACAAACGATTAAATGTGAATGTCTTTTGAGTGTTTTTTTATTTTGCATCGAGTGTATTTTGAGTTTGACAAGCAAAATCAAACTGATATCGCTGCAACCCCCAGTCATCATCTATAATCCAGCACGGGTCCTCGCGCAGGTTTTTCAGCGCTCGCGGTCAACATCAAAAAAAGCCAAGGTTGTCATGAAGAAAACGCCAAATTACATCGATGCAATCAGCGCGTTGCTCACTCTGAAAGGAGTTGGCGACAGAAAGCATGCCTCCACGATGGCCAACATACTGAACCTTCAGTACAACAGCGCCAAACAGAAGCTGGATGGCAAAAGAGGCATCACCCTCGATGAAGTCAAAAAGGTATTTCAGTACTTCAACGAGCCGTTTGCCGGCCAAAGGACGCATAACGCCGTCTTTATCATGAACAGCATTCACAAGCGCTGCAATATTGAGGTTGACGAGCGCCCGGTCACGCAAGCGGACAACGACGAAACCTACGCCTGCAAAAAAGACGATCTTTTCATCATCAACACCAATCGGGAACATGCCGCCGAGGCTCCGCTGTACAAAGTCAACAAGATAGACTTTCTGCCGGCCCCGCGTATCGCGATCCTGGACAATGATGGGGATATTCTCGAACTGTTGAAGAAGATCGCCAGCCGCTACGGCATCGAGACTGAGACCTTTCAGACGGCGGACGCCATGCTGGCCGCGCTGGAACAGCAGTCCTTTGAGGCGTTTATTCTGGACTGGCTGTTGGATTTCGGCGAGACCTCCGAACGCGTCGTGAAGAAAATTAAAGACGCCCTCGATCCGCACGCCCGCATCATCATTCTGACCGGCCAGCTGAATCACTACGAGAAAAACATCGGCGATATGATCCTGCACTATGACGTACATCTGGTGGAAAAACCGACCAAGCCGCTGATTATCTCCTCGCTGCTGCTGTCGAACCTATTCTTTAATTAGTTTGACCGGGATGCGGATCAAAAACGATGAGCCCACTCCTTCGACGGATTTGGCTTTAATGGTACCTTTCATCGTCGTGACGTAATTTTTGATAATGGTCAGCCCCAGCCCCAACCCCTGCCGCGTTTCCCTTTCCACCCCCTGATTGAACGCCTTATACAACCGATCCAGATTTTTGACGTTAAACCCGATGCCGGTGTCTTTTACTCGCAAATACAGATTGCCGTGACATACCTTCACGTTAAGGGTTATCGCGCCGCGGTGGGTAAATTTATCCGCGTTGCTGAGCAGGTTGGCCAATATTCGGTAGAGCTTGTATTTATCAGAACCAATCAGGCCGGCATAAGACGAACGGTGAATCACGAGGCGATTGCCGCGCCCGGCGCCGATGCCGGTTACGGCATCGTCCACCACCTCATTCAGCCGGAAGGTGGAAATATTGATTTTGACTTCCCCCATCTCAAGCCGCGAATAATCCATCACCTCGCGCGTTTGTTCGGCGATCTTATTGCCGTGATAGGAGATCAGGCGGGCTTCTTTTTTCAACTCTTCCTGCGCCAGCTCGTGCTCCATGATATCCGCGGCAATGACGATGGCCTGAGTCGAGCCGGCGATCTCGTGGTAAATGGAAGAGATAAAGATGTTCTTGTTCTTGATGATCTCTTTTAACGAGAAGGCATTTCTCAGCACCAGGAACATCATCAGAAACACCAAAATCAACGAAAAGAGGGCGAACATCTCGGCTTTACTCGAATTCTCCTGGATGATGCCTTTCACTTCGGTAAAGTTTTTAATCTGTATCCGATAAATAATTTCCTGGATATCGACCAGCGTGCCCTCGATATCATCCATATAAGAGAGAATGTCCGCCTTGTTTTTCTGCCCCACCAGCAAGCCGGTGGAGAGATCGTCCAACGTGCGGTACTGCTGCTTCAGCAGCGCAACATTCTTGATGAACTCGTCGTCGTAATAAAAGGAGTCGCTGAAGGTCGAACGGCTCTCCAGGATCTGAATCTTCGAGTAGAAGATTTTCTTTTTGATCTGGAAGGCGTCGTAGTCGTTATTTTCACTGAGCAACAGCGCGGTTTTGGTTCTTTCAAACGCCAGAAAGAGGATCTCGGCCACCGAGTAGTTGTCCAGATTGGGCTCGATCTGCTTATAGCGTTCTTTTACGCCGCCGAAGTTAATGGCAATCAACAAAATCAATAAGGAGAAGATGGCAACCAACGCGATAAGAGTACCGATCAGTTTTTTGCTCATCTTATTTCAGCTCCAACCGTTTAACTTGCCAGACGGTTTTCGCGTTCACATCCAGGTTATTCAGCTCGGCGTAGCTATCGCGCGGATAAATAATGGCGAACGGCCCCAGTTCCCCCACGTCGATCGGCTTGCCGCCGCGCTGATAGGCGACGATCACGCGGTATTTAGTCATCTCGTCAATCGGCATCGAATAGGAGTAATCATCCCAGGCGAAAGCGCGCACCGACTGGCCTTTCAGATGATAGGCTTTCACCAGCTCCGCAAGCTCAACGCCGGTGAACGTATCTTCCGGGGTGAAATTGGTCGAGGTTTTAATCGTGTGCGACGGCATCGCCTCCAGCATCTGCCGGGTTATCTTGATCTTCTCGCCGTCGAGCGGCTTCAGGTAAAAATAGTCAACGGCCGCATACAGCGGCGCGCTGAACAGCGAAAGCAGCAGTAACGTCATCAATCCGTTGATTTTCATCAGTCACCCTCTTTGCGTTTCACCAGTTCGACCTGGCCGAATTCATCCTGCCCGACCACGGCCCAGCCGTGATGTTGATAAAAGCCTTCGGCTTTGGAGCCGGGATCGGTGGTTAAGTGGATCGCTTCGGCACCGTGTTCAAACATCCAGTGAGTGATCCGTGCCAGCAAGGCGGAGCCGATCCCCTTCGACTGGTATTCCGGCTTCACGAACAGGCCGCCGATCAGCGGTTCAGGGATGAATAGCCCGAAGCCAACGCCGGCATAGTCGTCGCCATGCTTGCAGATCCAGCCGCCGCCCTGGTTGATGTCCTCCAGCGCCTGTTTGCGCTGCAGATACTGGATCTGATGCGGATGCAGCAGGTTTTCCTCAACGGAAAAGCGGATCTCATACAGGTAAGGCAGGTGTTGCGCCGTCAATTTTTCGAAGGTAATGAGGCTGTCCATGTTCGCACTGTCCTTGGTTGTCAGGTAAAAAGCGCCGGTCAATTTCTGCTGTAACCATAGTAGCAAAGTTTGCTCGGCCCCGGCATGAGGCGAAAAAAAACCGCCCCCGAGGGGGCGGTTTATCTGGCGATGGGCCCGGCATGCCGGGCCCGCGGCGCGGATGACGATTACTCGTCGTCGCTGCCGCCCAGGCCTGCGTTGAGCAGCTCGGCCAGGTTAGCCGTCGCTTCTTCCGCGCTGACTTGCGGAACAACCGGCGCTTCACCCTGAGCACGGCGACGCATGCGATCCTGATGATAAGCGTAACCGGTACCGGCTGGGATCAGACGGCCCACGATGACGTTCTCTTTCAGGCCACGCAGTTCATCACGCTTGCCGGCTACGGCAGCTTCGGTCAGAACGCGCGTCGTTTCCTGGAACGATGCAGCGGAGATGAAGGACTCGGTCGCCAAGGAAGCCTTGGTGATACCCAGCAGATCGCGCGAGAAGGTTGCCGGGATCTTACCTTCAGCTTCCAGCTGACGGTTGGCAATCTTGACGCGAGACACTTCAGCCTGCTCGCCTTCCAGGAACTCGGAGCCACCAGCGCTAACGATAGTGCCTTTACGCAGCATCTGACGAACGATAACTTCGATGTGCTTATCGTTAATCTTAACGCCTTGCAGACGGTAAACTTCCTGCACTTCGTTGGTGATGTAGCGGGTAACCGCATGCACGCCACGCAGACGCAGAATGTCGTGCGGAGACTCTGGGCCGTCGGATACGACGTCGCCACGTTCCACCACTTCGCCTTCGAACACGTTAAGCTGACGCCATTTCGGAATCATCTCTTCGTAAGCGTCGCTGCCGTCCAGCGGAGAGATCACCAGGCGACGTTTGCCTTTGGTCTCTTTACCGAACGAGATAATCCCGCTGATTTCAGCCAGGATTGCCGGCTCTTTCGGACGACGTGCTTCGAACAGGTCGGCAACGCGCGGCAGACCACCGGTAATATCCTTGGTACCGCCGGATTCCTGAGGAATACGCGCCAGGGTATCACCCGCACCGATCTGAATGCCGTCTTCCAGCTGAACGATCGCTTTGCCCGGCAGGAAGTATTGAGCAGGCATATCGGTGCCTGGGATCAATACGTCTTCGCCCTGAGCGTCAACGATTTTCAGTGCCGGACGCAGGTCTTTACCGCTACCGGTACGCTCTGCGCTGTCCAGAACTACCAGAGAAGACAAACCGGTCAGTTCGTCGGTCTGGCGAGTAATGGTCTGGCCGTCAACCATGTCCGCGAAGCGAATGAAGCCGCTGACTTCACTGATGACCGGCATGGTGTGCGGATCCCAGTTAGCAACGGTTTCGCCGCCGTTAACTTCTTCACCGTCGCCTTTACCCATCACGGCACCGTAAGGCACCTTGTAGCTTTCTTTGGTACGGCCGAATTCGTCGATCAGTTTCAGTTCGGTGTTACGCGAGGTGATCACCAGCTTGCCCGCAGCGTTCATAACGAACTTCGCGTTGCTCAGCTTGATGCTACCCTTGTTTTTCACCTGGATGCTGGATTCAGCAGCCGCACGAGATGCCGCACCACCGATGTGGAACGTACGCATCGTCAGCTGTGTACCCGGCTCACCGATGGACTGTGCCGCGATAACGCCGATGGCTTCACCTTTGTTGATGATGTGGCCACGTGCCAGGTCGCGACCATAGCAGTTTGCGCACACACCAAAGTCGGTTTCACAGCTCACCACGGAACGGACTTTAACGCTGTCGACAGAGTTCTCTTCCAACAGGTCACACGCCTTCTCGTTCAGCAGGGTGTTGCGTGGCACCAGAATGTCCGCCGTACCCGGCTTGAGGACGTCTTCTGCCGTCACACGGCCCAGAACGCGTTCACGCAGCGGCTCTTTCACGTCGCCACCTTCGATAACCGGAGTCATCAGGATGCCGTCGTGGGTGCCACAGTCGTCTTCGGTCACAACCAGATCCTGCGCCACGTCAACCAGACGACGGGTCAGATAACCGGAGTTCGCGGTTTTCAGTGCGGTATCCGCCAGACCTTTACGAGCACCGTGGGTGGAGATGAAGTACTGGAGTACGTTCAGACCTTCACGGAAGTTCGCGGTGATTGGCGTTTCGATGATGGAGCCGTCCGGCTTCGCCATCAGACCACGCATACCGGCCAGCTGACGAATCTGAGCGGCGGAACCACGCGCACCGGAGTCGGCCATCATAAAGATGCTGTTGAAGGAAACTTGCTGTTCCACTTCGCCGTCACGGTTAACCACGTCTTCTACCGACAGGTTTTCCATCATCGCTTTCGCAACGCGTTCGTTCGCTGCAGCCCAGATATCGATCACTTTGTTGTAGCGTTCGCCGGCGGTAACCAGACCAGACTGGAACTGCTCCTGGATCTCGGCAACTTCGGTTTCCGCTTCTTCGATGATCTCCGCTTTCTTAGCCGGGATAACCATGTCGTCGATACCTACGGAAGCGCCGGAACGGGCTGCGTAAGCAAAACCGGTGTACATGATCTGGTCAGCAAAGATAACGGTCGGCTTCAGGCCCAGGATGCGGTAACAGGTGTTCAGCATCTTGGAGATCGCTTTCTTGCCCAAAGGCTGGTTAACGATCGCGTACGGCAGACCTTTCGGTACGATCATCCACAGGATGGCGCGTCCGATGGTGGTGTCGATGATGCTGGTCTGAGAAGTCCATTCGCCTTCGGCGTTTTTGACGTCTTCGGTGATACGCACTTTAACGCGCGCATGCAGAGACGCCAGGCCGGCGCGGTAAACACGCTCAGCTTCTTTGGAACCGTTCAGCACCATGCCTTCGCCCTTGGCGTTAACACAGTCGCGGGTCATGTAGTACAGACCCAGTACAACGTCCTGAGAAGGAACGATGATTGGCTCGCCGTTCGCAGGGGACAGGATGTTGTTGGTGGACATCATCAGCGCACGCGCTTCCAGCTGGGCTTCCAGCGTCAGCGGTACGTGAACGGCCATCTGGTCACCATCGAAGTCGGCGTTATAGGCCGCACAAACCAGCGGGTGCAGCTGGATCGCTTTACCTTCGATCAGAACCGGTTCAAACGCCTGGATACCCAAACGGTGCAGGGTTGGTGCACGGTTCAGCAGTACCGGGTGTTCGCGGATCACTTCGTCCAGGATATCCCAAACGACGGCTTCTTCACGCTCAACCATTTTCTTGGCGGCTTTGATGGTGGTGGCCAGGCCACGCAGCTCCAACTTGCCGTAGATGAACGGTTTGAACAGCTCCAGCGCCATCTTTTTAGGCAGACCGCACTGATGCAGACGCAGGTATGGACCTACGGTGATTACGGAACGGCCGGAGTAGTCAACGCGTTTACCGAGCAGGTTCTGACGGAAACGACCCTGCTTACCTTTGATCATGTCGGCCAAAGATTTCAGAGGACGCTTGTTGGAACCGGTGATGGCACGACCGCGACGGCCGTTATCCAGCAGGGCGTCTACCGCTTCTTGCAGCATACGCTTTTCGTTGCGCACGATGATGTCCGGCGCAGCCAGATCCAGCAGGCGTTTCAGACGGTTGTTACGGTTGATCACGCGGCGATACAGATCGTTCAGATCCGAGGTCGCGAAACGACCGCCATCCAGCGGAACCAGAGGACGCAGATCCGGCGGCAGTACCGGCAGCACGGTCAGGATCATCCACTCCGGTTTGTTACCGGACTGCACGAACGCTTCCAGCAGCTTGATACGCTTGGTCAGCTTCTTGCGCTTGGTTTCGGAGTTGGTTTCGTTCAGCTCTTCACGCAGCTGCTCGCACTCGGCTTCCAGATCCATGTTTTTCAACAGAGCCTGAATAGCTTCCGCACCCATCTTGGCGTCGAATTCGTCACCGAACTCTTCCAGCGCGTCCAGATACTGCTCTTCGGTCAGGATCTGACGGCGCTCGAGGTTGGTCATACCGCCTTCGACCACCACATAGGATTCGAAGTACAGTACGCGTTCGATGTCACGCAGCGGCATATCCAGCAGCAAACCGATGCGGGATGGCAGCGATTTCAGGAACCAGATGTGCGCGGTCGGCGAAGCCAGCTCGATGTGGCCCATGCGCTCACGACGCACTTTGGTCTGGGTCACTTCAACGCCGCACTTCTCACAGATCACGCCGCGGTGTTTCAAGCGCTTGTACTTACCGCACAGGCACTCGTAATCTTTTACCGGCCCGAAGATACGGGCACAGAAAAGGCCGTCACGCTCTGGTTTGAACGTACGGTAGTTAATGGTTTCCGGCTTCTTAACTTCACCGAACGACCACGAACGGATCATGTCTGGCGAGGCCAGAGCAATCTTGATCGCATCAAACTCTTCGGTCTTAGTTTGCGCTTTCAGAAACTTCAATAAGTCTTTCACGGATTGGCTCCTGTCGGAGTTAAACCTGTTGGGTACCCACAACCGCAGTAGGTACCCGTGTGACCTGAACAACCACCCTCAGGCTCCCTTAGGCGGGGAGCCTGAGCCGGCATGACGATTACTCGTCTTCCAGTTCGATGTTGATGCCGAGCGAGCGGATTTCTTTCAACAGTACGTTGAAGGATTCCGGCATGCCTGGCTCCATCCGGTGGTCGCCATCCACGATGTTTTTGTACATCTTGGTACGGCCGTTAACGTCATCCGACTTAACGGTGAGCATTTCCTGCAGGGTATAAGCCGCGCCGTATGCTTCCAGTGCCCACACTTCCATCTCACCGAAGCGTTGACCACCGAACTGCGCTTTACCACCCAGAGGTTGCTGAGTCACCAAGCTGTAAGAACCGGTTGAACGGGCGTGCATTTTATCGTCAACCAAGTGGTTCAGTTTCAGCATGTACATATAGCCGACAGTAACCTGGCGCTCGAATTGCTCACCGGTACGGCCATCGAACAGCGTGATCTGACCGGAGGTCGGGATACCGCCCATTTCCAGCAGTTGCTTGATTTCAGTCTCTTTCGCACCGTCAAACACCGGCGTTGCGATCGGCATACCTTTTTTCAGGTTCTCTGCCAGACGCAGCACTTCGTCGTCGCTGAAGGTGTTCAGGTCAACTTTCTGGCAAACGTCGTCGCCCAGATCGTAGGCCTTCTGGATGAACTCACGCAGCTTGGCCACTTCCTGCTGCTGCTTCAGCATCTGGTTGATCTTCTCACCGATGCCTTTCGCAGCCATACCCAGGTGGGTTTCCAGGATCTGACCGATGTTCATACGTGATGGTACACCCAGCGGGTTCAGTACGATGTCTACCGGCGTGCCGTTTTCATCGTAAGGCATATCTTCGATCGGGTTGATCTTGGAGATAACACCCTTGTTACCGTGGCGGCCCGCCATCTTGTCACCCGGTTGGATCTGACGTTTAACGGCCAGATAAACCTTGACGATTTTCAGCACGCCCGGTGCCAGATCGTCGCCCTGAGTGATCTTACGACGCTTGGCTTCCAGCTTCTTCTCGAAGTCGGATTTCAGTTCGTCGTACTGCTCAGCCAGCTGCTCCAGCTGGTTTTGCTTCTCTTCGTCGGTCAGGCCCAGTTCCAGCCAGCGATCGCGCGGCAGCTTGCTCAGCTTGTCGGCTTCGATGCCACCGGCAACCAGCACCGCGTGGATACGCGCAAACAGGCCGGCTTCCAGGATCTGCAGTTCTTCAGTCAGGTCTTTCTTCGCCTGCTTCAGCTGCATCTCTTCGATTTCCAACGCGCGCTTGTCTTTTTCCACGCCATCGCGGGTGAAGACCTGCACGTCGATAACCGTACCGGAAACGCCGTTCGGTACACGCAGAGAAGAGTCTTTAACGTCAGACGCTTTCTCACCGAAGATCGCACGCAGCAGTTTCTCTTCCGGCGTCAGCTGGGTTTCGCCTTTAGGCGTTACCTTACCGACCAGAATGTCACCGCCGGTCACTTCAGCACCGATATACACGATACCGGATTCATCCAGCTTGGAGAGCGCAGCTTCACCCACGTTAGGGATGTCGGCAGTGATCTCTTCAGGCCCCAGCTTGGTGTCGCGAGACACGCACGCCAGTTCCTGGATGTGGATGGTGGTGAAGCGATCTTCCTGCACTACGCGCTCGGAGACCAAGATGGAGTCTTCGAAGTTGTAGCCGTTCCAAGGCATGAACGCTACGCGCATGTTCTGGCCCAGTGCCAGTTCGCCCAGGTCTGTCGATGGGCCATCCGCCAGCACGTCGCCGCGCTCGATTGGCTCACCCAGATTCACACACGGCATCTGGTTGATGCAGGTGTTCTGGTTAGAACGGGTGTACTTGGTCAGGTTGTAAATATCGATACCTGCTTCGCCCGGGTACATCTCGTCTTCGTTAACTTTGATAACGATACGGGAAGCATCCACGTACTGGATCACACCGCCGCGTTTGGCAACGGCGGTTACGCCGGAGTCAACCGCTACGGCGCGTTCCATACCGGTACCAACCAGCGGCTTGTCAGCACGCAGGGTAGGTACGGCCTGACGTTGCATGTTCGCACCCATCAATGCACGGTTGGCGTCATCGTGTTCCAGGAATGGAATCAGTGAAGCACCAACGGAAACAACCTGCTGGGTGGATACGTCCATGTAGTCAACCTGGTCGCGGCTGAACAGGCTTGATTCGCCTTTGCTGCGGCAGGTGACCAGGTCTTCTACGAAGCGGCCTTCTTCATCCAGGTTGGAGTTCGCCTGGGCGATAACGAAGTTGCCTTCTTCAATAGCAGACAGGTAGTTGATTTCATCGGTCACCACGCCGTCACGCACGCGGCGGTACGGGGTTTCCAGGAAGCCATACTCGTTAGTCTGTGCGTACACGGACAGGGAGTTGATCAGACCGATGTTTGGACCTTCCGGCGTTTCGATTGGGCACACGCGGCCGTAGTGGGTCGGGTGTACGTCTCGAACTTCAAAGCCGGCGCGCTCACGGGTCAGACCGCCCGGGCCCAGTGCGGAGATACGGCGCTTGTGCGTGATCTCGGACAGCGGGTTGTTCTGGTCCATGAACTGGGACAGCTGGCTGGAGCCGAAGAACTCTTTCACCGCCGCCGAAATCGGCTTGGCGTTGATCATGTCCTGAGGCATCAGGGTATCCAGATCGCCCAGAGACAGACGCTCTTTCACCGCACGCTCAACACGCACCAGACCTACGCGGAACTGGTTCTCGGCCATCTCGCCGACGGAACGGATACGACGGTTGCCCAAGTGGTCGATATCGTCCACTTCGCCCTTGCCGTTACGGATATCGATGAGCTTCTTCATCACTTCGATGATGTCGTCTTTGCTCAGGATGCCCGAACCTTCGATCTCGTCGCGCAGCAGAGAACGGTTGAACTTCATACGGCCAACCGCGGACAGATCGTAGCGGTCTTCGGAGAAGAACAGGTTCTCGAACAGGCTTTCGGCAGCTTCGCGCGTTGGCGGCTCACCAGGGCGCATCATGCGGTAGATTTCTACCAACGAGCTCAGACGATCGGTGGTCGGATCGACGCGCAGCGTTTCAGAGATGTACGCGCCGTGATCCAGATCGTTGGTGAACAGCGTTTCGATGCGCTTGTGGCCGGACTGGCTCAGCTTGGCCAGCAGATCCAGCGACAGCTCCATGTTGGCTGCGCAGATCAGTTCGCCGGTATTGGTATCGATATAGTCTTTCGCGACCACTTTGCCCGCGATGTACTCTACCGGTACTTCAATGCTCTGAATGTCGTCTTTTTCCAGCTGACGGATATGACGAGCGGTGATGCGACGGCCTTTCTCTACGTAGATCTTGCCGTTGGCTTCGATGTCGAACGAAGCGGTCTCACCACGCAGGCGCTCTGGCACCAGCTCCATCTGCAGCTTGTTGTCACGGATTTCGAAGACGATCTTGTCAAAGAACAGGTCGAGGATCTGTTCAGTGGTGTAGTTCAGCGCGCGCAGAATGATGGTCGCAGGCAGTTTGCGGCGACGGTCAATACGCACGAACAGGTTGTCCTTCGGATCGAACTCGAAGTCCAACCATGAACCGCGGTAAGGGATGATGCGTGCGTTGTACAGCACTTTACCCGAGGAGTGGGTTTTACCCTTATCGCTGTCGAAGAATACGCCAGGACTACGGTGCAACTGAGATACGATAACCCTCTCAGTACCGTTGATCACAAAGGTGCCGTTTTCGGTCATGAGCGGAATTTCGCCCATGTAGACTTCTTGTTCCTTGATGTCTTTGACCGTACCTTCAGGCGCTTCGCGCTCATAGATAACCAGGCGCAGTTTTACGCGCAGCGGTGCAGAGAACGTCACACCACGGATCTGGCACTCTTTGACGTCGAAGACCGGCTCACCAAGACGGTAGCTAACGTATTGCAGCTCCGAATTGCCACTGTAGCTCTGGATAGGGAAAACAGAACGGAATGCGGCTTCAAGGCCGTACTGCCCTTCTGGATCTTGCTCGATAAACTTCTGGAACGAGTCAAGCTGGATAGAAAGGAGATATGGTATGTCCAGCACTTGTGGACGTTTACCAAAATCCTTACGAATACGTTTTTTCTCGGTATAGGAGTAAACCATAGGGTTCCTCAGCTCGCTGATCAGTGACCCAATCTGTCCGTCCGATTAGGGACAGTTCATGCAACACCGTTTTGTCGACCGGAAAGCGGGAACACTTTCCGCAATGTCTCTTGCTATCACGCTTAAACCATTTCATCGCGTCTTCCCCCAGAACTCCTGGTAGTGCAAAGACCGCGGTATATTAAGTCGTCAATAGAAACAAACATTGGGAGGCGAAACCAGCAGCCAAACAGTGTGAAACGCTACTGGCGCCCTACAGCGCAAAAAGGCTGGTGACTAAAAAGTCACCAGCCATCAGCCTAAAAGACTAGGCTGCAACCGGAAAGGTTGGCTTATTTAACTTCAACTTCAGCGCCAGCTTCTTCCAGAGATTTTTTCAGAGCTTCTGCGTCATCTTTGCTCACGCCTTCTTTCAGAGCGGCTGGAGCAGATTCAACCAGGTCTTTAGCTTCTTTCAGACCCAGGCCGGTAGCGCCACGTACTGCTTTGATAACAGCAACTTTGTTAGCGCCAGCAGCTTTCAGGATAACGTCGAATTCAGTTTTCTCTTCAGCAGCTTCAGCCGGGCCAGCAGCTACAGCTACAGCAGCAGCAGCAGAAACGCCGAATTTTTCTTCCATAGCGGAAACCAGTTCAACAACGTCCATTACGGACATAGCGGCAACTGCTTCCAGGATTTGGTCTTTAGTGATAGACATAACAATTGTTCCTAAAATTCAGAAATAGTTTAAATACGTTAGCAAAGGCTAAGAAAGAATGGCTTACGCCGCTTCTTTCTGATCGCGTACTGCAGCCAGAGTGCGAACCAGTTTGCCGGCAGCGGCTTCTTTCATGGTTGCCATCAGGCGTGCGATCGCTTCTTCGTAAGTTGGCAGCGTCGCCAGGCGGTCGATTTGCGCCGCTGGGATCAGCTCACCTTCAAAGGCCGCAGCTTTAACCTCGAATTTTGCATTCGCTTTCGCGAACTCTTTGAACAGACGAGCAGCAGCGCCCGGGTGTTCGTGAGAGAATGCAATCAAGGTTGGACCGACAAACGTGTCTTTCAGGCATTCGAATGGAGTGCCTTCAACTACGCGACGCATCAGGGTGTTGCGAACAACACGCATGTAAACGCCAGCTTCACGACCTGCTTTACGCAGTTCAGTCATTTTATCTACGGTAACGCCGCGGGAATCCGCAACAACCGCAGACAGCGCGCCTTTGGCTACTTCGCTGACTTCAGCAACAATCGCTTGTTTGTCTTGAAGATTTAATGCCATTAGCTTTTTGCTCCTGGATTAGCCGGGGAAAATCCCCCGGAACTCACTTCACTCGGCGCTTTGTAAAACGCCACGCCGAGCGGCTTAACACGGTGAGCAGAATCCAGCAAAGACATTCTTTTATAAAAAAGAAAAATTTTCTTAGGCTCTGTCACCGTCTACGCAGGAAGGATTAAGTATCTTGCGATACACCTGCGGTCTTGGACGGAGGCCTGGATAGGCCAGGCTCCAACCGAAAAATCTTTGTTTTGCCTACGGCATAGCCAATAGCAAAACCTTGGGGCATAAGATTCTAGACAAATCTTGGCCCCAAGTCAAAGCGATAATCGCAAATGCGATTAGTTCGCTGCAGCAGACAGACCGCTCTGATCGATAGCAACGCCAGCACCCATGGTGGTGGAGAGGCTAACTTTCTTGATGTACATGCCTTTCGCCTGAGAAGGTTTTGCTTTTTTCAGCGCAACCAGCAGGGCTTCCAGGTTTTCTTTCAGTTTGTCTGCGTCGAAATCAACCTTACCGATAGTGGTATGGATGATGCCGTTTTTGTCGTTACGGTAGCGAACCTGACCTGCTTTAGCGTTTTTCACTGCTTCAGCAACGTTCGGAGTAACGGTACCCACTTTCGGGTTTGGCATCAGGCCGCGTGGACCCAGGATCTGGCCCAGTTGACCTACAACGCGCATTGCATCCGGGGAAGCAATAACAACGTCGAAGTTCATTTCGCCTTTCTTGATCTGGTCAGCCAGATCGTCCATACCTACCAGCTCTGCGCCAGCAGCTTTTGCTGCTTCAGCGTTAGCGCCTTGGGCAAATACGGCAACGCGAACGGAACGACCGGTGCCGTGTGGCAGAACGGTAGCGCCACGAACGTTTTGGTCAGATTTACGAGCGTCGATGCCGAGGTTAACGGCAACGTCAACGCTTTCTACGAATTTAGCGGTGGCCAGCTCTTTCAGCAGAGCAACAGCTTCAGCGATGTCATACTGTTTAGTAGCATCAACTTTGTCACGGATCACGCGCATGCGCTTGGTCAGCTTAGCCATCTCTTAATCCTCCACTACCAGGCCCATGGAACGAGCGGTACCTTCGATGGAGCGAGTCATCGCTTCAACGTCAGAACCAGTCATGTCCGCAGCTTTGGTTTCTGCGATTTCACGTACCTGAGCACGAGTCACTTTACCTACTTTGTCTTTGTTCGGCTTACCGGAACCAGACTTGATACCAGCCGCTTTTTTCAGCAGAACGGCTGCTGGCGGGGTTTTGGTAACGAAAGTGAAGGAGCGATCAGAATAAACGGTGATAACAACCGGAATCGGCAGACCTTTTTCAACGCTGTCAGTCTTAGCGTTGAATGCCTTACAGAATTCCATGATGTTAACGCCCTGCTGACCCAGAGCTGGACCCACTGGTGGGCTCGGGTTCGCCATACCAGCTGCAACTTGCAGCTTGACGTAGGCTTGTACTTTCTTAGCCATTTAAATTTCCTCGGTTTGGGTAGTATCGCCTCGCAAGAGGCTCCCCGTGTTTCACCCCGCCCAACATGCATCAGGCAAGGCATCTAAAAACAAAAGGCGCGAAATTGTAGTTCAATTTCGCGCCTTTGACAAGCGGCTACGGGCCACTCGTTGCTGATTATTCGATCAGCCTTTCTCAACCTGGCTGAAGTCCAGTTCCACCGGCGTTGCACGGCCAAAGATGGAAACGGAAACTTTCAGGCGGCTCTTCTCGTAATCGACTTCCTCGACCACGCCGTTGAAATCGGCAAACGGGCCGTCGTTGACGCGCACCAGCTCGCCCGGTTCGAACAGCGTTTTCGGACGCGGCTTGTCACCAACCTGCTGCAGGCGGTTCATGATCGCATCAACTTCTTTATCGCTGATCGGCGCAGGACGGTCAGACGTACCGCCGATGAACCCCATGACGCGCGGTACGCTGCGCACCAAGTGCCAGCTGGCGTCATTCATCACCATCTGCACCAGCACGTAGCCAGGGAAGAATTTACGCTCGCTCTTGCGACGTTGGCCGCCACGGATTTCAACCACTTCTTCCGTAGGCACCATCACTTCGCCGAACAACTCTTCCATATCGTGCAGTTTGATGTGTTCACGCAGCGATTGTGCTACGCGACCTTCAAAACCGGAAAACGCCTGAACGACGTACCAACGTTTTTTTGGAGCTTCAGACATTTTAGAACCTCAGGCCAGTAATAAACGACACCAGACGGACCAGAATACCATCCAGCCCCCACAGAATCAGTGACATCACGGCGGTTACCGCGGCAACGATCAACGTGGTGTGTAGCGTTTCCTGACGAGTTGGCCAAATCACTTTACGTACTTCGGTACGCGCTTCGCGGGCAAACGCAACGGTGGCTTTGCCTTTGGTGGTCATCAGAGCCACTGCACCTGCAACGGCGATGATCAGCACAACTGCCAGCGCGCGCAATGGCAGGCTTAAATCACGGTAGTAATAGTTACCGACAATAGCCACAACCAACAGAACGGCGACGATCAGCCACTTTGCCGCTTCCAGGCCGCGTCCGCTCCCTTGAGCCTCGGTATTCGCACTCATAAACCAACCTGTCACAATGATGATTCAGAACAAACAACTTTGCCTCGCATTGCGAGGCAAACCAAACCGATCGGATACCGCTTCAGCGCTATCCCGGTGTTTTACGCCATGACGTATTTCAGTCAATACGGTTTAAGAGCCCATCTCACCAATGATTATGACTGCAAAATCGCTGATGAGATAGGTTCTAGTTCACAGCGTAGAAAAAGGGCATCAAATGATGCCCTTTTACCGCGTGTCGCGTCAAACTTTATCAGCGATTAAGCGATAACTTTAGCTACAACACCTGCGCCAACGGTACGGCCGCCTTCACGGATTGCGAAACGCAGACCGTCGTCCATCGCGATTGGGTGAATCAGGGTTACAACCATGTTCACGTTGTCGCCTGGCATTACCATCTCTACGCCTTCTGGCA
>NZ_JBPIZA010000010.1:0-92256 GCF_051172435.1 Serratia sp. G204Y | reverse complement strand
ACATGGAGCCGTGGCCGTTGGAGAGCACGAAACGGTCGCGGTCAGCCCAGTGCGGGTTAGTCGGGTTGTGGTTGAGGTAGTCACGCCACAGGACTTCGGCGATGTCCGCCATGCCCATAGGGGCACCGGGGTGGCCGGAATTGGCTTTTTGTACGGCGTCCATGCTGAGTGCGCGGATGGCGTTGGCAAGCTCTTTACGAGAGGACATGTTTTACTCCAGGTCGGATAAAAAAAGCAGTCAAGTTCCCTATTTTCTCAGACTCCACATCACAACGGCAATCCCTAATGCCAAATGAGAGCGAGTTCACCACTTATTAGCACGATTGGACGCTTTTTCGGAATAACACTATTCTCGCCCCGGCTGGCGTACACTAGGCTCTTGCAACAAGATTTCCTCCAAGCAAAATGACTCTTTTACCTTGTTACCTTCACAGGAAGATGGCGTTATGAAGATCCGTACCTCTTTGATTGCGTTGGGCATTGCCACCCTGGCAACCGGCTGTCAAAACCTGAATACCGAAACCTTGATGCAGTCCGGCGCGCAGGCGTTCCAGGCGGCGACCCTGAGCAACGACGACGTTAAGGCCCTGAGTGATAAATCCTGCGCCGAGATGGACAGCAAGGCACAAATCGCGCCGGCCGACAGCACCTACGCCAAGCGTCTCAACAAAATCGCCGCGGCGCTGGGCGACAACATCAACGGCACCCCGGCCAACTACAAGGTCTACGTGACCAAAGACGTCAACGCCTGGGCGATGGCCAACGGCTGCATCCGCGTCTACAGCGGCCTGATGGACATGATGAACGACAACGAAGTCGAAGGCGTGCTGGGCCATGAAATGGGCCACGTGGCGCTGGGCCACACCCGCAAGGCGATGCAGGTGGCTTACGGCACCGTGGCGCTGCGCACCGCGGCGTCCTCCGCCGGCGGCGTCATCGGTTCGCTGTCGCAGTCGCAGCTGGCGGACATCGGCGAGAAGCTGGTCAGCGCCCAGTTCTCGCAGAAGCAGGAAAGCGAAGCGGATGATTACTCGTTCGATCTGCTGAAAAAGCGCGGCATCGATCCGAATGGCCTGGCCACCAGCTTCGAAAAACTGGCCCAGATGGAAGCCGGCCGTCAGAGCAGCATGTTCGACGATCACCCGTCTTCCCAAGCGCGCGCTCAGCACATTCGCGATCGCATCGCGGCAGAGAAATAACCACGAGAACGCCCGGCAATCGCCGGGCGTTTTTTATCGTCTCAATACAGCGTCTTCTGCGGCGGCCCGGCGAAGGTCAGCGGCCCGACCTGCTTCATGTCCACCTCGACCACCGACGGCCCCGGGTAGTTGATCGCCTCGGCCAGCACGCCGTTGAACTGCGACGCCGCGTCCACCTTCCAGGCTTTCAACCCCATCGCTTCGGCGATCTGGGTAAAGGCCGGCGTATGCAGCTCGTTGTAATACTGACGCCCGGCGAAGTACTTGTCCTGAATGCCGCGCATCACGCCATAACCGCCGTCGTTCATGATAATCAGGGTGATGTTCACCTGTTCCTGCGCCATGGTCGCCAGCTCGCCCAGGCCCAGCGCCAGACCACCGTCGCCCACCAGCCCCACCACCTTGCGCTGCGGGTTGGCGATCGCGGTGCCGATAGCCATCGGCAGCCCCATACCGATGGCGCCCGCCAGCGAGTGAATGTTGCACAGCGGCGAGATCGCCCGGAACAGCCGGCTGCCCCAGACGCTGCCGGAAACGGTGATATCGCGTACCAGCAACCCGTCCTGCGGCAGCGCGGCGTCGATGGCGTCGTTGAGTTTGGCGTATTCGCCGGACTGCTGGCGCAGCGCGCGCTCCGCCTGCTGCACCGCCCCCGCGATCTCGGCATCCCACTCGGCGTTGACCTTCTCGCCGGGGCTCAGCCGCGCCGCCAGCGCCGCGAGCAGCGCCGCACAGTCGCCGTTGATCTGCTCATCAGCCAGATAGTTGCGGTTGGCCGCCGCCGGATCGATGTCAATCTGCACCAGCGGGCGCGGCAGCGGCAGCGTCCAGGTGCGGGTTTCATTACTGCGCAGGCGCGAACCGGCCACCAGCGTCAGATCGCACTGCGTCAGGATCGCTTCGATGCTCGGTGAGTTATGGAACGCCCGCAGGCTGCGCGGATGGCTGTCCGGCAGAATGCCGCGCCCGTGGGTGCTGGAGATCACCGCTACGCCGGCGTCCGCCAGCTTGCGCACCGCGTCGCCGCAGGCCAAGGCGCCGCCCCCCAACCACAGCAGCGGGCGCTTGGCCTGTTTCAGCCGCTGATGCAGCCGTTCCACCGCCGCATCGTCCGCCTGCGGCAGCGGCGCCGGCGCCAACGGTTCGGTCAGCACCGAACGGGAAACCAGGCTGCTTTGAATATCGATCGGGATCTCGACCGCCACCGGGCCACAGGGCACGGTTTGCGCATCCAGGATCGCCCGCTGGATCACCGCCACCGCCTGCTCCGGCGAATTGACCCGGTAAGCGCGTTTGGAGCAGGCGCGCAGGAAGCCGAGCTGATCGCGGGTTTCATGAATAAAACCGGCGTCGGCGTCCAGATAGGCTTTTTCCACCTGGCCGGTGATATGCAGCAGCGGCGTGTTGGCGTTGAGCGCCTCAATCATCGCCCCCACCGCGTTGCCGGCGCCGGCGCCGGTGCTGGTCAACGCCACGCCCAGGCCGGAGAAGCGCCCGTGCGCGTCGGCCATGGTGACCGCCCCCGCTTCGCCGCGCGCCGGCACGAAGCGAATTTTATCGCGCTGCCCCACCGCATCGGCGATCGGCAGATTATGAATCGAAATGATGCCGTACATCGCCGACACCGCGTACTGTTCCAGAGTCCGGGCTATCGCCTCGCCAACCGTGATTTTATCGCTCATCATCTGCCTTCTTAGGGTATTCGTTATTAGGGTTATGCGTAGAGGTGTCGGCCTAGTCGCTCCAGCGATTCACCTGATGGCTCAGCGCCAGATACACGCTTTTCTGCTGCATGTAGGCCTTGATGCCGTTCAGGCCTTTTTCGCGGCCCAGCCCGCTTTCCTTGAAACCGCCGAACGGCGTGGAAATCGAGAACGTTTTGTAGGTATTGACCCAGACGGTGCCGGTTTCCAGCCGCTCCGCCAGCGCCATCGCGCGAGGGAAGTCGCGGCTCCAGATGCCGGCCGCCAGGCCGTACACCGAGTCATTTGCCTGTTCGATCAGCTGTTGCTCATCGTCAAACGGCAGCGCCACCAGCACCGGGCCGAAGATCTCTTCCTGGCAAACGCGGGCGTCGTTGTTCAAGCCTTCAATAATGGTCGGCAGGTAATAGCTACCGCTCGCCAGCTGCGGATCGGCCGGCGCTTCACCGCCGATGATCACCCGACCGCCCTCCTGCCGCGCCAGCGCCACGTAGTCCGCCACGCTTTGCCGATGTTTGGCGCTGATCAGCGGGCCGAGGTGCACGCCCGGCACCAGCGGGTTGCCGATGCGCAGCCCCGCCGTCAGTTCGGTCAAGCGCGCCAGCAGCGGCTGATACAGCGAACGATGCACGAACAGCCGCGAACCGGCGATGCACGCCTGGCCGGCGGAGCTGAAGATGCCGTAGCAGATGCCGCGCGCCGCCTGTTCCAGATCGGCGTCCTCCAGCACGATGGTCGGCGATTTGCCCCCCAGCTCCAGCGAGGTGGGGATCAGCTTGTCGGCGGCGATGTGCGCCAAATGGCGCCCGGTACTGGTCCCGCCGGTAAAGGCGATCTTTTTCACCAGCGGATGGCGCGCCAACGCCTCGCCGATCACCGAACCTTTGCCCGGCAACACGCTGAGCAGCCCGGCCGGCAGGCCCGCCTGTTCGAACAGCTCGGCCAGCTTCAGCGCCATCAGCGGCGTGGCTTCGGCCGGTTTAAGCACCACCGCGTTGCCCGCCGCCAGCGCCGGCGCCACCTTCTGCATTTCGCTGGCGATCGGCGAGTTCCACGGCGTAATGGCGGCGATCACCCCCATCGGTTGGTACTGGCTGAGCGTCATCACCTCGGCGCTGCGCGGGGTCGGCAACTCGCCTTCCAACACCTCGCAGGCGGCGGCAAAGTAGCGCGCGGTCGCCGCCGCGCTGGCCACCAGCCCGCGGGTCTCGGCCAGCGGCTTGCCGTTGTCGCGGGTTTGCAGCTCGGCCAACTGCTCCTGCTGCGCCAGGATCAGGTTGCTGACGCGGTAGAGGATCGAGGCGCGTTGATGCGGCACCAGCCCGCGCCATTCCGGCGCGCGCCAGGCGCGCTCCGCCGCTTCCACCGCCTCGTTCACGTCCTCGACGTTGGCGGCGCGCAGCCGCGCGTTGACGCTGCCGTCGGCCGGGAATACCGAAGCCATCTCTTCGCCACGCCCTTCACGCCAGCGCCCGGCGACAAAAATATTCAATCGTTCCATGCTCCGCTCCTGCCGTTCAGGCAATAAAACCGCCGTCCACCAGACGGCGGCAGGCTTGTACCGCGCTCAGCGCCGCCAGGGTTGATGTTTTGGGATTGCTCGCCAGCGGGGTGCCGCTCAGCTCGATGTGAAATTCGCCAAAGTCGCCGCATACCTGCAGACGATGGGTATTGCGCCGGGTGGCGGGATCGACCTGCAGGCGCACCCGGGTGGCGTCCATCCCTAGGCCGTTGAGCGCAATGGTGGCCGCCACGTTGGCATTGGCCGGGAACAAACGCGCCGCTTCGCGCGCCGAGCCTTCAAAAAATACCTGCGCTTCGCTCACCACATCGAGGTCGATCAGTTGCTCCGCCGGGCTGCCTCGCCAGCTGGCCGGGCTTTTGCTGGCCTGATAAGTCACGCTCTCCAGCCCGCCTTCGCGCGCCGACGCCAGCCCATCCATCCCCGCCACCGCACCGGACAGCACGATCAGCTGCCCGTGATGGCGGCGGCAAACCTGCTGCAGCCGCTGTTGCAATGCGGCGTCCGCCAGCGCGCCGGTCGAGATCAGCGCCAGCGGCCAACCGCGCTGCAGCACCGCTTCGCCGAACTCCGCCACCGCCTGCTGGCTGGCGCACTCCAGCACCAGATCCGGCCGCTGCAAACACTGCTCGGGATGGGTCAGCGCCTGCACCCGCCCGCCAAAGGCCGCGGCGATCGCCGCATGATGAGCCGCGCGCGCCAGGATCCAGCCAACCTCCACGCCTTCCGGCAAACGGGCGATCACTTCCTTCGCCATCGCGCCGTAGCCAATCATCATGATCTTCTTCATCTTTATCGGCCCCTGCTACACATGGCGGTTAAAGCCGCCGGATACGTCCAGCGCCGCGCCGGTGGTAAAGGAAGCCAGCGGCGAAGCGAGGAACAGCAGCGCCTGCGCCGGCTCCTGCGGCTTGCCCAGGCGCTTCATCGGGATGCCGCGCCGTTCGGCGATCGCCGCCGTCCACTGTTCCCAGCTTTGATCTTTATCGCTGCGCTCGTCGAAACGGCGGCGCCACTGGCCTGACTCCACCATCCCCAGCAAGATCGAGTTAACGCGAATGCCTTTGCCCACCAGCTCTTTCGACAGCGTCAGCGTCATGTTGAGCAGCGCGGCGCGCGCCGCCGAGGTGGCGATCATGTGTTCTTCCGGCTGCAGCGCCAGCAGCGAGTTCACGCAGGTGATAGACGCGATCGCCGACCGTTCCAGCGCCGGTAAGAACGCCTGCACCGGGTTGATCACGCCGAACAGCTTCAGCTCGGCCTCATGCAGCCAGGCTTCGCGCGGCGTCTGGTCAAAATGGGCGACGAAGCCCTGACCGGCATTGTTGATCAGCAGATCCACGCCGCCGAAATGCGCCGTCACCTGAGCGGCGAACTGCGCCACCTGCTGCGCGTCCAGCACGTCGCAGCGCAGCGCCAGGATCTCCGCCTGCGGAAACTCCGCACGCAGGCTGGCCTCCGCGCCGGCCAGTTTGTCCGGATCGCGGCCGCAGAACGCCACCTTAGCCCCTTCGGCCAGCAGCAGCTTCAGGGTTTCGAAACCGATGCCCGACGAGCCGCCGGTCACCACCGCCACCCGATTCTCAAGCTGAAAATTCATCGTTGGATTGCTCCCGTAAAGTCCCGCAGATAGCGGTTGAAACACGCCGGCGCGTCGAGGTAGCTGGCATGGCCGGCGGCGGCGATCAAACGCAGCGTCGCGTCCTGCTCACGCGCCAGCTCGGCCGCCTTCTCCGGCGGCGTAATGCGATCCTGCTCACCGCACCAGACTTCCAGCGGGCCGCGATAGCGCGCCAGATAGCGGTCGATATCGTCGTTGGCCAGCATCCAGGCGGCTCTCAGAAAGCCGTCGGGATCGAGCTGCTGCATGCCGTTGCGCACCCAGGCGATGTCCTGCGGATCCGCCCCTTCACGCAGCAAGGCCGCCGCCCGCTGCTCGCCGTAGCCCACCGGCCCCAGCGTCTCTATCATCTGTTGGCGCTGGCCGTACACCTGCCGGCGTTTTTCCTCCGGCGCCGTGGCATAGCCCTGCGCCGGATCCGCCAACGCCAATCCACATAACCCGTCCGGATAGCCGGCGGCATAGGCGCTGCCGATCAGCGCCCCCAGCGAATGGCCGACGATCAGCGGCTGCGCCAGCTGCAGCTCATCAATCAGCGCCGCCAACGCCGCCGCATAACCGGCGGCATCGGCCTGCGGATCCGCCAACGGCAGGCTGCCGCCGTAACCCGGCGCGTCCCACGCCAACAGACGGTGGCCATCCGTCAGGCCGCTATCGTTGAGCTGCTTGATCCACGAGGCCGATCCGGAGCTGATGCCGTGCAGCAACACCACCGGCCGCCCCTGCCCGGCCTCGCGCCAGCTCAGGGTATACGCCCCGCAGCGTGCCCGTTGGCGTTGCGCCAGGCCGTTCATCAGTTGCGCTTCACTTTGGACAGCGGATGATCCGCCGGATAGGTCGGGATCTCCGGCTTGGCGGTGCCGAGCATCACGCACATCAGCGCTTCTTCCTCACCGTGGTTGAACAGGCCGCGATATACCCCCGCCGGCACCGAGATCAGATCGCGCTCTTTCAGCCTGGTTTCGTAATACTCTTCGCCGTCCTGAATCATCAGCGTGATGCTGCCCTTCAGCATGAAGAACACTTCCTCCACGTCGTCGTGCAGGTGCAGCGGGCCCTCGCACTTCGACGGCAGCACCATGGTGGAGAAGGTGAAGTTGCCCGCCGGAATGGTGTTGGCGTCGCTGGCCACGCCGGTGGCGCCGGTGCCGATGTAGCGCATCTGCGCACGGCGGTATTTCGGATCAAAGTCGGCCTGGAATTTCAGCGCGTTCCAGTCGTATTTACGGCCTTCGAAGCGGGCGATGCGCGACTCTACCCAGTTTTCCATCGACAGATCCTGCGGCTTAACGCCGGCTTTGTTCTCAACCTGAGACATGTTGTCACTCCTCTGTTGAATCGATTGATTAATCAGTACTTTCTCAGTAACGGCAGCAGAATGAGGCAGCCGACGAAAGCCATCACCACTAGGAACAGCAGGCCGTTATCCATATTGCCGGTGGCGGCGATCAACGCCCCCATCAGCACCGGCGCCAGCGCGCCGGCAAAATTGCCCAACCCGTTGAAGATGCCGCCGGCGGTGGCGCTGACCTTGCTGCTGGTCGCCTTCGCCAACAGCGCGAAAATATTCGGCGCGCCGGCGCCCCACATAAAGGTGCTGAAGGCCATGGCGGCGATTACGCTGTAGGTGCCCTGCAGGTGCAGCACCACCGCCAGACCGAGGCCGGCGCCGCACAGAGACAGGAAACAGGCCAGCGCGCGCCGATCCAGCTTGTCCGACAGCCAGGCGCCCAGCACTTCGCCGAGCAGCATGGCGATGAACGGCAGCGAAGAGAGGTAACCGGCATGCTCCAGATGAATGCCTTTCCCCTTGATCAGATAGCTCGGCAACCAGCCGTTCATGCCCCACAGGTAGGTCAGGAAGGCGATGTTGAACAGGCAGATCATCCAAAAGTGCGGGCTGCGCAGCAGCTCGCGGCGATGCTGTTTGCGTTCGGACACCGCCGGCTTGGTTGCTGCCGCCGGGCGCGCGACGTTCAGGTGGCGCATGCCGAACAGCACCAGCAACATCACCGGCAGCGTCAGAAACGCCATAAAGAAGAAGGTGGCCTGCCAGTCGAAGGTATTGAGGATGTACAGGGTGACCGGGAAGCCAAGCGCGGCGCCCAGCGGCGTGCCGAGCAGCCACAGCATGGTGGCGCGCGCCTGCAGCTGCGGCGGGAAGGCCTGACGAATAATGGCGTAGGCCATCGGCAGCAGCGGCCCTTCGGCGATGCCGAGCAGAATGCGCAGCGTCATCATGGCGTGATAGGAACGCGTCATCCCCATCAACACCATCAGCACGCCCCACACCACCATCATGCCAATCAATACCTTGACCGGATTAAGCCGATCGCCGATGCCGCTGAGCAGCATCGAGGAAATGCCGTAGGAGAACAGAAACGCGCTCATCAGCAAACCCAGCCGCGCCGGGTCAAAACCGATGCCTAACGCCTGCTGAAACTCACTATCGGAAAACAGCGCCGCGATGCTGATCTTGTCGAAAAACGCCAGCAGCACGCAGGCGAACAGCGCGATCGGCACCGACCAGCGCACCCGCTGCTGCGGATTTTCGGCAACGGCTTCCCCCGCCCGTCCAGCGCGGGCGTCAATGTCTTGCGTAGTCATAAAACGCTCCCGAGGTTCGGGCGTTATTTCAACGCCATCAAAGAAAACTCCGCATCCGCCAGCTGCTGCGGATCCAGCACCCGGCCGCTCGCCAGCCAACGCTTGCCGAGCTTGATGGTGCGCGCATCGTTGAACGCCACCATCTGCACCAGCTGCCGATCGGCGTTCAGCGTGAAGAACACCTGCGACTGCGGCGTGCGGCGCACCACATGGTGCACGCCGCCGCTCGGCACGCCGAGGATCTGGATATTGGCGTCGTATTGATCCGACCAAAGCCAGGCCACGTCGTCATACGGTGCGGCGAAGGCGTCGAGCATCGCGCAGGCGGTGCTGATGGCCTGATTTTGCGCGTAGGCCCAGGACTGCAGGCACAGGCCGAGCGTCGGGTGGCGCGCCACGTCGCCGGCGGCGAAGATCGCCGGATGGCTGGTGCGCCCCTGGCCGTCGACCACGATGCCGGACTCGATCGCCAGCCCGGCGCTGCGCGCCAGTTCGAGATTCAGCTCGACGCCGATCCCCACCACCACCAGGTCGAAGGCCTGCGGATCGCTGACTTCGCTGCCGATCCAGGCGGCGCCATCGCGATCTTCCAACGAGATCTCGCCGCAGCCGCACAGCACCGTGACGCCCTGCTGACGATGCAGTTCGAGCAACGCCTGTGAAACGTCGGCGCCGACGCTGCGCATGCACAGCGCGGGCTGGCGTTCAAACACCGTCACCTTGGCGCCGAGACGGCGCGCGGAAGCGGCGATCTCAAGCCCGATCCAACCGCCGCCGACGATCGCCAGGCGCCCGCAACCCTGCAGGCCCTGCCGCAACCGAGCCGCATCGTCCCAGGAACGCAGCGTCATCACGCGCGGGTGCTGCGCCCAGGCGGCGCCCGGCAAACGCGGCCGACCGCCGGTGGCGATCAGCAACTGCTCGAACTGCAGCCGTTGCCCGTCGCTGAGCGTGACGATTTGCTGTTCTGCATCGATGGACTCGGCGCGCAGCGGGCGACGCCAGTCGATATTCAGCTCCGCCACCGTCTGTTCGCTGAACAGCCGGCTGAGGGGAGCCGCGGCATCCAGCAGCGCCGCTTTCGACAGCGGCGGCCGCTCGTAAAAATCGTAGGGTTCGTCGCTGACCACCGTCAGCCGGCCGCTGTAACCGCGATCGCGCAGCGTCTTGGCCGCCCAGCCGCCGGCCTGGCCGCCGCCGACGATGACGATGCCCGCGTGTTCCGGCCGGTTCATAACGCCGCCGCCTTTTTATGCTGGCGGCGCGTGTCGTGATCGATGCCGCCCTCTACCGCCCATTCGGTGAAGGAGACCAACGAATGCTCCAGCTCGCGCGGCTGCCAGTTTTCCGTCAGATAATCGTCGTTGGTGTAGTACTCGAACGCCCCGCCGGTCGGGCTGTTGACGTACCAGAAATAAGCCGAGGAGATCGGGTGGCGGCCGGGGCCGATAAAGGTGCTCCACTTCTCCTTGTTCATGGCGATGCCGCCGCCGATCACTTCGTGGATATCGCGCACGGTGAACGCCACGTGGTTCAGGCCCCGTGGGCGGTTCGGCAGCTTCAGCAGGAACAGGTTATGGTGGCCGCCGCGCGCCTGGGTGCGCAGGAAGACGGCGCGATCGATATAGCGATCGGAAACCTGGAAATCCAACAGCTCGCGATAGAAACGCTCGGTCGCCGCCAGATCCTCAACGAAGAACACCACGTGGCCGATGTTGATCGGCTGTGCCTGCGCATAGACCGGGCTGGGTTGATCGATGCGGCGCACGTCGCCCCATTGGTTGATTGGCGTGACCGGCACCTCGACCGCCTGCTGGCGGCTGACGACGAAGCGCAGCGTCATGCCGTTGGGATCGAGACATTCCAGCTCTTCTCCCACCTGCCGGAAGCCGGGCATCAACGCCAAACGCGGTTGCAGGCGCGCCAGATCGGCGGGCGAGGCCACGCCCCAGGTCATGCGGCGCAGGGTAGAACCACCTTCAAACGCCGCAGGCAGCGCCGCGCTTTGCAACGGGTGCAGGACGATCCGCGCCCCGCTCAGGGTAGTGAATTCGCGCTGCGGTTCGCCCCAATGTTGCGTGGCGGGCTGCAGGCCGAAGTCTTGCATGAATTTTTCGCAGGTTGGCAGATCTTCGACGCCAAATTCCAGTTTTTCGATTCCGATTACGCTCATTGTTCAGCCTCACGTTCTCGCTGCATACGGTTTTCAGGCATGAGTCAACCCCGGCCCCTGTTTGCTACGGGCCTTATTCCTGCCTGAGTAAAAGAGTCGGTCCTGTCGGTTAGCCGACGTTGGCCTGCGGCGGCGCGCCGAGGAAGCCGGAAATTTTCTCCGCCGCGTCGCGTACTTCCATGCGCAGCCGCTCGCGATCCGCTTTCGGGATCTCATCGGACGGCACCATGATGCTGACCACCGCCTCGACCCGCTGCTCGCGGTTGAAGATCGGGTAGACGATCGAGGAGATGCCGTGGCGGAAGAACGATTCGCCGATCACATAGCCGCGCGCTTTGTCTTGCTGCACCATCTGCCACAGCGTTTCGCGATCCGCCGGGGTGCCCGGCGCATTGCCCGGCAGCTGCGCGTCCGGATAAAGTTGTTCGAACTCGCTGCGGGTGGCGCTGGTCAACAGCATGCGGCCGAGCGAGGTTTGGTGCACCGGCAAGCGGGTGCCGACGCTGACCTGATTGATCTGCGAACCGGCGGCGCTGACGCGGGCGATGTAGATAACGTCGCGCCCGTCGCGGATCGCCAGATGACTGCTGCACTGGCTGCGATCGCGCAGCTGCTCAATCACCGGCTGGCCGGCCTGCGCCACGTCCAGCGACGCGATGTATTCAAAGCCGAGGCGCAGCACCTTGATGCCAAGCGCAAAGGTGTTGGTGCGCGGATTGCGTTCCAGAAAGCCCAGGTGCTCAAGCGTCTGCACCACGCGGTAGGCGGTGGCCTTCGGCATATCGACCAGGCGATGCAACTCGGCGAAGGTCATTTCCTTATGCTGCTCGCCAAACGCCAGCAGCAGTTGCAACCCGCGATCCAGCCCCGGGATCAGATACTTACATGCTTGCTCGTCCGCCATCTCTCGCTCCTGCGCTGTGCGCCGGCCCTGCGGGCCTCAGTTGAATACAAAGCCGCCGTTGACCGGCAGCAGTTGGCCGGTGACGAAATCCGCCAGCGGCGACAGCAGATAAAGCACCGTACCGTTCACATCGTCCGGGTGCTGCGCCCCGGCCAGCGCGCGCCCCTGCTCGTACAGCTGGTGACGCTCGGCGGGCACATACTCGGTGGCTTCCACCCGCGTCAGGCCCGGCGCGATGGCGTTGACGCAGATCCCCTGCGGGCCCAGCTCGCGCGCCATCGATCGGGTCATCGCGATCAGTGCGCCTTTGCTGGCGACATAGGCCATCAGACGCGGCGCGCCCCACAGCGCAGTGTCCGACGCCACGTTGACGATCTTGGCGTGCGGGCTGCGCGCCAGCAGCGGCACCGCCGCCTGGCTCACCAGCCAGGTGCCGCGCACGTTGACCTGCATCACCCGATCCCACAGATCGATATCGTATTCCATCATGGTTTTGCCGCCGACGCCGGTCGCCAACGCCGCGTTGTTCACCAGGCCGTCGATTCCGCCGCCTGCGGCGATCTTCTCGAACGCCGAACGGATCGAATCCGGTGACGCCAGATCGATGGTCTGCGTTTCCACCTGAGCGCCCTGCTCACGCAGCGCGGCGCCGCTCGCCGCCAGCTCATCCGCCAGAATGTCGCACATCACCACCTGCGCGCCGGCGGCGGCGATGGCGGCGGCGAAGCTGTAGCCCAGGCCGCGCGCTGCCCCGGTGACCACGATGCGTTTGCCGTTCAGCAGGCCGTTCACTGCGCCGCCTCCCGCTCGCGCAGCGTCGCCAGCTGTTTCTGCGCCTCTTTTTGCATCAGGCGGCGCAGGCGCGAAAGGCCGACGTCGTGCTGGTACAGATATTCGCGACCGCGAGCGTTAGGCGCCATATTTTCAAGCACGATGCGATCCTGCTCGAGCACATCCCAATGCAACGATTCCAGGCGGTTGCGGTACATGAAGCGCCACATGTCGCGCTGCCAGTCTTTGACCTTACGGATGCGCCAGAAGAACACCCGGCAGTGATCCTTGTCTTCCGGCACCACCATGCCGATGATCCAGAAGTGACCGCCCGGCCCGAAGCGCTTTTTGTACGGGATCGACAGGCGCATCCAATACGCGCCGCTGTTGCCGAACTCCACCCAGTCGAAGTTGACGCCAATCTGGCCGTTTTTCTTGAAGATAAACCCGCTGTCGGTCGGCTCCAGCCCCATATCCGCCTTGCGGTCCCCTTCCGCCATCGAGTGCGAGGAGGAGTGCAGGTAGGTGCCGTGCATCGGATCCATCACGTTTTCCAGGGCGTATTGGTAGTTGCAGTTCCAGCTGGCGGTGCACAGGAAATTGCTGTACGACGCTTCGTCCGCCAGCTCTTGCGGGAAAGTCAGCTCCGCCGGCGCTTCATCCGCCGTCACGCCGAAATAAAGGAACACCGCGCCGTAGGCTTCTTTGGCCGGGTAAGACCGCAGGCATTTTTGCCCCACCAGCGGGCAACGATCCACCGCCGGCACGTCTTTCACCGTGCCGTCGCCGCCGACCTCCACCCCGTGATACCAGCAGGCGATGCGATCGCCGAGGTTCCATCCCATGGAAAGCCGCGCGCCGCGGTGCGGGCAGCGGTCTTCCAGCGCGTGGATCTGGCCTTCACCGTCGCGCCATACCACGATTTGCTGCTCCAGACGGGTGATGCCGACCGGATTGTTGCCCACTTCCCAGCTGGCCAGCACCGGATACCACATGCCGCGCAGCCCCTGGTCAAGATAGTCCTGCAAGCTCTGTTCGGAGGATGTTGTATTTGCTGTCATTGTCTTCTCCCGGATGTGGCTCAGAAACCGTTAACGTGAAGGAATTCGCGGAACGTCGCCTCATTCCACGGTTGGCCGCTGCGATCGAACAGGCGGCGCTGATTCAACGCGCTGACGATCTGCTCCAGGTCTTCCGCGCCCTGATCGAAGATCGTTTCCAGCGCCGCCACCAGGGCGGTTTCGAAACCGTCCGGCACCCGGGCGCGGTTTTGCCAGATGACATTGCGGAACTGGCCCGGCTGATGGATTTGACCGTTGCCGCCTTCGCGGGCCGGCGTCACCTGTTGGGTGTCCGGCAGCCAGGGATTGAAATCGGTGATGTGCTGCATGATTACTCCTCCGCGATAAAGGTGATCTGGATTTGGTTGTCGACCACCCGGGTGGGATAGGTTTGCAGATCGCGGCCGCCCGGCTCGCGCAGGCACTGGCCGGTGCGCACGTCAAACAGCGCTTCGTGCAGCGGGCACTCAACCTTGCCGTCGTCTACAAACCCCTGGCTGAGCAAGGCATAGGCATGCGGGCAGACGTCTTCCAGCGCGTAGTAGTTACCGTCGAGCAGGTATACCCCGATCTCTTTTCCTTCCACGTTGCCGGAAAAAGGAAAATCTTCTTTCACCTGAGACACTTCGCACACATTCTTCCAGCTCATTGCTTTTATCCTCTATCTGATTGTTTCATATATGAAACTCAGTTTCTTATTTAATACAGTCACTATAAGTGTGGCGAAACTTTCGTCAAGCGAGCGGAACGGCAAATGTTAATGAAAGGTTGTTTAAAAATGACAAATGCGGGAAGGATCACGAAATAATGCACCGATATGAAAAACCTATGTCAGTTGTGCGCTCCCCTGCTAATTTATGGCAAAAAACGCGTTGATTCCGGCGACGCATTGCGCGTAAAAGTGTTTTCTCTCTGTCTTTCACACCCTATTTGATAACAATAATTTTACATCAATCAGCCTCATCCTCCCGCGTTTGCGCTAACTGGCATCCTCGGGTGAGTTTGCTGCTGCCTGAATTCGTCAACCGCTCGCACTGAGGAACGCGCCGTGCAACAACGTCAACGCTGGTTTGGGGTGATCGCCCTGCTGTTTCTGATCGTTATCGCCTATGCGGATCGGGTCAATATCGCCGTGATGTTGGTCAATCCCGACTTCCTGCAACACTTCCAACTTGGCGGTGACCGCGCCCACCAGGGCACGCTGATGACGGTGTTTTTGCTCGGCTACGGGCTGTCCGCCATGTTGCTGACGCCGTTTCTGGAAACGCTGATGGGCTACCGCCGCGCGCTGACGCTGAGCGTGGTGCTGTGGGCGCTGCTCACCGCCGCCTCGCCGCTGGCGGGATCGCTGATGCTGCTGTGCGTGGTGCGCGCGCTGCTTGGCGTCAGCGAAGGGCCGCTGTTCTCGCTGAAGACCATGTACATCGGCGACCATTTCGCCGCCGACGAGCGCGGCAAGCCCAACGCGGTCAGCGCATTGGGCGTTTCATTGGGGCTGGTGCTCGGCTTTCCGCTGGTGAGTTTTCTGATGGCGCACTTCGGTTGGGCGATGTCGTTTCACCTGCTGGCGCTGCTCAACCTGCTGCTGGGGCTGGCGCTGGTGCGGCTGTTCGTTCACCCGCTCCCCTTATCCTCATCTTCACGCCCTGCCGATCCGCAACCGGTGCTGAACCGCGTCTGGCGCACCTTTGCACTGGCCTGGCGCACGCCGATGCTCGGCTGGATCCTGCTGATCGAGATCGCCACGCTCAGCTACCTGTGGGGCTCCAGCGCCTGGCTGCCGGCGTATCTGACCGATGAAAAGGGGTTTTCCATCAAGCAGATGGGCTGGATGGCCGCGCTGCCTTTCATCGTCAGCATCGCCTCCAAATACCTCGGTGGCGTGTTGCTCGATCGTATCCGCCCTTATCAGGCGCCGCTGATCTTCGTCTGCGGCGGCGCAGCGACCGCGCTGTGCATTTATGGCGTGATGCACAGCCATCAGCTTGGCTGGATCGCCTTCTTCCTGCTGGCGGCCAACGCCTGTTGGGGGGCGCAGGGCGCGGCGATACCCACGCTGCTGCAACATTATGCGCGGCCGGAGGCGGTCGGCAGCGCCTATGGGCTGATCAACGGCATCGGCAATCTGTTCTCGGCGTTTGTGCCGATGGCGATGGGCATGGTGATGACCAGCCAGGGCAAGGTGTCTTCAGGCTTTGCGGTGCTGATCGCCTCGCAGCTGCTGACGCTGCTGGCGGGCGGCGCGCTGTTTGGCCGCATGTTGCTGGCACAGCAGATGAAGCGGGCATAAACCCGTTTCTCTGCCCTGTGCGGCGGAAAACCGAAAGCGTTGAGAGGGTGCTCGTAGATCTGGACGCCAACAGCCAGCAGACGGGGAACATCCCCCGCCGCCGGGTTGCCTTACCGTTCGGATTCGTAAGCCAAAATGGCCGCAACCTCCGTATTGCCCGATCGGATCCGCAGCTCACACAGCGTGCTGCGAGTTATCCATGCCAGTGATATTACCGTGGCACAAATAACCACCAATTTTAACAGGCTCCGTTTGTTCGGCATCATGCCTTCTTCTCCTTGCCTCGCGGCGGGTAAGAGGCTAACTTAACGTTGTCTGGCGTTAGAGTTGGCCTCGGGTTGATGGATATCGACTCGGGGCTTTTCTCTTTGTACCTTTCACGCAGGCTCCAGATACAAAGATCCAGAGCACCCGCGCGCAGTATATTCATCCTCTCCACTCTCCCGATTCCTTTTTACTGACTCAGTTTCATTTCTGCGCAGGATTGCGCAAAGGCGTTGCAACGGACTGAGAAGGCAGCGCGGATGGCGACAAATGCAATAAAAAAGCGGCCCCCATACAATGGAGGCCGCTTTTTCAGCGAGGAGTGGCCTGGCGTCAGGCGTGTTTCTTGGCCGCCTGCAGGTACAGCATCTCCAGGCCCAGGGTCGCCGCGGCCAGCGCGGTGATCTCGGACTGGTCATAAGCCGGCGCCACTTCCACCACGTCCATGCCGACGATGTTCAGCGACTGCATGCCGCGCACCAGCTTCAGCGCGCGATCGGAGGTCAGGCCGCCGATCACCGGCGTGCCGGTGCCCGGTGCGAACGCAGGATCCAGGCAGTCGATGTCGAAGGTCAGATACACCGGCATATCGCCGACGATGCCCTTGATCTGGGTCAGCAGGTCGTCCACGCTGCGATCGTTCACCTGCGCGGCGTCCAGCACGGTAAAACCGTTGTCATGATCGAACTCGGTACGAATGCCGATCTGCACCGAGTGGTGCGGATCGATCAAGCCTTCGTTCGGGGCATGGTAGAACATGGTGCCGTGGTCGAACTTGCTGCCGTTGGCGTAGGTATCGGTGTGGGCGTCGAAGTGCACCAGCGCCAGCTTGCCGAAATGCTTGGCGTGCGCGCGCAGCAGCGGCAGGGTCACGAAGTGGTCGCCGCCGAACGAGAGCATGCGCTTACCGGCCTTCAGCAGTTTCTCCGCGTGCGCCTGCAGCTTGTCGCTCATGTCTTGCGCGTCGCCGAAGTTGAACACGATATCGCCGCAGTCAACTACGTTCAGCCGATCGCGCAGATCGAAGCTCCACGGCCAGCGGTTGCCTTCCCAGGCCAGGTTGGTGGACACCTGACGGATGGCCGCCGGGCCGTGACGGCCGCCGGCGCGACCGGAGGTCGCCATGTCAAACGGAATGCCGGTGATGACCCACTCTGCATCGCTGTCGTAAGGCATGAAGTTCAGCGGAAAGCGCAGGAAACCAAAGGCGTTGGACACTAATGAATTATCGGACTGATGGCCTAAGGTGCTCATAGTAAACCCTCGTAGTTCAACAAGTTGCCGGGCGCAGAGGCCGGGCCGTTACAAAAAAAAATCCCTCCCGCGTCGTTAGCCCGACGAGAAAGGGATTTGTTCGATGTTTGTTTCGGTGCTACCGATACGGCTGATTATGGCCGCATTTTATCCATGCTTCAAGGGGGCCGATATCGCCCCCCTGAAGAGGGCAGTTACTCGTCTTCCAGATACGTGTAGCCGTACAGGCCGGCTTCAAACTCTTCCAGGAATTGCGCCTGCAGCTCGCTGTCCAGATCGGTTTCTTTGACCTGATCGCGGAACTTGGCCAGCAGCGCACCCGGATCGAGCTGCACGTACTCCAGCATGTCCGCCACGGTGTCGCCCTCGTCGGACAACTCGGTCTCGACGCTGCCGTCCGGGAACACGTACACGTCAACCGAGGCGGTGTCGCCGAACAGGTTGTGCATGTTGCCGAGGATCTCCTGGTACGCGCCGACCATGAAGAAGCCCAGCGCCGGCGGGTTCTCCGGATCGTACGGCGGCATCGGCATGGTGGTCGCCACGCCGTCGCCGTCGACGTAATGGTCGATAGTGCCGTCGGAATCGCAGGTGATGTCGAGCAGCACCGCACGGCCTTCCGGCGGCTTATCCAGCCCTTCCAGCGGCAGCACCGGGAACAGCTGATCGATACCCCAGGCATCCGGCATCGACTGGAACAGCGAGAAATTGACGTAGAACTTGTCCGCCATGCGCTCTTGCAGCTCGTCGATGATTGGACGGTGCGCGCGATTGCTCGGATCGAGCTGCTGCTGGATCTTGTTGCAGATGTTCAGATACAGCTGCTCGGCCCAGGCGCGCTTGGTCAGATCCAGCATGCCGTGCGCGTATTGGGTATGCACGTCGTGCAGATCCATCTGGCTGTCGTGCAGCCATTCGCGCAGCGAGCGGCGGTTCTCCGGCTCGTTCATTTCCAGCCAGGTTTCCCACATGCTTTCCAGCGCGCGCGGCGCGTCGGCTTCCGGCGGCAACGGTTCGCTGAATTCGTTGCGCTCGACGCCGATCACGTTGGAAACCAGCACCGTATGGTGCGCGGTCACGGCGCGGCCGGACTCGGTGATCACCGTCGGGTGCGGCAGGCCGTGTTCGTTACAGGCATCGCCGATACCCCAAATCACGTTGTTGGCGTATTCGTTCAGGCCGTAGTTCACCGAGCAGTCGGACTGCGAGCGGGTGCCTTCGTAGTCGACGCCCAAGCCGCCGCCCACGTCGAAGCACTGAATGTTGACGCCCAGCTTGTGCAGTTCAACGTAAAAGCGCGCCGATTCGCGCACGCCGGTGGCGATATCGCGAATGTTGGCCAGCTGCGAGCCCAAGTGGAAATGCAGCAGTTGCAGGCTGTCGAGACGGCCCGCTTCGCGCAGGGTCTCCACCAGCTTCAGCACCTGCACCGCCGCCAGACCGAACTTGGATTTTTCGCCGCCGCTCGACTGCCATTTGCCGGAGCCCTGCGACGCCAGGCGCGCACGCACGCCCAGGCGCGGCACCACGTTCAGCCGCTCAGCCTCTTCCAGCACCAGGTTGATCTCGGACATCTTCTCGATCACCAGGTACACCTTGTGCCCCAGTTTTTCGCCGATCAGCGCCAGGCGAATATATTCACGATCTTTATAGCCGTTACAGACGATCACCGAGCGGGTCATGCCGGCATGCGCCAGCACCGCCATCAGCTCGGCCTTGGAGCCGGCTTCCAGCCCCAGCGGTTCGCCGGAGTTCACCAGCGACTCAATCACGCGGCGATGTTGGTTCACCTTGATCGGATACACCAGGAAATAGCCGCCCTGGTAACCGAAAGACTCACGCGCGCGTTTGAACGCGGCGTTGATCGAACGCAGGCGATGCTGAAGGATCTGCGGGAAGCAGAACAGCGCCGGCAGACGTTGGCCGTCTTGCTGGCGCGTTTTCACCAGTTCTGCCAGATCGACGCGCGCCTGCGGGACATCCGGATCCGGGCACACGCTGATATGGCCCAGCTCGTTGACGTCATAGTAATTGTTGCCCCAGTAGGCGACGTTATAAGTACGCAGCATCTTGCTGGCATTACGATCATTCATGGCAACCTCCTGCATGGAGCGCAAAGATAAAGACTCGCCCGCAACCGGCGGACGGTGAATCAACAGATCATCAGACATGGTTCGCCTCACATTCCGTACTGACGAAACCGTCAGCCACTATCGCAGCTACCACCCGCGAGAACAACCCAACAAGCCGCGCCGGCGGCAGCGAAGAGAACTGCCGTTCGCGGTCAGCGATCGGTTTATCACTCATATAATTGTAAGACACCCTGTTCAAACCTCGTGAATCGGGCCAAGAAACATCCCACAGGAAAGCTGCAGGCTACCCTTGTTCAGTTCTTCAGACGACCGTTAGCCGGCCCGAGAATCCTGAGTAGCGGCCAAGTGTTTATCGCACCTGGTAAGTGACAGAGAGACAAGACGGGAAATAGCAGAAGAATGTGCGCCAGAACGGCACTGCTGTTGAGAACCAACAACCGGTAGACAACGGATCATTAATCCAACCACCTCCACGCGCGCCGTTCGGAGTGAACGACCCAGCCTCTAAAATAGTGTAAGAACGTGACCGTTCGATGAAGCGGCGGCGCCACGGCGAACGCCCGCGACGGATAATAGCGCAATGCCGACGAATGCAAAGCGGAAGTTTATCGTACCTTCCCCCACGCCAGACCGCCGTACTGTGCAGCAAATGAACCGCGCGCGCAGTTTATACCGGTAAGCAGGTGAAAAAGCAAAATGAAAATTCGCCGAAAACTGTTTCAAGCGATGAAAATGGCGCCAACCCGTTTGCGCAAAAGAGCGAAAGCGCAAAAAATTACTGGCAATCTGGCTAAACCCTGACCTAAAATAGACGTCCAGATGTTAATCCATCTATACTGGTTAACTGATAAACTGCTTAACGGCTTTGCCTGAGGGGCGTTGCAGGATGCATCTCGCGCCATCAGCGGAAGACCCTTCGCTTCGATGCCGGATCTCCAGCGCTGTGCAGTAATTTCTAACCCGTCTTATGCAAGGTAAAGAACACAATGGCTAAACACCTCTTCACGTCCGAATCCGTCTCCGAAGGACATCCAGATAAAATCGCCGACCAGATCTCCGATGCCGTCCTCGACGCCATCCTGGAACAGGATCCGAAAGCGCGCGTCGCCTGCGAAACTTACGTGAAAACCGGTATGGTGCTGGTCGGCGGTGAAATCACCACCAGCGCCTGGGTCGATATCGAAGAGATCACCCGCAAGACCGTGCGCGAGATCGGCTACGTTCATTCGGACATGGGCTTTGACGCCAACTCCTGCGCAGTATTGAGCGCCATCGGCAAACAATCCCCGGATATCAATCAGGGCGTTGACCGTACCGATCCTCTCGAGCAGGGCGCCGGCGATCAGGGCTTGATGTTTGGCTACGCCACCAACGAAACCGACGTGCTGATGCCGGCCCCGGTGACCTACGCGCACCGTCTGGTGCAGCGCCAGTCCGAAGTGCGTAAAAACGGCACCCTGCCGTGGCTGCGTCCGGACGCGAAGAGCCAGGTGACCTTCCAGTACGACGACGGCAAAATCGTCGGCATCGACGCAGTGGTGCTGTCCACCCAGCATTCTGAAGATATCTCGCTGAAAGATCTGCAAGAAGCGGTGATGGAAGAGATCATCAAACCGGTCCTGCCGGCGGAATGGCTGACGGCGGGCACCAAATACCACATCAACCCGACCGGCCGTTTCGTTATCGGCGGCCCGATGGGCGACTGCGGCCTGACCGGCCGTAAGATCATCGTCGACACCTACGGCGGCATGGCGCGCCACGGCGGCGGCGCCTTCTCCGGTAAGGATCCGTCTAAGGTTGACCGTTCCGCGGCCTACGCGGCACGCTACGTGGCGAAAAACATCGTTGCCGCCGGCCTGGCCGATCGTTGCGAAATCCAGGTGTCTTACGCTATCGGCGTAGCGGAACCGACCTCCATCATGGTAGAAACCTTCGGTACCGAGAAAGTGCCAACCGAACAGCTGACGCTGCTGGTGCGCGAATTCTTCGATCTGCGCCCATATGGCCTGATCCAGATGATGGATCTGCTGCAGCCGATCTACCGCGAAACCGCTGCCTACGGCCACTTCGGCCGCGAGCACTTCCCGTGGGAAGCGACCGACAAAGCCGCGCTGCTGCGCGATGCCGCCGGCCTGAAATAAGCCCCGACATCAACATGAAAACGGCGAGCCCTGGCTCGCCGTTTTTTTTGAGCGGATGGGTGCTCCTGGATCAACGCATCGACTGCCGGCCGGCGGAGGCACCGCCCCCGCCGCCGGGTTGCCTTACCGTTCGGATTCGTAAGCCAAAATGGCCGCAACCTCCGTAGTGCCCGCTCGGATCCGCAGCTCACACAGCGTGCTGCGGGTTATCCATGCCAGTGATATTACCGTGGCACAAATAATCACCAGTTTTAACGGGCTGCGTTTGTTCGGCATCATGCCTTCTTCTCCTTGCCTCGCGGCGGGTAAGAGGCTAACTTAACGTTGTGACGCGTTAGAGTAGGCCTCGGGTTGATGGATATCGACTCGGGGCTTTTCTCTTTGTACCTTTCGCAGAAGCTCCAGAGACAAAGATCCAGAGCACCCGCCCGCAGTATATTCATCTCACCGACACGCCTCGCGTTCCTTTTCGCACGCAATATCGTTTTTGCGCACCCGTTCGCAGCGCCTTGCAACATCATGAAAAATAAAAAAAGGCCCAGCAACGCGGAGCCTTTGATGACAGAGAAAACGCAGCCGAGACGCCGCTTACGAGGTCTGCTTACGCAACAGATACACGAAGTACGGTGCACCGATAAAGGTCGCCAATAACCCGGCGGGGATCTGATACGGGAACAGCAGCATCCGTCCGCACCAGTCGGCAAACACCATCAGCAAGCCGCCCAGCAGCGCGGCGATCACCATTTGCGGCAGCGCGCGGCGGAAGCCCAGCATGCGCGCCATATGCGGCGCCATCAGCCCGACAAAGCTCAGCGGCCCTACGGTCAGGGTCGCCATCGCGGTCAGGGTGGCAGCCAGCAACAGAATGCTCAACCGCGCCGGCGTCAGCGCAATGCCCACAGAACGGGCGGTGGCGCCGCCGAGCGGCAGGATGGTCAGCCAGCGGCGGCACAGCGGCGCCAATACCAGCAATCCGGCGGCGATCAGCGCGGTGCGCAGCGCCTGCGCCGGCTCCACCGAATAGGTCGAACCGGAGAGCCAGGTCAGCAAGCCCCCCATACGCGGATCGCCGCTGGCCAACAGCAGGAAGATGACGGTGGTAAAGGCGGTGCTGAGCGCGATACCGGCCAGCAGCATGCGTTCGGTCGAGAAACCGCCGCGGCCTGCGGCGATCATGATGATCAGCAACGTGGCGGCCGCTCCCAGACTGCCGGCGGGCAGCAGCCACACGAAGGCGTCGCCCGGCACCATAAACAGCATCATCACGACGCCAAAAGCGGCGCCGGAGCTGATGCCCAACACTTCCGGGCTGGCCATCGGATTGCCGGTCAACTTCTGGATCAGCGTGCCGGCGACCGCCAGCATCATGCCCGCCGCCAGCGCCGACAACACCCGCGGCCAGCGCCACGGCAGCAGAGCGTCCAGTTCCACGCCCAGGCTCCAGTGCCAGCCGCCGGCATTTTTGCCCAGCATCAGCGCCAGCGCCAGGCCGATCAGCAACACGAGGCCGCCCACCAGGATCCAGCCGGGCAGATTCCCGCGTTCGGCAGGCACCTTGTCGCCGAGGTTCATCGGCGGCGGCGTGGCGGCGCTGCGCAAACGCGGCAGCAGCCACAGCAGCAGCGGCGCGCCGAACAGCGCGGTGGCCGCGCCGGTCGGGATCTCGTGCCACACCTGCGTTACCCCGAGCATCACCTGATCGGTCAGCCACAGCAACAGCGCCCCCAGCAGCGGCGCCAGCATCATGCGGTGCGCCAGGCGGCGAGCCCCCAACATCTTCGCCATCAGCGGTGCAAACAGGCCGATAAAGCCGATAACGCCCACCGCGCTCACCAACATGGCGCTGAAGATGATGGCCACCCCCAAAGCACAGAAGCGCGCCATCGACAGCCCTAACCCCAGGTTGCGCGCCACACCGTCGTCCAGCCCCAGCAGCGTCAGCGGGCGCAGCAACAGCGCCGCTAACAGGCCAGCCACCAGCAAACGCGGCAGGAGGAACTGCACGGCGCTCCAGTCCTGTTGGTTCAACGCGCCGGTGCCCCACAGGAACATGCCCTGCAGCTGATCGTAATTAAACAGCGCCAACAGGCTGTTGACCGCGCCGCAGTACAGCCCCAGCACCAGCCCGGCCAGAATCAGCGTGACCGGCGACATCCGCTTGCCCCAGGCGACGCCGAACACCAGCCCGCCCACCACAATCGCGCCCACCATAGCGGCCAGCTGGCGGGTAAACTCACCTCCCGGCAGCACCCACAGCGTGGCGATGGTCAGGCCAAGCTGCGCGCCGGCGGCGACGCCGAGCGTCGACGGCTCCGCCAACGGATTGCGCAACACCTGCTGGAACAGCACGCCGACCAACCCCAGACCGGCGCCGGCCAACAGCGACACCGTCAACCGCGGCAACAGGCTGTAATGGAACAGCATTTGCCGCACGTCGTCGATGTCCGGCGCGCTGAGCGCCCGCGCCCATTGCGCCGGCGGCAGCTGCTGCGCCAGATTGTATATCGTCAGGCCACCTGCCGCCGCCAGCAACAGTAGGATCAGCGTCAGCGGCAATTTCCGGATGCCCGAACTCATGACGCACTCTCCTGAGCCTGCGCCAGCAGGCGGCAAAACCGCATCGTCGACAGCGTGGCACCGTAGAACCACACCGCCGGCACCTGCCGCAGCTGGTTTTGCCTCACGAAGGGCAACGACTGCCACAGCGGCGTCGCGCTGACCTTGTCCATCATCGCCTGATTACCGTGATCGAGATAGATGACCCGGGCATTACGCACCGTGGCCAACCGTTCAATGCCCACCACCGCCGTGCCCCAGAAATTGGTTTCTTCCTGCCAGGCATTGCGGATGCCCAGTTGATCCATCGCTTCCTGGAACAGGCTTTTCTGGCCGATGATCAACGCATGGCGCGTGTCGATCAGTGAAAACAGCAGCAGCGGTTGCCGGGTGTAGCTTTGCAGGCGCTGACGCGCGTCCTGCATAAAGCGGTCAAACTGCGCCAGGTGCTGTACCGCGCGGCTTTCTATGCCCAATCGTTGCCCCAGCGCCAGCAGCGACTGGCGGGCGACGGTCAGCGGTTTGCCGCTGCCGTCGTTGAAGCCAAAGCTCATGGTTGGCGCGATGGGTTGGATTTTTTGCGGCGTTGGGCCATAGCCTTGCGACAGTAACACCAGCGAAGGCTGAAGCTGCTGCAGCAGTTCGAGGTTAGGTTCGGTGCGCTGGCCGACGTCGACCACCGTCGCCGGCAGCTTCGGCTCCGCCACCCACAGGTTGTAGTTATGCACATCGGCCACCGCCAGCGGCGTCACGCCCAATGCCAACAGCAGTTCGATCGGCAGCCATTCCAGCGCCGCAACGCGGGCGATATCCGGCGGCGCATCCGCCGCTCGGCCGGGCAACGAGCCCAACAGCGGCGACAGCGCCAGCGCCATCAACAAACGGCGGCGCAGCGGATCGTGAGAAGAAGTGAATGCAGAGGACATCAGTAGACAAAACTCACCGGCGCGCCGCCGCTCGGGTGCGGCAACGTGCCCATAGGAATACCGTAAATTTGTTCCAGCACCGGCCCCTGCATCAGTTCCAGCGGGCCGCCCTGGGCGATCATTTCACCGCCGCGCAGCGCCACCAGATGGTCGCAGTAGCGTGCCGCCATGTTGATGTCGTGCAGCACGGCGATCACCGTGAGATCGCGTTCGCGGCTCAGGCGCTGGATCAGCGCCAGCACCTCGACCTGGTGCGCAATGTCCAGCGCCGAGGTCGGTTCGTCAAGCAGCAGGCAGCGGCTGTCCTGCGCCACCATCATCGCCAGCCAGGCGCGTTGGCGCTCGCCGCCGGAGAGGCTGTCCACCAGGCGGCTGGCGAACGGCTTCAGCCCCACCAGCGCGATGGCCTCTTCCACCAATTGGCGATCGTTGGCGCCAAAACGCCCCAGCGCGCCGTGCCACGGATAGCGGCCGACGGCCACCAGCTCGCGCACCGTCATGCCTTCCGCCGCCGGCAACTGCTGCGGCAGGTAGGCCACTTGGCGGGCGAAGGATTTGCTGTCCCACTGCGCCAACGGCTGCCGATTGAGCAAAACCTGACCGCCGCTGGGCGCATGATGCCGCCCGAGCAATTTCAACAGGGTGGATTTACCGGAACCGTTATGGCCGATCAGGCCGCAGACTTTGCCCTGGGGAAAACTGAGCGACAGCGGTTGCAACAGCACCCGGCCGGGGACGGCGAAGCTGGCGTTATCCAGCGCGAAGGTCGCGCCGGGATTAAGAAGTTTGTCCTGCATAGATCCTGCTTTGTCCGGGGCGACGCGGCGCCGCCCCGGCTATCCGGTTAGAAACGGAAGGTTGCGGTGGCGACCACCTGGCGTTCTGCGCCCCAGTAGCAGCCATAAGTAGCAAAGCAGCTGGAGACATATTCCTTATCAAACAGGTTGTTCACATTGATGCCAATCGAAGAACCCGGCAAATTGAAACGCGCCAGATCATATTTTATCGCGGCATCAAACACCGTGTAATCCTTCACTTTAAACGTATTGGCCTCGTCACCATAGCTGGAGCCAACATAGCGAACGCCTGAACCCAAGGTCAAACCGCTAATCGCAGTTTCATGGAAGGTGTAATCCGCCCACAGAGAAGCCATGTGTTTAGGGATAGCGGAAGGTGTATTCCCCTGTAGCGAAGTATCTTTAGTATATTCAGCATCCGTGTAGGTGTAAGAGCCCAACAGATTGAGGTTAGCCGACAAGGCCGCTTTCGCCTCCAACTCAATCCCACGAGAACGGACCTCCCCACCCTGGACGCTAAAGAACGGATGTTCTAAGTCAGCCACTTTATTGTTGGTTTTAGTCAACTGGTAAAACGCCACACTGGCGGTGATCGGACGATCCTTAGGTGCGTATTTAACCCCAGCCTCATACTGCTTGCCTTTAGAGGCAGCAAATGTATTGCCTGAGAAATCAGTGCCTGAGGTTGGCTCAAACGATTCGCTGTAGCTGACATAAGGCGCGATGCCGTTTTCGAAAACATAGTTCAAGCCAGCACGGCCGGTAAACTGGTTATCCTGCTGCTTAGATACGGAATTCTGGTTCAGGCGATTGGTGCTATTGGTATCGCTCCAATCATAGCGCCCCCCCATCGTCAGAACCCAGTTGTTCCATTCAGCCTGATCTTGCACATACAGGCCGGTCTGCTCCTGACGGTTAACCTGACTGGCACCACCGGTAATGGTATAGCTCCGATTGCCGTACTGTGGAGCGATGACATTCAGATTGGATGCACTGCCATATTGATACACAACATCATTGCGCATACGCATATAATCCACACCCATCAACAAGATATGGTCAACTTGCCCGGTCGCAAATTTAGCCTGTGCCTGTGTGTCGACCGCAAAGCTGGACATATGCTCTTTGGAATTCATCACGCCACGCTTCAGCTCAGCTGAATTATCTGGATCAATGCCTAGGCCGTAAATAGAACGGTAGTCCACATCCATTTTCGAATAACGCAGGTTTTGGCGCACGGTCCAAACATCATCAAAACTATGCTCAAAGGCATATCCGACCATTTGCTGCTTGCGGGAAATGTTGTTATAGCCAGGCTCACCATCGTTGAAACTGGTCGGTAACTTACCGTTGATACCATTTTGCACCGTACCTTCTTTCGGCAACCAGCCATAGAAGCCAACGCTAGGATCATCCTGGAAGCTGCTGAGGAAAGTCAAAGAAGTGCGATCATCAGGTCGCCAACTGAAGGAAGGAGCAATAGCATAACGTTTACTTTTCTCGCCAACCTGCTGCTGATCTTCATCGCGCGCAACCCCCGTCAGACGATATGAGTAAACCCCCGCATCATCCAAAGCGTCACTGAAGTCAAAACCGGTCTGGAACAGATTATCTGTCCCCATTTTGAATTGAACTTCGCGCAGCGTCTCTGTTGTCGGCCGCTTACTGACCAGCGCGACCACCCCACCAGGGTTGCTTTTGCCGTACAATACCGAAGACGGTCCGCGCAGTACTTCCGCTCGCTCAAGGAAGTAAGGGTCTATCTGATAAATCGAATAGTTATCGTCCTGCAGTTTCAGGCCATCCAGATACATATTGGTACCTACCGAGCTGAAACCACGGATGTTCACTGCATCATAGGCGGTGGAGGCACCGCGATTTCCAATCATCACACCTGGCGTATAGGCCAGTGCGCCCTTCACCGTATCCGGCTGGCGCATGTCCATCTCTTCACGCGTCACTACGGAAACGGACTGCGGGTTCTTCTCGATTGGCGTATCGGTTTTGGTACCGGTGGCGCTGCGTTTGGCGACATAGGTGCCGACCGGCCCCCAGGCGCTTTCCTGCTGGGCGGTATTGCTGCCGCCCACAACGGTAATCGTGTCTTCCTTGGCGGCCGGCTTGGCGTCGGCGGAAAAAGCTGGCATCGCCAGCGTGCCCAACGCCGCAGCGACGGTGATCGCTAACGCGCTGACGGGGGTACGGCCCTGCTTGGCCGCGGATGACGAAAGACGCTTGGTCGACATAGTTGATTTCTCTGATGAATTATTAAATGAAGAATGTAAACGATAATAATTATTATAAGCGTCGCATTTTATGCAGAAGCCAAATTAAACTGCAAGCCGAATTCATGGGGCAAATAGGTTAAGGATTAGGCGCTTAGCCATGCGGTTAGCAGGGAAATAAAACGAGCGAAAAAATAAAAAAACCCGCAACCAAGGTTACGGGCTTAATAACAAAGAAAAAATTTTCACCGGGGCCGACGCCCCGGTAGCGATTACTGGCCGAACATATCCTTGATCCAGCCGGCGACGCCATCGCCATCTTTTTGCTCACCCGCCGCCGGTTGCTGCTGTTGCTGCTCCGCCGTCTGGCTGGCCTGGCACAATCCCTGCGGATTGTCAGTCCAGACCGGGATGGTGCGCCAGCTGCCGCCGCCGCAGATAAAGTTGCCGGCAGAGTCGATGCTCATCTGGTTAATGCCTTCCGGCGGCTGCAGCATCAGCGGCAGCGGCGTCTGGTTTTCCAGATAACGACGATACAGGGTCAACGCGCCGTTGGCGCCGGTCAGCTTGGCCGGGCCGTTGTTGTCGCGCCCCACCCAGGCGATCGCCACTTCCTTGCCGTCGATGCCGGCGAACCAGCTGTCGCGCAGATCGTTGGTGGTACCGGTTTTCGCCGCCAGGTTGTAGTTCGGGAACTTCACCGACAGCGAGCGAGAAGTCCCGCGCGCCACGCCTTGCTGCATCGCGTACAGCGTCAGGTAAGCGGCCTGCGCCGGCACCATGCGTTCGGCCTGCGGGAAGCTCTGGTACAGCACCGTGCCGTCTTCGGCGATCACCGAACGCACCGCCGACAGCGGCGCACGGTTACCGCCGCTGGCGATGGTCTGGTACTCCTGCGCGACTTCCATCGGCGTCAGGCCGATCGCGCCCAGCAGCATCGAAGGCACCGGGTTGATCTCCGCTTTCGGGATGCCCAGACGTTGCAGCGTGGCGCTGATCTGATCCAGCCCCACCGACAGGCCAAGGTTCACCGTCGGCACGTTCAGCGAGTTGGCCAACGCATCCACCAGCATCACCTGACCGCGGAATTTGCGATCATAGTTGTTCGGCTGCCAGACGGCGCCGTTCGGCTGTTTCAGCGACAGCGGCGCATCCGCCAGCCAGGTGTTGAGGCGGTATTTATCCGGTTCGGACAGCGCGGTCAGGTACGTCGGCGGCTTGGCCAGCGAGCCGACCAGGCGGCGCGCCTGCATGGCGCGGTTGAAACCGGCGAACTGCGGATTGGCGCCGCCGACCATGGCGCGCACTTCACCGCTGAAGCGATCGACGATCACCATCGCCGCTTCCAGATCCTGCACGTGACGCGCAGCGCGCAGCGCCGGGATGCCGTCTTCGACCGCTTTTTCCGCCGCGTCTTGCGACACCGGATCCAGCGTGGTGAAAATCTTCACGCCGGACAGATCATTCACCTTATCGCCCAGCCTGGTCTGCAGCTCCTGACGCACCATCTGCATAAAGGCCGGCTGTGGCGTAATGACGCCGCCTTTCGGCTGCACGCCCAGCGGACGCGCGCTCAGCATGTCGTACAGCTCGCCGTCGATTACGCCCTGGTTTTGCAGCAGCTTGAGCACCAGATTGCGGCGCTCCAGCGCCAGTTTCGGGTTACGCCACGGGTTATACAGCGACGCGCCCTTGACCATGCCGACCAGCAGCGCCTGCTGATCGAGGCTCAGCTCGTCCACCGGCCGGCCGAAGTAGTACAGGCTGGCCAACGGGAAACCGCGGATCTGGTCGCTGCCGCTCTGGCCGAGGTACACCTCGTTCAGATACAGCTCCAAAATGCGGTCCTTGCTGTAACGGTAATCGACCAGCAGCGCCATATAGGCTTCGTTGGCCTTACGCCACAGCGAGCGTTCGTTGGTCAGGAACAGGTTCTTCACCAGCTGCTGCGTCAGGGTACTGCCGCCCTGCACCGCACGGCCGGCGGTCAGGTTGGCCAGCACCGCGCGGCCGATGGAATAGGGGCTGATGCCGTCATGCTCATAGAAGTGGCGGTCTTCCGTGGCGATCAGCGTATCCACCAACAGATCCGGGAAACCGGCGCGCGGCACGAACAGACGCTGTTCACCGTTTGGCGACTGCAGCATGGTGATCAGGCGCGGATCGAGGCGGAAGAAACCGAAGCTGCGGCCGCTGTCCAGGTTTTCGATCTTAGCCAGACGGTTGTTCTGGAAATCGAGACGGGCGCGGATCTGCCCTTCTTTACCATCCGGGAAATCGAACGGGCGGCGCAGCATCTCGATGCTGTTGGCCTGCACGGTAAACTCGCCCGGACGCGTCATGCGGCTGACCTGGCGATACTGCATGCCTTCCAGCAGGTTGACCATTTCCTTCTTGCTGTACGGCATGCCCGGTTCCAGGTTGACCATGCGGCCGTACACTGCCGCCGGCAGCTGCCAGACTTTGCCGTCGATGCGGCTGCGGATCTGGGAATCCAGATAGACGCCGTAGATCGCCAACAGGACGGCGATCACCAGGATCAGTTTGATAATCAGGCCGAGCCAGCGGCGTTTTTTACGCGGCGGAGTCGCTTTTACCTTACGCGGCATGCGTTCCTCCTCCTCTTCATACTCATCATCGTCATACTCGTCTTCTTCGTAATCGTCATAATCGTCGTCTCGGCGACGGCGCGGCGGCTTGCGCGACGCGGTGTTTTTTGGTTGTTTTCCTTTGCGCCCGATGGGCTCGCGGTCATCCCCAGCCATGGCTGTTGTTCTCCGAGCTTGCCGACACTGCCGGCCATGATTAGTCGCTTAATCTGTGCCTACGCCGCAGCGCTGACCAGAAGAAACATCTGAATTCCAAACCTTGAATGATCGCGGCCTACTGATATTTCTTCGTTCGGCGCGTCGGTACCGCCGTGGCCGGATCGTCCGGCCAAACGTGTTTCGGGTAGCGGCCCTTCATCTCTTTTTGCACCTCGCGGTAGGCGCCTTGCCAGAAGGCCGCCAGATCGCCGGTGATTTGCAACGGCCGGTGCGCCGGTGAGAGTAACTCAAGCACCACCGGGATGCGACCCTCCGCCAACATCGGGCTGCGCTGCTCGCCGAACACCTCCTGCAAACGCACCGCCAGCGCCGGCGGTTTGCCGGCCTCATAACGGATCGGCAGGCGGCTGCCGGTCGGCACAGTGTAATGAGTGGGTAGCGCATTATCCAGCCGCTGCTTTTGCTGCCAATCTAGCAGGCGGGACAGCGCCTCGGCGATGTTGACCTGCTTCAAGCCGCGCAGATCGCGCACGCCGTTCAGCGACGGCAACAGCCACTGCTCCAGCGCCGCCAGCAGCGGCTCTTCATCCATCGCCGGCCATTCCGCCTCCGGCAACCAGGCTTGCGCGCACTGCAGGCGCACCCGCAATTGTTCGGCGGCGCCCTCCCAGTTGAGCACCGCCAGCCCCTGCGCACGCACCCAATCGAGCAGCGCCTGCTGCAGCTCTTCGTCCGCCGGTTTGGCCAGCGGCTGGGCGCGCAGCGTCAGACGGCCGATCTGCTGGCGCTTCCAGGCGCGCAGCGTGCCCTTCTCGTCATCCCACTCCACCGCCGTGCGCTGCGTGACGATCGCCGGCAGCTGCGCCGCCAGCGCGTCGATGTCCACCGGCAGCGCCAACAGGATGCGCGCATCGGGGCTGTTGTGGCCCTGCAACAGGCTGGGGACGATGAGCCAGGGCGCGCGCGACAGCGCCTCATCCTGATTCATCGCCGCCCCCATGCCGTTGGCCAGCAGGTAGCGGCCGTCCTGGCCTCGCCGCTGGGCGATGCGATCGGTAAACGCCGGCGCCAACAGGCGCGGCGCCAGATCGACGTCGACTTGCCCAGCACGTTGCGGCAGGCGTTTGGCCAACTGCGCGGCACGCTGCCGCCAGTTCGGTTGCGGGCGGCTCAGCCAGTAGCCGATATCCATCTGCCCGCCGCGCGGCGGTTCTTCCAGCAATGCCGCCAGCAACGCCGCCGTCGCCAGGCCGTCGGCACTCAGCGCCGCGCCGGCGGTCAGCATCGTCGCCAGCCGCGGCTCGCATCCCAGCGCGGCCATCTGGCGCCCCGGTGCGGTAAGTTTGCCACCGTCATCCGTGGCCCCCAGCCGGTGCAACAGCGCCCTGGCCGCCGCCAATGCGGCGGCAGGAGGCGCATCCAGCCAGGTCAGCTGCGCCGGGTCGTGGCAACCCCACTGCAGCAACTCGAGCCAAAAGCCGGTGAGATCGCTCTGTAAAATGTCCGGTTCGGCGTGTTCCGCCGCGCGCTCCGCCTGTTCTTTGGCGAACAGATGCCAGCAAATGCCCGGCTCAAGACGCCCGGCGCGCCCGGCGCGCTGCACCATCGAGGCCTGACTGATGCGCTGCGTCGCCAGCCGCGTCAAACCGTTGCGTACGTCGTAACACGCCACGCGTTCCAGGCCGCTGTCCACCACCAGCCGAATGCCCTCGATCGTCAGGCTGGTTTCAGCGATGTTGGTCGCCAGCACCACCTTGCGGCGGCCAACCGCCGCCGGCTGAATCGCTTTTTGCTGCTGCGCCAGAGGCAGCGCGCCATACAGCGGGCAAAGATCGGTATCGCTTGCCACCTCGCCGGTCAATCGCTCCAGCACCCGATTGATCTCCGCCACGCCCGGCAGGAACAGCAGCAAAGACCCCGGCTGTTCGGCCAGCAGGCGCTTCACCGCCGCCGCTACGCCATCCTCCAGCCGCTGATGGCTGGCCAACGGCTGATATAAACGTTCAACCGGGAAGCTGCGCCCCTCGGACACCACCACCGGCGCTGCCGGCAGCAGCTGCGACAGGCGCGCGTTGTCCAGGGTGGCCGACATGATCAGCAGTTTCAGATCGTCACGCAGCCCTTGCTGCACGTCGAGCAGCAGCGCCAGCGCCAAATCGGCCTGCAGGCTGCGTTCGTGGAACTCATCGAGGATCACCAGCGACACGCCCTGCAGTTCGGCGTCCTGCTGCAGCATGCGGGTGAGAATGCCTTCCGTCACCACTTCCAGCCGGGTCTGCGGCCCGCTTTTACTTTCGGCGCGCATGCGGTAGCCCACGGTCTGGCCGGGCTCCTCCCCCAGTTGCTGCGCCAGGCGATAAGCGACGTTTTTCGCCGCCAGCCGCCGCGGCTCCAGCATGATAATGCGCCCCGGCAACCCGGCCTTAGCCAGGATCTGCAGCGGCAACCAGGTGGATTTACCGGCGCCGGTCGGGGCGTGCAACAGTACCTGAGGAGCGGACTGCAACGCAGCCAGCAACTCATCAAGCACCGCGCTGACGGGCAATGAAGACACTGAACTCTCCGTGGTGGTTAACGTTAAACGGCGTACAGTGTAGCATTAGCTTTGCCCCCGTAGCCTTTCAAACTGCGGCGTCGTTAGCTATAGTACGGAGCTCGTCCAGGCGTCCCGCTTCGCGCGAGGCCGCTGCAAGCCGCATTCAAATCTGTTCCTGACGGATTTGTCATTATTTACCGAGCCCCCATGTCCAATTCGCGCCGCCTGTTTTTCGCCCTGTCCTTGCCTGATGCCCTGCAACAGCAGGTGATCCGCTGGCGCGCCGAGGCGTTTGCGCCGGAGGCCGGCCGGCCGGTGGCGGCGGCTAATTTGCACCTGACGCTGGCGTTTCTCGGCGAAGTCACCGCGCAGAAAGAGCTGGCGCTGCGCAAACTGGCCGGCCGCATCGTGCAACCCGGCTTCAGCATGCGGCTCGACGATCTCGGCCATTGGCCGCGCCCCGGCGTGGTCTGGCTCGGCACCCGCCGCGCGCCGCGCGGGCTATTGCAGCTGGCCGAACTGCTGCGTTCGCAGGCCGCCCGCAGCGGCTGCCATCAAAGCGCGTTGCCGTTCCATCCGCACATCACGCTGCTGCGCGCCGCCACCCAGCCGGTGGCGATCCCGCCGGCGACGCCGGGCTGGGCGTTCAGCGCCGACGCCTTTTCCTTGTATGAGTCGGTGTTCGAAAACGGGCGCACCCGTTACCAACACCTCGAACAGTGGCCGCTGGCCACGCAGGCATCCGCATGATTTTCTCTCCACCGCTGCGTTCCGCCACGCTGATAAAACGTTACAAACGCTTTCTGGCGGACGTGATCACCCCGGAAGGGGAAACCTTTACGCTGCACTGCGCCAATACCGGCGCCATGACCGGCTGCGCCACGCCCGGCGACACCGTTTGGTACTCCACCTCGGATAACCCCAAGCGCAAATACGCCCACAGCTGGGAACTGACCCATACCCAACAGGGGCACTGGATCTGCGTCAACACCCTGCGTGCCAACGCGCTGGTGCGCGAGGCGATCGAACACAATTTAATCAATGAATTATCCGGTTACAGTAAAATCAGCGGCGAAGTGAAATACGGCGGTGAAAACAGCCGTATCGATTTGTTATTACAGGCAGAAAATCGGGTTAACTGCTATATTGAAGTTAAGTCAGTCACATTACTGCAACAACAACGTGGTTACTTTCCTGATGCGGTAACGCTCAGAGGGCAAAAGCACCTGCGTGAGTTGCTCAGCGTGGTTGAAAGCGGGCAACGGGCGGTGTTGTTCTTTGCCGTGTTACACAGCGGTATTGAGCAGGTCGCACCGGCACATCATATAGATGAGCGCTATGCGGCGCTGTTGGCACAGGTCCGGCAGTTGGGAGTGGAAGTGGTTTGCTACGGGGCAAAGTTATCACCTGACGGTATTTATCTCTGCGATAAGCTGCCGTTTTTTATCGATTAGCGCGGTCGGGTCCCTATAAATAGACAACCGGCCAGCACGATCGCCAAATACGCCCTCCTTCACACGATTGTCAAGCGGGCGACAGGAATAATTGCCAACCTACCTTCCTTCTGTTATTTATAGCGGCCTGTTTTTCCCCCGCATTGGGGATTCGATAGTGCGTGTGTATGTAGGAGAAGCAACATGCAAGAAGGGCAAAACCGTAAAACCTCGTCCTTGAGCATTCTCGCCATCGCTGGGGTGGAGCCGTACCAAGAGAAGCCGGGCGAAGAGTACATGAACGACGCCCAGTTGTCGCATTTCAAGCGCATTCTTGAAGCGTGGCGCAACCAGCTCAGGGACGAAGTGGACCGTACTGTATCGCATATGCAAGAAGAGGCAGCCAACTTCCCTGATCCGGCAGACCGTGCTACTCAGGAAGAAGAGTTCAGCCTTGAACTGCGTAACCGTGACCGTGAACGCAAACTGATCAAAAAGATCGAGAAAACGCTGAAGAAAGTGGAAGACGATGATTTCGGCTACTGCGAATCTTGCGGCGTGGAGATCGGCATTCGTCGCCTCGAAGCGCGTCCGACCGCCGATCTGTGCATCGACTGCAAGACGCTGGCTGAGATCCGCGAAAAGCAGATGGCCGGCTAATACCGTTGTTACCGCTGCGGCGTGCGCACCCGCGTGCGCCGCACAGAGAAAAGGGAACCACTCCCCTCTGATATGCAAGAAAGTCATTATGTGGGGCGCTTTGCCCCATCGCCTTCCGGGGATCTGCATTTCGGTTCGCTGATTGCCGCTCTGGGAAGCTACCTTCAGGCTCGCGCCCAACGCGGGCAGTGGCTGGTTCGCATCGAAGATATCGACCCGCCGCGCGAAGTCCCCGGCGCCGCCGCTCGCATCCTGTCCGCGCTGGAACATTATGGTCTCCACTGGGACGGCCAGGTCATCTATCAATCCCAACGTCACGACGCCTATCGCGCCGCGCTGGATCTGTTGCAGCGTCAGGGGCTCAGCTATTACTGCACCTGCACCCGCAGCCGCATCCAGCAGATCGGCGGATTGTACGACGGCCACTGCCGCGACTTGCAGCTCGGCCCGCAGGGCGCCGCCATCCGCTTGCGCCAGACCGCGCCCGTTTACGGGTTCCACGATCGCCTGCAGGGAGAGTTGCACGCCGATCCGGCGCTGGCGGGGGAAGACTTTATCATTCGCCGCCGCGACGGGCTGTTCGCCTACAACCTGGCGGTGGTGATCGACGACCATTTTCATGGCGTGACCGAGATTGTGCGCGGCGCCGACCTGATCGAACCGACGGTGCGTCAAATTGCCCTCTACCGCCAGCTGCAGGCGCCGGTGCCCGCCTATGTGCATCTGCCGCTGGCGCTGGGCGCCAACGGCATCAAGCTGTCGAAGCAAAACCATGCGCCGGCGTTGCCCGCCGGCGATCCGCGCCCGGTGCTGATCGCCGTGCTGAAATTTCTGCGCCAACCGCTGCCGGAAAGCTGGCAAGATCTTGACCTGCCATTATTATTGAGCTGGGCGGTCGCACATTGGCGGTTGGAAAACGTGCCGCGTCAGGAGGCTATCCCTCTGGATGAAAACACGCCGGCATTCTCAAAGGAGCCATGGTGAGCTATGATTAGCCGCTATTTTTTGTTAGCTCCATTTTTATCAGTCACTATCGAGGTGTACCATTTTTACCCGAGTAGCCAACTTCTGTCGTAAGGTACTGACCCGCGATGACAAGCTGCCCCGCGACGACGCGGCGGCCGGCGATAAAAACGTAGTCCGCGAAGAGCGTGCCGCGGCGCCAAGCCGCCCTGCGCCGCAGCCGCGCGCCGCCGACAACGGCAACAACGCCCCTGCCCGCCGCTCAACGCCGCGCAAGCGTCCGCCTTTCCCCCTCGCCGAGAGCAACGACTCGATGACCGTGATCCCGCGCGAACAGCACTCGATTTCCCGCAAAGACATTAGCGAAAATGCGCTGAAAGTGCTTTACCGCCTGAACAAGTCCGGCTACGAAGCCTATCTGGTCGGCGGCGGCGTGCGCGATCTGTTGCTCGGCAAAAAGCCGAAAGACTTCGACATCACCACCAACGCCACGCCGGAGCAAGTGCGCAAGCTGTTCCGCAACTGCCGCCTGGTCGGCCGGCGCTTCCGCCTGGCGCACGTGATGTTCGGGCCGGAAATCATCGAAGTGGCCACTTTCCGCGGCCACCACGAACAGAACCCGGAATCCGACAAGAACTCGTCTCAGCAGGCGCAAAACGGCATGCTGCTGCGCGACAACATCTTCGGTTCGATCGAGGAAGACGCCCAGCGCCGTGACTTCACCATCAACAGCCTGTACTACGGCGTGGCGGATTTCACCCTGCGCGATTACGTCGGCGGCCTGAACGATCTGAAACAGGGCGTGATTCGCCTGATCGGCGATCCGGAAACCCGCTACCGCGAAGATCCGGTGCGCATGCTGCGCGCGGTGCGCTTCGCCGCCAAGCTGGATATGCGCATCAGCGAAGAGACCGCCGAGCCGATCCCGCGCCTGGCCTCGCTGCTGCATGAGATACCGCCGGCGCGCCTGTTCGAAGAATCCCTCAAGCTGCTGCAGGCCGGTTACGGTTTCCAGACCTACCTGAAGCTGTGCGAATACCAGCTGTTCCAACCACTGTTCCCGCTGATCGCCCGCAACTTCACGCCGAACCACGATACGCCGATGGAGCGCATTCTGGTGCAGGTGTTGAAGAACACCGATCACCGCCTGCAGAACGACATGCGCGTCAACCCGGCGTTCCTGTTTGCCGCCATGCTGTGGTACCCGCTGCTGGAGCACGCGCAGAAGCTGGCGCAGGAAAGCGGCCTGGCCTACTACGACGCCTTCGCGCTGGCGATGAACGACGTACTCGACGAGCAGTGCCGCTCGCTGGCCATCCCGAAACGCATTACCACGCTGGTACGCGATATCTGGCAACTGCAGCTGCGCCTGTCCCGCCGCCAGGGCAAACGCGCGCACAAGCTGATGGAACACCCGAAATTCCGCGCCGCCTATGATCTGCTGGCGCTGCGTGCAGAAGTGGAAGACAATCAGGAAATGCTGCGTCTGGCCGAGTGGTGGGGCGAGTTCCAGGACGCCACGCCGGCGCGGCAGAAAGCCATGCTGAGCACCCTGGGCGACGATCCGGCGCCGCGCCGCGCGCGTCAACGCCGCCCTCGCCGCCGGGCACCGCGTAAAGAAGGGGCATAATGATCCACGTTTATATCGCGCTGGGCAGCAACCTGGCGCAGCCGCTGCAACAGGTTAAAGCCGCACTGGAGGCGCTGGAGCATCTCCCGCGCACCCGGCTGGTCACCTGTTCTTCGTTTTACCGCACCAAGCCGCTGGGGCCGCAAAACCAGCCGGACTTTCTCAACGCGGTGGTGGCGCTGGATACACTGTTGCCGCCCGAACAGCTGCTCGACCATACCCAGGCGATAGAACGCAATCAGGGGCGGGTGCGCAAGGATGAACGCTGGGGGCCGCGCACGCTCGATCTGGACATCATGCTGTACGGCGACAAGGTGATCCATACCGAGCGCCTGACTGTGCCGCATTACGGCCTGAAAGAGCGCGAATTCATGCTCTACCCGCTGGCGGAAATCGCTCCCGATCTGATTTTCCCCGATGGCGAGCCGCTCGCCAGCTGCCTCAAGCGCGTGCCGGAAAACGGCATGGCGCTGTGGCATCAGCCAAAACTCAAGTCCTGACCCGCCTACAACGTCAGCCGCGCAACGAACCCGCCCGCCGGGCGATTGGCAAAGCCGATCTGTAAACCATGCAATCCGGCGATACGCTGCACGATCGAGAGGCCCAGCCCGCTGCCGGTTTGCTCCTGCCCCGGCGGGCGATAGAAACGTTCTCCCAGCCGCGCCAGATGCTCCGTGGTGACCCCCGGACCGTCGTCCTCCACCGTCAGCGAGCGTTCGCTCAGCGTCACGGTGACGACGCCGCCCTGCGGGGTATAGCGCACCGCGTTATCCAGCAAGTTGCGCAATAGCAGCGACAGCAGCAAGGTTTCCCCCTGACGCGGCGGCGGCGTTCCCTGATGTTCATAGCGCAGCGTCACGCCCGCCGCATGGGCCTGCCGATCCTGCTCCGCCAGGGTCATCGTCACCAGTTCGTTCCAGTCGATCGGCGCCAGTTCGGCCAGATCCGACAGCGAATCCAGCCGCGACAGCGTCAGCAGCTGATCCACCAGCCGGGTGGCGCGATCGATGCCGACCGTAAGATTGTCCAGCGCGTGCTCGCGCATCGGCGCATCGTCCCCCGCCAGTTGAACCACTTCGGTCTGCACCCGCAGCGCCGCCAGCGGGCTGCGCAACTCGTGCGCGGCATCGGAGGTGAAACGCCGCTCCCGCACCAGCAACGCGTTGATGCGAGCGAACAGCGCATTGAGAGCATCCACCAGCGGACGCACCTCGGTCGGCACCTGGCGCGCGTCCAACGGCGTCGCGTCATCGGGCGCGCGCCGGCGCAAACCGGCCGCCACCGCGCGCAGCGGCCGCAGCTCGCGCCCGACCATCAGCGCGATCAGCAGCATCAGCACCGGCAGCGTCGCCAGCCAGGGCACCAGCTGGCCGGTCACCATGCCCAGCGCCATATCGCGCCGGTAATCCCACTCCTGGCCGACCACGATGCGATAGCGCCCATCCGGGCTGGTCAGCCACAGCAGGCGCCAGCTGTCGTCATCGCCTTTGCGCTCGCCGTCGGTAAAACCTTCACGCTCCCCGTCAAACAGGAAATCGGCGCCGTTCTCGCCGTCGTTGAGCAGCATCTTGCCTTGGCGATCGAAGATGGCGAACGCCAGCGCGTCGTCGTCCTGATCGCCACGCTTGCCATGATGCACCAGCTTCTTGGTTTTCGGCAGGCTGCGCGCGCTTTCATCGGCCAGCAGATCGCCGAGGTTGGCGGTCGCCAGCCGTTTGGCAAACAGCATCTGCTGGGTGTCGAACACTTCATTGATGGTGTTGCGCGACATCACCCAGGCCACCACGCTGGCGGTGCACCAGGTCATCAGCGCCAACAGACTGAAGATCAGGATCAGACGCAGCCGCAGGCTGAGACGCTTCACGGCGCATCCCCCAGCGTGTAACCCACGCCGTGAATGGTGCGGATGAAGCCGTTACCCAGCTTGCGCCGCAGGTGGTGAATATGCACCTCCACCGCGTTGCTGCTCACCTCGTCGTCCCAGTTGTACAGCTTCTCCTGAATCAACGGCCGCGCCAGCACCCGCCCCTTGTTGTGCAGAAACAGCTCCAGCACCGCCAACTCGCGCGGCGTCAGCGTCACCGGCTCGCCGTTGCAGCTCACGCTGCGGGTGGCACTGTCAAACACCACATTGCCGTGCGTCAGCTGCGGCATCAGTTGGCCGTGGCGACGGCGGATCAGCGCCTGCAGACGCGCCGCCACTTCGGCCAGCGCGAACGGCTTGCACAGATAATCGTCGGCGCCGCTTTGCAGCCCGCTGACCCGCTGCTCCAACGCATCGCGGGCGGTGAGGATCAGCACCGGCACGTCCTGCCCGGCCTGGCGCCACTGGCGCAGCAGATCCAGGCCATCGAGGCCCGGCAGGCTGAGATCGAGGATCACCGCGTCGTACGGCGCGCTGTCCAGCGCATTTTTGCCAACGGCGCCGTCGGTGAACCAGTCCAGATTGAAGCCGAGTTTGGTCAGCCCGGCCTTGATGCCGTCCCCGATCAGTTTGTCATCTTCGATCAGCAGAATTCGCATGAGTATCCCTTTTCAGTCATTGCGCCATTGCACCACAAGGTTCTTAAGAACCGCTTAAGCATGGCGATCCGCGCTACCCACCCCGATCGGGTTACAGTAGAATGGCTGCACTTTTTTGCAGCCTGGGCCTGCGCAAGCCGCACGGCCCGTTTCAGGAGACGTTGTGATGAAACCCACCACCGTGACCCACTTGCGCCAGTGGAAACAGGAGCAACGCAAGTTTGCTACCCTTACCGCCTACGATGCCAGCTTTGCCAAACTGTTTGAAGAGCAAGGCATCAAAGTCCTGTTGGTGGGCGATTCGCTGGGCATGACGCTGCAGGGCCACGACTCCACGCTGCCGGTCACCGTCGCCGACATAGCCTACCACACGCGCGCCGTGCGCCGCGGCGCGCCGGCCTGCCTGCTGCTGGCCGATCTGCCGTTCATGAGTTACGCCACCCCGGAACAGACCTTCGCCAACGCCGCCGAGCTGATGCGCGCCGGCGCCAACATGGTGAAACTGGAAGGCGGCAGCTGGCTGTGCGACACGGTGAAAATGCTTGCCGAGCGCGCGGTGCCGGTGTGCGGCCATCTGGGCCTGACGCCGCAGTCGGTCAACGTGTTCGGCGGCTATAAGGTGCAAGGGCGCGACGAACTGGCCGCCAAACAGCTGCTGCAGGACGCGCAGAACCTGGAGCTGGCCGGCATTCAGCTGCTGGTGCTGGAATGTGTGCCGACCGAGCTGGCGCGCCAGATCACCGAAGCGCTGTCCATTCCGGTCATCGGCATCGGCGCCGGCAACGGCACCGACGGCCAGATCCTGGTGATGCACGACGCCTTCGGCATCACCGGCGGCCACACGCCGAAGTTCGCCAAGAACTTCCTGGCGCAGAGCGGCGATATCCGCACGGCGGTGCAGCACTACATTCAGGAAGTGGAACAAGGCCTCTACCCGGCGGCTGAACACTCTTTTAACTAAGCGATGGTTCCAGGAGTCACCCAATGATTATTATCGAAACCCTGCCGATGCTGCGTCAGCAGATCCGCCGCTGGCGCCAGGAAGGCAAACGCATCGCGCTGGTGCCGACCATGGGCAACCTGCACGACGGCCATATGACGCTGGTCGATGAAGCGCGCGCCCGCGCCGACGTGGTGGTGGTGAGCATCTTCGTCAACCCGATGCAGTTCGATCGGCCGGACGATCTGGCGCGCTACCCGCGCACGCTGCAGGAAGACAGCGAGAAGCTGACCCGCCGCAGCGTCGATCTGGTGTTCGCGCCAGCCCCGGCTGCAGTCTATCCGCAGGGGCTGGAGCAGCAGACTTACGTCGACGTGCCGGGCATCTCCACCATCCTGGAAGGCGCAAGCCGGCCGGGCCACTTCCGCGGCGTTTCCACCATCGTCAGCAAGCTGTTTAACCTGGTGCAACCTGACTTGGCCTGCTTCGGCGAGAAAGATTACCAACAGCTGGCGCTGATCCGCAAAATGGTGGCGGACATGGGTTACGACATCGACATCGTCGGCGTGCCGACCGTGCGCGCCAAAGACGGCCTGGCCCTCAGCTCGCGCAACGGCTACCTGACCGCCGAAGAGCGCAAGGTAGCCCCGCAGCTGAGCAAAATCATGAATGGGCTGGCGCAGCAGTTGGCCAATGGCGAGCGCCATATCGAAACGCTGCTGGAACAGAGCGCCGAGCAGCTGCGCGCCGCCGGCTTTACGCCGGATGAACTGTTTATTCGCGACGCCGACAGCCTGCAGCCGCTGACGGTGGACAGCCAACGGGCGGTGGTGCTGATGGCCGCCTGGCTGGGCAAGGCGCGTCTTATCGACAACCAGCAGGTCGACCTGACGCTGTAAGCCGTTTTTTATACTGTCGTCACCCTTGGCCACTGACCATTGGTAGACAATGGCGGAGCAATCGGTGACGATAGAGATTGCAGGGATGCAGGAGAGATGTTCAACCCCAGCGCCTGTGAAGGCCGATATTCAGTTAGGTAAAGCTATGATACGTACTATGCTGCAAGGCAAGCTGCATCGCGTCAAAGTCACTCAGGCTGACTTGCACTATGAAGGGTCCTGCGCCATCGACCAGGATTTCCTGGAGGCCGCCGGCATTCTGGAATATGAAGCGATCGATATTTACAACGTGGATAACGGCCAGCGCTTCTCCACCTACGCCATCGCCGCCGAGCGCGGTTCGCGCATCATTTCGGTTAACGGCGCCGCCGCGCGCTGCGCCTGCGTGGGCGACAAACTGATCATCTGCTCCTATGTGCAAATGACCGACGCCGACGCCCGCCAACACCACCCGAAAGTCGCCTATTTCGAAGGTGACAACAACCTGCAGCGCAAGGCGAAAGCCGTGCCGGTTCAGGTCGCCTGACACTAAAACGGGCGCCTTACGCGCCCGTTCTTCCTTACTGCACCACCACCGTGCCCGGCTTGTTGGCTATCCGATCCGCCATGGTCTGGATCGAGTCGGTGCGCAGAATATACAGCCGCTTCAGCGTATAGGGGTTATCCCCCGGCTTCACCTTGCCCTGCACCGTGGTCACCGCCAGATGGAAACCGGCGTCCTGCGCCGCCTGGATCGCCCGCTGGTTATAGCCGCCGAACGGGTAGGACAGATACAGCACGTGCGGGTTGAACTGCGACAGCGCGCGGCGCGAGCGCTCAAAATCGAACTCGATATTGTGCAGCGAACGGCTCAGCAAAATCGGCTGGCGATTGCCGTCGGTGCGGTGCAGGAAGTGAGTGTGCGACTGCACGTCGAACACGTCCTGAATCTGCTTCAGCTCCGAGACGCTCATAAACTGCAGCGAGTCCGGGTTCCATTTCTGCGGGTGGCGTTTGATGCGCGAAGAGATGATGAACGCCGTGGCGCGGAAACCGTAATCCTTCAGCACCGGGTAAGCGTAGCGATAAACCGATTTCAGCCCGTCGTCGAAGGTCAGCACGATCGCCTTGCCCGGCAGGTTGATCTGGTTCTTCAGGTAGGCTTCCAGCTGATACAGCGAAATGGTGTCGTAGCCCGCCTGCTTCAGGTAGGTCATCTGGTTGCTGAACGCCACGTCTGAGGTGGTGGTCGAGGTGTGGCGGAAGCGCTTGTTCTCTTCGTTTTTTAGCAGGTGATGATAGGTCAGCACCGGTATGCCGCTATCTATCTCGCAGTCCAGCTCATTGACAAACCCCAGCCGCTCGCCGATGTTGACCTCGTACCAGGTGTTGTTCAGGCGATCCTTCAGCTTGCCGATGATCGGATAGCGCAGGTTGCCTTCCAGCGTGCCCAAGACCTCGCTGTCCTTGTCCGCCGCGGTATAAACGTCGATCGTTTTTTGGGTGATCAGATTCTGGTTGGTCAGCGGTTTGTTCAGCTCGCCCAGATCGTCTTGTACCTTGCGCGACTTCTTCAGTTCGCGCACGTCATCTTTATCGATAAAGCCGGTGCCGTGCCCGAATTTGAATTCGTAGTATTCCGCATCCGCCGGGAACACCTGGATCAGCTGCCCGCGCTTCACTTCTCCTACCGGGATCACATGCTCGCCCACCAACGCATAGACTTCGCTATCGCGCTGCGCTTCCATGTATTCAGATTTAACCGCGCCGTCTTCCGACAGCAGATTCGCCAGGCTCACAGGGGAAACCAACGACATCAGAATGCCGAGGAAACCAGCCGCTAACGTGTATTGAGGCCGCATGATGATGTTCTACTTACGAGTGCGTAATGACTAAAGTGAAGGAAATGTGGAGCGCCAGCATAGCACGATTTGAACAACGGGGAACTAGCGGTTATTTGAGCAATTCTATTGATTTACGCGCCGCCTGCGCCAAATCAAGAAAAGCGCCCCCGCCGGAAAAGCGGGGGCGCGATACCATCAGCTGCGCAGGCCGCGGCCGCGCTCGATCAGGTACCAGGAAAGCAGGTAAAACACCGCGATAAACGCCAGCAGCACCGCCATGGTGAACGCCAGCGGCACGTCGTTGATGCCGAGGAAACCGTAGCGGAAACCGCTGATCATATAGACGATGGGGTTCAGCTTGGACACCGCCTGCCAGAATGGCGGCAGCAGCGACAGCGAGTAGAACACCCCGCCCAGGTAGGTCAGCGGCGTCAGCACGAAGGTCGGGATCAGGCTGATATCGTCGAAGGTGGTGGCGAACACCGCATTGATCAGCCCCGCCAGCGAGAACAGGATCGCCGTCAGCAGCAGCGTCAGCGCAATCACCCACCAGGCGTGCACCTGCAGCGGCACAAAGAACAGCGAGATGATGGTCACCAGCACGCCGACGCAGATGCCGCGCGCCACGCCGCCGCCGACATAGCCGGCGATCACCACGTGGGTCGGCACCGGCGCCACCAGCAGTTCCTCAATGTTGCGCTGGAATTTGGCGCTGAAGAACGACGAGGCGACGTTGGCATAGGAGTTGGTGATCACCGCCATCATGATAAGGCCAGGCACGATGAACTGCATGTAGCTGAAGCCGTGCATATCGCCGATGCGCGAGCCGATCAGATTGCCGAAGATGATGAAGTACAGCGTCATGGTGATCACCGGCGGCACCAGGGTCTGGATCCAGATGCGCGCGAACCGGTTCACCTCTTTGGCCCAGATGCTCTGCAAGGCTACCCAATACAAACGCGTCATGCTTTTTCTCCATTGCCGTTAACCAGGGTGACAAACAGTTCTTCCAGGCGGTTCGCCTTGTTGCGCATGCTCAGCACCTGCACGCCCTGCGCGCTCAGTTGGGTGAACAGGCCGTTCAGCCCCTGCTCGCGCATCACTTCCACTTCCAGCGTCGAGGTATCCGTCAGGCGGCTGTGGTAACCGTCCAGCTTCGGCAACGGGCTCTTCGCCGCCAAATCGAGGATGAAGGTTTCCGACTTCAGCTTGGCCAGCAGCCCCTTCATCGAGGTGTTTTCCACCAGCTCCCCGTTCTGGATGATGCCGATATTGCGGCACAGCATCTCCGCCTCTTCCAGATAGTGGGTAGTGAGGATAATGGTGGTGCCCTGGGCGTTCAGCTCTTTCAGGAAGCCCCACATCGAGCGACGCAGCTCGATGTCCACCCCGGCGGTCGGCTCATCGAGGATCAGCAGCTTCGGCTGATGCATCAACGCGCGGGCGATCATCAGGCGGCGCTTCATGCCGCCGGACAGCATGCGGGCGCGCTCGTTGCGCTTGCCCCACAGATCCAGCTGATTGAGGTATTTTTCGGCGCGCGCCATCGCTTCACGCCGCGTGACGCCGTAGTAACCCGCCTGGTTCACCACGATCTGCAACACGGTCTCGAACGGGTTGAAGTTGAACTCTTGCGGCACCAGGCCGAGCTGGCGCTTGGCGTTGACGATGTCTTTATCGATGTCGTAACCGAACACCCGCACGCTGCCGGCCGTTTTGTTCACCAGCGAGCTGATGATGCCGATGGTGGTGGATTTTCCGGCGCCGTTTGGCCCCAGCAGGGCATAAAAATCCCCCGCTTCGACGCTCAGGTCGATACCGCGCAGCGCCTTGACGCCACCGGCGTAAGTCTTGGTCAGCTGCGCTAATTCCAGTGCATAATTCATATGTAAAATAGTACCTTATGACGATGAGTATGCCGCCGCGCCCCTGTTTGCGAGGCTTGAAACACTAACGATAATCCTAGCATCGGCGACGTTTTCACTGAGTCGAATCCGTGCGGAAAATGAGGCTGCACCACTGTTCCGATTTCCAAAGTGTGACGCTTACCCTATATTACCCCAACGCAATCTGTCCGTTACGGGTCAATCACCTCCATGAAAGAAATCGAAGAGCTTATCGCCAACAACCAGGCCTGGTCGGCCAACATCAGCCAGGAAGACCCGGAATTTTTTGAACGTTTAGCCCAGGCGCAAAAGCCCCGCTTCTTATGGATTGGTTGCTCTGACAGCCGCGTTCCCGCAGAACGCCTGACCGGCCTCGAGCCGGGTGAACTGTTCGTCCATCGCAACGTGGCGAACCTCGTTATCCACACCGATCTTAACTGCCTGTCGGTGGTGCAGTATGCGGTAGATGTGCTGGAAGTCGAACACATCATCATCTGCGGCCACCTGGGCTGCGGTGGCGTGCAGGCGGCGGTGGAAAACCCGGAGCTGGGGTTGATCGACAACTGGCTGCTGCACATTCGCGATCTGTGGTACAAGCACAGCTCGCTGCTGGGCGAGCTGCCGCCGGAGCAGCGTTTCGACATGCTGTGCGAGATCAACGTCATTGAGCAGGTATACAACCTGGGCCACTCCACCATCATGCAGTCCGCGTGGAAGCGCGGCCAGAAGGTGATGATCCACGGTTGGGTGTACGGCATTCAGGACGGCCGCCTGCGCGATATGGAAGTGCTGGCGACCAGCCGCGAGAGCCTGGAGATGGGCTACCGCAAAGCGATAGCCAAACTGAAGCAGGATAAAGGCATATAACCCCGCCGCGGGCGCGGCTGGCCGCGCCCCACATTAATTACTCGTCCAGCAGCACCACTTTGCCGACGTACGGCAGGTGACGGTAGCGCTGAGCGTAGTCGATGCCATACCCCACCACGAACTCATCCGGGATCGAGAAGCCGACATATTCGACCGGCACCTGCACTTCACGGCGCTCAGGCTTGTCCAGCAAGGTGCAAATCGCCAGCGATTTCGGCCCGCGCAGCGCCAAAATCTCGCGCACTTTGTTCAGCGTGTTGCCGGAATCGATGATGTCTTCCACGATCAGCACGTCTTTGCCGCGAATGTCTTCGTCCAGATCCTTGAGGATCTTCACGTCGCGGGTGGTGGACATGCCGCTGCCGTAGCTGGAGGCGGTCATAAAGTCGACTTCGTGCGGCACGTCGATCGCGCGGCAGAGATCGGCCATGAACATGAAGGAGCCGCGCAGCAGCCCGACCAGCACCATGTCGCTGCCGCTGTCGCGGTAATGTTCGGTGATCTGGCGGCCAAGTTCGGCGATACGGGTCTTAACTTCCTGCTCGGAAATCATTACGTCTACAGTGTGTTTCATAGTATTCAGGTCAGTTGCCGGAAGAAAGGCGCAGAGTTTAGCATAGCCTTTCGCCGGTGGCGACGCGAGCGCGCCGCCACCTGAGCGACGGGCCGCGATCATTCGCCGACGGTGAAGCCCATCATCATGCCGGTATCTTCGTGCTCCAGCAGGTGGCAGTGGGCCATGTACGCATGTTCGCTGCTGGCCGGATGGTCGAAGCGCACCAGCACTTCGCTGCGCCACCCTTCGACGCGCACCGTGTCCTTCCAGCCGCTGCGATGCGCCGCCGGCGGTTTGCCATTTTCCGACAGGATACGGAACTGGGTGCCGTGAATATGGAACGGGTGCAACATCATGTCGCCCTCGCCGGAAATGGTCCACTTCTCATACTGGCCCCGTTTGGCGGCGAACATCGGCTTGGTCATGTCGAAGGCCTTGCCGTTGATCATGTTGCCGTGGCTGAAGTCGAACGGTTTGGCTTTACCCTGCGCGCCGCCGTGATCCATCCCGGCCATACTGCCATGATCCATGCCCTTCATGTTGCCGTGGTCCATGCCCTGCATGCCGCCCTTTTCCATGCCTTTCATGTTGCCGTGGTCCATGCCTTTCATGTCTCCACCGCCCATCGCGCCATGATTCATGCTCATGCCGGCCATCGCCTGGTGACCATAACGATCCATCAGCTCCTGCATGCCGAGCATATCCAGCTGCGGATCCATCATCAGCTGCAGCCAACGCTCCTGGATACCAGTGGCAGCGGGTAATGTCGGCAGCTTCACCAGGCTGTCCGGCATGGTTTTGATGCCCTGCGCCAGCGACGGCTGAATGCGCAACACCGGCAGCGGTTGATCGAACGGCGCCAGCGTCATACCCATCTGCTTCACCGGCAGCGTCACGATGTCGAACGCTTTCCCGTCGGAGGCATCCACCAGCACTTCAAAACGTTCGCCCATCAGCATCGGCAGCTCGGTCAGTTTCACCGGCTCCGCCAGGAAACCGCCGTCGCTGGCGATGACATACAGCGGACGGTTGTCACTGGCCGCCAGATTCAGCGAACGGGCGTTGCAGCCGTTGAGGAAGCGCAGACGCAGCCAGCCGCGCGGCGCCAAATGTTGCGGATACTGCGCGCCGTTGGTGAACATGCGATCGCCAAACCAGCCCACCGCCGCGCTCATCACGTCCAGGCGGTATTCGATTTGCGCGTCTTTGCCCAACCGCTTATCTTGCAGGATCACCGGAATATCATCCTGCCCCCAGGTTTTCGGCAGCGGCAGTTTGGCGCTCTCCTCATCTTCCAGCAGCACCAGCCCCGCCAGCCCCATCATCACCTGGCTGCCGGTTTTACCGTGGGTATGCGGGTGGAACCAGCAGGTGGCCGCCGGTTGATCGACAGTGAAATTCACCGTGCGCGTCGCGCCGGGATGGATCAATGCCTGCGGGCCGCCATCGACGTCGCCGGGAATTTCCAGGCCGTGCCAGTGGACGGTGCTGGCCTCCGCCAGGCCGTTTTTGATATCGACCGTCACCGGCTGGCCACGCTGCAGCTGCACCGCCGGCCCGAGCAGCGCGCCGTTGAATCCCCAGGTTTCGGTGGCGGCGCCGGGCAACCAGCGGGTTTCCCCCGCCTGCAGCGCCAGCGCAATTTTTCCCTGCGCGTCCGGCGTCAACAACGGCGGCACCGGCAGAGCCGGCCGATCGGCCGCCCAGGCGGCCCGGCTCCATAACGGCAATGTGCTCGCAGCGCCCAGTGCGGCGGTTAATTTAATAAAATCACGGCGTAACATCGCTGACTCCCTTTTCTCAGTGACATAACTCAATGCCGCCAGCCTAAACCTTCCCCCTGGCGGAAGGTCAAGCCTTTCCTGGCGGTATTTTAAGCTATGCCTCACAATCAAGAGAATATGGCTGGCAAACGCAACGCCGGCCCGGCAGCAATAAAATTTGGTGCCTTTACAGGCAAGTGTGGTAACGTCAGCAAACGACAAACAGGCCTATTTCATGATGAAAAAAACAACGTTATCGATGCTGTTGCTGGCGATGCTGGGCTTCTCCAACGCCAGTCTGGCGCTGAATGAATCCGAGGCGGAAGATCTGGCCGATCTGACGGCGGTATTTATTTATTTGAAAAATGATTGCGGCTACAACGATTTGCCAAACGCGCAAATCAAACGCGCCATCGTCTATTTCGCGCAACAAAACCGCTGGGATTTGAGCAACTACAACAGCTTCAATATGAAGGCGCTGGGCGAAGACAGCTATCGCGATCTCAGCGGCATCGCCATTCCAACGCCCAAGAAGTGCAAATCGCTGGCGCGCGATTCTTTGAGCCTGCTGGCCTACGCCAACTAATTCCTTCCCCTTTCCCGCCCGCCTAACGCTCTCTCTGTCTGAAATTCAACCGTGCATCGCCAGGCAGAGTTAGCTATGATGTTGCGCCGATTTTTCATGGCTGTTATTACGGAGTTTCCCGCACATGACCCAGAAAGAAATTTGGTACGAAACGCTGCATACGGGCTTCGGCCAGTATTTCTCGGTAGAGAAGGTGCTGTACCGCGAGAAGACCGATCACCAGGATCTGGTGATCTTCGAGAACCCGGTGCTGGGGCGCGTGATGGCGCTCGACGGCGTGGTGCAAACCACCGAGCGCGACGAGTTCATCTATCACGAAATGCTGACCCACGTGCCGCTGCTGGCGCACGGCGCGGCGAAGAAAGTGCTGATCATCGGCGGCGGCGACGGCGGCATGCTGCGCGAAGTCAGCCGGCACCCTGGCGTGGAGCAGATCACCATGGTCGAGATCGACGCCGGTGTCGTCGAGTTCTGCCGCCAGTACCTGCCCAACCACAGCGCCGGCGCCTATGACGATCCGCGCTTCAAGCTGGTGATCGACGACGGCGTCAACTTCGTGAACCAAACCGACGAAACCTTCGATGTGATCATCTCCGACTGCACCGATCCGATCGGCCCCGGCGAAAGCCTGTTCACTTCGGCGTTTTATGAAGGCTGCGCCCGCTGCCTGAATGAGGGCGGCATTTTCGTCGCGCAGAACGGCGTCTGCTTCCTGCAACAGGACGAGGCGGTCAACAGCCACGCCAAACTGAGCCGCTACTTTACCGACGTCAGCTTCTATCAGGCGGCGATCCCAACCTATTACGGCGGCATCATGACCTTTGCCTGGGCGAGCCAAAACCCGGCGCTGCGCCAGCGCGATCTGCCTACTCTGCAACAGCGCTTTAACCAAAGCGGCCTACACTGTCGTTATTACAACCCGGCAATTCACGTCGGCAGTTTTGCCCTGCCGCAATATTTGCTCAATGCCCTGAACGTAACACGTTAAGCGAGAAGATAAAGGAGGTGGCCCAAATTGCATAAGCTAAAACTGCACGGCTTCAACAACCTGACCAAGAGCCTGAGTTTTTGTATTTACGATATTTGTTACGCCAAGACCGCGGACGACCGCGACGGCTATATCGCCTACATTGACGAACAGTATAACGCCAACCGGCTGACCGAGATCCTGAGCGAAACCTGCTCGATCATCGGCGCCAATATTCTGAACATCGCGCGTCAGGACTACGAGCCGCAGGGCGCCAGCGTCACCATCCTGGTCAGCGAAGAGCCGATCGATCCGAAAGACGTCGATACGTCGGAGCATCCCGGCCCGCTGCCGAACACGGTCGTTGCGCACCTGGACAAGAGCCATATCTGCGTACACACCTACCCGGAAAGCCATCCGGAAGGCGGGCTATGCACCTTCCGCGCCGATATCGAGGTTTCGACCTGCGGCGTCATTTCGCCCCTCAAGGCGCTGAACTACTTAATTCACCAGCTGGAATCCGACATCGTCACCATGGACTATCGCGTGCGCGGTTTTACCCGCGACGTGAACGGCGTGAAACATTACATCGATCATGAGATCAATTCGATCCAGAACTTTATGTCGGAAGACATCAAGGCGCTGTATCACATGATGGACGTGAACGTTTACCAGGAAAATATCTTCCATACCAAGATGTTGCTGAAAGATTTCGATCTGAAGCACTACCTGTTCAACGCGGAACCAGAGGCGCTGAGCGCCGCCGAACGCAAGCAGATCACCGATCTGTTATGGAAAGAGATGCAGGAAATCTATTACGGCCGCAATATTCCGCATCTGTGATGGAAAGGGCGCGGCACGCCGCGCCCTGATGCTTAGTATTTCAGCATGAAAGAACGATAGGCCTTCAACACCAGCAGGAAGTCCTCAACGCCGCAGAATGAGAGGCTTTCTTCGTCGTAGTAATTCATCCCCTCTTCCATTTCATCGCCCTCGAACTCCAGCTGATTGGCGCGGATCATCACTTCTTCACCATCCATCAGCAGCGTATATTCATGGCCTTCCAGCTGCCATTGACGTTCACTGCCTTTGACCTCGGCCGCACCGGCTTCAATCCGGTCCAGCAGGTTGAAATCGCCTTTGACTTCTTCGTTGATCCAGTGGCCAATCGCTTCATGCCCCATCGAAAATCTGACGATCACCTGACCGGTGACGTCACGCAGAAATTCGTAATCCATAGCATGCCCTCCTGAGCCCTTTTTCTTAGTGTAAACATAAATGGCGGACTAACTCAGTGAGCGCTCGCAAAGTTGGCAACTGAGCAAAATAAAACGGGAGGCCAAGGCCTCCCGTTAAACAGTTGCGCAATATAGCGGCTTACACGGCGGTTTGGAAGATCACGCCGTCGGCTTTTTCGGTGTACTGCCCCAGCTGGTCAAAGTTCAGGTAGCGGTAGGTATCCGCCGCCGTCTTATCGACCTGCGCCATATAGGTCTGGTACTCGTCCGGCGTCGGCAGGCGGCCCAGCAGGGACGCAACCGCAGCCAGTTCGGCTGACGCCAGATAGACGTTGGCGCCGGTGCCCAGACGGTTCGGGAAGTTACGGGTCGAGGTGGAGACCACCGTCGCACCGTCCGCCACGCGCGCCTGGTTGCCCATGCACAGCGAGCAGCCCGGGATCTCGATACGCGCGCCGCTCTTGCCGAACACGCTGTAGTAGCCTTCTTCGGTCAGCTGAGCCGCGTCCATCTTGGTTGGCGGCGCCACCCACAGACGGGTTGGCAGCTGGCCCTTGTGCTGATCCAGCAGCTTGCCGGCCGCGCGGAAGTGGCCGATGTTGGTCATGCAAGAACCGATGAACACTTCATCGATTTTGCTGTTGGCCACGTCGGACAGCAGGCGCGCATCGTCAGGATCGTTCGGCGCGCACAGGATCGGCTCCTTGATCTCGTTCAGATCGATGTCGATCACCGCCGCGTATTCCGCATCCGCATCGCCTTCCAGCAGCTGCGGATCCGCCAGCCATTTTTCCATGCCCTGAATACGGCGCTCCAGCGTACGGCGGTCGCCGTAGCCTTCGGAGATCATCCACTTCAGCAGCACGATGTTGGAGTTCAGGTACTCTTCGATCGGCGCCTTGTCCAGCTTGATGGTACAACCGGCGGCGGAACGTTCGGCGGACGCATCGGTCAGCTCAAACGCCTGCTCGACCTTCAGATCCGGCAGGCCTTCGATCTCCAGGATGCGGCCGGAGAAGATGTTTTTCTTGCCCTTCTTCTCGACGGTCAGCAAGCCTTGCTGGATCGCGTAGTAAGGGATGGCGTGCACCAGATCGCGCAGGGTGATGCCCGGCTGCATTTTGCCTTTGAAGCGCACTAGCACCGACTCAGGCATATCCAGCGGCATTACGCCGGTCGCGGCGGCAAACGCCACCAGGCCGGAACCGGCCGGGAAGGATATGCCGATCGGGAAGCGGGTGTGGGAATCGCCGCCGGTGCCGACGGTGTCAGGCAGCAGCATGCGGTTCAGCCAGGAGTGGATCACGCCGTCGCCCGGACGCAGCGAGACGCCGCCGCGGTTCATGATGAAGTCAGGCAGCGTGTGGTGCGTGGTCACGTCGACCGGTTTCGGGTACGCGGCGGTGTGGCAGAATGACTGCATGACCAGATCGGCGGAGAAGCCGAGGCAGGCCAGGTCTTTCAGCTCATCGCGGGTCATCGGGCCGGTGGTGTCCTGAGAACCGACGGAGGTCATCTTCGGTTCGCAGTATTCGCCAGGGCGAATGCCGGCGACGCCGCAGGCGCGGCCGACCATTTTCTGCGCCAGCGAGAAGCCTTTGCTGCTGGCGGCAACCGGCTTGGCGATACGGAACACATCACTGTGCGGCAGACCCAGCGCTTCGCGCGCCTTAGTGGTCAGGCCACGGCCGATGATCAGCGGGATACGGCCGCCGGCGCGCACTTCATCCAGCAGCACGTCGGTTTTCAGCTCGAAGTTGGCGATCAACGCGCCGGTTTCGTGGTTGCGCACTTCACCTTTGTATGGGTAAACGTCGATCACGTCGCCCATGTTCAGCTCGGACACGTCCACTTCGATCGGCAAGGCGCCGGCATCTTCCATGGTGTTGAAGAAGATAGGCGCAATCTTGCCGCCCAGCACCACGCCGCCGCCGCGCTTGTTCGGCACGTGCGGGATGTCGTCGCCCATAAACCACAGCACGGAGTTGGTGGCGGATTTACGGGAAGAACCGGTGCCGACCACGTCGCCGACGTAGGCCAGCGGGAAGCCTTTTTTGTTCAGCAGCTCGATCTGTTTGATCGGGCCGACGCTGCCCGGCTGATCCGGCACGATGCCTTCGCGTTCGTTTTTCAGCATCGCCAGCGCGTGCAGCGGGATGTCCGGGCGCGACCAGGCGTCCGGTGCCGGAGAAAGGTCATCGGTGTTGGTTTCGCCGGTGACTTTGAACACGGTGACGGTGATCTTTTCCGCCAGCTCAGGGCGCGACAGATACCATTCGGCGTCGGCCCAGGACTGCATGATCTGCTTGGCGTGCGGGTTACCGGCCTTGGCCTTCTCTTCCACGTCGTAGAAGTTGTCGAACATCAGCAGCGTGTGGGACAGCGCTTTCGCGGCGATAGGCGCCAGCGTTTCGTTATCCAGCGCTTCGATCAGCGGGTGAATGTTATAGCCGCCCTGCATGGTGCCTAACAGTTCAATGGCTTTCTCGGGGGTAACCAGGGGGGATGTCGCTTCACCTTTGGCGATGGCCGCCAGGAAACCTGCTTTGACGTAGGCGGCTTCGTCGACGCCCGGTGGAACACGGTTAATCAGCAGGTCTAACAGGAATTCTTCTTCGCCTTTTGGCGGATTCTTCAGTAGTTCGACCAGCGCGGCCATTTGGGTGGCGTCTAGCGGCTTAGGGGCGATGCCCTCAGCAGCACGCTCGGCTACGTGCTTACGGTATTCTTCTAGCACGACGTTCTCCTCGCTCTCATTGTCATTTATTGTGCCTGGCGTATATGCAAACCGGGTTTATACCCTTGGGGTTTCACTCTGTGGCTAGGCGATCGGCCCGTAAAGGCCCCGAAACGGTGATTGGGGCAAACAGACACGGTCAAACAGCGTTACAGCATGAAAGACTGATGGGTAGAGCGCACGGCGATATTGATGCCATCTATCCTGACGGGGCACTGCTGTCGATGTCCTGGACTGTAAGGTACAGTGCCCGGTTCCGCTCAGCCAGCATATCAGGATTTGAAACGGTTGTTAATTCGTTCACATAAAAGCAACATTAAATCTTTGCTGAATCGTTGAGCGCAGCGTAATCGGCTGCCGGACTAGCAGAGCATTATATCCATATAATTAGAATGGATATAAGCAGAGGGATCGGAATTTGGCGCGGCGGCCACAAAAATACCGCTTTCTGAGTTTGAGCAAAAAAAACGGCTCCTTATCAGGAGCCGCTTGTTAACCGGTCAAGCCAGCAGAATTACTTCTTCTTGGCTTTCGGGTTAGGCAGGTCGGTGATGCTGCCTTCGTAGATCTCCGCCGCCAGGCCCACGGATTCGTGCAGGGTCGGGTGAGCGTGGATGGTCAGCGCGATGTCTTCCGCGTCGCAGCCCATCTCGATAGCCAGACCGATTTCACCCAGCAGTTCGCCGCCGTTGGTGCCGACAATCGCGCCACCGATGATGCGGTGAGTTTCTTTGTCGAAGATCAGTTTGGTCATGCCGTCTGCACAGTCGGAAGCGATCGCACGGCCGGAAGCCGCCCACGGGAAGGTGGAGGTTTCGTAGCTGATGCCTTTCTCTTTCGCTTCTTTCTCGGTCAGACCCACCCATGCCACTTCCGGCTCGGTGTAAGCGATGGATGGGATCACTTTCGGATCGAAGTAGTGCTTCATGCCGGCGATAACTTCTGCGGCAACGTGGCCTTCGTGCACGCCTTTGTGCGCCAGCATCGGCTGACCGACGATGTCGCCGATAGCGAAGATGTGCGGCACGTTGGTGCGCAGCTGTTTGTCGACGTTGATGAAGCCACGCTCGTCAACTTCAACACCGGCTTTGCCGGCATCCAGCAGTTTGCCGTTCGGCACGCGGCCGATCGCCACCAGCACCGCGTCGTAACGCTGTGGTTCTGCCGGCGCTTTTTTACCTTCCATCGTGACGTAGATGCCGTCTTCTTTGGCTTCTACCGCGGTCACTTTGGTTTCCAGCATCAGGTTGAACTGCTTGCTGATACGTTTGGTGAAGACTTTCACCACGTCTTTATCTGCCGCCGGGATAACCTGATCGAACATCTCAACGACGTCGATCTGTGAACCCAGCGCATGGTATACGGTGCCCATTTCCAGGCCGATGATGCCGCCGCCCATAACCAGCAGACGCTCTGGGACGGTTTTCAGCTCCAGCGCATCGGTGGAATCCCACACGCGTGGATCTTCATGAGGAATGAATGGCAGTTGGATCGGACGAGAACCTGCAGCGATGATGGCGTTGTCGAAGTTGATGGTGGTTGGGCCGTTTTCGCCTTCAACAACCAGGGTGTTAGCGCCGGTGAACTTGCCCAGGCCGTTGACCACTTTCACTTTACGGCCTTTCGCCATGCCAGCCAGACCGCCGGTCAGCTGAGTGATGACTTTTTCTTTCCAGACGCGCACTTTGTCGATGTCGGTTTTCGGCTCGCCGAAAACAATGCCGTGTTCGGCCAGTGCTTTGGCTTCTTCGATCACTTTGGCAACGTGCAGCAGTGCTTTGGAAGGGATACATCCCACGTTCAGGCAAACCCCGCCCAGAGTGGAATAACGTTCAACCAGAACGGTTTCAAGACCTAAGTCAGCGCAACGAAAGGCTGCAGAGTAACCTGCCGGGCCCGCCCCAAGTACCACGACCTGAGTTTTAATTTCAGTACTCATCATGACCTCTTAATTGATTGTCCGGCGGGTCAGACGTCATTTTTATTGCTAATCGATCTCATAACGCCCTTCATCCACCGGGACGCTTACACCGCGAGCAGTTTACAGAATTGTTAATAATCTGCAAAGCGTGTTCGAGTGACCCGTGTCTCAACAATTTTGTCGAGTTATGCAAAATCCGACAAAACTGCTACAGAATCGTCAGGGGCGCAGCATGCTGCGCCCCTTTTGCATTACATCACCAGACGGCGAATGTCGGACAACATGTTGTTGATGATGGTGATGAAGCGCGCACCATCGGCACCGTCGATAACGCGGTGGTCGAAGGACAGCGACATCGGCATCATCAGGCGCGGCATGAACTCTTTACCGTTCCAGACCGGCTCCATCGCAGACTTGGAGACGCCCAGGATAGCCACTTCCGGCGCGTTGACGATCGGCGCGAAGTGGGTCGTCCCGATGCCGCCCAGGCTGGAGATGGTGAAGCAGCCGCCCTGCATCTCGCCCGCGGTCAGCTTGCCGTCGCGCGCTTTCTTGGAGATGGTCATCAGTTCGCGAGACAGCTCGGTGATGCTCTTCTTGTTCACGTCCTTGAACACCGGAACCACCAGGCCGTTCGGGGTATCTACCGCCACGCCGATGTTGATGTATTTCTTCAGCGTCAGCTTCTGACCGTCTTCGGACAGCGAGCTGTTGAAGCGCGGCATCTGCTCCAGAGCGGCAGCAACGGCTTTCATGATGAACACGACAGGCGTGAACTTCACGTCCAGCTTGCGCTTGGCCGCTTCTTCGTTCTGCTGTTTGCGGAACGCTTCCAGATCGGTGATGTCGGTTTTGTCGAAGTGAGTCACGTGCGGGATCATCACCCAGTTGCGGCTCAGGTTCGCACCAGAGATCTTCTGGATGCGGCCCATTTCGACTTCTTCGATCTCGCCGAACTTGCTGAAGTCCACTTTCGGCCATGGCAGCATGCCTGGCAGACCGCCGCCGGCAGCCGCCGGGGCCGCTTCAGCGCGTTTCACCGCGTCTTTCACGTAAGCCTGAACGTCTTCGCGCAGGATACGGCCTTTACGACCGGTGCCTTTCACTTTCGCCAGGTTAACGCCGAATTCACGCGCCAGACGACGAATGACCGGGGTCGCGTGCACGTATGCCGCGTTCTCGGCGAACTCGCCTTTGTCGTCAGCTTTCGCAGCCGGAGCGGCGGCTTTAGCGGCGGCCGGCGCCGGCGCAGCTTCCGATTTAGCGGCTGGAGCGGCGGCAGCGGCAGGCGCAGCGCCTTCCACTTCGAACACCATGATCAGGGAGCCGGTTTTCACTTTGTCGCCGGTCGCGATCTTGATCTCTTTAACGATACCCGCGAACGGTGCAGGCACTTCCATGGAGGCCTTGTCGCCTTCCACGGTAATCAGAGACTGCTCGGCGGCAACCTTGTCGCCCACCTTCACCATCACTTCGGTCACTTCGACTTCGTCGCCGCCGATATCCGGCACGGCGACGTCTTTGGCCGCAGAGGCCGCAGGCGCTGCAGCGGCGGCAGGAGCTTCAACCGCAGCCGGGGCCGCAGCGGAAGCGGCGCCGGCCACTTCGAACACCATGATCAGGGAACCGGTTTTCACTTTGTCGCCGGTCGCGATCTTGATCTCTTTCACGGTACCCGCGAACGGCGCAGGGACTTCCATGGAAGCCTTGTCGCCTTCCACGGTGATCAGGGACTGCTCGGCTTCCACCTTGTCGCCCACTTTCACCAGGATCTCGGTCACTTCGACTTCGTCGGCGCCGATGTCCGGCACGGCAACGTCTTTGGCCGCAGCGGCGGCCGGGGCAGCTGCTGCTGCCGGTTTTTCTTCCGCTTTCGCCGCCGGTGCAGCTTCCGCTACGCCTGCCGCTTCGAAGATCATGATCAGTTTGCCGGTTTCGGTTTTATCGCCGACCGCCACTTTGATCTCTTTCACCACGCCCGCCTGCGGGGATGGCACTTCCATGGAAGCCTTGTCGCCTTCCACGGTGATCAGCGATTGTTCCGCTTCAACTTTATCGCCGACCTTCACCAGAATCTCGGTGATTTCGACTTCATCTGCACCGATGTCCGGTACGTTGATTTCGATAGACATTATTCAGTACCTCTTAGGCCAGACGCGGGTTAACTTTTTCCGGGTTGATGTCGAATTTCTTGATGGCATCAGCCACCACGGAAGCTTCGATCTCACCGCGTTTAGCCAGTTCACCCAGAGCAGCAACCACCACGTAGGATGCATCGACTTCGAAGTGGTGACGCAGGTTTTCGCGGCTGTCCGAACGACCGAAGCCGTCGGTGCCCAGTACGCGATAGTCGCTGGCCGGCACATAAGTACGAACCTGTTCGGCGAACAGTTTCATGTAGTCGGTAGAAGCTACCGCCGGCGCGTCGCTCATCACCTGAGCGATGTAAGGCACGCGTGGCGTTTCGGTTGGGTGCAGCATGTTCCAGCGCTCGCAGTCCTGGCCGTCGCGCGCCAGTTCGGTGAACGAGGTCACGCTGTAGGTGTCGGAACCCACGCCGTAGTCCTTCGCCAGGATCTGCGCAGCTTCGCGCACGTGGCGCAGGATGGCGCCGGAGCCCAGCAGCTGTACCTTGCCTTTGCTGCCTTCCAGCGTTTCCAGCTTGTAGATACCCTTGCGGATACCTTCTTCCGCACCCTGCGGCATCGCAGGCATGTGGTAGTTTTCGTTCAGCGTGGTCAGGTAGTAGTACACGTTTTCCGGGTTGTCACCATACATGCGCACCAGACCGTCGTGCATGATCACCGCCACTTCGTACGCGTAAGCCGGATCGTAAGAGATGCAGTTAGGGATGGTCAGAGACTGAATGTGGCTGTGGCCATCTTCGTGCTGCAGACCTTCGCCGTTCAGGGTAGTACGGCCCGAGGTCCCGCCGATCAGGAAGCCGCGCGCCTGTTGGTCGCCCGCTGCCCAGCACAGGTCGCCGATACGTTGGAAACCGAACATCGAGTAGTAGATGTAGAACGGAATCATCGGCAGATCGTTGGTGCTGTAGGAAGTCGCTGCGGCCAGCCAGGAAGAGGCTGCGCCCAGTTCGTTGATGCCTTCCTGCAGGATTTGGCCTTTCTCGTCTTCTTTGTAGTAAGCAACCTGTTCACGGTCCTGCGGGGTGTACTGCTGGCCGTTCGGGCTGTAGATACCGATCTGACGGAACAGACCTTCCATACCGAAGGTACGCGCTTCGTCGGCGATGATTGGCACCAGGCGATCTTTGATCGACTTGTTCTTCAGCATCACGTTCAGGGCACGCACGAAGGCGATAGTGGTGGAGATCTCTTTGTTCTGCTCTTCCAGCAGCGAGCTGAAATCTTCCAGCGCCGGCATTTCCAGCTTCTGGGTGAACTCCGGCAGACGCGTCGGCACGTAGCCTTTCAGCGCCTGGCGACGTTCGTGCAGGTATTTGTACTCTTCGGAATCTTTGTCGAAGGTGATGTACGGCAGTTTTTCGATGTCGGCATCGGCAACCGGCACGTTGAAACGATCGCGGAAGTGGTGAACCCCTTCCATGTTCATTTTCTTCACCTGGTGAGCGATGTTTTTACCTTCCGCGGTTTCACCCATGCCGTAACCTTTGATGGTGTGGGCCAGGATAACGGTCGGTTTGCCTTTGGTGTCCTGCGCTTTTTTCAGTGCAGCGAAGATTTTCTTCGGATCGTGACCACCACGGTTCAGCGCCCAGATTTCGTCGTCGGTCATGTCTTTGACCAGCGCCGCGGTTTCCGGGTAACGGCCGAAGAAGTGCTCGCGCACGTAAGCGCCGTCCTTGGATTTGAAGGTCTGGTAGTCGCCGTCCAGGGTCTCGTTCATCAGCTGAACCAGTTTACCGCTGGTGTCTTTACGCAGCAGTTCGTCCCAACGGCCGCCCCAGATCACTTTCAGCACCTGCCAGCCTGCGCCGGAGAAGATGCCTTCCAGTTCGTTGATGATCTTGCCGTTGCCGGTGACCGGGCCGTCCAAGCGCTGCAGGTTGCAGTTGATGACGAACACCAGGTTGTCCAGCTTCTCGCGGGTCGCGATGGTGATGGCGCCTTTGGATTCCGGCTCATCCATCTCGCCGTCGCCCAGGAAGGCATAAACGGTCTGCTCAGAGGTGTCTTTCAGGCCGCGGTGTTCCAGGTATTTCAGGAACTTCGCCTGATAGATGGCGCTGATTGGGCCCAGGCCCATGGATACGGTCGGGAACTGCCAGAATTCCGGCATCAGCTTAGGATGCGGGTAAGAGGACAGGCCGTTGCCGTGCACTTCCTGACGGAAGTTGTTCATTTGTTCTTCGGTCAGGCGGCCTTCAAGGAAGGCACGCGCGTAAACGCCCGGAGAGATGTGGCCCTGGAAGTACACCAGGTCGCCGCCGTCTTTCTCGTTGCGTGCGCGGAAGAAGTGGTTAAAGCAGACTTCATAGAAGGTCGCGGAAGACTGGAAGGAAGCCATGTGGCCGCCCAGCTCCAGGTCTTTTTTGGATGCGCGAAGAACGGTCATGATCGCGTTCCAACGGATCGCAGAGCGAATGCGGCGTTCCAGATCCAGGTTGCCTGGGTAGGCCGGTTCGTCTTCTACCGCGATGGTGTTGACGTAGTTGTGCGCTGCAGCACCGGCCGCAACGTTAACGCCGCCTTTGCGGGCTTCTCCCAATACCTGATCAATCAGAAACTGAGCTCGCTCAACACCCTCTTCACGGATGACCGATTCGATCGCCTGCAGCCAGTCGCGGGTTTCGATCGGATCCACGTCATTGTTTAAACGTTCTGACATGGTGGTATTCCTTATCTGTCTAATGGTTTGTTTGGAGCCTGTCTTCCTGTGCTCTGTGCAAAAACACACGAAGACAGGCCCATCAGTTTAGTTGCCGCTTAAGTACTTAACTAAGTACCTCGAACTTAACCCCCGCAGGCTGGTGTACCCTGAAGAGGACAGCTCTTAATCCTTGCGTTGCTGGAGACGCCGTAGCGATCTCTCGCGCCGAGTATGCTCCCGGCTGAGATCCAGCAAGATTTCCTCGATAAACGCCAAGTGGCGATGCGAGGCTTCACGGGCCTTTTCCGGCTAGCGTGCCACAATCGCCTCAAAAATTCCGGCGCGGTGGCTGCTCACTTTTGCCAACATCTCACGGCGCGAGTAGAGCAATTCAAAGTTCTGACGCACGTTCTGTTCCAGCATCGGCCCCATGCAGCGTAGCAGGTGAAGTAACACAACGTTGTGGGCAGCTTCGGTCACGGCGATTTGATACTGCATGACCGCATCGGCTTCGGCGTCGAGATCGCCGCTGTCTTGAGCCTGTTGAATCACGATGTGGCAGTCGCGGATGCGCGCCAGATCTTCATCGGTGCCGCGCAGCGCCGCGTAATAGGCGGCAATGCCTTCCAGCGCGTGACGGGTTTCCAGCAGATCGAACTGTGATTCGGGATGGTCGGCCAGCAGCTCGGCCAGCGGATCGCTGAAGCTCTGCCACAGATTAGTTTGCACGAAGGTGCCGCCGCCCTGACGACGCAGGAGCAGCCCTTTCGCTTCCAGGCGCTGAATGGCCTCTCTCAGAGAAGGACGGGAGACATCAAATTGTTTCGCCAGCTCGCGCTCCGGAGGCAGTTTTTCGCCTGGGCGCAGTGTCCCCTCGAGGATCAGATATTCGAGCTGTTGCTCGATAACATCTGACAACTTGGGTTGGCGGATTTTGCTGTAGGCCATGAGTGAATTCTTCTCTGCGAATGGCGCGGAGTCAATTGGTAATACCAATTTCAAAAACGTGACGGTAAAGTAACAAAGTATTCACCTCCTGTCCATACGGGCCTTGATCGAAATCAGGTTACCCGCACATTTTAACACCCCGCTGAAAACCCCGCTGCAAACCGGTAACGCCGTGATGGTATTACCATTTACGCGCCGGGTTGGGGATTTAACTTTTACCAAACCTTACGCAAGGAAGAGTGCAAACTTTTTGCCCAAGTTTTATTGCATGGTTATGACGCTTTAATGAATGGCTATTTGGCGAGCACCGCCACGGTGATTCGTTCATTATTTGAACGCGCACCGCCGCTCGGATCTACGTTATTTTTGCGCATTATGTGATTTGTTGCTTATTTCATGCACTGAATCCCTCCCGCCGTCACACAACCCGCATTTTGTTTCCTAAACTGCTGCAATCTTAATCACTCACACGACAAAGCAGGTGCAAACCGACGCACATAACATTATTCTCTGCCAAACGGTAGCGGCGCCGTGGAATTAATAGCTATAACGCCGTAAATAAAACAAAACACACATCGTAACCACTGCTTTACAGGCATGTGGGCATTCACAACGACAGAGGGTTTGATTGATGGATGGTCAACAGCATGGTGACCAGCTGAAACGCGGCCTGAAAAACCGCCATATTCAGCTCATCGCCTTAGGTGGCGCAATCGGCACCGGGTTATTTCTCGGTATCGCTCAAACAATAAAAATGGCCGGCCCGTCAGTGCTTCTCGGCTACGCCATTGGCGGCTTCATCGCGTTTCTGATCATGCGCCAGCTGGGGGAGATGGTGGTGGAAGAGCCGGTTGCCGGTTCCTTCAGCCACTTCGCCTACAAATACTGGGGCAACTTCGCCGGCTTCGCCTCCGGCTGGAACTACTGGGTGCTGTATGTCCTGGTGGCGATGGCGGAACTGACCGCGGTCGGCATCTACGTGCAGTACTGGTGGCCGGAGATCCCCACCTGGGTTTCCGCCGCGGTATTCTTCCTGGCGATCAACGCCATCAACCTGGCCAACGTGAAAGTTTACGGCGAGATGGAGTTCTGGTTTGCCATCATCAAGGTGGTGGCAATTATCGGCATGATCGTGTTCGGCGCCTACCTGCTGTTCAGCGGCATGGGCGGCCCGGAAGCCACCGTCACCAACCTGTGGGCGCAGGGCGGGTTCTTCCCGAACGGCGTCATGGGCCTGGTGATGGCGATGGCGGTGATCATGTTCTCCTTCGGCGGCCTCGAGCTGGTCGGCATCACCGCCGCCGAAGCCGACGACCCGCAAAAGAGCATTCCGAAAGCCACCAATCAGGTGATCTACCGCATTCTGATCTTCTATATCGGTTCGCTGGCCATTCTGCTGTCGCTGTACCCTTGGGGCAAAGTGGTCGAAGGCGGCAGCCCGTTCGTGCTGATCTTCCACGCGCTGAACAGCAACCTGGTGGCGACCGTGCTGAACATCGTGGTGCTCACCGCCGCGCTGTCGGTGTACAACAGCTGCGTCTACTGCAACAGCCGCATGCTGTACGGCCTGGCGCAGCAGGGCAACGGCCCGAAAAGCCTGTTGAAGGTCGACGGCCGCGGCGTGCCGGTGGTGGCCATCGGCATTTCCGCCCTCGCCACCGCGCTGTGCGTGCTGATTAACTACCTGATCCCGGGCCGCGCCTTCGAACTGTTGATGGCGTTGGTGGTATCGGCGCTGGTGATCAACTGGGCGATGATCAGCCTGGCGCACCTGAAGTTCCGCGCCGCTAAAAATCGCGAAGGTGTGGTGCCGAAGTTCAAAGCGTTCTGGTACCCGTTCAGCAACTACCTGTGCCTGCTGTTCATGGCCGGCATCCTGGTGATCATGTACCTGACGCCGGGCATTCAAATCTCGGTGCTGCTTATCCCGGTGTGGGTGGCGATCCTGGCCGTCGGTTACGCCATCAAACAGCGCAGCCAACGCGTCGACGGCGTCACCAGCCGTTGAACCCCGTGACCGCGCAATAAAATGGCCCGCTGATGCGGGCCATTTTTTTCGCCTGAACGCCGCTTACTTGCGCAACGCTTTCACCTGTTCGGCGGTGATGTCCGCCGGCAAGCCGCCCCAGGTCACGCGCAGATAATTCACCAGCTCCGCCACGTCGGCATCGCTCAGCCGTTCGCCGAAGCCCGGCATGCTCTGCATGCTTTCGCCGTTCGGGAACTGCTGAGCCGGCAGGCCGTCCAGCACCGACACGATCAGGTTCTTGCCGTCCACCTGGCGCAGCGTGGCGTTATCGCGCATCGCCGGTGCGACGTGCGGTTTGCCCTCGCCTTCGCGGGCGTGGCAGCCGGCGCACTGATCCAGATAGGCCATGCGCCCGGCATCGCTGCCCTGGCCCATTTTCACCGGCACCGCCGCCGGCGGCTGCTCGCCCATCAGATACAGCGCCAGCGCCTGATGGTCTTCCGGCGTTAAATGCCGGGTGCTGAGATCCACCACCATGTGCATCTCGCTGAAGGCGGAACCCTGCGGCGCGAGGCCGGTGCTGAGGAAGCGGCTGATGTCCTGCGGCGTCCAGCCGCGCTGCGCCAGGCCGTGCGGCGTAATGTCCGGCGCCATGAAGCGGCCGAGATCGCCGCCCTGCATCGGCTTGGCGAGATCCATCTGCCCCAGCGCGCCGCGCGGCGTGTGGCATTCGCCACAGTGGCCCAGCACGTCGGCCAGATAGCGGCCGCGCTGCCATTGCGGCGAGCTGCCCTGCGAACTGGCCGGCAGCGGATCCTGGCTGCGGAACAGCAGGTTCCAGCCGATCAGCGCCATGCGCTGGTTGAACGGGAACGGCATCTCGTTGGCCGGGATGGCCACGTCCACCGCCGGGCGCGTCATCAGGTAAGCGTAGATGTCGTCGGCGTCCTGACGTGACATGCCCTTGTACGAGGTGTAAGGCATCGCCGGGTACAGGTGCCGCCCGCCCGGCGCCACGCCCTGCGTCAGCGCCAGGAAGAAGTCGTCCCTGGTCCAGCGCCCGATGCCGTGGTCGGCCGACGGCGTCAGATTGCTGCCGTAAATCGTGCCGAACGGCGTTTCCAGCGGATAGCCGCCGGCCAGCGGCGCCCCGCCGCTGGCGGTATGACAGGCGGCGCAGTCGGCGGCCTGCGCCAGATAGCGGCCGCGGGCGATCTGTTCGGCGCTGGCGGTCACCTGCTGCACCGGGCCGTCGTAACGGCGGTTTTCCCGCCACCACAGCAGCGCAATCACCACGATCGCCACCAGCAAAATCAATACTGCGAGACGTTTTTTCATTGCGCCGTCTCCTTGAGCAGGCCCGGCGTTTTCAGCACCACGTCGCGCACCGCTTCGTAGTAGCGCACATAGCCGGTGCAGCGGCAGATGTGGCTGTCCAGCGCCTGCTCGATGGCGCTTTCCAGCTGCTCGCGAGCGATAGGTTCACGCTTGAGCTTTTCCACGAAAATGGTGGCGGCATTGACGAAGCCCGGCGTGCAATAGCCGCACTGGAAGCTGTAGTGCTCCAGAAACGCCTGCTGGATCGGCGACAGTTCAACCACCTCGCCCTGCTCGTCCACCCTGGCGTGGCCTTCGACGGTACGCACTTTCTTGCCGTTGAAGAAATGCGCGCCGGTGATGCAGGTGCGCACCTCTTCACTGGTGCCGCTCGGGTGATCGACGATTGCCACGCAGGCGTGGCAAATGCCCTGCCCGCAGCCGAGGCGCGAGCCGGTCAGGTCAAGGTATTCGTGCAGGAAATCGATCATCATCAGGCCTTCCGGCACCTCGATTGGGCCGTATTGCTTCTGGTTGATGGTCAGGGAGATCGGCTGGGTTTTAATGCTCATTGTAATACCTCACGAATATTTTCTGCACGAACGGGCAAATCACGGAAACGGTGGCCGGTGGCGTCGGCGATGGCGTTGACCAGCGCGGCCACAATCGGGATCATCACCACCTCCGCCATGCCTTTCGGCGGATCGGTTTCCGACAGCGCCGGCAGGATGTCGCCGCTCTGCTTCCACACCGCCACGTCGCTGGCGCGCGGCAGGTGGTAACGGTTGAAGTTCCAGGTGCCGTTGCCCGGCCCGTCTTCGTACAGCGGTAAATATTCGTGCAGCGCATGGCCGATCCCCATCGCCAGCCCGCCCTGCAGCTGGCCGGAAACCAGTTCCGGCACGATCAGGTTGCCGCACTCCATGATCGAATGGTGATTCAGCAATTCCACCTGGCCGGTGGCGATATCCACCGCCACTTCCGCCAGCGTGCCGACGGCGCTGTAGTAGGTGACCGCCGCATTGTTACGCTGGGTTGGCGGGTAGTAGACCTGCCCACGCGCCAGCGGTTTGAATTCGCCGCCGGCGTTGCGCAGCGCCATGCCGTCGATCGGCAGGCGTTCGCTTTTGCCGTTCAGCGTGAAATCGGCCTCCGCCCACTGCCAGCGGTTGAAGACGTGCACCGCCGCGCCGGTGACGCCGCCCATCTGATAGGCCGTCTTGGCCAGCAGCTCGAGGCTCAGCACCGACATGCCCGCCGCCGTCAGGCCGCCCTCGACCCAACGCGCATCTTCACGCCGCACTACCAGCGGCGCCGCCTGGCCGCCGCCGATGCCGGCCTGCCACAGCGCCATCGCCGCCGGCCACAGGCCGTGATCGAAGATCAGGCGCGCCGCTTCGCGGGTGCTGTGCGAGAAGTAATAGGCCGAGTTGCTGGCGCTGGACGGCGAACAGTAGCTCGGCGTCCAGTTAGGGTTGGTTTGCAGCTTGTCCTGCTCCTCCTGCGACATCAGGTAGGGATCGCCGCTGGTGACCATCGGCAGCACCGACCAGTCAGTGACCGAGAAATGCGCTTCGTCGGCCGGTTTGCCCAGCCACTGCGCGCACAGCACCGACTGCGAGGTCGACATGCCGGTGCCCATCTCCGCGCCGCTGTGATGCAGCGTGATGCGGCCGTCTTCGCTCAGCTCCACCCGGGCGAACGAGGTTTCCGCCCCGGTGCCGAAGTCTTTCTGCACGCAGCCGAAGCCAACGCCATAGCGCTTGCCGGGATGGCGGCTCTCAAACTCGGCCTTGCGTTCGGCGCGCTTGAGCCACATCTCATGCTTCGCCGCCTTCTCCAGCACTTCATCGGCGCGGATCGCACCGGCCGGGATCGCCCCCTGGGTGTTTTTCATGCCGGATTTCAGCACGTTGCGCAGGCGGAACTCGATCGGGTCGATCTTCAGCTCGGCGGCCAGCTCATCCACCATCATCTCGGTGGCGGCCATGCTCTGCAGCGTGCCGTAACCGCGCGCCGAGCCGGCGTCGATGGCGCGTGAGGCCAGTCCGACCGACGACAGATCGCTTTTCGGGAAGTAGTAAATCGACTGGGCGGCGGTCGCGCCGACCATCACCACCGAAGGGGTAAAGTTGCTGCGGCCGCCGCCGTCCGCGGTCATGTCGCCGAGGAACGACTGCATGACGCCGGTCTGCTTATTCACCGCGATGCGGTAATTCATGTCGAACGCGTGGCGCTTCAGCGCCGTCTGGAACTGCTCGAAGCGGTCGTTGGCCAGGCGCACCGGGTAGCCGTCGCCGTACATCGCCGCCACCGCGCCGTAATACGGGAAGTTGTAGTGATCTTTCGAGCCGTAGCCCACGGTGTAGCACGGGTGCAGGATCAGCTGTTTCACCGGTGGATTGCGCTTGGCCAGCATGCGCGGCATCTCGTCGGCCACTTCCTGCGGCGACTGGGTCGGCACCACCAGATGCAGCGTTTGCGTCTCGGCGTCGAACCAGCCGTTGGCGTTGTCCGGCTCCAGCGCCGAGGTGTCGATCGACTGCGTGGTGTAGCGGCGCGACATCACCAGCCAATCGGCCGGCGGATTGGCCATCTCGTCGGCGATCAGGCCCGCATAGCGCATGCCTTCCTGATCCAGCTTGCCGCCCTCGCGCCCTTCCGGCCACACCGGCAGGTGTTTTTTCATCGACACCGGGAAGATCGGCGTGTCCTTCAGGCTGGAGAAGCGATCGTCGTCGAACGGTTGATCGCCCCCCACCCGCACATAGCGGAAGCTGCCCCAGGGATCGCGCTCCAGCGGGCCGGTGACCGCGCCGTATTTGATGGTTTCCTCACGGAATTTCAGCTTGTCCTTGGCGAAGCGGAAACGGGCGAAGTCGTGATAGATCAGTATCGCCACCGCCTGGCCGAGATAGGCCGGGGTTTTGCCGCTCGGCAGCAGCATGTCGTCGCCGTAGAACGCCGGGAAGGCCAGGCCGTCGCGCGCCAGATCTTCCGCCGTCACCAGGCGATCCGGCTGCAGGTCGTCCCCCAGCAGCGACAGATCGACGCCCTCGAACAGCCGGTCGGCTTTAGTGACGCGAAGAATGAAGGCGTGCGCCTGTTTCTGCGGCCAGTGCGGCATGTCCACCGCGCGGATATCGCGCGCGAACACCTTCTGCCCCATGACCTTGGCGCGGCCGTCGATACGGAAACGGACGCGTTTGGTCTGCGGATCCCAGTTGGGTGACTGGAGGATTTTTTGCTCGAACAGCGCGGCGTAGGCGCGGCTGTACAGGGGCGCGAGGTACACGGACACCCCCGCAATCACGGCGCCTTTGATAAAGCGGCGCCGCGACGGGTTGAAATTGCTCATAAATAAGTCCTTCACGTCTTTCTTGTAATTGGTTTTTGTTCGCGGTGTTGTTGCGCAAACGCTGACGACCTTGCCGTAGACGTCATAAGCATATGCTTATAACTAAAATTATGTGATGATTAACAGGCTGTTTTCAACAAAAAAACATTTACAAAACACAGGTAGTTTGTAGGCTAATAAATAATTTGCGCAAACGCGGACTTCAACCATGACCACGGGCATTGTCATTACCGCCGCCGGACGCGGGGAGCGCTTTATTCAGGCCGGCGGCCGGGGCAACAAATTGAACGCCGGATTTGCCGATGCGGCGGGCGAGCGGCGATCGCTGTTCGAACACACCCTGCACCAGGCGCTGGCCTCCGGCCTGCCGGTACAGGTGGTGACCCGGCCGGATAATCTGCCGGTGCTGGCCGCCTGCGCCGCCAACCAGGTGCCGGTCACCCTGCTCGCCAGCGCGGGCCTCGGCGACTCGATCGCCGCGGGCGTTGCGGCCACGCCGCACTGGCAGGGCTGGCTGATTCACCTGGCCGATATGCCGTTCGTCGGCGCCGATGTTTTCCGGCAGGTGGCGGATGCCTTACGGCAGCACGCGATCGTGCGCCCCTGCTATGCGCAACAGCCCGGTCATCCGGTCGGCTTTTCCGCTCTATTGCGCAAACCACTTTGCCAACTGCGCGGCGATAATGGCGCGCGTGAACTGCTGCAAGGCGCGGCAGTGCACCTGCTGCCGCTTGAGCAACCCGGCGTCGTGCAGGATATTGATCTTCCATCGCAACTCCCGGCCAGCGAGTAAATTCACCTATGCAACATCTTGACGTCACCGTAGTCAGCCAGGCGATAAGCTGGCTGCAGCAACAGCCGGTCTGGTTATGTACCGTGCTCAGCACCTACGGCTCTTCGCCGCGCTCGCCGGGCGCGCTGATGGCGGCGACCCGCGATGGCCGCTACAGCGGCTCGCTGTCGGGCGGCTGCGTGGAGGAGGATTTTTTGCGCCGCGTGGCCGCCGGGGAGTATCAGGCGGCCAGCCAGGTGATCCGGTACGGCGAAGGCGGCATGACGCCCAACGTGGCGCTGCCCTGCGGCGGCGTGCTGGACGTGCTGATCGAATACCTGCCGGCGAGTGAAGCCAGCATCGCTTACCTGCGGCGCATCGCCGGCGCGCTGGAAGGGCATCACGCGTTGATCAAACGCCTGACGCTGCCCAACGCCTGCCACAGCCTCGAGCAGAGCCACTTCACCAGCGCCACCCAGGTCGAACGCCGGCTTGAGCAGATCACCCTGCACATCGCGGCCGCGCCACGCCTGCTGATCGCCGGGCTGTCCAGCGTGGCGCTGTACTGCGCCGATTTCGCCGTGGCGTTGGGGTTTGAGGTGCTGGTGTGCGAGAACCGCCCGGAGGCGCTGGATAACTTTGCCGCCGAGCTGAAACCGGGCGTGACGTTGCTGCGTCAGTTTCCGGCCAAATTCATTGAGGAAGGGGGTTGCCACGCCAATACCGCCGTCGTGGCGCTGACCCACGATCCGCGCATGGACGACCTGACGCTGATGGAAGCGATCCACACCCCGGCGTTTTACATCGGCGCCATGGGCTCGCTCAGAAACAGCGCGCGGCGGCGCCAGCGTTTGCAGCAGATTGCCGAATTCACCCCGCAGGAGCTGGAACGCATCCATGCGCCGATCGGCCTGCCGCTGGGCAGCAAAACCCCGGCGGAGATCGCCCTGGCGGTGATGGCGGCGATCGTGCAGCAAAAAAACCGGCTGCCGGCCGCCGGCCGCCGACGGGCTCAATGCAGCGGCACCACCGGCACCAGATGCTGCAGCTCCAGATGCAGCTCCTCTTTCCCGCTCAGCGAATAGCTGAACACCGTAATGTCCGGCCCGTCACCGCGGGCCAGCCCCATTTCGGGCAGCACCTGCGTGTAGATTTGAATGATGTGGTCATTGAGCGCCACCGGCTTGCCGGAATAGCGAAAACGGCAAAACTCGCCGTGGATCTCCGGCAGCGGCTCCAGCACCACGCCTTCGCGCAGCGGGTATTCCGTCGTCACGCCCAGGGTATAATCGACCCTGACCCGCTCGCCGTCCGGCACCAGTTGAGTAAACGAATAGGTTTGCATCGGGCGCTCGCCCAATAAGGTATAGAACTGCGCCCGCAGCGCGCTGCGCTGCGGCAGGTGCGACTTGTCCAGCTTCTCGATATCCAGGTGATAAGCGTACTGCTTGCCGTGAAAGGCGTATTGCCCGCTGGCGATGCTGACGCGTTCGACCTGAATATCGCCCGGCTGGCTGGCCGCCAGCGAACGCACCAGATTGCTGAAGTCCTGCTTGCGGGCATGGCGATAGACGCTGGGCGATTCGGCGAAGTGTTTCTTGAAACAGCGCGAGAACGTCTGCTGGTTATCGAATTGGTATTCGACCGAGATATCGAGGATGCTCTTCTGCGTGAAACGCAAGGCGAAGGCGGCGAGATAGAGGCGGCGAGCGCGGATATACGAAGCTAACGATAATCCGGTCTGCTTCTTGAACATGCGCTGCAGATACCATTTCGTATAGCCTGACTTGGCGGAAACGATATCCAACGACAGCGGATTGGTCAGATTATCCTCAATCCAGACCAGCAATTCCTTGATATGACTTTCCTGCGTACTCATGTGCTTGCCGAGCCTTCTGTTGCCGATATTCCATTAGTCGAATTTTAGTGCTGTCCGCGTAGGGTATACAGGTTAAAACTCGCCGTCCAGCAGGCTACAGGACTTTACACAATCCCCTTCACCGCCCGCAGGCGGCGAAGGGTGCCGCGCTTATTTCAGGCAGCTGGAGCACTGGCCGGCCTGGATCTTCTGGAAGAAGTCATTGCCTTTGTCATCCACCAAGATAAACGCCGGGAAATCTTCCACCTCGATTTTCCAGATCGCTTCCATGCCCAGCTCAGGGTACTCCACGCACTCCAGGCTCTTGATGCTCTGCTGCGCCAGCACCGCCGCCGGGCCGCCGATGCTGCCGAGATAGAAACCGCCGTGCTTATGGCAGGCATCCGTTACCTGCTGGCTGCGGTTGCCTTTCGCCAGCATGATCATGCTGCCGCCGTGGGATTGCAGCAGATCGACGTAGGAGTCCATACGCCCGGCGGTGGTTGGCCCCAACGAACCGGACGCATAGCCTTCCGGCGTTTTGGCCGGGCCGGCGTAGTAGATCGGGTGATCCTTGACGTACTGCGGCAGGCCTTCACCGCGATCCAGGCGTTCTTTCAGCTTGGCGTGCGCGATATCGCGGCCGACGATGATGGTGCCGCTCAGCGACAGGCGGGTGGAAACCGGGTACTGCGACAGCTGTTTGAGGATCTCGGCCATCGGACGGTTGAGATCGACCTTGATCGCCTCGCCCTCCCCGGCCTGGCGCAGCTCCTGAGGAATGAATTTCCCCGGATTGTGCTCCAGTTTTTCCAGCCAGATGCCGTCGCGGTTGATTTTGCCTTTGATGTTGCGATCCGCGGAGCAGGAGACGCCCATGCCGACCGGGCACGACGCGCCGTGGCGCGGCAGGCGCACCACGCGGATATCGTGCGCGAAGTATTTTCCGCCGAACTGCGCGCCCAGGCCCAGGTTCTGCGCTTCTTGCAGCAATTCCGCTTCAAGTTCCAGATCGCGGAACGCCTGGCCATGCTCGTTGCCTTCGGTCGGCAGACCATCGTAATACTTGGTCGAAGCCAGCTTGACGGTTTTCAGCGTCGCTTCCGCCGAGGTGCCGCCGATGACGAACGCCACGTGGTACGGCGGGCAAGCCGCGGTGCCCAGCGTGCGCATCTTGTCGACCAGGTAATTTTTCAGTTTGCCCGGCGACAGCAGCGCCTTGGTTTCCTGATACAGATAGGTTTTGTTGGCGGAACCGCCTCCCTTGGCGATGCACAGGAACTTATACTCTTCACCGTCCACGCTGTAGAGATCGATCTGCGCCGGCAGGTTGCTGCCGGTGTTGACCTCTTTGTACATATCCAGCGCGGCGTTCTGCGAATAGCGCAAATTCTCTTGGATGTAGGTGTTGTACACCCCGCGCGACAGCGCGGCTTCATCGCCGCCGCCGGTCCAGACGCGCTGGCCCTTTTTGCCGACGATGATCGCCGTGCCGGTGTCCTGGCAGGTCGGTAAAATACCCTTGGCGGCGATTTCTGAGTTACGCAGAAATTGCAGCGCAACGTACTTGTCGTTTTCACTGGCGTCCGGATCTTTGAGGATATCGGCCACCTGCTGCTGGTGCGCCGGACGCAGCATGAACGAGGCGTCGTGGAACGCATGCTGGGCAAGCAGGGTTAACGCTTCAGGGGCAACTTTCAGAATTTCCTGGCCTTCAAATTCGCTCACGGAAACGTGGTCGCGGCTCAGCAGGTAGTATTCGGTATCGTCTTTCTTCAGCGGGAACGGATCTTGATAGTGGAACGGTTTATTCGACATTGATCTCTCACTTGCAACATCAGCTGCGTTAAATTCACACTTGCGGCGCACGGCTCGGCGCCTTGTCAAAAAACTGCCTCCACCTTACTATTTTTAATCAGTCAGTTATTGCGCCAAATCGCAAAATAACCGCTCTTTGCGTAAGGGATTACCACAGGCGGCGTTTCAACCTTGCTCGGTGAGAACTGCGGGTACAGGCTCATCATGCACGCTTTATTATCCCGCAGTTAACACATTGATTACAATCCATCGGCGGCGATCGTCTTATCAATATGGCGAAAAAGCGCCGGATGCGATTTACGCGGGGCGTATTGTCAGCCGCCGCGCCATTGCTTAAGCTAGGCCGCAATGAACAAACCGAGAATCCCCATCGCGCTGCAACAAGCGGTAATGCGCTGCCTGCGAGAAAAGCTGCAGCTGGCCCGCCGGCATTTTGCCGTCGAGTTCCCCGAACCCAGCATCGTCTATCAGCAACGCGGCACCAGCGCGGGCACCGCCTGGCTGCAAAGCTGGGAAATCCGCCTGAATCCGGTGCTGCTGCTGGAAAACCAACAGCCGTTTATCGATGAAGTGGTGCCGCACGAGTTGGCGCACCTGCTGGTGTTTCGCCAATTCGGCCGGGTGGCGCCGCACGGCCGCGAATGGCGCTGGATGATGGAAAACGTGCTGCTGACCCCCGCCAGCCGCACCCACCGCTTCGAAACCGCCTCGGTGCAAAGCAAAACCTTCCCCTATCGCTGCGGCTGCGGGCAGCACCAGCTCACCATCCGCCGCCATAATCGCGTGCTGCGCGGCGAAAGCGAATACCGCTGCCGCCGGTGTGGCGAAAAACTGAAATTTCTCGCTAACGAGAACCTTTAGTTAAACGATTTATACGTTAAAACAAGCAAATATCGCCATTTGCCACTGCCGGCAAGTTCCGTTACCCTGCCTGCTTTTCCAATTTTGAGCTGTTTTGGAATATGCTTCGCAGAATTTTGTTTATCGCGGTTTTCGCCGCAGGCGCCGTACAGGCGCACGGCATCAATAACTTTTCTCAGGCCAAGGCGGCGGCGGCCAAGATTAACCAGGATGCGCCGGGCAGTTTTTACTGCGGCTGCCGCATCGACTGGCAAGGCAAGAAGGGCATCCCGGATCTCGCCGGCTGCGGCTATCAGGTGCGTAAAAACGCCCAGCGCGCGCAGCGTATCGAGTGGGAACACGTGGTGCCGGCCTGGCAGTTCGGCCACCAGCTGCAGTGCTGGCAGGACGGCGGGCGCAAAAACTGCAACAAGGACGCCACCTATCGCCAGATAGAAACCGATCTGCACAACCTGCAGCCGGCGATCGGCGAAGTGAACGGCGACCGCAATAATTTCATGTACAGCCAATGGAACGGCGGCGCCGGCCAGTACGGGCAATGCCCGATGAAGGTGGACTTCAAGAATAAACAGGCGGAGCCGCCCGCCCGCGCCCGCGGCGCCATCGCCCGCACCTACTTCTACATGCGCGATCGCTACCAGCTGCGGCTGTCACGCCAGCAAACCCAGCTGTTCGAGGTGTGGAACCGGCAATATCCGGTGAGCCAATGGGAATGTCAGCGTGAAGCACGTATCGCCAAGGTGCAGGGCAACCACAACCCCTATATTCAACAGGCTTGTCAGCAGCGGAAAAGCTAACCTACTATAGCCTTTATCTTTCATGGCGCCGCCAACCCACGGCGCCGTTTCGTCAGGATCAGACTACCCATGCGCATACCCCGCATTTACCATCCGCAGCCGTTGACCGATCGGGCGGAGATCGCCCTCAGCGAGGACGCCGCCAACCACGTCGGCCGCGTGCTGCGCATGAGCGCCGGCCAGGCGCTGCAGCTGTTCGACGGCAGCAACCAGGTGTTCGACGCCGAGATAGTTCGGGTGGACAAAAAGAGCGTGCTGGTGCGCCTCGGCGACGGCCGCGTGGATGACATCGAATCGCCGCTCAACCTGCATCTGGGCCAGGTGATCTCGCGCGGCGAGAAGATGGAGTTCACCATTCAGAAATCCATCGAGCTGGGCGTCAACGTCATTACCCCGCTGTTTTCCGAGCGCTGCGGCGTCAAACTGGACGGCGAGCGTCTGGCGAAGAAAATCCAGCAATGGCAAAAGATCGCCATCGCCGCCTGCGAACAGTGCGGCCGTAACCGCATTCCCGAAATCCGCGAGGCGATGTCGCTGGAAGCCTGGTGCGCCGAGCAGGACGGCAGCCTGAAGCTCAACCTGCATCCGCGCGCCAGCCACAGCATCAACACGCTGCCGCAGCCGGTAGACCGCGTCCGCCTGCTGATCGGCCCGGAAGGCGGTTTGTCCGCCGACGAAATCGCCATGACCACCAACCACGGATTTACTGATATTCTGCTGGGGCCACGCGTGCTGCGTACCGAAACCACAGCGCTCACCGCCATTACCGCTCTGCAGGTCCGCTTCGGCGACCTGGGTTAAAGGAGAAAAGATGATTAAGCTCGGCATCGTGATGGACCCTATCGATTCCATCAACATCAAGAAAGACACCAGCTTCGCCATGCTGCTCGAAGCGCAGCGCCGCGGTTACGAATTGCACTACATGGAGATGAACGATCTCTATCTGCACGCCGGTGACGGGCGCGCCCGCACCCGCCTGCTGAGCGTGAAGGAAGACAAGGAGAACTGGTTCAGCTTCGGCAGCGAGCAGGATCTGGCGCTGCACGATCTGGACGTGATCCTGATGCGCAAGGATCCGCCGTTCGATACCGAATACATCTACGCGACCTACATTCTGGAGCGCGCCGAAGTCAAAGGCACGCTGGTGGTCAACAAGCCGCAAAGCCTGCGCGACTGCAACGAGAAGCTCTTCACCGCCTGGTTCCCGGAACTGACGCCGGACACGCTGGTCAGTCGCAGCGCCGCGCACATCCGCAAATTCCACCAGCAGCACGGCGACGTCATCCTGAAGCCGCTGGACGGCATGGGCGGCGCGTCTATCTTCCGCGTGAAGCAGGACGATCCTAACCTGTCGGTGATCATCGAAACCCTGACCGAACACGGCAGCCGTTTCTGCATGGCGCAGAACTTCCTGCCGGCGATCAAGGACGGCGACAAACGCATTCTGGTCGTCGACGGCGAGCCGGTGCCTTACTGCCTGGCGCGCATTCCGGCGCAGGGCGAGACCCGCGGCAACCTGGCGGCCGGCGGCCGTGGCGAAGCGCGCCCGCTGAGCGAGAGCGACTGGAAAATCGCCCGCACCGTCGCCCCGACGCTGAAAGAGAAAGGGCTGATCTTCGTCGGCCTGGACGTGATCGGCGATCGCCTGACCGAAATCAACGTGACCAGCCCAACCTGCGCGCGCGAAATTGAGGCGGCATTCCCGATCTCGATTACCGGCATGCTGATGGACGCGATTGAAAAGCGCCTGGCGGCGAAGTAATGCGCCATGCGGGCGGCCTGCCGCCCGCTATCCTGTATCGCGCCCGCCAAAGCCGCCTTTTCGCGGCTTGAAAGGCGGCGGGTATAGCCGCATACTGGCGGCTGTTTATTTTCTCACCCATTGATTACCTTATACTAACGCCATGAATTTACAGCACCATTTTCTGATCGCCATGCCCACCCTGCAGGATCCTCGCTTCAAGCGCTCGGTGATTTACGTCTGCGAGCACAACGAAGAAGGCGCCATGGGTTTGGTGATCAATAAACCGGTGGAGCAGTTCACGGTAGCCACGGTATTGAGCAAGCTGAAGATCATGCCGCCTGCGCGCGATCCGGCCATCAGCCTGGACAAGCCGGTGTTCGCCGGCGGCCCACTGGCGGACGATCGCGGGTTTATCCTGCATACGCCGCGCCACGGCTTCGGCGCCAGCATTCAAATCTCCCCCAACACCATGATCACCACCTCGAAAGACGTGCTGGAAACGCTCGGCACCCCGGAACAACCGGACGACGTGCTGGTGGCGCTGGGTTATGCCGGATGGGAAAAGGGCCAGCTGGAGCAGGAGGTGTTGGAGAACGCCTGGCTGACCATCGAGGCCAACACCGACATTCTGTTCCGCACGCCGATCGCCAGCCGTTGGCGCGAAGCGGGGAACCTTCTGGGTATCGACATTCGCAGCATCGCCAACCACGCAGGACACGCCTGATGAGCAACCGCACCATTATCGCCTTCGACTTCGGCACCAAAAGCATCGGCGCGGCCGTCGGCCAGGAGTTGACCGGCAGCGCCCGCGCCCTGCCGGCCTTCAAAGCGCAGGACGGCTCGCCGGACTGGCTGAAAATCGAAAAGCTGCTGAAGGAGTGGCAGCCGGATCTGGTGGTGGTCGGCCTGCCGCTGAACATGGACGGCACCGAACAACCCGTGACCGCCCAGGCGCGCAAGTTCGCCAACCGCCTGCACGGCCGCTTCGGCATCCAAATCGATCTGCATGACGAGCGCCTGAGCACCGTGGAAGCGCGCGCCAACCTGTTCGATCGCGGCGGCTTCCGCGCGCTCGACAAAGGCAGCGTGGATTCCGCCTCTGCGGTGGTGATCCTCGAAAGCTGGTTCGAACGGCAGCTGGGTTAACCCTCCGTTCCCTCCCCCGCACTCTCCCCCAACACGCCGGCGTCGATCCGCTGCTGCAAACCTTGCTCAAAGGTTTGCATGCCGGACTGCGCGCCGGTTTGCAACACGCTCGCCAACTGATGGGTTTTCCCTTCGCGGATCAGGTTGCTGACCGCCGCCGTCGCCGTCAGCACCTCAAAGATCGCCACTCGCCCACCGCCGGGCCGCCTCATCAGCTTTTGCGCGATCACCGCCTGCAGGCTGCCGGCCAGCTGGGCGCGCACATAGGGTTTCTCTTCCGCCGGAAACACGTCCACCAGCCGTTCCACCGCCTGCGGCGCGCTGCGGGTGTGCAACGTCGCCAGCACCAGATGCCCGGTCTCCGCCGCGGTGAGCGCCAGCCGGATGGTGGCGATATCGCGCAGCTCACCCAGCAGGATCACATCCGGATCTTCGCGCAGCGCGGCGCGCAACGCCGCATCGAAGCTGTGACTGTCGCGGCCGATCTCCCGCTGCTGGATCAGCGAACGCCGGCTGCGGTGCAGGAATTCGATCGGATCCTCCAGCGTCAAAATGTGCCGCGGCTGGTGCCGGTTGATCTCGTCGATCATCGCCGCCAGCGTGGTGGACTTGCCGCTGCCGGTGGCGCCGGTGACCAGGAGAAGCCCATCGTCGCGCCGCAGCAACGCCGGGACGATGGCCGGCGCCGCCAGCTCGGCAAGCGAGGGCGCCTGCCCGGCGATGCGCCGCAATGCGAGAGACATCCCCGCGCTTTGCTGAAAAACGTTGGCCCGCAGCCGCTCCCCGCCCGGCCGGTGCAGCGCCAGATCGACCTGCCCCAGCCGCCGCAGGCTCTCGCGCTGCTGCGCATTCAGCAATCCGTCGCAGAGGGCCTGCACGCCTTGCGCCGTCAGCGTTGGCGCCGCCGCCAGCGGCTGCAGTTCACCGTCGATGCGCAACATCGGCGGATGACCGGCACAAAGGTGCAGATCGGAAGCATTATGCTTTACACTAAGGGCCACGAATTCATCGATATCCATATCACTCTCCCGGGTCAATAATGAGCACTATCCAACAGAACCTGCAGGATGTCAGAAACCGCATCGCGGCCGCCGCGCAAAACTGCGCGCGGGCGCCAGAAGAAGTTGCCCTGCTTGCAGTCAGCAAAACCAAACCTGTGGCGGCGATCGAAGAAGCCATCGCCGCCGGCCAGCGCGCCTTCGGCGAGAACTACGTGCAGGAAGGGGTAGACAAGATCCGGCATTTCGCCGAGTCGCCGCAGGACAGCGAGCTGGTGTGGCACTTTATCGGCCCGCTGCAATCCAATAAGAGTCGGCTGGTGGCGGAACACTTCGCCTGGTGCCACACCGTAGATCGGCTGCGCATCGCCCAGCGCCTGAGCGATCAGCGCCCGGCCGGCATGCCGCCGCTCAACGTGCTGATTCAAATCAACATCAGCGACGAGCAAAGCAAATCCGGCATCGCGTTAAGCGAACTGCCAGCGCTGGCCGAAGCGATCGCCGCGCTGCCGAACCTGACGCTGCGCGGCCTGATGGCCATCCCGGCGCCAGAAGCGGATTATCAGCGGCAGCTGGCGGTATTCAACCAGATGAACGATGCCTTTCTCGCCCTGCGTCAGCGTTATCCGCAGGCCGATACGCTATCTATGGGCATGACGGACGATATGGCGGCAGCGATTGCCGCAGGCAGCACCCTGGTGCGCATCGGCACCGCAATTTTTGGCGCCCGCGACTACTCGCAGGCCTGACAAACAGACGAGGGATTTGATGCAACATCGCAAGATTACCTTTATCGGCGCCGGCAACATGGCGCGTGCAATCATCGCCGGCCTGGTGGCGGGCGGCTATCCGGCCAAATCCATCAGCGTCTGCGCCCCTTCGGCGAAAAACCGCGATGCGCTGGCGGCGGACTATGGCATCGTCAGCAGCGGCGACAACGTCGCCTGCGCGCGCGCGGCCGAAGTAGTGGTGCTGGCGGTCAAACCGCAGATGATGGCCGACGTTTGCCAACCGCTGCGCGAGCAGGTCGATTTCAGCGGCAAACTGGTGCTGTCGATCGCCGCCGGTATTCAGGTCAACCGTTTCTATCAGCTGCTCGGCGACAAGCTGGACATCGTGCGCATCATGCCCAACACCCCGTCGTTGGTCGGCAAGGGCATGAGCGGGTTGTACGCGCCGGCGCAGGTCAGCCAGCAGGATCGCGACTACACCGGCGATTTAATGGCGTCGGTCGGTAAAGTTTGCTGGGTCGATGACGAAAATGGCATCAACGGCGTGATCGCCGCCGCGGGCAGCGCCCCGGCCTATTTCTTCCTGTTTATGGAGGCGATGCAACAAGAGGCCGAACGTATGGGCTTCGACAGCCAGACCGCGCGCGATCTGGTGCAGCAGGCCGCTTCCGGCGCCGCCGCGCTGGTGGAAGCCAACCCGGATACGCCGCTGGGCACGCTGCGCGAGCAGGTGACCTCCAAAGGCGGCACCACCGCTGAAGCGCTGCGGGTGTTCAATGAACGCCAGCTGCCGGAAACCGTGGCGCAAGCGATGCAGGCCGCCGTTTCCCGCGCGCAAGAGATGGAAAAATTATTTTAAATAACCATGAGTTAAGGAGAAGGACCACTTCATGCTAACGCTGACTTTCCTGGTCAAGACCGTTATTGATCTGTACGTGATGGTGCTGTTGCTGCGCATTTGGATGCAATGGACACGCACCGATTTTTACAACCCGTTCTCGCAGTTTGTGGTGAAGATCACCCAGCCGGTGGTCGGCCCGCTGCGCCGCATCATCCCGTCGCTGGGGCCCATCGACAGCGCTTCGCTGCTGCTGGCGTTCCTGCTGATGACCATCAAGTACCCGCTGCTGCTGCTGATCCAGGGCGGCGCGATGTCGCTCAGCCCCTATAACCTGCTGTTCGGCCTGATCTCGCTGGTGAAGTCTGCCGGCTACCTGATCTTCTGGGTGATGATCATTCGTGCGCTGATGAGCTGGATCAGTCAGGGCCGCAGCCCCATCGACTATGTAATGTACCAGCTCACCGAACCCTTGATGGCGCCGATCCGTCGCATCATCCCGGCGATGGGCGGCATCGACTTTTCCGCCATGGTGGTGATCCTGATCCTCTATCTGATCAATTACCTGGGCATGGATCTGTTCGGCGAGATCTGGTTCCTGCTGTGAGTGCAGTCACTCCGGTGCTGGACGGGCTGGCGATCAGGCTATATATTCAGCCGAAAGCCAGCCGCGACCAAATTATCGGCTTGCATGGCGACGAACTGAAAGTCGCCATCACCGCCCCGCCGGTCGACGGCCAAGCCAACGCCCATCTGATCAAGTTTATCGCCAAGCAGTTCAAAGTGGCGAAAAGCAACGTCACCATCGAGAAAGGCGAACTGGGGCGGCATAAACAGTTACGCATCGTGAATCCGCAACAGATCCCCGCCGTGGTCGCGGCGCTCATCGAATAATTTTCAAGGTAGTCATTATGCAAAAAGTCGTTCTTGCCACCGGTAACCCGGGCAAAGTGCGCGAACTCGCCGACCTGTTGGCCGATTTCGGCCTGGACGTGGTCGCGCAAACCGATCTGGGCGTGGAATCCGCCGAAGAAACCGGGCTGACGTTTATCGAAAACGCCATTCTGAAAGCGCGCCATGCGGCACAGGTCACCGGCCTGCCGGCGATCGCCGACGACTCCGGCCTGGCGGTAGACGCGCTGGGAGGCGCACCGGGCATCTACTCCGCGCGCTACGCCGGTGAAGACGCCGACGATCGGCAGAACCTCGACAAGCTGCTGGCGGCGCTGAAAGACGTGGCGCCAGGCCGGCGCGGCGCGCAATTCCACTGCGTGCTGGTCTATCTGCGCCATGCGCAAGATCCGACGCCGCTGGTGTTCCACGGCAGCTGGGCCGGCGAAATCACCGAGCAAGCCGCCGGCGAAGGCGGTTTCGGTTACGATCCTGTCTTCTATGTGCCGGAGCTGGGCCGCACCGCCGCCGAGCTGAGCCGCGACGAGAAGCGAGCGATTTCGCACCGTGGCAAGGCGCTGAAGCTGATGTTGGAAGGCATGCGCAATGCTTAAGCTGCCCCCGCTGAGTCTCTACATCCACATCCCGTGGTGCGTGCAGAAATGCCCGTACTGCGACTTCAACTCCCATGCGCTGAAGGGTGACGTGCCGCATCAGGAGTATGTCGATCATCTGTTGGCGGATCTGGATGCCGACCTGCCGCTGGCCGGCGGCCGGGAGATAAGCACCATCTTCATCGGCGGCGGCACCCCCAGCCTGCTGAGCGCCGAGGCGATGCAAGCCTTGCTGGACGGCGTGCGGGCGCGCATTCACGTCGCCGACGACGCCGAAATCACCATGGAGGCCAACCCCGGCACCGTGGAGGCCGATCGCTTCAGTGGCTACCAGCGCGCCGGCGTCAACCGCATCTCCATCGGGGTGCAAAGCTTCAGCGCCGAGAAGCTGACCCGCCTGGGGCGCATCCACGGCCCGGAAGAGGCCAAGCGCGCGGCGACGCTGGCGACCGGCCTCGGCCTACGCAGCTTCAACCTCGATCTGATGCACGGCCTGCCGGATCAGTCGCTGGAAGAGGCGCTGGACGATCTGCGCCAGGCTATCGCCCTCAATCCGCCGCACCTGTCGTGGTATCAGCTGACCATCGAACCGAACACCCTGTTCAGCTCGCGCCCGCCGGTCTTGCCGGACGACGACGCGCTGTGGGACATCTTCGAACGCGGCCACCAGCTGCTGAGCGCCGCCGGCTATCAGCAGTATGAAACCTCGGCCTACGCCAAGCCGGGCTACCAATGCCAGCACAACCTCAACTACTGGCGCTTCGGCGACTATCTGGGGATCGGCTGCGGCGCGCACGGCAAGGTGACCTTCAGCGACGGGCGCATCCTGCGCACCGCCAAGACCAAGCACCCGCGCGGCTTTATGCGCGGCGACTACATGGACAAGCAGCATGAGGTGGCGACGGCGGATCGGCCGTTCGAATTCTTCATGAACCGCTTCCGCCTGCTGGAAGCCGCGCCGCGCGCCGACTTCGTCAACTACACCGGGCTGGCGGAAAGCGTCATTCGCCCGCAGCTGGACGAAGCGCTGGCCAAAGGCTATCTGGAAGAAACCGCGGAGCACTGGCAGATCACCGAGAAGGGCAAACTGTTCCTCAACTCGCTGCTGGAACTGTTCCTGGCGGACGACGAGTAAAAAAAAGCGCTGAATAATCAGCGCTTTTTTTCATGTTCAGGCGGCATTATGAGGGCGATGCGTCACGTCGCCACGCCCCTTCAGCAATCCCTCAACGGAAACATCCTCGTCCAACGCGTCCCAAAGCTGACGCGTTTAGCCGTACTCATGCCAAGCCTCCAAAAACAATGCCTGATAGGTATCAACCAGAATTTCGCTTCGCCTCAGCGTCTCTGATATGGATATGCGATATCTATCCGTTACTTCAATGCCTTCAGCAGATCCTTGCGCTGGGTTTCCAGTGCGGTGACGCGGTTGCAAACGTCGCGGCCGAAGTTCTGGAAGTCCTGCTCCTGGTTGTTCCATTCGTTCTGGATCGCCTTCTGCAAGCCGCCCAGGTTGCCCATGATCGCCTGTAGCGGGTTGCCGCCGCTGTTGGCGGCCTGTTTGACGCCCATCTCGTTCAGGCTGTCCTGCAGCACCCCGCCCATGCTCTGCTGCACGATGTTGCGGCCGTCCTGTTCCACCTGGTCAATCGCCTTGTGGTGGAAGGTCAGGCCGTCGCTGCGGTGTTCGATGATGCGGTTCATCTGCTGCTTCAGCTGGCCGTTCAGGGTGGTCAGCCGGTTGCGCACGTTGCTGTTGCTGCCCAGCTCTTTGACGATCACCTTATCCAGCGACGAGCGGGCTTTCTCCAGGTGCTGCTGCGCGCCGTCGTCGATCCACGGCAGCTGCTTGCGCAGCGCGCTCTGGTAGCTGAAGGCTTTCTGCCGCTGGCTGTCGTTCAGGCTCAGCGCCTGGCCGTTGCGGATCACGTCGCCATCCGGCGAAATTTGCAGGTCGCCGCTGGCGCCTTTCACCTGCACGCTCTGCGGGCTGATGATCACATCATCCTGGGGTTTAACGCTGCATTGGTACTCGGCGTGGGCCTGCGCGGCAGTCGCCGCCAGCAGCAGTAAGGCTAACCCGGTTTTCTTCAACATAGCTTCTCCTGACTCCCATCCAGATTGGGATTAAAAAATCGAACGACCGATACGTTGAGACAACAGTTCCAGCGCCGCAGTTCCCGCCAGCGAGTTGCCGGAAGCATCCAGCTCCGGCGACCAGACGACGATCGACAGCTCGCCCGGCACGATAGCCACGATGCCGCCGCCCACGCCGGACTTGCCCGGCATCCCCACCCGATAGGCGAATTCGCCGGCGCCGTCGTACATGCCGCTGGTCATCATCAGGGCGTTGATCTGCCGGGCCTGCAGCGGGCTGATCACCGTCTCGCCGTTGAGATCGCGGCCGTGATTGGCCAGATAGACGAAGCTGCGCGCCAGCTCCACGCAGCTCATGCGCAGCGCGCAGTAGTGGAAATAGGTTTGCAGGACGGTGATCACGTCGTTCTCGAAGTTGCCGAACGACTTCATCAGGTAGGCGATGGCCGCATTGCGATCGGAGTGTTCGAACTCGGAGCGCGCCACCCGCAGGTCATAGGCCAGGTCGTCTTCGCCGGCCAGCTGGCGCACCACCTCCAGCATCCGCTGTTTGGGGGCGCTGAGCCGGGTTTGCAGCATGTCGCACACCACCAGCGCGCCGGGGTTGATAAACGGATTGCGCGGTTTGCCCTGTTCCATCTCCAGCTGCAGCAGCGAATTGAACGGCAGGCCGGAAGGTTCTTTGCCGACGCGCCGCCAGATCTCAGGCTCCTGATAGCGCGTCAACGCCAGCGTCAGGCTCAGCACTTTGGAGATCGACTGAATGGAGAAGCGCTCCGCGGCGTCGCCGGCCTGGAACAGTTCGCCGTCCACCGTGCAGACGGCGATCGCCAGCCGATCGGCGGGCACTTCCGCCAACGCCGGGATGTAGTCGGCCACTTTCCCCTGGCCAATCAACGGGCGCACCTGTTGCAGGATCTCCTCCAGCAACGCGTTATCCAATGTTGTTACCACCTCGGTCACACTCCGGGCAAAACAAAGGCGCCGTTAAGGCACCTTAGATCAATAAAACGGCGCGGCGCGAAGCCGCGCTCATCGGGCAAGCGCGATCAATCCCACCAGATATCGAACAGATCGCTGACCTTAACGTCGCTCAGTTTGCGCGCTTCCAGCCAGTTTTTCACCAGCTCGCGATGCTCGTCGGTGCAGTGGCCGATCTTCTGCAGGCAGATCAGACCTTCCCACTGCAGGTAGCCGCTGCCGTCAAACGCCAGGCCGTTCGGCTCGATCACTTCATCGATGAAGGTATCCAGCGTGCTGTCGATGTCTTCCACCGACGTGCCTTCGGCGAAGCGCCAAGCTACGGAAAAACCCAACTCCTGAAATTCTTCAATGTGCAACTTTTTACGTAAACGACGACTGCGGTTCTTAGCCATTATTCTTTCCTCTCAAACATCAAGTCCCAAACGCCATGTCCCAGGCGCTGGCCGCGTAATTCAAATTTCGTCAGTGGGCGCGAATCCGGACGCGGCACGTAATCATTATCGCTGGAAAGATTACGGTAGCCTGCGACCCCGTTCATAACCTCTAACATATGTTCCGCATAAGGTTGCCAATCGGTGGCCATGTGGAAGACGCCGCCGGTCTTCAGCTTGCGCAGCACCAGTTCGACAAACGGCGTTTGCACGATGCGGCGCTTGTTGTGGCGCGCCTTGTGCCACGGATCGGGGAAGAACAGCTGCACCATGTCCAGCGAGCCGTCCGGGATCATGTTTTCCAGCACCTCAACCGCGTCGTGGCACATCACGCGCAGGTTGCTCAGCTTCGCCTCGTGGGCGTCGGCCAGGCAGGCGCCCACGCCCGGCGAGTGCACCTCAATCCCTAAAAAGTTCTGCTGCGGGTTGTTGCCCGCCATGGTCACCAGCGAGGCGCCCATGCCAAAACCGATCTCCAGCACCGTCGGCGCTTCGCGGCCGAACAGCGCGGCGAGATCGACAGCGTCAGCCTGATACTCCACGCCCATCACCGGCCAATAGTTCTCCAGCGCGTGCTGCTGGCCTTTGGTCAGCCGCCCCTGGCGGCGGACAAAACTGCGGATACGGCGCATCGCGCGGCCGTTCTCATCAAATTCCGGGGAGATGACGTCATTAATCATAGTGCTTTCTGTCTGTTTGGCTGCCAATTAGGGAAACGCGCATTATGCAAAGATACATTGGTTTAGCAAGTGTTCATCTTCTGTACCCGCCGTGCGGCGTCGGAAAGTTCCGGTTTACAGCACCATGACTCTATGCTGCAATCTCGCTTCATTTTCTGCCGGATAACGACGCTGCTCATGATGCAAGCACAACAATTCGCACAGGTGGTGCTTGACTGGTATCAGCGCTACGGCCGCAAGACCCTGCCGTGGCAGCTGGAGAAAACCGCCTATCAAGTATGGCTCTCCGAGGTGATGTTGCAACAGACCCAGGTTGCCACCGTCATTCCTTATTTTCAGCGCTTTATGGCCCGTTTTCCCAACGTGCGCGCGCTGGCGGAGGCCCCGCTGGACGAAGTGCTGCATCTGTGGACCGGCCTCGGCTATTACGCCCGCGCCCGCAACCTGCACAAGGCGGCGCAGACCATTGTCGCACAGCACGGCGGCGAGTTCCCGACAACCTTCGCAGAAATCGCCGATTTACCGGGCGTCGGCCGCTCTACCGCCGGCGCGGTGCTGTCGTTGGCGCTGGGCCAACACTATCCGATCCTCGACGGCAACGTGAAGCGCGTGCTGGCCCGCTGCTACGCGGTGGAGGGCTGGCCGGGCAAGAAAGAGGTCGAAAACCGGCTGTGGAAAATCAGCGAAGAGGTCACCCCGGCGCAGGGCGTCGGCCAGTTCAACCAGGCGATGATGGATCTGGGCGCCATGGTCTGCACCCGCTCCAAGCCCAAGTGTGAACTCTGCCCGCTCAACGTCGGCTGCCTGTCTTACGCCAATCACAGCTGGGCCAACTACCCCGGCAAGAAACCCAAACAGACCCTGCCGGAAAAAACCGCCTACTTCTTATTGCTGCAGCACGGCGACCGGGTGTGGCTGGAACAGCGCCCGGCGGTAGGCCTGTGGGGCGGCCTGTTCTGCTTCCCGCAGTTCAGCGCGCGCGTTGATTTGGAACTCTGGCTGCAGCAGCGCGGTCTGAAAGGCAAGCGCCTGGAACAGCTGACCGCGTTTCGCCACACGTTCAGCCATTTCCACCTCGATATCGTGCCGATGTGGCTGTCGCTCGACGCGGCGGGCAGCGGCATGGATGAGGGCGCGGGTCTCTGGTATAACTTAGCGCAGCCGCCGTCGGTCGGGCTGGCGGCGCCGGTAGACCGTTTGTTGCAACAGCTGGCGAAGCAGCCCCCGATCCAACAAAACTTATATGGCGATAGCGCCATCGATGAGGAATTAGCATGAGCCGCACCATTTTTTGTACTTTCCTGCAGCGCGACGCCGAAGGCCAGGACTTCCAGCTTTATCCCGGCGACGTCGGCAAGCGCATCTACAACGAGATCTCCAAGGAAGCCTGGGGCGAGTGGATGAAAAAGCAGACCATGCTGATCAACGAGAAGAAGCTGAACATGATGAACGTGGACGACCGCAAGCTGCTGGAAGAGGAAATGATCAAGTTCCTGTTCGAAGGGCACGACGTGCACATCGAAGGCTATACGCCGCCGAGCGAATAACGCTGTTGGGGCCAGGCGCTGGCCCGCTTCAACCCTCTTATACTTCTTCCAAACGGCTTTAAGATGAAGAAAATTTTAGCTTTGCTCGTAATAGCGCCTTTGCTGATCTCCTGTTCCGGCAAAAAAAGTGAAGAAATCAACGAAGCCTGGATTAAAGATACCAACGGTTTCGACATTCTGATGGGCCAATTCGCCCACAACATCGAGAACATCTGGGGTCTGAACGAAGTTCTGATCGCCGGGCCGAAAGACTACGTCAAATATACCGACCAGTACCAAACCCGCAGCCACATCAACTTCGACACCGGCGCCATTACCATCGAGACCATCGCCACCACCGATCCGGCCGCGCACCTGCGCCAGGCGATAATCAGCACGCTGCTGATGGGTGACGATCCGGGGTCCATCGATCTCTATTCCGACGCCAACGATATCCAGATCAGCAAAGAACCGTTCCTGTACGGCCAGGTGCTGGATAACAAGGGCGCGCCGATCCGCTGGGAATGGCGCGCGGCGCACTTCGCCGATTACCTGCTGCAGACCAAGCTGCAAAAACGCACCTCCGGCCTGCACGTGATCTACTCGGTCACCATCCAGCTGGTGCCGAACCACCTGGACAAGCGTGCGCACAAATACCTGCCGATGGTGCGCAAGGCGTCGGAAAAATACGGCGTGGACGAGTCGCTGATCCTGGCTATCATGCAGACCGAATCGAGCTTCAACCCGTATGCGGTGAGCGGTTCGGACGCGCTGGGCCTGATGCAGGTGATGCAGCATACCGCCGGCAAGGATGTGTTCCAGATGCGCGGCAAGTGGGGCACCCCGAGCCGCAGCTACCTGTTCGATCCGGAGAACAACATCGACACCGGCACCGCCTACCTGGCGATCCTGCAGAACAACTACCTGGGCGGCATTCAGAACCCGACCTCGCGCCGCTATGCGGTGATCACCGCCTACAACGGCGGCGCCGGCAGCGTGCTGCGGGTGTTCTCCAGCGACAGAACGCGCGCGGTGGGCATCATCAACGCCATGCAGCCGGGCGACGTGTATCAGACGCTGACCACCAAGCACCCGGCCGCCGAGTCGCGCCGCTATCTGGTGAAAGTGAATACCGCGCAGAAGAGCTACCGCAGGAAGTAACGCGTTCCGCGTGGATAAATGAGAAGGGCCGGTGCGAACCGGCCCTTTTTCTATGGCTTGATCATATAGCCGAAGATGCGCTTCCAGCCGTGATCTTTTTTCTCGATGTAGACCCCCTGCAGCTCCGGCGAGAAGCCCGGCAGGCGGTTGATGCCCTCTTCCAGCGCCAGGAAGTAGCGCTGCACCGCGCCGCCCCACACTTCGCCCGGCACCACGCACAGCACGCCCGGCGGGTACGGCAAGGCGCCTTCCGCCGCGATGCGCCCTTCCGCCTGGCCGATCGGCACCAGCTCGACGTTATCGCGGATAAACTCCACGTTGGCGTCCTGCGGGTTCATCACCACCGGCGGGAAATGATCCTGGCGGAACATCTCCTTTTGCAGCTGTTTGACGTCGAAGCTGACGTACAGATCGTGCATCTCCTGGCACAGCCGGCGAATGCTGTAACCGCGGTAGCGCTGTTCGTTCTTGCGGTACACCGTCGGCAGCACCACGCTCAGCGGCGCGTCCTCTGCAACATAGCGTTCGAACTGTGCCAGCATCTCCACCAGCTGTTCCATCTTGGCCGGGTTCTCCGCCGGGGTCAGCAGGAACAGGATCGAGTTGAGATCGCACTTCTCCGGCACGATGCCGTTCTCGCGCAGGAAGTTGGCCAGAATGGTGGCCGGCACGCCGAACTCGGTGTATTGGCCGGTCGCGGCGTCGATGCCCGGCGTGGTCAGCAGCAGCTTGCACGGATCGACCAAATACTGATCCTGGGCATAGCCTTCGAAGCCGTGCCACGTCTCCCCCGGCACGAAGGTGAAGAAGCGCGCGTCGTTGGCGATAAGGTCAGTATCGTGATCCTGCCAGTCTTTGCCCGCCACCTGCTGCGGAATAAACGGCTTCAGCTGCGAGCAGCGCTTGAGCAGCTGTTTGCGCGTCTCGATGCCCAGCTTGACGCAGTCCATCCACATGCGGCGCCCGGCGGGGCCGGCGTGCATCTTGGCGTTGACGTCCAGCGCGGCGAACAGCGGATAGAACGGGCTGGTCGACGCATGCAGCATGAACGCGTTGTTCAGGTGCTTGTGGTTGCAGTGGCGCTTTTGCCCTTTGATATGATCGTCTTTCTTGTGGATCTGCGAGGTCTGCGAGAACCCCGCCTGCTGTTTATGCACCGACTGGGTGACGAAAATGCCCGGGTCGTGTTCGTCCAGCTCCAGCAGCAGCGGCGAGCACTCTTTCAGCATCGGAATAAAGCCTTCGTAACCCACCCAGGCGGAGTCGAACAGGATGTAGTCGCACAGGTGGCCGATAGTGTCGATCACCTGGCGAGCGTTGTAAATCGTGCCGTCGTAGGTGCCGAGCTGAATGATCGCCAGCCGGAACGGCCGCGCCGCCGCCGCCTTCTCCGGCGCCACTTCGCGGATCTGCTCACGCAGGTAGCGTTCGTCGAAGCAGCGCGCGTCGATGCCGCCGATAAAGCCGAACGGGTTGCGGGCGGTTTCCAGATAGACCGGCGTGGCGCCGGCCTGGATCAGCGCGCCGTGGTGGTTGGATTTGTGGTTGTTGCGATCGAACAGCACCAGATCGCCACGGGTTAGCAGCGCGTTGGTCACCACCTTGTTGGCCGCCGAGGTGCCGTTGAGCACGAAATAGGTTTTATCGGCGTTGAACACCCGCGCCGCGTGCTTTTGCGCATCCTTGGCCGATCCTTCGTGGATCAGCAGATCACCCAGCTTGACGTCGGCGTTGCACATATCGGAACGGAACAGGGTCTCACCGTAGAAATCGAAGAACTGCCGGCCGGCCGGGTGCTTGCGGAAGAACTCGCCGCCCTGATGCCCCGGGCAGGCGAAGGTCGAGTTTTCCATCTCGACGTAGGTCTTCAGCGTTTTGAAGAACGGCGGCAGCAGCGCCTGCTCGTAGGCGTCGGCGGCGGCCTCCAGCTGTGCCATGTAGAACGGCTTGCTGGCGCCGGCCAGCAGCGCGAAAACCCCACTGACGAACGGCAGATAGTCCGGCGAGAGATGCTCATCCCCTTCCACCGCCACGAAGGTTGGAATGTCGAAACCCGTCGCCTGCAAGCGCGCCAGAATGCCGGCGTTCACGTCGGCGACCGACACCACCGCCGCCGCCACGTCGGTGTAGTCCGTCTGCTCTACGCGCACGATTTGGCGCAACGTCTCAATGGTGGCGACCAGGCTGGCGCTGGTCGCGATTTTCAATTCTTTCATCATGCTGACTCTCAAACGGTGAAGGATGAGGGTGTGCCACCGGCACGGTAATGAGATAACGCGGTTATCCCGGTAAAGCGATACCCCGGCACGGCAGCATAAGCGGCGTGCGTGACCGGCTCATGATCGGCGATCATCAGGCGGCTATCGGGGGAACTGGTCTTGGCAGCGTCCGACAGGCATCAGTAAAATCAGGGCCGCAGCGCTGGCTTTACGCATGCCTAACAGCGAGCATCAGGCGGCTTTACCGCATGGCCGGCAGGCGTATTCGGGCGGATGGCGTACGGAGGAAACAACGGCGGAACGGTGGCGGCGTCAGATGTCTGGTGCGCAGCAGCGCTTGAGCAACAAAACCAGTCATGCCAATAACCCTCTGGCTTATAAGAAGCGGGAACACCGTCAGGGAACGGAGAGTGCTAAAATTTGCGCAATGATTGCATGATTCGTTGCGGGGTTCAAGCAAGAATCGCCTTGATTGAACGCTCGTTGATTAAATCATAATGCATTGTTATTTAATTAAAAAATAAGAACCCACGCTCGTATCATCGGTATAAATACACGTTTTATATGCATATTTATTGAAAGGCGATATCCCCCCGCCCCCCATCCCGCCGGGTTCGCTGCCTGAAAATAGAGCAACCGATCGGCTTTGTGACAGAAAGCGATTGACGCCATCCGGCCAATACGGTTTAATGCGCCCCGTTGCCCGGATAGCTCAGTCGGTAGAGCAGGGGATTGAAAATCCCCGTGTCCTTGGTTCGATTCCGAGTCCGGGCACCATATTCAGAAGAACCCGCCTATGGCGGGTTTTTCGCTTTCTGGGGTACGGACTCTCCATCGAACTGCGTTCGATTATTCGGCCTGAAGGCCTCACCCTGCGGGCCAGCGCTAAAGCGCTGTTCAACGC
>NZ_JBPIZA010000009.1:0-94065 GCF_051172435.1 Serratia sp. G204Y | reverse complement strand
TTTGCCTGGCGGCAATAGCGCGGTGGTCCCACCTGACCCCATGCCGAACTCAGAAGTGAAACGCCGTAGCGCCGATGGTAGTGTGGGGTCTCCCCATGCGAGAGTAGGACACTGCCAGGCATCAAATTAAGCGTGCTGATATGGCTCAGTTGGTAGAGCGCACCCTTGGTAAGGGTGAGGTCCCCAGTTCGACTCTGGGTATCAGCACCACTTTATTTAAAGTGGGTTTAGAAGTTCGGCAGAAAAAAGAATTTGCTTGGCGGCAATAGCGCGGTGGTCCCACCTGACCCCATGCCGAACTCAGAAGTGAAACGCCGTAGCGCCGATGGTAGTGTGGGGTCTCCCCATGCGAGAGTAGGACACTGCCAAGCATCAAATAAGCCAAGAGGCCATCCGAAAGGATGGCCTTTTTGCTTTTCAGTCCTTTTACTCTATCTACTCATATCTTGGCGCAGATCGCGCAATGAAACATTTTCACCTTTCCGCTGAATGCTCGACAGCGACGGAAAAAAACGCTATCTTCGGGCATCTAGAAGTCTAAACGTATAAATGGATGTGTGAGGGTTAAGCAATGCCGATTCGTGTTCCTGATGAGTTACCTGCGGTCAATTTCTTGCGCGGTGAGAATGTCTTCGTGATGACATCCTCGCGGGCAAAAACACAGGAAATCAGGCCACTGAAAGTGCTGATCCTCAACCTGATGCCAAAGAAGATCGAAACGGAAAACCAGTTTCTGCGCCTGTTGTCCAACTCGCCGCTGCAGATTGATATCCAGCTGCTGCGTATCGACAGCCGCGAATCGAAGAACACGCCGGCCGAGCATCTGAATAACTTCTACTGCGACTTCGAGGATATCCAGAACGAGAACTTCGATGGTCTGATCGTCACCGGCGCGCCGCTGGGGCTGGTCGATTTCTGCGATGTTGCCTATTGGCCGCAGATCGAACGGGTGATCGACTGGGCCAAGAACCACGTTACCTCCACGCTGTTCGTGTGCTGGGCGGTACAGGCGGCGTTGAATATTCTGTATGGCATTCCCAAGATGACGCGCGAAGTGAAGCTCTCCGGCGTTTACCCGCACCAAACGCTACAGCAGCATGCGTTGCTGACGCGCGGCTTCGACGAAAGTTTCCTGGCGCCGCATTCACGCTATGCCGATTTCCCGACCGAGGTGATTCGCCAATATACCGACCTGGATATTCTGGCCGAATCCGAACAGGCGGGCGCCTACCTGTTCGCCAGCAGGGATAAGCGCCTGGCGTTCGTCACCGGCCATCCGGAGTATGATGCGCTGACCCTGGCGGGGGAGTATTGTCGCGACAACGAAGCTGGCCTCGATCCCGCCGTTCCGCTCAACTACTTCCCCGATGACAACCCCGCACTGACACCGAAAGCCACCTGGCGCAGCCATGGCCATCTGCTGTTTTCCAACTGGCTCAACTATTACGTCTACCAGATCACGCCGTACGATCTGCGTCATATGAATCCGACGCTCGACTGATCTTTTCTGCCTGCCGGCGGCTGAATCGAGGCCGCCGCTCCGTTGATCCTCTGCAAGATCCTCTTTTTATCCGACACTTATCCAATAAATTCTTTGTTCAACAAGGTGTTAGTACATCTTTATCAATTTACTGGAAGCGATTTCCTTACCTGTCATTATTGTTATCTTATCTAACTAGTTGATAATAAAGTTTTAATAAAATATTTAATAATAAAATGGAAATGGTTTTTGATTTTTATTTTTTGTTGAGTATTCTTAGAGCTATCGGGATGAGATCTGACCAGTTGAGGATCGTTTCATCCGCCCTGATCCACAGTGATTTCTGATGAAAATGCGCCGGTCGCGCGGGCGCAACGATGGGAAGGAGCAAGGTCATGACGCAACAGATAGCAGGCACGGAGTTAAGGTTTACGCAGGGTTTCGCCGCAGCGGAGCGCCAGGTGTTGACCGATGAAGCGGTTGAATTCCTGGCGGAACTGGTGGGGAAATTCACGCCGCGGCGCAACGAGCTGCTGGCGGCGCGTGTCCGCTGGCAGCAAAATATCGATCGCGGCGAACTGCCGGGGTTTATTTCGGAAACCACTTCCATTCGTGAAGGTGACTGGCAGATCCGCGGCATTCCGCAAGATCTGCGTGACCGCCGGGTCGAGATCACCGGGCCGGTCGAGCGCAAGATGGTGATCAATGCGCTTAACGCCAACGTAAAAGTGTTTATGGCGGACTTCGAAGACTCGCTGGCGCCAAGCTGGGACAAAGTCATCGACGGCCAAATCAACCTGCACGATGCGGTTAACGGCACCATTTCCTACACCAATGAAGCCGGCAAGATCTACCAGTTGAAGCCGAACCCGGCGGTATTGATCGCTCGCGTGCGCGGCCTGCATCTGCCGGAGAAGCACGTGCTGTGGCGTGATGAAGCCATTCCCGGCGGCCTGTTCGATTTCGCGCTGTACTTCTACCACAACTATCGCCAACTGTTGGCCAAGGGCAGCGGCCCGTATTTCTACCTGCCGAAAACCCAGTCCTGGGAAGAGGCGGCCTGGTGGAGCGATGTCTTCAGCTTTACCGAGGATCGTTTCGATCTGCCGCGCGGCACCATCAAAGCGACCGTGCTGATCGAAACCCTGCCGGCGGTGTTCCAGATGGACGAAATCCTCTACCACCTGCGCGATCACATCGTGGGTCTGAACTGCGGCCGCTGGGATTACATCTTCAGCTATATCAAAACGCTGAAGAATCACGGCGATCGCGTGCTGCCGGATCGTCAGTCGGTGACCATGGAGAAACCTTTCCTCAGCGCCTATTCGCGCCTGCTGATCAAAACCTGTCATAAGCGCGGCGCGTTCGCCATGGGCGGTATGGCGGCGTTTATCCCGAGCAAAGACGCCGAGAAAAACGCCTGGGTGCTGAACAAGGTACGGGCGGACAAAGAGCTGGAGGCCAGCAACGGCCACGACGGCACCTGGGTGGCGCACCCGGGGCTGGCGGACACGGTGATGGAAGTGTTCGGCAAAGCGCTGGGCGATCGCCAAAACCAGCTGGAGGTGCTGCGTGAGCAAGACGCGCCGATCAGCGCCGCACAGCTGCTGGAACCGTGCGATGGCGAGCGTACCGAAGCGGGGATGCGCGCCAATATTCGCGTGGCGGTGCAGTACATCGAAGCCTGGATCTCCGGCAACGGCTGCGTGCCGATTTACGGTTTGATGGAAGATGCGGCCACGGCGGAAATCTCCCGTACGTCTATCTGGCAGTGGATCCACCACGAGAAGAGCCTGAGCGACGGGCGCCCGGTCACCAAGGCGCTGTTCCGCCAGATGCTGCAAGAAGAGATGTTGGTGGTGCGTGAAGAAGTGGGGGAAGCGCGCTTTAACGCCGGCCGGTACGAAGAGGCGGCGCGCCTGATGGAGCGCATCACCACGCAAGATGAGTTAATCGATTTCCTGACGCTGCCCGGCTATGAGCTGCTGGCCTGAATTTTCCCAATCAACCCTACACGACTGAAAGGATAAAAATTATGTCTACCTCTCGCTCTCAACAGATCCAGCAGCTGGAACAGGAATGGAAATCGGCCCGTTGGGAAGGCATCACCCGCCCTTACAGCGCCGAAGACGTGATCAACCTGCGCGGTTCGGTCAACCCGGAATGCACTCTGGCGCAAAACGGTGCCGCCAAACTGTGGGCGTTGCTGAACGGCAAGGCGCGCAAAGGCTACGTGAACTGCCTGGGCGCGCTGACCGGCGGCCAGGCGCTGCAGCAGGCCAAAGCCGGCGTCGAGGCTATCTACCTGTCCGGTTGGCAGGTGGCGGCGGACGCCAACAGCGCAGCGGCCATGTACCCTGACCAGTCGCTGTATCCGGTGGACTCGGTGCCGAAGGTGGTCGAGCGCATCAACAATACCTTCCGCCGCGCCGATCAGATCCAATGGGCGAACCAGATCGAGCCGGGCAGCAAAGGCTATACCGATTACTTCCTGCCGATCGTCGCCGATGCGGAAGCCGGCTTCGGCGGCGTGCTGAACGCCTTCGAGCTGATGAAAGCGATGATCACCGCCGGTGCCGCCGGGGTGCACTTTGAAGATCAGCTGGCGGCGGTGAAGAAATGCGGCCATATGGGCGGCAAAGTGCTGGTGCCGACGCAGGAAGCGATCCAGAAGCTGGTCGCCGCGCGTCTGGCGGCCGACGTGCTCGGCGTGCCGACGCTGGTGATCGCCCGCACCGACGCCGATGCGGCCGACCTGCTGACCTCCGATTGCGATCCGTATGACAGCGCCTTCGTCACCGGCGAGCGCACGGCGGAAGGCTTCTTCCGCACCCATGCCGGCGTCGAGCAGGCGATCAGCCGCGGCCTGGCTTACGCCCCCTACGCAGATATGGTGTGGTGCGAAACCTCAACGCCGGATCTGGATGCCGCTCAGCGCTTCGCCGACGCCATCCACGCCAAATACCCGGGCAAGCTGCTGGCCTACAACTGCTCGCCGTCGTTCAACTGGAAAAAGAACCTCGACGACCAGACCATCGCCCGCTTCCAGCAGGCGCTGTCGGACATGGGCTACAAGTATCAGTTCATTACGCTGGCGGGCATCCACAGCATGTGGTTCAACATGTTCGACCTGGCGCACGCCTATGCGCAGGGCGAGGGCATGAAACACTACGTCGAGAAGGTGCAGCAGGCGGAGTTCGCCGCGGTGGATCGCGGTTACACCTTCGCGTCGCACCAGCAAGAGGTGGGCACCGGCTACTTCGACAAGGTCACCACCATTATTCAGGGCGGCGCCTCTTCGGTCACTGCGCTGACCGGTTCGACGGAAGAACAGCAGTTCTGATGCGGCAAGCTTGAAGACGTTTCATCCGGAGCCTGCATGCGCAGGCTTCTTTTTCTGGCGGGGGTAAGGATGGCGGCAAAACTGGAGTTGTTGATCGCACAGACGATCCTGCAAGGCTTCGATGCGCAGTACGGCCGCTTTCTGGAAGTGACCGCCGGCGCGCAGCAGCGCTTCGAGCAGGCGGACTGGCCGGCGGTGCAGCGGGCGATGAAAAAACGCATCCATCTGTATGACCATCACGTCGGCCTGGTGGTGGAGCAGCTCAAATGCATCACCGGGCAGAAATACTTCGACGCTGACTTCCCCAGCCGGGTCAAAGCGGTCTATATCGACCTGCTGCCGGACTACCCGCGCTTCGAGATCGCCGAAAGCTTCTTTAACTCGGTCTACTGTCGGCTGTTCAAGCACCGCGATCTGACGCCGGACAAGCTGTTCGTGTTCAGTTCGCAGCCGGAGCGGCGCTTTCGCGACATTCCGCGTCCGCTGGCGCGCGATTTCACCCCCAATGGCGATCTGCCGGCGATGCTGCGCAGCGTGCTGAGCGATCTGCCGCTGCGGCTGCCGTGGGAGGATTTGACGCGCGATATTCACTACATCACTCAGGCGCTGCAACGCGCCTTCAGCGCACAGCAGTTGGCGGGGGCAACCTTCCAGATCGCCAACGAACTGTTCTATCGCAACAAGGCCGCCTGGCTGGTCGGCAAGCTGCGTCTGGCCGACGGCGTTTATCCGTTCTTGCTGCCTATCCACCACAGCGAGTCGGGCGCGCTGTTTATCGACGCCTGCCTGACCGGTAAGGCCGAGGCCAGCATCGTCTTCGGCTTCGCCCGATCTTATTTTATGGTCTATGCGCCGCTGCCGGCGGCGATGGTGGAGTGGCTGCGCGAGATCCTGCCGGGCAAAACCACCGCCGAGCTGTACATGGCGATCGGCTGCCAGAAGCACGGCAAAACCGAATGCTATCGCGAATACCTGACCTTTATGGCGCAGTCGCAGGAGCAGTTCATTATCGCGCCGGGGGTGAAGGGCATGGTGATGCTGGTGTTCACCCTGCCATCCTTCGATCGGGTGTTTAAAGTGATTAAAGACGAATTCGCCCCGCAAAAAGAGGTGACGCAGGCGCAGGTGATGGCCTGCTATCAGCTGGTGAAAGAGCATGACCGCGTCGGGCGCATGGCGGATACCCAGGAGTACGAGAATTTCGTCGTCGACAAGGCGCGCCTCAGCCCGGCGCTGTTGGCGGAGCTGCAGCGCGAAGTGCCGGGCAAGCTGGAAGATCTCGGCGATCGCATCGTGATCAAACATCTGTATATGGAACGGCGCATGACGCCGCTGAACCTGTATCTGGAGCAGGCCAACGACCAGCAGATGCGCGATGCGATCGAAGAGTACGGCAATGCCATCAAGCAGCTGGCCGCCGCCAATATCTTCCCCGGCGACATGCTGTTCAAGAATTTCGGCGTGACGCGCCACGGGCGGGTGGTGTTCTACGACTACGACGAAATTTGCTACATGACCGAGGTCAACTTCCGCGACATTCCGCCGCCGCGCTATCCGGAGGACGAGCTGGCCAGCGAGCCGTGGTACAGCATCGCGCCCAACGACGTGTTCCCGGAGGAGTTCCGCCACTTCCTGTGCGGCGATCGGCGCATTCGGCAGGTGTTTGAAGAATTGCACAGCGATCTGTTTACCGCGGAGTATTGGCGCGGGTTACAGCAACGCATCCGCGAGGGGCACGTGGAAGACGTGTTCGCTTACCGCAAGAAGCAGCGGTTCAGCCAGCGCAGCGGGGCGGCGCTGCCGGCCGCCACCGCTGCGATGTAAATCAGGCCTGGGCGCCCACGACGGCGACGCGCGCCAGTTCGGTGATGCGCGCGTAGTCGCCGCTTTCCAGCGCGTCCGCCGGCACCAGCCAGGAGCCGCCGATGCACAGCACGCTTTTCAGCGCCAGATAGCTGCGGTAGTTGTCCGGCGAGATGCCGCCGGTCGGGCAGAAGCGCACCTGCGGGAACGGGCCGCCGATCGCCTGCAGCGCTTTTACGCCGCCGTTGGCTTCCGCCGGGAAGAATTTAAACTCGCGCAGGCCGTAATCCATGCCCAGCATCAGTTCGGAAACGGTGCTGATGCCCGGAATAAGCGGAATGGACCCGGCGGTGGCCGCCTTGAGCAGCTCGTCGGTCAGCCCCGGGCTGATGGCGAACTGCGCGCCGGCCTCGGTCACTTCACGCAGCTGCTGCGGATTGATCACGGTACCGGCGCCGATGATCGCTTCCGGCACTTCTTGGGCGATGGCGCGAATGGCGTCCATGGCGCAGGCGGTGCGCAGCGTCACTTCCAGCACCCGCACGCCGCCGGCGACCAGCGCTTTCGCCAACGGCACCGCATGTTCCAGCTTGTTGATCACGATCACCGGCACCACCGGCCCCGCCGTCAGGATCTGCTCGGCGCTTGTTTTCCACTTGTTCATGATGAGGTTCTCCTTTGTGGCCGCTGCCAGGCGGCGATGCGGCCAGGCTATCGATTAAAATGTGATGCAGCAGGCGCCCTGCTCGGCGCCGGACAGCTGGCTGCGCAGCGCGCCGAACAGCTCGCGGCCGCAACCGATGTGTTCTGCGCTCAGATCGGGTTGGCACGGCGTGCGCTGGGCCAGTTCGTCGGCGTCGACCAGTACCTGCAGCTCGCCGCTGCGGCCGTTGACGCGGATCGGATCGCCGTCGCGCACTTTCGCCAGCAGGCCGCCGGTATAGGCTTCCGGGGTGACGTGGATGGCGGAAGGCACCTTCCCGGAGGCGCCTGACAGGCGGCCGTCGGTCACCAGCGCCACTTTGAAGCCGCGATCCATCAGCACGCCCAGCGGCGGCATCAGTTTGTGCAGCTCCGGCATGCCGTTGGCCTGCGGCCCCTGGAAGCGCACCACCACCACGCAATCGCGATCCAGCTTGCCGGCTTCAAACGCCGGCACGATGTCGTGCTGGCTGTCGAACACCACCGCCGGCGCTTCGATGATCTGGTTGTCGGCGGGCACCGCTGAGGTTTTCATCACCGCACGGCCCAGATTGCCTGCCATCACTTTGGTGCCGCCGTGATGTTCGAACGGCTGAGCGACGCTGGCGATCACGCTGGCGTCGAGCGAGCCGGCTACGCCTTCGCGCCACACCAGCTGGCCATTATCCAGCCAGGGTTCCTGGGTGTAACGGTGCAGGCCGAAACCGGCCACGGTGTGCACGTCTTCGTGCAGCAGCCCGTGTTGCAACAGCTCACGCACCACCAGCGGCACGCCGCCGGCGGCCTGGAACTGGTTGATGTCGGCCGGGCCGTTCGGGTAGATGCGACACAGCAGCGGCACCGCCTCCGACAGCTCCGAGAAATCGTCCCAGGTGATGATGATGCCCGCCGCCCGTGCCATCGCCACCAGATGCATGGTCAGGTTGGTGGAGCCGCCGGTGGCCAGCAGCGAGACGATGCCGTTCACCACCACTTTCTCGTCCACCAGGCGGCCGATCGGCAGGTAGTTGCCGGCGGTGTCGGTCAGCCGGGTCACCTGGCGCGCAGCGGCGTCGTTCAGCGCGTCGCGCAGCGGCGTATCCGGATGCACGAAAGAGGCGCCCGGCAGGTGCAGGCCCATCACTTCCATCACCATTTGGTTGGTGTTGGCGGTGCCGTAGAAGGTGCAGGTGCCGATGCCGTGATAGGAGGCGGCCTCGGCTTCCAGCAGCGCCAGACGATCGGCCTTGCCCTCGGCGTACAGCTGGCGCACGCGCACCTTTTCCTTGTTCGGCAGGCCGCTGCTCATCGGGCCGGCCGGCACGAACAGCGCGGGCAGGTGGCCGAAGGAGAGGGCGGCCATCACCAGCCCCGGCACGATCTTGTCGCAGATGCCGAGGAACAGCGCGCCGTCGAACATATTGTGCGACAGGCCGACGGCGGCCGACATGGCGATCACGTCACGGCTCATCAGCGACAGCTCCATGCCGTCCTGCCCCTGCGTCACGCCGTCGCACATCGCCGGCACGCCGCCGGCCACCTGGCCCACGGCGCCCACCGCCTTCAGCGCCTGCTTCAGCCGCTGCGGGTAGTGTTCGTACGGCTGGTGGGCCGACAGCATGTCGTTGTAGGCGGTGATGATGGCGATATCGCTGCGCACCATGTTTTTCAGCGCCGTCTTGTCATCGGGCTGACAGGCGGCGAAGCCGTGGGCCAGGTTGCCGCAGGCCAGCTGCGCGCGGTGGACGGTTTGGGAACGGGCCGCCTCGATGCGCGCCAGATAGGCGGCGCGGCTGGCCTGGGAACGGTGGATGATGCGCTGCGTGACACGGGACAAGGTTGGGTTAATCATGCCTTCCTCACATTGCTGTTGTTATAGTCGCCGCCTGTGGCGGTGCCCCCGGGGATGATTTGCAGCCCTGGTGTGCAAGGCCGGGGGCGATTTAGGATTTAAAACATCGTGAATGCAATCATGCCGATAGCGCCACCGACGCTGCCCAGAATCGTTTCCATCACCGTCCAGGTTTTCAGCGTTTGCAGTTCGTTGGCGCCGGTGAATTTGCCGAACAGCCAGAAACCGGCGTCGTTGACGTGGCTCAGCACGATGGAGCCACCGGCGATGCAGATAGCCAGCGCGGCCAGCTGCCCGCCGTTCAGCCCGAGCTGGCTGGTGACCGGCAGCACCAGGCCGACGGTGGTCAGACAGGCGACGGTGGCCGAGCCTTGAATCACCCGCACCATGGCGGAGAGCGCAAAGGCGGCCACGGCGATCGGCAGGCCGGCGCCGATCATCGCGTCACCCAGCGCCGGCCCTACGCCGGAATCCACCAGGATCTGTTTGAACACCCCGCCGGCGCCGGTCATCAGCAGGATGATCCCGGCCGGTTGCACCGCGGCGGAGCAGATGGCCAGCGTCTGTTCGTTGCTCATGCCGCGCGGCTTCGCCAGGCCGTAAATCACGATCAGGCAGGCCAGCAGAATGGCGGTGAACGGGTGGCCGATAAACTCCAGCCACTGCTGCAGCTGCGAGCCGGGGGTGACCAGCCGCGCGCCGATGGTCTTCATGCCGACCAGCACCAGCGGGCACAGCACCAGCGCCAGGCTGAAGCCGAACGACGGCAAATTGCCCTTGGTCAACGTCGGCTCGTTCTCTTCCGGCGGCATCGGCCAGTTGACGAAGCGGCTGATAAAGCTGCCGTACAGCGGGCCGGCGATCAGCATGCCGATCACCGCCGCCACCAGGCCGATGGCGATCATCCAGCCGAAGTCGGCCTTCATCTGCGAAGCCAGCAGCATCGGCACCGGCCCCGGCAGCAGGAAGGAGGCGGCGGCGGCCACGCCGGCGAACAGCGGAATGGCCAGCTTGACGATATTGCCGTCGGTGCGGCGCGCCACGGCGAACACGATGCCGATCAGCAGCACCACCGCCACGTCGAAGAACAGCGGCAGCGCGCAGATCAGGCCGGCGATGCCGAGCGCGTAGTGCGCCTTGCTTTGTCCGAATCGTTTCAGCAATTGCGCCGCAATTTGATCGAGCGCGCCGACCTCATGCAGGATCTTGCCGAACATCGCCCCGAGCGCCACCACGATCGCCAGGAAGCCCAGCGTGTCGCCCATGCCTTTTTGCATGGTGTCGGCAATATGGTCCAGCGGCATGCCGGAGAAGATGCCGGCGGCGATGGATACCAGCATCAGCGCGACGAAGGCGTGCATGCGCGCCTTCATCACCAGGAATAACAGCAGTAAAACCGAGCCGACTGCGGTACCGACCAGCGTTACGGTATTCACGCGCACACGTCCTGCGGCAGGAAGCTCTGGATATGGCGCACGGTATCGGCGATCACCGCGTCCAGCGGCTGGTTGATGTCGATCGCCATCACGTCGCTCTCGTCGGCGCCCGGCTGCTCCAGCGCGGCGAACTGGGTGACCAGCATCTGCGGTTTGAAGAAGTGACCGTTACGCGCCGCCAGGCGGGATTCGATCACCGGGAACTCGCCGTGCAGATAGATGAACGACAGGTTGCCGTTGCCGGCGCGCAGGCGGTCGCGATACTGCTTTTTCAGCGCCGAGCAGACGATGATCGACACGTTGTTGGTGCGCTGCATGGCGAAGGCGGCGTCGTTGAGCGCGGCCAGCCACGGGGCGCGATCGTCGTCGTTCAACGCTTCGCCGGCGGCCATCTTCAGGATGTTGCTGCGCGGATGCAGGAAGTCGCCGTCGAGGAAGCCGGCGGAGAGTTGGCGGGCCGCGGCGGCGGCGACGGCGGACTTGCCGCTGCCGGAAACGCCCATAACGACGTAAATGCGATTTTGATTGTTGGTCATGGCTTGGCTCCAAAACACCGGGTGACGTTACCTTCGTTCAGCTTGTTTGTTACCGGTAACATGTTATCGGTAACATTGTCGAAGGAAGTTTGAGCGGTTGCAATGGGCTTTCGCCGTGAGGATCGTTAACTGTGATCGGCTTCAAGCTTTTTTCCCGTGCGCTACACAGGATGCCGACAGCCTGTTACATGCTGACAACAGAGCAAGGAATCAGGAGAGAGGGCGCGCAGGGGCGCCCCTCGGAGGGGTTGGATCAGCGCACGCCGCCGTAGGCCAGGCTGATCTCTTTCGCCGCGTGGATCACCAGCGCCCCCAGCTCGATCACGCGATCGTCGGTGATGCGCGACACCGGGCCGGAGATGGAGATGGCGGCGAAGGCTTCGCGGTGCTCGTCGAAGATGCAGGCCGCCACGCAGCGCAGGCCGAGCGCGTGTTCTTCGTCGTCAAAGGAGAAGCCCTGTTTGCGGATCTGCGCCAGCCCCTCTTTCAGGTTGTGCGGCGTCAGGGTGTGCGGCGTGTAGGTGTGCATGCCTTTCTTATGCAGCAGTTTGGTCACCTGATCGTCCGGCAGGGTGGCGAGGAACGCCTTGCCGGCGCCGGAGGCGTGCATCGGCAGTTTGCCGCCGATCGGCGCCGACATGCGCATCAGCGCCGTACACTGCACCTGATCGATGATGATCGCCTGGTACTCGCTGGTATCCAGCACCGCCAGGTTGACGGTTTCGCCGGACTCTTCCATCAGGCGGCGCAGCGTCGGGTGCACCATCGCCAGCAGGTTGCGGCTTTGCAGGAAGCTGCTGCCGACCACAAAGGCGTGCGAGCCGATGGTCCACAGGCCGAGATCGCCGACCTGGCGCACGAATCCCTGCTGCTGCATGGTGGTGAGCAGGCGGTGAGTGGTGGAGTTCGGCAGGCCGGCCTGCTGGGCCAGATCGGTCAGCGCCACGTTGCCCTGGGCTTCCGAAATGTACTCCAACAGCTTCAGGCCACGGGTCAACGATTGTACCTGGCCGGTCGCCGCACTGGCGGCCGGGGCTGCTGCGCGGGGCTTCTTGCCGCGTTTGGCGGGAGCAGGGGTGGCCATGGGTAAGATTCCTTTTTCCGTATGATGGAATTCATTTTCGTTTTTTGTCGATGAATTGCAAGTCGCCGTCAGCTCATCGGAGGTGTTGGCGCACAACCTGAAAAACTCTCAATTGTCGTCTGGCCCTTTGTCCTTACAAGCTGTGCTAGGATGACTCGTTGGTTTTGCGGCAGTTGAGCAATGGGCTGGATGGCAATGGAAGGGGTTACAGTGACGAATCGAGTAGAACAACTGCGCCGCCAGTTAGCGCAGCGCATTTTGGTGTTGGACGGCGGCATGGGCACCATGATCCAGAGCTATCGTCTGGATGAGCGCGATTTCCGCGGTGAGCGTTTCGCCGACTGGCGCAGCGATCTGAAAGGCAATAACGATCTGCTGGTGCTGACCAAGCCGGAAGTGATCGCCGCCATTCATTACGCCTATCTCGAGGCGGGCGCCGATATCCTTGAAACCAATACCTTCAACTCCACCTCCATCGCCATGGCCGACTACCACATGGAGTCGCTGTCCGCCGAGATTAATTATCAGGCCGCCTGCCTGGCGCGCACCTGCGCCGACGAATGGACGGCGCGCACGCCGGAAAAACCGCGCTACGTCGCCGGGGTGTTGGGGCCGACCAACCGCACCGCGTCCATCTCGCCGAACGTCAACGATCCGGCGTTCCGCAACATCTCGTTCGACGAGCTGGTGACGGCTTACCGCGAATCGACCCGTGCGCTGGTGGAGGGCGGCGTCGATCTGATCATGATCGAAACCATCTTCGACACCCTGAATGCCAAGGCCGCCGCCTTTGCGGTGGAAACCGAATTCGAAGCGCTGGGGGTGGAACTGCCGATCATGATTTCCGGCACCATCACCGACGCCTCTGGCCGCACCCTGTCCGGCCAAACCACCGAAGCGTTTTACAATTCGCTGCGCCACGTCAAGCCGCTGACCTTCGGCCTGAACTGCGCTCTGGGCCCGGACGAACTGCGTCAGTACGTCGCCGAGCTGGCGCGCATCTCGGAGACCTACGTCACCGCGCACCCGAACGCCGGTTTGCCGAACGCCTTCGGCGAGTACGATCTGGATGCGGCCGAGATGGCGCGCCAGGTCGGGGAGTGGGCGCAGGCCGGCTTCCTCAATATCATCGGCGGCTGCTGCGGCACCACGCCGGAACATATCGCCGCGATGGCCAACGCGGTCGAGGGCGTGCCGCCGCGCCGGCTGCCGGAGATCCCGGTCGCCTGCCGCCTGGCGGGCCTGGAGCCGCTGACCATCGATGCCAACACCCTGTTCGTCAACGTCGGCGAGCGCACCAACGTCACCGGTTCGGCGCGATTCAAACGGCTGATCAAAGAAGAGAAATACAACGAGGCGCTCGACGTGGCGCGCCAGCAGGTCGAGAGCGGCGCGCAGATCATCGACATCAACATGGACGAGGGGATGCTCGACGCCGAAGCGGCGATGGTGCGCTTCCTTAACCTGATCGCCGGCGAGCCGGATATCGCCCGGGTGCCGATCATGATCGACTCCTCCAAGTGGTCCGTTATCGAGAAAGGCCTGAAATGCATCCAGGGCAAGGGCATCGTCAACTCGATCTCGATGAAGGAGGGCGAAGAGGCCTTTATCCATCACGCCAAACTGGTGCGCCGTTATGGCGCCGCGGTGGTGGTGATGGCGTTCGACGAAGTGGGGCAGGCTGACACCCGCGAGCGCAAGTTCGAGATCTGCCGCCGCGCCTATAACATTCTGACCGAGCGCGTCGGCTTCCCGCCGGAAGACATCATTTTCGACCCGAACATTTTCGCCGTCGCTACCGGTATCGAAGAGCACAACAACTACGCCGTCGACTTTATCGAAGCCTGTGCCGACATCAAAACCCACCTGCCGCACGCGATGATCTCCGGCGGCGTGTCCAACGTGTCGTTCTCGTTCCGCGGCAACGATCCGGTGCGTGAAGCGATCCACGCGGTGTTCCTGTATCACGCCATTCGCAACGGCATGGACATGGGCATCGTCAACGCCGGGCAACTGGCGATTTATGACGATTTAAGCGCCGAGCTGCGCGACGCGGTGGAGGACGTGATCCTCAACCGTCGCGAGGACGGCACCGAACGCCTGCTGGAGCTGGCGGAAAAGTACCGTGGCAGCAAAGATAATGACGTGGCGGTGCAGCAGGCGGAGTGGCGCGGCTGGCCGGTGGAGAAACGGCTGGAGTATTCGCTGGTGAAGGGCATCACCGAATTTATCGAGCTGGACACCGAAGAAGCGCGGCAGCAGGCCGAACGCCCGATCGAAGTGATCGAAGGGCCGCTGATGGCGGGGATGAACGTGGTCGGCGATCTGTTCGGCGAGGGCAAGATGTTCCTGCCGCAGGTGGTGAAATCCGCCCGCGTGATGAAGCAGGCGGTGGCCTACCTGGAACCCTACATCGAGGCCAGCAAGCAGCAGGGCACCTCCGCGGGCAAAATCCTGTTGGCGACGGTGAAGGGCGACGTGCATGACATCGGCAAGAACATCGTCGGCGTGGTACTGCAGTGCAACAACTATGAAATCGTCGATCTGGGCGTGATGGTGCCGACGGAGAAAATCCTGCGCACCGCGCGCGAGGAGAACGTGGATATCATCGGCCTGTCGGGCCTGATCACGCCATCGCTGGACGAGATGGTCAACGTGGCCAAAGAGATGGAGCGCCAGGGCTTTACGCTGCCGCTGTTGATCGGCGGCGCCACCACCTCCAAGGCGCACACCGCGGTGAAGATCGAGCAGAACTACAGCGGCCCGACTACCTACGTGCAGAATGCTTCGCGCACCGTGGGCGTGGTGTCGGCGCTGCTGTCCGCCACCCAGCGCGACGAGTTTGTGGCGCGCACCCGCAAAGAGTATGAAACGGTGCGCATTCAGCATGCGCGCAAAAAGCCGCGCACGCCGCCGGTCGATTTGCAGAAGGCGCGCGCCAACGCCATGGCGCTGGACTGGGCCGATTATCAGCCGCCGGCGCCGCGGCAGCTCGGCGTGTTCCCGGTGGCGGCCGGCATCGAGACGCTGCGCCACTATATCGACTGGACGCCGTTCTTCATGACCTGGTCGCTGGCGGGCAAATACCCGCGCATCCTGGAAGACGAGGTGGTGGGGGAAGAGGCCAAGCGCCTGTTCCACGACGCCAATCAGATGCTGGATCGGCTGGCCGCCGAGCGCAGCCTCAACCCGCGCGGCGTTTACGGTCTGTTCCCGGCCAACCGCGTCGGCGATGACGTGGAGGTGTACTGCGACGAAAGGCGTGACGAGGTGCTGGCGGTGAGCCGCCATCTGCGCCAGCAGACGGAAAAAACCGACTTCCCGAACTACTGCCTGGCGGATTTCGTGGCGCCGAAAAGCAGCGGCAAGGCCGACTACTTCGGCGCCTTCGCGGTGACCGGCGGGCTGGAGGAGGACGCGCTGGCGGCGGCGTACGACGCGCAGCACGACGATTACAACAAAATCATGGTCAAGGCGCTGGCGGATCGCCTGGCGGAGGCCTTCGCCGAATACCTGCATGAGCAGGTGCGCAAGCTGCACTGGGGCTATGCCGCCGACGAGAGACTGAGCAACGAAGAGCTGATCCGCGAAAACTATCAGGGCATCCGGCCGGCGCCGGGTTACCCGGCCTGCCCGGAGCACACCGAAAAAGCGACCATCTGGCAGCTGCTGGACGTCAACCGCCACACCGGCATGGAGCTGACGGAGTCCTTCGCCATGTGGCCGGGGGCGGCGGTGTCCGGCTGGTACTTCAGCCATCCTGAAAGCAAGTACTTCGCGGTGGCGCAGATCCAGCGCGATCAGGTGGAAGACTACGCGGCGCGTAAAGGGATGAGCGTGAGCGAGGTCGAACGCTGGCTGGCGCCTAACCTAGGCTACGACGCCGACTGATTTCCTCTTTAAGGGCGCAGCGATGCGTCCTTGTCATTTACTGCGCTTCCACGTCGATGTGCAGCGCATCGTAACGCCAATACTCCAGGTCGCAATCGATCACCCGGTCGTGCTGATCGCGGTTCACCCGCGTAATGAACAGCGCCGGGCTGCCGTAGGTCACCTTCAGCATGGCGGCGGCCTGCTGCGGCAGCAGGGTGGGCAGCATGTCGAAACGCACCCGGCCGTAGTGAATGCCGTAGCGCGCGGCGTACAGCGCGGTCAGCGACTGGGTCAGATCTTCGTCCAGTATGCCGGGGAAGTAGGCCGGGTTGAGGTAGTGCTCGCAGTACAGCACCGCGCGCCCATCGATGTAGCGCAGCCGGCGAATGCGATAGGCCTCGGCGCCGGGGGGCAGCGCCAGGCGGCCGGCCAGCGGCGCGTCGAGCGTGACTACCGCGCTGTCGATCGCCTCGGTATGGGCGGCGCGCCCCTGTTGCTGCGCCATGGCGTGAAAATGGCTGCGCTGCAGCGGGTTGTAGATCAGACGCGGGGGCGAAATGAACCAGCCGCGCCGCACCTGGCGGTAGATGACCCCCTGCGCCTCCAACTGGCCGAGCGCCTCCTGCAAGGTAATGCGGGTGGTGGCGAACTGTTCGCTCAGGGCGCGTTCGGAGGGCAGCTTGCCGCCCACGGCGAACTCGCCTGCGGCGATGCGCGCGTTCAGCGTTTGGCAGATGGTGGCTACGGTCGTCGGTGCTTCACTCATACAGCGGGTGTCCCGTTTCAGTGCGTTTGGCCTCCCTTAAGGTAGACCAGCGTCGCGTTTTCGCCGTTGCAATGGGTGATAAAACCGTCGCTTTTTTAAGCTGACATATAATTATCACATTCGTCCGTTAGATTGGTTTGGTCCTTGCTGGACTAGTCCAGCCCTCCCCACACTACCACCTGGAGCATCAGTTATGAAACGTTTGTGCGCTTCTGTGTTAACCAGTGCCATCGTGTTATCCAGCCAGATGAGCTGGGCCGCGGATACCGATCTGGCGGCGCTGGAGCAGGCCGCGAAGAAAGAAGGCGAAGTCAACAGCGTCGGCATGCCGGACAGCTGGGCCAACTGGAAAGGCACCTGGCAAGATCTGTTGAGCAAATATGGCCTGAAGCATGTCGATACCGACATGAGCTCCGCGCAGGAGATCGCCAAATTCGATGCGGAAAAGAACAACGCCACGGCGGACATTGGTGACGTCGGCGCGGCCTTCGGCCCGGTGGCGGTGCAGAAGGGCGTGACGCAGCCGTACAAACCCTCTACCTGGGATCAGGTACCGGAGTGGGCGAAAGACCAAGACGGCCACTGGGCGCTGGCTTACACCGGCACCATCGCCTTCATCATCAACAAACAGCAGGTGAAAGATATCCCGCACAGCTGGGCCGATCTGCTGAAGGGCAGCTATCAGGTCACCATCGGCGACGTCGGCACCGCATCGCAGGCGGCCAGCGGCGTGCTGGCGGCGACCTACGCCATGGGCGGCAACGAGAAAAACCTCAAGCCGGGCCTGGAATTCTTCGGCAAGCTGGCCAAGGCCGGCCGCCTGAGCCTGAGTAACCCGGTGATCGCATCGCTGGAAAAAGGGGAAGTGCAGGTTGGCGTGGTGTGGGACTTCAACGGCCTGAATTACCGCGATCAGATCGACAAAACCCGCTTTGAAGTGCTGATCCCGTCGGACGGCTCGATCACCTCCGGCTACACCACCATCATCAACAAATACGCCAAGCACCCGAACGCCGCCAAGCTGGCGCGCGAATACATCTTCTCTGACGCCGGCCAGATCAACCTGGCGCGCGGCTATGCGCGCCCGATCCGCGCCGAGCATCTGACGCTGCCGGACGACGTCAAGGCCAAGCTGCTGCCGGCCGAGCAGTACAAGAACGCGCACCCGATCGCCGATCCGGCGGCCTGGGAACAGAGCGCCAAAGCGCTGCCGCGTCTGTGGCAGGAAAACGTCATTATGTTTATGCAGCAGTGAGTTAACGCACCATGAAAACGATCCTCGTGCTGCTGGACGGCCTCAACTACCGGGTGGCGCACGACGCCATGGGCTATCTGCAGGCCGAATGCGCGGCGGGACGCGGACGGTTGTACCTGTTGGAGAGCGAGCTGCCCTCGCTCTCCCGGCCGCTGTATGAATGCATCCTCACCGGCGTCACGCCGGTGGAGAGCGGCGTGGTGCACAACCACGTCTCGCGCCTTTCTCATCAACAAAGCGTGTTTCATTACGCGCGCGCCGCCGGGTTGACCACCGCCGCCGCCGCTTACCACTGGTTCAGTGAATTGTATAACCGCACGCCGTTCGACGCCGCGCGCGACCGCCATACCGACGCCCCCGAGCTGCCGATCCAGCACGGGCATTTCTATTACGACGACGGCTACCCCGACAGCCATCTGTTCGACGACGCCGAAAGCCTGCGCCTGCGGCATCAGCCGGATTTCCTGCTGATCCACCCGATGAACATCGACGACGCCGGGCACCGCTTCGGCCTCTCTTCGCCGCAGTACCGCAACGCGGCGCGGCGCGCCGACGGCTCGCTGTCGCGCTATCTGCCCGAGTGGCTGGCGGCCGGTTATCAGGTGCTGGTCACCGCCGATCACGGCATGAACGACGATCGCAGCCACGGCGGCGTGTTGCCGGAAGAGCGCCAGGTGCCGCTGTTCGTGTTCGGCTCGGGCTTCAGCCAGGACGACGCCGATCCGCAGCAAACCGAGCTGTGCGGTACGATCTGCGATCTGCTGCAGGTGCCGCATGACAAGCCGCGCTGCCGGGCGCTGCTGGCGCAGGATGCGCGATGAACGGCAAAACCAAATGGATCGCCGCGCTGTGCCTGTTACCGTTTATCGTGCTGTTCGGCGCGTTTCAGATCGCCCCGCTGGTGTGGATCGCCGTTCACAGCTTTTTCAGCGAGACCGGCGGCTGGGGATGGGGCAACTATGTCGATATCCTCACCTCGCCGTTCTACCTGCAGGCCTTTCAGTTCTCGCTGGAGATCTCGCTGTGGTCGAGCGTCTACGGCTTGCTGATTGCGTTAGTGGGCAGTTACTCGCTTCGCCAGCTCGGCCAGACCCGATTTCATGACTTCGTGATGTCGTTCACCAACATGACCAGCAACTTCGCCGGGGTGCCGCTGGCGTTCGCCTTCGTCATTCTGCTGGGGCTGAACGGTTGCCTGACGCTGTTGCTGCGCAAATACGGTTTGATGGAGAGTTTCAATCTCTATTCGAAGAGCGGCCTGATCGTGCTGTATACCTATTTCCAGATCCCGCTGGGGGTGCTGTTGCTGTATCCGGCGTTCGACGCGCTGCGCGCCGACTGGCGCGAGTCGGCGGCGCTGCTCGGCGCCGGCCCCTGGCGCTACTGGCGGCATATCGGCCTGCCGGTGCTGGCGCCGGCGCTGATGGGCACCTTCGTCATCCTGCTGGCCAACGCGCTGGGCGCCTACGCCACGGTGTACGCGCTGACCACCGGCAACTTCAACGTGATCCCGATCCGCATCTCGGCATTGGTGGCGGGGGACATCTCCCTCGATCCGAACCTGGCCAGCGCGTTGGCGATGCTGCTGGTGGTGATGATGGCGTTTATCACGGTGATCCACCAATGGATGTTGCGCAGGAGCTACCTCAATGCGCGCTCATAATCGGATGGAGAATGCTCATGTCGCGTGCTGAACGCCTGTACCATCGCACGGTGACCGGCCTGCTGCTGTTGATCCTGCTGCTGCCGCTGGCGGCGACGCTGATTTACGCGCTGGCCACCCAGTGGGGCGCCACCATTTTGCCGGACGGTTTTACCCTGAAGTGGCTGACGGCGCTGTGGAGCGACCCGCGCTTTTTGCAGGCGCTGTGGCACTCGCTGCTGATCTGCTTCGGCACGCTGCTGCTGTCGGTGGTGGTGATCCTGCCGGCGATGTTTGTGATCGCTTACTACTTCCCCAAACTGGACTCGGTGATGAACGTGCTGATTCTGCTGCCGTTCGCCGTGCCGCCGGTGGTGTCGGCGGTGGGGCTGATGCAGCTGTTCGCCGCCGATCCGCTGCCGCTGCTCGGCACTCCCTGGATTTTGGTGGGCTGCTATTTCACCATCGCGCTGCCGTTTATCTACCGCGCCATCAGCAACAACATGCAGGCGATCAACCTGCGCGATCTGATGGACGCCGCGCACCTGCTTGGCGCCAGCACCTGGCAGGCGGCGCTGTGGGTGGTGCTGCCGAACCTGCGCAAGGGTGGAACGATCGCCGTGCTGCTGTCGTTCTCGTTCCTGATCGGCGAGTTCGTGTTCGCCAACCTGCTGGTGGGCAGCCAGTATGAAACGCTGCAGGTCTACCTGTACAACATGCGCAACGGCAGCGGGCACTTCACCAGCGCGCTGGTCATCTCCTATTTCGCCGTGGTGCTGCTCGTCACCTGGCTGGCGAACCTGCTGAATAAAAACAAGGGTTAACCCGATGGCTTATCTCAACGTCACCCGCCTGAACAAACACTATGGCCAGACCCAAGTGTTTCAGGATATCGATTTCACCGCCGAAGAGGGGGAGTTCGTCACCCTGCTGGGGCCGAGCGGCTGCGGCAAATCGACGCTGCTGCGCTGTCTGGCCGGCCTGACCCCGGTCGACAGCGGGCAAATCTTGTTGCAGGGTCAGGATCTGGTGCCGCTGGCGCCGCAAAAGCGCGGCATCGGCATGGTGTTCCAAAGCTATGCGCTGTTTCCCAATATGACGGTGGAAGGCAACGTGGCCTTCGGGCTGAAAATGCAGAAGCTGGCGGCCGGGCAGATCGGCCAGCGGGTGCAGGAGGTGCTGGCGCTGGTGGAGCTGAGCGATCTGGCGAAGCGCTATCCGCATCAGCTGTCGGGCGGCCAGTGTCAGCGCGTGGCGCTGGCGCGATCGCTGGTCACTCGCCCGCGGCTGCTGCTGCTCGATGAACCGCTGTCGGCGCTGGACGCGCGCATCCGCAAACACCTGCGCGAGCAGATCCGGCGCATTCAACGCGAGCTGAACCTGACGGCGATCTTCGTCACCCACGATCAGGAAGAGGCGCTGACCTTGTCGGATCGCATCGTGCTGATGAACAAGGGGCAGATCGTGCAGAGCGGCGATGCGGAAACCCTATATACCCAGCCGGCGGACGCCTTCGCCGCCGGGTTTATCGGCAACTATAATCTGCTGACCGCCGAACAGGCCGCCCAGCTGACCGGGCGCAGCTATGTCGGCAAGGTGGCGATCCGGCCCGAATCGATCGGCCTGTTGCCGGCCGGGCAGGGGATCGGCGGGGTGATCCTGGGCCACAGTTTGCTCGGGAATGTGGTACGCTATCGGATTCAGGTTCGCAGTGTAGAATTGCTGGTTGACGTGCTCAACCGGTCGGTGGCCGACCTGCGGCCCGACGGCGAGCAAATTGGGCTACACTTGGAACCTGTTGTATTGCGGGAAGTTGCATGACTTCGCAGCGCGGCGCCGGGGCCTTTCCGCCGCCGCATTAACCCTTCTCTTCTGCGGTCTGCCGCCCGCCCGCTGTCCTGCCAGACCTACGCCCGGCAGGCGGGACCGCGCGCTGTACCCGTCATCTTTTGGTCTACCGGCTGCGGCTAAGGCGAACAGAACCGTTCCGTCTTTCCGCACCGCCTGACAGGCATCGGGTACCAGCCTCCTTTGGCCGGGCGTTAATGGAGCGTATCTTCCGTGCTGACCCTTCTTCACCTGCTTTCCTCCGTGGCGCTGTTGGTGTGGGGCACCCACATCGTGCGCACCGGGATCATGCGGGTTTACGGCGCCAATCTGCGGCGCGTGTTGAGCGACAGCGTTGAGAAAAAGCCGCTGGCGTTCGTTTCCGGCATCGGCGTGACCGCGCTGGTACAGAGCAGCAACGCCACGGCGCTGCTGGTGACCTCTTTCGTTGCGCAGGGGCTGGTGGGGCTGGCGCCTGCGCTGGTGATCATGCTCGGCGCTGACGTCGGCACCGCGCTGATGGCGCGCGTGCTGACCTTCGATCTTTCCTGGCTGTCGCCGCTGCTGATCCTGATCGGCGTCTTCCTGTTCCTCAGCCGCAAGCAGATGCGGATCGGCCAGATCGGGCGCGTCCTGATCGGCCTTGGGCTGATCGTGCTGGCGCTGGAGCTGATCGTGGCCGCCGCCACGCCGATCACCCAGGCGGCCGGGGTGAAAGTGCTGTTCTCGTCGCTGACCGGCGACGTGATGCTGGACGCCCTGACCGGCGCGCTGTTCGCCATCGTCAGCTATTCCAGCCTGGCGGCGGTGCTGCTGACCGCCACCCTGACCGCGTCCGGCGTGATTTCGCTGAAGGTGGCGCTCTGCCTGGTGATCGGCGCCAACCTCGGCAGCGGCCTGTTGGCGATGATCAACGCCAGCGGCCAGAACGCCGCCGGGCGGCGCGTGGCGCTCGGCAGCCTGCTGTTCAAGCTGGTGGGCTGTGTGCTGGTGCTGCCGTTCGTTTCCTATCTGGCGGATGTGATGGCTCAGCTGCCGGGCGGCAGCGAAGAGCTGGTGATCTACTTCCACGTGTTCTACAACCTGATCCGTTGTCTGGTGATGATCCCGCTGGCCGGGCCGATGGCGACGCTGTGCGAGCGGCTGATCGTCGACGTGGCGGCCGACGATCCGCGCATGCGGCCGCGCCATCTGGACGCCAGCGCGCTGGACACGCCGACGCTGGCGTTGGCCAATGCGGCGCGCGAAACGTTGCGCATGGGCGACGTGGTGGAACACATGATGATCCTGCAGCGCGAAGTGCTGCACGGCAAGCAAGGCGTGGATAAAGAAGTGCGGCGCCTCGACGATGACGTCGACGTGCTGTACACCGCCATCAAGCTGTATCTGGCGCAGATCCAGAAGGAAGATCTGGGCGAGGAAGACTCGCGCCGCTGGGCGGAGATCATCGAAATGGCGCTTAACCTGGAACAGGCGGGCGACATCATCGAGCGCATGGCCGGCGACGTGGGCGCCAAGTCGCACGCCGCGCGCCGCGCCTTCTCGGCGGAAGGATTGGCGGAACTGGATGGGCTGCACGAGCGGCTGATCGGCAACCTGCGCCTGGGGCTGTCGGTGTTCCTGTCCGGCGACGTCACCAGCGCCAAGCGCCTGCGCCGTTCCAAGCATCGCTTCCGCATTCTGGATCGCCGCTACGCGCACGCGCACGTCGATCGTTTGCATCAGCAAAACGTGCAGAGCATCGAGACCAGTTCGTTGCATTTGGGATTGTTGGGGGACATGAAGCGTTTGAACTCGCTGTTCTGCGCCGTGGCTTACAACGTGTTGGATCAGGATGCCAAGGACGACGATCGCGACTGGGAAGACACCCCGAGCACGCTGTAAAAAAATGCCCCCGGTGAAAACCGGGGGCATTGCGTAGGGGAGGCGCGTTATTTGCCGCTGAACACGCCGGCTTTGGCGTCCGCCTGCTGAGTCGAAGCATGGCCGCTGACGAACGGCACGTTGCCGTCGACGCTTTGTTTCGCCGCGCCGCCTAACAGCCCGCCTACCGTGGCCGCCGCATCGACGCGGCCGCCGCCCTGATAGCGTTGGCCGCTGACGTCCTGCTGGCTGACCTTGCTGCCGCCCAGTTCCACCTTGCCCTGCTGGCTGCGGATCTCGCCGCCGGTCAGTTGGGTTTGGCCGCCGACCTGCAGCGCTACGCCGTGCTTACCGGTAATCGCCGACTGCTCGCCGACCGCGTTGTTGTTCACCACGTCGGCATTGACCTTGAGCTGCCCTTGGCGACCCGCCGGCCCGGTGATGCTGTCTTTCACCGCGCCGCCGACGGTGCGTGCACCGCGATCCCACAGCGGGCCCTGCGGCTTCTCGCCGGCCGGCGTTGCCGGCAGCGTCACTTTGCCGTCGGCCTTGCTGAAGCTGACCGCGCCGGTGGTGTCCTGCTGCGGATCGAGACGACGCGCCACGCTGTTGTACTTGTCGGTGGTGGCGTCGGCCACTTTATTCACCCCGGCGTCCAGTTTCTCTTTCACTTTCCCGGCGTAGCGCGGCGTGCCCACCTTCGACAGCTTGGAGGTGATGCTGCTGCCCGGATCGTTGCTGTGGCTCAGGCCGGCATCCACCTCCACCTTCACGCCTTTCTCGACGTCCTTGCGGCTTTCAACGCGCAGATCGCCGCCCACCTTGCCCTGTACGCTGTCGGCATCGACGCGCGCCCCGGCGAGGCGGGTATCCTTGCCGCTGTTGAGCGCCACGTCGCCCGCGGTGATGCCGGTGTTGGCGTGGGTGGTTTTATCCTGCTGTTCCACGCCGACCTTCAGACCGGCGCCCAGCGTATGGGTGTCTTTGCCGGTGTTCGGATCGACCTTGCCGTTGGCGTCCTTGTTGAACGTTTGGCCGCCTTTGGCGTTGGCTTTGATGCCCAGGCTCCAGTTGTCCTTGTGCTGCTCGTTCTTGGCGGACTCCAGCAGGATGCCGCCGTTTTTCGCCTCGAGCGCGGCGCTGCCGCCGCTGACCTTGGCGCCCTGCAGATGCAGCGCGTCATCGTCTTTGCCGTTGGCGGAAAGGGTGACCTTGCCGTCTGAGGCTAGCGTGGCGCCCTGGCGTTCGGTCGCGGACTCATTCACCTTGGCGATGTCGAAGGCGCCGCCGACGGAGAGGCTGCCGCCGGTTTTTTCCTTGCTGTCGCTGCTGCCGGCGCCCAGATCGATATTGCCGGACAGTTGGTTCTCCTTACGCATTTGGGTCGATTCCGCTGCCAGCAGCGCGACCTTGTTGCCCGCGCTCAGGGTGACGTCGCCCTGGCTCTTGACGTTGGTGCCTTTAAGCGTCAGATCGCGGCCCGCCTTCAGCTCCACGCCCTGTTGGCCGCTGACGTTGCCGACCTGCGCGGTGCTGCTGTTGCTTTCGCCGTTGTTGGTGCCGCCGCCGAAGCCGGCGCCGAAGTTTTTGCTGTCGGCGGTGAAACCGCCCTTGGCGGAGGCTTTGACGTTGAAACCGCTGTGGTTTTCGCTCTGCTTATCGTTGGCCTGATCGAAGCGAATATCGCCGCCGGCGTTGACGGTGGTTTTACCGCTGCCGCCGTTCAGCGCGGTGCCCTGATAGACCGCATCTTGTTTCACGTTGACGTTGATGCCGTTGGCCGCGTCGATCGTGCCGGTCACCGCCTGGCTGGCGTTGCTGTTGCTGCGCTGGGTGCCGCCTTCGCCCTTGGCGTCTACGGTCAGATCGCTGCCGGTGGAGGTGTAGACGCGTACGCCGGCGCTGCCGCGGGTATCGCGGTTCTGCTCTTCCTGGCGGTTCGTCGCGGCTTCGCTGCGGTGGCTGTCCGCCGTCAGCGTGACCGCGCCTTTGCTCGCCTGATACTGCGTGCCCTGATCGCGCACTTCGCCTTTGGCGTTGATGTCGATGCTGCCGGCTTTCACCGAGCTGACCACCGCCTGCGAGCTGCTGCTGCGTGTTTCGCTGCTGCCGCCCTGCGCGCCGATATCCAGGCCGACGTTAGGCGCGCCGATGCCGCCAATGTCGTTGATGACGCCGGTGGCGTCCAGCTTGGCCGCCTTGCCGACCGCGCGCTCAACCGGGCGGGTCACGGCGCTGTAATCGACGTTGGCGCCGATGTTCACACCGACGTCGGTTTTGGTGGTGGTGCTGCTGGCGGTGTCGGCGGCGGCCAAATGATCGACGCTCGCGGCGTTCTCTTTGTAGGCGCCGCCGACGCTGTGCTGCGCGCCTTGCTGGGTCAGCTTGTCACGGGCGTTGACAGTCAGGTTGCCTTTGACGTCGCTGCCGGAGGTGACCGCCTTGCTGCTCTGCGCCTGCGTTTTGCTGTTCTCGTAGCCGGCTTCCACGCCGCTGCCGAGCTTGTCGATGCCGCCGGTGTAATAGAAACCGCCGCCGATCTTGGTCTGCTCGGTGTTCGAGGTGGTTTTATCGTCGGCCGCCAGGAACGAAACCTTGTTGCCGCTGACGCTGGCGTCGCCTTTGTCGGCGACCAGTTTGGAGCCGCTGAAGGTCACGTCCTTCTCCGCCTCGAGCTTCACGCTGCCGCCGCTGAGGGTCGAGGCGCGGTTTTCGGTGCGGGTGGTTTTCTCGCTGTCGCGGGTGTGTTCGATGCGCAAACCGGCGCGGTATTGCTTGTCGCCGGCTTCTTTGGCGTAGCCGTTGACGGTAAGCGCGGTCTTCTGCTCATCGATTTTTTGCTGCTGTTCGGCAGCCTTGACGTTGATGCTGCCGGTCTGCGAGGTGACGCTCAGCTCGCCGCCGCTGGTGACCTGACTGCCGATCACGTCGGTATCCTTACGGCTGACCAGCTTCAGGTTGGTGTCAGACTTCAGCTCGCTGGCGGTGCTGCTCTGGTAGCTGTTGTCGGCCTTGTGCGAACTGCTGGTGATGTTGAAGGCGGTGCCGGTGCGCGCATCGATTTTGTCTACGGTGGTGCTCAGCGCGTTGTCGATGCGCAGGCCGCCCTGGGTGGCGGTGACCAGGCCGCCTTCCTTGCCGCGCGCCTTGCTGCCAGTGATGGTGACGCCCTGCTGGCCGTTCAGGCGCAGGGTGCCGTCGCTGGTCAGCTCGGAGGCGTGGCTGATCTCGCGGCGGTTGCTGTTGTTTTTGTTGTCGCCGCCGCCGATGCCGCCCCAGGAGGTTTTGTCATCGCGTACCGCTTTGGCGTTGGCGGTTTTCTGCACCCCGACCTGGATCTGGTTGTCTGCGTCGATCGTCAGATCGCGCTGGGCGTGAACCTTGGCGCCCTGGGTAGTGACATTGCGGCCGGCTTTCAAGGTCAGTTCGCCCTGGCTACGCAGTTCGCTGGCCTTCAGGCTCTCGCTTTCGTCGCTGCTGCTCCAACTGCCGGTGCGCAGGCTGGAAGTGTGATTGCGCTGGTAGCCGCGTTCGGTGGACTTATCCTTCTCCACCAGCCCGGCGAGGTGCACGTCGCGCGCCGCTTTGACGCTCAGCGCTCGATCGGCGCTGACGTTGGCGCCCAACAGGTTCACGTCTTCCCGGGTACTGACGAGTGTGGCGTTGCCGCCGGCGGCGACGGTGCTGCCCGCCTGCTGCTGCTGCTCGTGCTCACGGGTGACGTCGTATTGCCAGGAGTAGAACCAGCGGTCGTCGGTGTGGCCCTGGGTTTGTTTCAACTGCTGGCCGTCGAGCGTCAGCTTGCCGCCCTGCAGCGTGATGTCTTCGCCGCGAATATCGGTGGCGGTGAGGTGCGCGTGGTTATCCGCCACCAGGCTGATGTTCTTGCCTTTCAGCTCGGTGCGGGTCAGCTTCTGACTGCTGCTGCGATCGTTGACGTAGATGCCGCCGCGGTAGTTCTGGTAGTTGTCGCCGCCGTTGCGGTTGCTGCTGGCGTCGTCAACGCGGCTTTCGCTGCGAATATCGTAGGCTTTCACCTTGAGCTCGTCACCGGCGGCCAGCGTGCCGGCCAGCTTCACGCCGCTGCCCTGCGCGGTGTTGATGATGTTGATGCGCCCGGCCTGCATGCTGCCGAGGTAGTAGCTGTCCAGCGCAGTGGTCGGCTGTACGCTGGCCAGCACCTTGCCGTCGCGCGCCACCCGGTTATGGCCGCTGATGGCGTTGATCGCCGCCGGCGTCACGCTGCCGTTGCGATGGGTGAAGTCTTGCACGATCACGTCGCCGCGGCTGTCTATCTTCGGCGCGATCAGATCCAGCACGCCGCCGGCGTTCAGGACGCCGTTGAGGCTCAGGGTATTGCGGTTGTCCAGGGTGCTGTAGCCCTGCAGCAGGCCGTTCTCCACCAGCGGGTTGCCGACCACCAGCGAGGAGCGGCTGGTGTTGATGAACCCGCAGCCCTGGCAGCTGATGCCGTTCGGGTTGGCCAGCACGTAGTCGGCCGCCATGCCGAAGATCTCTTGCTGGCCATGCAGCAGCGACGGGTTGCGGCCGATCACTTCATTGAGGATCACGCTGGCTTCGCGCCCGCCCAGATTGGGGTTGGCGCCCAGTTGGCCGGCCAGCTGCGACAGCCCCGCTTCGCGAGAGTTGTTCAGCACGGCGCCGGGCTGGTTGACGTTAAAGTCCTGGTATTGGTTGTGCGACAGCCCGTTGCCGTTCGGCGCGACGATGTCGACCACCTGCGCGCCGGTCGCGGCGGTGGAAACGCCGGGGCCGTTGGCGCCGTTGGCCGCCACGATCTCTGCGGCGTAGGCGCCGGCGGAAGCGGCGAGAATAATCGCCAGCGCGGCGGCCAGTTTGCCCGCTGCTGAAAGCCTGAAGTTATTATTTTTCATCCATGTTTCTCCGTATATTGCCGTGGGGTCCTGCAAAACTGCTGATTAAAAGGTGTAAGAAAAGCGCGCCAGTACCTGAACGGGATCTTCCGGCGTGGCGTGATTCGACAAGATCCAGCCGCGGCTGACCTCGAGATCGACCAGCGCCTGTCGATAGCGCAACGTGGCGCCGCTGCTCAGGCCGGCGCTGCTGCGCCACCCCGAGCTGTCCTGGCGCGGCAAAATGCGGCCGACGTCGGCGCCGAGGCGCGGCGTCAGCGTGGTGGCACCCAGATTGAAGCTGCGCGACAGCGTGTTCTGCAGATACCAGCCGTTGTCGCCTGACTGGGTGCTGCGGCTGAAGCCGCGCACGGCGCTGCGATCGGTAAGGCTCAGCCACTCCACGCCGGGCAGCGGGTCGCGGCTGTACTGGCCGTAGAACAGGTTGTTGAGCTGATAGGTGGCGTCACCCAGGTGAAGGCGCTGGCTGAGGTTGGCGAACAGCTTGCCTTTGGTGAACTGGCTGTCGAGGTGCACCGAGCTTGGATGGCGACCGGCCCCCAGCCACGGCAGGCCCTGTTCGACGCTGAGGTTGGCGCTGAACACCCCGTTGGGCAGAATTTGCAGGTGGCTGGCGCTCAGTTCGGCCAGGGTCAGGGTGGGGCTGCTGACCTCGAGGCGCACGCTTTCGAAGTAGTTGTCGATGCGCTTGTAGGTCAACTGACCGCTCAGGCTGTCTATCTGATCGCGATCGCGGTAAAACACGTAGTCGCTGCGCAGCCCGTACTGCTGGGTCTGGCCGTGCAGTTTGACCAGGTTGTGCGGCAGCTGCTGGTGGTTCTCATAGGAGGAGAAGCTGGCGAACCCGCTGAAGGTGAACGCGCCGTACGGCAGCGAATAGAGCAGGGTATAGGCGCGATTGTAGCGGTGAGCCGGGTTTTCCAGCGTGCTGTTGGCGTTCAGGCTGACGAAGTCCGACAGGCCGAACGGGCTGTCCAGCGTGGCGGTGACGCGAGCCAGCCACTGGCCGGTGCTTTTTTGGCCGTAATTATCCGTGCCGACGGTAATCAGCCAGGGCTTGGCATGCTGATTGCGCAAACGAATGACCGAACCGCCAACCTGGCGGCCGGGCAATATATCCAGCTTGGTGGTATTCGATTGCAAACGGTTGGCCTGATCCAATCCCTGGTCGAGTTCGGTTAATTTCAACGGTTTGCCTTCCAGCCCTGGAAATAATAAACGGCTGTTGACCCAGCGATCGCCGCCTTCTATTTTCTCGATAAATCCTTCGGTGACGCTTAATCCCAATTCTCCCTGTGAATTAGGGCGAACAATTTGCACGCGCGCGGTGATATAGCCTTTTTGCACATAAAGGCGCGTTAATTCACGGGTCAGGCGATTGATATCGTTGCTGCTGATGCACTGTTCCGGCAGCGCGCTCAGGGCGGATAAATCGGCCGGCGAGAGCAGGGTGACGCCCTGCAGATAAACGCCGGCGATCGGCAGGCACTGCGCGGACTGCGGCAGGGCGGGCGCGGCCGGTTCCGGCTCCGCCAGCAAGCGTTGCTGCTTCAGCTGCTGGTAGCGGCGTTGCTCAATCAACTGGTTGACTTCACGCGTGCTGTCTTGCAGCGCGCGGCGCGACTCCCCCATCGACATATCCCGCATCATGTGGGCGTCCGGCAGGGTTTCGGCGGAAAGGGCCGTGCTGACCAACAGCGTCAAAGCGGTGATTTTTTTTATCATTGTAATCCATTATGAGAGGCCGCCGGGGCAGCCAGCCCAATCCATGAGGTTAACCACGGGCGGCCGACGGCCGGCCCGAAATAATGAGCGACATGCACATTGCGAGGTATCTTGATTTGCCGCGACAAATAAGACGGTGGGTATATATCTAAATAATAATTAGGCTGCTTCTTTTATGGCGGGCAACCCTGGCGACTTAATTAATTAAAAAAAGTAGAACGTCTCTTCCTCTTGCCAACATTATCGGCATGGCTAGGAAGAATCTGAATTTTTATTTTTCACGGATGATAGGGTATGAGGGGAATTATGACAATCCGACCAGTGGGAAATACGAAATTTCTCAGGAAAGAAAAGGGACGCAATTGTTTGCGTCCCTACAGGCGGTTTATTTTTTCTTGATGGGGCGGCCGGACCAATAGCCCGCCAGCAGCGAACCGGAAAGGTTGTGCCAGACCGAGAACAGCGCACCCGGCAGCGCGGCCAGCGGTGAGAAGTAGATTTTGCCCAGCGTGGCCGCCAGCCCGGAGTTCTGCATGCCGACTTCGATCGCCAACGTGCGGCAGGTGGATTCGTCGAAGCCGAACAGCTTGCCGCCCCAATAGCCGCTCAACAGACCGATACCGTTGTGCAGGATCACCGCGACGATCACCACCAGACCGACCGAGGCGATATGGCTTTGGCTGCCCGCCACCACCGCGCTGATGATCGCCAGGATGCACACCATCGACAGCGCCGGCAGCAGCGGCTCGATGCGTTTCACCGCCTTGGTCAGGGTGTGGTGGACGATCAGACCCAGGCCGATCGGGATCACCACGATCTGCAGAATGCTCAGCAGCATGCCCATGATATCGACGCTGATTTCGGCGTCGACGTACAAACGGGTCAGCAGCGGCGTGGCGAACACGCCCACCAGCGTCGAGACCGCCGAGATGGTCACCGACAGCGCCACGTCACCCTTGGCCAGATAGATCATCACGTTGGAGGCGGTGCCGCTGGCCACGCTGCCCACCAGCACCATGCCGGCGGACAGATCCGGCGGCATGCGGAACAGCATCGCCAGGATCCAGGCCGCCAGCGGCATGATCAGATAGTGCAGGAAGATGCCGGCCGCCACCGGGCCGGGGCGCGCCAGCACGCGTTTGAAGTCGTCCAGCCGCAGCGTGACGCCCATGGCGAACATGATCAGCATCAGCAGCGGGCTGACGTAGGGGCCGATGCCGGTAAAGGTGGTCGGCGTGTAATAGGCGGCGACGGACAGCAGTATCGCCCACAGGGGGAATAAACGCGTGAGTAATGCCAACATGCAGGTTTTCCTTAGCCAGATTGAGAACGGTGGGTGTGGTTGTGTTTTTTGCGGGTTCAACATGCTGAACCCCTGCCGGTTTTGAACGGATTTTTTAGACGCAGGGGCGCAGCGTGCTGCGCCCGCAGTCGGGGATAATGACTTATTCGAACAGGTTGTGATGCAGGGTACGCACCACCTGTTCGGCTTCTTCGCCCGGCACCAGGAAGCACAGGTTATAGCTGCTGGCGCCGTAGCAGATCAGGCGGATATTGAACGGATCGAGCACACCGAACACCTCTTTGCCCACGCCGCAGGCGCGCGACAGCTGGTTGCCGATGATCGCCACCAGCGCCAGGTTTTCTTCCACTTCCACCCGGCACAGCGACGACAGCTCGGTCAGCAGCGAGGTGGTCAGCAGGCTGCCGCCAACGGAGGTGGCGCCGGTGGTGTCCATGGTCAGCGCAATGCTGACCTCCGAGGTGGTGATCAGATCGACGGAGACGTTGTGGCGCGCCAGAATGTTGAACACCTCGGCCAGGAAGCCGCGCGCGTGCAGCATGTTCAGGCTGTGCAGCGTCAGCAGCGTTTGCTTGCGGCGCAGCGCCAGCGCGCGGAACAGCGGCGGATTCTCGGTGGTGTTGCACACCAGCGTGCCGCCGGCCGCCGGATCCTTGCTGGAGCCGACGAATACCGGAATGTCGCTGCGCACCGCCGGCAACAGGGTGGCCGGATGCAGCACCTTGGCGCCGAAGGTGGCCATTTCCGCCGCCTCTTCGAAACCGATTTTGTCGATGCGCTTGGCCGCCGGCACCACGCGCGGATCGGTGGTGTAGATGCCCGGCACGTCGGTCCAGATATCTACCCGGCCAACGCCGAGCGCCTCGCCGAGCAGCGCGGCGGTATAGTCGCTGCCGCCGCGGCCGAGCGTGGTGGTGCGGCCTTTCGGCTCGCTGCCGATAAAGCCCTGGGTGACCACCAGCGCTTCCTGCAGGCGCGGTTGCAACTGCGCCCGGGCCAGTTCGCTGAGCGCGGCGCTGTCCGGCACGGCGCGGCCGAAGTGATCGTCGGTGCGCATCACTTTGCGCACGTCGAACCATTCGGCCTGCACGTTGCGGGCGCGCAGGATTTCAACGAACAGCAGGGTGGACATCAGCTCCCCATGGCTGACCAGTTCGTCGGTCAACGCCGTCGAGGTGGCCAGCGACGCGGCTTCCGACAGCATGGCGATGTTTTCCAGCAGGCGGTCGATCTCTTCGCGGATCACCGCCGGCGCCGTGAGGCGATCGAGGATGGCGTACTGGATGCGGCGGATCTCATCAAGCCGGTAGTTGCGCTTGTCGGCCTCGCAACCCTCGGCCAGGGCGACCAACAGGTTGGTGACGCCCGCCGAGGCGGACAACACCACCAGGCGGACCTGCGGGTTGGCCAGCACGACGTCGGCGCTGCGGTTCATGGCTTCAAAGTCGGCGACGCTGGTGCCGCCGAATTTGGCTACCACGGTGGAATTCTGGGGTGCTGCTTGGTTCATCTAGAAACCTCGTGTCAGGGATGCCCGTTTGAGGGCACTGTAATTCCATAGCCTTGGCACAAGGGGAGAGCGGTAAACAGGGGGCAGGCGTAGAGGTCAGGCTACGATACACCCAGAAGCGCCCCACCTTGTCGATCGCCCTGCGGGCGATCCCCTGGTGACAACCCAGGGGATTCAGCCCCTGTAGTCGATAGGATAATGGCCGGCCATTATCCTACCTCGGCGTCGCTCCCCCTCGGGTGCCGTCAACGGAGAAACGGCTCCTCTGACACTCTACCTGGGCGACGCGCCTCTTCTGGCTTGCGCACCGGGTGCGCAAGTAGGCTGTTAGGAATAGCCGGTTATCGCCATTCTGTCAACGTACAGACGGTGAGGGATTTTCATCTTGCACCAGCGCGATAAGCGTACAGGGCATCGCGGGCGTGGAACCGGCGCCAATCGGTTGCAGAGAACCGTCTTCCTTTTGGCTGAATAACGGAATAACGCCCTGATGTTTCTCCAAATACTCCAGCCAACCGAAATTTTCGTTCAATTTGGTCGCTTTGATGGTGGCTCCCTTGGCGAGCAGGCTGCTCAGGCGGCCGTAGGTGGCTTCCTGATTAAATAAAATTTCATGCCGGCGGAAACGCGAGCTTTCCGCGCTGGCGCCGCGCCCTTTCAGCGGCGCTCCCGAACGGATGGCAAACACGTGATCCTCGCCGAAGAGATGACCGAAGTGGTAGACCGCCAGCGCGTTCTGGTGGCGATTGGGCGACAGCGCCAGCACCTGGGCGATATTGCTCAGATCGAGATAGTTCTCGGCGTGTTCGGAGTAGGCGTGGCCATAGTAGGCCGGGATGCCTTCCATGCGCGCCTGGCGGTAGTATTCCCAGCTGCTGTCGGTGACGATTACCGGCACGTTTAGCTTGATCAGCGCCTGCGCCAGCATGCGCGCCACGCTGTTGGCGCCGACGATCAGCACGCCGCGCGGCTTTTGCTGCTGCACCCGCAGCCAGCGCGCCATCATCCCGCTGGTCAGGCTTTGCAGCACCACGGTGCCGATGATGATGGCGAACACCACGGTCACCAGCCGGTCGGCGCCCTGGTAGCCGCTGCGCTGCAGCGTCAGCGCGAACAGCGAGCTGACCGCCGCGGCGACGATGCCGCGCGGGGCGATCCAGCACAGCAACAGCCGATCGCGCCAGTGCAGGGAAGAGCGCCAGGTCGACACCGCGATGCACAGCGGCCGGGCGATGAACTGCACCACCAGCAGCAGCAGGAGCAGCGGCCAACCCATGTTCCACAGCGCCTGGATATCGAGCCGCGCCGCCAGAATGATGAACAGCGCCGAGATCAGGATCGCCGACAGCTCCTCTTTGAACGCCAGAATATCGCTGGTGTCCACGTCGCGCATGTTGGCCAGCCAGATGCCCATCACCGTGACGGTCAGCAGGCCGGATTCGTCGGCGATGGCGTTGGAAACGCCGAAGGCGGTCAGCATGATCGCCAGCACCGCCAGGTTCTGCAGGTAGCGCGGCAGCCAGACGCGGCGCAGCGCCAGGCCGAGCAGGTAGCCGAACAGCGCGCCGGCGATCAGGCCGACGGCGGCGGTCATGCCCAGCGTCCAAAACAGATGGGTATAGGACTCCGCATTCTGTTTCAGCACGATGAATTCGAACACCAGCAGGGTGAAGATGGCGCCGACCGGATCGATGACGATCCCTTCCCAGCGCAGCACCTGGTTAATGTTGGCGTTTGGCCGCACCACGCGCATCAGCGGGGCGATCACCGTCGGCCCGGTCACCACCGTCACCGCGCCGATCAGAGCCGCCAGCTCCGGCGGGAAATCCAGCAGCCACCAGCTGGCGAGGCTGATGACCAGAAAGGTGACCAGCATGCCGACGGTGACCAGATTGCGCACCACGCCGCCGAGGCCGCGTATCTCCTCGAAACGCAGCGTCAGCGCCCCTTCGAACAGGATGATCGCCACCGACAGCGACACCAGCGGAAACAGCAGATCGCCGAACAGCAGATCCGGCTGCACCAGATGCACCGTCGGGCCGAGCACGATGCCGAACAGCAACAACGGCAAAATGGCCGGCAGGCGCAGCAGCCAGGCCAGCCACTGCGCCAGCAGCGACGCCAGGCCGATAAGCACCAACATGAGCGGGGCAGATAATTCCATAAGCGAGATCCCTTTCAAATGACGAAATAAGCAACAATGACACAGCCTGATGACAATTCGGCAACCCCGATAACAGGCCGTTAGCCAAAAGTATAGAGTGAAAGCTGAAACGAGGCGGCACTGCGTTGACAGTTAGCGCCTATCGCAAGAAAAGAGATCATAATCACAGTCGAACAGGCTACAATCGGACAACGCGTCATTTTTATTCTCAAGCCTAAGAGTGTTGCTATGAAAAATATCAATCCTAGTCAAACCGCTGCTTGGCAAGCCCTGCAGCAACATTATGCACAGATGAAAGACGTACGGATCGCCGACCTGTTCGCCCAGGACAGCGATCGTTTCTCCAGGTTCTCCGCGACCTTCAACGACCAAATGTTGGTGGACTATTCCAAGAACCGTATCACGCAGGAAACCCTGGAGAAGCTGCAGGCGCTGGCGAAAGAAACCGATCTGCAAGGCGCCATCAAATCGATGTTCGCCGGTGAGAAAATCAACCGCACCGAAGATCGCGCGGTGCTGCACATTGCCCTGCGCAACCGCAGCAACAGCCCGATCCTGGTCGACGGCAAAGACGTGATGCCGGAAGTGAACGCGGTGCTGGCCAAGATCAAACAGTTCTGCGCGCGCGTCATCGGCGGCGAGTGGAAAGGCTACACCGGCAAACCGATCACCGACGTGGTGAACATCGGCATCGGCGGTTCGGATCTCGGCCCTTACATGGTGACCGAAGCGCTGCGCCCGTATAAAAACCACCTGAACATGCACTTCGTCTCCAACGTCGACGGCACCCATATCGCCGAAACGCTGCAGTCGCTGAACCCGGAAACCACGCTGTTCCTGGTGGCCTCCAAAACCTTCACCACTCAGGAAACCATGACCAACGCCCACAGCGCGCGCGACTGGTTCTTGAGCAGCGCCGCCGATCAACAACACGTGGCCAAGCACTTCGCCGCGCTGTCCACCAACGGCAAAGCGGTGGCCGAGTTCGGCATCGATACCGACAACATGTTCGAATTCTGGGACTGGGTAGGGGGCCGTTACTCCCTGTGGTCGGCGATCGGTCTGTCGATCGCGCTGTCCATCGGTTATGACAACTTCGAGCAGCTGCTGAGCGGCGCGCACGCCATGGACAAGCACTTCGCCGAAACGCCGGCGGAGAAGAACCTGCCGGTGCTGCTGGCGCTGATCGGTATCTGGTACAACAACTTCTTCGGCGCCGAAACCGAAGCCATTCTGCCGTACGATCAGTACATGCACCGTTTTGCCGCTTACTTCCAGCAGGGCAACATGGAATCCAACGGCAAGTACGTCGATCGCAACGGCAATCCGGTGGATTATCAGACCGGCCCTATCATTTGGGGCGAGCCGGGCACCAACGGCCAGCATGCGTTCTACCAGCTGATCCACCAGGGCACCAAGCTGGTGCCTTGCGACTTCATCGCGCCGGCCATCAGCCATAATCCGCTGGGCGATCATCACGCCAAACTGCTGTCCAACTTCTTCGCTCAGACCGAAGCGCTGGCGTTCGGCAAGTCGCTGGACGTGGTGGAGGCCGAGTTCGCGGCGCAGGGTAAAACCCCTGAGCAGGTCAAGCACGTGGCGCCGTTCAAAGTGTTTGAAGGCAACCGCCCGACCAACTCGATCCTGCTGCGCGAAATCACCCCGTTCAGCCTGGGCAGCCTGATCGCGCTGTACGAGCACAAGATCTTCACCCAGGGCGCGATCCTGAACATCTTCACCTTCGATCAGTGGGGCGTGGAGCTGGGCAAACAGCTGGCTAACCGCATCCTGCCGGAGCTGGCGGGCAGCGAGAAAATCAGCAGCCACGACAGCTCGACCAATGCGCTGATCAACCGCTTCAAGGAATGGCGCTAAGCGCCTGAGCTGAAGCCAATAAAAAACCCGCCGCGGCGGGTTTTTTTACGTCTGCAAAAAATTACAGGTTGATCGGCACTTCGAAGCTGACGCCGGCGCCCACGTCGTCGGCGGTGCTGTGATCGCTGTTGGTGTACCACAGGCTGGTATCGAATTTAACCTGAGAATCGAAGCTGTAACCCCAGCCGAGCTGAATGCCTTTCAGCGTATCGGAACGCGGGAACGCCCGGTTGATGGTTTGGTTGTTCGGATTCACCTTGGCGTACACCAGACGGGTGCTCCAACGCTGGCCGTCGTCCAGCACCATTTCCACGCGGCCGGACAGCATCTGACCGTCGCCGCCCATCGCATGGCCCAGCGGGTAACCTTGCTGGTAGTAACCGCCCCGATAGATGTAGTGGTTGTACATCACGTTGTTGGCGTTGCCGTTAGAGCGGGTATCAGTACCTTCGATATGCCAGTTGATCGTGGTCGGGCCCCATTCCGGATGGCCTTCAAGCCCCAGCATGTAGGCGTTATGCGAAGGCAACATGCCTGCTTCATCTTCACCGGTGATCTGGCCATACAGGCTGACCGGCATGCCGATGAGCGGCTGCAGCTTGAGTTTGAAGTCAAAACCGCCCAACTGGTTGCCCGGATCGTTTTTCGGATCGCCGGTATTGTCGTTGCCGGTGACGCCATCCCAGAAGGAACTCCAGGAGTGCGGACGGCCATCACCACCCCACATCATGACGCGCGAAGCGCCCAACTCCAGGAAGTCGGTCGGCATCATGGTCAGGCGGCCACCGATCAGCTTGGTGTCCGGCACGGCAGCGTACTGCGACAGCTGGCCGGCGGACAACTGGTATTGCCAGCGGCCGATCCACGACAGCCACGGGGTTTCAAACGGCGATTGGTCGGCGCGCTGCAGCATAAAGCCGGCCACCGGGCGCGCGGCGTCGGAGCGGATCAGGCTGCCGTCGTAGCCCGGGCCCCACCACTGGGAAACCTCGCCGAAGGAGAGCCATTGGTTCCAGATTTTCACCGCGCCGTAGGAGCCGTTCATGTTGAATTTGGAGCCGTCGCTGACGCGCTGATCGCCTTCCACCGAGCCCTGCAGACGCACGTCCCAGAACTCGCCGTTGGCGCCGGCGCCGATGGTCAGGCGATCGTCGGCGTATTCGTTTTGGCCGAAGCCCTGCGGGGTGCCGGGTTTATCGGTCGAGGCGTAACCGCTGACGCGAATGTTGGCTTTCAGGGCATCGACGCGGCGTTGTACGCGGTCGATAACGTTTTTCTCGGTGTTGGTCACCGGCTTGGCCTGCGCGATAACGGAGCTGATCTCTTCCTGGCTCAGCGGCCAGGTGGACAGGCTGACGTTGATGACGCCGCGGTCAGACAGCCAGGCGAGATCGTTACGCAGATCGTTGTCAGGGGCTACCAGGCCGGCGGCGTGGCCGGACAATGCACAGGTAAACAGGCCCGCAGCGACCAGTCCGTTAAGTTTAGCGCGCATAAAGAATTCCCTTGTTAATTCGAGGTTATTGGTTTTATGTAAAGATCTCTGTGTCCCATGATAGTTGACATTTCGATTTGCTACAAATCTATAGGTCAGAAACATCTTATTATAACGTGATGAATTAAATGGGGTTTAAAGTGCTTTCGCGAGGGGTGGAATTTTTAGGACAATGCCTATATTGGCACGGTTGAATCATATACGCGGTATTCAGAGAGAGGTTTTATGGCAAAAACGTCGCGTTCGATAATGATAGCGAAGGGGCTGCAGCGGGTGCTGAACGTGGGCTTGCTGCTGCTGGCGGCCATTCTGGTGGTGTTTCTGGTCAAGGAAACCCTCCACCTGGCGAAGGTGTTATTTATCAACAGCGAAGAGTCGTCCTCTTACCTGTTGATTGAAGGCATTGTGATTTATTTCCTGTACTTTGAATTTATCGCCTTGATCGTCAAGTATTTTGAGTCGGGTTATCATTTCCCGCTGCGCTATTTTATTTACATTGGCATTACCGCGATTATTCGTTTGATTATCGTAGATCACAAAAACCCCATCGATACCCTGATCTACGCCGCGGCGATATTGGTGCTGGTGGTGACGCTTTATCTGGCAAACACCGATCGGCTGAAACGGGAGTAGCGGAGATAAAAATGGCGGCCAGAGGCCGCCAAAGACACAGGATTACCGCTATCGCGGAAAGACATCAAACGCACTGCAGTGGCACAAATTACCCCTTCACGCCGCCGGCCGTCAGGCCGCCCACCAGCCAGCGCTGCGCCAGCAGGAACACGGCGGTGATCGGTATCGCCGACAGCACCGCGGCGGCGGCGAAGTCGCCCCACAGGTAGTTCTGCGGGTTGAGATATTGCTGCATCCCCACCGCCAGCGTGTAGCTGTTCACATCGCGCAGCAGCAGCGACGCCACCGGCACTTCGGTGATGGCGGCGATAAACGACAGAATGAATACCACCGCCAGAATCGGCACCGACAGCGGCAGCAACACCAGACGGAACGCCTGCCACGGCGTGGCGCCGTCCAGCGCCGCCGCCTCTTCCAGCGAGTTGTCGATGGTTTCGAAATAGCCCTTGATGGTCCAGACGTGCAGCGCGATGCCACCCATGTAGGCGAAGATCACGCCGCCGTGGGTGTTCAGGCCGATAAACGGAATGTACTGGCCCAGGCGATCGAACAGGGCGTACAGCGCCACCAGCGACAGCACCGCCGGGAACATCTGGAAGATCAGCATGCTTTTCAGCAGCGTGCTCTTGCCGCGAAAGCGCATGCGGGCAAAGGCGTAGGCGCAGGTGGTAGACAGCGTCACGATGCCGATGGCGGTGATCGCCGCGATCTTGACTGAGTTCCACAGCCACAGCAGCACCGGGAACGGCGGCGGCGTCACGCTGCCGTCGGCGTGGGTGACGCTGAAGCCGAGCGCCAGCCGCCAGTGATCCCAGGAGAGGGTTTCCGGTATCAGGCTGCCGGTGGCGAAGTTGCCGGAGCGCAGCGAGATGGCGACCACCATCAGCAGCGGGAACATGATCAGGGCGATAAAGCACAGCATCAAAATATGGGTGATCCACAGGCGCAGGCGCTGGGATTTGGGTTGAACCATGGCCATCGTCATTCTCCCTAATCGAAGTTCATCTTGCTGGCTTTCAAATTCAGGATCGCCAGCGCGCCCACCAACAGGAAGATCAGCGTGGCGATGGCGGCCGCCAGCCCGAAGTCTTGCCCGCCGCCGCCTTCGAAGGCGATGCGGTAGGTGTAGCTGACCAACAGATCGGTATAGCCGGCCGGCGTGGTGGTGCCGATCATGTCCGGGCCGCCGTTGGTCAGCAGCTGGATCAGCACGAAGTTGTTAAAGTTGAAGGCGAAGCTGGCGATCATCAGCGGCGTCAGCGGCTTGATCAGCAGCGGTAAGGTGATGCGGAAGAAGTTTTGCCACGGGTTGGCGCCGTCCATCGCCGAGGCCTCGTACAGATCGTCCGGGATCGCCTTCAGCAGCCCCATGCACAGGATCATCATGTACGGGTAGCCGAGCCAGGTGTTGACGATCAGGATCATGCTCTTGGCGGTGAGCGGATCGCTGAACCAGGCCGGTTTGATGCCGAACAGATGGCTGAGCATCATGTTGATCTCGCCGAAGCTCTGGTTGAACAAACCTTTGAAGATCAGGATCGAGATGAATGACGGCACCGCATAGGGCAGGATCAGCAGCACACGGTAGATCGCCTTGCCTTTCAGCGCCTCCCACTGCACCACGCAGGCCAACACCATGCCGACCGCCACGGTGAGGATCACCGTCATCACCGAGAACACGATGGTCCAGATGAAGATCGACACGAACGGTTTCTTGATGCCCTCGTCCTGCAGCACCCGCAGGAAGTTCTTCCAGCCGGTGGTGACGGTATAGCCTGGGCTCAGGGTTTCCTGCGCCCAGCCGCCGTCGGCGTTGATCGCCTGATAGAAGCCGGTGTCGCCGTTCGGCCGGTAGCGCACCTGGGTCTGGTTATTGGTCAGCGTGCTGCCGTCTTGGTCCAGCGCATACAGCGGGCGGGTGCCGGAGAACTGGCGCAGGGAGCTCATGCGCAATTCACCGCCGTCGGGCAGCTGCGCCACCAGCTGGCTCAGCGCCTGCCGGTTCTGGGTGATCATCCGCAGCGTGGCGCGCTCGCCCTGCGGCGCGGCGCTCTGTGCCGTCAGTTTCAGGGTTTGCGGCGCGGCGGCGTCGAGGCGGAAAGGCTCGGAGATCAGCGGTGCTTCGCCGTCCGGCGGCGTCAGCTGCAGGCGCCACTGCTGGTTTTCCGCCGGGTAGAGGCCGAAGGTAAAGGTTTTGCCGCTCTGGAACTGGCGCTGCATCAGCACCGATTGCGCGCGCTCGAAGGTCAGTTGGTTGGTGCTGCTGTAGTTGGTGAAGGCGATGGCGATGGTGCAAATCAGCGGGAACAGGACGAACAGCCCCATGCCGGCGACGCCGGGATACACATAGCGCCAGGCGTAGGCGCGGCGGTTGGCGAAGACGTAAAGCCCGGCGCTGACCAGGATCAGCGTCAGGATGGCGAACAGGTATTCACCCTGTGCATACATCAACACAATCAGGTAGCAGGTCACCAGGCTGAACAGGCTGACTACCAGCCATTTCAGCGCGTCGCTTTGCCACCACTTCGATTTTTTACGCGCAGGCGTCCCGGCGTGAGCGAATTGCATAGGGCGTTCCTTTCTGTGAAGCAACGGCGGGGCACCGTGGCACCCCGCACGACGTCGTTACTTGGTGATGCGGGTCTGCACGTCGTCCAGCGCGGCTTTCACCGTCTGACGGCCGCTGACGGCGTTGATCACCGCGCTGCGTTCGGCGTACCAGAAGGCGCTCATCTGCGGGATGTTCGGCATGATTTCCCCGTTTTGCGAGTTCTGCATGGTGGCGGCGATCTTCGGATCTTTGGCCAGCGTTTCCTGGTAGGACTTCAGTGCCACCGCGCCCAGCGGCTTGTCTTTGTTGACGTCCGCCAGCCCTTCGTTGGTCAGCAGGTAGTTCTCGAGGAACTCGGTCGCCAGTTCTTTATTCGGGCTGGCGGCGTTGATGCCGGCGGTCAGCACGCCGACGAACGGCTTGGACGGTTTGCCTTTGAAGGTCGGCAGCAGCGTCACGCCGTAGTTGATTTTGCTCTGCTCGATGTTGTTCCAGGCCCACGGCCCGTTGATGGTCATCGCGGTCTGGCCTTTGTTGAACGCGGCTTCGGCGATCGAGTAATCGGTATCGGCGTTGATGTGCTTGTTTTTCACCAGATCGACGATGAACTGCAGACCTGCCTGCGAACCGGCGTTGGCGACGCCGACATCCTTGATGTTGTATTTACCGTTTTCATACTTGAAGGCATAACCGCCGTCGGCGGCGATGATAGGCCAGGTGAAGTAGGGTTCCTGCAGGTTCCACATGATGGCGCTCTTGCCGTTGGCGCGCAGCTGCTTGTCCAGCGCCGGGATCTCTTCCCAGGTCTTCGGCGGCTGTTTGACCAGGTCTTTGTTGTAAATCAGCGACAGCGCCTCGACGGCGATCGGGTAGCCGATCAGCTTGCCGTCATAACGCACGGCGTCCCAGGTGAACGGAAACAGCTTGTCCTGGAAGGCTTTGGACGGGTGGATTTCGGCCAGCAGGCCGGACTGCGCATAGCCGCCGAAGCGGTCGTGGGCCCAGAAAATGATGTCAGGGCCGTCGCCGGTGGCGGCCACCTGCGGGTATTTTTCTTCCAGCTTGTCCGGGTGTTCGACGGTAACCTTGATGCCGGTGTCTTTTTCGAATTTCTTGCCGACTTCGGCCAGGCCGTTATAGCCCTTGTCGCCATTGATCCAGATAACCAGTTTGCCTTCCTCGATCTTGGCGAAGGCGGAAGAAGAGAGCACCAGGGTGGCCAGTGCCGAGAGCGCCAGCGTGCGGGCGAGGGTAATGCTGCGAGTCATAATCCAGTCCTTCTTTTTGTGGGCACATAAATCAAGGAGTGACGTTTCGCGGTAATAGTGGGTCACAACGCGACATATTCTCATCCTCCCCCCCTCTACGCCCCTGAGATGAGGAGTGTGATCCAGTTAACGTTGCGCTCTATTCTGTGGCGTCAGGCACAAAATAGGGGGGCGATTTTTGCCAGACGGATCACAGATTTGCCTTAAGCGCGGAACTTCTCATCGCCGCGGTCGTTCTCTCATCCTCCCGCCTCCTCCCCCATGAAAAATCCTGTTACGGATGATTACCCTTTCCGGCGACTCCCGCACTATCGGCCCATTGATTTTTAACGCCACGCGCAGCAGGGATATCGGATTTATGTCGTCAATGCCTATCGCCACTCAGCCCACCCTGTACCGGATCCATCCGGCCAGTTTCCGTGACGGAAACGGGGACGGCGTGGGCGACGCGCACGGCATGCTGGCGGCGCTGCCGTACCTGAAAGCGCTGTCGATCGACGGCCTGTTGCTGCCGCAGATGCTGGCGCCGGAGGCCGAGGCGACGGTGACGGCCGAAGGGCTGACGCTGTGGTATGGCGATGAAGCCAACCGCGTTCGCAATGCCGTTGCGCCACAGCGGTTCGTCCACGGCGCGCTGGCGCTGGACGTGATGCCGTTCAGCGCGGAGAAGCTGGTGGCGGTGCTACACGCCCGCCGCGCCACGTTGGTGGACAGCCTGTGGAGCACCGGCGACGCCGATCAGCCAAGAGTGGTCAGCCGCTGGGGGCAGGGCGACCTGCGTTCCGCCGCCGCCTTTTTGACGCTGTTGGCGATGTTGCCGGCGCCGATCTGCCTGTACCAGGGCGAGGAGCTGGGGCTGCCGCATGCCGCCGGGCTGCAGGATCCGCGCGGCGCGCAAACGCCGATGCCGTGGCATGAAGCCCCCGAACAGGTCACCGCCGGCGAAATCAGCTGGTATCAACAGGTGGCGATCGAACACCGCGCATTGGCCATCAGCCGCCAACAGCACGACAGCCACTCCACCTTACGTTACTGCCAGGCGCTGTTGGCCCTGCGCCGTTCGCCGCTCATCCAGCGCGGCGAATTGAACGCGATCAGCCAGCGGGACGGCGTGGTGCGCTTACTTATTACCCATCAGGATCAATGCCTTGAAGCGCTGATAAACCTGCAGCCTTATACTCAGGCGGCCGCGCCGTCTGAGGCGACCTTGCCGTTGGCATGGCAGCACGGCGCGCAGCAAGAGGGTCATCAATGGGTTTTGGCGGGCTTTGCCTCCGCCATTTTCACACGACATGTTAACTGCGAAAGCAGGGGAGTAACGCATGGCTAGCGTGACACTGCGCAGCGTTTATAAGGCCTTCGGTGAGGCCGTGATTTCCAAAGACGTCAATCTGACCATCGAAGACGGCGAGTTTGTGGTGTTTGTCGGGCCGTCGGGCTGCGGTAAATCGACGCTGCTGCGCATGATCGCCGGGCTGGAGGACATCACCTCCGGCGACCTGCTGATCGGCGAGAAACGCATGAATGAGGTGCCGCCTTCCGAGCGCGGCATCGGCATGGTGTTCCAGTCCTACGCGCTGTATCCGCACCTGTCGGTGGCGGACAACATGTCGTTCGGCCTGAAGCTGGCCGGCGCCAGGAAAGCGGAAATCAATCAACGGGTGAATCAGGTTTCCGAGGTGCTGCAGCTGGCGCACCTGCTCGATCGGCGGCCGAAGGCGCTGTCCGGCGGGCAGCGTCAGCGCGTGGCGATCGGCCGCACGCTGGTGGCCGAGCCGGACGTGTTCCTGCTCGACGAACCGCTGTCCAACCTCGACGCCGCGCTACGGGTGCAGATGCGCATCGAGATCTCCCGTCTGCACAAGCGCCTGCAGCGCACCATGATTTACGTCACCCACGATCAGGTCGAAGCGATGACGCTGGCCGACAAGATCGTGGTGCTCGACGCCGGTCGCGTGGCGCAGGTCGGCAAGCCGCTGGAGCTGTATCACTACCCGGCCAACCGCTTCGTCGCCGGGTTTATCGGCTCGCCGAAGATGAACTTCCTGCCGGTCAAGGTGACCGCGGCGCAGCCGCAACAGGTGCAGGTCGAACTGCCCAACCGCCAGCTGGTCTGGCTGCCGGTGGAAGGCGAGGGCGTTCAGCCCGGCGCCAACCTGTCACTGGGCATTCGCCCTGAACATCTGCTGCCCGGCGAAGCCTCAGAAGTGCGGCTTACCGGCGACGTACAGGTGGTGGAGCAGCTCGGCAACGAGACGCAAATCCACATCCAAATCCCGGCCATCCGTCAAAACCTGGTGTACCGCCAGAATGACGTGGTGCTGGTAGAAGAAGGTGCCACATTCGCCATCGGCCTGCCGCCTCATCGTTGCCACCTGTTCCGTGAAGACGGTACGGCATGTAAACGGCTGCACCAGGAGCCGGGCGTTTAAAGCATCAAAGTCGGTATAACAGGAGAATAATGATGACTACTCTGCGCAAACTTCCTCTGGCACTGGCTGTCGCCGCCGGTGTTCTCTCTACCCAGGCGCTGGCCGTGGATTTTCACGGTTACGCCCGTTCCGGCATCGGCTGGACCGGCAGCGGCGGTGAGCAACAGTGCTTCAAGGCCACCGGTGCCGCGAGCAAATACCGTCTCGGCAACGAATGCGAAACCTACGCCGAACTGAAACTGGGGCAGGAAGTGTGGAAAGAAGGCGACAAGAGCTTCTATTTCGACACCAACCTGGCCTATTCGGTCTCGCAACGTTCCGACTGGGAAGACGTGACCCCGGGCTTCCGCGAAGTCAACGTGCAGGGTAAAAACCTGATCGACTGGCTGCCGGGCTCCACGCTGTGGGCCGGTAAGCGCTTCTATCAGCGTCATGACGTTCACATGATCGACTTCTACTACTGGGATATCTCCGGCCCGGGCGCCGGTCTGGAAAACATCGATCTGGGCTTCGGCAAGCTGTCCGCCGCCGTGACCCGCAACTCCGAATCCGGCGGCTCTTACGGCTACCTGGATAACGAATGGAAACAGCGCCCAACCGTCAACGACACCTTCGACCTGCGTCTGGCCGGCCTGGAGCTGAACCCGGGCGGCACCCTGGAGCTGGGCGTGGACTACGGCCGCGCCAATGCGCAGGATAACTATCGCCTGGCCGACGGCGCCAGCAAAGACGGCTGGATGTTCACTGCGGAACACACGCAGAGCATCCTGAACGGCTACAACAAATTCGTGCTGCAGTACGCCACCGACTCGATGACCTCGCAGAACAACGGCCGCAACGAAGGCGCCACCATCGATAACAACGGCAAGATGATCCGCGTGCTGGATCACGGCGCCATCGACTTCAACGATCAATGGGCGCTGATGTACGTCGCCATGTTCCAGGACATCGACCGCGATAACAACAACGGCACCACCTGGTACACCGTGGGCGTGCGCCCGATGTACAAATGGACGCCGATCATGAGCACCCTGCTGGAAGCCGGCTATGACAACGTCAAATCCCAGCGCACCGGCGATCGCAACGGCCAGTATAAAGTGACCCTGGCGCAGCAGTGGCAGGCGGGCAACAGCATCTGGTCGCGTCCGGCCATCCGTCTGTTCGCCACCTACGCCAAGTGGGATGAGAAGTGGGGCTACGCCACCGGTGACGACACCGGGTATAACACCGGCACCGCTTACAACGACACCAGCATGCATACCTTCAGCCGCGGCAAGGATGACGAAGTCACCTTCGGCGCCCAGATGGAAATTTGGTGGTAACGACGACAGGGCGGGGAGGGCTATCGGCTCTCCCCCAACCGCATTCGCCGCGGCCGGATCTCTTGCCTGATCCGCCGCGGCGCTGAAAGAGGATATAACGATGAAAAAGAATCTGCTGTCACTCTGCCTGTCGCTGGCGCTGACCGTCGGCGCGCCTTTGGCGGCCAACGCCGACACGCCGGCCAACGTTTCCGTCGCGCCGGCCATCAGCGCCGCCACGCTGCAAAGCCTGCCGTGGCAGCCGCTGCAGCCGCCGGTGTCGCAAGAGGTGAAGCTCGACGCCGTCAGCCCGCAGCTCAATCAGGGCGAAATTCAGGGGGCGATCGCCGCCTATACGCTGCCGGCCGATCGCGGTTCGCTGGAAGTGACGCTGAGCAGCCTCGCCAAAAACAATTCGCTGTACGCGCCGAGCGTGCTGGTGCTGGATGAGCATCTGCGCCCGGCGGCGTATTACCCGAGCAGCTATTTCCCGTATCAGCCGCCGGGGGCGATGTCCTCCGATCGCCTCGAAGGCACGCTGAAACTGACGCCGGCGCTCGGTCAAAAACAGATTTACCTGCTGGTGTACACCACCCGTCAGGACTTGGCGAAAACCACGCAGCTGACCAACCCGGCCAAGGCCTATGCGCAGGGCGTGGGCAACGCGGTGCCGGATATCCCGGATCCGATCGCCGGCCACGCGACGACCGGCACGCTGAAGCTTAAGGTGACCGCGGAACAGGGCACCGGCAACGTGATGATCGGCATGCTGCAGCCTGCGCCGACCGTGGCGCCGGTGGTGGTGGGCTCGAGCGCCCCTGCCGCCGTGGCGGCGCCTGCGCCAGCGCCGGAGAAACCGGCGGAGCCGATGCTCAACGATACCGAAAGCTACTTCAATAACGGCATCAAGCAGGCGGTGAAGGCGGGCGATATCGACAAGGCGCTGAAGCTGATGAATGAGGCCGAGAAACTGGGCTCGACCACCGCGCGTAAAACGTTTATCAGCAGCGTTAAAGGCAAGGGGTAACACCCGGCGCTGCCGATGCTGGCTCGATGATTGGTGCGCTTTGGCGCACCTTTTTTCATCCGCGGGCCAGCGTTGCGCCGATCAACGCCAGCAGACGGGCGTTGTCCACCTGCTGCATGACGCGCACCGGCTTGCCCTGCGGCGCCGGCATGCCGACCGTCAGGCGCAGGCTGTCCGGCCGCCAGCGGCGTGAGCTGCCGCGCGTCAACGCCCCTTCCAGCGCCACATCCACATGAAACATCTCGGTGGTGACCAGCTGCGGTGCCAGCAGCCAGGCGATCACCAGCGCATCATGGATCCAGCAGCCCGGCAGGCGCCGCGTATGGCGCGAATAGTCGATCCACGGCTGCGTCGTGGCGCGCAAATAGCGGCACAGCGGGGTATCCGGCTGGGTCAACGCGGCCAGATCCGCCTGGGTCAGCATGGTCTGGGTGGTGACGTCCAGCGGCGCCAGCGTGATAGCGGCGCCGCTGTTCAACACCAGCCGCGCCGCTTCCGGATCCAGGCCGAAATTGGTGTCCTTGATATATCCCTCAACGTTGAACACGCCGCCCATGATCACGATCTCTTTCACCGCCTGCGCCATCTGCGGGTAAAGCTGCATGGCGTGCGCAACGTTGGTCAGCGGGCCGATCGCCGCCAGCGTGATCTCGCCGGGATGCCGGCAGATCAGTTCGCCGATGGCGATGGCGGCGTCCGGCGCGGGCGCGTTGGCCAGCGAGGGCGCGGGCAGGTCACGCCACAGCGCCGCCAGCTTAGGATCGGCGATCGGGCGGTCCAGGTGTGCGCGCCACGGCTCCGGCGGTTCGCTCAGGGCGCGCGCCGCGCCGAGGGCGACCGGCACCTGATAGCCGCTCTGCGCCAGCAGGTCGGTAGCGACGGCGAAGCCCACTTCGCGCGGGGTGTTGCCGGCCACGATGCTGATCAACTCCAGCTGCAGCTGCGGTTTGGCTGCCAGCGCCAGGGCTAGCGCCAGGCCGTCGTCGACGTTGGCGCCGGGAACGCCGTTGCCGGGATCGCAATCAATGATTAAACGCATATAAGGTGTCCTGAAAAACCGCTAACAGCCGCACGAACGGCGGATGCGCAGTTGAAAAGCGAATTCATGCAGCTCGGCGGGCGCGGCGCCGGCGGCCAGCATGGCGATGGCCCGCTTGGCCATGGCGTCGATCGGCTGCTCGACCGCGCTGAGCGGCGGCACGCTGAATTCGGATTGCTGTGTGCCGTTAAAACAGATCAGCGCCAGATCGTCCGGCGCGCGCAGCCCATGCTCCGCCAGCGCCGACAGGCAGCCGAGCGCCTGCTGCTCGTTGGAGGTGAAAACGGCGCGCGGGCGCGGGCCTTGCACCAGGCGCTGGGTGGCCTGGTAACCGCCCTGGCGGGTGTAGGGCGCTTCGAAAATCCATTCGTCGCGTGGCGCGATGCCCGCCTCCAGCAGCGCATCGCGCCAGCCGTTCAGGCGATCCTGCGCGTTGAGCATGGTCAGCGGACCGATAAAAATGCCGATGTCGCGATAGCCGTGCTGCAGCAGATGGCGGGTCGCCTGACAAGCGGCGTCGCGCTCGTCGACGCGGATGGCGCAAACGCCGGCCTGGCTATCGATGGTGTCTATCATCACGCAGGGAGTGCCGGAAGCGCGGATCAGATCGAACCACGGGTGGCGATCGACGCTGGTGTACAGCAGGCCATCGACCTGGCGGCGCAGCAGGTTGTTGATAAGCTCATACTCGCGCTGACGATCGTCGCCGGCATCGCCCAGCAGCAGCACGCGGCCGCGGCTGAAGGCTTCCTGCTGCAGCGCCCGCGCCAGAGTGGCGAAGAACGGGTTGGAAATATCCGGCACCACCAGCCCGTAGGTTTGCGTGCTGCCGGAGGCCAGCGCCCGCGCGATGTCGTTCGGCCGGTAGCCGGTCTGCTCGATCGCCGCCAGCACGCGCAGCCGGGTGGCTTCCGCCACCGGGCGCGGGCCGTTGTTGATCACGTAGCTGACCACGGCGACGGAGGTGCCCGCTACGCGGGCCACGTCGGCGCGGGTAACGCGTCGCGCGGAGTGATTATCCAAATTGAGATCCTGTTCGCCTTCTCGCTACGCGGCATCCTGCGGCAGATTGAGATCGCGGCCGCGGGTTTCGGGAGCAAAGAAGGTGGTGATTAAGCCGATGCCCGCCATTACAACAAAATAGGCGGCGACAGGCCACCAGTGACCGAAGCCGGAGAGCAGCGCGGTGGCGATCAGCGGCGCGGTGCCGCCGGAGAGGATCGAGCCGAGCTCCTTGGCGAACGCCATCTTGGAGTAGCGGTTCTTCACGCCGAACAGTTCGACGCCGTAGGCCGCCTGCACGCCGAAGATCCCCAGCGATGCGATGCACATGCCGACCACGATCACCGAGATGACGATCGCCGGTTCACGGCTGTCGAGCAGCCAGAACGCCGGGAAGGCGTACAGCACCAGCAGCAGGCAGAACCAGCGGTAGGTGACGCGGCGGCCGAAGCGATCGGACAGCCAGCCGGCCAGCGGGATCACCAGAAAACCGCACAGCGAGGCGATCAGCACCGCCAGCGCCGGCACCGATTTATCGACCATCAGCACCTTGGCGACGTAGCCGACGATAAAGCCCTGGCACAGATAGGAGGGGCCGTTTTCGCCGATGCGCAGGCCGAGCATCACCCAGAACGCTTTGGTGCGCTGCAGGTAGCTGCGTGAGTCCGGCGCGGCCTGAGCGGCGTCCAGCATGCGCTGGTGGTTTTGTTGCAGCTCGCGCTCGAACACCGGCGTTTCGCGCACGTGACGGCGCAGGTACAGCGCCACCCCGGCGATCAGAATGCTGGCGAGGAACGGAATGCGCCAGCCCCAGCTCATCAGATCTTCCTTGTCGAGTTGCAGCACCAGCAGCCATACCAGCGACGCCAGCAGGGTGCCGCTGTTGGAGCCGATGGCGATGATCGAGGCCACCAGCCCGCGCCGCTTGGCCGGCGCGTATTCCGCCAGCATCACCGCGCCGCCGGACAGCTCCGCGCCGGCGCCGAATCCCTGCGCGAAGCGCAGGATCACCAGGCAGGTGGGCGCCCAGACGCCGATTTGCGCATAGGACGGGATCAGGCCGATCAGCGTGGTAGAAATGCCCATCAGCGCCACGGTGGTGATCAGCACCACGCGGCGGCCTTTGCGATCGCCGATCCAGCCGAACACCAGCGCGCCGATCGGCCGCGCGACGAAACCGACTGAGTAGGTAGCGAAGCTGGCCAGCAGAGCGACCAGCGGCGTGGCCTCGGGGAAGAACACATCGCCGAACACCATGCCGGCCGCCAGGCCGTACAGCGCGAAGTCGACGTATTCCATGGCGGTGCCGAGCCAGCAGGAGAAGGTGGCGCGCCAAAATTGGCTGCGCCCCTCTTTGGTTGCCAGGCGTTCATCGGCCGCCAGCGCGGCGTCGGCGGTCTGTGGAGTGGCAAGCGTTGTTTCGCTCATGACGGTGCTATCCTCTTTTGTTCTGCGCCTGGAGGGGCGCGGTTAAAGATGGTTTCCCTGGTGCCGGCAACAAAGGTGTGCCGACAAATGATGTCGGACGCATGGCGATTCAACGCTGCGGTGTCAGAGTATCTACGCGCGTAGATAGAACAACGCGACAAAGATGAAACTTTGCAGGCGATCACAGAATCGTCATCGTGCCGGGGAACGAAGATAGAGAATACGGATGGCAAAAAGATGACAGAACCCCGGTTTTTCCGGCCGATAGGCCTGCCGTTTTCGCCACGAATCAGCCTGCCGCTTTCGCATTTCTGCGCTACAATGGGGGCCTGTTAACAGTTTGTATCGTCTGGCGCGCCGTACCGGCTGCGGTTCAGGCGAGGAGTAAAGCAATGTCTGGCATCAGGGATTCCATCCTGCCGCCGCTGGAGTGGTTGTCCGAACAGGATCCTCCGGCGCCCGCCGCCGTCAGCGACTGGCTGATGGAGTTAGGCTCCATGACCCGCCGATTTGAACGCCATTGCGCCCAGGTGCGCGTCGAACCGCAGCGCGAATGCTTCGTCACGCGCGAGGCGCTGGGCGACGAGGCGAAGCACCTGCCCGACAGCCCGCGCTACTGGCTGCGCGAAGTGGTGCTGCTGGGCGACGACCAGCCCTGGCTGCTGGGGCGCACGGTGATCCCGGAAAATACGCTGACCGGCCCCGACCAGGCGCTGGTGGATCTGGGCACGCTGCCGCTGGGGCGCTACCTGTTCAGCAGCGGCGAGCTGACCCGCGACTATATTCATATCGGCCGGCAGGACGCGCTGTGGGCGCGCCGTTCACGGCTGCGGCTGGCGGGCAAACCGCTGTTGCTGACCGAACTGTTTTTACCGGCTTCGCCGCTGTATTCAGCGGTTCCTGCATAAGAGAGGAGAGCAAGACCTTGGAGGGAAGCGTGACTCAAAGTAAATGGCGGGCTTACAGCCATTTGATGCGCATTGATAAACCGATCGGCACGCTGTTGCTGCTGTGGCCGACGCTGTGGGCGCTGTGGCTGGCCGGGAAAGGCGTGCCGCCGCTGTCGATTTTGCTGGTGTTCGTGCTCGGCGTGTTCCTGATGCGCGCCGCCGGTTGCGTGGTGAATGATTACGCCGATCGCGCGGTGGACGGCTACGTGAAACGCACCGCCGGGCGGCCGATGCCGAGCGGCCGGGTGAGCGCGAAAGAGGCCAAGGTGCTGTTCGTGGTGCTGGTGCTGGTCTCGTTCTGCCTGGTGTTGACGCTCAATGCGATGACCATTTGGCTGTCGCTGGCGGCGCTGGCGCTGGCCTGGGCGTACCCGTTCATGAAGCGGGTGACCAACCTGCCGCAGTTCGTGCTGGGCGCCGCGTTCGGCTGGGGCATTCCGATGGGCTATGCGGCGGTCAGCGAATCGCTGCCGCTCAGCTGCTGGCTGCTGCTGCTGGCCAACATCTGCTGGACGGTGGCCTACGACACGCTGTATGCGATGGTCGACCGCGACGATGACCTGAAGATCGGCATCAAATCCACCGCTATCCTGTTCGGCCGTTATGACAAGCTGATCGTCGGGCTGCTGCAGTTCGCGACGCTGCTGCTGCTGGTGTGGGTCGGTTATCTGGCGCAGCTCGGCGGGGCGTTTTACTGGTCACTGCTGCTGGCGGGCGCGCTGTTCATTCACCAGCAGAAACAGATCGCCGGCCGCGAGCGCGAGGCCTGCTTCAAGGCCTTCCTGCAGAACAACTATGTGGGGCTGGTGGTGTTCATCGGCATCGCGCTGAGCTATCTGCCGACGTAACGCTTCCCTTCCGCAAGAAAAAAGGCACCCCGAGGGTGCCTTTTGTGTTTCAGCGCCGGGCGAAATCACTCGTCTTTCTCTTCTTCCGCATCGGATTGCGGCAGGGCGTTGGTTTCTTCCGGCATGTTGACGCTTTCGATGGTCAGCTTGATCTCCGGCGTGATCAGATCGCTCAGCATGTTGTACACCTCGAGGGTGTGCTCGCGGATCGCATCGCCGCTGTCGTTGATATAGCCTTCTTCGCGCAGCGTTGCCACCAGGGTGGAGAACACCGCCTTGTCGAAGAATTCCGGCGCGTTGATGCCGTGCAGCACCGACAGACGCTGCGCCATGATGCGGCTCTCTTTCTCCAGCGCGCCGCGGTTGATGCTCGGGTTGGCGCTGAGGATCGACATGGTGATGGCGTAGCGTTGCAGGGTTTCGCGCACCCCGGCGGCCAGCAGCTGCAGCGGGCGAATGCGCGCCGGGTTCAGCACCAGCTCGTCGCCTTTGTCGCAGATCAGCTGTTGACGGATCAGCTCGTCGATCACCGGCCGCAGCACCTCCGGCAGCTGTTCCTTGTCGTTATGCAGGAACAGCTCGGCTTTCAGCATCGGATAGATCATGCCGATTTGGCGCAGCAGCTCGGCGCGCGATACCCGGCGGTGATGCATCACGATGCTGGCGATCAGCGACGGCAGCACCAGCAGGTGGTGGATGTTGTTGCGGTAATAGGTCATCAGCACCGCCTGCTCGCGCGGCAGGATGATGATGTCGCCGATGCTGTCCTTCTCCACCTCGAACTTGTTCATGTTCAGCGCGTGATCCAGCAGCTCGTTCGGCGTTTGCGTCGGCACGGTGACGTCACGCGCGTAAGGCGCGTTGCGCATCAGCTGCAGGTAGCACTCGAGCTGTTCGATCAGCTGTTCGCGGGTCAGCGAACGCTGACGCGAGGCCAGCAGCGCGGTGGAACACAGGTTCATGGCGTTGGCCGCGGCGGCGTTGTTGATGCGCACCATGATCTGGCCGGCCAGATCGTTGACCGTCGGCGTCAGCCAGCTTGGGCGCTGGGCTTCGATCGGATCGATCGACTCGCGCCACTGCGGCACGTTCTGGTTGAGGTAAGCCGTCAACGGCAGCGGTTCGCCGAAGTTGACGTAACCCTGGCCCAGGTTGCGCAGCTTGCGCAGGCCGCGCAGCATCTGCGGCAGGCTCTCTTTTTCCTTGGTGGCGCCGCGCAGCTCTTTGGCATAGGTACCCACTTCCATCACGTGCTCGTAACCGATGTAAATCGGCACCAGCGTGATCGGACGGGTGCCGCCGCGCAGCATCGCCTGGATGGTCATCGACAGGGTGCCGGTCTTCGGCTCCAGCAGGCGCCCGGTGCGGGAACGGCCGCCTTCCACGAAGTATTCCACCGAGTAACCGCGGGTGAACAGCTCGCCGAGGTATTCGCGGAACACCGTCGAGTACAGCTTGTTGCCCTTGAAGGTGCGGCGGATGAAGAACGCGCCCAGGCGACGGAAGATCGGGCCGGCCGGCCAGAAGTTGAGGTTGATGCCGGCGGCGATGTGCGGCGGCACCAGGCCCTGGTGATACAGCACGTAGGACAGCAGCAGATAGTCCATGTGGCTGCGGTGGCAGGGCACGTAGACGATCTCGTGGCCGTCCTGCGCCAGCTGGCGCACGCGCTCGGCGTTGGTGACGTTGATGCCCTGATACAGCCGGTTCCAGGTCCAGCTCAGCACGCGGTCGGACAGGCGCACGGTTTCGTAGGAGAAATCGGCGGCGATCTCTTCCATCAGCGCGATGGCGTTTTGCTGGGCCTTCTCGTGTGAGATCTTCTTGCTGCGCGCTTCGTCCTCGACCGCTTTTTCGATCGCTTTGGACGCCAACAGCTTGTTAAACAGATCCTGACGGGCCGGCAGGCTCGGGCCCACGGCGGCCAGGCGCTGACGCGAAAAGTGCATGCGCGCCACGCGCGCCAGTTTCTGCGCGATGGTTTTATCCGTTCCGTGTTCGGTGGCCATGCGGCGCAGCGAAACGGTGTTGGAGAAACGCACGAAGCTGTCGCGGCCGAGCCACAGCACGGCGAAGAATTTCTGCACGCCGTTCAACAGACGCAGGTGCGGCGTACCGTGGCCTTCGCGGCCCGGCGAGCGGCCGAACATCACCGAAACCGGCAGCATCTGAATGTCGAGATCCGGATTGCTGCGATGCAGATCCAGATAGTCGTGGAACAGCTTTACCGACTCTTCTTTCGGGGTGTAATAGCGGAACACGCGCGGGCCGTCGTGAATGAACACGTAGCTCGGCAGCACGGTGCCGTCGATCTCCAGCGAGTTGAGCGGATCGGGCAGATCCTGCGCCAGGCACTGGGTGCGCAGCGTCAGCAAATCCGCCTTGGAATTGTAAGGTAAAACATACAAAATCGGCCGTGAGGGATCCAACCCTAGCTCGGTAACCGGATCTGAAGGGATGACCTTACTTCTTACCAACAATTTAAGTGGTAAATTCAATATCTTATAATAAATTTTACGCCAACCTGACATAACAACGTGAAGCCTCTTGTTAGCAATGCGCCGCAAGCATACCAGAAACCGGGTAGCAGATCTGTGGTGTTCGAAAACCGAGAGCCGTCAGCGCGGACTGTTCTAGACTCTTTTTATTATGACCGACCTCTGAGAAAGGCACGAAAACATGGCAAACCAAGCAACCGGCCTGACCCGCATCATCAAGGCCGCCGGCTATTCCTATAAAGGGCTTTCCGCCGCCTGGCAACACGAAGCGGCGTTCCGCCAGGAACTGGTGGTCACCCTCCTGGCTATCATACTGGCTGTCTGGCTGGATGTGGGTGCGATAGCGCGCATTTTATTGATCGGATCGGTAGCGCTGGTGATGATCGTCGAGATCCTGAACAGCGCGATCGAGGCGGTGGTGGATCGCATCGGCAGCGAACATCACGAGCTGTCCGGCCGGGCCAAGGACATGGGATCGGCGGCGGTGTCGCTGGCGATCGTGCTCGCGCTGTTCGTTTGGGGCACGGTCTTATGGCAGCACTTCGGCTGACGAAAAGCGCCTACTGACTGATTTTTATTTAATCTTCGGTTCCCAATCCGCGCTTACCTGTATATACTCACAGCAAGACTGTATAAACAAACAGGGGGCGGAATGAAAGCACTAACTACCAGACAGCAAGAGGTCTACGACCTGATTCGCGAGCACATTTCGCAAACGGGCATGCCGCCAACGCGTGCCGAGATCGCGATGCGTCTGGGGTTCCGTTCGCCTAACGCCGCCGAAGAACACCTGAAGGCGCTGGCACGCAAAGGCGTGATCGAAATCGTCTCCGGTGCTTCGCGCGGTATCCGCCTGCTGATGGAAGAAGAAGAGGGGCTGCCGCTGATCGGCCGCGTCGCCGCCGGCGAGCCGCTGCTGGCGCAGCAGCACATCGAAGGGCACTACCAGGTGGATCCTTCCCTGTTTAAACCGAGCGCCGATTTCCTGCTGCGGGTGAACGGCATGTCGATGCGCGACATCGGCATTCTGGATGGCGATCTGCTGGCGGTGCACAAAACGCAAGACGTGCGCAATGGCCAGGTCGTGGTGGCGCGCATCGAAGACGAAGTGACGGTCAAGCGCCTGAAAAAGCACGGCAACGTGGTTGAACTGCTGCCAGAGAACAACGAATTCCAACCGATCGTGGTCGATCTGCGTCAGCAGAATTTCACTATCGAAGGGCTGGCGGTCGGCGTGATCCGCAACGGCGACTGGATTTAATCGTCGCACCCTCAGTGCCGCCTCCTGTATCAATCGCCCCTGTTCTGGGGCGTTTTTGTTTCTGACCTTGCCATTCGCCACCGCTACGGGAACGTCTCATCATGCGCTTGATTTCCGCCTTTACCAGCGACACCGATAAAGCTCTGTGGCGCCTGGCCCTGCCGATGATTTTCTCCAATATTACCGTGCCGCTGCTCGGGCTGGTGGACACTGCGGTGATCGGCCACCTCGACAGCCCGATCTATCTGGGGGGCGTGGCGATCGGCGCGGTGGCGACCAGCTTCCTGTTCATGCTGCTGTTGTTCCTGCGCATGAGCACCACCGGCCTGGCGGCGCAGGCGCTGGGGGCACAGAACCCGCAGGCGCTGGCGCGCGCCTTTATGCAACCGCTGCTGTTGGCGCTGCTGGCCGGAGCGGCGATCGTCCTGCTGCGTTATCCGCTGATCGAACTGGCGCTGCGGATTGTCGGTGGCGATGGCGAAGTGCTGGAACAGGCGCGGCGTTTTCTTGAGATCCGCTGGCTCAGCGCCCCGGCGGCGCTGGCCAATCTGGTGCTGCTGGGCTGGCTGCTCGGCGTGCAGTACGTGCGGGCGCCGGTGATCCTGCTGATCGTCGGCAACCTGCTGAATATCGTACTGGATATCTGGCTGGTGATGGGCCTGGGCTGGAACGTGCGAGGGGCGGCGGCGGCCACCGCCATCGCCGAATACGCCACGCTGTTGCTCGGCCTGTGGCTGGCGTGGCGGGTGATGCGCCTGCGCGGTATTACCCTGCCGATGCTGCGCCAGGCCTGGCGCGGCGATCTGCGTCGCCTGCTGGCGCTCAACCGCGATATCATGCTGCGTTCACTGTTGCTGCAACTGTGCTTTGCGTCGCTGACCATTTTCGGCGCTCGCCTGGGGAGCGAGGTGGTGGCGGTCAATGCGGTATTGATGAATCTGCTGACGTTCACCGCCTATGCGCTCGACGGCTTCGCTTATGCGGTGGAGGCCCATTCAGGCCACGCCTACGGCGCCCGGGACGATAGCCAACTGCGTAAGGTGTGGCACGCGGCCTGCAGGCAGGCGGGGCTGGTCGCGTTGGTCTTCGGCCTGGCGTATGCCGTTACCGGCCAGCAGATCGTGGCGGCGTTGACCTCCTTGCCGGAGCTGCGTGCGTTGGCTGCCCATTATTTACCGTGGCAGGTCATTCTGCCGCTGGTCGGGGTGTGGTGCTATTTGCTGGACGGCATGTTTATCGGCGCCACGCGCGGCGCCGAGATGCGTAACAGCATGGCGGTAGCTGCGGCAGGGTATGGTCTGACGCTGTTCAGCGTGCCGCTGCTTGGCAACCACGGGCTTTGGCTGGCGCTGGCGGTGTTTCTGACGTTGCGCGGCGTGGCGTTGGGCTGGATTTGGCACCGCCACCAGGTGCGCGGCAGCTGGTTTACCGCACATTAACCCGGGCATTCTGTTGGGGTAATGGTTAGTTTTTCTTATGTTTTCTGTCATGTTTGCTTACATGTTTTCAGCCTGGTCCCGTTCGCGTTAGTTCGTTGTTTGCTGGCGTTTTTTGTTTTTATTTTGTCAGTTAATGGTTTTTTGTTCTGTATTTTGGCTTTTTTATTTCCACGTTTAACTAGAATGAATCATGTGGCTGGTAAATGAAGGGGAACGGTGCTCCTTAAGGTGAAGGGAGCATCAGCCAGAAAAATTTCTGGTTAACCCCGGCCGGCGACAGGGATCACTGATTCACCACAGGTTAACGGAGAGACTATGAATAAAGATCAAGCCGACGGTAACTGGAAGCAGCTGAAAGGCAAAGTGAAGGAAAAATGGGGCAAGCTGACCGATGACGATCTGACGGTCATCGAAGGGAAACGCGAACAGCTGGTCGGCAAAATCCAGGAGCGCTACGGTTACCAGAAAGAGGCGGCCGAGAAAGAGGTGAAGGCCTGGGAAGAACACACCAAACACCGCTGGTAATTTGCAGGGCCGCCATTGAAGGCGGCTTGCCCAGCGCAGGCCGGCGTCGCTCTCATCCTCTGGCGCCCCGGCCGCAGGTACAGGGAGGTACCTGACTTCGTCTTACTTCTTCTTGATGGCGATGCTGTGATCGTGTTCGGCGCAGTCATGCTTGCTGTCGCACGCCTCAACCTCCACGCAGCCGGCGCACAGACCGTGCGCTTCTACCACGCTGTGGCGCAGCGCAAATCCGGCTTCCTGCGCCAGCTTCTGCAGCGTTTCCTCTACGCCTTCGGTGGTGCGTTCGGTCACCTGGCCGCAGCGGTCGCAGATAAACAGTGCGGACGTGTGCATCGGCTGTTCAAAATGGTGGCACAGCACGTAGCTGTTGGCGGATTCCACTCTATGGATAAACCCTTGCTCCAGCAGAAAATCCAGCGCGCGATAGACCGTCGGCGGCTTGGCCTGCGGTTCGGCGACGCGCAGCAGATCGAGCAGGTCATAAGCGCTGATTGCACCGGGTTGCTGAGTCATCAGACGCAGCACTTCCAGCCGTTGCGGCGTCAATCGCACATTGCGTTGTTGGCAGAGGCGTTCCGCCTGCGCCAGCAGCTTTTCCTGGGTGGTTGAGTTCATCGCAAATATCCCGGTACGTAAAAAAGCCGATTTTACCATGATTACGGCGAATCGCCGAGAGTTGCCCCCTTTTCCCCTGAGGATTGCGCAGGGAAAGGCGCGCAGAGTGCGCTAAAAGAGAGATGCATCACAACTTTTCCCCGCCGCAGGGCGACAAATCAACATTGCCGGTTTTAGCGCTGGAGAGCGGCGGGCGAGAGCGGTATAACGCGCTTCACCCGCGTGATGAGCAGGAGCTTTGTGCGATGACGGAAAGAGAGAAGCTGTTAAGCGGCCAGGTGTACAACAGCCGCGATGAAGAATTGATTGCTATGTACCATCGGGCCAGAGCGTTGACCAAAAGCCTGGGCGAGCTGGATTCGCATCAGGCGGACGAGAAAAACCGTCTGCTCGGCGAACTGTTCGGCGCCTGGGGCGAGGCGAGCTGGATCGAAACGCCGTTCTGGTGCGACTACGGGCAACATGTCCGCATCGGCAAGAACTGTTTTATCAACGTCAATGCGGTGTTCCTCGACTGCAATACCATCACCATCGGCGACAACACGCTGATCGGCCCCAACGTGCAAATCTACACGCCGAGTCATCCGCTGAAGGCCGGTGAACGCTTTACCGGTGACCCGGCTTTCCCTTTCCGCACCTCGGCGCAGCCGGTGTCCATCGGCAGCAATGTGTGGATCGGCGGTAACGTGGTGATCTTGCCGGGCGTGACCATCGGCGACGGCACCACTATCGGCGCGGGCAGCATCGTGACCGGCGACATCCCGGCCAACGTGCTGGCGCTGGGGCAGCCGTGCCGGGTTATCCGCGCGTTGGAATAGGGCGCAGATAAGGCGGTTTTCCCAACGGCGCCGATTGTCGTTATAATAGCCGTTTGCGGCCGCGCGCCGTTCGTTGAACCCAGACAGACTCAGGTAGCCAGTAACTCAGCATGACGAAAGACAACCACGCCCCAACCTACGCCGCCAATCGTTTCTCCATCGCGCCGATGCTCGACTGGACCGATCGTCATTGCCGTTACTTCCACCGCCTGCTGACCAAGGAAACGCTGCTGTACACCGAAATGGTGACCACCGGCGCGATCATCCACGGCAAAGGCGACTACCTGGCCTACAGCGAAGAAGAGCATCCGGTGGCGCTGCAGCTGGGCGGTAGCGATCCGGCCGCGCTGGCGCACTGCGCCAAACTGGCGGAGCAGCGCGGTTACGACGAGATTAACCTCAACGTCGGCTGCCCGTCCGATCGCGTGCAAAACGGCATGTTCGGCGCCTGTTTGATGGGGCAGGCGACGCTGGTCGCCGACTGCATCAAGGCGATGCGCGACGTGGTGTCGATCCCGGTGACGGTGAAGACCCGCATCGGCATCGACGATCAGGACAGCTACGCCTTCCTGTGCGACTTTATCGAGACCGTCGCCCGGCGCGGCGAGTGCGACATGTTCACCATTCACGCGCGCAAGGCCTGGCTCTCCGGCCTCAGCCCGAAAGAGAACCGCGAAGTGCCGCCGCTGGACTACCCGCGCGTTTATCAGCTGAAGCGGGACTTTCCGGCGCTGACCATCGCCATCAACGGCGGGGTGAAAACGCTGGAGGAGGCGCGGCAGCACCTGCAGCATCTGGACGGCGTGATGATGGGGCGCGAGGCGTACCAGAATCCGGGCATCCTGGCGCGGGTCGACAGCGAACTGTTCGGCGCGCAGACCGCAGTGCCGGACAGCGTGGCGATCGTCGAAGCGCTGTATCCGTATATCGAGCGCGAGCTGTCCAACGGCACCTATCTCGGCCACATCACCCGCCACATCCTCGGTTTGTTCCAGGGCGTGCCGGGCGCGCGCCAGTGGCGTCGCCACCTGAGCGAGAACGCCCACAAGCCGGGCGCTGATGCGCGGGTGGTGGAGCAGGCGCTGGCGCTGGTGCGTCAGCCGCGTGTGGAAATGGCGTAACCCACAAAAATTTTGACCAACAGTTAGTCTTTTTCGCCAGGCATTCGGCGCGTTGCTGGATGCCTGCCCCGTTTTTTCAATAGGTTAGCACTTTCGCCGTTCTGGCACGCTTCTTGTAATTCACTCTGCAGATACGTTGAGTTGCAAAGGAGCAATCATGTTGGAAATCTTCTTTCTCATTGGCTTTGTGGTGATGCTGATGGTGACCGGCATCTCGCTGCTGGGGATCTTCGCTGCGCTGTTGGCGGCGGCGGCGTTCATGCTGGTGGGCGGGTTGTTCGCGGTGGTCATCAAGCTGCTGCCGTGGCTGATTTTGGCGGTGGTCGGGGTATGGATTTACCGCGCGATGCAGAAACCGCAGGCCAGGCGTTACTGATTTTTTGCTGAATAATCAGACAGTCACACTGAAACTTGCACAATTTTTCGCACCGCGAATGCGGCAACGATCACAGCTTGGCAGTTTTCCCCGGCGATGTGGCACATAAAGCGTGTTTTTTGCCGAACGGGGCTGTTAGGATGTGGGGCGATGCAGTGATGCGACCGATTTCATCACCGTGAGAGACAACCAAAATTCGTGTTGCTAAAGCAACCCCCCTGTCTCTGGCGGACTCTGCTCTACCCCTACAAAACGCAGTAACAGAAAGGGCTCCGCAAGGAGCCCTTTTCTTTTGCCGCTATCAGGGGATCAGCAGGCTGGAGCCGCTGGTGCTGCGGCTTTCCAGCACCTGGTGCGCCCGCTGGGCGTCGGCCAGCGCAAATTTCTGCTCGTCTCTCACCTCCACCCGAATGGCGCCGCTGCCGATCAGCGAGAACAGCTCGTTGCTGGCGTACTGCAGTTCGGCGCGGTTGGTGACGTAGCCGTTGAGGGAAGGGCGGGTGACGTACAGCGATCCTTTCTGGTTGAGCAGCGCCAGATCGACGCCGGTCACCGGGCCGGAGGCATTGCCGAAGCTGACCATCAGGCCGCGGCGTTTCAGGCTGTTAAGCGAGGCCTGCCAGGTGCTTTGCCCCACCGAATCGTACACTACGCCAACCTTCTCGCCGTGCGTCAGCTCGGCCACCCGCTGGGCGATATCCTCTTTGTGGTAGTTGATGGTGGCCCAGGCGCCGGCCTGTTTCGCCAGGGCGGCCTTCTCGTCGGAGCCGACGCTGCCGATCAGGCGCGCGCCCAGCGCTTTGGCCCATTGGCAGGCGATAAGGCCAACCCCGCCGGCGGCGGCATGGAACAGGAACACTTCTCCCGGCTGCACTTCGTGGGTTTGGCGCAACAGATAGTGCACCGTCAGCCCTTTGAGGAAAGAGGCGGCGCCCTGCTCAAAGCTGAGGTTGTGCGGCAGCAGCGCCACTTTTTCTTCCGGCACATTGTGGATCTCGCTGTAGGCGCCGAGCGACGACTGCGCATACACCACCCGGTCGCCCGGTTTGATCGCGCTGACCCCGGCGCCGACCTTGACCACCACGCCGGCCGCCTCGGTGCCGAGGCCGCTCGGCAGGCTGGCCGGCGCGTACAGCCCGCTGCGCACATAGGTGTCGATGTAGTTGATGCCGATCGCCTTGTTCTCGATCTGCACTTCCCCGGCAGCCGGATCGAGTGGTGTAAAATCAACGTATTGCAAGACTTCCGGCCCGCCGGTGGCGGAGAATTGAATGCGCTTGGCCATATCGTTACCTCGTTGGAGTGTCTGATTTCACCCTATTCTTTTTAGTCTCGGAGATCCAGTTTGCCCGTGCGGGGTTCAATACCTTTTTTGCATCGGTTATGGCGCAAAAATCACGTATACTCTCGCGTCAGGATCCTTCATTCGCAACCGGATAAAGACTACGTTTCATGGCAGGAAAAAAACCAACCAACAAAACAAACGCGGACGAAACCAGAGAGCGTTCCAGAGATCGTCAGATGGAAGGGCTGAAGATGCCGCCGCACTCGCTGGAGGCCGAGCAGTCGGTGTTGGGCGGTTTGATGCTGGATAACGAGCGCTGGGACAACGTGGCGGAGCGCGTGGTCGCCAACGATTTCTTCAGCCGCCCGCACCGCCTGATCTTTACCGAGATGCAGCGTCTGCTGGAGATGAGCAAGCCTATCGACCTCATCACCCTGTCCGAATCGCTCGAACAAAAGGGCGAACTGGACTCGGTCGGCGGCTTCGCCTACCTGGCCGAGCTGTCGAAAAACACCCCGAGCGCCGCCAACATCGGCGCCTACGCCGACATCGTGCGCGAGCGCGCGGTGGTGCGCGAGATGATCTCGGTGGCTAACGAGATCGCCGACGCCGGCTACGATCCGCAGGGGCGCAGCAGCGAAGACCTGCTCGATCTGGCGGAATCCCGCGTCTTCCAAATCGCCGAGAACCGCGCCAGCAAAGACGAGGGCCCGAAGGGCATCGAGCGTATTCTGGAAGACACCGTGTCGCGCATTGAGCAGCTGTATCAGCAGCCGCACGATGGCGTGACCGGGGTCGATACCGGCTATCAAGACCTCAACAAGAAAACCGCGGGCATGCAAAAGTCCGATCTGATCATCGTCGCCGCCCGTCCTTCGATGGGGAAAACCACCTTCGCCATGAACCTGTGCGAAAACGCCGCGATGACCCAGGAAAAACCGGTGCTGATCTTCAGCCTGGAGATGCCCGGTGAGCAGATCATGATGCGTATGCTGGCGTCGCTGTCGCGCGTGGATCAGACGCGCATCCGTACCGGCCAGCTCGACGACGAGGACTGGGCGCGCATTTCCAGCACCATGGGTATCCTGTTGGAGAAGCGCAACATGTACATCGACGACTCCTCCGGCCTGACGCCGACCGAAGTGCGCTCGCGCGCGCGGCGCATTTTCCGCGAGCACGACGGGCTTAGCCTGATCATGATCGACTACCTGCAGCTGATGCGCGTGCCGGCCCTGTCCGACAACCGTACGCTGGAGATCGCCGAGATTTCGCGCTCGCTGAAGGCGCTGGCGAAAGAGCTGCAGGTGCCGGTGGTGGCGCTGTCGCAGCTGAACCGAAGCCTGGAGCAGCGCGCCGATAAGCGCCCGGTCAACTCCGACCTGCGTGAATCCGGCTCTATCGAGCAGGATGCCGACCTGATTATGTTCATCTATCGTGATGAGGTGTATCACGAGAACAGCGATCTGAAAGGGATCGCGGAAATTATTATCGGTAAGCAGCGTAACGGCCCGATCGGCACCGTGCGCCTTACCTTTAACGGCCAGTGGTCGCGTTTCGATAACTACGCGGGGCCACAATACGATGACGAATAATCAGCTAAGGAACTGAAATGAAAGCGGCAACCGCTGTAATCGACCGCCGCGCTCTGCGACATAATCTGCAACAGGTGCGCCGCCAGGCGCCGCAAAGCCGCCTGATTGCCGTTGTGAAAGCAAACGCTTATGGACATGGCCTGCTGGAAACAGCCCACACCCTGCAAGACGCCGACTGCTACGGCGTGGCGCGCATCGGCGAGGCGCTGATGCTGCGCTCCGGCGGCATCGTCAAACCGATCCTGCTGCTGGAAGGTTTCTTCTGTGCCGAAGATCTGCCGGTGCTGGTGGCGAACAACATCGAAACCGCGGTACACAGCATCGAACAGCTCGAAGCGCTGGAGCAGGCCGAGCTGGCGCGCCCGGTGCCGGTGTGGATGAAGCTCGATACCGGCATGCATCGGCTGGGGGTGCGCCCCGAACAGGCGGAAGCGTTTTATCAGCGCCTGTGCGCCTGCCGCAACGTGGCGCAGCCGGTCAATATCATGAGCCACTTCAGCCGCGCCGATGAGCCGGAATCCGACGCCACCCTGAAACAGATCGCCTGCTTCGAGCAGTTCGCGCGCGGCAAACCGGGCCAGCGCTCGGTCGCCGCGTCCGGCGGCACGCTGCTGTGGCCGGATGCCCACAACGAGTGGGTGCGTCCCGGCATCATTTTGTACGGCGTGTCGCCTCTGGATAACGGCAGCGGCGCCGAGCATGGGCTGCAGCCGGCGATGACGCTGAAGTCCAGCCTGATCGCGGTACGCGAGCACAAGGCCGGCGAAGCGGTCGGCTACGGCGGCACCTGGGTAAGCCCGCGCGATACCCGGCTGGGCGTGGTGGCGATGGGATACGGCGACGGCTACCCGCGCAGCGCGCCGACCGGTACGCCGATCCTGATCAACGGCCGCGAAGTGCCGATCGTCGGCCGGGTGTCGATGGACATGATTTCGGTCGATCTCGGGCCGGACGCCGCCGATAAGGTGGGGGATGAAGCGGTGCTGTGGGGCCAGGCGCTGCCGGTCGAGCGCATCGCCGCCTGCACCGGCATCAGCGCTTACGAACTTATCACCAAGCTCACGCAGCGCGTGGCGATGGAATACATCGGCGACTGATGCGCAGCAGGGGCCGACGCGCGTCGGCCCCGTTTCTCAGCGAGTTACTTCTTTACCGCCAACCACTTGTCGATAATCTTCTGATACTCGCCGGTCGCCTTGGCCAGGTGCAGCCACTGATCCACATACAGTTTCCAGCTCAGATCGTCGCGCGGCAGCATGTAAGCCTTCTCGCCGTACTGCATCGGTTTGCTCGGATTCACCGCGCACAGCTTCGGATAGCGCTTCTGCTGGTACAGCGCCTCGGAGGCGTCGGTGATCATCACGTCCGCCTTGCGGTCTACCAACTGCTGGAAAATGCTCATGTTGTCGTGCGTCAGCGTCAGCTTGGCCTTCGGTAGATAGGCGTGCACGAAGGCTTCGTTGGTGCCGCCCGCCGGCTCCAGCAGGCGCACCGACGGTTTGTTGATCTGCTCGAGAGTGCGGTATTTCTTCACGTCGGTGCAGCGCACCAGCGGGATTTTGCCGTCGGTATCCAGCTTGTCGGCGAAGAACACCTGTTTTTGTCGCTCCAGCGTGACGGAGATGCCGCCCATCGCGATATCGCACTTGCCGCCGACGAAGTCCGGCGTCAGGGTTTTCCAGCTGGTTTTCACCCACTTCACTTTGGCGCCCAGGCTCTTGGCCAGCGACTCCGCCATATCGATGTCGATGCCTTCATAGCCGCCGTCTTCCTTGAGGAAGGTATAGGGCTTGTAGTCGCCGGTGGTGCAGACTTCCAGGGTCTTTTGCTGCAGCACCTTGTCCAGGTGGGATTGCGCGCCGGCGCCGCCGGCGGCGAGCAGCAGCGCGAGAGGGAGTAGCTTTTTCATCTGGCGTCCTTTTTATACATTCGTGGTTTTATGCGTTACTTTGCCGTTAATTGTCGTTTACCTGCATGAGTTAGCCGTTTTTTATGCCGCTTACCGGCGAAAACGCCGGGCGTTGCTGCTGTACGCGATTTGAGCGCCAGGGTGTGACGTCGGCAACGGTAAAAAAACTGGTAGGCTGTAACGTCAACATTTATTAACACAGTTTACAGGTGGCTATGTACAACATTGACGATTTTGATATGAAAATCCTGACGCTGTTACAGGCCAACGGCCGTCTGACCAATCAGGAACTGAGCGAGCTGGTCGGGCTCTCCGCCTCCCAATGTTCGCGGCGGCGCATCAGCCTGGAGCAGGCGCAGCTGATCCGCGGCTACCACGCGCGGCTGGCGCCGGAGGCGGTCGGCCTGGGGCTGGTGGGGCTGATCGAAGTTAGCCTGATCACGCACGCGCAGGAGCAGATCGACAGCTTTCATCAGATGCTGGAGGAGGTGGACGCGATCCTTGACGCTTACAAGACCACCGGCGACGCCGATTACCTGCTGAAAGTGGCGGTGGCGGACCTGCCGGCGCTGAGCGAGTTCATCAGCCAGACGCTGTCGCCGCACAAAAGCGTGGCGCATATCAAAACGGCGGTGGTGCTCAATCGCATCAAGGAAAACGGTTTGTTGCCGGTGGCGAGATAAAGCTAAAACCGAATGCGGTTTTCCGTCTATATTAGGAACGTAACGCTGTGCCCAAACCACAATAAACCAGGAGAAAACCCCCGTGTTCCAGAACGTTGACGCCTATGCCGGCGATCCCATTCTGTCGCTGATGGAAAAATTCAAACAAGACCCGCGCGCGCACAAGGTGAACCTGAGTATCGGCCTGTACTACGATGCGCAGGGCATCATCCCGCAGATGCGGGCGGTCGCCGCGGCGCAAGCGCAGTTGAACAGCGTCGAGCACGGCGCCTCGGTATACCTGCCGATGGAAGGGCTGCAACCCTACCGTTCCGCCATCCAGCAGCTGCTGTTCGGCGCGCAGCACCCGATGCTGCAGCAGGGGCGCATCGCCACCATTCAGACCGTCGGCGGTTCCGGCGCGCTGAAAGTGGGCGCCGACTTCCTGAAAAGCTACTTCCCGGATTCGCAGGTGTGGGTCAGCGATCCGACTTGGGAAAACCATGTCGCCATCTTCAGCGGCGCCGGTTTCAAGGTGAATACCTACCCGTATTTCGACAGCGAAAGCCTGGGCGTGAAGTTCGACGCCATGCTCGCTGCGCTGAAACAGCTGCCGAAGCACAGCATCGCGCTGCTGCACCCGTGCTGCCACAACCCGACCGGTTCCGACCTGACCCCTGCCCAGTGGGATGAGGTGGTCAAGGTGATCGCCGAGCGTGAAATCATTCCGTTCCTCGACATCGCCTATCAGGGCTTCGGCGGCGGCATGGAGCAGGATGCATACGCCATTCGCGCCATCGCGGCGGCCGGCCTGCCGTGCCTGGTGAGCAACTCGTTCTCGAAGATCTTCTCGCTGTACGGCGAGCGCGTCGGCGGCCTGTCGGTGGTGTGCGAAAGCGAAGAGGCGGCCGGGCGCGTGCTGGGCCAGCTGAAGGCCACCGTGCGCCGCAACTACTCGAGCCCGCCGAACTTCGGCGCGCAGCTGGTGGCCAAGGTGCTGAATGACGCCCAGCTGAAAACCCAGTGGCTGGACGAAGTAGAGAGCATGCGCACCCGCATTCTCGAGATGCGCCACGCGCTGGTGGATACCCTGAAGAGTGCGCTGCCGCAGCGCAACTTCGATTACCTGCTGGCGCAGCGCGGCATGTTCAGCTACACCGGCTTCAGCGCGGCGCAGGTCGATCGCCTGCGTGAAGAGTTTGGCGTCTACCTGATCCACAGCGGCCGCATGTGCGTGGCCGGCCTGAACCACAACAACGTGCGTCAGGTGGCCGAGGCGTTTGCCGCGGTGCAGTAACGCCTGTTAGTCTGAACGGACGTTCATCGGGGAGCGATAGCGATATCGCTCCTTTTTTATTGCCGGCGCGCCGCCGAAGTTGCCGCAAACCGGAGAGAGAATATACTGATTGAGGGGCGCTCACTCATGTGGCATCAGCAAACGCTAATCCTCAGCGCAAAAGCGCGTGGCTTTCATCTGGTTACCGACGAGATCGTCAACCAGTTAACCCACTTACACCGCCTGCAAACCGGCCTGCTGCATCTGTTGCTGCAGCATACCTCGGCCTCGCTGACGCTCAACGAGAACTGCGATCCCACGGTGCGAACCGATATGGAGCAGCATTTCCTGCGTCAGGTGCCGGAAAACGCACCCTATCAGCATGACTACGAAGGGCCGGACGACATGCCGGCGCACATCAAATCCTCGCTGCTGGGCGCTTCCCTGACGCTGCCCGTCAGGCACGGGCGGCTGATGTTGGGCACATGGCAGGGCATCTGGCTGGGGGAGCACCGCATCCACGGCGGAGCACGCCGTATTGTGGCCACGTTACAGGGGGAATAACCCAATGAATAACAGCGCATTGCTGGAGTACTGCATGGCGAAGCCGGGCGCGGAACAAAGCGACCAGAACCAGTGGCAGGCCAGCCAGATCAAGGTGGGCGACGTGATGTTCGCCATGGTGTGCGAGGTCGAAGGGCGGCCGGCGCTGGCGGTCAAGTCCAGCCCGGAGCTGGCGGAAAGCCTGCGTGAACACCATCCGGAGATCGTCGCCTGCGACGGCCTGAACAAGGCGCACTGGAACACGGTGTTTCTTGACGGCAACCTGCCGAACTCGCAGTTTTACACGCTGATCGACAGCTCCTATCAGCTGGTGGTGGAAGGCCTGCCCGAACACGTGCGCCAGGAACTGCGCGCCTGATTGTCGGGCGGCGGCGCCGCCCGTTTTCTCCTGCTTTTTCATGTTAAAGCGTGATCGCGGCTTTAAATTGGGAACGTTCCCTTTTTCTCGCCAGGCAAAAGCGGCTACGCTTGGGCATTCAAGAAACGCGGGTAAAATAAGGAGGCCGACATGGCCATCAGCGAAGAAAAGCGCAAGATGATCGCCGGGGAACTGTACGACGCCGGCGATGACCTGCTGCGCAGCGAGCGTCGGCGCGCGCGCCAGCTGACGCATCGCTATAACCACTCCTCGCCGGAAGAGGGCGAGCTGCGCAAACAGTGGCTGGGCGAGCTGCTGGGCGGCTATCAGGGCGGCACCATCGAGCCGACCTTCCGCTGCGACTACGGCTACAACATCTATTTGGGCAAGAACTTCTACGCCAACTTCGACTGCGTGATCCTCGACGTGTGCGAGGTGCATATCGGCGACAACTGCCTGCTGGCGCCGGGCGTGCATATCTACACCGCGACCCATCCGCTGGACGCCGAGACCCGCGTCGGCGGCGCGGAGTTCGGCAAACCGGTCAAGATTGGCGACAACGTGTGGATCGGCGGGCGCGCGGTGATCAATCCGGGGGTGACCATCGGCGACAATGCGGTCGTTGCCTCCGGCGCGGTGGTAACCAAAGACGTGCCGGCCAATTGCGTGGTGGGCGGCAACCCGGCCAGGATCATCAAGCAGCTATAAGAAACGGGCGCCGTTGGGCGCCCGCCGTCATCAGACCCGCAGCGAGTCGATGTCCACCACGAAGCGGTACTTCACGTCGCTTTTCAGCATGCGCTCATAGGCTTCATTAATCTGCTGCATCGGGATCAGCTCGATATCCGACGTGATGCCGTGTTGGCCGCAGAAGTCCAGCATCTCTTGCGTTTCCGCGATGCCGCCGATCAGCGAACCGGCGATGCGGCGGCGCTTCATGATCAGATTGAACACCTGCGGCGACGGATGATCGTGCTCCGGCGCGCCGACCAGCGTCAGGGTGCCGTCGCGGCGCAGCAGGTTGAGGAACGGATTCAGATCGTGCTGGGCCGCTACCGTGTTGAGGATGAAGTCGAAGCTGTTGACGTGCTGCGCCATCTCCTCCGGGTTGCGCGAAATCACCACTTCATGCGCGCCAAGACGCTTAGCGTCTTCGATTTTCGACGGCGAGGTGGTGAACAGCACCACGTGCGCGCCCATCGCCCGCGCCAGTTTGACGCCCATGTGCCCCAGCCCGCCGAGCCCGACGATGCCGACCTTTTTGCCTGGCCCCGCGCCCCACTGGCGCAGCGGCGAATAGGTGGTGATGCCGGCGCACAGCAGCGGCGCGACCCCGGCCGGATCGAGATTCTCCGGCACGCGCAGCACGAAGTCCTGATCCACCACCAGATCGGTGGAGTAGCCGCCGTAGGTCACGGCGCCGGTCTGGCGGTCCTGACCGTTATAGGTGCCGGTGAAGCCGTTCTCGCAATACTGCTCCAGCCCCTCATCGCAGCTCGGGCAGCTGCGGCAGGAATCTACCATGCACCCGACGCCGACCAGATCGCCGACCCGGTAACGCGAGACATGGCCACCGACGGCGCTGACGCGGCCGACGATTTCGTGGCCCGGCACCACCGGGTAAATGGTATTGCTCCATTCATTGCGCGCCTGGTGCAGATCCGAGTGGCAGACGCCGCAGAACAGCACCTGAATTTGCACATCGTGGTCGCGCAGGGCGCGCGGTGGGTAATCGAAAGGCACCAGCGCAGACTTCGCATCATGCGCGGCATAGGCATGGGTAATGTTCATGGTCGCTCCAGTTATCAATGTATGGGGGACAACGCTTGGCCGGCAGCGGAGTGCCGGTGAGACGCGGCCTGAATCAGACAGGGCGGCCGCCGAGGGAACATTGATGATAAAAGCGGTGAGCGCGGAGGGAAATGCCTGAAAATGTCGAAACCTTGCCCGTTTCTGTTTGATTGCAGCGAAACGGGTCAGCGTGCGGGCCGCCTGAGCGACGGCCCGCACGCCGGCGATACTACTTGTTCAACAGCGGTTTCAGGAAGCGCGCGGTGTGCGATTTTTCACACTCGGCCACGGTTTCCGGCGTGCCGGCGACCAGGATCTCGCCGCCGCCGCTGCCGCCTTCCGGCCCCAGATCGACGATCCAGTCGGCGGTTTTGATCACGTCCAGGTTATGCTCGATGACCACGATGGTGTTGCCCTGATCGCGCAGCTGATGCAGCACCGCCAACAGCTGTTGGATATCGGCGAAGTGCAGGCCGGTGGTCGGTTCGTCGAGGATATACAGCGTCTGGCCGGTGCCGCGCTTCGACAGCTCGCGCGCCAGCTTGACGCGCTGCGCCTCACCGCCGGAGAGCGTGGTGGCCGACTGGCCGAGGCGGATGTAGGACAGGCCGACATCCATCAGGGTCTGCAGCTTGCGCGCCAGCGCCGGCACCGCGTCGAAGAACTCGCGCGCTTCTTCGATGGTCATCTCCAGCACTTCGTGGATGCTTTTGCCCTTGTACTTCACTTCCAGAGTTTCGCGGTTATAGCGTTTGCCCTTGCATTGGTCGCACGGCACGTAGATGTCCGGCAGGAAGTGCATCTCGACCTTGATCACCCCGTCGCCCTGGCAGGCTTCACAGCGCCCGCCCTTGACGTTGAAGCTGAAACGGCCCGGCGTATAACCGCGGCTGCGCGATTCCGGCACGCCGGCGAACAGCTCGCGCACCGGGGTAAAAATGCCGGTGTAGGTGGCCGGGTTGGAGCGCGGCGTGCGGCCGATCGGGCTCTGATCGATGTCGATCACCTTGTCGAAATGTTCCAGGCCGGTCACTTCGCGGAATGGCGCCGGTTCGGCGATGGTGGCGCCGTTGAGCTGGCGCTGAGCGATCGGGAACAGCGTATCGTTGATCAGCGTCGATTTGCCGGAGCCGGAAACGCCGGTGATGCAGGTAAACAGACCGACCGGCAGCGTCAGCGTCACGTCCTTCAGGTTGTTGCCGCGCGCGCCGCTCAGCTTCAGCACCTTGGTCGGATCGGCCTGCACGCGCTGTGCGGGGATGGCGATCTCGCGCTTGCCGCTGAGGAACTGGCCGGTCAGCGAGTCCGGCTGCGCCATGATGTCGTCGACGGTGCCTTCCGCCACCACCTGGCCGCCGTGTACGCCGGCGCCGGGGCCGATGTCGATCACGTGGTCGGCGGCGCGGATGGCGTCTTCGTCATGCTCCACCACGATCACCGTGTTGCCGAGGTTGCGCAGGTGGATCAGCGTTTCCAGCAGGCGCTCGTTGTCGCGCTGGTGCAGGCCGATCGACGGCTCATCCAGTACGTACATCACGCCCACCAGGCCGGCGCCGATCTGGCTGGCCAGACGGATGCGCTGCGCTTCGCCGCCGGAGAGCGTCTCCGCCGAGCGGGACAGCGACAGGTAGTTCAGGCCGACGTTCACCAGGAATTTCAGGCGATCGCCGATCTCTTTCAGCACTTTTTCGGCGATCTTGGCGCGTTGGCCGCTGAGCTTCATGTTCTGGAAGAAGGTCATCGCATGGCCGATGCTCAGATCGGAGATCTCCGGCAGCGTGGTGTCTTCGACGAACACGTTGCGCGCTTCTTCGCGCAGGCGAGTGCCGTGGCACGAGGCGCAAGGGCGGTTGCTGATGAACTTCGCCAATTCTTCGCGCACCGCGCTGGATTCGGTCTCTTTATAGCGGCGCTCCATGTTGTGCAGCACGCCTTCGAACGGATGACGGCGCACGGTGGTATCACCGCGATCGTTGATGTATTTGAATTCGATCGACTCTTTGCCGGAGCCGCTCAGCACCGCCTTCTGCACGTCGGCGCTCAGGGTGTTGAACGGCGCTTCGACATCGAACTCATAGTGCTCCGCCAGCGAGCGCAGCATCTGGAAGTAATAGAAGTTGCGGCGATCCCAGCCGCGGATCGCGCCGCCGGCCAGCGACAGCTCGGGGTTTTGCACCACGCGATCCGGATCGAAGAACTGCTGCACGCCCAGGCCGTCGCAGGTTGGGCAGGCGCCGGCCGGGTTGTTGAAGGAAAACAGGCGCGGTTCCAGCTCGCGCATGCTGTAGCCGCAGATCGGGCAGGCGAAGTTGGCGGAGAACAGCAGCTCGTCCGCTTTCTCGTCGTCCATGTCCGCCACCACCGCGGTGCCGCCGGACAGCTCCAGCGCGGTTTCGAACGATTCGGCCAGGCGCTGCGCCATGTCCTCGCGCACCTTGAACCGGTCGACCACCACTTCGATGGTGTGTTTCTTCTGCAGCTCCAGCTTCGGCGGATCGGACAGATCGCACACTTCACCGTCGATGCGCGCGCGGATATAGCCCTGGGCGGCCAGGTTTTCCAGCGTTTTGGTGTGCTCGCCCTTGCGGTCTTTCACCACCGGCGCCAGCAGCATCAGGCGTTTGCCTTCCGGCTGGCTCAGCACGTTATCGACCATCTGGCTGACGGTTTGCGCCGCCAGTGGCACATGGTGATCCGGGCAGCGCGGCTCGCCGACGCGGGCGAACAGCAGGCGCAGGTAGTCGTGGATTTCGGTGATGGTGCCGACCGTGGATCGCGGGTTGTGCGAGGTGGATTTCTGCTCGATGGAGATCGCCGGCGACAGGCCCTCGATATGATCGACGTCCGGTTTTTCCATCAGCGACAGGAACTGGCGCGCATAGGCGGAGAGCGATTCGACGTAGCGGCGTTGCCCTTCGGCATACAGCGTATCGAAAGCCAGCGATGACTTGCCGGAACCGGACAGGCCGGTGACGACGATCAGTTTGTCACGCGGGATGATCAGGTTGATGTTTTTCAGATTATGGGTTCGAGCACCACGAACTTCGATATTGTCCATTTACACTTCCCGTCTTGATGATACACCGCGCCTGTCGCGATTTTTGCGGGGGATTTTGTGATGGATCTCGCAAAAAACCGGCACAGCCAGGTCGAAACGCATAATTATGACACAAAAAAACCTGAATGAATATCCAGTATGCGAATGCAACAAGGTCGATCGAAAAGACAATTCTGGAATGCAATTCGCACTTATCAACACGGGTGTGGTTTCGCACTCAGCGTGGTAAACTGACGCGTTTATACTGTGTAGAAATCAATCATCGGGAGAAGTGCTCATGGCCAGCAGAGGCGTAAACAAAGTAATTCTGGTCGGGAATCTGGGTCAGGATCCAGAAGTCCGTTACATGCCGAACGGCGGCGCAGTGGCCAACATTACCCTGGCGACCTCCGAAAGCTGGCGTGACAAGGCGACCGGCGAACAGAAAGAGAAGACCGAGTGGCACCGCGTCGTGCTGTTCGGCAAACTGGCCGAAGTGGCGGGCGAATACCTGCGTAAAGGCTCTCAGGTCTACATCGAAGGCTCCCTGCAGACCCGTAAATGGCAGGATCAGAGCGGCCAGGATCGCTACACCACCGAGATCGTGGTTAACGTCGGCGGCACCATGCAGATGCTGGGCGGCCGTCAGGGCGGCGGCGCACCGGCCGGTCAATCTGCCGGCGGCCAGGGCGGTTGGGGCCAGCCTCAGCAGCCACAGGGCGGCAACCAGTTCAGCGGCGGCCAGCAGCAGTCGCGCCCGGCGCAGAACAGCGCTCCGGCGACCAGCAACGAACCGCCAATGGATTTCGACGACGATATCCCGTTCTGATATCCGGCCGTTTGCAGCCAAAAAAAAAGCCCCTTCACGGGGCTTTTTGCATTTCAGGGATGGTTACGCCGAGAAGCCGCCGTCGATGCTCAGGCTGGCGCCGGTGATATAACCCGCCTGCGGGCCGGCGAGGTAGGCGACGAAGCCGGCGATCTCTTCATCTTTGCCGTAGCGGCCGATCGCCATCAGCTGCTTGAGCTGCTCGGCGAACTCACCGGCGTCCGGGTTCATCTCGGTGTCTACCGGGCCGGGCTGCACGTTATTGACGGTGATGCCGCGCGGGCCGAGATCGCGCGCCATGCCTTTGGTCAGGCCGACCAGCGCCGATTTGCTCATCGCATACACCGCCGCGCCGCCGAACGGCACGCGCTCGGCGTTGGTGCTGCCGATGTGAATGATGCGGCCGCCGTCGTTCATGTGGCGCGCCGCTTCCTGGCTGGCGACGAACACGCTGCGCACGTTGACCGCCAGCATGCGATCCAGATCGTCCAGCGCCAGCTCCTCGGTGCTGCCCAGCGTAAACACCCCGGCATTGTTCACCAGAATATCCAGATTGCCGAACTGGCTGACCGCCTGGCGCACCGCCTGCTGCAGTGCCGCCGCATCGGCGCTGTCGGCCTTGATGGCGAGGGCTTTGCCGCCGGCGGCGGTAACGGCGCTTGCCACCGCTTCGGCGCGATCGGCCGAGGCGGCGTAGGTAAAGGCGACCGCGGCCCCTTCGCTCGCCAACCGTTTCACGATGGCGGCGCCGATGCCGCGTGAGCCGCCCTGGACGAACGCGACTTTGCCATGCAGAGGTTGTGCTGTGGTCATGTTATTTCTCCAAAGTGGGTGAGGGTAAGGCGTTATTCCCAGTATCGGTGAAATGTCTGGCGGCCACTGTTCACAAAGAGCTTTGCCTGCCCACAACGAGAAAAGCCCCTTGCGGGGCTTCTTTCTTCCGTCGGTTGGCTGTTCGACGATCAGTTGAAGATTTCTGCGGTGCCGTACAGTTTGTTCTGGCCGCCGGCGGCGACGATGCGGTATGAGCTGGCGCCTGACGCAGCGGCTTTGCTGGCCAGTTCGCTTTCCAGCGCGCTCAGGTTGCTGGCGCCGCTAACGGAGACTACGCCGATTTTCTGGGCGTCTGCAGCGGGTTGGCTGGACGGCAGGTCAGCGGCGAAGGTAGCGAAAGAAGCGGTAGCCAGCAGCGCAGCGGTAGCAAAAATTTTGACGTTTTTCATGATGTATTCCTCAGCGTATTGATTGGATGAGAGCCCGTTGTCTCTCGATGTATTAAATAGTAGTGCGACAGGCTGGAATAAAAAATCGGAGAGTTTTGAGTATCTCTGTCAAATAAACTGATTGTTTTTTCATCCGCTGGCGCGCGGTAAAAATCGCCACTACCCTTTACAGACGATCCTTAACCGGAGAAGCGTAATGACGGTAAACGCATTTATCGGCAGCTGGGCGCTGGTGTCCTCGGCATTTGAGAACCAGGACGGCGAGCTGAATTACCCGCTGGGCGAGCAGGTGCTGGGGCGCATCCATTATGAGGCCAACGGCACGATGGCGGCGCAGCTTTACAGCGCCGTGCGGCCGCGTTTCGCCGCCGACGATTTGGCGCAGGGGTCAGAGCGGGAGATCCGCGCCGCCTTCATCAATATGATTTGCTACTTCGGCCGCTATCAGGTGGAGGAAAGCGAGCAGCGGGTGGTGCATCAGGTCGAAGGCTGCTCGTTCCCCAACTGGGTAGGCAGCCGTCAGGTGCGTTTTTACGCTTTCAGCGGCGATCGGCTGACGTTGCGCACGGTGCCCTTGCAGCTCGGCAACGGCGTGCAGGTGGGCGAACTGGTGTGGCAGCGGACAGGAGCTTCTTTATGATCATTGTTCATCATCTCAATCATTCGCGCTCGCAGCGCATTCTGTGGTTTCTGGAAGAGCTGGGCGTGCCCTATCAGGTGCAACGCTACGAACGCGATCCGCAGACTATGCTGGCGCCGGCGGCGCTGAAAAAGATCCATCCGCTGGGCAAATCACCGGTGATCGTCGACGGCGATCTGACGCTGGCGGAATCCGGCGCCATCATCGAATACCTGCAGGAAGCCTATGACGCGCAAGGGATGTTCATGCCGACCGACTTCCACGCGCGCCAGCAATACCGCTACTGGCTGCACTACGCCGAAGGATCGCTGATGCCGCTGTTGGTGATGAAACTGGTGTTCAGCCGGCTCGGCCAGCCGCCGATCCCCTGGCTGCTGCGGCCGGTGGCCGGCGCGATCGGCAAGGGCGTGCAGCGCGAATATCTCGACAAGCAGATCGCGCCGCACTGCGAGTTCCTCGAACAGCACCTGAACAAGGGCAGCTGGTTTGTCGGCAACGACTTCAGCGCGGCGGACATTCAGATGAGCTTCCCGCTGGAGGCGATGGCGGCGCGCGGCGCGTTGGATGATTGCCCGAAACTGCGCGGCTTTCTGCAGCGTATTCATGCCCGGCCCGCCTACCAGCGGGCGTTGGAGCAGGGCGGTCCTTACGACCTGCTGAGTTAAGCGGATGGGCTATACTCGATGGGGTCATTCTTCATCGGAGGTAGCCCATGGCTACGCAAATCTTCGTTAACCTGCCCGTCCGCGATCTGCCCGCCTCGATGGCGTTTTTCACCCGCCTGGGTTTCACTTTCAACCCGCAATTTACCGATGACACCGCCGCGTGCATGGTGGTCAGCGACACGATTTACGTGATGTTGCTGACCCACGACAAATTCAGGGTGTTTACCCCGAACCCGATCGGCGACGCCAAGCAGGCCACCGAAGTGCTGGTATGCCTGTCGCAACCCAGCCGGGCGGCGGTGGACGAACTGGTGCGCAAGGCGGTCGCCGGCGGCGGCAACATCTACCACCCGCCGCGGGACTACGGCGTGATGTACGGCCACGGTTTTCAGGATCTGGATGGCCATATCTGGGAATTGATGTATATGGATCCCGCTGCGGTGCAGACGCAATAACCTTGCCGCGACGGCGTTCGCCGGGGCGCCCGTCGCCCCGGTTTTATTGTGCTGGCGCTATTCCCGCCGCTTTCTGCATAAATTGCCGCGATCTTTAGTTGATTAGACGCTATGGAAGGCAGGATAATCGTTTGCCTTGAATAAACCACCATAAATCACCCGTACCGCGCGCTGCGAGTTAAACGTTTGCCTTGGTGCGCATCGCCGTTGGCGCTGCGACGGAAGGGCACGGATGCGGAACGTGACGTAAACGATTACGTGACGATCGGGCGCGGGCGAGATTACAGGCCTGCTGCGACGGGCCGATTCATGAAACACAGGGGAAGTAACCTATGTCGAACTCTCAAGCGAACCACGCCGCAAAACCAACCGGCGGGCTTGATGGCTATTTTAAAATTTCCGCGCGCGGCAGCAGCGTGCGCCAGGAGGTGGTGGCGGGGCTGACCACCTTCCTGGCGATGGTGTACTCGGTGATCGTGGTGCCGAGCATGCTGGGCAAAGCGGGCTTCCCGCCGGCGGCGGTGTTTGTCTCCACTTGCCTGGTGGCCGGTCTGGGCTCGCTGCTGATGGGGTTGTGGGCTAACCTGCCGATGGCCATCGGCTGTGCGATCTCGTTGACCGCCTTCACCGCCTTCAGCCTGGTGCTGGGCCAGCACATCAGCATTCCGGTGGCGCTGGGCGCGGTGTTCCTGATGGGCGTACTGTTTACCGTCATCTCGGTCACCGGTATCCGCGCCTGGATCCTGCGCAACCTGCCGATGGGCGTGGCGCACGGCACCGGCATCGGTATCGGTCTGTTCCTGCTGCTGATCGCCGCCAACGGCGTCGGCCTGGTGGTGAAGAATCCGCTGGATGGCCTGCCGGTGGCGCTCGGCGCGTTCACCTCCTTCCCGGTGGTAATGACGCTGGTCGGCCTGGCGGTGATCTTCGGCCTGGAAAAACTGCGCGTGCCCGGCGGCATTCTGCTGGTGATCATCGCCATTTCCATCATCGGCCTGATCTTCGACCCGGCGGTGAAATACCAGGGGCTGTTCGCCATGCCGAGCCTGGCGGACGCGGACGGCAAATCGTTGATCTTCAGCCTGGATATCATGGGCGCGTTGCAGCCGGTGGTGTTGCCGAGCGTGCTGGCGCTGGTGATGACCGCAGTGTTCGACGCCACCGGTACCATCCGCGCGGTGGCCGGGCAGGCCAACCTGCTGGATAAAGACGGGCAGATCATCAACGGCGGCAAGGCGCTGACCTCGGATTCCCTGAGCAGCATCTTCTCCGGCCTGGTGGGCGCCGCGCCCGCCGCGGTCTACATCGAATCCGCCGCCGGCACCGCCGCGGGCGGCAAGACCGGCCTGACCGCCACCGTGGTCGGCATTCTGTTCCTGCTGATCCTGTTCCTGTCACCGCTGGCCTATCTGGTGCCGGTCTATGCCACCGCACCGGCGCTGATGTACGTCGGCCTGCTGATGCTGAGCAACGTCACCAAGCTGGACTTCAACGACTTCGTCGACGCGATGGCCGGCCTGCTGTGCGCGGTGTTCATCGTGCTGACCTGCAACATCGTTACCGGCATCATGCTGGGCTTCAGCTCGCTGGTCATCGGCCGCATCTTCTCCGGCGAATGGCGCAAGCTGAACATCGGCACCGTGCTGATCGCCGTGGCGCTGGTGGCGTTCTACGCCGGCGGCTGGGCGATCTAAGCCCTCGGGTTTCCCTCGCCCGGCGGGCGAGGGAAGCTGTCACGGCAATTCCCTTCTTAAGATAAGTCTTCTTCTGCTCTGCACCGCGTTTTGAAAGGCACAACAAGCTTTAACGGCTGTAAAAAAAGTGATCTACTATCGGGACCAACGCAGGCCCTGAGCCGATGTCGTCTGAATCGTAGAGTCTAAGGAAAGCATGGAAATCTTTTTTACAATCCTCATTTTGATCCTGGTGGTCTCCCTGTCCGGGGTGGTGACGCGCATGTTGCCGTTCCAGGTGCCGCTGCCGCTGATGCAAATCGCCATCGGGGCCCTGTTGGCCTGGCCGCATTTCGGGCTGCACGTCGACTTTGATCCCGAACTGTTCCTGGTGCTGTTCATCCCGCCGCTGCTGTTCGCCGACGGCTGGAAAACGCCGACGCGCGAATTCCTGCACCACGGGCGTGAAATTCTCGGCCTGGCGCTGGTGCTGGTGCTGATCACCGTGGTCGGCGTCGGTTATCTGATCTACGCCATGGTGCCGGGCATTCCGCTGGTGGCGGCCTTCGCGCTGGCGGCGGTGCTGTCGCCGACCGATGCCGTGGCGCTGTCCGGCATCGTCGGCAAAGGGCGCATTCCCAAGCCGATCATGGGCGTGCTCGAGGGCGAGGCGCTGATGAACGACGCGTCCGGCCTGGTGTCGCTCAAGTTCGCCATCGCGGTGGCGATGGGCACCATGGTGTTCACCGTGGGCGGCGCAACCCTCGAGTTCCTCAAAGTGGCGATCGGCGGCCTGCTGGCCGGCGTGGCGGTCACCTGGACCTACAGTAAATCGCTGCGGGTGATGAGCCGCTGGAGCGGCGACGATCCGGCGACCCAGATCGTATTCCTGCTGCTGCTGCCGTTCGCTTCTTACCTGATCGCCGAACACATCGGCGTTTCCGGCATCCTGGCGGCGGTGGCGGCGGGGATGACCATCAGCCAATCCGGCGTGATCCGCAATGCGCCGCTGGCGATGCGCCTGCGCGCCAACAGCGTGTGGGCGATGCTGGAATTCGTGTTCAACGGCATGGTATTCATCATGTTGGGCCTGCAACTGCCGGGCATTCTTGAGACCTCCATTCTGCAGGCGGAGCTGGATCCGACCATCCAGACCTGGTACCTGTTCGCCGACGTGGCCACCATCTACGCCGCGCTGCTGGTGCTGCGTTTCACCTGGCTGTGGGTAATGAAGAAGGCCAGCAACCGCTTTATGAAAAAGCGCCCGCTGCAGTTCGGCGACTACAGCACGCGTGAGCTGTGGGTGGCGTCGTTCGCCGGGGTGCGCGGGGCGATTACCCTGGCCGGTGTGCTGTCGATACCGCTGTTGCTGAGCGACGGCACCGCCTTCCCGGCGCGCTATCAGCTGGTATTTATCGCCGCCGGGGTGATCCTGCTGTCGTTGATCGTCGGCGTGCTGGCGTTGCCGCTGCTGCTGCGCGGCGTGCAGGTGGCCGACAAGAGCGCCAGCAAGCACGAAGAGCGCATGGCGATCGCCATGGCGGCCGAAGTGGCGATCGAGAGCGTGAATAAAATGGAAGAGCGCCTGGTTGCCGATACCGAAGAGAACCTCGATCCGCAGGTGTTGAAAGAGGTCAGTTCGCGGGTGACGGGCATGCTGCGGCGGCGCATTGCGTCGAAAGACGATATCGAGAATGCGTTGGCGATGGAAAACCTCGAGCGGCGTTTCCGCCTGACGGCGCTGCGCGCCGAGCGCGGCGAGCTGTACCACCTGCGCGCCACGCAGAAAATCAGCAACGAGACGCTGCAAAAACTGCTGCACGATCTCGACTTGCTCGAAGCGCTGCTGATCGAGCGCGAAGGCTAAACCTCAGACGAGGAATTAACGTTTTTCCTCTCTATTTCTGTCCCGAAGGGCCGCCTGCGCGGCCCTTGTTTTTTGGCTACTTGAGCGGCGGCCAGTAGTCGCGGCAGCAGGCGATCCAGGCCTGCGCGCTGTGCGACAGGTAGCTGCCCTGGCGCCAGATCAGCCCGATTTTCCACTCCATGCGTGGCTCCAGCGGCAGCCAGACCAGGTTTTCCTTGTCCAGCCAGCGGCAGACCGGCTCCGGCAGCATGGCGATGCCCACGCCGGCCTGCACCATCGAGGCGAGAAAGTCCCATTGGCCGCTGCGCACCGCGATTTGCGGTTCAAAACCGGCCTGGCGAAACGCCTTCATCAACATCTTGTACAGCGCAAAGTCTTCGTTATAAATCAGGATCGGGCTGTCGGCCAATTCGGCGATATTGATGCGGGTGCGGTTGAGCCACTGCGGCGTGCGCGGCGCCACCACGCACATCGGGTGGCCCAGCAGCGGCAGAAAGGTCAGCGGCTGTTCCGAATCGAAGGGCAGCACCGTCATCGCCAGATCCAGTTCGCCGGACATCACCGCCTGTTCGACCGACAGCCCGCCCAGCTCGGAAATTTTCAATTCGATGCCGGGATAGGTCTGGCGAAAGCGGCGGATCAGATCGGCGATCTGCCTGCCCACCATCGGCGGAATGCCCAGCCGCAGCACGCCTTTTTTCACCGAGCTGATGTCTTCCAGCTCCGCCTCCAGCTGGCGGAATTCGTCGAGGATCGTCAGGCCGCGCTGATACACCGCCTGGCCGCTGTCGGTCAGGCGCAGCTTGCGGCCTTCGCGGATCAGCAGCGTGCATTCCAGCTCCTCTTCCAGATGCCGCAGCATCTTGCTGATGGTGGGCTGGGTGACGAACAGTTTTTCCGCGGCGCGGGTGAAGCTTTGCTGGCGCACCACTTCAACGAAGTAGCGCAGGGTGCGGACATCCACGTTAGGGGCCTCCTTGAGGGCGCTACCGGCGAGAAACTATTCCCGGACGGCATGATGTCGATAATTTTAATTCATTTCAGGCGTGGTTTCCCGGCTGCGTATACTGTAGGCCGTCAATTTATTGTTTGAGGTCATCTTTCATGTCTCTGGCGTTACGTCGCGTTGCCCCCTCCCTGCTGACCCGTTTGCAGGTGCCGATTCAGGTGGCGTTGTATGCGGCGCTGTTCCTGATCGCCGATCGCCTGGTGCAACAATTCCACCTGCCGCTCCCCGCCAATATCGTCGGCATGCTGATTCTGCTGGCGCTGATCCTGCTGCGCATTCTGCCGCTGAGCTGGGTCAAGGCCGGTTCCCGCTGGCTGCTGGCGGAAATGCTGCTGTTCTTCGTGCCGGCGGTGGTGGCGGTGGTCAACTACGCCCAACTGCTGATGGTCGAGGGCTGGAAGATCTTTCTGGTGATCGCGGTCAGCACCATGCTGACGCTGGGCGCCACCGGGCTGGTGGTGGACAGGGTGTATCGGCTGGAGATTTGGCTGCAGCGGCGGAAGCAGCGCCATGAATGATTTTATCCTCAGCCTGGCCTGCTTTTTGGCGACGCTGGCGCTTTACTTCGCCAACAAGAAGCTGTACCGCCGCCGCCGCACGTTACTGCTGATGCCGCTGGTGCTGACGCCGATGATCCTGGTGCTGCTGCTGGTGGTCACCCACATCTCCTATCAGGACTATATCGGCGAAACCCACTGGCTGCTGTGGCTGCTGGGGCCGGCGACCATCGCCTTTGCGGTGCCGGTGTACGAGAATTTGCACATCATCCGCCGCCACTGGCTGTCGCTGGCCGCCGGGGTAACGACGGCGGTGCTGGTGGCGGTGTACAGCTCGGTGTGGCTGGCGCGCCTGCTGACGCTGCCGGAAGAGGTGCAGCGCAGCCTGGCGGTGCGTTCGATTACCACGCCGTTCGCGCTGGAGGCCGCCAAACAGATGGGCGGGCAGCCGGATCTGGTGGCGCTGTTCGTGGTGATCACCGGGGTGTTCGGCATGGCGGTGGGCGACATTCTGTTTCTGCGGCTGGCGGTGCGCAGCCGCCTGGCGAAGGGGGCCGGATTTGGCGCCTCGTCGCACGGCGCCGGCACCGCCCGCGCTTATGAACTGGGGCCGCAGGAGGGCGTGGTGTCGAGCCTGGTGATGATGTTGGCCGGCATTATCACGGTGGTGGCCGCGCCGCTGATCGGTCGGCTGATGTGGTAAGACCTCTCGGGGCGGGCTCTGCCGCCCCGTTTTACGTTGTCTGCATTGGGAACGATGCCGTTGATTGACGCCCGAAAAAACGAAGAAATTTTTCAGCATAATTTTTCCCATCGTTATAACAAAAAACGATAGATGCGCCGCGAGCAAAATTGCCGTTCATTTTAAATGGCAATGAATTAATTAAACAATAAATTATTACCATAAAAACAATAAAGCATAACTTATTGATATGGAGAGGCTCTTATCGTAAGCATTGCTGCACATTAACTACGGTGAATAATACAAAAGAATATGAGTTCCTCTCTAATTATCTCAGATTAATACAAGCGGAATACGCTCGTCATCCCTGAGTAATATCGGGGAAATAAAATGGTCATTTATTCCCTTTCGCACATTTCGCCAAAAAAAATATCCTCTCCTATACTTCACAGCTCAACAAATTGAGGCACAGGGGGAACCTCTGGATTAACCATTTCATCCTTTCTTAGTTGGGGGGAGACCCAACTTTTCTACGGTTTTTTTATTCTGACCTGAACTGTCGGACGGCCAGGCTTTGCCTAAATCCGGACGGTCCCTTTCATTAACGTAATGAAAACGTGCTAGAGAATATTATGAACAAACAAACTGATGTGAAGAGTGGGGAACTCCGTACGGGTGCTCAGGCCGCGGCGGAGAAAGTCGAACTGCATGAAATGACTATCGCCCAGCGTGAACTCTGGCTGGGGGAAAATATTTCCAAAGAGTTGTCGTTCAATATCTGGGGCTATGGGCAGGTTGACGGGCCTCTCGACGTTAAGCTGCTGCGGCAAGCCATCGATGCTATCGTCGAAGAAACGCCGGCTCTGCAAGCGCATTTTGTGGAAAAAGACGGTGAGCTTTATCAATACCGCGCGCCACGCACACATGAGCCGCTGTTCACACTCGATCTCAGTAAGGAACCCGATCCCCTGCAGGCGGCCAGACGCTGGATGGTGGCGGATGCGGCGCTGCCGCGCCGCGCCACGGGAGAGGAACCTTTTAGTTTTTATGTGATTACGCTCGCTCCGCAGCGCTATGTCCTCTATCGGCGTTTCCACCATATGATCACCGACGGCCGCAGTGCCGAGGAAGTGATGCGGCGCATCGCGGCTTACTATAACGCGCTGGCGTCCGGCGGCGTCATCCCTGAATTCGCCAACTGCAATTTCTCTCTGCTTTATGAAAACGACATCAAATACCGCGACTCCTCACGCTTTTCTTCCGATCAGGCTTTTTGGCGGGAATATACTGCCGCTGCGCCGCAGAGTTTGTCGCGTAGAGCCATATTGACCCCGGACGCCGCGATGAACCGCAACACGCAGCTGCTGGAAAAAGAGGCATTGGATCAGCTGCAGCAACAAGCTGACAATATCGGCGTACACCGCGCACATATATTGGCCGCCGCCGTAGCATTATGTTTCTACAGCCTGACCGGCAGTGAATATCTTAATTTCAGCATGCCGGTGACCGGAACGAGAGAACGAAACAGTATTGGTATGACCTCTAACGTTGTCCCTTTGATTATCAAGGTTGAACCCCAGCTGAGTCTGGCCGAATTTATCCAAAAGGTCGCAGCCGAAATAGCAAAAGTGGTTCGTCATCAATTATATCGTGGGGAGGACATTCGGCGTGACAATGGCGCGACGGATTCCGCCTGGTTTGGCCCTTCAATTAACATTGTTTCTTTCGACCACGGCGATCCTTTCTGGGGATGCCGCACCCGTTGGTATTATGGCGGGAATATTCCGTCCGGCGATCTACAGATTATGCTGTATGAAGACCAGCAGGCGAATGAGCTGGACGTCACTTTTTCTGACGCCGATTATGCAAATTCATTAGGCGATCTGGATGTTTTGCAGCGCCGTTTCCAGTTTATTTTACGGGCGCTGAACGCATCAACGGCGGGGACGATCGAGGCGTTGGATCGGCAAGTGGCGGCGCTGGCGGATGCCGAAGCCGGCGGCAGCTTTTACACCAACCGTCGGCAACCGCCTGCCGGCGGCATCATTCGTTGGGATCGCCCGGCTGAGGCGCTGCAGCGCCTGGTGAGCTCGTTGAGCCATGGCGCGGGATGCGCGGCGAAGATGCTGTTGGCGGAGCGCGTGTTGGGCGTGACGGCGCTGCAGGCGGTGAGCGATGAGCGGCAGGCCGAACCCGGTACCCTGCTGCACGTCGAGGCCGACGGCTGGGTAATTGCCGCGAACCCCGGCGTGGTGCGCGTCGGGCCGTTCTTGCGCGCCGACGGCTCGGCTCAGCCAGGCGATGCGCTGGCGCAGGCCTGCGGCCTGTCTGTCGGCTTGGTCTTGCCGACGATTAACGCTGCCGAAGCCTCGCTGTTAGGCGCGGCGTATGGCGCCAGCGCCGATAGCGCCGCCTTTTGGCAACCGCGCCTGACGCGTTATTATCCGGCGCCGTTCCCGCCGGGGCCTGGCCGCCAGACGGATCTTCCCGCACGCTGGCAGGCGACGGCCTGGCAGCGCCTGGAAAAAATTGCCGGCGAGCAGGTGCTGGCGGCAGCAACCCTTTATCTGGCGCGCATGTGCAATGAAACCGATTTTCAGCTGGGGTGGATCACCCCGGACGATCGGAATTGGGGGCGTTGGGCTCACCTGAGCGCGCGCGTGCTGCCGCTGCAGGTCTCTGTTGATCACACCGGCAATTTCCAGCAGGCGTTGGCCGCGCTGGAACAGGAATATAGCCAGCTGCGCGCTCATGCCGATTATCATCCCGCGTTGCTGACGCGCGATGCGGACCTGCGAGCGCCTCAGACTTGGCCGACGGCGGTATCGATCGTCAGCCGGCGCTCGGCGCAGGGCTTGCAGCCTGAAGACGAGGGGGTTGCCGCCATCATGGCTTCCGGCTCGCGCGCGGTATTGCAAATCTGCAAGGCTGACAGCGCTTTCCGTTGGGTCTACGACGCCGCCTCCGTGGCTGACGAGCAGATGTTGCGGGCGACGCAACATCTGCTGATGCTGCTCAACGACGCGGTGAGGGCGGGTTCTCATCGTCGCACCGTCGGCGAACTCAGTCTGGTTTCCGAGGAAGAACGCGCGCAGTTGCTGCAGGGCCTCAACCACACCGTCGCTTCACATTCGCCGACGGCCTGTCTGCACCGGTTGTTCGAAGCACAGGTCAAACGGACGCCGGAGGCGATCGCGGTGACGTATGGCGATGACAGCCTGACCTACGCGGAATTGAATACCCAGGCGAACCGCTGGGCCCATCGGCTGGTACAGCTTGGCGTGCAGCCGGACAGCCTGGTGGCGCTGTGTGCCGGGCGCGGGCTGCCGATGCTGGTCGGGCTGCTGGGGATCCTCAAAGCCGGCGGCGCCTATGTGCCGCTGGATCCCGCCTATAGCGGCGAGCGGCTACAGTACATCCTGGCGGACTCAGCGCCGGTGCTGCTGTTGGCGGATGAGCTCGGCCGACAAGCGCTGGGTGACTGCGAGGTGCCGGTGCTGGCGCTGGAACAGCCACTGAGGGGAGAAAGCGACGATCTGCAGGACGTCGGGGTGCGCCCGGCGCACCTGGCATATGTGATTTATACCTCCGGCTCGACCGGCAAACCCAAAGGGGTGATGGTGGAGCACCGGCAGGTCGCGCGGTTGTTCAGCGCGACGAACGCCTGGTTCAACTTCAGCGCCGCCGACAGGTGGTGCCTGTTCCACTCATTCGCCTTCGACTTCTCGGTCTGGGAGATCTGGGGCGCCTGGCTGTATGGCGGCCAGCTGTTCATCGTACCGCAGGCGATCGCCCGCTCGGCGCCGGATTTTTATCATTTCGTCTGCCGCAGCGGCATCACGGTATTGAACCAGACGCCGAGCGCCTTCAAAGCCTTTATCCAGGCTCAGGCGCACAGCGAAGCGCGCCAGCAGCTACGCGAGATCGTGTTCGGTGGTGAAATGCTGAAGCCTTGCGATCTTGCGCCGTGGTTTGCTCGTCCAGAGAACCGGCAGACACGGTTGATCAACATGTACGGTATCACCGAGACCACGGTGCATGTGACTTATCGACCGCTGTCGGCGCAGGATACGGCGATCACCACCAGTCCGATCGGCAGCCGCATCCCGGATTTGCGCTTGTATCTGCTGGGCGCCGACGGCGAACCGGTGCCGATGGGGGCGATCGGCGAACTGTTCGTCGGCGGCGAAGGAGTGGCGCGGGGTTACCTGAACCGGCCCGAATTGACGGCGGAACGTTTTCTCGATGATCCTTTCAACCGGGCGCCGGGTGCGCGCATGTATCGTACCGGCGATCTGGCGCGCTATCTGCCGGGTGGCGATATCGAATACCTGGGGCGCAATGACCAGCAGGTAAAAATCCGCGGTTTCCGCATCGAATGCGGCGAGGTGGAGGCTCAGCTGAGTACCGATCCGCGCGTGCGCAGCGTAGCCGTGGACGCGATTGACGATGGCGACGGGGGCAAGCGACTGGTGGCGTGGGTGGTTCCGGCGCCGGAAGCCGAACGCGCTACGCTGGCGACCGGGCTGCGTCAGCATCTGCAGGCGCGGCTGCCGGATTATATGGTGCCGGTGGCTTACGTTTGGCTGGAGGCGTTGCCGCTGACCGGCAACGGCAAATTGGACAAGCGGGCTCTGCCGGTGCCGCAGGTCGACGCCTATGTGCGTGAAGCCTATGCGCCGCCGCAGGGCGAGGCAGAAAATCTGCTGGCGGCTATCTGGCGCGAGCTGCTGGGCATAGAGCGCGTCGGTCGCTATGACCACTTCTTCGAACTGGGCGGGCACTCGCTGATGGCGGTGCGCCTGGCTAACCGCGTGCAACAGGCCGGATGGCAGTTACCGTTGCAGGCGCTGTTCGCCAGCCCGGTACTGCACGTGCTGGCGCAGGCGCTGGAAGTTGCGCCGGCTCAGGAACCGCTGCCGATACTGCCGGTGGCGCGCGACGGCGATTTGCCCCTGTCGTTCGCCCAGCAACGCCTGTGGTTCCTGACCCAGTTGGAGGGGATGAGCGAAACCTACCATATCCCCCTGGCGCTGCGGCTGCATGGCCGGTTGGACCGGCAGGCGCTGCAACATAGTCTGGATGCGCTCTATGCGCGTCACGAATCGCTGCGTAGCCGGTTCATCACCCGGGAAGATCGGCCACAGGTGCAGATTTTGCCGGCAAACGGGCTGCCGCTTGCGTTCCACGATCTGCGACGTCACCCCGCGCAAGCCGACAAGCTGTGCCGTCAGGCGGCCACTCAACCGTTCGATTTGACGCAGGGGCCGCTGGTGCGCGCCGCGCTGATCCGCCTGGCGGATGAGGAGCACCTGTTCCTGCTCACCTGTCATCACATCATTTCCGACGGTTGGTCGACCGGCATTCTGCTGCGTGAACTGGGGGCGTTGTACGGTGCTTTGCGTCGCGGCGATGCCGATCCGTTGCCGCCGCTGACGCTGCAATATCCGGATTATGCCGCCTGGCAGCGTCGCTATCTGACGCCGGAGCGGCTGGCGGCGCAGGCGCAATACTGGCGCGAAACGCTGATCGGTGCGCCGGCGCTGCTGACGCTGCCGACTGACCGGCCGCGTCCGACGGTGCAGTCTTTCAGCGGCGGGGAGGTGCCGATCGCGATAGACGCCGAGCTGACGCAGGCGCTGCGGCAATTCAGCCGGCAGCATGGCGGCACGCTGTTCATGACGGTGCTGGCGGCCTGGAGCCTGGTGCTGGCGCGCATGGCCGGGCAGCAGGAGCTGGTGATCGGCACGCCGGAGGCCAACCGTGGCCGGCTGGAAACCGAATCGTTGGTCGGCTTCTTCGTCAGCACGCTGGCGCTGCGCATCGATCTTCGCGACGATCCGGATCTGCCGACGCTGATCGCGCGGATCCGCCACACGGTGCTGACGGCGCAGGAAAATCGCGATCTGCCGTTCGAGCAGGTGGTGGAACTGGTCAATCCGCCGCGTCATCTGGGCTATACCCCGCTGTTCCAGGTGATGCTGGCCTGGCAGGACGGTTCGGTGCGCGATATTCCGCTGCCTGGGCTGCAGGCCGAGCTGGCCGGGCTGGAATACAGCGCGGCGAAGTTTGATCTGACGCTCGATCTGGCCGATACCGGCGAAGGCATCAGCGGTACGCTGAACTTCGCCACGGCATTGTTCGATCGCGCTACCGCCGAACGCTACGGCGTTTACCTGGTACAGGCGCTGCGGGCGATGACGCTGAATAGCCCACGGTCAGTATCCCATATCGATTTGTTGCCGCCCGCCGAACGGGAGCATCTGCTGCATGGCTGGAACCGCACCGAGCGTGACTACCCGCTGGATCAGACGCTGGCGGCGCTGTTCGAGCAGCAGGTGCGCCGCACGCCGCACGCCACCGCGCTGGTGAGCGGCACGGAAAGCCTGAGCTACGCCCAGCTGAACGCCCGCGCCAACCGGCTGGCGCACGCGCTGATAGCGCGCGGCGTCGGCCCGGACAGCCGGGTGGCGGTGTGCGCCGAACGCGGCCTGAACATGGTGACGGCGCTGTTCGGTATCCTCAAGGCCGGCGGCGCCTATGTGCCGCTCGATCCGGCCTATCCGGGCGAACGCCTGCAGTACATCCTGCAGGATGCCGACCCGGTGCTGCTGCTGGCGGACGCCGCCGGCCGGGCGGCGCTGGGCGAGCCTGCGACGCCGCAGCTGGCGCTGGAGGCGGTGTTGCCGGAGACGCTGAGCGCCGAGAACCCGGCACCGCGCGCGCAGGCGTCGCACCTGGCGTACGTGATTTACACCTCGGGCTCGACCGGTAAACCGAAGGGCGCGATGAACGAACACCGCGGGGTGGTCAACCGGCTGGTGTGGATGCAGGAGGCCTACGGCCTGACGGCGGCGGACACGGTGCTGCAAAAAACGCCGTTCGGCTTCGACGTCTCGGTGTGGGAGTTCTTCTGGCCGTTGATGGTCGGCGCGCGCCTGGTGATGGCGAAGCCGGAAGGGCACAAAGATCCGGACTACCTGAGCCGCGCCATCGAACAGTATGGCGTCACCACGCTGCACTTCGTGCCGTCGATGCTGCAAAGCTTCCTGGCGGACGGGCAGGCGGCGACGCGCTGCGGGCAGGTGGTGCGGGTGATGTGCAGCGGGGAAGCGCTGCCGGCGGCGCTGGTGGCGGAGTTTTACCGCCGGTTGCCGCAGGCGGAGTTGCATAACCTGTATGGGCCGACGGAGGCGGCGGTGGACGTCACCGCCTGGCACTGTTCGCGGGAGGCGGAGCGGGTGTCGGTGCCGATCGGGCGGCCGATCGCCAACACGCGCATCTACCTGCTGGACGAGCGCGGGCAGCCGGTGCCGCTGGGGGCGGTGGGCGAGCTGTATATCGGCGGGGTGCAGGTGGCGCGGGGCTACCTGAACCGGCCTGAACTGACGGCGGAGCGCTTCTTGAGCGATCCGTTCGCGCCGGGCGGGCGGATGTACCGCACCGGCGACGTGGCGCGTTATCTGGCGAACGGCGACATTGAGTACCTGGGGCGCAACGATCAGCAGGTAAAAATCCGCGGCTTCCGCATCGAATGCGGGGAGATAGAGGCGGCGCTGGCGACGCACCCGGCGGTGCGCGAAGCGGTGGTGGATGCACGGGCGGTGGGCGACGACAAACGGCTGGTGGCGTGGGTGGTGCCGGCCGCGGACGTGGCGGAAGAAACGCTGGCGGGCGCGCTGCGGCAGCATGTGAGCGCGGCGCTGCCGGACTATATGGTGCCGTCGGCCTGGGTGGTGGTGGCGGCGTTGCCGCTGTCGCCGAATGGCAAACTGGATCGGCGGGCGTTGCCGGAGCCGCAGGGGGCGCAGAGCCAGGCGGCGTACGAAGCGCCGCAGGGTGAACACGAAACGCTGCTGGCGGCGATCTGGCGCGAGCTGCTGAACGTGGAGCGGGTCGGGCGCCACGATAACTTCTTCGAGCTGGGGGGCCACTCGCTGCTGGCGGTGCGTCTGACCAAGTCTGATGGCTCAGCTGCGGCGCGCCGGTTGGGGAGCGAACGTGCAGACGCTGTTCTCAACGCCGACGCTGTCGGCGCTGGCGCAGGCGATGAGCGCGCAAGGTGAGGTCGACATACCGGAAAACCGGATTTTACCGGGCGGGGCCTCCATTACGCCGGAGATGTTGCCGCTGGCGACGCTGAGCCAGCCGGAGATCGACACGGTGGTGGCGCAGGTGCCGGGCGGCGTGGCCAACGTACAGGACATCTACGCCTTGTCGCCGCTGCAGGAGGGGATTTTGTTCCACCATCTGCTGGCGGAACGGGGCGACCCGTACCAGCTGTCCGCGGTGCTGCGTTTCGACAGCCGTGCGCGCCTGGACGCCTGGCTGGCGGCGGTGCAGCAGGTGATCGAGCGCCATGACATTCTGCGCACCGCGTTCATCACGCAGGGCATGTCCTCGCCGGTGCAGGTGGTGTGGCGCAAGGCTGAGCTGGCGCTGAGCGAGCGGCGTTTCGATCCGGCTGACGGCCCGATTTGGCGACAGCTGGCGGCCAGCTTTGATCCGTTGCAGCAGCGGCAGGATCTGACCCGCGCGCCGCTGCTCAACTTTACCGTCACGCAGGAGGAGGACGGCAGCTGGTGCGCCTTGCAGCAGTGGCATCATCTGATTGGCGATCACTCCACTCTGGCCTTCATGGAGCAAGAGATCGGCGAGATCCTCGCCGGCCGTGGGGCACAGTTGGGCGTCGCCCAGCCGTTCCGCAATGCGGTGGCGCAGGCGCGCCTGGCTCTCAGCGAGGCGGAGCACGAAAGCTTCTTCCGCGACATGCTGGCGGATATCAGCGAGCCGGTGCTGCCGTTCGGCCTGAGCGACGTGCACGGCGAAGGGCGGCAAATCGCCTGCCGCTACCAGGCGCTCTCTTCGGCGCTGAACCTGCGGTTGCGGCGACAGGCGCGGCGGCTGGGCGTCAGCCTGGCCAGCCTGTGCCACCTGGCCTGGGCGCAGGTGCTGGCGAGCGTCAGCGGGCGAGACGCGGTCGTGTTCGGCACCGTATTGCTGGGGCGTCTGCAGGGCGGCGAAGGCGCGGAACGGGCATTGGGGTTGTTTATCAACACGTTGCCGCTGCGTCTGGACATCGATCGGCGAGGCGTGGAGACGGCGGCAAGAGAGGCACACGTGCGGCTGAGCGGGCTACTGGCGCATGAACATGCGCCGCTGGCATTGGCGCAGCGCTGCAGCGGCGTCAGCCCTGGGGCGCCGCTGTTCAGCGCCTTGCTCAACTATCGCCACAACAACGGCGAAGCAGTGGCGTTGCCGGAAGGTGTCAGCTTGCTGAGCGCCGAAGAGCGCACCAACTATCCGTTCGTGTTATCGGTGGAGGACGGCGGCGATTCGCTGGGCGTGACGGCGCAGGTGACCGAGACGGTCGATGCTCAGCGGGTGTGTGACTATATGGTGCAGGCGCTGAGCTCACTGGCGCAAGCGCTGGAGCAGGCGCCGGAGACGCCGGTGTGTTCACTGGCGGTGGTGCCGGAGGCGGAACGCGAACTGCTGCTGCATGGCTGGAACCGCACCGAGCGTGACTACCCGCTGGATCAGACGCTGGCGGCGCTGTTCGAGCAGCAGGTGCGCCGCACGCCGGACGCCACCGCGCTGGTGAGCGGAGCGGAAAGCCTGAGCTACGCCCAGCTGAACGCCCGCGCCAACCGGCTGGCGCACGCGCTGATAGCGCGCGGCGTCGGCCCGGACAGCCGGGTGGCGGTGTGCGCCGAACGCGGCCTGAACATGGTGACGGCGCTGTTCGGTATCCTCAAGGCCGGCGGCGCCTATGTGCCGCTCGATCCGGCCTATCCGGGTGAACGCCTGCAGTACATCCTGCAGGATGCCGACCCGGTGCTGCTGCTGGCGGATGCCGCCGGCCGGGCGGCGCTGGGCGAGCCTGCGACGCCGCAGCTGGCGCTGGAGGCGGCGCTGCCGGATACGCTGAGCGCCGAGAACCCGGAACGGCGCGCGCAGGCGTCGCACCTGGCGTACGTGATTTACACCTCGGGCTCGACCGGTAAACCGAAGGGCGCGATGAATGAGCACCGCGGGGTGGTCAACCGGCTGGTGTGGATGCAGGAAGCCTACGGCCTGACGGCGGCGGACACGGTGCTGCAAAAAACGCCGTTCGGCTTCGACGTCTCAGTGTGGGAGTTCTTCTGGCCGCTGATGGTCGGCGCGCGTCTGGTGATGGCGAAGCCGGAAGGGCACAAGGATCCGGACTACCTGAGCCGCGCGATCGAACAGTACGGCGTCACCACGCTGCACTTCGTGCCGTCGATGCTGCAAAGCTTCCTGGCGGACGGGCAGGCGGCGACGCGCTGCGGCCAGGTGGTGCGGGTGATGTGCAGCGGGGAAGCGCTGCCGGCGGCGCTGGTGGCGGAGTTTTACCGCCGGCTGCCGCAGGCGGAGTTGCATAACCTGTATGGGCCGACGGAGGCGGCGGTGGACGTCACCGCCTGGCACTGTTCGCGGGAGGCGGAGCGGGTGTCGGTGCCGATCGGGCGGCCGATCGCCAACACGCG
>NZ_JBPIZA010000008.1:0-119917 GCF_051172435.1 Serratia sp. G204Y | reverse complement strand
TACGCTTTTAGCCCGGAGAGTCAAGCGTTTATTTCGCTGTCTTCTCGCTGACCCGGCGGCTTGTCAGTCGTTGTTCCCGGTCAGTGGAGGCGCATTATAGGGAGTTCTCGGCAGGCCGCAACCCCTATTTTCAATATTTTTTCCGACCGTTGAATGTTTAACCAAAACACCGTTAAAGCGGCAGTTTTTTCAACGATTTAAAGCCGTAGCTCTGCAAAACGGGCAATAAAGCGTCAGTATCTTCATTCAACGCCATGCAATAGGCCAGATTCTCTTCCTGGCTCGAGACCAGATTTTCCTGCGTCGAGATGAGCCAGGCGGTACGACGGGCAATCGCCGCGCCGGAATCCACCAGCCGGGTGCCTTCCGGCAACACTTGCATCAGCTCTTCAGCTAATAGAGGGAAATGGGTGCAGCCCAGCACGACGGTATCCGGCGGCTCGCGCATGCTCAGCCACGGATGCAGGATCTTCTTCAGTACCGGCAACGGCACGGCTTCGCCGTGCAGCTTGGCCTCCGCCAACTCCACCAGCTCTGAAGAGCCCAGCAGTTCAATCTTGCAGTCGGTAGCGAAACGGGAAATCAGTTCGTGGGTGTAGCTGCGCTGTACGGTGCCACGGGTCGCCAACAGGCCGACGATGCCGTTAACGGTAAGACGGGCGGCAGGCTTGATGGCGGGCACCACGCCCACGACCGGGAAACTGAAACGCTCGCGCAGGGCCGGCAAGGAAACGGTGCTGGCGGTGTTGCAGGCAATGACGACAATCGCCAGAGGATGCCGCTGCTGCACTGCGCCGACAATCTCCATCACGCGCTCAACGATAAACTCTTCGGACTTCTCACCGTAGGGGAACGCCACGTTGTCGAAAGCGTATATATAGTGGAGATCCGGCAGCAACTGCCGAATCTCCTGATATACCGACAGCCCGCCGACGCCGGAATCGAAAACCAGCACCGTCGGGCGAGGCGTGGCGGTGCTGTTAGAAGGTATAGCTTCCAGTGAGGTAGTATTCTCTTCCTGGAGTAGCGTAGCCATAGGCCGTCTCATAATCTTTATCAAACAGGTTGGCAATTCTACCACGAACTGTCAGATGAGATGTGACCGGATACGAAACTGCGAGATCCCACAGGCTCACGCCGCCGAGTTTCACGCTCTGCTCCGGATAGGTACTGTAGTCCTTGTCATAACGTTGACCCAAATATTGATAAGTCACCGCCCAGTCAAAGTCATACAGCTGCCAGTCCAGCTCATATTTCACCTGCTGTTTGGCGCGGCGCAGCAGCACTTCGTGAGTTTTTGCGTTGCGCGGGTCGACATAATCGTAACCAATCTGGTGCGTCAGCGGGCCGGTATCAAAAGACGCCGTCGCTTCAATCCCTTTGATGGTCGCCTTACCCACGTTGTAGTAGACGTAGTTGGTTTCCCCCGTCGAATCGATCAAATTGTCAATGTCGTTGCGATAACCGGAGATGCGCCAGGTCACCGGCCCGGTCAGCCCTTCAAAACCGCCTTCCCACTGCTTGCTTTCTTCCGGCTTCAGATCGGTGTTATTGCCAAAGTTGCCGTATAGCTGGCCCATATTGGGTGCTTTGAACGCCGTGCCATACGACGCGATAAAACGGTATCCCTCGACGAACTCCCAGGCCGCGCTGGTTTGCCAGGTGCCGTGCCAGCCAAACTCGGAATGATCGTCACCCCGAACCGCGCCTTCCAGCGTCACCGGGCCAACCAGTTGCTGCGCGGTCAGATAGATGCCTGCATCACGTTGGCTTTTTTCACCCTTTACGGTGGTGGAGTCCGGTTTGATTTTCTGTTGCTGCCAGTCGACGCCAGAGCTTACGGTACCCTGTCCAACCTGCAGCGTATTGCCCCACTGCAGGTTGTACTGTTCGGAATCCACCAGGCTGGCCGAGCTGTCATGCATACCGCGGCGAGGATCGTAATCGTAATCCTTGCTATGGCTGTAGCTGCCGGTCAATTGTGTTGCGTAAATGCCTTCTTTATAACGCAATCCGGTATCCCAGGTTTGGCTGTACAGCTTGCGAGTATCTAGCAGAGAGCTGGCCGGAGAGGAATAGTAACTATCGTACGCCGTGCGGTTGTCGTAGCCATACCCACGTACAAAACCGCTGACCGATTCGCTGAACTGATGCTCAAGCGCACCATACAGCGATTTACTCATAAAGCCATCGCGATCCTGCTGGCTTTGCATACCGGTACTGCCATAGGCCACCACGTCATACCCTTTGGTATAGGTGTAGTCGCCCGCCACCGTCGCCACGGTGCTGTCGCCCAGCTGCTGTTGGGTCGACGCGTCATAGGATTGATAGCCGTTGGAGCCGAGGCCGGCGGAAAGCGTCGTGCCGTTCTTTTCGCGGGTGGTAATGATGTTGACCACGCCGCCGATGGCGTCGGAGCCGTACACCGCCGAGCGCGGGCCGCGAATGTATTCGACTTTCTGCACCAGCGAAATTGGGATTTGGCTAAGATCGGAAGAGCCGCTGACGCCCGCCTGGTTAAGGCGAATGCCGTCAATTAGCACCAGCACGTGGCTGGAGTTGGTGCCACGAATAAACAGCGAGCTCTTTTGCCCCAGCCCGCCGTTCTGGCCAACATCCACGCCCGGCAGGCGGCGCATCACGTCGGTCAGGCTCTTGGCCTGCCAGCGATCGATATCGTTGCGGGTGACGATGGAAGTCGGCGCCAGCACGGAAGAAACCGGCTGCGGGAAGCGGTTGGCGGTCACCACCAGGTTATCGCCATTCGTGGTTGTGGTGTTGTCTTGCGCCCATCCAGAAAAAGCCGTGACGGAGGAAACCACCGCCAGCAGCGTATTTTTTGTAATTGTCATGAGAAAAGCATCCAAACTTAATTGGCGGATGCCGCAGGATCATGGCCGATAGTTCGCGACGGCCACGGACATTGCGACGTAACACCGGCAGGTCTTCGGGCTTGGGATTTGCAGGCCGCGGGGCGCGACCGGCAACGGGCGATGACTTCCCATCCTGCAATGGACAGTGTCTGCGTCGAAACGCTATCGCCGTGACTTCCCCTTACCGCTGCGCGTCAGCTCCGGATTCACACCGGATTCCCTTTTCACTCGCTGCTTGAGGCCGGACGGCAATGCTACGATCAATGAAAATAGATGTCTAGACTGCTACTAATGTTACAAATAATAAACGCGACAAAACTGGACTTCACGGGCTGATTCCCTACAATCCCCGCTGATCAAATTTGCCTGACGAGAAGACACACATGACGCCCGAGAATTTGCCTATTGAACGTTACGATGACCAACTGGCGGAGAAAGTCGCCCGCCTGAAGACGTTGATGTCACCGTTCGCGGCGCCCGAGCCGGAAGTGTTCCGCTCGCCAGTCGACCACTACCGCATGCGCGCCGAATTCCGCATCTGGCACGACGCGGACGACATGTATCACATCATGTTCGATCAGCAGACCAAGCAGCGTATTCGCGTCGATCGTTTCCCGGCCGCCAGCGAACTGATTAACCGCCTGATGAGCGCCCTGATCGCCGCGCTGAAACCGGAACCGATCCTGCGTCACAAGCTGTTCCAGATCGATTATCTGTCGACGCAAAGCGGCAAAATCATCGCCTCGTTGCTGTACCACCGCAAGCTGGATGACGTTTGGCAACGGCGCGCCGAGCAGCTGCGTGACGATCTGCGCGCTCAGGGTTTCGACCTGCAGCTGATCGGCCGGGCGTCGAAGACCAAAATCATGCTCGACCAGGATTATGTTGACGAAGTGCTGCCGGTCGCCGGCCGCGACATGATCTACCGCCAGGTGGAAAACAGCTTCACTCAGCCCAACGCGGCCATGAACGTGCAGATGCTGGAATGGGCACTGGCGGTGACCGCCGGTTCCAAAGGCGATTTGCTGGAGCTGTATTGCGGCAACGGCAACTTCTCGCTGGCGCTGGCGCGCAATTTCGAGCGCGTGCTGGCGACCGAAATCGCCAAACCGTCGGTGGCGGCGGCGCAATACAACATCGCTGCCAACCATATCGACAACGTGCAGATCATTCGCATGGCGGCGGAAGACTTCACTCAGGCGATGAACGGGGTGCGCGAATTCAACCGATTGAAAGGCATCGATCTGAGCGGCTACAACTGCGAGACGATTTTCGTCGATCCGCCGCGCAGCGGGCTGGACGAGGAAACGGTGAAGATGGTGCAGGCCTACCCGCGCATTCTCTATATCTCATGCAATCCGGAAACGCTGTGCGCCAACCTGGAAACGCTGCAGGCCACGCACCGGGTCAGCCGCCTGGCGCTGTTCGATCAGTTCCCGTATACCCATCACATGGAATGCGGCGTGCTGCTGGAAAAGCACCGCTGATACGACAGGGGCGCCATCATGGCGCCCCGTTTCATTACGACTCTTGAGTCGGCGCATCCGGCGCCTTGCGCGCCTTCAGTTTCATCCCGATCCACAGCACCAACGCCACGCAGATCACCGACGGCAGGAAGTTGGAACCGATCTGCGGGTATTCGGCGCGCACGATGGCGCTGTACATCAGCAGCCCCAGCAGGAAACAGGCCGCCGCCAGCTTCGGCATGCCGTCCGGCATAGCGCGGTTCAGGTAACGCTGATGCAGGCAGTACACCGCCAGCACCAACGCAATCAGCGGGAAGATCGAAAACGGCACCACCGAGCTGAACAGCGCGGCAAACGAACCGTTGATCGAAAGGCCGGCAATCAACGCCAGCAGTAAGGTGCCATTTTCACGGCCTGGTTTTTCCATCATTTTTTACCTTTTTTATACGTGGGACACAGAAGCTTTTTCTTGTTCGCGGCGATACCAGTAATACGCCCCTTTGGAGATCATCCGCAGCTGCAGCACCAGCCGCTCTTCCAGCTGCTGCCGCTGCTCGACGTCGATATCCAGCGCTTCCGCGCCGGCGCTGAACACGATGGTGACCATCGCTTCCGCCTGCGCTTCGGTAAAGCTGCGCGGCATGTGGTTTTCCAACTCGAGGTAGTCCGCCAGTTCGGCGATGAAATGCTGGATCTCGCGCGCCACCGCCGCACGGAATGCCGCCGACGTGCCGGAACGCTCGCGCAGCAGCAGGCGGAAGGCGTTCGGGTTGTTGCCGATAAATTCCATAAAGGTGGACACCGAGGTGCGGATCACGCTGCCGCCCTTGGCGATGCGTTGGCGCGCCTGGCGCATCAACTGACGCAGCATCAGGCCGCTTTCGTCCACCATGGTCAGCCCCAACTCATCCACATCGCGGAAATGGCGGTAAAACGACGTGGGCGCGATGCCCGCCTCGCGTGAAACTTCCCGCAGGCTCAGGCTGGCGAAGCTGCGTTCGGCGCTCAGCTGGCTGAATGCGGCTTCGATCAGGGAACGACGAGTCCGTTCTTTTTGTTGTGCTCTGACGCCCATATGCATATCCGGATAGGTTCCATTCTCTCAGTCTAACGCCCTAGACTCGGCAATATAGCAAATTTTATTGCAACAGCATTTATACTAACGCGCTCTATCACACTTCCGCCCTGAGCCGATTGTGCTTTGCCTCAAAAAGCCTAATGGTGATTGGGTGAGCAGCGCTATGATGTTAAGATACCGTTGTAATCTTGTATAAAAAACAGGTCTCTCCTACATGCAACAGCACTATCAATTTGATGCCATTGTGATTGGCTCGGGCCCTGGTGGTGAAGGTGCCGCCATGGGGCTGGTGAAACAGGGCGCCCGCGTGGCCGTTATCGAACGGTACAACAACGTAGGCGGCGGATGTACCCACTGGGGCACCATCCCTTCCAAAGCCCTCCGCCACGCCGTCAGCCGCATTATCGAATTCAACCAGAACCCGCTTTACAACAACTCGCGCACGCTCAGCGCGACCTTCCCTGACATTTTACGCCACGCCGATAACGTCATCAGCCAGCAAACCCGCATGCGCCAAGGGTTCTATGAGCGGAACCAGTGCAAACTGTTCGCCGGCGACGCGCGTTTCATCGACGCCAACACCGTCAGCGTCAGCTACATGGACGGCACCCAGGACACCATCCGCGCCGACCACATCGTGATCGCCTGCGGCTCGCGCCCTTATCACCCGGCCAGCGTCGATTTCAATCACCCGCGCATCTACGACAGCGATTCCATTCTCGAGCTGAGCCATGAACCGCGCCACGTGATCATTTACGGCGCCGGGGTGATCGGCTGCGAATACGCGTCTATCTTCCGCGGTCTGAACGTCAAGGTCGATCTGATCAACACCCGCGATCGCCTGCTGGCATTCCTCGATCAGGAGATGTCGGATTCGCTCTCTTACCACTTCTGGAACAACGGCGTGGTGATCCGCCACAACGAGGAGTTCGAGAAGATTGAAGGCACCGAAGACGGCGTGATCGTGCACCTGAAGTCCGGCAAGAAGGTGAAAGCGGACTGCCTGCTGTACGCCAACGGCCGTACCGGCAACACAGATTCGCTGGGGTTGGAAAACGTCGGCCTGGAATCGGACAGCCGCGGGCTACTGAAGGTGAACAGCATGTACCAAACCGCGCTGTCGCACATCTATGCGGTCGGTGACGTGATCGGCTATCCGAGCCTGGCTTCCGCCGCCTACGATCAGGGCCGCATCGCCGCGCAGGCGATCGCTTCCGGCGAAGCCAGCGGTCACCTAATCGAAGATATCCCGACCGGCATCTACACCATTCCGGAAATCAGCTCCGTCGGCAAAACCGAGCAGGAACTGACGGCGATGAAGGTGCCGTATGAAGTGGGCCGCGCCCAGTTCAAGCATCTGGCGCGCGCGCAGATCGCCGGGATGAACGTAGGCAGCCTGAAGATCCTGTTCCATCGCGACACCCTGCAGATCCTCGGGATCCACTGCTTCGGCGAGCGTGCGGCGGAGATCATCCACATCGGTCAGGCGATCATGGAACAGAAAGGTGAAGGCAATACTATCGAGTATTTCGTTAATACGACCTTCAACTATCCGACCATGGCCGAAGCCTACCGGGTGGCGGCGCTTAACGGCTTAAACCGCCTGTTTTAACGCGTTGTCGATGTAGCCCTGCATGTGCTCGCGGATCGCTTCGGCCAACTGCTCATAACGGCTGCGCAGTGGGGAACCGGGGCGATACACCAACGCGATGGTGCGCTTCGGTTCCGGCTTGTAGCAATCCAGATAGCAGACGCCGTCGCGTTCGCGCTGCGGCGGCACCGCCAGTGACGGCAGCAGGGTAATGCCGCTGCCGGCCGCGACCATATTGCGCAGCGTTTCCAGACTGGTGGCGCGGAAGTGGGTATCTTCGTCCGCGCCCGCCTGGAAGCAGAAGCCCATCGCCTGATCGCGCAGGCAGTGCCCATCCTCCAGCATCAGCAGCTTCTCTCCCGCCAAATCCGGCATCGCCACGCGCTCGCGCTGCGCCCACGGGTGATCGGAATACACCGCCAGCTTCATCGGTTCATCGAACAGAGGCACTTCGATAAACGCCTCGGTTTCCTTCACCAATGCCAGAATGGCGCAGTCCAATTTGCCGCTGTCGAGTTGCGCCAGCAGTTGCTGGGTTTGCGCTTCGTGCAGGTACATTTCCAGTTTCGGGAAAGTTTTGTGCAGCGTCGGGATGATCTGCGGCAGCAGATAAGGCCCCACGGTCGGGATCAGGCCGATGTGCAGCGGCCCGGACATGGCTTCGCCCTGCTGGCTGGCCATCTCCTTCAATACTTTCACTTCGCGCAGCACGGTACGCGCCTGCTCCACCAGCAGCAGACCCGCCTGGGTGAACAGCACCTTGCGGCTGGTGCGCTCGAGCAGCATGACGCCCAACTCGTCTTCCAGCTTGCGGATCTGCCCGCTCAGCGTGGGTTGGCTTACATGGCATGAATCGGCCGCGCGGCGGAAGTGCCGGTGCTCGGCCAAGGCGACCAGATACTCTAAATCACGAATATTCATTGTTTCCCTCCATTCCATGATAGCTCATGGCGATAGATAAGATAGCAATGAGCGATTAGATCTATCAACCCCCATCGACAATAATGTGTCCCAACGAAGCGATATCGCGCTAAATGCTAAAAATTAATTTTGCTAATTAAGGGGTTAATCAATGTTTACCAGTCAAGAAGGCAAGAAAGTTCCTCAGGTTACTTTCCACACCCGTCAGGGCGACCAATGGATTGATGTGACCACTGATGACCTGTTCAAAAACAAAACCGTTATCGTGTTCTCGCTGCCGGGCGCATTTACGCCAACCTGTTCTTCGAGCCATCTGCCGCGCTACAACGAACTGTCCAGCGTATTCAAGCAGCACGGCGTCGACGGCATTCTGTGCGTCTCGGTGAACGATACCTTCGTGATGAACGCCTGGAAAGCCGATCAACATGCGGAAAACATCACCTTCGTGCCGGACGGCAACGGTGAATTCACCAAAGGCATGAACATGCTGGTCGAGAAAGCGGATCTGGGCTTTGGCCCGCGTTCATGGCGCTACTCGATGCTGGTGCGCGACGGCGTGGTCGAGAAAATGTTCGTCGAACCGAACAAGCCGGGCGACCCGTTTGAAGTGTCCGACGCCGACACCATGCTGAAATACCTGGCGCCGGAATTCAAAGTGCAGGAGTCGGTCTCCCTGTTCACCAAGCCGGGCTGCCCATTCTGCGCCAAAGCCAAGCAAATGCTGCAAGAGCGCGGCATTCAGTATGAAGAGATCGTACTGGGCAAAGACGCCACCACCGTCAGCCTGCGCGCCGTCAGCGGCCGCGCCACGGTGCCGCAAGTGTTCATCGGCGGCCGTCACATCGGCGGCAGCGACGATCTGGAAACTTTCCTGTCAGCTTAATAAGTAATAACAAAGCCAACGTGAACTTTGGCGGGCTACGGCCCGCCCTTTTTTTACCTTTCAGGAGCGGATATGAAACTGTTGAACGTTGATGTTGCGGTCATCGGCGGCGGCACCGCAGGGCTCGGCGCCTATCGCGCGGCCAAACTGTCTACCCCCAGCGTGGTGATGATCGAAGGCGGGCCTTACGGCACCACCTGTGCGCGCGTTGGCTGCATGCCATCCAAGTTGCTGATCGCCGCTGCCGAAGCGGTACATCAAATCGAACGCGCGCCGGGCTTTGGCGTGCACCCAACCGGTACAACCCGCATCGACGGGCGCGAAGTGATGGCGCGCGTCAAACGCGAACGCGATCGCTTCGTCGGCTTCGTGCTGGAAGGCGTGGACGAGATCCCGGCCGGCGATAAAATTCAGGGCTATGCCCGCTTTATCGACGACAACACGCTGCAGGTCGACGAGCATACGCGCATCGTGGCGCAGCGCATCGTGATCGCCACCGGTTCCCGCCCCAGCTGGCCGGCGCCGTGGAACGAACTGGGCGATCGTCTGATCGTCAACGACGATCTGTTCAACTGGGATGATTTGCCGCAGTCCGTAGCGGTATTCGGCCCTGGCGTCATCGGGCTCGAGCTGGGGCAAGCGCTGCACCGCCTCGGTGTCGACACCAAGGTCTTCGGCATCGGCGGCGCCGTCGGGCCGCTCACCGACAGCGCCGTGCGCGACTACGCCGCCAAAGCACTGGGGGAAGAGTTCTATCTCGACGCCGACGTGAAGGTAGAGATGATGCAGCGCGAAGGCGACAAGGTGTTTATCCGCTATCGGGACCTGCAGGGCCAACCGCAGGAGATCCTGGTGGACTACGTGCTGGCCGCCACCGGCCGCCGCCCCAACGTCGATCGGCTGGGCCTCGAAAACACCGGCTTACAGCTTGACGCCCGAGGCGTACCGCTGGCCGACCGCCTGACGATGCAAACCAGCGTGCAGCATATTTTCATCGCCGGCGACGCCAGCAACCAACTGCCGCTGCTGCATGAGGCCAGCGATCAGGCACGCATCGCCGGCGCCAACGCCGGCAGCTTCCCGGAGATCAATCCGGGCCTGCGCCGCAGCGCGATTTCGGTGGTGTTCTCCGATCCGCAGATCGCCATGGTCGGCTCAACCTTCCGCGAGCTGAGCGAGAAGTTCAGCGCCTGCGGCTGCTTTGAAGTGGGCAACGTCTCGTTTGAGAATCAGGGCCGCTCGCGGGTGATGCTGCGCAACAAAGGCATTCTGCACGTCTACGGCGAGCAAGGCACCGGCCGTTTCCTCGGCGCGGAAATGATCGGCCCGGACGCCGAACACATCGCACACCTGCTGGCCTGGGCGCACCAGCAGCAGATGACCGTCGATCAGATGCTGGACATGCCGTTCTATCATCCGGTGATCGAAGAAGGCTTGCGCACCGCGCTGCGCGATCTGCAGGCGAAGCTCAAACTCGGCACGGCCGAAATCGAGCGCTGCCAGCGCTGCCCGGGCGAATAACCTCTTATTCTCCGTTCATCCCCACCGGGCCTTCAGGCCCGGTTTTTTTGCGCAGCACTTTCCACATTTTCCTCCCTCCTCTTGCCTCACGGCCCTTCTGCGTTCATTTTTTATGCTTCGACATTGAAGTGATACCAATAACGATACTAGAATAAAGCAAGGAGCCAGAATGGAGGAAGAACATGGAAAAGCATGAACACTATACCTATCGCATCACCTGGTCAGCGGAAGATCGTGAATATGTCGGGCTGTGCGCCGAATTCCCCTCGTTGTCCTGGCTGGCGGCCACGCGTACCGGCGCGCTGGAGGGTATCGAAAAAGTGGTGAGCGAAACGATCGACGATATGTTGGCGCAAGGTGAAACGCCGCCGCAGGCGCTGGCGGAAAAGAACTTCAGCGGAAAACTGGTGTTGCGCATGACGCCGGAACAGCATCGGCGGCTGGCGATCGGCGCGATGGAGGAAGGCGTGAGTCTGAACCGTTATCTGTGCGCACGCCTGGCGGGGTAGAGGTTCAAGGGCGGCACCGGGCCGCCCTTGTCGTCGTCAAGCCAAACGCTGTTTCGCTGCGGCGATTGCCGCGGCCACCTGCTGCGGCGCGACGCCGCCTTTGGCCGCACGCTTGTCCAGGCAGGATTGCAAGGCCAGGATCGGGTAAACGTCGTCGCCGATCGTTGCGCTGAACTGCTGCAAGTCCGCCAGCGGCAGCGCTTCCAGCGGTTTGCCCTGGCGAATCGCTTCTACCACCGCCTCGCCGACGATATGGTGCGCCTCGCGGAACGGCACGCCCTTGGCGACCAGGTAATCCGCCAGTTCGGTGGCGTTGGCATAGCCCTGCTCCGCCGCTTCCTGGCAGCGCGGGCGCTTCACCTGAATGCCGTCCAGCACCAGCGCCGCCATCTGCAGGCAGTCCATCCAGGTGTCGAGCGCGTCGAACAGCCCTTCTTTATCTTCCTGCATGTCTTTGTTGTACGCCAGCGGCAGGCCTTTCAGCGTCATCATCATGCCAGTCAGCGCGCCCTGCACGCGGCCGCACTTGCCGCGGATCAGCTCCAGCGCGTCCGGGTTTTTCTTCTGCGGCATCAGCGAAGAGCCGGAGGTCACACGGTCGGACAGCTCGACAAACGCTGCTTCGCCGCTGTTGAAGAAGATCAGATCTTCGGCGAAGCGCGACAGGTGCACCATGCTGATGGCGGCGTTGGACAGCAGTTCCAGCACGTGATCGCGATCGGATACGCTGTCCAGGCTGTTGCGGGTCGCCGAGGCGAAGCCCAGCCAGCCGGCCAGCTGCTCGCGATCGATAGAATAAGCGGTGCCGGCCAGCGCGCCGCTGCCCAGCGGGCTGACGTCCAGCCGTTTCAGGGTATCCTGCAGACGGCTCTCATCGCGCGCCAGCATCTCGACATAGGCCAGGCACCAGTGTGCGAAAGTCACCGGCTGCGCGCGTTGCAGGTGGGTATACCCCGGCATCACCGCATCCTGGTTGGCTTCGGCGGTCTCCACCAGCGCCTGCTGCAGCTGGACGATCGCCTGATGCAGATCGCCGATCTGCTGTTTGCACCACAGCTTCAGATCGGTCGCGACCTGATCGTTGCGGCTGCGGCCGGTGTGCAGCTTCTTGCCCAAATCGCCGACCTTCTCGATCAGCTTCTGCTCCACCCAGCTGTGGATGTCTTCGGCATCGCTTTGGACGATCGCCAAAGGATCGGCCTGGACCTCCGTCAGTAGCGCATTCAGCGCCTGCTCCAGCTGCTGTTGCTCCGTTGCCGTCAACACGTTAACGGTCACCAGCGCCTTCGACCAGGCCACCGAGCCCACGATATCCTGCTCCGCCAGGCGATAATCGAACCGCAGCGAATCGTTGAGTTGCTTGAACCGCTGATCCGCCGCCTGAGTGAACCGTCCGCCCCAAAGTGCCATATCTTACTCCTGAATTTTTATGCGAAAGGGCGCAACATGCTGCGCCCTTGCAGAGTCACGCCAATCGATTATTTATTCTTTTTCTCGTTCAACGCGCGGATGCGTGAAGACAGAGAGAACAGGCGGATAAAGCCGCCCGCGTGGCTGTGATCGTAAACTTCGTCTTCGCCGAAGGTGGCGAACTCTTCGGAGTACAGGCTGTTGGCGGATTTTTTCTGGATCGCCGTCACCTGGCCTTTGTACAGCTGCAGCACCACTTCACCGTTTACCTCTTCAGCCAATGCTTCGGCAGAGGCCTGCAGCGAGCGGCGCAGCGGCGCGAACCAGCGGCCGTCGTACACCACATAAGACATCTCCAGGCCCAGCTGCTCGCGCCATTTGAAGCTGTCGCGGTCCAGCACCAACTGCTCGACGGCGCGCAGCGCCGCCACCATGATGGTGCCCCCCGGGGTTTCATAGCAGCCGCGGGATTTGATGCCCACCAGGCGGTTTTCCACGATGTCGATACGGCCGACGCCGTGTTTGGCGCCCAGCGCGTTCAGGGTTTCCAGGCACTGGTACGGCGACAGCGCTTTACCGTTAACCGCCACAACGCGGCCTTTCTCAACGGTCACGGTCACCTGCTCAGGCTGGTCCGGCGCTTCCTGCGGATCGACGGTCCACACCCAGCAATCTTTGTTCGGCGCATTCCACGGGCTTTCCAGCACGCCGCCTTCGGTGGAGATGTGCCAGGCGTTTTCATCGCGGCTGTAGATCTTCTCCAACGACGCGGTAGTCGGGATGTTGCGCTCTTTCAGGTAATCCAGCAGCGCTTCACGGGAACGCAGATTCCACTCACGCCACGGCGCCACCACTTTCAGCTGCGGCGCCAGCGCGGTGTAGGTGGTCTCGAAACGCACCTGATCGTTGCCTTTGCCGGTCGCACCGTGGCACAGCGCGTCGGCGCCCACTTTCAACGCCAGCTCGACCTGCGCCTTGGCGATGATCGGCCGCGCCATCGAGGTGCCCAGCAGGTAGCTGCCCTCGTACAGGGCGCCGGTCTGCAGCACCGGATAAACGTAATCGCGGATAAATTCTTCACGCAGATCGACCACGTGACATTCAGAGGCACCGGACTGCAGGGCTTTTTGCTCCACGCCTTCCAGATCGCTGCGCTCCTGACCGATGTCCGCCACGAACGCCACCACTTCACAGCCGCCGTAGTTCTCTTTCAGCCATGGAATGATGGCCGAGGTATCCAGGCCGCCGGAGTACGCCAGAACGATTTTTTTGATGCCTTGGTTTTGCATGATCTATTCCTTTCTAATTCTAAAATTAAGCGAGGATCCGGGTGCCAATCGACACGCCGTTAAACAAAGCGGGAAGCTGATCGGCATGGCGCCAGCTGGCGATATCCACCGGGCGGCCGAGGGTGCGGGCTGCGTCGAGCGCCGCATTCACCTTCACCACCATACCATCGGTGATAATGCCTTGCGCGATCAGTTGTTCCGCTTTTTGCGCCGTCATTTCCGCAATGCGTTGCCCCTTGCCGTCGAGGATGCCGCTGACGTCCGACAGCAGGATCAGATCCGCCCCCAGCGTCGCCGCCAGCGCCGTCGCCGCCTGATCGGCGTTCACGTTCATTAACTGCCCATCGGCGGTGATGCCGATGGAGCTGACAACCGGCAGGTAGCCGGCGCTCAGCAGGGTATTGAGCAGCGCGGGGGAACCGGGCTGCGCGTTGCCGACGTGGCCCAATGCCGGATCGAGCGGGGTCACGACTGCGCTGCCGCCGTCCGCCAGGCTCAGGCCGACGGCGTTGATTTGGTGTTTAATCGCCCACGCCAGCAGCGTTTTGTTGGCGGTACCGGCCAGCGCGCCGGTGATGATGTCGATCTGATCGGCCGGCGTGACCCGCAGGCCGTTCTTTTTCACCACCGGCAAAGAGAGCTGCTTCATCAGTTCGTCCACCACGCAGCCGCCGCCGTGCACGATCACCAGCGGGCGCTGATGCTGCTGCCGGTAGCTGTCCAGCGCGGTAAACAGACGCTCCAGCGCTTCTTCACTGTCTAATAACACGCCACCTAACTTGATAATTAACGGGTTCATTGCTGTTTACTCACGCTGGTTTAAAGAAGTGACTGGATTTCCGGGAAGCCGAAACGGATATTCAGGCATTGCACCGCCTGCGCCGCCGCGCCTTTCAGCAGGTTGTCTTCCACCGCCACGGCAATCAGATGCTCGCCCTGCACCGCAAAGCCGATGTCGCAGAACGGCAGCCCCACCACCGCTTTCAGCGCCGGCACGCCCTGGTCGTACAGCCGCACCAGCGGCTTGTCGTCATAGGCGGCGTGATAGGCGGCGGCCACGTCCTGCGCGGTCACGCCGGCCTTCAGGCGGCAGGTGATAGTTTCAAGGATGCCGCGCGGGAAGTTGCCCAGGTGCGGCGTAAAGATGACCGGCACGCCCAGGTGCGCGGCGATCTCCGGCTGGTGCCGGTGGGTGAAAATACCGTACGGCTGCAGGCTCACTTCGCAGAAGCTGGTGGTCATGCTGGCCTTGCGCCCGGCGCCGCTGACGCCGCTGGTGGCGTTGATCACCGGCCACTGGTCGAGGTTCAGCAGCTGTTTTTCGATCAACGGTTTCAGCGCCAGCTGCGCCGCCGTCGGGTAACAGCCCGGCACGGCAATCAGCTGCGCCTGTTTAATCTTGTCGCTCTGCCATTCCGCCAGGCCGTACACCGCCTGCTCCAGCAGAGCGCCATGCTGATGCTCGAAACCGTAGTACTGGCTATAAAAATCGGCGTCCTGCACGCGGAAGGCGCCCGACAGATCGAACACCACGCAGCCCGCCGCCAGGAAGGCCGGTGCGATATCGTGGCTGACTTCATGAGCGGTGGCGAGGAACACCACGTCGATGCCCTGCGCCGCCTTGGCGACGTCGGTCAACGGCTGCAGCGGCAGATCGACGATGCCTTTCAACTGGGGATGGAGATCGGAAAGCAACTTTCCTGCATCTGCACTTTGCGCTGAAACCGCTAAAGCGGTTATGTTCATGTGTGGGTGGCGATTCAGGTAAGCCGTGAGCTCCGCTCCGGCGTAACCGCTGGCACCAACGATCAGCGTATTCAACATGTGGCCTTTCACCTTCTAAACTGACGTGCGGTCGCTTGCGACCCAGGTAACAGGGCTAGCCAGCGTTGTTGCGCCGTTCACCCACGGAGCCTGGCGTTGATGCTTTTATAAACATCCGGGTATCGGGTTCCCTTACGCGTCGGCTTACTGTATTTTTATTCAAAATAAATGCATGAATATTGATACTATCCTAACCAAAGGCTGTCAACAGTGAAGATGAAATTACCTCCATTTATTGAGCTGTACCGGGCGTTGATCGCAACGAAGTCGATCAGCGCCACCGATGCCGGCCTCGATCAGAGCAATGAGGCGTTAATCAACTTGCTGGCCGGCTGGTTTGCCGACCTGGGCTTTCGCGTCGACGTACAGCCGGTGCCGGAATCGCGCCACAAATTCAACCTGCTGGCCAGCATCGGCGAAGGCAGCGGTGGCCTGCTGCTGGCCGGCCATACCGATACGGTGCCTTACGACGAAGGCCGCTGGACGCGCGATCCCTTCACCCTGACCGAGCACGACAACAAGCTCTACGGCCTGGGCACCGCCGACATGAAAGGCTTCTTCGCCTTTATTCTGGATGCGGTGCGCGACATCGACGCGAGCAAATTGACCAAGCCGCTGTACATTCTGGCGACCGCAGATGAAGAAACGACGATGGCCGGCGCACGTTATTTCGCCGCCTCCACCGCCATTCGTCCGGATTTCGCCATCATCGGCGAACCGACCTCGCTGCAGCCGGTGCGCGCACACAAGGGCCACATGGCCAACGCCATTCGCATCGTCGGCCAGTCCGGCCACTCCAGCGATCCGGCGCGCGGCGTCAACGCCATCGATCTGATGCACGAATCCATCGGCCGCCTGATGGAGCTGCGCAAAACCCTGCAGGAGCGCTACAACAATCCGGCGTTCGCCGTGCCTTATCCCACCATGAACTTCGGCCATATCAGCGGCGGCGACGCGGCCAACCGCATCTGCGCCTGCTGCGAGCTGCACCTGGATATCCGCCCGCTGCCTGGCATGACGCTCGACAACATCAACGAGCTGATGCATCAGGCATTGGAGCCGGTGAGCCAACGCTGGCCGGGCCGCCTGACCATCGAAGAGCTGCACGCGTCGGTGCCGGGTTACGAATGCCCGACCGACCACCGCATGGTGGCGGTGATCGAGGAGCTGCTGGGCACCCGCACGCAGGTGGTCAACTACTGCACCGAAGCGCCGTTCGTGCAGCAGGTCTGCCCGACGTTGGTGCTCGGGCCCGGTTCCATCGATCAGGCCCACCAGCCGGACGAATACATCGACACCGCGTTTATCGAACCGACGCGCAAACTGCTGGGCCAGCTGGTCAATCACTTTTGCCGGCAGTAAACCCGACATTTAACAGGGGAAACGCGCTATGCTTCCCCTAACTCAAAATAAGTAGAAAACGGCGAAATAAGCCACGCTGATAACCGATGCGGCGTAATTAAATTTCAGAAAATGCGCCGATTTTGATGTTTTTTTGCTAAAAATAGTGTCAATTGACGATTGGACAGGAACGCGATGTGATCAGGCAGGCGGTCTGCGCCTGACGCGTGAAATTTATTTACAAGATAAAAATCATACAGAACTGGGTCAGGGGTTATATGAACGAACAATATTCGGCAATGCGCAGTAATGTCAGTATGCTCGGCAAATTGCTCGGCGATACCATCAAAGAAGCGCTGGGCGAGCATATTCTCGATCGCGTTGAGACCATCCGTAAGCTTTCCAAATCTTCACGCGCCGGCAACGAAGCGCATCGCCAGGAGCTGCTCTCCACCCTGCAGAACCTGTCCAACGACGAGCTGCTGCCGGTGGCGCGCGCCTTCAGCCAGTTCCTCAACCTGACCAACGTCGCCGAGCAGTACCACAGCATTTCGCCCAACGGCGAAGCCGCCAGCAACCCGGAAGCGCTGGCGCAGCTGTTCAGCCGTCTCAAAGACAAAAAGCTCAGCGACAAAGAGCTGCAGCACGCGGTGTCGCAACTTTCCATCGAGCTGGTACTGACGGCGCACCCGACGGAGATCACCCGCCGCACCCTGATCCACAAGCTGGTGGAGGTCAACACCTGTCTCAGCCAGCTCGATCACAACGATCTGGCCGACTACGAGCGCAACAAGATCATGCGCCGCCTGCGCCAGCTGGTGGCCCAGTCGTGGCACACCGATGAAATTCGCAAACATCGCCCTTCCCCGATCGACGAAGCCAAATGGGGCTTCGCGGTGGTGGAAAACAGCCTGTGGGAAGGCGTGCCGGCGTTCCTGCGCGAGTTCAACGAGCAGTTGGAAAACTCCATCGATTACAGCCTGCCGGCGGAAGCGGTGCCGGTGCGCTTCACCTCCTGGATGGGCGGCGACCGCGATGGCAACCCGAACGTGACCGCCGAAATTACCCGCCATGTGCTGCTGCTCAGCCGCTGGAAAGCCTGCGACCTGTTCACCCGCGATATTCAGGTGCTGGTCTCCGAGCTATCGATGACCGAATGCACCCCGGAGCTGCGCGCCCGCGCCGGCGGTGACGAGGTGCAGGAACCGTACCGCGAAATCATGAAGCAGCTGCGCAGCCAGCTGATGAGCTCCCAGGCCTATCTGGAAGGCCGCCTGAAGGGCGAACGCGTGCTGAAGCCGCACGACCTGCTGGTGAACAACGAGCAGCTGTGGGAGCCGCTGTATGCCTGCTACCAATCGCTGCAGGCCTGCGGCATGGGCATCATCGCCAACGGTCAGCTGCTGGATACCCTGCGCCGCGTGCGCTGCTTCGGCGTGCCGCTGGTGCGCATCGACGTGCGCCAGGAAAGCACCCGCCATACCGAGGCCATCGCCGAGCTGACCCGCTACCTGGGGCTGGGCGACTATGAAAGCTGGTCGGAAGCCGATAAACAGGCGTTCCTGATCCGCGAACTGAACTCCAAACGCCCGCTGGTGCCGCTGAAATGGCAACCGAGCGCCGACACGCAGGAAGTGCTGGAAACCTGCCGGGTGATCGCCGAAGCGCCGCAGGGCTCGATCGCCGCCTACGTGATTTCGATGGCGCGCACGCCTTCCGACGTGCTGGCGGTGCACCTGCTGCTGAAAGAGGCCGGTTGCCCGTTCGCGCTGCCGGTCGCTCCGCTGTTCGAAACCCTCGACGATCTGAACAACGCCGACGACGTGATGACTCAGTTGCTGAACATTGACTGGTATCGCGGCTTTATTCAGGGCAAACAGATGGTGATGATCGGCTACTCCGACTCGGCGAAAGACGCCGGTGTGATGGCCGCTTCCTGGGCGCAGTACCGCGCGCAGGACGCGCTGATCAAAACCTGTGAAAAGGCCGGCGTGGCGCTGACGCTGTTCCACGGCCGCGGCGGTTCCATCGGCCGCGGCGGCGCACCGGCGCATGCGGCGCTGCTGTCGCAGCCGCCGGGCAGCCTGAAGGGCGGCCTGCGCGTCACCGAACAGGGCGAGATGATCCGCTTCAAATTCGGCCTGCCTGAAGTCACCATCAGCAGCCTGGCGCTGTATGCCGGCGCGATCCTCGAGGCCAACCTGCTGCCGCCGCCGGAACCGAAGAAAGAATGGCGGGCGCTGATGGACGATCTGTCAGACACCTCCTGCCGGATGTATCGCGGCTACGTGCGTGAAAACCCGGACTTCGTGCCTTACTTCCGCGCGGCTACGCCGGAGCTGGAGCTGGGTAAACTGCCGCTGGGCTCACGCCCGGCCAAACGCAAGCCGAACGGCGGCGTAGAGAGCCTGCGCGCCATTCCGTGGATCTTCGCCTGGACGCAGAACCGCCTGATGCTGCCGGCCTGGCTCGGCGCCGGCGCCGGATTGCAGGAGGCGGTGAAAGCCGGCAAACAGGCGGAACTGGAGGCGATGTGTCGCGACTGGCCGTTCTTCTCCACCCGCATCGCCATGCTGGAAATGGTGTTCGCCAAGGCCGACCTGTGGCTGGCGGAATACTACGATCAGCGCCTGGTGGATAAATCGCTGTGGCCGCTGGGCCAACAGCTGCGCGATCAGCTGGAAAGCGACATCAAGGTGGTGCTGACCATCGCCAACGATGCCCACCTGATGGAAGACCTGCCGTGGATCGCCGAATCCATCGCGCTGCGCAACGTTTATACCGACCCGCTGAACGTCTTGCAGGCCGAGCTGCTGCACCGTTCGCGTCAGCAGGAGCAGCCGGACGCCCGCGTCGAGCAGGCGCTGATGGTCACCATCGCCGGCGTCGCCGCCGGGATGCGCAACACCGGCTAGCGAGCCTCATCGCGGCCCCGTTTATCGGGGCCGTTTTTTTATGCCTTTCCCCCACAAAAAAGGGCGCCGCGGTAAGCGACGCCCTTTTTCAATGGAACAGGCCTGTCAGGCGGCTGCCACCGGGCGCACGCCCAGCGTGTGGCAGATGGCGTAGCTCATCTCGGCGCGGTTCAGCGTATAGAAGTGGAAATCTTTCACGCCTTCGCGGCTGAGGATCTTCACCATGTCCATGGCGATGTTGGCGCCGACCATTTTGCGGGTCTCCGCATCGTCGTCCAGCCCTTCGAACATGCTGGTCATCCAGCTTGGCACCCGCACGTTGGTCATGGTGGCGAAGCGCTGCAGCTGCTTGAAGTTGGACACCGGCAGAATGCCCGGCACGATTTCCACGTCGATACCAGCGGCGACGCAGCGGTCGCGAAAACGCAGGTAGCTCTCGACGTCAAAGAAGAACTGGGTGATGGCGCGGCTGGCGCCGGCGTCGATCTTGCGCTTCAGGTTGATTAAATCGGCCTGGGCGCTCTTCGCCTCCGGGTGCACTTCCGGGTAGGCGGCGACGGAAATGTCGAAGTCGCCCACGTCTTTCAGCAGCGCCACCAGATCGGTCGCGTACATGTCCGGCTTGCCGCCGCCCGGCGGCAGATCGCCGCGCAGCGCCACGATATGGCGAATGCCGCTGTTCCAATAATCGGCCGCGATGTCGCGCAGCTGCACCGGGCTGGCGTCGATGCAGGTCAGGTGCGGCGCCGCCTCCAGGCCGGTGCGCTCCTTGATCCCCTTGATGATGCTGTGGGTGCGATCGCGCTCGCCGGAGTTGGCGCCGTAGGTGACGGAAACGAATTTGGGTTTGAGGATGCTCAGACGATCGATCGACTGCCACAGGGTCTCTTCCATCTCGCTGGTGCGCGGCGGGAAGAACTCGAATGATACGTTAATCTGGCCGTTCAACTCCGCCAGACTCTGATTCAGCGCTTCCCGCTGGTTTGCGTGGAAAAAGCTCATACCCTGCTCACCTCTTATCGATCACTGTTTTTTTCATCTTGATGAGCGTCCATACGTTTAGACGTCTAGATAGAAAATGCCGCATGTTGGCTAAAGAGTCAACAGGAAAATGAGGGGAATAAGATGATTAATCTTCACCCGCTCAACGAGGGAATTTCATGACGGCGGTAGGGATAAGTATGGCAGGAAAAGCAAAGGGGCGCGGTGAACCCGCGCCCGCAGAGGATTAAAGCAGCTGCGCCAACCGGTTAAGGTCTGACTGGATCGCTCCGGCGGTCACGTCGCGGCCGGCGCCCGGCCCGCGGATCACCAGCGGATTATCGCGATACCAGCGGCTTTCGATGGCGAAAACGTTGTCGCACGGCAGCAGCGAGGCCAGCGGATGCTCAGGACGCACCGCCTCCACGCCGACCCGCGCCTTGCCGTTGGCGTCGAAACGCGCCACGTGACGCAGCACCAGGCCCATTTCGCTGGCGGCCTCAAAGCGCTGCTGCATCTGCTGGTTCAACGCCTCACCGTTCTCGAAGAACTGATCGACGGAGCCCTGCTCGCAGCCCGCCGGCACCAGCGACTCGACCCGCACCTGGTTAGGTTCGATGTCGTAGCCCGCTTCGCGCGCCAGGATCACCAACTTGCGCATCACGTCCTGGCCGGAGAGATCGACCCGCGGATCCGGTTCGGTCAGCCCCTGCTGCCAGGCCTGATCCACCAGCTCGGTGAACGGCACCGTGCCGTCATACTGCAGGAACAGCCAGGAAAGCGTGCCGGAGAAGATGCCGCTGATCGCCAAAATGCTGTCGCCGCTGTCGCGCAGATCGCGCACCGTGTGGTTGACCGGCAGACCGGCGCCGACGGTGGCGTTGTACAGCCAGTGGCGGCCGGTTTTGGCGAAGGCGTCGCGAATTTGGCGATAGGTATCGCTGCACGAGGCTCCCGCCAGCTTGTTGGCGCTGATCACGTGGAAACCGTAGCTGGCGAAATCCAGATACTGCCCGGCCAGCTCTTCGCTGGCGGTCACGTCGAGCACCACCAGATCGTCGAACGGGTGCGCACGCATCCACAGGAACAGCGACTCTTCGTCGAGCGCCTGCGCCTCGTCCTCAAAGAACGCCAATGCGCGGCTGGCGTCCAGCCCTTCGTAGTTCAGCAGGCTGCGGCGGCTGTCCACCACCCCCGCCAGGATAAATTCGAAGCCGCTGCGCGCGGAAATATTGGTCTGCTCGCGGGCAAACAGCTCCAGCCAGCGCGACCCAATGTTGCCCTTGCCGAACAGCACCAGACCGATGCGCTTCTCGGCGCGGAACAGGCTTTGGTGCAGCCCCTGAATCAGCAGCGCGGTCGGCCCCTGGCGTAATACCGCCACCAGGCTGATGCCATCTTCCGCCTGCCAGATAAATTCGACCGGCTGATCTTTCAGCTGCTGATAGAAGCGATGGCTGTGCAGCGGGTTCTTGCACACCCCGGCGCCGACCATCGCCACCAGCGCCAACCCTTCGCGCAGGTGCAGTTCACCCGGCAGCGCCGAGGCCTGCAGGATCGCCAGCGCGCTGTTGACCACCTCGGAGGTGTAGCACAGCTGCACTCGATTGCGGTCAGGATGGATGCCCACCGCCAACGGTTTGATCTGCGCGCGCTTGAGCACCAGATCCAATTCTTTCTGCGCCAGTTTGAAGTCATGCTGAGCGGCGACGTGCAGCTCAATCAGGCACACGTCATCGTGGCTGGTGACAATCTTGGCGCCGGTGCCGGACGCCAATACGCGCTCGATGCGCGTCGAGCCCTGCTCCGGCTGGTAGCTGCAGCGCAGCTGAAGATCGATATCGCTGCCGGAGACCGGCTGCAGGGTGCGGGTATGCAACACCGGTGCCGCCAGGCGCGCCAGCTCGCTGGCTTCGTCCAGGCGCAGCAGCGGCAGCAGGCAGGCGTCTTTCACCTTGCGCGGGTCGGCGCTGTAAACCCCGGCCACGTCGCTCCAGATGGTGACGCGCGCCGCGCCGGCCAACGCGCCGACCTGAGTGGCGGAGTAGTCGCTGCCGTTACGCCCCAACAGCACGGTTTCCCCGGCGTCGTTGCGCGAAATGAAGCCGGTCACCACCAGGCGCTTGCCCGGATGTTGAGCCAACAATTGCTGCAGCAGCGGATAAGAACGGCCTTCATCCACCTGCGGCTGCGCGGCGCGCTCGGCGCGCAGGAAATCACGCGCATCCAGCCAGGCCGCCTGCATATCCAGGTGGTTGAGCACCGCCGCCATCAGGCGCGCCGACCAGATCTCGCCGTGCCCGACCACTTCGGCATAGCACACCTCGTCGACTTTGCCGTCCAGCAGCACCGCCAGACGTTCCAGATCCTGAATGAACTCGGCGATCAGCGGCTCGGCGCTTTCCGGCGGCAGCAGGCCGCTGATAAGATCGCTGTGATAACGACGCAACGTCTGCTGCACCTGGTGCGCAGACAGGCGATCGCTCTGGCTGAGCTTCAGCCAGTTGATCAACTGGTTGGTGGTACTGCCGGCGGCCGATACCACCATCATGTCGCCCGGCTGGCTGTATTCCGCCATAATCCCGGCCACACGCAGATAACACTTCACATCCGCCAGACTGCTGCCGCCAAACTTGTGCAGTTGACGCCCACTCACCGGCCCTGCTACAGCAATTGCATTCATGCTTACCTCGTTGCCGCCGCCTGGAAAGCGCGTTCCAGATCGGCAATCAAATCTTCACTGTCTTCAATACCCACGGAAATGCGCAGCAGGCTCTCGGAGATGCCGGCCGCTGCCCGCGCCTCCGCCGCCATGCCGGCGTGGGTCATGGTCGCTGCATGCGAGATCAGGCTTTCTACGCCGCCCAACGATTCTGCCAGAGTAAACAGCTCAAGGGCAGAGAGAAAACGGCGCAGCACCGCTTCATCGCCGTCCAGTTCAAAACTCAGCATCGCGCCGAAACCGCGCTGCTGCCGGCGGGCGATCTCATGCCCCGGATTCTCCGGCAGGGAGGGATGATACAGCTTTTTCACCAACGGTTGCTGCTGTAAATAGTCAACAATCGCTTCAGCGTTTAGCTGCGCCGCCTTGATGCGCGGCGACAGCGTGCGCATGCCACGCAGCAGCAGATAGCTGTCGAACGCGCCGCCGGTCACGCCGATGTTGTTCGCCCACCAGGCCAGCTCGACCGCCAGCTCGGGATCTTTGGCGATCACCGCCCCGGCCACCACGTCCGAATGCCCGTTCAGGTATTTGGTGCATGAATGGACCACCAGATCGGCACCGAGTTCGATCGGCTGTTGCAGGGCCGGGCTGAGGAAGGTGTTGTCCACCACCGTCAACGCGCCCGCCGCGTGCGCGGCGGCGCAGATCGCCGCGATGTCCACCACCCGCAGCAGCGGGTTGCTGGGGCTTTCGATCAACACCAGCTTCGGCTTTTGCGCCAGCGCCTGTTGCAGGGCGGCTTCATTACCCTGATCGACGAACAGCACGCGATAGGCACCGCGTTTGCTCAGGCTGTCGAACAACCGATAGCTGCCGCCGTAGCAGTCGTGCGGCGCCACCAGCAGATCGCCGGGCTTCAGCAGCACGGTGGTCACCAGATGGATCGCCGACATCCCGCTGCCGGTCATCACCGCGCCGGCGCCGCCTTCCAGCTCCGCCAACGCGCGTTGCACCACGTCGCGCGTCGGGTTGCCGCGGCGCGAATAATCATGGGCTCGGGGTTGGTTGAAGTCGGTAAAGTTATAGGTGCTGGACAGATGAATCGGCGGGACAACGCAGCCGTACTGTTCGTCGTCGTTCAGGCCGCTGCGTACGGCAATCGTGGCTGGTTTACGCGTCATGGGCTCGCTCGGCTCTCGGTTCGGTGAATGAGGCCTAAAGAGTAATCGCAGGATTGATAGACGTCAATACATCTGGACATCTAAACTTCTCTGCGTATAGATTGAGCAATGGCACAATACCCGCTAAAATTATGCCGATATGACATGACGATAAGATGTTAAGCCGCAATGCCCGGCCGAGGCGGGGCATTCAGTGACCCTGGTCGCGTAAAATTGACTTTTATTTAGTGAGAACAGTGAAGATCGGGCATAATTGGCCGGTTTTTAGAATTTTGTAATTTTTCTGACAAAGTTAAGGTGTCCCATGGCTGAGTGGAACGGCGAGTATGTCAGCCCTTACGCTGAACACGGTAAAAAAAGCGAGCAAGTCAAAAAGATCACGGTATCCATTCCGCTGAAGGTCCTGAAAATCCTCACCGACGAACGGACCCGTCGCCAGGTGAACAACCTGCGCCACGCCACCAACAGCGAACTGCTGTGCGAAGCGTTTCTGCATGCCTTTACCGGCCAGCCGCTGCCGAACGATGAAGACCTGCGCAAAGAGCGCAGCGATGAAATTCCGGAAGCCGCGAAAGTGTTGATGCGCGAACTGGGTGTCGACCCCGATACCTGGGAATATTGAGAACCGCCCGGCGAACGCTGGCGGCAGAAACGAAAAAAGGCGCCAAAGGCGCCTTTTTCATCGGACGATAAGAAATCTTATTTCTTAGCGCCTGGTACGCTGAAACGCTTGTTGAAGCGGTCAACGCGGCCACCGGTAGCAACGTCACGCTGCTTGCCAGTGTAGAACGGGTGGCATGCGCCACAAACGTCCAGGTTCAGATCGTGGCCCACGGTGGAGCGGATCTTCATCACGTTACCGCAAGAGCAGTTAGCAGTAACTTCTTCGTATTTTGGGTGGATACCTTGTTTCATGGGAAACCTCAGTTAAGGCCGTGTCGCTATCCAGCCCTGTTTCGCCAGACACCACACGTGGTTGATAATAGAATTTTGGTATCGAATTATACCAAAGGCGGCAAATTATACAGCATTAGCCGGGGCGCGCAATCGGAACCGTACATTTGCCGATGCGCCGTGTAAACTGATGCCCACTTTTTTCAATTTGGATGAGATCATGCCCGTCGTACACGTTGCCTTGCCGGTCCCCCTCGCCCGCACCTTCGACTATCTGCTGCCGCCCGGCATGCAGCCGGTGGCCGGCGCGCGCGTGGGCGTGCCCTGGGGCAGGCAGCATGCGATCGGCATCGTCACCGGCTGCAGCGACACCAGTGAACTGCCGCTGGACAAGCTCAAACCGATCGACAGCGTGATCGACGCCGAATCGCTGTTCTCCCCCAGCCTGTGGCGCATCCTGCGCTGGGCCAGCGATTACTATCACTACCCCATCGGCGAAGTGCTGTTCCATGCGCTGCCGATCCTGCTGCGGCAAGGCAAACCGGCCGAGGCCGCGCCGCTGTGGCAATGGTTCGCCACCGAAGAGGGACGCGCCACCCCGCCCGAAAGCCTGAAACGCGCGCCGAAACAGCAGCAGGCGCTCGCGGCGCTGCTGCAACGCCCGGTCTATCGCCATCAGGTCAGCCAGCTTGAGCTGACGGAAAGCGCCCTGCAGGCGCTGCGCGCCAAAGGGCTGATCGATCTGCGCGCTCAGGTCGCGGATACGCACGACTGGCGCCCCAACTTCGCAGTGCTCGGCGAGCGGCTGCGGCTGAACACCGAGCAGGCTACCGCCGTCGGGGCGATCAGAAGCGAGGATGAGCAGTTCGCCGCCTGGCTGTTGGCCGGGGTAACCGGCTCCGGCAAGACCGAAGTCTACCTCAGCGTGCTGGAAAACGTGCTGGCCAAAGGCCGACAGGCGCTGGTGCTGGTGCCGGAAATCGGCCTGACGCCGCAAACCATCGCCCGCTTTCGCGAGCGCTTCAACGCGCCGGTAGACGTGCTGCACTCCGGGCTGAACGACAGCGAACGGCTGGCGGTTTGGCTGCGCGCGCGCAGCGGCGAAGCCGCCATCGTCATCGGCACCCGTTCGGCGCTGTTCACGCCGTTCCGTCAGCTGGGCGTAATCATCATCGACGAAGAGCATGACAGCTCTTATAAACAGCAGGAAGGCTGGCGCTACCACGCCCGCGATCTGGCGGTGTTCCGCGCCCGGGAAGAGGACATCCCGATGGTGATGGGCTCCGCGACCCCGGCATTGGAAACGCTGCACAACGTGCAGCTGGGTAAATATCGCCAGCTGAAGCTCACCCAGCGCGCGGGCAACGCCAAACCGGCAACGCAGCACCTGATCGATCTAAAGGGGCTGCCGCTGAAGGTCGGCCTGTCGCAACCGCTTTTGAAAAGCATGCAGCACCATTTAAAAGCCGGCAATCAGGTGATGCTGTTCCTCAACCGCCGCGGTTACGCTCCGGCGCTGCTGTGCCACGAGTGCGGCTGGATCGCCGAATGCCAGCGCTGCGATCACTACTACACCTTCCACCAGCATCAGCGCCAGCTGCGCTGCCACCACTGCGACAGCCAGCGGCCGGTGCCGCACCAGTGCCCACAGTGCGGCTCCACTCACCTGGTGTCGGTCGGCGTCGGCACCGAACAGCTGGAGCAGGAGCTGGCGCCGCTGTTCCCCGACACGCCGATCACCCGCATCGATCGCGACACCACCAGCCGCAAAGGGGCGCTTGAGCAGCACCTGGCGGATATCCATCGCGGCGAAGCGCGCATTCTGATCGGCACGCAGATGCTGGCCAAGGGCCACCATTTTCCCGACGTCACGCTAGTGGCGTTGCTGGACGTGGACGGCGCGCTGTTCTCCGCCGACTTCCGCTCCGCCGAGCGTTTCGCTCAGCTGTATACCCAGGTCTCCGGGCGGGCCGGCCGCGCGGGCAAACAGGGTGAAGTGCTGCTGCAAACCCACCATCCGGAGCACCCGCTGCTGCAGGTACTGCTGCAACAGGGTTACGACGCCTTCGCCAAACAGACGCTGGCGGAGCGCAACAGCGTGTTTCTGCCGCCTTACACCAGCCACATCATCGTGCGCGCCGAAGATCACGACAACCAGCAGGCCCCGCTGTTCCTGCAGCAGCTGCGCAACCTGCTGGAAGCCAGCCCGCTGAAGGACGATTCGCTGTGGGTGATGGGCCCGGTGCCGGCGCTGCAGTCCAAACGCGGCGGCCGTTTCCGCTGGCAGCTGCTGCTGCAGCACCCGACGCGGCGCGTCCTGCAACAGCTGATGAAAAGCTCGCTGCCGCTGATCGGCACCCTGCCGCAAACGCGCAAGGTGAAATGGACGCTGGATGTCGATCCGATCGACAGCTGATCCCGGAAAAGTCCGATTCAGCTGCCGCAGTGCAAACGTTTACCCTTGAAATTGCGAGCGAACGCTAAAAAACCTTCTCAGGTCACATTTTTTATGCAAATTAGGTAACAAAGGCGGGGCGTATTCTGTTTAGAATGTCTGCGAGGGCAAATTTTGTCGCCACATCGCAGCGCGACGGAGTGCCCGAACGCGAGTGGCGCTCAATGACAACAATTTCGCCACCGCATGCCGGACATTGTGAGCAAACAGCAGTAGTGGCGTCGGCATGGGGCTGACGCAAGGAGAAAGGCGTTGGAACACAAGAAAGAGTTATCCATGGCGACCATGAAAGACGTCGCCGAAATGGCGGGCGTTTCAACGGCTACCGTATCGCGTGCGCTGATGAACCCGGAAAAGGTGTCAACGCCGACGCGCCAGAAAGTGGAACAGGCCGTCCTGGCCGTGGGTTATTCTCCTCATGCTCTGTCACGCAATATCAAGCGCAACGAATCCCGCACCATCCTGGTGATCGTGCCCGACATCTGCGATCCGTTTTTCGCCGATGTGATCCAGGGGATCGAACAGACCGCCGCCCAACAAGGCTATCTGGTGCTGATCGGCGACTGCGCGCAGCAAAACCAGCTGGAGCGCACCTTCGTCAATCTGATCATCACCAAACAGATCGACGGCATGCTGCTGCTGGGCTCCAACCTGCCGTTCGACGCCAGCAAGGAAGAGCAGCGCAACCTGCCGCCGATGGTGATGGCCAACGAGTTCGCTCCCGAGCTGGAACTGCCGACGGTGCACATCGACAACCTGACCGCCGCCTTTGAAGCCGTGCATTATTTGCATCAATTGGGCCACCGGCAGATCGCCTGCGTCGCCGGGCCGGAACAGATGCCGCTGAGCCATTATCGGCTGCAGGGTTACGTTCAAGCGCTACGTCGTAATGGCATTACCGTCGAAAGCAGCTATATTACCCGGGGTGATTTTACCTACGAAGCCGGCGCGCAAGCGCTGACGGCGCTGATGGCACAGCCGAAACCGCCAACGGCGGTATTCTGCCACAGCGACGTCATGGCGATCGGCGTGCTGTCCCAGGCGAAGAAAATGGGGCTGCGGGTGCCGCAGGATCTGTCGATCGTCGGCTTTGACGACCTCAAGCTGGCGCAGTATTGCGATCCGCCGCTGACCACGGTGGCGCAGCCGCGCTTCCAGATCGGCCAGCAGGCGATGTTGTTGCTGTTGGAGCAGTTGAACGGCCAGACAGTGGCCAGCGGCTCCCGGCTGTTGGACAGTGAATTGATTATCAGAGGCAGCACCGCTGCCCCGAAACGCTAGTCAAATATTTTAGGGTTCAGTAACATGACGGACTTATCCTTTCATCAGGACACAGCGGAATAATAGTGGCACAAAAAGACTATGTAAGCCGTGGGCGCGCAGCAGGAGCTAAGCGTAAAACCCCCAGCCGTAAAAAACGCAGTTCTCCGAAGGTTTCCAAAACCGTGCTGGCGTTAGCCGCCGCGTTGCTGGTTGTCTTTGTCGGTGGCCTCTATTTCATTACGCACAACAAGCCGGAAGACGCGCCGTTGTTGCCTGCGCACACCACGCGCCCCGGCAACGGCCTGCCGCCGAAGCCGGAAGAGCGCTGGCGCTACATCAAAGAGCTGGAAAACCGGCAGATCGGCGTGCAAACCCCGACCGAACCGACGGCCGGCGGCGAGCTCAATTCCAAAACTCAGCTGACCGCCGAACAGCGCCAACTGCTGGAACAGATGCAGGCCGACATGCAGCAGCGCCCGACGCAGCTGAACGAAGTGCCGTATAACGATCCGGGCCAGGCCAACGCGCGCAGCACTCGCCAGCAGCAGCAGATGCAACAACAGCAAATGCAGCAGCAGCAGCAGGTCAGCCAGCCGCCGCGCAACCCGTTCAACAACGGGGCCACCACCGCGCCGGTGCAGCCGCAGCCAAAACCGACTACCCAGCAACCGGTGCAGGTGAAACAGCCTGAGCCGAAGCCACAACCGAAACCGGAGCCCAAACCGGAAGTGAAGCAGGAAACGGCCAAGCAGGAAACCAAACCGGAATCAAAACAGAAGTGGATGGTGCAATGCGGTTCGTTCCGCGCCACCGATCAGGCTGAATCCGTGCGTGCGCGCCTGGCGTTCGAAGGCATCGAGAGCCGCATCACCGCCGGCGGCGGTTGGAATCGCGTGGTGCTCGGCCCGTACAGCAGCCGCGCCGCCGCGGACAAAACCCTTTCGCGCCTGAAGGGCGTCGGCATGTCGAGTTGCATTCCCCTCTCCGTTGGGGGTTGAAAAGCGTCAATCCCCCCCCATCTATACTCTCAATATGCCTCGTAGCGTCTGCGAAAGCAGGCGCTGCGGGGGCTTCTTTCCGTCTTTAACGAGGGTCTGCTCGTGACAACAATTGTAAGCGTACGCCGCAACGGCCAGGTCGTCATCGGTGGTGATGGCCAGGCAACCCTGGGTAATACGGTGATGAAGGGTAACGTCAAGAAAGTGCGTCGCCTGTACAACGACAAAGTGATCGCCGGTTTCGCCGGTGGCACCGCTGACGCCTTCACGCTGTTTGAACTGTTTGAACGCAAACTGGAAATGCATCAGGGCCACCTGGTGAAAGCCGCCGTCGAGCTGGCGAAAGACTGGCGCACCGACCGTATGCTGCGCAAGCTCGAAGCGCTGCTGGCGGTCGCCGATGAAAACGCTTCGCTGATCATCACCGGCAACGGCGATGTGGTGCAGCCGGAAAACGATCTGATCGCCATCGGCTCCGGCGGCCCTTACGCTCAGGCCGCAGCCCGCGCCATGTTGGAAAATACCGAGCTGAGCGCCCGCGACATCGTTGAGAAATCCCTCAACATCGCCGGCGACATCTGTATTTACACCAACCATTTCCACACCATTGAAGAATTGCCTTCCAAAGCGTAAGGATCGAATACCATGTCTGAAATGACCCCGCGCGAGATCGTCAGCGAACTGGACAGCTATATCATTGGCCAAAACAAGGCCAAACGCGCTGTCGCCATTGCCCTGCGCAACCGCTGGCGCCGGATGCAGCTCAACGAGATGCTGCGTCACGAAGTGACCCCGAAAAACATTCTGATGATCGGCCCGACCGGCGTCGGTAAAACCGAAATCGCCCGCCGTCTGGCGAAGCTGGCCAACGCGCCGTTCATCAAGGTTGAAGCCACCAAGTTCACCGAAGTGGGCTATGTGGGCAAAGAAGTGGACTCCATCATCCGCGATCTGACCGATGCCGCCATCAAAATGGTGCGCATGCAGTCGATCGAGAAAAACCGCACCCGTGCCGAAGAGTTGGCCGAAGAGCGCATTCTCGACGTGCTGATCCCGCCGGCCAAAAACAACTGGGGCCAGCCGGAAGAAGGCCAGGAACCGTCCGCCGCCCGCCAGGCATTCCGCAAGAAACTGCGCGAAGGCCAGCTGGATGACAAAGAGATCGAAATCGATCTGGCCGCCGCGCCGATGGGCGTGGAAATCATGGCGCCTCCGGGCATGGAAGAGATGACCAACCAGCTGCAGTCGATGTTCCAGAACCTCGGCGGCCAGAAGCAAAAACCGCGCAAGCTGAAGATCAAAGAAGCCTTCAAGCTGCTGGTGGAAGAAGAAGCCGCCAAGCTGGTGAACCCGGAAGAGCTGAAAGAGCAGGCGATCGAAGCGGTTGAACAGCACGGCATCGTGTTTATCGACGAGATCGACAAAATCTGTAAGCGCGGCGGCCAAAGCTCCGGCCCGGACGTCTCGCGCGAAGGCGTACAGCGCGATCTGCTGCCGCTGGTGGAAGGCTGCACCGTGTCCACCAAGCACGGTATGGTGAAGACCGACCACATCCTGTTCATCGCTTCCGGCGCGTTCCAGACCGCCAATCCGTCAGATCTGATCCCGGAGCTGCAGGGCCGTCTGCCGATCCGCGTTGAGCTGCAGGCGCTGACCACCGAAGACTTCGAGCGCATCCTGACCGAGCCGAGCGCGTCGCTGACCGAGCAGTACAAAGCGCTGATGGGCACCGAAGGCGTCAACATCGAGTTCACCGCCGACGGCATCCGCCGCATCGCCGAAGCCGCGTGGCAGGTCAACGAAAGCACCGAGAACATCGGCGCGCGTCGTCTGCACACCGTGCTTGAGCGTCTGATGGAAGATATTTCCTACGAGGCGAGTGAAATTAATGGCCAATCCATTACAATTGATGCGGATTACGTGCGCAGTCATCTGGATGAACTGGTGGCGGATGAAGATTTGAGTCGTTTTATCCTATAATCGCTCAATCTTTGTCTTGTCAGTCATCTGTGTGGGAGGCATTGCCTCCCACAATTATTTCTAACGGACACCGCAACTTACTGACAGAAGCGAAACATGAGCTCATCGACCCCCACCACCCCGATCTCCGCCTGGCTGGAAAGTCTACGCCCCCGCACCCTGCCGTTGGCCTTTGCCTCCATCGTGGTCGGTTCGGCAATTGCCGCCTGGCACGGCAGCCTGAAACCCGAAGTGGCGCTGCTGGCGCTGTTGACTGCCGGCCTGCTGCAGATCCTCTCCAATCTGGCGAACGACTACGGCGATGCCGTCAAAGGCAGCGACAAAGAAGATCGCATCGGGCCATTGCGCGGCATGCAAAAAGGCATGATCACCCAGGCGCAGATGAAACGGGCGCTGGTGGTGACGGTGGTACTGATCGCGCTCGCCGGCTGTTCGCTGATCGCCGTCGCCTGCGAGCAACCCAGCGACGTGGTCGGCTTCCTGGTGCTGGGCGGGCTGTCTATCGTGGCGGCCATCACCTATACCGTCGGCAACAAGCCCTACGGGTATTTGGGGCTGGGCGACATCTCGGTGCTGGTATTCTTCGGCTGGCTGAGCGTAGCCGGCACCTACTATCTGCAAACGCACACCTTCGACAGCGTCGTGATGCTGCCGGCCACCGCCTGCGGCCTGCTGGCGACGGCGGTGCTCAACATCAACAATCTGCGCGATATCGAGAGCGATCGCGAAAACGGCAAGAACACGCTGGCGGTGCGTCTCGGCCCGCACAAGGCGCGCATTTACCATGCCCTGCTGCTCGGCGGCGCGGTGCTGTGTTTCGCGCTGTTTACGCTGTTCAATCTCCACAGCCCGTGGGGCTGGCTGTTCGTGCTGGCGATCCCGCTGCTGGTGCGCCACGGCCTGCGCGTACTGCGCGATCCGACGCCGGTCGGCATGCGGCCGATGCTGGAGCACATGGTCAAGGCGGCGTTGCTGGCCAACCTGCTGTTCGCCATCGGCGTGGCGCTCAGTTAAAAACTGATGATTTTGCCAACAGGGCGAATAAAGGGATATACTGAACATTCCAGCGGCAAACAGACGTAAAATCCTATGAAATACGATACTTCCGAACTTTGCGACATCTATCATGAAGAGGTGAACGTTGTTGAACCTCTGTTCTCCAATTTTGGCGGGCGTACTTCATTTGGCGGGCAGATCACCACGGTGAAATGCTTTGAGGATAACGGCCTGTTGTTCGATCTGCTTGAAGAAAACGGCCGCGGCCGTGTGCTGTTGGTCGACGGCGGCGGTTCGGTACGCCGGGCGCTGATCAACGCCGAACTGGCGCGCCTGGCCGCCCAGAACGAATGGGAAGGCATCGTGGTGTACGGCGCGGTGCGTCAGGTGGACGATCTGGAAGAGCTCGACATCGGCATTCAGGCGATGGCGGCGATCCCGGCGGGCGCGGTAAGCGAAGGCGTGGGGGAAAGCGATATCCGCGTCAACTTCGGTGGCGTCACCTTCTTCTCCGGCGATCACCTGTATGCCGACAACACCGGCATCATCCTCTCCGAAGACCCGCTCGACATCGAGTGATTTTCGGTCATGAAAAAGGGCGCCGCAGGCGCCCTTTTCGTTGCTGCCTGGCGTGAGGAATCAGACCTCTTCCATTTTGCCCAGCAGAGCGCGCAGGCGATCTTGCCATACGTGCTGTTCTTCTTTCAGCTGTTGGTTTTCGCGCACCAGCGCTTCGTGGTTGCCGGAGGCAGCCTGAACTTCCTGCGACAGAGAGTTGTTTTTGTCTTTCAGCTCTTCAATTTCCATCTGCAACAAGGTGATGGTATCAATCGCCTGCTGTACTTTTGCTTCCAGTTTCTCAAATACTTCAAATGACATGCTTCAGTCCCCTCATGATAGCAAGGCGTACATCTATAAGTAGCGGCCGCAACGTCGGCTGCAGCTACTGCGAATATTGCATCGCGCTCAGTGACGCGCGCCGTTATGGAAGGCGCGCCAGTCTCGATTCGTTAAAAACGATTGTAAGTAGCCAGTCTCCGCCTGTCTAGCAACATACCGGATCATCGCGCAGTCTGTTGCAATTTTCCTGCCTCCGCCATCAGCAAAAACTGAAAATCCCCGCCGCCGCCGCCGCGAGTTGTTAACGCCCCTCGCCAAACCACTGGTCAGATCACACTTTTATGGCTCAGAAAGAACACTAAACGACGCGAAATCGCTCAATTTTATGACGAGCTACACACATTTTGATTTCGCTATTTCTCGTTTATGTTCGTTAACGATAAATTTACATCACGTCCTCATTCAATAATTGGACGAGATGAAAAAAACTGTGCCCATAGGTCAGATGTATACCTAACTGAGCCTATAAACCAACAACCGCCGTTTTGCAGGACAACAACATTATGAGCCAAACCACCAGTCCGACATTAAAAGGCCAGTGCATCGCCGAGTTCCTCGGCACGGCGCTGCTGATCTTCTTTGGCGTAGGCTGCGTTGCCGCGCTGAAACTGGCGGGCGCCAGCTTCGGCCAGTGGGAAATCAGCATCATTTGGGGCCTGGGCGTCGCCATGGCCATCTATCTGACCGCCGCCATTTCCGGCGCGCATCTCAACCCCGCGGTCACCCTCGCTCTGTGGCTGTTCGCCTGCTTCGACGGGCGCAAAGTGGTGCCTTACATCATTGCGCAGATCGCCGGTGCCTTCTGCGCCGCCGCCCTGGTCTATGGGCTGTACTACAACCTGTTCTTCGACTTCGAAGCGGCTCACCACATGGTGCGCGGCAGCAACGAAAGCCTCGAGCTGGCCGGCATCTTCTCGACTTACCCTAACGCGCATATCTCCGTCGGCCAGGCCTTCCTGGTAGAAATGGTGATCGCCGCCATTCTGATGTGCCTGATCCTGGCGCTGACCGACGACGGCAACGGCATCCCGCGCGGCCCGCTGGCGCCGCTGCTGATCGGTATTCTGATTGCCGTGATCGGCGCCTCCATGGGACCATTGACCGGCTTTGCGTTGAACCCGGCGCGTGACTTCGGGCCGAAACTGTTCGCCTACCTGGCCGGCTGGGGCAAAGTCGCCTTCACCGGCGCACGCGACATCCCGTACTTCCTGGTGCCGATCTTCGCCCCTATCGTCGGCTGTGGCCTGGGCGCTTTCGGTTACCGCGCGCTGATTGGCCGCCACCTGCCGTGCGACGTCTGCGTGACGGAAGAAGAGCCCGACGCCAAGACCCAGCAGCGCAAAGCATGATGGGTGCAGTTTTACACGGTTAACAACAGCAGGATAATTACCATGACTGTAGAAAAAAAATACATTGTCGCACTCGACCAAGGGACCACCAGCTCACGCGCCGTCGTGCTCGATCACGACGCCAACATCGTTGCGGTATCGCAGCGCGAATTCCCGCAGATCTATCCCAAGGCCGGCTGGGTTGAGCACGACCCGATGGAAATCTGGGCGTCGCAAAGTTCGACGCTGGTAGAAGTGCTGGCGAAAGCCGACATCAGTTCCGATCAGATCGCCGGCATCGGCATCACCAACCAGCGCGAAACCACCATCGTCTGGGAAAAAGAGACCGGCAAGCCGATTTACAACGCCATCGTCTGGCAGTGCCGCCGCACCGCCGACATCTGCGAGAAGCTCAAGCGCGACGGCCTGGAAGAGTACATCCGTCACAATACCGGCCTGGTGGTTGACCCGTACTTCTCCGGCACCAAGGTGAAGTGGATCCTGGACAACGTCGAAGGCGCCCGCGAGCGCGCCAAGCGCGGCGAACTGCTGTTCGGCACCGTCGACACCTGGCTGGTGTGGAAAATGACCCAGGGGCGCGTACACGTTACCGATTACACCAACGCCTCACGCACCATGATGTTCAACATCCACGAGCTGGACTGGGATGAACGCATGCTGGAAGTGCTGGATATCCCGCGCGCCATGCTGCCGAAAGTCCGTCCTTCCTCCGAGGTGTACGGCCAGACCAACATCGGCGGTAAGGGCGGTACGCGTATTCCTATCGCCGGTATCGCCGGTGACCAGCAGGCGGCGCTGTACGGCCAGCTGTGCGTTCAACCGGGCATGGCGAAGAACACCTACGGCACCGGCTGCTTCCTGCTGATGAACACCGGCAAAGAAGCGGTGCGTTCGAAAAACGGCCTGCTGACCACCATCGCCTGCGGCCCGCGCGGCGAAGTGAACTATGCGCTGGAAGGCGCGGTGTTCATCGGCGGTGCGTCTATCCAGTGGCTGCGCGACGAGCTGAAACTGATCAGCGACGCCGCCGACTCCGAATACTTCGCCACCAAGGTGAAAGACAGCAACGGCGTCTATGTGGTGCCGGCCTTCACCGGCCTGGGCGCCCCTTACTGGGATCCGTACGCCCGCGGTGCCATCTTCGGGCTGACCCGTGGCGCCAACAGCAACCACATCATCCGCGCCACGCTGGAATCCATCGCCTTCCAGACCCGTGACGTGCTGGACGCCATGCAGGCCGACGCCAACACCCGCCTGCAATCGCTGCGCGTGGACGGCGGCGCGGTCGCCAACAACTTCCTGATGCAGTTCCAGTCCGATATTCTCGGCACTCGCGTAGAACGCCCCGAAGTGCGTGAATCGACGGCGCTGGGCGCCGCGTTCCTGGCGGGCCTGGCCATCGGCTACTGGAACGATCTGGATGAAGTGAAGAGCAAAGCGGTGATTGAGCGCGAATTCCGCCCAAGCATCGAAACCACCGAACGCAACTACCGCTACGGCGGCTGGAAAAAAGCGGTGGCGCGCGCTCAGGCGTGGGAAGAGCACGACTAAACCCAGCCTTGTCGTTACCCCCCAAATTGCGCTGCCCGCGGGCGGCGCTTTTTTTTGCCCCGCCCCGCCGCCGCCGCGCTGTGATAGACTTTGCCGATATTTTCTTCCCTTTCTCACAGACAGGTTTGCCATGAAACGTGAATTAGCCATCGAATTTTCCCGCGTTACCGAAGCCGCCGCGCTGGCGGGCTACAAATGGCTGGGACGCGGCGACAAGAACGCCGCCGACGGCGCGGCGGTCCACGCCATGCGCATCATGCTTAACAACGTGGATATCGATGGGCGCATCGTGATCGGCGAAGGCGAGATCGACGAAGCGCCGATGCTGTATATCGGCGAACAGGTCGGTACCGGCCAGGGCGACGCGGTCGACATCGCGGTCGATCCGATCGAAGGCACCCGCATGACCGCCATGGGCCAGTCCAATGCGCTGGCGGTATTGGCGGTGGGCGATCGCGGCGCCTTCCTGCACGCGCCGGACATGTACATGGAGAAGCTGGTGGTCGGCCCGGCGGCACGCGGCGCCATCGATCTCAACCTGCCGCTGGCGGAGAACCTGCAGAACGTCGCCGCCCGGCTGGGCAAACCGCTGTCGCAGCTGACGGTGATCGTTTTGGCCAAACCGCGCCACGACGGCGTCATCGCGCAGATGCAGCAGCTCGGCGTGCGGGTGTTCGCCATTCCTGACGGCGACGTGGCGGCCTCCATTCTCACCTGCATGCCGGAAAGCGAGGTCGATGTGATGTACGGCATCGGCGGCGCGCCGGAAGGGGTGATCTCAGCCGCGGTGATCCGCGCGCTGGACGGCGACATGCAGGCGCGTTTGCTGCCGCGCCATGAGGTGAAAGGCGACAGCGCCGAGAACCGCCGCATCGGCGAACAGGAGCTGGCGCGCTGCCGGGAGATGGGTATCGAAGCCGGTCAGGCGCTGCGTCTGGATCAGATGGCGCGCAACGACAACGTGATCTTCTCCGCCACCGGCATCACCAAGGGCGATCTGCTGGAAGGCATCAGCCGCCAGGGCAATATGGCCACGACCGAAACGTTGCTGATCCGCGGCAAGTCGCGCACCATCCGCCGCATCCGTTCAACCCACTATCTGGATCGTAAAGACCCGGCGCTGCACGAGTTTTTGCTGTAACGAAACAGGGCGCCGAATGGCGCCCTGATGATTGATGACAAACCTCATGACCTTGCCGGGTTGGCAGAGAGCAACGACTAGAAAACCAGGAAAATCAATTTATTGATTTTCGGCTGATAACCACAAAGGGGGAAAAATCACGCTTTTTCCCCCTTTGTCAACTGCATGAGGGCGCCGAATGGCGCCCTGTCGTTATGCGGTATGCCCCTGATGTTGCATCCGGTTGGACAGCGGCCACCAACACAGCAGGATCAGCAGCGCCATCGCGAACATCAGCAATCCGAGGCTGAACTGCCCGGTTTGCGGCAGCATGGCGGAAAGCCAGGTCGCAAGCCCCGATCCCATATTCTGCATGCCGCCAACCAATGCGCCCGCCGCGCCGGCCAGGTAAGGGAACGGCTCCATCGCCCCGGTGGTCGCCAGCGGGAACAGCATGCCGGCGCCGAAGAAGAACAGTGCGGCCGGCACGATCAGCGTCCAGATGTTCATCACGCCGAACCAGCCCGGGATCCACATCATCGCCCCCGCCAACAGGCAGCTAATCACCGAATGCCACATCAGCGTGTGGAAGGTCTTGCCGTCGCGCCCGGCGTACCAGGCACCGAAAAACGCCGCCGGGATCGGCAGAATGAACAGGATGCTGACGGTCAGGCCACTCAGCCCCAACACGCCGCCCATCAACACGCCGCAGCTGGCCTCGAATACCGCAATGCCCGCCAGCGCGCCGATCAGCATCACCAGATAGCAGCTGAAGGTGCTGTCAGCCAGCAGCTGGCGGAAACTGGCCAGCATGCGGCGTTTTTCCGTTTGCACCGGGCGGGTTTCCGGCAGCCAGCGGAACATGGCGAAAGCGACGCAGGCGCACAGCGCCAGCAGGAAGGCGTAGCTGGCACGCCAGCCGAACACCATCGCCAATGCGCCGCCGATCACCGGCGCCAGCAGCGGGCTGACCAAAATCCCCATATTCAGCAGGCTGTTGGCATAGCGCAGCGCGGTGCCGGCATACAGATCGCGCGGCATGGTGCGCGCCATCACGCCCGCCACGCCGGTGCCCATCCCCTGAATGGCGCTGGCGGCGACCAGCATCGTCAGGTTAGTGGACAGCAGCGCGCCCAGCGCGCCGATCAGGAAGATCATCATGCCGGTCAGGATCACCGGACGACGCCCGATACGATCCGATATCGGCCCGTAAATCAGCTGGGAGAAACCGTAGGTCAGCAGATACGCCGCCATCACCCGTTGCACGGCGCCGGTGCGAACCGACAGATCGTGGGCGATATCAGCAATAACGGGAACATAAATGGTTTGCGCCATCTGGCCGACGGCGACCAACAGGATAAGCATCACCAGCAGGTGAAAATTCTCTAGTTTTCTCATTATCTTCGTTAACGTTTCAACTCGTCACAGCGTCCCGGAATGGCCGTTGCAGCAGCCAGAACGGCGAGCAGCCCTCTATGGCGGCATAAACTAATCAAATCTGATTTTTTTAGCGAGTTTCAGGCAGATATTGATCCAGGTCACACTGGCAGCAAACCCGACCAGGCTCGTAAATTAAACTGTACGTCTAACGCTTTGGAGTTAAAAACAGCGCCCTTGCAGTAGCCGCGCTTTAGCATTTAATCGATAATCCTTTTCATCAACTTGAAATAAAATAACACCATAGGGATTTGGTTCATGAAAACACCTGAGCTGATTTTATTGCAGTTAAAGGCTCTCGGCCCGCACTCGGCCAAAATGCTGGCGGAGCGTCTGGACATCACGCCGATGGGCATCCGACAACATCTGCAATCCCTGGAAAAACGTGAGTTGGTTTGTTACGAAGAAGCGCGCAGCAAGGTCGGCCGCCCGACGCGCTACTGGTCGCTGACCGAGCGAGGGCATGCCTTTACGGCCGCCGACCAGGAGCGGTTGCGGGCATCCGCGCTGCAGCTGTTTGGCGGCGCCGGGGTGGAACCGTTGCTCAGCGCGCGCGAAGAGCAGCTTTATCTGCGTTATGCCGAAGAGCTGTCCGCCGAGCGTAGCCACCATGATCGGTTAGCCCGACTGGTGCGCCTGCGGCAACATGACGGTTACATGGCTGAATTGCTCGACCACCCGCACGGCGCGCTGCTGGTGGAAAACCACTGCCCGATCGGCGTGGCCGGCTCCAGCTGCAGTAGCCTGTGCAATTCCGAGCTGCAGCTGTTTCACCGCCTGTTCGGCAACGACTACCGGGTAGAGCGCACCGCGCACGCCATTTCCGGCTCACGACATTGTGCTTATTTGATTCGACCACGGGAGCTTTAGAGTATGGCTGAATGGGTAAACGGCAAGGTTACGCAGGTAAAACAATGGACCGACGGGCTGTTCAGCCTGGTGGTCAATGCCCCCATCGATCCTTTCACCGCCGGGCAATTCGCCAAGCTGGCGCTGGAGATCGACGGCGAACGGGTGCAGCGCGCCTACTCCTACGTCAATGCCCCCGACGACGCCAATCTGGAGTTCTATCTGGTCACCGTGCCAGAAGGCAAACTGAGCCCGCGCCTCAATCAGCTGCAGCCGGGCTCGGACGTGATGGTAACCAAAGAAGCCGCCGGCTTCTTCGTGCTGGACGAGGTGCCCGACTGCGACACGCTGTGGATGCTGGCGACCGGCACCGCCATCGGCCCCTATTTATCGATTCTGCAGCAGGGCATCGGGCTGGAGCGCTTCAACAACCTGGTGCTGGTGCACGCCGCGCGCTTTGCGCGTGACCTGAGCTACCTGCCGCTGATGCAGCAACTGCAGCAGCGCTACAACGGCAAGCTGCGCATCCAGACCGTCGTCAGCCGCGAAGAGGCGCCCGGTTCATTGACCGGCCGCGTACCGGCGCTGATCGAGGACGGCCGGCTGGAAGCGGCGATCGGCTTGACCATCGACGCCGAAACCAGCCACGTGATGCTGTGCGGCAACCCACAAATGGTGCGGGACACCCAGCAAACGCTGAAAGACCACCGCCAGATGCGCAAGCACCTGCGCCGCAAGCCGGGCCACATCACCAGCGAACACTACTGGTAACCCGGCGAGGGTCAGCGGAACTTCACCGGTTCGGCTTCCGGGCCGAACCGGTTATCTCCCGGCGTGCCGACGAAGGCGCCCAGATCGATCATCATCATCACGATAATCAGCGTCGGAATGAAACGCCCGACGCCCCATTGCCAGATCGGCGCCAGCATCTGCCAGTTCCCCGCCGCCAGCATCCACGCCAGGATCAGCAGCAGCGCCCACCAGCCGGCCTTGTTGCGATCGTGCAGGCGCTTGACCAGCACCGCCGCCGTCGGCCACAGCAACGCCACGATAAAGAAGGCGATGGATTGGATGGCGATCAGCTGATAATTGGCCAGCGTAAACGCCGCCGCCATCAGCGCCAACCACAGCCCCATCCAAATCCAGAAGTCGCGCCGCCCGATGCGGCCCTTAAAAGAAAAACACCACTGTTGTAACGTCATCGATTCCTGCGCTCTAAGCCTGCCCATATTCTGCGCCGCAGTGTAACATAGGCGCTGCCGGGCCGAGTTTTCCGCCTCGCATAACGCGGTGCGCCGCACAGCTTTCTCGTCAGCGAACCGATAATGGCGTGGGATCTTTGACAAGCCCCGCGGGTTATCGCTTTAATCGGAGCCATCTTTGTCCTTGATGCCATACGCCATGCTGAGAAAAACCCTCGTCATCGCCTGCCTGCTGCAGGCGGCCGCCAGCGCCTGGGCCGATCCGCCGCCCACCGAAGCGACGCCCGCCGCACCTTACCTGCTGGCCGGGGCGCCGACGTTCGATCTGACGGTGGTCAAATTCCGCGAAAAATACAACCGCGACAACCCGAAGCTGCCGATTGGCGAATTCCGCGCCATTCCCGCCGCCGAAGACGATTCGCCGCTGCTGACGCGCGCCGCCAGCAAACTCAACGAAAACCTGTACGCCTCCACCGCGCTGGAGAAAGGCACCGGTAAAATCAAAACGTTGCAGATCACTCACCTGCCGCTGCAGCAGGCCAATGAAGAAAAAGCCGCGCGCGCCATCGCCATCAGCTACATGGCGGCGCTGATGCGCCAGTTCGAACCGGCGTTGACGGTGGAACAGAGCCAGAACAAGGTGAACAGCCTGCTGGAAAAAGGCAAAGGATCGCGCTTTTACCAACAGCAGGTCGGCGCCATTCGCTATGTCGTTTCGGACAACGGCGATAAAGGCGTAACCTTCGCGGTTGAACCGATTAAGCTGGCGCTTTCCGAGCCGTAACGGCGCGGCATTTAATGACGAAAAGCAAAGCCTTCGCGCTTAATGATCTCTATACTGTTGGGCAGGTAAACTGCCGGTCCGGCAGTTGTCATTTCGACTCTCGCGTTCCCTAGTTGGAGGAAAAAACATGCGTCATCCATTAGTTATGGGTAACTGGAAGCTTAACGGCAGCACCCACATGGTCAACGAACTGATCGCCGGCCTGCGCAATGAGCTGAGCAGCGTTGACGGCTGTGGCGTCGCCATCGCCCCGCCGGTGATGTATCTGGATCAGGCCAAGCATGCGCTGGCCGGCAGCCGCATCGCGCTGGGCGCGCAGAACGTGGACGTTAACCTGTCCGGCGCCTTCACCGGTGAAGTTTCCGCCAACATGCTGAAAGACGTCGGTGCCCAGTACATCATCATCGGCCACTCCGAGCGCCGCACCTACCACAAAGAAAGCGACGAAGTCATCGCCGAGAAATTCGCCGTGCTGAAAGAAGCCGGCCTGATCCCGGTGCTGTGCATCGGTGAAACCGAAGCGGAAAACGCCGCGGGCAAAACCGAAGAAGTGTGCGCGCGCCAGATCGACGCCGTGCTGAAAACGCTGGGCGCACCGGCGATGAAAGGCACCGTGATCGCCTATGAGCCGGTCTGGGCCATCGGCACCGGCAAATCCGCTACCCCTGCGCAGGCGCAGGCCGTGCACAAATTTATCCGTGGCCACATCGCCAAGCACGATGCCGCGGTTGCCGCTGAAATCATCATCCAGTACGGCGGTTCGGTGAACGACAAGAACGCCGCGGAGCTGTTCTCTCAGCCGGACATCGACGGCGCGCTGGTTGGCGGCGCCTCGCTGAAAGCCGACGCTTTCGCCGTGATCGTCAAAGCCGCTGCCGCAGCGAAAAAAGCCTGATTCCCTTAGGCCTGCCATAAAAAAACCCCGGCTTGCCGGGGTTTTTTATTGCCGCTCAACCGGCATCAGCGTTTGCTTATCTCGTCGAACACGCCGCCGGTGGCGAAGTGCACCTTCTGCGCTTCGGTCCAGCCGCCGAAGGTGTCATCCACGGTGAACAGCTTCAGCTGCGGGAACTGCCCGGCAAACTTGGCCGCCACCGCCGCATCGCGCGGACGGTAATAGTGCTGCGCCGCGATGGTCTGCCCTTCCGGCGAATACAGATACTTCAGGTAGGCGGTCGCCACGTCGCGGGTACCGCGTTTATCGACCACCTTATCCACCACTGACACCGTCGGTTCGGCCAGGATCGATTCGCTCGGCGTAATAATCTCGAACTTGTCTTTGCCGAGCTCTTTCTCCGCCAGCAGCGCTTCGTTTTCCCAGGCGATCAGCACATCGCCGATGCCGCGCTCAACGAAGGTGTTGGTCGCGCCGCGCGCGCCGGAATCCAGCACTTCGACGTTCTTGTACAAGTTTTTGACGAAGTCCTGCGCCTTGGCCTTATCGTTGTTGTTGTGGTGCAACGCGTAGCCCCAGGCGGCCAGGTAGTTCCAGCGGGCGCCGCCGGAGGTTTTCGGGTTCGGGGTGATCACCGACACGCCCGGCTTGATCAAATCGGGCCAGTCGTGAATTTGTTTCGGGTTGCCTTTGCGCACCAGGAAGACGATGGTCGAGGTGTAAGGCGCCGAGTTGTCCGGCAGGCGCTTGATCCAGTCTTTCTCGATGCGCCCGCGTTCGGCGATGGCGTCGACGTCATAAGCCAACGCCAGCGTCACCACGTCGGCCTCGATGCCGTTGATCACCGAGGTCGCCTGTTTGCCGGATCCGCCATGCGACTGGCGCACCGTCACCTTGTCGCCGGTTTCCGCCTGATAGTGCTTGCTGAATGCCGTGTTGTAAGCCTGATAGAATTCACGCGTCGGATCGTATGACACGTTCAGCAACTGAATATCCTTCGCCATGGCGCCGGACGCCAACAGCACCAATGTCAGACCTACACCCCATTTACGCATCGACAGGCTCTCCCAGAAAATTAAGCGCAACCTCAATCGGTTGGTTTAGCATCAGAGCCTGCCAGAAACTTTCCCGGCAATTAAAGAATAAAAAATTTTGGGATAGATGATTACGGAATATATCGCCGGCGGGCATCAAAAAGCCCCCGCAAGCGGAGGCTCTTTTGTCGTGCGGTGAGCGGCGTATCAGTACAGTTTTTTCGCCGTTTCCAGCCAGTCGCCCTTGAACGGACGCTTCATGTTTTCGATCGCGTCGATGATGTCGTGGTGCACCATTTTTTCGTTCTGGATACCGACGCAGCGGCCGCCGTAGCCCTGCAGCAGCAGCTCGATGGCGTAGGCGCCCATGCGCGAGGCCAGGATGCGGTCGTAGGCAACCGGTGAACCGCCGCGTTGAATGTGGCCCAGCACGGTGGCGCGGGTTTCACGCTTGGTTTCCTGCTCGATGTGGCGCGCCAGCTCATCGATGTCGCAGATGTGCTCGGTGATCGCCACGATGGCGTGTTTTTTACCCTTGGCGATACCGGCCTTGATTTCGCACACCAGGTCTTCGCGGTTGAATTCGATTTCAGGCAGCACGATGAATTCGCAGCCGCCGGCAATCGCCGCCGCCAGCGTCAGATCGCCGCAGTAACGGCCCATCACTTCCACGATGGAGATACGCTGGTGCGAAGAGGAGGTATCGCGCAGGCGGTCAATTGCTTCCACCACGGTTTCTAGCGCGGTGAAGTAACCGATGGTGTAGTCGGTGCCGGCAACGTCGTTATCGATGGTGCCCGGCAGACCGATGCACGGGAAGCCTTCTTCCGTCAGGCGTTTGGCGCCCATGTAGGAACCGTCGCCGCCGATCACCACCAGCGCGTCGATGCCGCGATTCTTCAGGTTTTCAATCGCCTTGGCGCGCACGTTTTCATCCCTGAACTCCGGGAAGCGGGCCGAGCCAAGGAAGGTGCCGCCGCGGTTGATCATGTCGGACACGCTATAGCGGTCCAGCTGCTCCATGCGATCTTCGTACAAGCCAAGGTAGCCATCGTAAATACCAAAAACTTCCAGACCTTCTGAAAGCGCAGAACGCACAACGCCGCGGATTGCAGCGTTCATACCCGGCGAATCACCGCCGCTCGTCAGTACACCGATTTTCTTGATCATGACTACCTCTGAACTGTGTAGATGCAATTTCTTAAGAATTCTGTCTCCGCCGATCGTCTTGAAACCTCTCCGGCTGCAGAAAACCAGCTTTACGGCTTATTGCTGGATATTATATCAAAAACACCCAGCTGAATTGATTCAAGTCACGCAATATAACGGTAAAAACACCGCATGGCACGCTGAGCTAACTCAGATATTCATGATAATACTTCGATCTGTGCCTCTATCTGATTATAGCTCCCAATGCCCCTGCCTACCCGGTGGCACCACGGAGCACGGATCCAGGTGAATGATGACGTCCGCCCCCGCAAAACGGTGCCGCAACGCCTGTTCCACCTGATCGGCCAACCGGTGCGCCTCACGCAGCGGCAGCGTGTCTTCCATCTCCAGATGCAGCTGGATGAAACGCGTCGGCCCCGACTGCCGCGTGCGCAGATCGTGCGCGCCTTTCACCCCGGGCCAGGAGGAAACCACCTCGATAATCGCCTGGCGTTCGTCATCCGGCAACGCCCGATCCAGCAGCGACTGCACCGCTTCGTAGCCCATGCGCAGCGCGCTATACAGGATGTAAACGCCGATGCCCAGCGCGAACAGCGCGTCCGCCCGCTGGAAGCCGTACCAGCTTAGCCCAAGAGCGATAAGAATAGCACCATTCATCATGACATCTGACTGATAATGCAGCATATCTGCGCGCACCGCCTGGCTGCGCGTTTTTCTGACCACCCAACGTTGATAGGTGACCAGAATCAGGGTGCTGATCAACGCGATCACCGTCACGACGATCCCGACGCCGGGATCGCGCAGCGTTTGCGGCGCATACAAATGCTGGAAGCCGGTGAGGAACAGAAACAGGGCGGAGCCGGAAATAAACATGCTTTGCGCCAGCGCCGCCAGCGATTCCGCTTTGCCGTGGCCAAAGGTGTGCTCGGCATCGGCCGGCTGCAGCGAATAACGCACCACCAGAAGGTTGGTCAGCGAGGCGGCGATATCGACCAGCGAATCTACCAGCGCCGCCAGCAGGCTGACCGAACCGGTGTGGTACCAGGCGACGATTTTGATCAACAGCAGTGACGACGCCAGCGCGGTAGCGGCCAACGCAGCGGACTTTACCAGGCGTGCATAGCGCTGTTCCATCAAGGGATCCCGGTCAAAAGGTGTGGCGCTCAATATAGCGAAATGTCGGATAAAAAAAACCCCGCCATCATGGCGGGGAAGACAGGGATGGTGTCTATGGCAAGGAAAAACAGGGGACTACTCAGTCGTACTTCACTTCTGGGCAGAAGCTTGCTGCAAACCAGAAATTTGTTGCTCCATCTGCTGCATACGCTGCTGATGTTTCTGGTCTAAAACACTTTTTTGCTCTGGCGTCAGCAGGTTATACATTTGGTTGCGCACCCGGGCCATTTCGACCTGGCGCTTGACCTGCTGTTGGGCCATCTTTTCAGCCTGGGCATACACGGCGGCTTCGTCAAATTTCTCTGCGGTCACCAGTTTATGCATGGCTTCCATTTCAGCTACATTGACACCAGGCAGATCGTGCCGGGCCTGGCGCATCAAATCGCGCATTTGCTGGCGCTGCTGTTCGCTGAGGCTGACACCGTCGAACATATGGTGTTGGCCGGGTATTCGGGTCATCGCGTCGTTGCCGGGAGGTTGGGCTGTGTCCGGTATAGTGTCGGCAGCGAAGGCAGCGGTCGAACCAATTGCCAGCAGTGATGCCATAACTAATGCGGTCACCTTACGCATTTCAACTCCTCAAGCTTTCTCACTTTGCGAATCAACGAGGAGCAGTGTACCGCTACACCTGAAAACCTGCGTCAGTGCATGTAAAACTACGTAAAGTCATGGAATGGCAACAGTTGATGACGTATTTTGCGTCTGGAGGTAAATCATAATGAACAAGATTCTGTTAGTTGACGACGACCGCGAGTTGACCTCGCTGTTAAAAGAACTGCTTGAAATGGAAGGTTTTAATATCGTCGTCGCGCACGATGGCGAGCAGGCGTTGTCGCTGCTGGACAGCTCCGTCGATCTGCTGCTGCTCGACATCATGATGCCGAAGAAAAACGGCATCGATACGCTGAAAGAACTGCGCCAACATCACCAGACGCCGGTCATCATGCTGACCGCGCGCGGCAGCGAACTGGACCGCGTGCTGGGCCTGGAGCTGGGTGCCGATGATTACCTGCCGAAACCCTTTAACGATCGCGAACTGGTCGCGCGCATTCGCGCCATTCTGCGCCGTTCCAACTGGAGCGAACAGCAGCAGCAGGTCGACAGCGGCGCCCCGACGCTGGATGTCGATGGCCTGCAGCTGAACCCCGGTCGCCAGGAGGCCAGCTTCGACGGCCAGGTGCTGGATCTGACCGGCACCGAATTCACCCTGCTTTACCTGCTGGCGCAGCATCTCGGCCAGGTGGTGTCGCGCGAACTGCTGAGCCAGGAAGTGCTGGGCAAACGCCTGACCCCGTTCGATCGCGCCATCGACATGCACATCTCCAACCTGCGGCGTAAGCTGCCGGATCGCAAAGACGGGCATCCGTGGTTCAAAACCCTGCGCGGGCGTGGTTATTTGATGGTATCTGCAACATGATCAACAGTTTGACGGCACGCATCTTCGCCATTTTCTGGTTCACGTTAGCCCTGGTGCTAATGTTGGTGTTGATGGTGCCCAAGCTTGACTCCCGCCAAATGACCTCGCTGCTCGACAGCGAACAGCGGCAGGGGTTGATGCTGGAACAGCACGTCGAGGCCGAGTTGCAAAACGATCCGGCCAACGATTTGATGTGGTGGCGCCGCCTGTTCCGCGCCATCGACAAATGGGCGCCGCCGGGCCAACGCCTGCTGCTGGTCACCAGCGAAGGCCGGGTGATCGGCGCGCAGCGCAATGAAATGCAGATCGTCCGCAACTTCATCGGCCAATCCGACAACTCGGATCATCCGAAGAAGAAAAAGTACGGCCGCGTCGAGCTGGTAGGGCCGTTCGCGGTGCGCGACGGCGAAGACAACTACCAGCTGTACCTGATCCGTCCCGCCAACAGCCCGCAATCCGATTTCATCAACCTGATGTTCGACCGGCCGCTGCTGCTGCTGATCGTCACCATGCTGATCAGCGCCCCGCTGCTGCTGTGGCTGGCCTGGAGCCTGGCGAAACCGGCGCGCAAACTGAAAAACGCCGCCGATGAAGTAGCGCGCGGCAACCTGAAGCAGCATCCGGAACTGGAGGCCGGCCCGCAGGAATTCCTGGCCACCGGCGCCAGCTTCAACCAGATGGTCAGCGCGCTGGAACGCATGATGAATGCTCAGCAACGCCTGATATCGGACATCTCGCACGAGCTGCGCACGCCGCTGACGCGCCTGCAGCTGGCCACCGCGCTGATGCGCCGCCGCCACGGCGAAGGCCACGAACTGGCGCGCATCGAAACCGAAGCGCAGCGGCTGGATTCGATGATCAACGATCTGCTGGCGCTGTCGCGCGGTCAGCAGAAGAGCGAGCTGGCGCGCGAGCAGCTGAAGGCCAACGAACTGTGGGCCGACGTGCTGGACAACGCCCGTTTCGAAGCGGAACAGATGGGCAAGCAGTTGGAGATCACCGCGCCGCCCGGCCCATGGACGCTGTTTGGCAACGCGAGCGCGCTGGACAGCGCGTTGGAAAACATCGTGCGCAACGCCCTGCGTTATTCGCACACCCGCATCGCCGTGGCGTTCAGCGCCGACAATCAGGGCGTGACCATCCAGGTTGACGACGACGGCCCCGGCGTCAGCGCCGAAGACCGCGAGCAGATCTTCCGTCCGTTCTATCGCACCGACGAGGCGCGCGACCGCGAATCCGGCGGCACCGGCCTCGGCCTGGCAATAGTCGAGGCGGCTATCAACCAGCATCGCGGCTGGGTGAAGGCCGAAGACAGCCCGCTTGGCGGCCTGCGGTTGGTGCTGTGGCTACCGCTGCATCATCAACGTCTGTCGACTAAGACAGAACAGTAAGAGTTTGCTATCCTGCGCCCCTCGTTCACGAGGGGCCTGCAACATGCTGAACATCGTTTTATTTGAACCCGAAATTCCACCCAACACCGGCAATATCATCCGCCTGTGCGCCAATACCGGCTTTAACCTGCACCTGATCGAACCGCTGGGTTTCCCGTGGGACGACAAGCGCCTGCGCCGCGCCGGGCTGGACTACCATGAGTTCACCCGCGTCAGCCGTCATGCCGATTACGCCGCCTTTCTCGCCGCCGAAAAGCCGCAACGGCTGTTTGCCCTCACCACCAAAGGCACGCCGGCGCACAGCGCCGTCAGCTATCAGGCCGGCGACTACCTGCTGTTCGGCCCGGAAACGCGCGGGTTACCCGCCGATATCCTCGATGCGCTGCCTGCGCAGCAAAAAATCCGCATCCCGATGCAGGCGCAAAGCCGCAGCATGAACCTGTCGAATGCCGTCTCGGTGGTCGTGTATGAGGCCTGGCGGCAGCTGGACTATGCCGGCGCGCTGATCAAGGCGTAATCCGCGACGACGCGCCATACTGAAAGGGTCATCCTCTCCAGAGCACGGCACATGGTTTTCGTCGCAGATATTGTCACCCAGCTTCGCCGGCTTGAGCCGGCGCTGAACGAGGCGCTGTTGCGGCTGCAACAGGCGCAAGACACCGAAGCGCTGCACGACTTGCGCGTCTGTCTGCGCCGCATTCGCAGCCTGCTGCGCCCGTTGCGCGGCTGCCCCGGCGCAACGCGGCTCGATCGGGCCGCCGCCGAGTTGGGCAGGCTCACGACGCCGTTGCGCGATCTCGAGGTGCTGATCGCCGAACTGGCGCGCCATCGCCTGGATTGGCAGGCCAACGTGCGCCAGAGCGATCTTCAGGCCCGCTACCGTCAACTGCTCGCCCATCCGCAGATCATCGACTTTCCCTCGCTGTTGCACGCCTGGCCGCGCCGCTTCCGCCGCACGGCGCGACGCACCGCCAAACACCGCCTGAACCGACGCCTGCAGCGCCAGCAACAGCAATTGCGCCGGGCATTGGCCGATACCGGCTACGATCGCCACCGCCTGCGGCTGCTGATAAAGCGCCTGCGCTACGCGGCCGAAGCCTATCCGCAACGCCTTCCCCTCTCTCCCGCCGCGATGGCGGGCCTCAAGGCGGCGCAAAGCGCTCTCGGCGACTGGCACGATCGTGAGGTCTGGTGCCTGCAGGCAGAACATCAGGCGGATCTCTGGCCCTTGTTGCCCCGGTGGCAAGCTGAGCAACGCCAGACGCTGGCCAAGGCGGACGACTTGCTCGCCGCCTTATCATCGGCGCTGGCGGCGAAAACCGGCGGCGCATCACGATCCTGAAAAAAGGCCGCGGCAGGGCACGCCCGGCCCCGAAAATGCCCGATGAGGCGCAGATAATGCGCTATGTTTTGTAAGGGTAATCACCACTCATCATAGGAAACCATATGAAGAAACAACGCTTGAGCGTTGCCATGGCGATTCTGGCAGCGGGCCTGTTGCTGGCGGGTTGTTCGTCCAAAGTCACCCAAACGTCGCAGTATTCGGGCTTCTTGTCCGATTACAGCAAACTGCAGGAAACCACCTCGCCAAGCGGCCATAAAACGCTGCGCTGGATAGATCCAAGCTACAAGGAATCCAACTATCGCGGCCTCTATTTCCAACCGGTGGTCTATTTCCCGGCGGAGAAACCCACGGCGCGCGTCAGCCAGGACACGCTGAACAAGATTAAGACCTACGCGACCCAGCGGATCAAAACCGCGCTGCAGAACCGCTTCACCATTCTGCCAAGCCCGACGGGCTCGCGCGTGCTGGTGGCCAAGCTCGCCATCACCGCCGTTTCCGCCGAAAATGAAGACATGAAATTCTATGAGGTGGTGCCGGTCGCCGCCGTGGTCGCCAGCACCATGGCTGCTACCGGGCACCGGACGCAAAATACCGCGCTGTATATCGAAGGCGAGCTGATCGACCAGGATACCGGTAAAACGGTGATGGAAGTGGTACGTAAGGCCTACGGTAAAACCGTCAACAACGACAGCACGCCGGTCACGGCGGATGACGTCAAGGCGGCGATCGACGACATCGTCACCGATATCACCAACTTCCCGAAACAGGGCTGACCGCCGCCTGGAAAACACAGGGGGAGCCGAAGCTCCCCCTGAATGGCTGCAAAGACGGCGCTCAAATGCCGTCGCCGTACTCGAAGCCGTGATTGGTGCCGTTAAAGTATTGGTCCATATCCATCGACGGCGTATCGCTCTCCGGCCGCCCGACGATGCGCGCCGGCACGCCGGCGGCGGTGGTGTGCGGCGGTATCGCCTGCAAGACCACCGAGCCCGCGCCGATCTTCGCGCCCTTGCCCACTTCGATATTGCCGAGAATTTTGGCGCCGGCGCCAATCATCACCCCTTCGCGGATTTTCGGGTGACGGTCGCCGCTGGTTTTACCGGTACCGCCCAGGGTGACCGACTGCAGGATAGAGACATTGTTCTCCACCACCGCCGTTTCACCGATCACGATGCCGGTGGCGTGGTCGAGCATGATGCCGCAGCCGATGGTCGCCGCCGGGTGGATGTCCACGCCGAAGGCGACGGAAATTTGATTTTGCAGGTAGATAGCCAGCGCTTGCCGCCCTTGCTGCCACAGCCAGTGACCGATGCGGTAAGCCTGCAGCGCATGGAACCCTTTCAGGTAAAGCAGCGGCGTGGAGTATTTATCGACCGCCGGGTCGCGCAGCCGTACCGCGAGGATATCGCGCGCCGCCGACACGATCATCTGGTTGTCGGACTTGTAGGCCTCTTCCACCACCTCGCGCACCGCGATGGCGGGCATGATCGGCGTCGCCAGCTTGTTGGCCAGCATATAGCTGAGCGCGCTGCCCAGGTTCTCGTGCTTGAGCAACGTCGCATGGAAAAAGCTGGCCAGCATCGGTTCACAATCAGCCAGTGCTCGCGCTTCTGATTTAATGCTGTTCCAGACCTGTTCCAACTCTTCTGACGACATCACATTCCTCTCTGCCTTGCCAAACGGGCCGCTTCACACGGTAGCGCGAAGCGGCCCAGGTCATTAGCGGGGTCAGCATGCTGCCCCGACATATCGTTTTATGTCACGCGCTGGGTTTTTCGTCCTTTCGGGCTCGCCCCAGCAGGCTCAGCGCCGCTTCGCGGGCGTCTTTATGGCAGTAAAGCACCTGATAAATCTGTTCGGTGATCGGCATTTCCACACCGTGCCGCTGCGCCAGCGCCAACACCTCTTTGGTATTGCGATAGCCCTCGACCACCTGACCGATGCTGTCCTGCGCTTCCTGCACGCCTTTGCCCTGCCCCAGCATAATGCCGAAGCGGCGGTTGCGCGATTGGTTGTCCGTGCAGGTTAGCACCAGATCCCCCAGCCCCGCCATGCCCATGAACGTCGAAGGATCGGCGCCCAGCGCAGAACCCAGACGGCTCATTTCCGCCAGCCCGCGTGTAATCAACGCGGTGCGGGCGTTGGCGCCAAAACCGATACCGTCGGACATGCCGGCGCCGATAGCGATCACGTTCTTCACCGCGCCGCCAAGCTGCACGCCGATGAAATCGGGATTGCTGTAGACGCGGAAGCTCTTGCCGCAGTGCAACAGCTGTTGCAGATCGTCGGCGAACTGCGCATCGGTCGCCGCCAGCGCGATCGCCGTCGGCAGGCCGGCAGCCAGCTCTTTGGCGAACGTCGGCCCGGAGAGCACCGCCAGCGGGATCGCCTCGCCCAACGCCTCACGCGCCACGTCCTGCAGCAACCGGCCGGTTTCCGCTTCCAGCCCCTTGGTAGCCCACACGATGCGGGCGTCCGGGCGCAGATGCGGCTTCAGCTGGCGCAGCACGTCGCCGAACACGTGGCTCGGCACCACCACCAGCACGTCGCGGCTGGCCGCCAGCGCCCGCGCCAAATCGGCTTCAAGCAGCAGGGTATCGGGGAAGGGAACGTCGGGCAGAAACGCCTGATTGCAGCGATCTTGCTGCAACGTTTGAACTTGCGCGGGGTTATGCCCCCACAGCACCACGGTGTGGCCGTTACGCGCCAGCGTAATGGCCAATGCGGTGCCGTACGAGCCGGCACCGATGACAGTCATTGAAGCATTGACGGTGTTCATCAGGCATCCTGATGTGGTGCGGCACCTTCGCCTTCCGCCTGCTGCTGCAGATAGTTCATGAACAGCGCGTCAAAGTTGACCGGTGCCAGGTTCAGCTGCGGGAACGTACCGCGGGAAACCAGGCTGGTGATGCACTCGCGCGCATACGGGAACAGGATGTTCGGGCAGTATGCGCCCAGGCAATGCGCCAGCTGCGTGCCTTCGATGCCTGCTACCGAGAAGATGCCCGCCTGTTGCACTTCGCACAGGAACGCGGTCTCTTCGCCCAGGGTCGCCGTCACGGTTACGCGCAGTACCACTTCATACACTTCGTCAGCCAGCTGGCTGGACGCGGTATCCAGATCAAGTTTAACTTCCGGCTGCCATTCCTGCTGGAAAACCTGCGGCGCATTCGGCGCTTCGAAAGAGATGTCCTTGGTATAAATACGTTGGATCTGGAAAGCCATTTCGGTGCTGTTTTGTTCTGACATGTGAGTAATACCCTTGGTTAAACGTCCTTATTGACACTCGGTGAACCGGCAAGCTGCTTAAAGCAGTGGATCCAGGCCGCCGCGAGCATCGAGTTCATATAAATCATCGCAGCCGCCGATATGCCGGCCATCGATGAAAATCTGCGGCACGGTGGTGCGCCCGCTGCGCTCGATCATCACTTCGCGCTTGGCGTTATCGCCGTCGATGGCGATCTCGTTAAACGCCGCGCCCTTGCTGTTCAACAGCGCCTTGGCGCGATGGCAGAACGGACAGGTCGCTTTGGTGTAGATATCAATGTTAGCCATGGATTGCCACCTCAAATAGGTTAAACGGTTACTTGCCGCGCACCAGCGGCAGGTTTTCTCCGCTCCAGCCGGAAATGCCGTCTTTCAGCATAGTCACCTTTTCAAAACCGGCCTTGCTCAGGTTCTCCGCCGGCTCGCGGGAGGCGGTGCCGTTGGCGCACACGACGATGATCGGCTGCGCTTTGTGTTTTTCCAGCTCGCCCAGGCTGCCGCTTTTGATTTCGCTGGCGGTCAGGTTGATGGCGTTGGCCAGGTGACCACGGCGAAAATCGTCGCGGCTGCGGGTGTCGACCACCACGGCTTCTTCTTTGTTGATCAGACGAATAGCTTCACCGCGGGCGATCTCTTTGACCTTGGAGAAACGGCTTTTGAAGGTCATGACGATCACGGCGACCAGCAGAGCGATCCAAGCCAGGCTCAGAATAGGGTGTCTGCTTACGAATGGCATAATTTCTTGCAGCATGGGGTGTAACAACTCCCGTCAGTTAAGGGATAAATAAGTCAAGGTTCCAGAGTATACCTGCCGAGTGCGGCAAATACAGCCAATAAGCAAGCGCGATTGCAGAAACTGCGGGCTGCGCTGAGAAATTCCCGACGTCAGAGCATAAAAGCCCGCGCGATTCGCCGCAACCTTGATCTCTTTGGGCTATTTATCGCCGGCGGCGATGTAAAATCAGCCGGTTTTTCGAGGGTGAATAGCCATGCTTGCGGCGGGCGCATGGCTATTCGCAGCTTAAAAAGTTCATAAGAGGTCAATGCAATGTCGAGCAACAAAAAACCGATGGTTCTGGTGATCCTGGACGGTTACGGCCACCGTGAAGAGCGGCAGGACAACGCGATCCTGAACGCCGGCACTCCGGTGATGGATCGCCTGTGGCGGGAGCAGCCGCATACGCTGATCGCCGCCTCCGGGCTGGATGTCGGCCTGCCCGATGGGCAAATGGGCAACTCCGAAGTCGGCCACGTCAACCTGGGCGCCGGGCGCATCGTGTACCAGGATCTGACCCGGCTGGACAAAGCGATCGCCGACGGCGACTTCTTCGCCAACCCGGTGCTGACCGCCGCGGTCGATAAGGCCGTAGCGGCCGGCAAGGCGGTGCACATCATGGGCCTGCTGTCGCCGGGCGGCGTGCACAGCCACGACGAGCACATTCTGGCCATGATCAAGCTGGCCGCCCAACGCGGCGCCAAAGCGGTTTATCTGCACGCCTTCCTCGATGGGCGCGACACGCCGCCGCGCAGCGCCGAAGCCCCGCTGCAACGCTGCCGCGACGCCTTCGCCGCATTGGGCGTCGGGCGCATCGCCTCGCTGATCGGCCGCTACTACGCGATGGACCGCGACAACCGCTGGGATCGCGTGCAGCTGGCCTATGACCTGCTGACCGCGGCCAAAGGCGACGCCGTGGCCGAGGATGCGATCGCCGGGCTGCAGGCCGCTTATCAGCGCGGTGAAAACGACGAGTTCGTCAGACCGACCGTGATCCGCGCCACCGGTGAGGCCGATGCCGCGATGCAGGACGGCGACGCGTTGATCTTCATGAACTTCCGCGCCGACCGCGCGCGCCAGATCACCCGCGCCTTCGTGAACGCGGATTTCGACGGTTTCCCGCGCGCCAAACAGGTGCAGTTCGGCGATTTCGTGATGCTGACCGAATACGCCGCCGATATCGCGACCGCCTGCGCCTATCCGCCGGCGTCGCTGGCCAACACCTTCGGCGAATGGCTGATGAAGCACGACAAAACCCAACTGCGCATCTCGGAAACCGAAAAATACGCCCACGTCACCTTCTTCTATAACGGCGGCGTGGAAGCGCCGTTCAAGGGCGAAGACCGCGTGCTGGTCAACTCGCCGAAGGTCGCCACCTACGATCTGCAGCCGGAGATGAGCGCCGCCGAGCTGACCGACAAGCTGCTGAGCGCCATCCGCAGCGGCAAATACGACGCCATTATCTGCAACTACCCGAACGGCGACATGGTGGGGCATACCGGCGTGTATGAAGCGGCGGTCAAAGCGGTGGAAACGCTGGACGCCTGCATCGCCCAGGTGGTTGATGCGGTGCGCGACGTCGACGGTCAGCTGCTGATCACCGCCGATCACGGCAACGCCGAGCAGATGCGCGATCCGGCCACCGGCCAGGCGCACACCGCCCACACCAGCCTGCCGGTGCCGCTGATTTACGTCGGTAAACCGGCGCGGGCGGTCGAAGGCGGCAAGCTTTCGGACATCGCGCCAACCCTGTTAACGCTGATGGGAATGGAAATCCCGCAAGAGATGACTGGTAAGCCGCTGTTCATCGTGGAATAATCCTTCTCCATGAGGGAGAAGGCGTTTTTTGCACTATCAAGGGTAACCCGAAGCGCAAACGCAGGCAGCCGGCCGCTGCCTGAACGCACCGCGCCAAGGACGTTCACCGCCATGTGCGCCAGCGTATTTTGCGCTGGCGTCTTGCTGTTGCCGCTCGCCGGCCAGGCGGCGGAGGACAATAAATCCCAGCTGAAAGACATCCAGCAGAGCATCGCCGAGAAAGAAAAGGCGGTGAAGCAGCAGCAACAGCAGCGCAGCTCGCTGCAGGATCAGCTGCGTCAGCAGGAAAAAACCATCGCCCAGGCCAGCCGCCAGCTGCGCGACACCCAGAGCACGCTCACCCAGTTGGGCAAAGACATTGCCGGCCTGAACGCCTCGATAGCCAAACTGCAAAAGCAGCAATCAACCCAACAAAACCTCCTCGCCAAACAGCTCGACGCCGCCTTCCGGCAAGGGCAGCACAGCGCCGTGCAGCTGATCCTCAGCGGTGAAGAAAGCCAGCGCAGCGAACGTATTCTGGCCTATTTCGGCTATCTGAACGAAGCGCGTCAGAAAACCATCGAAGAGCTGAAGCAGACCCGCGCCGAGCTGGCGAAGCAAAAAACCACGCTGGTGGCCAAACAGGGCCAGCAAAAATCCTTACTGGGCGAGCAACAGACGCAGCAGCAGAAGCTGGAGCAGGCGCGCGGTGCCCGCAAGAAAACGCTGACCGCGCTGGAAGCCTCGCTGGAAAAAGACCAACAACGCCTGGTGGAACTGCGCCAGAACGAAGCCCGCATGCGCGACAAGATCGCCCGGGCGGAGCGCGAAGCCCGTGCGCGCGCCGAACGCGAAGCGCGTGAAGCGGCCAAGGTGCGCGAACAGGTGCGCATCAAGGAGCAGCAGGCGAAGAAAACCGGCACCACCTACAAACCTAGCGAAGCCGATCGCTCGCTGATGGCGCGAACCGGCGGCCTCGGTCGTCCGGCCGGCCAGCTGATGTGGCCGGTGCGCGGGCGCACGCTGCACGGCTTTGGCGAACAGCAGCAGGGCGAGCTACGCTGGAAAGGCATGGTGATCGAAGCCCGCGAAGGCAGCGAAGTGAAAGCCGTCGCCGATGGCCGCGTGCTGCTGGCCGACTGGCTGCAAGGCTATGGCCTGATGGTGGTGGTCGAACACGGTAAAGGCGACATGAGCGTGTACGGCTACAACCAGAGCGCGTTGGTCAACGTCGGGGCGCAGGTGCGCGCCGGCCAGCCGATCGCTCTGGTCGGCACCAGCGGCGGCCAGGGAACGCCGTCGCTCTATTTCGAAATCCGTCGTCAGGGACAGGCGGTTAACCCACTGCCGTGGTTGGGAAGATAGATTTGCGCTATGTCAAAACCCGTACAGCTCTGTTAATAGGCTGTCTGCTGCAGGTTTACGCTGCGCAGGCAGGAAAACTCTCCATCGTCATCGATGACGTGGGCTACCGCCCTCACGAAGAAAACGCGGTGCTGCAAATGCCGACGGCGATCTCGGTCGCGGTGTTGCCCAACGCGCCGCATGCCCGCCTGATGGCCACCCGCGCCCACAGCCAGGGCCGCGAAGTCTTGATCCACATGCCGATGGCGCCGCTCAGCAAGCAGCCGCTGGAGCGCGATACCCTGCAGCCTTCCATGAGCAGCGACGAGATCCAGCGCATCATCCGCAACGCGGTGAATAACGTGCCCTACGCGGTCGGCATGAACAACCACATGGGCAGCGCCATGACCTCCAGCCTGCCGGGCATGCAGAAAGTGATGCAGGCGCTCGAAAGCTACCGACTGTATTTCCTCGACAGCATGACCATCGGCAGCAGCCAGGCGACCCGCGCCGCGGCCGGCACCGGCGTGAAGGTGATCAAACGCAAGGTGTTCCTCGACGATACCGCGAACGAAGCCGACATCCGCCGCCAGTTCAACCGCGCGGTCGAATTGGCGCGGCGCAACGGCTCCGCCATTGCCATCGGCCACCCGCGCCCGGCGACGGTGAAGGTGCTGCAGCAGATGCTGCCGTCGCTGCCCGCCGATATCGTGCTGGTCAAGCCGAGCGCGCTGCTGAACGAACCGCAGGGCAACGGCGGCGGCTACGTCCCACCGCCGGTCAAACCGCAAAAACCGCAGCCGAAGAACCCGTTCAGCGGCGGCATCAAGCAGTGCAAGGTCAAACCGCCGAAGGAAAAAACCAACGCCGGCACCGCGCTGGGCGTCATCGCCGACAGCATCGCCACCTCGCCGCCGGTGACCTTCATCAAGCGTCATTGGCAGCACTGGACGCAAGCCAAACCGCAAGCGTAAAAAAAGGGCCGGAATTCCGGCCCTTTTCACATCAGCCGAGATTAATCCCAGCTCAGCACCACTTTACCCGACTTGCCGGAGCGCATGGCGTCGAAGCCCTGCTGGAACTCGTCGATCGAGAAACGGTGGGTGATGATCGGGGTCAAATCCAGACCGGACTGGATCAGCGCCGCCATCTTGTACCAGGTTTCGAACATTTCGCGGCCGTAAATCCCTTTGATAAACAGCCCTTTGAAGATGACCTGGTTCCAGTCGATCGACATATCCGAAGGCGGAATGCCCAGCATGGCGATGCGTCCGCCGTGGTTCATCGCATTGAGCAGCGTGCGGAACGCCGGCGGCGCGCCGGACATTTCCAGACCGACGTCGAACCCTTCGGTCATGCCCAGCTCGGCCATCACGTCGCTGAGGTTTTCCTTGCTGACGTTCACCGCGCGGGTCACACCCATCTTGCGCGCCAGTTCCAGGCGGTATTCGTTAACGTCGGTGATCACCACATGGCGAGCGCCGACGTGTTTGCACACCGCCGCCGCCATGATGCCGATCGGGCCGGCGCCGGACACCAGCACGTCTTCCCCAACCAGATCGAACGACAGCGCGGTGTGCACCGCGTTGCCGAACGGATCGAAGATCGAAGCCAGTTCGTCGGAGATGTTATCCGGGATCTTGAAGGCATTGAACGCCGGGATCACCAGGTATTCCGCAAAGCTGCCCGGACGGTTCACGCCCACGCCGACGGTGTTGCGGCACAGGTGCGTGCGGCCGCCGCGGCAGTTGCGGCAATGGCCGCAGGTGATGTGGCCTTCGCCGGACACGCGATCGCCGATGCTGAAGCCTTTGACTTCCTGACCGATCGCCACCACTTCGCCGACGTATTCATGGCCGACCACCATCGGAACCGGAATGGTTTTTTGCGACCACTCGTCCCAGTTGTAGATATGCACATCGGTGCCGCAGATCGCGGTTTTGCGGATTTTGATCATGATGTCGTTGTGACCCAGCTCCGGCTGAGGCACGTCGGTCATCCAAATCCCTTCTTCCGCTTTCAGTTTTGACAGTGCTTTCATGGTTTTACCTTATGCAATAACGCCAAGATCCTTACCGATACGTGTAAACGCCGCCACTGCGCGTTCGATTTGCTCCGGGGTGTGGTCGGCGGACATCTGGGTACGGATGCGCGCCTGGCCTTTCGGCACCACCGGATAGAAGAAACCGGTCACATAGATGCCTTCCTTGAGCAACGCATTGGCGAATTCCTGCGCCAGCTTCGCCTCACCCAGCATCACCGGGATGATGGCATGATCGGCGCCGGCCAACGTGAAGCCGGCGGCGGTCATTTTTTCGCGGAACAGACGCGCGTTGGCCCACAGGCGATCGCGCAGGGCATCGCCCTCTTCCAGCAGTTCCAGCACTTTGATCGACGCGGCGACGATCGCCGGCGCCAGCGAGTTGGAGAACAGGTACGGGCGCGAACGCTGGCGCAGCCACTCCACCACTTCTTTCCTGGCGGCGGTGTAGCCGCCGGACGCGCCGCCCAGCGCTTTGCCTAACGTACCGGTGATGATATCGACGCGGCCCATCACTTCGCAGTATTCATGGGTGCCGCGCCCGTTGGCGCCGACAAAGCCCACCGCGTGGGAGTCATCCACCATCACCAGCGCCTGGTATTCGTCCGCCAGATCGCACACCCCTTTCAGGTTGGCGATCACGCCGTCCATCGAGAAGACGCCGTCGGTGGCGATCAGGATGTGGCGCGCGCCGTCGGCTTTGGCCTGCTTCAGCTGCGCGGCCAGCTCGGCCATGTCGTTATTGGCGTAGCGATAGCGCTTGGCCTTGCACAGGCGCACGCCGTCGATGATCGACGCGTGGTTCAGCGCATCGGAGATAATGGCGTCTTCCGGGCCGAGCAGGGTTTCGAACAGCCCGCCGTTGGCGTCGAAGCAGGAGGAGTAGAGGATCGCGTCTTCCATGCCCAAGAAGGCCGCCAGTTTCTGTTCCAACTGCTTGTGGCTGTCCTGGGTGCCGCAGATGAAGCGCACCGACGCCATGCCGAAACCGTGGCTGTCCATGCCCGACTTGGCGGCGGCGATCAGCGCCGGATGGTTGGCCAGGCCCAGGTAGTTATTGGCGCAGAAGTTGATCACATGGCTGCCGTCGGCGACGGCGATATCCGCCTGTTGCGCGGAGGTGATGATGCGTTCTTCCTTGAACAGCCCTTCACTGCGAGTGGCGGCAAGCTGTTGTTCCAACTGCTGATAAAAAGACGCTGACATTCGGTTATCTCCAGGATTGGGCTATTTGCGGCATATTTTACTGATTTGTAACCAAACTGACGAGAATGCGCGGGAGAGAATATTAAAATTGCAGCAGATATCACGGCAAAAAGCGGACTTCAATGGCAATGCGGGATATTCGGAGCCCTTCCGCTGTTTGCCGCGGCATGAAATGCTATTATAACCGCCATTGAGCGTGGGGCATTGTGCCCCGCCAGGCAGCTTAGCAGGGGTAACCCAATGATTATCGTCACAGGCGGCGCCGGCATGATCGGCAGCAACATCATTAAGGCACTGAACGACAAGGGATATCGCGATATCCTGGTGGTGGATAACCTGAAAGACGGCACCAAGTTCGTCAACCTGGTCGATCTGGACATCGCCGACTATATCGATAAAGAAGACTTTATCGCCAGCATCGTGGCCGGTGACGATCTGGGCGATATCGAAGCGGTCTTCCACGAAGGCGCCTGCTCCGCGACCACCGAGTGGGACGGCAAGTACATGATGGACAATAACTATCAGTACTCCAAAGACCTGCTGCACTACTGCCTGGATCGCGAAATCCCGTTCCTGTACGCCTCCTCCGCCGCCACTTACGGCGGCCGCGAAGAGTTCATCGAAGAGCGTGAGTATGAAGCGCCGCTCAACGTGTACGGCTACTCCAAATTCCTGTTCGATCAGTACGTGCGCGAGATCCTGCCGGAAGCGGACTCGCAGATCTGCGGCTTCCGCTACTTCAACGTTTACGGCCCGCGCGAAGGCCACAAAGGCAGCATGGCCAGCGTCGCCTTCCACCTGAATACCCAGATCAACCGCGGCGAAAACCCGAAACTGTTCGCCGGCAGCGAAAACTTCAAGCGTGACTTCATCTACGTCGGCGACGTGGCGGCGGTTAACCTGTGGTTCTGGGAAACCGGCAAATCCGGCATCTTCAACTGCGGCACCGGCCGGGCGGAAACCTTCCAGGCGGTGGCCGACGCGGTGGTGGACTTCCACCAGAAGGGCGCGGTGGAATACATCGAGTTCCCGGAGAAGCTGAAGGGCCGCTATCAGGCGTACACCCAGGCCGATCTGACCAAGCTGCGCGCCGCCGGCTACGACGCACCGTTCAAAACGGTCGCCGAAGGGGTGAAAGAGTATATGGCCTGGTTGAACCGCACCGCATAAGCTGAAGGAATTAACGCTGGGTATGAAAATACTGGTTATCGGCCCTTCTTGGGTTGGCGACATGATGATGTCGCAAAGTCTCTATCGCACCCTGAAGGCCGAATACCCGTCGGCGGAGATCGATGTGATGGCGCCGGCCTGGTGCCGCCCGCTGCTGGCGCGCATGCCGGAAGTCAATCAGGCGCTGGCGATGCCGCTGGGCCACGGCGCGCTGGGGCTCGGCGAGCGCCGCCGCCTGGGGCGCGCCCTGCGCGCCAACCGTTACGATCGCGCTTACGTTCTACCCAACTCGTTCAAATCCGCGCTGGTGCCCTTCTTCGCCGATATCCCGCAGCGCACCGGCTGGCGGGGCGAAATGCGTTACGGCCTGCTGAACGACGTCCGCGTGCTCGACAAGGCGGCCTTCCCGCTGATGGTGCAACGCTACGTGGCGCTGGCCTATGACAAAGGCCGCATTCAGCGCGCCGACGATCTGCCGCAGCCGCTGCTGTGGCCACAGCTGCAGGTGAGCGACGAAGAGATCGCCGACACCACCGCGGCCTTCAACCTGACCGACAGCCGGCCGATCGTCGGCTTCTGCCCGGGCGCGGAGTTCGGCCCCGCCAAACGCTGGCCGCACTATCACTACGCGACGCTGGCTCAGCGGCTGATCGAGAACGGCTATCAGATCGCGCTGTTCGGCTCGGCGAAAGATCACGAGGCCGGCGAACAGATCCGCGCCGCGCTGCAGGAAGACGCCCGCGATTTCTGCCTTAACCTGGCCGGAAAAACCCAGCTGGAGCAGGCGGTGATCCTGATCGCGGCCTGCCGGGCGGTGGTCAGCAACGACTCCGGTTTAATGCACGTTGCCGCAGCGTTGAATAAACCGCTGATAGCCTTGTACGGCCCAAGCAGCCCCGACTTCACGCCGCCGCTCTCGGACAAGGCGCGGGTAATTCGCCTGATCAGCGGCTACCACAAGGTGCGCAAGGGCGATGCCGAGCAGGGATACCACCAAAGTTTGATCGATATTCAGCCGCAGCAAGTATTGGATGCGCTGACGCCGCTACTTGTCGCCAGCGAGGAATAGTCATGCAGGTGTTAATCGTAAAAACCTCCTCAATGGGGGACGTACTGCATACGCTGCCCGCCCTGACCGACGCGCTGCAGGCCATTCCCGATATCCGCTTCGACTGGGTGGTGGAAGAAGGTTTCAGCCAAATCCCGACCTGGCACCCGGCGGTGGATCGCGTGATCCCGGTGGCCATTCGCCGCTGGCGCAAGAACTGGTTCGGCAACGACACCCGGCAACAGCGCTGCGACTTCAAGCGCGCGCTGCAAGAACGCCGTTATGACGTAGTGATCGACGCGCAGGGCCTGATCAAAAGCGCCGCGCTGATCACGCGCATCGCCAAAGGCGACAAACATGGCCTGGACTGCAAGAGCGCGCGCGAGCCGTTCGCCAGCTGGTTCTACAACGTGCGCCATGAGATAGACAAGCAGCAGCACGCGGTGGAACGCACGCGCGAACTGTTCGCCAAAAGCCTTGGCTACGATAAACCGGGCAGCTACGGCGATTACGCCATCGCCGCGCGCTTTCTCAGCAGCCCGCCGGCCGATGCCGGGCGGTATTTGGTGTTTTTGCACGCGACGACGCGTGACGACAAGCACTGGCCGGAGCAAAACTGGCGCGAGCTGATCGCGCTGACGGCGGACAGCGGGTTGAAGATCAAACTGCCGTGGGGTGCAGAGCATGAACATCAGCGCGCGCTGCGCTTGGCGGAAGGTTTTTCACATGTCGAAGTGCTGCCGAAGCTCAGCCTGCAGCAGGTGGCCGAGGTGCTGGCCGGCGCCAAGGGCGTGGTCTCGGTCGACACCGGGCTCAGCCATTTGACCGCCGCGCTCGACAAACCGAACATCACGCTGTTCGGGCCGACCGATCCCGGCCTGATCGGCGGCTACGGGCAAAATCAGCACTCGTTGATTTCGCCGGAAAAAAGCATGGCGACAATCGACGCCGATACGGCATGGCAGGCGTTGCAAAAGGTTATAGCATGAAAAAACTGCACATTATCAACCTGGGTAAAATGGGCGGCGTCGAACGCCTGTTCCTGCAGTACATCAACGATACCACCGACGGCAGCAACCAGGTCTTGTGCATCAGCGGCGACATTGGCGAAGAAATCCGCCGCCAGTTGCCTGCGCATCAGCCCGTCACCTTCGCCAACCGCCTGATCAATGCGCTGCCGTTGCGCTGCCCGCAGTTCCTGCGCAAATTTTTGCTGAAGTGGAAAATCGAGCGGGCGAACGCCGACGTGGTGATCGTCTGGGACCTGGTGCCGGGGCTGGCGGCCAAACCCAAGCGCGGCAAGCTGGTTTACTACGATCACGGCTGCTCCTGGCGTTACCCCAAGAATAAAAAGACGCTGCGTTTCTTCGCCATGCTGGACGGCGTCATTTCCGCCTCACACGCGTCGAAGCGGGTGATGGAGCTGCGCTTTAATCTGCCTTGCCCAAATCACGTGGTGATCAACCGCATCAAAACACCGGCGGGGATCGATACTGCGCCGAAAACCCTGTCGCAGCCGGTCAGGATCGGCACTGCCTCACGCCTGGTCAGCCTGAAAGGCATCAGCGTGTCATTATTGATGATGCAGGAACTGCTGCGGCGCGGGCATGACGTCACGCTGGAAGTAGCCGGCAAAGGGCCGGATCGCGCGGCGTTCGAGGCGCTGGCGGCCCGGCTACAGCTCGGCGATCGCGTCACCTTCAGCGGTTATCAGGATGACGTCGCCGGCTTCTTCAATCGCACGCACATCTACATGAGCACGCCGATCACCGAGCCGTTCGGCTTGTCCTGCATGGAATCGCTCTATTTCGGCGTGCCGGTCATCTTCCCGCAGGTCGACGGCCAGCCGGAAGCGGTGAAAGATGGGGTCTGCGGCATTGGCCTGACGCCGTCGGTCACCATCGAACAACACCGGCAGCTCACCGATATCGAGGTCGACTTCCCGCATGAGGTCTACGATCCGTTGACCGACAGCCTGGTCGCGCCCAAGCTGCTGTCGCATATCGACTGTGCGGATGCCGTTGAGAAATTGCTGGAGCGAGAAACCTACCAGACTCTGAGCCGAAATGCGCAGCGCTATCCTGCGGAACATTTCAACTATGCTCAGTTCAAAGTTGAATTCGACGACACGCTGCGATCCTTTATCGCTTAATTGAAACGTGAGCCGGAAAATACGCCCGATGCTAAAACACAGAACGCCGCACCCTGCCTTCAGCTATCTGATCTATCTGGGGTGCGCCATCGCTTTTTGCACCATTCCTTTCGGTTCCGCGACCGGACGCAATCTGTTTTACGTTTCCAGCTACATCGCCTTTATCGCCGTTTGCCTGTACCCGCGCTACTACTTCAGCAACGTTAGAAACCTGCTGCTGCCCGCGCTGATGTTCAGCGTGGGCATGGGAACCATCCTCTGGATGCATCACTTCAAACAGCCGGGTGAGTACATCAATATTTATCGCTCTTATATGTCGACCGGCAAACTGCAGCTCGCGACCGCTTTCATCTTGCTGATTGCGCTCAATGAGCGGTTGTGCGTACAGCGCCTGCTGATCGTTGTGGCTCTCGCCACCGGTCTGGCGATCAACGGTTATTCCCTCTATCAGGGGCTGCGTCTGGATATCCCGCGTGTAGAGCTCAACTTCGATCGCGCCACGGTCGCCGCCTATCTGATGACCGCCATCGATCTGGTCATGATGCAAGCCATCCTGATGCTGCGCACCCGCTACCGCCTGGTGTTGTACATTGCGGCATTCCTGCTGTCCTTCTCTGCGCTGGTGCTCACCGGCACGCGCGCGGCCATGTTGGTCTACCCGGTGGCGGTCTGCCTGTCACTGCTGGCCACCAAGCAGCTGGTTTCCAGAAAACACAAGCTTGCGTTGGTGGCCTCGGTACCGCTGCTGCTCGTAGCCTGCGGCCTGGTGTTTAAACCGCAGATAGAAGAACGCATTCAGGCTTTTGAGACCGACATGCGCCTGATGGACCAGCCGCAGACTGAAAACTCCATCATTTCCCGGCTGTCGATGCAAACGCTGGCATGGCATACCGGGTCACAAGCCCCGTGGGGCCAATCCGCCGAACAGCGCGGCGAAGAGATCCGTGCGATGGTCGCACAGCAACCCCGCCTGTCTGGCGTCATGCCCTACATCAACGTCCACCTGCACAACGAGCTGCTGGAAACTTACTCGCTCAAGGGCCTCTGGGGCGTACTGCTGCTGCTGGCGCTGTATGTCAGCCTGTTTTTCTCTTCCTTCCGGCCACAGCGCAACGCGCTGCTGCTGAGCGTCAGCGCCAGCCTGTTCGTTTACGGCCTGAGCGACGTCATCTTCTTCAGCACGGAAGGTACCGCCATGTTCGGCCTGGCGCTGATCGCCGCCGTTCTTTCCGTCCCGAAACAGCCCCCTGTTCAGGAGCCCACCCCGTGAATCCTCAGCAGCCGCTGCTCAGCGTTATCGTGCCGTTTTATAATAATGAAGCGTTCGTTATCGCTGCGCTGGATTCGTTATTTGCACAGATTAGCGACGATATCGAGGTGGTGATCATCGACGATGGCTCCACCGACGCCTCTGGCGCGCTGGTCAGTCAATATCTGGCGCAGCGGCGGCACCCGCGCGTGGTCTTTACTTCACAGTCCAACGGCGGCATTGCGCACGCCCGCAACGTCGGCTTACGTCTGGCCACCGGACGCTATATCACCTTCCTCGACGGCGACGATCTGCTGAGCGACGACTATCTGGCAATCCTGCGGCCCCTGCTTACCGCCGGTGAAGATGACCTGATCGATTTTAATTATCAGAAGTTCACCGGGCATCCGCCGACGCCGGATAACCGCGCGGCGCGGCCCGTAGCCTACGACTTTTCACAATTGGGGCTCGGCTGCCTGCAACCGCTGTTCGCACGCTCGATGTGGCATCTCTGGAGCCGTGTGTATAAACGTTCGCTGCTGGAAGGGGAAACGTTCGAAGAAGGCAGGCGCTACGAAGACGTGATTTTCACGCCTTTTCAATATTTCAAAACCCGCCGCATCGCCCATCTTGACGGCGATCTCTACTTCTATCGGGACAACAGCCAGGGCATCACCCGCAATATCAAACCCAAAGACATTGACGATCTGCTGTTCGCCATGGAGAAGATGCTGCGTTTTGTGGCGCAGCATCCTGGGGATGAGCCGCTGCGCCGGTTGGCCGCCCTGATGCTGGCCAACTGCTTTTCCGAGGTGAAAAGCATGTCGAAGGCGGTCTACGGCTATTACCATTACGCACCGGCAACGCTGCACATCCTGCGCCGCGCCGCCGACGTCTGCCGCAACAGCGACGTGCCGGGCAAAAAAGTCCGCCAGATGCGCTATGCGCGAGTGGATACCTTTCTTTCTAAGCTGCGCGGGCGCAGGCCGCGCTAACCGCATCGGCCGGGCGGCCGATGCGTCGTCTCGCCTTTAGCGCGCTAAAGGCACGTGTGCGACCAGCTCGTCATAAATCCGCTGCGGCTGGATGACCCCCATCGGGCTTTCCGCCTCCAGCGGCATCGTATAACCGGTACGCGACACCTGAATGATGCGGTGCAGTTCAGCATCCTGAATCGGGCCGGTGGAGCGTGAGTCGGCGGTCACGAACAGGCTGATGGTTTTCACCTTCAACGCCACCGCCAGGTGCAGCGGCCCGGTATCGCCGGTGACCAGAACATGGAAACTGTCGATCAACGTCAGCAAGCCTTGCAGCCCCGTTTTACCGATCTGGTTATCCACGCAGGCCTGCGTTTGCGGGCCGATCAGGCTCATAAACTGTTTGGCCTTGCCGTCGTCAAACGGTGCGCCAATCAGCACGATGCGTACATTGGGGTGCTTCGCCACCAGCTCATCGGCCAGCCGCGCATAGTGCGAAACCGGCCAGCAACGCGACTCTGTTGACGCCCCCAGCTGAAAACCGATGGTGGGATGCTCGCTGCTTTTGACGCCGCGCTGATAATCCACGGGAATTTCCATCGTCGGATCGTCGCTGCGGCAGCCCAAAATGGAAATCAGCTCCAGCTTGCGGCGCACGAAGTGGCCGTAATAATGGAAGACATAGTTGGTCAGCCAAGGCTCCAGCCCGCAAATGCCCGAACTGTAGTTATCGCGGATAATGTACTTCGCCCCGGCCAGTACGGCGCTGATGATGTCATAAGGCAGATGGGAGTGCAGGATCAGCGCCAAATCCGGCTGATGTTCGCGCAGCGATTTCAGCAACGGGCGGATCGTCTTGATCTTGCTGTCCCAATACACCACGCGATCGTAATAACGGCCGTTTTCCACCAGCTCGCGGTTTTTCTTGTGCACCACCAGCGTGATGTGCGCATTGGGGTAGCGTTCCCTCATCGCCCTCAATGCCGGCGTGTTGAACATGAAGTCGCCCAACGCCGTGGTGGAATAGATAACGATATTGTCAAACTGCTGGGCGCCGTCGAAGGTCGCCTTGTCCTGAAAACGGCCGTACTTCGCCGTATAGCGCCGCAAGAACCAGTCGGCAACCTTGATTTTCCATTTTTTCGACATGTGCGTGCTTAATTCGCTTTAAGTTGATAATACTCGGCCAGCGTCATGCCCACCGTGCGCTGCTGCAGCCAGTCAAACAGCTGTTCCAGATCGCGGTACAGCACTTCGATATCCTGCTCGGTTTTGAACGTCGGACTGCCGCCCGGCATGAACTCGGAGGAGTGCAGCATAAATTCGACGTAGTCATGCCCCTGCGCCAGCGACGCTTCAGCCACGCTTATCATCTTGGCCACGTTGCCGCCACTCGGCCGCAGCCAGTTGACAGACGGCGAACGCCGCTTGCCGCGCAGCCGATCATAACCTTGCTTGAACGCGTTCATCAGCGCCGAGTGCTTGTACTGAATGCTCATCGGCACTTCCAGCAGCGCCGAAGCGCCCGGTTTGGCAATGTTCTGCGGATCGATGAAATAGGCCTGCGACGGGAACCGGCTGTAATCGGTGCCGCCGTTGCCCTGCGGATTGCCCGGCGAAAACTGCCAGTTGACGCGCGGCGTCACCGAACAGTCCACCTGATAGCCATACTCCAGCAGCAGCGAGGCATAATATTCGTTGAACGCCCAGCGGCCGGCGCGATGGCTGAGCATTTTGGTCTGGAAGGCATCTTCCAGCAGCTTGGTCATGTGATCGACCTTGGCGCGGATCTGATCGGCGGGATACTCGATCAAATACGGTTTGTGGCGCCAGTCGTCGTCGGTGAGCGGCGTTAGCGGCGGGCTGTTCCAGGCGTGCAGGTGCATGCCGACTTCACCCGCGCCGCGGGCGATCACGTCACGCGCGAACTCGACGTAAGCCGGATCCATCGCCATTTCATAGTTGGTGAGATAAACCGGTTTGAAGGCGTATTTTTCGCACAATGCCTGAAAGCGCGGCAAGAAACGCGTGTTTTCGGTCGCGATGCGATCGTGGTTTTGCCACAGATTATCGCCTTCGGTATCAATGGTGATGAGAAACGCCGGTTTAGTCATGAATATCGAGCCTGATATCAACAGAATGCACTATGTTACGCAGCCCGTTTCGCCAGGGCAAACGACTTTGCTGCCTGGTTTGGACAACATTGAAACGCATTCGTCCCCGGCTCGGCGATTTTTTTGCGGCCCGGCAAGAAAACCTTGCAACAGTAGCCACATGCGATCGGGTCATTTAGAATCAAAGATTGGTTTCCCAGAAAGCGACTCATGATGAACGACGCGCCAGCCCCAACTTCCGCCCCATCCGTACAGCGTATTTTGATCATAAAACTGCGCCATCACGGCGATATGCTGCTGGTCACGCCGGTCATCAGCAGCCTGCGGCAAAACTACCCGCAGGCGCAGATCGATGTGCTGCTGTATCAGGAAACGCAGGAGATGCTGGCCAGTAATCCGGAACTGTCGACGCTGTTCGCCATCGACCGCCAATGGAAAAAACAGGGTGCCCGCGCACATCTGGGGCACGAGCTGGCGCTGCTGCGCCGCCTGAAGGCGCAGCGCTACGATCTGGTGGTCAACCTGGCCGATCAGTGGCGCAGCGCCATCCTCACGCGCCTGACCGGCGCGCGCATCCGTCTGGGCTTCGATTTCCCCAAACGCCGCGGCTTCCTGTGGCGCCACTGCCACACGCAGCTGGTGCCGGTCGACAATCACGCCCACCTGCATACCGTCGAACAAAACCTCTCGCTGCTGGCGCCGCTGAACCTGCCCGCGCTCAGTGATCATGTGACCATGAGTTACGATCCGCAGGATTGGCAGGCATGTGAGCAACGGTTACAGAAACAGGGCGTCACCGGCAGTTATATTGTGGTGCAGCCCACCTCGCGCTGGTTCTTCAAATGCTGGAGCGAAGAGAAAATGGCCGCCACCCTCACCGCCTTGCAGGCCGACGGCCACCAGCTGGTGATCACCTCCGGCCCCGACGCCAGAGAACAAGCCATGGTAGAGCGCATTTTGGCGCTCTGCCCGCCGCAGGGCGTGATTTCGTTAGCCGGCCAGCTGACGCTGCGCCAGTTGGCCGCCCTGATCGACCACGCCAAGCTGTTTATCGGCGTGGATTCGGTGCCGATGCACATGGCCGCCGCGCTGCACACGCCGTGCGTAGCGCTGTTCGGCCCTTCCAAGCTGACTTTCTGGCGGCCGTGGCAGGCTACCGGCGCCGTGATCTGGGCCGGCGACTTCGGCGAACTGCCCGATCCGGACGCCATCGATACCGGCACCGACGAACGGTATCTCGACCTTATTCCTACAGACGCGGTGATTGCAGCCGCGCGGAGCACGCTGGCATGAAAGCATTTCGTTTGGCGATCGTTCGCCAAAAATACCGCCCGGACGGCGGAGCCGAACGTTTCGTTTCCCGCGCCCTGGAGGCGCTGGAGCAACAGGATCTCGATCTGAACGTCATCACCCGCGAATGGCAGGGTGACGCCAATCCCAACTGGCATATCCACCTGTGCAACCCGCTAAAACTCGGCCGCATCAGCCGCGAACGGGGCTTCGCCGTGGCGGCCAGGGCGCTGTGGCAGAAAGAGCATTTTGATCTGGTGCAAAGCCACGAGCGCATTCCCGGCTGCGACATCTACCGCGCCGGCGACGGCGTACACCGCCGCTGGCTGCTGCAACGCGCGCGTCTGCTGCCGGAATGGCGCCGCAAATGGCTGTTCTCCAACCGTTATCACCGCTATGTGATGTGCGCCGAACGCGCCATGTATGCCGCACCGGAGCTGAAAGCCGTCATCTGCAACGCCGAGATGATCAAGCAGGAAATCATCGCGGACTTTGGCGTGCCCGCCGAAAAAATCACGGTGATCTATAACGCCATCGATAATCAAAAGTTCCCGCCCGCCGACGAGGCCCTGCGCCAACGTCTGCGCGAGCAGTATCAGATCCCGCAACAGGCGCACTGCCTGATCTTCGTCGGTTCCGGCTTTGAGCGCAAAGGGCTGGCGGCCGCCATCCGCGCCGTGGCAGCGACCGACAGCCACCTGTTGGTGGTCGGCAAAGACAAGGCCGAAAAACGCTACCGGGCGCTGGCACAGTCGCTGGGCTGCAGCGATCGGGTTCACTTTATGGGCGTGCAGAAGCAGACCTTGCCGTTTTATCAGGCCGCAGATGCGCTGCTGCTGCCGACGCTGTACGATCCGTTCCCGAATGTGATTCTGGAAGCGATGTCGTGCGGCCTGCCGGTTATCACCAGCACCACCTGCGGCGGCGCCGAGTTTATCACCCCCGGCCAGAACGGCTTCGTGACCGATGCGCTCGACGTACCGGCCATCGCGGAGGCCATTCGCGCGCTGCCGCGCCAGGCGCTGGGATCATCCATGGGCGAAGCGGCAAGATTGCGTATTATGCCGGCTACGCCGGCGCATCTGTCCGAACAGCTTATTTCCCTCTATAACCGGTTACTGGATTAGCTATGCGTATTCTGATGATCATCGACGGCCTGCCGGGAGGCGGCGCGGAAAAAGTGGTGCTGACCCTGTGCCAGGGCATGCAGCAACAGGGGCATGACGTCAGTCTGATCTCGCTGCGCGACGTCTGCAATTACCCTATCCCGCCGGGCATTGATTATCAGGTGGTGGCCGATCGCAGCCGCGCCCCCTGGCGCAAGCTGACCGAGCTGTCGCGCCGCGCCGGCGCGCTGGATCGGGCGATAGCCGAACACGAGCGCCAACACGGCGCGTTCGATCTGGTGTTCTCCAACCTGCATAAAACCGATCGCATCGTCAGCCGCAGCAAGCGGTTGGCCGCGGATCGCCTGTGGTTCTGCATTCACGGCATTCTCTCCACCTCCTACCTCGGCCACCGCAAGGGCCTGGATCGCTGGCTGAAGCAACGCAAAATCGCCAACGTTTACCAGGGAAGAAATATCGTCGCCGTTTCACGGGCGGTCAGCGACGATCTGCAGCAGAACTTGCCGATCCGCCCGCGCCGGCTGGCGGTCATCAACAACCCGTTCGATATCGACGCCATCCAGCAACAGGCGGCGATGCCTTGCGAACTGGCCGGCCAGGACTATCTGGTGCACGTCGGCCGCTTTCACGCCACCAAGCGGCATGACCGCCTGCTGAAAGCCTATGCGTACTCCGGCATTCAGGCGCCGCTGGCCTTGATCGGCGCCGGGGACGACGCCAGAGTCGCCGAGGTCAAACGTCTGGCGACAGACCTGGGCATTGCAGAGCGCGTGCTGTTTCTCGGTTTCCAGGCTAATCCCTACCCGTTTATTCGCCATGCCTCGCTGCTGGTGCTCAGCTCCGACAGCGAAGGGTTTGGCAACGTGCTGGTAGAATCGCTGCTGTGCGGCACACCGGTGGTCAGCACCCGTTGTCCGGGTGGCCCTGCGGAAATTCTGGAAAAAGCCGGCATGGCTAACGCGCTGGCGGAATTAAACGAAGCGTCGCTGGCAGAAAAAATGGCGGAGATTTACGCCAATCCGCCGCAGATAAATCAACAGCAATTGCTGAGCTATGGGCTTGAGCCTATTTGCCGCCAATATCTGGAACTGGAAAGAAAATAATAAAGAATGAAATAAGGCAGGGGATGCCTGCCTTATTTTATTCGTTAGCTGAGCGCCTGCATTTTCTGCCAAACCTCATCGACAGAAACATCTTCACAGTGCCCCGACTCACTCTGCAAAATATGATGACGGCCGGTCCATGGATGCCAGGAGGCTTTATCGGTATCGCCAAAGAACACCACCATGTCCTTATTCAGCGCGGCGGCAAGATGCATCTGCCCACCGTCGCTGCACAGCACCCGGTCGCATAAATCGAACCCACCCAACAGCTCGCGCACCGAGGCCGTCGGATAAAGCGCGACGCGTTCGTTTTGGCACAGCGCCAACAGCTGTTCGGCGCGCTGCTGGTCGCCGATGTCGTCCGGCGCCAGCGTGCCCTGCGGCGACCAGAAGATCAGCACGCCGGTGTGGGGATCGGCAACCAGACGGTTGATGATTTCGGCATAGCGTTCAACCGGCCAACGCCTTTTCGGGCTGCGGCTGCTGATGTGCACGGCGCATACGCGTTCGACCGGCGGCAGACGCTCCTGTAGCCGTTGCGCCGCCAATTGCCGCTCTTCAGGCGTCAGAAAGACCCGCACCGGCGGGATCGGAATGGATTGATCGGTTATCGCCGATAAATAGCTGTAGGTATGTTCGATCTGATGTTGACCGTGGAAATCGTCCTTGCGGAACGGGCGATGAATATCTTTCGTGCCCAAATCGGCGCCGATGATATGGGTGGCGCCGGCCATTTTCGCTAAACGCAGGCTGTATTTGCAAGGCACCGGGTTGGCCAGAATGACCGCATCGAACTTTATTTTTCGCAGCTTCAGGAAGATCATCAGGCGTTCGAAATAAACGCCCAACGTCGTTTCATTTTTCGCCTTGTGCTTGGCCTTTTTATAGACAAAGACTTTCTCGAGATGAGGATTGTTTTTAACAACGTCCTGGCTGACTTTATTGATCAGCAGATAAACTTTAGCGTCCGGATAGGCAATTTTCACCCCTTCAATCAGAGGCGTGGTGCAAACAAGATCGCCGATGTTGTCGCGGCGAATAATTAAAATATTCTTCATTCCGAGCCTGTCGGCGAAATCGCTCGCCGGTTGTCTGAAACTGACACCCAAGGTTACCAAATTAGCGCCTTTCCCTTCCAGTTATGGTACTATTCCGAATAACCCATATAAATGAAATTGATAGAATGTTGCTGCGTTTATATCAGGTACTACTCTACCTCATCCAACCCCTGATCTGGCTCCGCTTACTGCTGCGCAGCCGCAAAGCTCCAGCCTACCGTAAACGCTGGGCGGAACGCTATGGCTTCTGCGCCGGGAAAGTCGTGCCAGGCGGCATCATGCTGCATTCCGTCTCCGTCGGCGAAACGCTGGCGGCCATCCCGTTGGTACGGGCACTGCGCCACCGTTACCCCGCTTTGCCGATAACTGTGACCACAATGACCCCAACAGGTTCAGAACGCGTCCAGTCCGCTTTCGGCAAAGACGTACATCATGTCTATCTGCCCTACGATCTGCCCGGTTCCATGAACCGCTTCCTCGACCAGGTGAATCCCAAGCTGGTGATCATCATGGAAACCGAGCTGTGGCCTAACCTGATTAACGCGCTGCATCAGCGGCAGATCCCCCTGGTGATCGCCAATGCGCGTCTGTCGGCCCGCTCCGCCGCCGGCTATAAGAAAATTGGCGGGTTCATGCGCGATATGCTGCGCCGCATCACGCTGATCGCCGCACAGAACCAGGAAGACGGCGATCGGTTTATCGAACTGGGCCTGAAGCGCTCGCAGCTGGCCGTAACCGGCAGCCTGAAGTTCGATATCTCCGTCACCCCGGAACTGGCCGCCCGCGCCGTTACGCTGCGTCGCCAATGGGCGCCGCGCCGCCCGGTGTGGATCGCTACCAGTACCCATGACGGTGAAGAAACCATCCTGCTGGAAGCGCATCGCAAACTGCTGGAAAAACACCCCGATCTGCTGCTGATCCTGGTGCCGCGTCACCCGGAACGCTTCCCAACCGCCAAAGAGCTGGTGCAGAAGGCCGGCTTCAGCTACACCCTGCGCAGCAGCGGCGAAATCCCGTCCGGCAGCACCCAGGTGGTGATCGGCGATACCATGGGCGAGCTGATGCTGCTGTACGGCATCGCCGATCTGGCCTTTGTCGGCGGCAGTCTGGTTGAACGCGGCGGGCACAACCCGCTGGAAGCCGCCGCGCACGCCATCCCGGTGCTGATGGGCCCGCATACCTTCAACTTCAAAGACATCTGCGCCAAGCTCTCGCAGGCCGAAGGCCTGATCACCGTGACCGACGTGGATTCGCTGGTGAAGGAAGTGGAAACCTTGCTAACCGACGAAGACTATCGGCGCTACTACGGCCGCCATGCGGTGGAAGTGTTGTATCAGAATCAGGGAGCGTTGCAGCGCCTGCTGCAGCTGCTGGAACCGCACCTGCCGCCCCGGAGTCACTGAATGAGCAGCCGCAAAAGCCTGTCGGTAGTGATGATTGCCAAAAACGAAGCCGGGCTGTTGCCGGACTGTCTGCGTTCGGTCGAATGGGCCGATGAAATCATCGTGCTGGACTCCGGCAGCGAGGACGACAGCGTCGCCGTCGCCGAAGGCCTGGGCGCCAAAGTCTTCACGCACACCGACTGGCAAGGGTTCGGCAAGCAGCGTCAGCTGGCACAAAGCTATGCCAGCCATGACTACGTTTTGATGATCGACGCCGACGAACGTGTCACGCCCGAGCTGCGGCAATCCATCGAGCGGGTGTTGAATGCACCGGACGACGGCGCCGTCTACAGCTGTGCGCGGCGCAACCTGTTTCTAGGCCGCTTCATGCGCCACAGCGGCTGGTATCCCGACCGCGTCAACCGCCTGTACGCCAACCAATGCTATCGTTATAACGACGATCTGGTGCACGAATCGCTGAACATCGGCGGCGCCAAAGTGATCCCCCTCAGCGGCGATATGCTGCACCTGACCTGCCGCGACTTCTTCGCCTTCCAGCGCAAACAGCTGCGCTACGCCGAAGAGTGGGCAACGCAGCGCCACCGGGCCGGCAAGCGCTGCGGCTATCTGTCTATCCTGACCCATACGCTCGGCGCCTTCGTCAAAACCTGGCTGCTGCGCGCCGGCTTCCTGGATGGCAAACAGGGGTTGCTGTTAGCGGTGGTCAACGCGCAATATACCTTCAATAAATATGCCGCATTATGGGCATTGGGCCGCAACTACTCAGAGAAGTGAATCATGACCAGCAAAGCCATCTATCCCGGGACCTTCGATCCCATGACCAACGGCCACCTGGATTTAGTGACGCGCGCGTCACTGATGTTCGATCACGTGATTCTGGCCATCGCCGCCAGCCCGAGCAAAAAGCCGCTGTTCAGCCTGGATGAACGCGTGGCGTTGGCGACGCAGGTCACCTCGCATCTGGACAATGTGGAAGTGCTGGGCTTCAGCGAGCTGATGGCGCACTTTGCCGCTCACCAAAATGCCAATATCCTGGTGCGCGGCCTGCGTGCGGTGTCTGACTTTGAATACGAATTGCAGCTGGCGAACATGAACCGCCATTTGATGCCGACGCTGGAAAGCGTGTTCCTGATGCCTTCCGAAGAGTGGTCGTTCATCTCCTCCTCACTGGTGAAGGAGGTCGCCCGTCACGGCGGCGATATCGCGCCTTTCCTGCCGGATGTGGTCACCCAGGCGCTGATGGCGAAGCTCGCCGCCGAGTAATCTCAGCGCTGGCAGCGGCGGCAAAAGAAGGTGCTGCGCTGCCCGTGCTTGGCGGATTCGATCGGCGTGCCGCACGCGCGGCAGGGTTCTCCCGCCCGACCGTAAACCTGCAGTTCCTGCGCGAAATATCCCGGTTTTCCGTCCGACTGCAAAAAGTCGCGCAACGTCGTGCCGCCCTGCTCGATAGAGCGCTGCAACACCGCCTTGATGGTCTGCGCCAGCAGCGCCGCTTCGGCTTTGCTCAACGATCCCGCGGGACGATCGGGTAGGATCCCGGCGCTGAACAGCGATTCGCTGGCGTAAATATTGCCGACCCCGACCACCAGCTTGTTATCCATCAGCCACGGTTTGATCAGCGTGCGCTTATTACGTGATTTTTCATACAGGTAGTCGCCGTTGAACGCTTCGCTCAGCGGTTCCGGCCCCAGATGCGCCAACACGCTGCTGGTCGCCAAATCTTCGCACCACAGCCAGGCGCCGAAACGGCGCGGATCGGTATAGCGCAGGATCATGCCGTTGCTGATCACCAGATCGACGTGGTCGTGTTTGCCGGCTTCGTCTTCGTTTTCCTCACGCAGCATGCGCAGGCTGCCCGACATGCCCAGGTGCACGATAATCCAACCGTTCTCCAGCTCGATCAGCAGATATTTGGCCCGGCGCTGCACGCTGAGCACCGGCCGATCGCTCAGCGTCAGGATCTGCTCGGAAACCGGCCAGCGCAGGCACGCGTTGCGCACCACCGCATACTGAATGCTGTGGCCGACAAGATAAGGCTCTATACCGCGTCTGCTCGTCTCAACTTCCGGTAATTCAGGCATCTGGCTTCCCCTCCGACGTTTTCTACCCTTTATAAAACAAAAAACCCGGCCAAGGCCGGGTTTTTCATTAATCCACTAAAATTATTTAATTTTAGCTTCTTTGTATACTACGTGCTGACGGACAACTGGATCGAATTTCTTCAGTTCCAATTTTTCCGGCTTAGTACGCTTGTTCTTCGTGGTGGTATAGAAGTGACCAGTACCAGCAGAAGAAACCAGCTTGATCTTCTCGCGAACACCTTTAGCCATGATTCAGTTCCTTAATACTTCTCACCACGGGCACGCAGATCGGCCAGAACCGTCTCAATACCCTTCTTATCGATAACACGCATACCTTTAGCAGATACACGCAGAGTTACAAAGCGCTTCTCAGCCTCAACCCAAAAACGGTGTGAGTGCAGGTTAGGCAGAAAACGGCGTTTGGTCGCGTTCATTGCGTGGGAACGGTTGTTACCGCTCACCGGGCGCTTGCCAGTAACTTGGCAGACTCGGGACATGTCTATTCTCCAAAAATCAAATCAGCTCGAGCTTCGTATAGGGTATGGCCGCCTCGTCAGGCTTTTAGAGCCCATCTCAGCAAACTTCATACTGAGGAGACTCTCGTCATCAGGTAGAAACCACACATCAGGTCAGAAACCTGCTGAGATAGGCTCTTGCGCCAAACCCAAGATTCTCAAAGGTGGCGTAGTATACGCTCTGAAGCGTAAGTGCTCAAGTCCCGAACAGCTAAAGATCCCACAAGGATCGCGAAAAAATCGCTTAAAGCCATCCGCGCTCGGCAAAAGAGACGCATTCACCCCGACCGATCACCAAATGATCAAGCACTCGGATCTCCAATAACTGACAGGCTTTCACCACCTGTTCCGTTATCAAGCGGTCGGCATGACTGGGTTCAGCCTTACCCGAAGGGTGATTATGCGCGAGAATCAGCGCGGCGGCATTAGCCTTCAACGCTTCGCGCACAATTTCTCTCGGGTAGACGACGACGCTGCTGATGGTACCAGCAAACATCTCCTGATGGCGAATAACCCGGTGCTGATTGTCTAAAAACAATACCAAAAAGACCTCCCGCTCGCGATGCGCCAGCAGGCTTTGCAGATAATGCTGGGTGACCCGCGGATTGAGCATGGCGTTTTCCTGCGACAAATGGCTGGAAAAGAAGCGCAGCGCCAGCTCGGCAATCGCCTGCAGCTGCGTATAGCTGGCGTCCCCCAGGCCTTTTTGGCTGCAAAAAGCCTGATGATCGGCCGACATCAGGTGATAAAGCGAGCCGAACCGGCGCAGCAGCTGCTCCGCCAGCTGCATCACGTGCACGCCGGGCAACCCGGTGCGCAAGAAAATGGCCAACAGCTCTGCGTCGGACAGCGCCGCCGCCCCCTGCATCAGCAGCTTTTCACGCGGTGCCAGCGCGCCCGGCCAGCACGCCACAATCGGGTTGCTCATCGTGTTCCTCCCTGAAAGGGCTACAGCATGCCATGTGCCGCCCGGCGCGTTCGACAGGTGTTTGATAACATTGCGAAGTGTTTCGCAAAGCACAATGTAACGCCCTGCAGCCATTGCGGAATCGCTCACCTGAACGGCGGATATGCTAAAATGGCGCATCTTTCGGCTTTCAATCGGACAATGATGATGACGGGACTTTCCGGCAAACATATTGTGCTTGGCATCAGCGGCGGCATCGCCGCTTACAAATGCCCAGAGCTGGTGCGCCGCCTGCGAGACAGGGGTGCGGAAGTGCGCGTGGTGATGACCCACGCCGCCAAGGCGTTCATTACGCCACTGACGCTGCAGGCCGTTTCCGGCTACCCGGTGTCCGACGATCTGTTGGATCCCGCCGCCGAAGCCGCCATGGGCCACATCGAACTCGGCAAGTGGGCAGATCTGGTTATTCTGGCGCCGGCGACCGCCGATCTGCTGGCGCGCGTCGCCGCCGGCATGGCCAACGATCTGCTGACCACCGTCTGCCTGGCGACCGATGCCCCCATCGCCGCCGCGCCCGCCATGAACCAGCAGATGTATCGCGCCGCCGCCACGCAGGCCAACCTGCAAACGCTGCAGGCGCGCGGCATGCTGCTTTGGGGGCCGGACAGCGGCAGCCAGGCCTGCGGCGACGTCGGCCCGGGCCGCATGTTGGATCCGCTGGACATCGTCGACCTGGCGAACGGTCATTTCTCCGCCCCGCAGGATCTGCAACATTTGCAGGTTATGATCACCGCCGGCCCGACGCGTGAAGCGCTGGATCCGGTGCGTTTCATCAGCAACCACAGCTCCGGCAAAATGGGCTTCGCCATCGCCCGCGCCGCCGCCGCCCGCGGCGCGCAGGTGACGCTGATCGCCGGGCCGGTCAGCCTGCCGACGCCGCCATCGGTCACCCGAGTGGACGTCACCAGCGCGCTGGAGATGGAGCAGGCGGTGCAACAGCGCGCCGCGCAACAGCAGATTTTCATCTCCTGCGCCGCCGTGGCCGACTACCGCCCCGAGCGGATCGCCGATGAAAAAATAAAAAAACAGGGTGATGAAATCATCCTCAAGATGGTAAAAAACCCCGACATCGTCGCCGGCGTGGCGGCGATGACCAAAAATCGACCGTTTGTCGTGGGGTTTGCCGCCGAAACCCAGAATGTGGAAGAATACGCGCGGCAAAAACTGGCGCGTAAGAAGCTGGATTTGATTTGCGCTAACGATGTATCGCTTGCAGAGCACGGGTTCAACAGCGACACCAATGCCCTGCACCTTTTTTGGCAGGATGGAGAGAAACGCCTGGCGCTGAGCGACAAGGCACTCCTTGGCCAACGTTTAATAGACGAGATAGTCAGCCGTTATGATGAAAAAAATCGACGTTAAGATCCTCGACCCGCGCATCGGTCAGGATTTCCCGCTACCGACCTACGCCACCCCGGGCTCCGCCGGTCTCGACCTGCGCGCCTGCCTGGACAGCGCGGTAGAGCTGGCGCCGGGTGAAACCACGCTGCTGCCTACCGGCCTCGCGATCCATATCGCCGACGCAAGCCTGGCGGCGGTGATCCTGCCGCGCTCAGGCCTGGGCCATAAGCACGGCGTCGTGTTGGGCAACCTGGTCGGCCTGATCGACTCCGATTATCAGGGCCAGCTGATGGTGTCCGTTTGGAACCGCGGCCAGAAGCACTTCACCATAGAGCCGGGTGAACGCATCGCGCAGATGGTCTTCGTGCCGGTAGTGCAGGCAGAATTCAACCTGGTGGAAGAATTCGACGGCAGCGAGCGCGGCGAAGGCGGCTTCGGCCACTCGGGGCGCCACTAAGCGCCACCCAAGGCATGAGGGCCGGCAGGGAAACGTCGCCTGAACCTTGCCTTTCCGGGGAGAAGGATGTTCTCTGCGGCAAGGTTTTACCGCGACAATTGCAGCGCACACCAGGCAGCGCGGAAAAGGCCGTTAAGGCCGCTGACCCCAGCATCGTAAAAAAGCTATCACATAAGCCGCACAGAGCCTGCTCTGCAGCGGCCGGTGCCCGGGTTTCCGTCAGTTAAGTTTTAGCAAGGGTCTAATCAGACATGGCAGAAAAAGAAAAGACGAAAAGGAATCGGCGCGAGGAAATATTGCAGGCGTTAGCCCAGATGCTGGAGTCCAGCGACGGCAGCCAACGCATCACCACCGCCAAGCTCGCCGCGAACGTGGGTGTTTCTGAAGCTGCGCTGTACCGGCATTTCCCCAGCAAGACACGGATGTTCGACAGCCTGATCGAGTTTATCGAAGACAGCCTGATCACCCGCATCAACCTGATCTTGCAGGATGAGAAAGAGACGTTTAATCGTCTGCGCCTGATTTTACTGCTGATTCTGGGCTTTGCGGAACGCAACCCGGGGCTGACGCGCATCATGACCGGCCACGCGCTGATGTTTGAACAGGATCGCCTGCAGGGCCGCATCAACCAGCTGTTCGAACGCATCGAGGCGCAGCTGCGACAGGTGCTGAAAGAGCGAAAATTGCGCGAAGGCAAAGGCTTTATCGTCGATGAAACGCTGCTGGCCAGCCAGCTGCTGGCCTTCTGCGAAGGCATGTTGTCGCGCTATGTGCGTTCGGAATTCCGCTATCGCCCAACGCAGGAATTCGACGCCCGCTGGCCGCTGTTGGCGGCCCAGCTGCAATAAAGATAACGCCGGGCATGCCCGGCGTTTTTACTTACACCCCGTACTGCTCGCGGTAAGCGCGCACCGCCGCCAGGTGGTCCGCCATTTCCGGCTTCTCTTCCAGATAGGCGATCAGGTCCTTCAGCGTCACGATCGAAATCACCTTGCAGTGATAGTCGCGTTCCACTTCCTGAATGGCGGAGATATCCGCGCGGCCGCGTTCCTGACGGTCGAGGGAAATCAGCACGCCCGCCAGCGAAGCGCCGCTGGCGCCGATGATTTCCATCGACTCGCGGATCGCGGTGCCGGCGGTGATCACATCGTCCACCAACATCACTCGCCCCTGCAGCGGGCTGCCCACCAGCGAACCGCCTTCGCCGTGGGTCTTGGCTTCCTTACGGTTAAAGCAGTAAGGCACGTCGCGCTCATGGTGTTCCGCCAACGCCACCGCCGTAGTGGTGGCAATAGGAATGCCTTTATAGGCCGGGCCAAACAGCAGGTCGAAATCGATGCCGGAGTCCATCAGGGCTTCGGCGTAGAAGCGCCCCAACAGCGCAAGATCGCGCCCGGTATTAAACAGGCCGGCGTTGAAGAAATACGGGCTGGTGCGGCCGGATTTCAGGGTGAACTCGCCGAATTTCAATACCTGCTTGTTAAGCGCGAACTCGATAAACTGGCGCTGATAGGCTTTCATTACTGCTTCTCCTCGTCTGAATCTGCTTAGGTCTTGTTATTACTGCCGCCCGATCGCCGGGCATAAAAAAGGCGACTTCTCAGTCGCCTTAAAAAATCAGTCCGCCAGCGCCGCTTTCTGCGCCTGGAAGATGGTTTCGATGCCCCCTCGGGCCAGCGCCAATAGCGCCAACAGCTCATCGTGGCTGAACGGCTCGCCTTCGGCGGTGCCCTGCACCTCAATCATGCGGCCATCTTCCATCATCACCACGTTCATGTCGGTTTCCGCCGCGGAATCCTCCACATACTCCAGATCGCACAGCGCTTCGCCATTGACGATGCCGACGGAAACCGCCGCCACCATGCCCTTCATCGGGTTGGCTTTCAGCTTGCCGTTGGCCACCAGCGTGTTCAACGCATCGGCCAGCGCCACGCAGGCGCCGGAGATCGAGGCAGTTCGGGTACCGCCGTCGGCCTGCAGTACGTCGCAGTCGAGGGTGATGGTGAATTCACCGAGCTTTTTCAGGTCTACCGCGGCGCGCAGCGAGCGGGCGATCAGGCGCTGGATCTCCAGCGTGCGGCCACCCTGTTTGCCTTTGGCGGCTTCACGAGCGTTGCGGCTGTGGGTGGAGCGCGGCAGCATGCCGTACTCGGCGGTGATCCAACCTTGCCCCTGGCCTTTCAGGAAGCGCGGAACGCCCTCTTCTACCGTGGCGGTGCACAAGACTTTGGTATCGCCAAACTCAACCAGCACTGAACCTTCAGCGTGTTTGGTATAGTGACGGGTCAGTGTCAGGGGGCGAACTTGCTGTGGTGCTCTGCCTGCAGGACGCATGGGCTCTCTCCGGCTTCAAATCAACTATTGGCTGCGCATTATACGGGCTTCGTGACGTAATGCCTATCCTGCCCGCAGCCGCGACGCTATAATCGCCCCATCTTTTCCTATTACGGGTACGCATCAATGATCCGCAGCATGACCGCCTACGCCCGGCGTGAAATCAAGGGTGAATGGGGCAGCGCAGCCTGGGAGCTGCGTTCCGTTAACCAGCGCTACTTAGAAACCTACATCCGCCTGCCGGAACAATTCCGCAGCCTGGAGCCGGTGATCCGTGAACGTATCCGTGGCCGCCTGACCCGCGGCAAAGTCGAATGCAACCTGCGTTTCGAGCTGGATCCAAGCGCGCAAAGCTCGCTGATCCTGAACGAAAAACTGGCCAAACAGCTGGTCGAAGCCGCCAACTGGGTGAAAATGCAGAGCGACGAAGGTGAAATCAACCCGATCGACGTGCTGCGCTGGCCGGGCGTGATGTCCGCGCAGGAGCAGGATCTGGACGCCATCAGCGCCGAGCTGATGCAGGCGCTGGACGGCGCGCTGGATGACTTCATCGTCGCACGCGAAAGCGAAGGTGCCGCGCTGAAAACGCTGATCGAACAGCGCCTCGACGGCGTCAGCGCCGAAGTGGTCAAAGTGCGCGCCCAGATGCCGAACATCCTGCAATGGCAGCGCGAGCGCCTGGTCAGCAAGTTGGAAGAGGCACAGGTACAGCTGGAAAACACCCGCCTGGAGCAGGAGCTAGTGCTGATGGCGCAGCGCATCGACGTCGCCGAAGAGCTGGACCGTCTGGAAGCGCACGTGAAAGAGACGCACAACATTCTGAAGAAGAAAGAAGCCGTCGGCCGCCGCCTCGACTTTATGATGCAGGAGTTCAACCGCGAATCGAACACCCTGGCCTCCAAGTCGATCAATGCCGACGTTACCGCTTCCGCCATCGAGCTGAAAGTGCTGATTGAGCAAATGCGCGAGCAGATCCAGAACATCGAGTGATCCTGCCCCGCATGCCATCAAGCCCGCGCCAAGCGGGCTTTTTTATGGCTGCAGATCAGCGATGGGCGGCCGCCTGCTCTTCATCAATCAGCCCCATTTTCTGCAGCTGCACCGCAATGCTCCAGGTTGAGCACTCGAACTCATCGCTCAGCGCTTCCAGCGTCGCCCCGGCCGCATGGCTCTCACGCAGCCGCAGTTTTTCTTCTTCCGGCCAAGGGAAGTAGGCATTGGCCGGCCGGCCCTCGGCCAGATTCTTCTGCCGCTTCTCCTCCGGCGTCAGCCGGGCTTTTTTCTGCAGTTCGGCTTCACCGTCGAACTCATTGGCCAACGCGAACAGCAGGCGGATAGCCTCTGGCGCACAGGCCGCCGAAGCCGGTCTCAACAGCTCGCCGGTGTCGGGATTAACGCCGTTGGCCAGCGCCCTGAGCAACGTGCCGGTATTCATCGTTCGCCTCCTTGTCCGAGAAAATACGCGCCGGTCGTGGCGCTTTGTTCAGGCATTTTTCTCTGCCTCTCTCGAGAAAACCACGCTTTACGCCATGAAAAAGCGCCAGTTGCGAGCCAGATTCCAAGCGTTTGCACGCGAGTGACGGCGATTGCATCAGGTTGCGAGCCGGCAGGCCTCTGGGCAACCGGCCACCGGGAAGCTTATGAAAAACTGCCGAGCAGCGCGTGCGGATGACAATCGGCAAGATATCCCGCACGCCATAAGTATTTTGTTCTAATTATCACGCAAGGTAATGAAAGGGCGGCGATGCTGTGGCTAAATGTGTTTTTTTCCTGCCCGTGAACCGTACGGACCGTTTATGCCACAAATTCTGCAATTTATTATGGCTCTGGTGGTGATCATCGCCCTGGCGCTGCTGGTCAGCAATAATCGCAAGAAAATCCGCCTGCGCTATATCATCCAGCTGCTGGTGATCGAAGGCGCGCTGGCCTATTTCTTCCTGCACTCCGCCAGCGGGCTCAGCGTGATCAAACACGTCGCCGGCTTCTTCGACACCCTGCTCGCCTACGCCGCCCAAGGATCGGAGTTCGTGTTCGGCGGCATGAGCAAGGATGGCCTGGCGTTCATCTTCCTCGGCGTTTTGTGCCCTATCATCTTTATTTCCGCCCTGATCGGCATTTTGCAGCATTTCCGCATCCTGCCGCTGATCATCCGCCTGGTCGGCACCCTGCTGTCCAAGGTCAACGGCATGGGCAAGCTGGAGTCGTTCAACGCCGTCAGCACGCTGGTGCTGGGGCAGTCGGAGAACTTCATCGCCTATAAAGGCATCATCGGCGATATCTCGCCGCGCCGCATGTACACCATGGCCGCGACCGCCATGTCGACGGTATCGCTCTCCATCGTCGGCGCCTACATGTCGATGATCGACGCGCAGTACGTGGTGGCGGCATTGATCCTCAACATGTTCAGCACCTTTATCATCCTGTCGATCATCAACCCGTATCAGGTCGAAGACGAGCCCGAGCTGAAGCTGAACAAGCTGCACGAAGATCAGAGCTTCTTCGAAATGTTGGGCGAGTACATTCTGGCCGGCTTCAAGATTGCGATGATCATCGCGGCGATGCTGATCGGCTTTATCGCGCTGATCTCCGCCGTCAATGCGCTGTTCTCCGCGGTGCTCGGCATCAGCTTCCAGCAGATCCTCGGCTATGTGTTCTATCCGCTGGCCTGGCTGATCGGCATCCCGGCGGAAGAGGCCCTGAAGGCGGGCAGCATCATGGCGACCAAGCTGGTGGCCAACGAATTCGTGGCGATGATTGAGCTGAAGAAAATCGCGGCGGAGCTGTCGCCGCGCGGGCTGGGCATTCTGTCGGTGTTCCTGGTGTCATTCGCCAACTTCGCCTCCATCGGCATCGTCGCCGGCGCCATCAAGGGGTTGAACGAGCAGCAAGGCAACGTGGTTTCCCGTTTTGGCCTGAAGCTGGTTTACGGCTCGACGCTGGTAAGCCTGCTGTCGGCGGCCATCGCCGGCCTGGTGCTGTAATCCCCACTCCCGGCCGCATGGCCGGGATTTCGCTTTAAAACGCCACGCACACCGGCGCATCCACCCGCATTACCGAATCCTGCGCAAACTGCTGCTTATAGCCGCTGCGTAGCGCCTCGATATTCGCCTCGCTCTCTTTGCCCGGCGCATGGATCAACAGCAGCGCCTTGCTGTTCTCACGCGCCAGCTTGCCGTCGTGGCCCAGCCACTGCCCTTTGGCATCAAAGACCGTCAGCCCGTCCTTAAAACGCGGCGTCACCTGGCTGTCGACGAAGGTTTGCCACTCGACGGCGGTGATCGCCGGCCCCGCCGGGCGATTCAGGCCGAAGTAGAGCGTTGTTTGCATCATCGGATCGCCGGTGTGGCAAGCCGGGGCGGGTGAAACAGCCTGGTGGCCTGGCGCCACGCAGCCGCTCAGCAACAGGGCAACCAACAAGGCGCCGGCGGCCAGTTTCGGGGAGTTTTTCATCTGCAATCTCAGTTTCTCGGTTGAAGGATTCGCTGCAAAAAGCATAGTCAGCGATGGAAATCAGCGCGAGATTTCTAATGCTTTTATTAACACCAAGATGTTAAAAAAGGCTGGTTATCGGCAATAAAAACGGAGTTTGAATTAGATAAATTAATCCGAAACACCATCGGTGAAAAAAACTCAGTAGCGCGCATTATCGGCGGCGATTACCCTGCCGGCCATCATTCTGACGCAAGTACGCTGTGAACCCCTTATGTTACTGAGCATCCTTTATATCATCGGCATCACCGCCGAAGCCATGACCGGCGCGCTGGCGGCCGGCCGCCGCCAAATGGACATGTTCGGCGTGATCATCATCGCTTCGGTCACGGCGATCGGCGGCGGGTCGGTGCGCGATATGCTGCTCGGGCATTTTCCATTGGGCTGGGTCAAACACCCGGAATACATCGTCATCGTCGCGATAGCGGCGATCGTCACCACCTGGGTGGCCCCCCTGATGCGCCATCTGCGCCGCCTGTTCCTGGTGCTCGACGCCGTCGGCCTGATCGTCTTCTCCATCATCGGCGCCCAAGTGGCGCTGGACATGGGGCACAGCGCGATTATCGCCGCCATCGCCGCGGTGATCACCGGCGTTTTCGGCGGGGTGCTGCGCGACATGTTCTGCAACCGCATCCCGCTGGTTTTCCAGAAAGAGATCTATGCCGGCATCTCCTTCAGCGCCGCCTGGCTGTATATCGGCCTGCAGCACCTCAGCCTGCCGCACAATCTGGTGGTGATCCTCACGCTGGTCGCCGGCCTGAGCGCGCGCCTGATCGCCCTGCGCTTCCGCCTCGGCCTGCCGGTGTTCAACTACCAGCATCCGGATCACTGATCTCGGGGCGGCAACGCGCCGCCGCCGAGGCCAAAACTGCAGAAATGTTGCCCTTCGACGCGCAAATTCGCTCATTCGCCGCTTTTTCCGCGCAAAGCGGCGGGCAAAATGCGAGCTAACGCTGCACCCGGCGCGTTAGCCGTGTATACTGTGCGGAGAAAATACACATCCGCTGTTATTGGCATATCAACCGTTATCAACGAACATCATCATGGCTCAAGGCACGCTTTATATTGTCTCTGCTCCCAGTGGCGCAGGTAAATCAAGTCTGATTCAGGCTTTGTTAAAGACGCAACCGCTGTACGACACGCAGGTTTCGGTTTCGCACACCACGCGCGACAGCCGCCCGGGTGAGAATCACGGCGAACACTATTTCTTCGTCTCGAAAGACGAATTCCGTCGGATGATCGAGCAGGACGCATTTCTTGAGCACGCCGAAGTGTTCGGCAACTATTACGGCACCTCGCGCGCCGCCATCGAACAAGTGTTGGCGACCGGCGTAGACGTGTTTCTGGATATCGACTGGCAGGGCGCGCAGCAAATCCGCGCCAAAATGCCGCAGGCGCGCAGCATCTTCATTCTGCCGCCGTCGAAGGAAGAACTGGGCCGCCGCCTGCGCGGGCGCGGGCAGGATTCCGAAGAGGTGATCGCCAAGCGCATGGCTCAGGCCGTGGCGGAGATGACGCATTACGCGGAGTACGATTACCTGATCGTGAACGATGATTTCGATCTGGCGCTGTCCGATCTGAAGACCATCATTCGCGCCGAACGCCTGCGTTTGGGCCGCCAATTGCTGCGGCATGACGCTTTAATCAGCAAACTATTGGCAGACTGAAGGCAGTTTCAGTATCATGCCCAGTCTTTTCGTCACCTGTGGAGTAGCACAAATATGGCACGCGTAACTGTTCAAGACGCTGTAGAGAAAATTGGTAACCGTTTTGACCTGGTGTTGGTCGCTGCTCGTCGGGCGCGTCAGATCCAGACCGGCGGCAAAGATGCACTGGTTCCGGAAGAGAACGACAAGTACACCGTTATCGCCCTGCGCGAAATCGAAGAAGGCCTGATCACCAGCCAGATCCTCGACGTGCGTGAGCGCCAGGAGCAGCAAGAGCAGGAAGCCGCAGAGATTCAAGCGGTTACCGCGATTGCTGAAGGTCGTCGTTAATTAGACTGCGAGTCCGCCTTGTACCTGTTTGAAAGCCTGAATCTGCTGATTCAACGTTACCTGCCCGAGGAGCAGATTAAGCGCCTCAAACAGGCATACCTCGTCGCGCGCGACGCGCACGAGGGCCAGACACGCTCCAGCGGTGAGCCTTACATTACTCACCCGGTCGCCGTGGCCTGCATCCTGGCGGAAATGCGTCTCGATCACGAGACGCTGATGGCGGCATTGCTGCACGACGTCATCGAAGACACCCCAGCCACCTATCAAGATATGGAACAGCTGTTCGGCAAGAGCGTCGCCGAACTGGTGGAGGGCGTCTCCAAGCTCGACAAGCTGAAGTTCCAGGACAAGAAAGAAGCGCAGGCGGAAAACTTCCGCAAGATGATCATGGCGATGGTGCAGGATATCCGCGTCGTGCTGATCAAGCTGGCCGACCGTACGCACAACATGCGCACCCTCGGTTCGCTGCGCCCCGACAAACGCCGGCGCATCGCGCGTGAAACCCTGGAAATCTACAGCCCGCTCGCCCACCGTCTGGGTATTCATCACCTGAAGACCGAGCTGGAAGAGCTGGGCTTCGAGGCGCTGTATCCGAACCGTTATCGCGTGATCAAGGAAGTGGTGAAAGCCGCGCGCGGCAACCGCAAAGAGATGATTCAAAAAATCCTCTCCGAGATCGAAGGGCGACTGACCGAAGCCGGTATCGCCTGCCGCGTCAGCGGGCGGGAAAAACACCTCTACTCCATCTACCTCAAGATGCACCTCAAGGAACAGCGTTTCCATTCCATCATGGATATCTACGCGTTCCGGGTGATCGTGAAAGAGGTCGATACCTGCTACCGCGTGCTCGGCCAGGTGCACAGCCTGTACAAACCGCGCCCGGGGCGGGTGAAAGATTACATCGCCATTCCCAAGGCCAACGGCTATCAATCGCTGCATACCTCGCTGATCGGCCCGCACGGCGTGCCGGTCGAAGTGCAGATCCGCACCGAAGACATGGACCAGATGGCTGAGATGGGGGTAGCCGCGCACTGGGCTTATAAGGAAAGAGAACAGGGCGAAACCGGCACCACGGCGCAGATCCGCGCCCAGCGCTGGATGCAAAGCCTGCTGGAGCTGCAGCAAAGCGCCGGCAGTTCGTTTGAATTTATCGAGAGCGTCAAATCCGATCTGTTCCCGGATGAGATTTACGTTTTCACCCCGGAAGGCCGCATCGTCGAGCTGCCCGCCGGCGCCACGCCGGTCGATTTCGCCTATGCGGTGCATACCGATATCGGCCATGCCTGCGTCGGCGCGCGCGTCGATCGTCAGCCGTACCCGCTGTCGCAGTCGCTGACCAGCGGCCAGACCGTCGAGATCATCACCGCGCCGGGCGCGCGGCCCAACGCCGCCTGGCTGAACTTCGTGGTCAGCTCGAAAGCGCGCGCCAAAATTCGCCAGATGCTGAAGAACCTCAAGCGCGACGACTCCGTCGGCCTCGGCCGCCGTCTGCTCAACCACGCGCTGGGCGGCAGCCGCAAGCTGGCCGAAATCCCGCAGGAAAACATTCAGCACGAGCTGGACCGCATGAAGCTGGCGACGCTGGACGATCTGCTGGCGGAAATCGGCCTCGGCAACGCCATGAGCGTGGTGGTGGCGAAGAACCTGCAGGGCGATCAGTCCAGCCTGGGCGCATCCTCCGGCGTGCGTAACCTGGCCATCAAGGGCGCCGACGGGGTGTTGATCACCTTCGCCAAGTGCTGCCGTCCGATTCCGGGCGATCCGATTATCGCTCACGTCAGCCCGGGCAAAGGGCTGGTGATCCACCATGAGTCCTGCCGCAATATTCGCGGCTATCAGAAAGAGCCTGAGAAGTTCATGGCGGTCGAGTGGGATAAAGAGACCGAGCAGGAGTTCATCGCCGAGATCAAGGTGGATATGTTCAACCACCAGGGCGCGCTGGCCAACCTGACGGCGGCGATCAACGCGGCCGAGTCCAATATTCAGAGCCTGAACACCGAAGAGAAAGACGGTCGGGTTTATAGCGCCTTTATCCGCTTGACCACCCGCGATCGCATCCATTTGGCAAACATTATGCGTAAAATCCGTATCATGCCGGATGTGATCAAAGTTAACCGCAACCGAAACTAGCGCTTATGAGTCCTGAACGCTATGCGCGGATTTGTGAAATGCTCGCGACCCGGCAGCCGGATTTGACGGTCTGCCTGGAGCAAGTGCACAAGCCGCATAACGTCTCCGCCATTATCCGCACCGCCGACGCCGTCGGCGTGCATCAGGTCCACGCCGTGTGGCCCACCACCCGCATGCGCACCCTTGTTTCCTCCGCCGCCGGCAGCAACAGCTGGGTCAGCGTCAAAACCCATCGCACCATCGGCGACGCGGTCGGTCATCTGAAAGCGCAGGGCATGCAAATTCTGGCCACCAATCTGTCTGCGCGCGCGGTCGATTTCCGCGAGGTGGACTACACCCGGCCCACCTGCGTGCTGCTCGGCCAGGAAAAAACCGGCATCACCGAAGAAGCGCTGGCGCTGGCCGATCGGGACATCGTCATTCCGATGATCGGCATGGTGCAATCGCTCAACGTCTCCGTGGCCTCGGCGCTGATCCTGTATGAAGCGCAGCGCCAGCGGCAGAACGCCGGCCTGTATCGCCGCGACAACAGCATGCTGGATGAAGAAGAGCAGCAGCGTCTGCTGTTCGAAGGCGGTTACCCGGTGCTGGCCAACGTGGCCAAGCGCAAAGGGCTGCCGCGCCCGCAAATTGACGAGCAGGGCCAGGTGGTCGCCAGCGCCGAATGGTGGACGGCCATGCAGGCGACGGTGCGCAAATGAAAGGCCGCCTGCTGGATGCTGTCCCACTCACCACGCTTTCCGGGGTTGGCGCCAGCCAGGCGGGCAAACTGGCCAAACTCGGCCTCGAGACCATTCAGGATCTGCTGCTGCACCTGCCTCTGCGCTACGAAGACCGCACCCGCCTCTACCCGATCAACGATCTGCTGCCGGGCATCTACGCCACGGTAGAAGGGGAAGTGCTGCGCAGCGACATCAGCTTCGGCCGCCGCCGCATGCTGACCTGCCAGATCAGCGACGGCACCGGCATCCTCACCATGCGGTTCTTCAACTTCAACGCCGCAATGAAGAACAGCCTGGCCACCGGCCGCCGCGTGACCGCCTACGGCGAGATCAAGCGCGGCAACCACGGCGCGGAAATCATCCATCCGGAATACCGCATTCAGGGCGAAGCCAGCGAGGTTGAGCTGCAAGAGTCGCTGACGCCGGTCTACCCCACCACCGAAGGGGTGCGGCAGGCCACGCTGCGCAAGCTGACCGATCAGGCGCTGGAGCTGCTGGATACCTGCGCTATCGCCGAGCTGCTGCCGCCGGAGCTGAGCGGCGGCCTGATGAGCCTGCCGCAGGCGCTGCACACCCTGCATCGCCCGCCGCCGGACATCCAGCTGGCGGATCTGGAGCTGGGCAAACACCCGGCGCAAAAACGCCTGATCCTTGAAGAGCTGCTGGCGCATAACCTCAGCATGCTGGCGGTGCGCGCCGGCGCGCAGAGCTATCAGGCGCAGCCGCTGCTGCCGGACGATCGGCTGAAAAACCGTTTTCTCGCCCAGCTGCCGTTCTCGCCGACCGGCGCGCAAACGCGCGTGGTGGCCGACATCGAAGCCGATATGCAAAAAGACTTCCCGATGATGCGGCTGGTGCAGGGCGACGTCGGCTCCGGCAAAACGCTGGTGGCGGCGCTGGCGGCGCTGCGCGCCATCGCGCACGGCAAGCAGGTAGCGCTGATGGCGCCGACCGAGCTACTGGCCGAGCAGCACGCCAACAATTTCCGTCAGTGGTTTGAACCGCTGGGGCTGGAGGTCGGCTGGCTGGCCGGCAAACAGAAAGGCAAGGCGCGCATCGCGCAGCAGGAGGCTATCGCCAGCGGCCAGGTGTCGATGGTGGTCGGCACCCACGCCATCTTCCAGGAGCAGGTACAGTTCAACGGCCTGGCGCTGGTGATCATTGATGAGCAGCACCGCTTCGGGGTGCATCAGCGGCTGGCGCTGTGGGAGAAAGGCGAAGAGCAAGGCTTCCACGCCCATCAGCTGATCATGACCGCCACGCCGATCCCGCGCACGCTGGCGATGACCGCCTATGCCGATCTCGATACCTCGGTCATCGACGAGCTGCCGCCGGGCCGCACGCCGGTGACCACCGTCGCCATCCCCGATACCCGCCGCGCCGACATCATTCAACGGGTGAAAAGCGCCTGTCTGGAAGAGGGGCGGCAGGCTTACTGGGTATGTACGCTGATCGAAGAGTCCGAGCTGCTGGAAGCGCAGGCGGCGGAAGCCACCTGGGAAGAACTGAAAACCGCGCTGCCAGAGCTGAAGGTAGCGCTGGTGCACGGCCGCATGAAAGCGCAGGAAAAGCAGGCGGTGATGCAGGCGTTTAAACAGGGCGAGCTGCAGCTGTTGGTGGCCACTACGGTGATCGAAGTCGGCGTCGACGTGCCGAACGCCAGCCTGATGATCATCGAAAACCCGGAGCGGCTGGGCCTGGCTCAGCTGCACCAGCTGCGCGGCCGCGTAGGGCGCGGCGCCGTGGCCTCACACTGCGTGCTGCTGTACAAAACGCCGCTGAGCAAGACTGCGCAAACGCGCCTGCAGGTGCTGCGCGACAGCAACGATGGCTTCGTCATCGCGCAGCGCGATCTGGAGATCCGCGGCCCGGGCGAGCTGCTGGGCACCCGCCAGACCGGCAGCGCCGAATTCAAGGTGGCGGATCTGCTGCGCGATCAGGCGATGATCCCCGAAGTGCAGCGCGTCGCTCGCCATCTCCATCAGCACTATCCGGAGCACGCCCAGGCGCTGATCGAACGCTGGCTGCCGGAGAAGGCGCGCTACTCCAACGCATAAAAAAGGGCGCCGCAGGCGCCCTTTTCGCGATGACCCGCGATATCACCCCACCGCCGGGAACACCGGCAGCAGCAGATACAGCTTGATGACGATGGCATTGGCGATATCGATAAAGAACGCCCCCACCATCGGCACCACCAAAAACGCCACGTGCGACGGGCCGAAACGATCGGTGATCGCCTGCATGTTGGCGATCGCCGTCGGCGTGGCGCCCATGCCGAAGCCGCAGTGGCCGGCAGCCAGCACCGCCGCGTCGTAGTTTTTACCCATCACCCGATAGGTGACGAAGATCGCGTACAGCGCCATGACCAGCGTCTGCACCGCCAGGATCGCCAGCATCGGCAGCGCCAGCGAGGCCAGCTCCCACAGGCGCAGGCTCATCAACGCCATCGCCAGGAACAGCGACAGGCTGACGTTGCCCAGCACCGACACCGCCCGCTCGAACACGGTATAGAAACCGGTGAAGGCCAGCGTGTTGCTGAGGATCACCCCGACGAACAGCACGCAGACGAAGTTCGGCAGTTCAAACACCGTGCCGCTCAGCAGGCCGGCAATCAGCTGCCCCAGACTCAGACAGATGGCGATCATGGCGATGGTTTCGATCATCACCAGCGAGGTGATCAGACGGCCGCTTTCCGGCTTCTCGAAGCCGCTCGGCTGCACGCTGTCATCCGGGGTGCCTTCCGGCGTGGAGGAGTGCTTGACCAGATAGCGCGCCACCGGGCCGCCGATCAGGCCGCCCAGCACCAGCCCGAAGGTGGCGCAGGCCATGGCGACTTCCGTGGCGTTCTCGAAGCCGTAGCGCTCGATGAACAGCTTGCTCCAGGCCGCCCCGGTGCCGTGGCCGCCCGACAGGGTGATCGACCCGGCGATCAGGCCCATCAGCGGATCCAACCCCAGCATTTTCGCCATGCCGATGCCGATGGCGTTCTGCACGATAAGCAGCCCCAGCACCACGAACAGGAACACCACCAGCACCTTGCCGCCGGCGCGCAAACGCGCCAGGTTGGCGTTCAGGCCGATGGTGGCGAAGAAGGCCAGCATCAGCGGATCCTTCAGCGACATGTCAAAACTGATTTCCCAGTTGACGAGCTTTTTCAGGGCTAACAGCAGGAGAGCCACCAGCAAACCGCCGGCGACGGGAGCAGGAATGGTATATTTTCGCAGCAGAGGAATGGTTCTGACGCACTTGCCCCCGAGGAGCAAAACCAGCGTCGCCGCGACTAACGTGCCATAAGTATCAAGATGAAACATCCAGGTACTCCATGTAAGGGAAAAGATCCAAATAAAAATAATAAGTTATAGAAAACCACTTAGTTTTTAAACTTGATGAGTGCAGGATTAAAAGTAAAAAACGCTGAGATGACAAGAAAAAATGAATGAAAATGCGACATAAGCGAGAAAGTCGGCAACATAATATTTACGCGCAACCGTTTGCTTTTGCGGGGCGGAGCATTAAAATGCCTGCTTTGCCGTATCTGGAAACGCCACACCATGAGCATGTCATCCTCCGAGCTTGATGCCGCGCGCCAAGCCGCCTCAGAACCCCGCGCCAGTGAACTGATTTATCGCCTGGAAGATCGCCCGCCGCTGCCGCAAACGCTGTTTGCCGCCGGCCAGCATCTGCTGGCGATGTTCGTCGCGGTGATCACCCCGGCCCTGCTGATCTGCCAGGCGCTGGGCCTGCCGGCACAGGATACCCAGCACATCATCAGCATGTCGCTGTTCGCCTCCGGTCTGGCTTCCATTCTGCAAATCAAAACCTGGGGGCCGGTGGGTTCCGGGCTGCTGTCGATTCAGGGCACCAGCTTCAACTTCGTTTCGCCGCTGATCATGGGCGGTCTGGCGCTGAAAAACGACGGCGCCGACGTGCCGACCATGATGGCCGCGCTGTTCGGTACCCTGATGGTCGCCTCCTGCACCGAAATTCTGCTGTCGCGCGTGCTGCATCTGGCGCGCCGCATCATCACCCCGCTGGTTTCCGGCATCGTGGTGATGATCATCGGCCTGTCGCTGATTCAGGTCGGCCTGACCTCGATCGGCGGCGGCTACGCCGCGATGAACGATCACAGCTTCGGCTCGCCGAAAAACCTGCTGCTGGCCGGCGCGGTGTTGGCGGTGATCATCCTGCTGAACCGCCAGCGCAACCCTTATCTGCGCGTGGCTTCGCTGGTGATCGCCATGGCAGTCGGCTATCTGTTGGCCTGGGCGATGGACATGCTGCCCGCCGACGCACCGGCGGCCCCCACGGCGGCAATCACCATCCCCACGCCGCTCTATTACGGCCTGGGCTTCGACTGGAACCTGCTGCTGCCGCTGATGCTGATCTTTATGGTCACCTCGCTCGAGACCATCGGCGACATCACCGCCACCTCCGACGTCTCCGAACAGCCGGTCAGCGGGCCGCTGTACATGAAGCGCCTGAAGGGCGGCGTGCTGGCCAACGGCCTGAACTCGATGCTGTCGGCGGTGTTCAACACCTTCCCCAACTCCTGCTTCGGCCAGAACAACGGCGTGATCCAGCTGACCGGCGTCGCCAGCCGCTACGTCGGCTTCGTGGTGGCGCTGATGCTGATCGCGCTGGGGCTGTTCCCGGCGGTGGCCGGCTTCGTGCAGCACATCCCCGAACCGGTACTGGGCGGCGCGACCATCGTGATGTTCGGCACCATCGCCGCCTCCGGCGTGCGCATCGTTTCGCGCGAGCGTCTGAACCGCCGCGCCATCATGATCATGGCGCTGTCGCTGGCCGTCGGCATGGGCGTCTCCCAGCAGCCGCTGATCCTGCAGTTCGCGCCGGACTGGCTGAAAACCCTGCTCTCTTCCGGCATCGCCGCCGGCGGTATTACCGCCATCGTGCTGAACCTGGTGTTCCCGCAGGAACACGAGAAGAAGTAACCCGTCCATTGGCGTTCAAACGGCCGCTTGCGGCCGTTTTTTATTGTCTATCAGACCATTGCCCTTGAGATGCCCGGCCAATTGCGGCATAAACAGGGTATCTTTTTTGACCGATGCGGATGTAGACGATGAAATTTATCGGAAAGCTGTTGCTGACGTTGCTGCTGCTGATCGTGCTGGCGGCAGTGGTACTGTACTTGGTCGGGCAAACCCGCTGGGCGGCAGGCCGCCTGAGCGCCTGGATCAGCGACAACAGCGAATACCGCCTGTCGATAGGAAAAATCACCCATTCGTGGAGCCAGCCGAACCAGATTGAGCTGGAAGACGTGCAACTGGCGCGCAACGGCCAGCCGCAGGCGCTGGTCGCCAAACGCGTCGATCTGGGCCTCAGCCTGCGCCAAATCACCGAGCCGCGCTATTTTCACAGCGTCACGCTGCGCGACGGCACGCTGAACGTGCAGCCGCAGGTGGCGGCGCTGCCTGTACAGGCCGACGTGCTGCAGCTTAGCAACATGGCGTTGCAGTCCAACGATAACGAGTGGCAACTCAACGCGCAGCAGGTCACTGCCGGCATCACGCCGTGGCGCCCGCTGGCCGGTCATCTGCTGGGGGACAACAACCAGTTCCAGTTCAGCGCCGGTTCGATGACGCTGAACGGCATCCCCGCCTCGAAGGTGTTGGTGCAGGGGGAGCAGAAGCAGGGCCAGCTGCTGTTGAACAACTTCGGCGCCGATCTGGCGCAGGGCGACCTGACCGGCGTGGCCAGCCGCGCCGCCGACGGCAGTTGGCAGGTGGATCGCCTGCGGCTGAGCGGCGTGCGCATGCAGACCCCGCTGACGCTGGCGGAATTCATGCAGCGCTTTACCACGCTGCCGCCGGTCACCCTCAAGCGTTTCGATCTGATCGACGCGCGCCTGGAAGGCAAGGCATGGGCGTTTAACGATCTCGATCTGTCGCTGCAAAACGTCAGCGTCGAAAAAGGCGACTGGCGCAGCGAAGACGGCTCGCTCAACGTCAACGCCAGCGACGTGATCAACGGCGGCTTCCACCTGATCGATCCGATCGCCACCCTGCGGCTCTCCTCCGCCGGCATCGCCATTCAACAGTTCACCACCCGCTGGGAAGGCGGGCTGCTGCGCACCTCCGGCAACTGGCTGCGCGCCGGCAAACGCCTGCAGCTGGATGAAGTGGCCATGGCGGCGCTGGAGTACACCCTGCCGATCGACTGGCGCGAACTGTGGCTGAAACCGCTGCCGGACTGGCTGGCGGAGGTGTACGTCACCAAGCTGACCACCAACCGCAATCTGATCATCGATATCAACCCGGCATTCCCGTTCCAGATCACCGCGCTGGACGGCTACGGCAGCAACCTGCTGCTGGCGCGCGATCGCCATTGGGGCATATGGTCCGGATCGCTCAACCTGAACGGCAGCGAGGCGACCTTCAACAAGATAGACGTGCGGCGCCCTTCGCTGGCGCTGAACGCCGACGCCAATCAGATTAACGTCACCGAGCTCAGCGCCTTTATGCCTAATGGGTTGCTTGAGGCCAAAGCGACCGTCGATCAGCTGCCGGGCAAGCCGTTCCAGCTGACGCTGCACGGCCGTTCGGTACCGATCAACACCTTGCAGCAATGGGGATGGCAGCCGGTGCCGCTGACGGGCGACGGCAACCTTGAGCTGCAGTTGAAAGGGCTGCTGAACAGCGACGGGCCGTTCAAAGCCTCGTTGAAGGGAAATCTGCAGGCCACCGCCGGCGACGGCCAAGCGGTGAACCAGCAACTGCCGTAATGCCCTGCGCGGCCCGCCCTCAGGCAGGCCGCCGTCTTACTCTTCCAGCGCCTCAGAGCCGCCCTGATCCAGCGGCACATCCGGCTCGGCCGGCAGCACCATGTAGGTGCCTTCGAACACCGCACCTTTATCCTCGTCGCCGAACAGATGCACTTCGGCGTGCACGCGCGCGCGGCGGCCGCGCGCCAGACGCGCCAAATCGCCGCTCAGCGAGCCGAGATCCGCCACCGCTCGCGGCCTGCCGGTAATCGGTTTGCTGTAGCGAATGTGCGCGTCCGCCAGAATGATGGTGCCGCCGAGGTGGCGCTCGCGCAGCAGCAGCCAAATCAGCCCCCAGGCGGTCAGCGTCGCCAGCGAGAACAGGCTGCCGGCGAACAGCGTGTGGTGCGGATTCTGGTTGCCGGTCTCGGGCATGGTGGTGACGAAGCGCTGGCCGGTGTATTGGCTGATGCGCACGCCCATCTTTTCGCTCAGCGGGATGTGTTCATACCAGGCCTGCTGCAGTTGGCCGCACCAGTCGGGGCGATGCAGGATATCGTCCAGCGTCGCTACCGGTTTGATCATCAAAAAGTGGCGGATCGGGGTGGTCTGCGGCGCAGTGATCTCCCCCTGATTGACGAACCCCAGCTTGGCGAAGAAGTCCACCGCGTCCTCACGGGCGCTGCACACCACCCGCTTCACGCCCTCCTGCCGCGCAACGGACTCCAGCGTCATCGCCACCAGCGTCCCCAGCCCTTTATCCTGCAGCGTCGGATCTACCGCCAGAAAACGGATCGCCGCCTCGTTGTCGGCATTGATGTACAGCCGCCCGATGGCGACGATTTTACCGGCCTCGTCCACCACCATTTGGTGATGGGCCATGGCGTCATAGGCATCCTTTTCCGAACCCACCGGCTGGTGCAGCGGCTTGCGCAGCATTTCCCAGCGAAACTGGTAATACTCCTTCAGTTCTTGCTCTGTTACGGGTACTCGTAGGTGATACATAGACGCCTGTTCTCCAATGCTTAGACCTGTAGCCAGAATGTCACCGGACCATCGTTGACCAGCGCCACCTGCATGTCGGCGGCGAATTCGCCGGTCTGGGTCTCTACGCCGCGTTCGCGGCACTGGCCAACAAAATATTGATACAACCGATCGGCGACCAAAGGTGCGGCGCCGCGCGAGAAGCTGGGCCGCATGCCCTTTTGGGTGTCCGCCGCCAGGGTGAACTGCGAAACGACCAGCACGCTGCCCCCGGCCTGCTGGACGTTGAGATTCATCTTGTCGTTCTCGTCGCCGAAAATGCGGTATCCCAACACGCGTTCGCACAGGCGCTGCGCTTTTTGCTCGTTATCGCCCTGCTCCACGCCCAATAACACTAACAAACCGGGGCCAATCTTGCCTACCGTCTCGCCACCCACCGTGACGCTGGCGTTTAACACCCGTTGAATCAACGCAATCATTCCTGCTGCCCTTCTGGTTTCTGTTCCTGTTGCTCCGCCTTCTGCCGGCGGTAGTCGCGGTATTCGCCGATGGTCACGGTGATTTCCGCGCCGAGTAACACGATACACCAGCTCCAGTAGACCCACAGGAATAAAATCGGGATCACCGCCAGCACGCCGTAAATCAGCTGGTAGGAAGGGAACATGGTGACGTACAGCGCGAATCCCTTCTTGCCCAGCTCGAACAGCAATCCGGCCACCAGCGCGCCAATCAGCGCGTCTTTGGGCGGCACCCGCACCGTCGGCACGATGCAATACAGCAGCCAGAAGGAAGCGCACGACAAAATCAGCGGGAAGATGCGCAGCACCTGATCCACCAGGCCGTTGACGCCGGTCTGCGCCAGCCAGTTGAGCGACAGCAGATAGGAGCTGATGGCCATGCTGGCACCCACCAGCAGCGGCCCCAGCGTCAGCACCATCCAGTACACGGCGAAGGAGAAGACGATCGGCCGCTTGTTCTTGCTGCGCCAGATGGTGTTCAGCACGCTGTCCACCGAGGAGATCAACAGCAGCGCGGTGACGATCAGCCCGCAGGTGCCGACGGCGGTCATCTTGTTGGAGTTGGCGACGAACTGTTCCAGGTAGTTCTGTATGACGTTGCCGGCGGCCGGCACGAAATTGGAAAAGATGAAGCTCTTCAGCTGTTCGCTGATGTCGGAAAACATCGGGAAAGCGGCGAACAGCGCGAACACCACGGTGACCAGCGGCACCAGCGACAGCAGGGAAACATAGGCGAGATGGCCCGCCAACATCGTCAGGCCATCGTGATCGATACGCTGGTACAGCAGCCGTCCGAAGGTGACGCCGGGCTTAATCGCAGAGGGCAGCTTCTTGCGGCGGAAAAACGACATGGTCACTCCTTGATGTCCGTTGATACGCCTTAAGCTTAACGCGCCCTACGCTCATTGAGCAAAATAGGCCGGCACCACGTCGCGATCGGTGACGTGCACCGTCTTGATCCCCAACGCCTGCGCGGCGAGGACGTTCGCCGGGTGATCGTCGAAGAACACCGCGTCGGCGGCGGCGGTGTTTTCCGCGGCCAGCACATGCTGGTAGATCTCGGCCTCCGGCTTGCGCATGCCGAGATCTTGCGACAGATAGAGATGATCGGCGGCGGCGGCCACTTCAGGATAGTGCTGCGGCCAGTAGTTGCAGTGCAGACGGTTGGTGTTCGACAGCACCACCACCCGGTGGCCCTCGTTGCGCAGGCGCTGCATGATGTCGATCACTTCCGGGCGCAGCGCGACGAATACCGCCTGCCAGCCGGTGGCGAATTGCTCGAAGCTGAGCGCGATGCCCATTTCATCGCACAGCTTGCCGGCGAAGTCTTCGTCGCTGATTTCACCGCGTTCATGTTGCTGGAACACCTCACCCATGGTGAAACGATCGGACAGCACCGCCAACGGCGTGCCGCTCAAATTGCTCCACACGCCCAGCACACGCTTGAAATCGATATCGACGATCACATTACCTAAATCAAAGATATACAGCATAGTCCTCTCCTGATGGGCCGGTGAGATTTCACTGTAGCGGGAAAAGGAACAGCTGAACAGGGAGCGAACGGAAAAGCGCATAGCGCGCCGCACAAACGGGGAACAACAGAGGAAAAAACTCAGGGCGCGAGAACCGCGCCCTAAGCATGAGACACTCAATCAGCGATTAAGCGTCTTTAGGACCGCGGCTGGCACGCTTACGATCGTTTTCCGTCAGGTGACGCTTACGGATACGGATCGAGGTTGGCGTCACTTCTACCAGTTCGTCGTCATCGATGAACTCCAGAGCTTGCTCCAGGGTCATTTTGATGGCCGGAACCAGGGTAGTCGCTTCGTCAGTACCGGAAGCACGCATGTTGGTCAGCTTCTTACCGGTCAGGCAGTTTACGGTCAGGTCGTTGGAACGCGAGTGAATACCGATGATCTGGCCTTCATACACTTCCGCACCGTGGCCCAGGAACAGCTTGCCGCGATCCTGCAGGCCGAACAGCGCGAACGCGACCGCTTTGCCCTGGCCGTTGGAGATCAGCACGCCGTTCTGACGCTGGCCCACTTCGCCCGGACGCACGTCGTCGTAGTGGCTGAAGGTGGAGTACAGCAGACCGGTGCCCGAAGTCATGGTCATGAATTCGTTACGGAAGCCGATCAGACCGCGGCTTGGGATCACGTAGTCGAGACGCACGCGGCCCTTACCGTCCGGATCCATGTTTTTCAGGTCGGCTTTACGCTCGCCCATCGCCTGCATCACGGAACCCTGATGCTGCTCTTCGATATCCAGCGTCACGTTCTCGAATGGCTCCTGCTTGCGGCCATCGATTTCGCGGAAGATAACTTTCGGACGGGAAACCGCCAGCTCGAAACCTTCGCGACGCATGTTTTCGATCAGCACCGACAGGTGCAGTTCGCCACGGCCGGAGACGCGGAAGGCGTCTGCATCGTCGGTTTCTTCAACGCGCAGCGCTACGTTGTGCACCAGCTCTTTGTTCAGACGGTCAAGGATCTGACGCGACGTCACGTACTTGCCTTCTTTACCGCAGAACGGCGAGGTGTTGACGTTGAAGAACATGGTGACGGTCGGTTCGTCGACGGACAGCGCCGGCAGCGCTTCTACGGCGTTGGTGTCGCAGATGGTGTCGGAGATGTTCAGCTCGCCCAGGCCGGTGATGGCGATGATGTCGCCCGCTTCCGCCAAGGTGCTGTCGATACGCTCCAGACCCAGGTGGCCCAGCACTTTGCCCACTTTACCGTTGCGAGTTTTACCTTCGCTGTCGATGATGGTGACCTGCTGGTTCGGCTTCACTTTACCGCGCTTGATGCGGCCGATGCCGATAACGCCCAGGTAGTTGTTGTAGTCCAACTGGGAGATCTGCATCTGGAATGGCGCTTCCAGCTCAACCTGCGGCGCAGACACGTGGTCGACGATCGCCTGATACAGCGGGGTCATGTCTTCCGCCATGTCGGTGTGGTCGACGCCGGCGATGCCGTTCAGCGCAGAAGCGTAGATGATCGGGAAGTCGAGCTGCTCGTCGGTCGCGTCGAGGTTCACGAACAGGTCGAACACCTGATCCACAACCCAGTCAGGGCGCGCGCCAGGACGGTCAACCTTGTTGATGACCACGATCGGCTTCAGACCGTTGGCGAAGGCCTTCTTGGTCACGAAGCGGGTTTGCGGCATAGGGCCATCCATTGCATCCACAACCAGCAGCACCGAGTCAACCATCGACATCACGCGCTCTACCTCGCCGCCGAAGTCGGCGTGTCCCGGGGTATCTACGATGTTGATACGGTAACCGTTCCAATTAATGGCGGTGTTTTTTGCGAGGATGGTAATCCCACGCTCTTTCTCCAAATCGTTGGAGTCCATTACGCGTTCGGTGGCTTCCGCACGCTCTCCGAAAGTACCGGATTGTTGCAGCAGCTTATCAACCAGGGTGGTTTTACCATGGTCAACGTGGGCAATAATGGCGATGTTACGCAAATTTTCGATCACAGCTTTGCCTCGGGCATTAGAAATAGCGCGCTATTGTACACGTATTAAGCGAGGGACTAAACAAGATCACAACCATCTCTTATAAACAACCGCGTACCGGTCAGTTTGTGATCCCTTTCACGGTGCAAAAAGCCGCAATCGCTGCACTTTTGCACCATTTCGGTGCCTGCGCCCACCCTTATTGCACCATAACAGTGCAATTTATCGTTGATGGTGCATACTGTGGCTGGGTAAAACCCGCGCAGAAAGGCGATGAACGCCTTTTTAAAAAGTTGGCACGCTTTTCGCTTTAGTCTTTTCAAGGCGAAAAAAAGCCAGTTCCACAGATTCGTTCCACGACGACGACAATGATAAACCGGGAGAGTTAAGTATGTCCGCTGAACACGTTTTGACGATGCTGAATGAGCATGAAGTGAAATTCGTAGACCTGCGTTTCACTGACACCAAGGGTAAGGAACAGCACGTGACTATCCCGGCTCACCAGGTAAACGCCGACTTCTTCGAAGAAGGCAAAATGTTTGACGGCTCCTCTATCGGTGGTTGGAAGGGCATCAACGAATCTGACATGGTGCTGATGCCGGACGCCAGCACGGCGGTTCTGGATCCGTTCTTCGAAGAACCTACCCTGATTATTCGCTGCGACATTCTCGAGCCGGGCACCATGCAAGGCTACGATCGCGACCCGCGCTCCATCTCCAAACGCGCCGAAGACTTCCTGCGCTCCTCCGGCATCGCGGATACCGTGCTGTTCGGGCCAGAGCCTGAGTTCTTCCTGTTCGACGACATCCGCTTCGGCAGCAGCATCCGCGGTTCCCACGTGGCCATCGACGACATCGAAGGCGCCTGGAACTCCGGCACAAAATACGACGGCGGCAACAAAGGCCACCGTCCGGCGGTGAAAGGCGGTTACTTCCCGGTTCCACCGGTCGACTCTTCGCAGGATCTGCGTTCCACCATGTGCTTGACCATGGAAGAGATGGGCCTGGTGGTTGAAGCGCACCACCACGAAGTGGCGACCGCCGGTCAGAACGAAGTGGCAACCCGCTTCAACACCATGACCAAGAAAGCCGACGAAATTCAGATCTACAAATACGTGGTGCACAACGTGGCGCACGCTTTCGGCAAAACCGCGACCTTCATGCCGAAGCCTATGTTCGGCGACAACGGTTCCGGCATGCACTGCCACATGTCGCTGTCCAAGAACGGCACCAACCTGTTCGCCGGCGACAAATACGGCGGCCTGTCTGAAACCGCGCTGTTCTACATCGGCGGCATCATCAAGCACGCCAAGGCGATCAACGCCCTGGCCAACCCGACCACCAACTCGTACAAACGTTTGGTGCCGGGTTACGAAGCGCCGGTGATGCTGGCTTACTCCGCCCGTAACCGCTCCGCGTCCATCCGCATCCCGGTGGTCGCCAGCCCGAAAGCGCGCCGCATCGAAGCCCGCTTCCCGGATCCGGCGGCTAACCCATACCTGTGCTTCGCCGCGCTGCTGATGGCCGGCCTGGACGGCATCATCAACAAGATCCACCCTGGCGACGCCATGGACAAAAACCTGTACGACCTGCCGCCGGAAGAAGAAGCCGAGATCCCAAAAGTGGCCGGCTCGCTGGACGAGGCGATGGCCGCACTGAACGAAGACCGCGAGTTCCTGACCCGCGGCGGCGTGTTCACCGACGATGCGATCGATGCCTACATCGAACTGCGCAAAGAAGAGATGGACCGCATTCGCATGACGCCACACCCGGTTGAGTTCGAACTGTACTACAGCGTCTAAGCCCTACCCGCGCCGTCTGCGCAGGCGGACGGCGCCCACATTTTTGTTATCGCTTTTTTGTTGCCGTGGAAACTTTCAGCCCATCTTCGGATGGGTTTTTTTCTCCACCGTATTTTCTGCAAAACTATTCCATACCGCGCCGATCCCGGATGGAGTAGGATAGATGCACTAAAAAGGTGCAGGAGTCTGCTGTATGGCAACTGGCAAGCTGCCCGATGCTGGGCAGATCCTCAATTCACTCATCAACAGCATCCTGCTGTTGGATGACTCTCTGGCGGTTCACTACGCCAACCCTGCGGCACAGCAATTGCTGGCGCAAAGCTCCCGCAAGCTGTTCGGCACGCCGCTGCCCGATTTGCTCGGTTATTTTTCGCTGAACGTCTCTTTGATGCGTGAAAGCCTGCGCGCCGGTCAGGGCTTCACCGACAACGAAGTGACCCTGGTGGTCGACGGCCGTGCGCATATCCTTTCCCTGACCGCTCAGGCGCTGCCGGAAGGCTATATTCTGGTCGAGCTGGCGCCGATGGACAATCAGCGCCGCCTGAGCCAGGAACAGCTGCAGCATGCCCAACAGGTGGCGGCCCGCGATCTGGTGCGCGGTTTGGCGCACGAGATTAAAAATCCGCTGGGCGGCCTGCGCGGCGCGGCACAGCTGCTGGCCAAAGCGCTGCCCGATCCGGCGCTGACCGAATACACCAAGGTGATCATCGAGCAGGCCGATCGGCTGCGCAATCTGGTGGATCGCCTGCTCGGCCCGCAGCGGCCCGGCCAGCACATCACCCAGAGCATCCATCAGGTCGCGGAGCGCGTCTGCCAGCTGGTGTCGCTGGAAATGCCGGATAACGTCACGCTGGTGCGCGATTACGATCCGAGCCTGCCGGAAATGGCCCACGACCCGGATCAGATAGAACAGGTGCTGCTGAACATTACCCGCAACGCGCTGCAGGCGCTGGGCGAAGCGGGCGGCACCATCACACTGCGCACCCGCACCGCGTTTCAGATTACGCTGCACGGCACCCGCTACCGGCTGGCGGCGCGCATCGACGTTGAAGACGACGGCCCCGGCGTGCCGGCGCAGCTGCAGGACACGCTGTTCTACCCGATGGTCAGCGGCCGCGAGGGCGGCACCGGCCTGGGATTATCCATCGCCCGCAATCTTATCGATCAGCATTGCGGAAAAATTGAATTCAACAGTTGGCCAGGTCATACCGAATTCTCGGTCTACCTGCCCATTCGTCAGTGAGGTTTGCTATGCAACGAGGGATAGTCTGGATCGTCGATGACGATAGCTCCATCCGCTGGGTGCTTGAGCGCGCGCTCACCGGCGCGGGCTTGAGCTGCGCCACCTTCGAAGGCGGCAATGACGTGCTGGAAGCCTTGGCCACGCAAACCCCCGACGTGCTGCTGTCCGATATCCGCATGCCGGGCATAGACGGCCTGGCGCTGCTCAAGCAGATCAAACAGCGCCACCCGATGCTGCCGGTGATCATCATGACCGCGCATTCGGATTTGGACGCCGCCGTCAGCGCCTATCAGCAAGGGGCCTTCGACTACCTGCCGAAGCCGTTCGACATCGACGAAGCGGTGGCGCTGGTCGAGCGCGCCATCAGCCATTATCAGGAGCAGCAGCAGCCGGTGCGCAGCCAGCCGGCCAGCGATCCGGCGGCGGACATCATCGGCGAGGCACCGGCGATGCAGGACGTGTTTCGCATCATCGGCCGGCTGTCGCGTTCGTCGATCAGCGTGTTGATCAACGGCGAATCCGGCACCGGCAAGGAGCTGGTGGCGCATGCGCTGCACCGCCACAGCCCGCGCGCCAAGTCGCCGTTCATCGCCCTGAACATGGCCGCCATCCCCAAGGATCTGATCGAGTCCGAGCTGTTCGGCCACGAGAAAGGCGCCTTCACCGGCGCGAACCAAATTCGTCAGGGCCGTTTTGAACAGGCCGACGGCGGCACGCTGTTCCTCGACGAGATCGGCGATATGCCGCTCGACGTGCAAACGCGCCTGCTGCGGGTGCTGGCGGACGGCCAGTTCTACCGGGTCGGCGGCTATGCGCCGGTGAAGGTCGACGTGCGCATCATCGCCGCCACGCACCAGAATCTGGAGCTGCGGGTGCAGGAAGGCAAGTTCCGCGAGGATCTGTTCCACCGCCTGAACGTGATCCGCGTACACCTGCCGCCGCTGCGCGAGCGCCGTGAAGACATCCCGCGGCTGGCGCGCCACTTCCTGCAGATCGCCGCCAAAGAGTTAGGCGTCGAGGCCAAGAACCTGCACCCGGAAACCGAAACCGCGCTGACCCGCCTGCCCTGGCCGGGCAACGTGCGCCAGCTGGAGAACACCTGCCGCTGGCTGACGGTGATGGCCGCCGGGCAGGAAGTGCTGATCCAGGATCTGCCGGGTGAGCTGTTCGAAACCGCCGCGCCGGAAAGCCCCAGCCACAGTCTGCCGGACAGCTGGGCCACGCTGCTGGCGCAGTGGGCCGATCGCGCGCTGCGTTCCGGTCATCAAAACCTGCTGTCGGAAGCGCAGCCGGAGATGGAGCGCACGCTGCTCACCACCGCGCTACGCCACACCCAGGGGCACAAACAGGAAGCCGCGCGCCTGCTGGGCTGGGGGCGTAATACCCTGACCCGCAAGCTCAAAGAGCTGGGTATGGATTAGGAACGGGGATGGATGATGAAAAACGCCGTCCGGCGCACAAAAAAACGCCAACCGCAGGCTTTACAGCCGGTGCGGGCGCAGTATGATCGTGTCGCACACTCTGGAGGTTGACGATGCTGGACTCATTCATCGTATTCATTTCTCAGGGCGCGGAGCTGGGCTCCGCCGCCAGCCACACCCCGCAGGCGGCGGTTGCCGCGGTATTGTGCGCCGCGCTGATTAACTTCTTCAGTTAAAAAAACAGCCGCATCAGCGGCTGTTTTTTCATCCTCAGATCACCCGTGAGAACTGCTGGCTGCGCGCCTGTTGCCGCAGATAGCGATCGAAACACATGCAGATATTGCGGATCAGCAAGCGCCCGCGTGGCGTGACGCGAATGCCCTGCTCGTCGCGCTCCACCAGCCCATCGCGTTCAAACGGCGCCAGCAGCTGCAGGTCTTCGGCGAAGTAAGCGGTGAAATCGATGCCGTAATGCCGTTCGAGCGGCTGATACGCCAACCGGAAATTGCAGATCAGGGTTTTGATCAGATCGCGCCGCAGGCAATCGTCGTCCGTCAGCGCCAGCCCGCGCCACAGGGCGTTGCCCTGCGCCGGTACGCTCTCATAGTAATGCTTCAGCTCTTTCTGGTTCTGCGCATAGCTGTCGCCGAGCATGCTGATGGCCGACACGCCCAACCCCAGCAGATCGCTGTCGCCCTGGGTAGTATAGCCCTGGAAATTGCGGTGCAGCTTGCCTTCGCGTTGGGCGATTGCCAGCTCGTCGTCCGGGCGCGCAAAGTGATCCATGCCGATGAACTGATAGCCGGCGCCGGTCAGGAAAGCGATGCTCTGTTGCAGGATATCCAGCTTCTGCTGGGCGCTGGGCAGATCGGCGTCTTTGATTTTGCGCTGGGCGGCGAACAAGTTCGGCATATGCGCGTAGTTGAACACGCTGAGGCGATCGGGATTCAATTCAGCCACCCGCTGCAGCGTGAAAGCGAAGCTTTCCGGCGTCTGTTTCGGCAGGCCGTAGATCAGATCGATATTGGTCGAGCGGAAGCCCAGCGCTTTGGCCCGCTCAATCAGGGCGAAGATAAAGGCTTCGTCCTGCTCGCGGTTGACCAACTGCTGCACCTGCTTGTTGAAATCCTGCACCCCCATGCTCAGACGGTTAAAGCCTTCGACGCGTAAATGATCGAGCACATCCAGCTCTATCTCGCGCGGATCGACCTCGATCGACATCTCCGCATCGGGCAGGAAATCAAAGTGTTCGCGCAGCAACGCCACCAACCGGCTGATTTGCGCTTTATCCAGGTAGGTCGGCGTACCGCCGCCCCAGTGCATCTGGCCGACCTTGCGGCCGGCGAACAGCGGCGCACGGCTGGCGATCTCTTGCGCCAAAACGTTCAGGTACTCGTCGGCCTTGTGGGTCTGGCGCGTCACCAGCTTGTTGCAGCCGCAGAAGTAACACAGCTTATGACAGAAAGGGATATGCACATACAGCGACAGCGGCCGCTCAGGGTAACGCGCAGCGGCGCGTTGAAACGCCGCTTCGTCGTAGCGCTGGTTAAACTCCAGCGCCGTGGGGTATGAAGTATAACGCGGCCCTGAGTAGTTATATTTTTGGATCAGGGCCAAATCCCAGACAATCGTCTGCTCTGACATGCTCACTCCTTCCGATATCTTTTTCTACCGGGCCTGGAGAGAGGCGGTTGTCTGCGCTGTCTGGCCACGGAAGCGCTGCGAAAACGCGCTTTGCGCTTAGACAGCCGCCATAGTTTACCGAATAACCACAGCAGATAACACATCAAGAGTAGGGCTATTGCCGGGATTAGCCACATAGCGTGTTAAAAAGCGTCTTTCGGGTTGCCGCCTTTCAGCAGCTTCAGAATATCTTCCTGCTTCTCTTCTTCTTCGTCGTCGTCTTCACCCAGTTCGATGCCCAACACGTCCATCAGCACATCGATGCGATCCAACGTTTTGTCGACATAGGTCTGCTCTTCCGCGTTCAGCGTTTCGCCATCGTCGATGCGATCCAGCAGCGCGTTCAGGCGTTCGTCATTTTCCAGCTTCGCCAGCTCTTCTTCCGGCGACAGGCGCGGTTTCGCTTCGGCCTTTGGCTTCGGCTGCGGTTTGGCCTTTACTTTGGTTTCGTCGACCACCAGCGCTACCGGCACTTTACTGCCGATACGCGGATCTTTGGCTTCCGCCGCCGATTTGTTCTTCTGGCTGCCGGACTCGACCTGGGTGCGCGAACCGGAAGCGTGGCCGCGGCGCTTTTTCAGGCGTTTGCGCTCGCGCGCTTCCTGATCGAGCTCCATACGGCTTTTCTTTTTCGTTTTTGACTTCGCCGCGCTGCCGCGAGGTGCTTTTGATGGCTGGTTCATAGCGTGTGCTCTTAGGTATGTAGATTCAGTATAGAATTGCGGCGGAATCTAGCAGAAAGCGGACAAAGAAAAAAGGCGGCAGGTTAAACCTGCCGCCTATTTCGCACCTTCTTGCGAAGGGTATTCCTGTTACGCGCTCCTTGCGCACATGCAACATCCCGGTTTTTCCTTCTGCTATAACCGCATTCCCTGCCACTACGTCCTTCATCCTGAAAGAAAAATCGTCCATGGCGCAATCCATTCGCATCCGCTCTTCCCGAGCGCGCTTCCTGCCGGCATCCAAACTGCCAATACTTCACCATCCGATGTGCCTGCCGCCTGTTCCGGTGCGAAAGGGTCACTTCCTGTTGCGTTCATCCTGGCACTCATTGCACGCCCTGTGCATTCCCTGAGATTTGTCATCCTTCCCGGATGTTCCTTAATCCTGCGCAACCCTGCGTTAACGACTACTTTACGTTATTGTTGCCAAGGCTCAAGGCACCTGACGCCGATTTGGACGACATTTCCCTACAACGAAAAAACAACATATTGTTTTTAAAATAAAAACAGAAACATCACTTTCGAATAAAGCGACATTACCCGCGATTCGAATGGCAAATGTCTCACAACGTACGCGCGGCATAACTGTCGTTTTATCGCGTCCCGCCGCTTAAAAACCGAGAAACACGCCATTTTTACCGCTGATGCAGTTATAATCGCCAACCAGTTAGCCATCCTCACGGAGACGAAAAATTTTGACCAGCAAGAACTACAACTATCATGTGACCCATTTCGTCACCAGCGCACCCGATATTCGCCATCTGCCGGGGGATGCAGGAATTGAAGTCGCCTTTGCCGGCCGTTCCAACGCCGGGAAATCCAGCGCGCTGAATACGCTGACCAACCAAAAAAGCCTGGCGCGCACCAGTAAGACGCCGGGGCGCACCCAGCTGATCAACCTGTTCGAAGTGGAAGACGGCATCCGCCTGGTCGACCTGCCGGGTTACGGCTACGCCGAAGTGCCGGAAGAGATGAAGCGCAAATGGCAGCGCGCGCTGGGCGAATACCTGCAGATGCGCAACAGCCTGAAAGGCCTGGTGGTGCTGATGGATATTCGCCATCCGCTGAAAGATCTCGACCAGCAGATGATCCAGTGGGCGGTCGACGTCGGCACGCCGGTGCTGGTGCTGCTGACCAAGGCCGACAAGCTGGCCTCCGGCGCACGCAAGGCGCAGCTCAATATGGTGCGTGAAGCGGTGCTGCCGTTTATGGGGGATATCCAGGTTGAAGCCTTCTCGTCGCTGAAGAAGATCGGCGTCGACAAGCTGCGCCAGAAGCTGGACACCTGGTTTAACGAGATCCCACCGGAAGTGCTGCCGGAAGACGAAGCCGGCGAATAAGCCCAGGCCGAACGCCAGAGCCGATGCCTCGCCGCATCGGCTTTTTTATACCCGCAGTTCAGCCGCAGGCGGGATTTTTTGTTATCTAATTACAGTTCTGAAATAAAGCCATCATAAAAACTTATCGCCAGGGCTGGCTTATCTCGCCGGATTACGCGAGTCGAAAGGAGGAAAGCAGGAACGAAAAGCGGTGCGGAGCGATAGGAAAAACGTATGGTTTGCTGCTGTTTTTACAATAAAAAACGCCCCAGTCAATACTGACTGGGGCGGCTAAATATTCAGCCAAATCCGATTACGTGAAGTAAAAGGTCTGAAAGATAGAACATCTTACCTCTGTACCCTACGCCTGTAACTCTACCTTATTTTTTCGCAGGGCAAAAGAATTTTTTGTAGTTTACTTACACAATTTGCGGCGCAAGAACGGCGAAGTTGGGGAAACTATCGCCGCATCTTGTAGCTTAATTACGAAAAGTGCTTAGGTTATCGCCAGTTAGCGCATCCGGCGATAACCCGGTAATCAGTGCGCCTCATCCCAGTTCATGCCGACGCCCACGTCGACCTTCAGCGGCACCGCCAGGGTCATGCTGCCTTCCATCAATTGACGGATGCGTTGGCTGGCTTCTTCGATCACCGACTCATGCACCTCAAATACCAATTCATCGTGCACCTGCATGATCGCGCGCACCAACGGCTTCTCCTGCCCTTGCAGCCAGGCGTCGACCTCGATCATCGCACGCTTGATGATATCGGCCGCGGTGCCCTGCATCGGGGCGTTGATGGCGGCGCGCTCGGCCGCCTTGCGGCGCATGGCGTTGCTGGAGCGGACGTCCGGCAGGTACAGGCGGCGCCCGTCCAGCGTGCTGACATAGCCCTGTTCGGAAGCCTGTTGACGGGTGCGCTCCATGTAGTCCAGCACGCCCGGGTAACGCTCGAAGTACAGATCCATATAGCGCTGGGCTTCCCCACGCGGGATCCCCAACTGGCGCGCCAGGCCGAAGGCGCTCATGCCGTAAATCAGGCCAAAGTTAATCGCCTTGGCGCTGCGGCGCTGTTCGCCGGTCACTTTATCCAACGGCACGCCGAAGACTTCCGACGCCGTGGCGCGGTGAATGTCTTTCCCTTCGGCGAAGGCCTTCAGCAGCCCTTCATCCTGTGACAGATGCGCCATGATGCGCAGCTCGATCTGCGAGTAGTCGGCCGCGACGATGCGGTAGCCTTCCGGCGCGATGAAAGCCTGGCGGATGCGCCGCCCTTCTTCGTTGCGCACCGGGATGTTCTGCAGGTTCGGATCGCTCGAGGAGAGACGGCCGGTCGCAGTCACCGCCTGATGGTACGAGGTGTGTACCCGGCCGCTGACCGGGTTAATCATCAGCGGCAGCTTGTCGGTATAGGTGGTCTTCAGCTTCGCTAGGCCGCGGTATTCCAAGATCACCTTCGGCAGCGGGTAATCCAGCGCCAGCTCGGCCAGCACTTCTTCGTTGGTAGAAGGCGCACCGCCCGGGGTTTTCTTCAGCACCGGCAACTTTTGTTTCTCGTACAAGATAGCCTGCAGCTGCTTGGTCGACGCCAGGTTGAACGGCTCTTCCGCCAGCTCGTGGGCCTGCGCCTCCAGCTCAGCCAGACGCTTGGCCAGCTCCTGGGAGTGGGCCGACAAAATGGCCGGATCGATCAGCACCCCGGTGCGTTCGATATGCGACAGCACCGGCAGCAGCGGCATTTCAATCTCGTTGAACACCGTCAGCAGCTCTGCGCTCTGTTTCAACTGCGGCCACATCGCCAGGTGCAACTGCAGCGTGACATCGGCGTCTTCGGCGGCGTAAGGCGCCGCCTGCTCCAGCGCGATCTGATTGAACGTCAGCTGGTTTTTGCCCTTGCCGGCGATCTCTTCGAAGGTGATGGTTTTATGGCTCAGATAACGATCGGCCAGGCTGTCCATATCGTGACGGCCGCCGACGCTGTCCAGCACATAGGACTCCAGCATGGTGTCGTAGGCGATGCCGCGCATCTCAATGCCGTAGCGCGCCAGCAGGCTCATGTCGAACTTCAGGTTTTGCCCGACCTTCAGCGCCTTATCGTCCTCCAGCAGCGGCTTGAGCGCTTCCAGCACGTAGGCGCGGTCCAGCTGTGGCGGTGCGTCCAGATAATCGTGCGCCACCGGCAAATAAGCCGCCTCGCCCGGCGCGATCGCGAAGGACAGGCCGATCAGGTTGGCGGTCAGGGTATCCAGACCGTCGGTTTCGGTATCGAAGGCAAACACGTCGGCCTTTTTCAGCCGCGCCAGCCAGTCGGTAAAGGTCGCTTCATCCAGAATGGTGACATAACCGTCCTGGGACAGCTTGGCCTCCGCCAGCGCCTTCGGCGCTTCCGCGGCGGCGGCGGCCGGTTTGGCGCCGCCGGCAGCTTTCGCTCCCGCGCCTTTCTTGTTTTCCAGCCATACGCCGGCTTCCACGTCCGCCAGCCAGCGTTTGAATTCGTACTGTTTGAACAGCTGCTGCAGCGTATCGACATCCGGTGCAGAGACCGTCAGATCCGCGCAGGTCAGATCCAGCTCAACGTCGGTTTTGATCGTCGCCAGCTTATAGGAGAGGTACGCGACCTCTTTGTTCTGCTCCAGCTTGGCCGCCATGGTTTTGGCGCCGCGGAAGCTCAGCGTGGCGATATTCTCCAGATTGCCATACAGCGCATCCAGCCCGCCGATACCCTGCAGCAACGCCTGAGCGGTTTTCTCACCCACGCCCGGCACGCCGGGAATGTTGTCCGATGAATCGCCCATCAGCGCCAGGAAGTCGATGATCAGCTCCGGCGGAATACCGTACTTGTCGCACACTTCCTGCGGGCCGAGGATGGTGTTGTTCATGGTGTTGATCAGGGTGACGTTCGGCGTCACCAACTGCGCCATGTCTTTGTCGCCGGTGCTGATCAGCACCGCGTGGCCAGCTTTTTCGGCCTCCAGCGCCAGCGTACCGATAACGTCGTCCGCCTCAACGCCGGGCGTCACCAGCAGCGGCAGGCCCATCGCCTTGACCATGTTATGCAGCGGCTCGATCTGCGCACGCAGATCGTCCGGCATCGGTGGCCGGTGCGATTTGTATTCGGCGAAGAGATCATCGCGGAAGGTCTTCCCTTTGGCATCAAACACCACGGCAACGTGGCTCGGTTGATACTGCAGCAGCAGGCTGCGCAGCATATTCAGCACGCCGTACATCGCGCCGGTCGGCTCACCCGCCGAGTTGGTCAGCGGCGGGAAGGCGTGATAAGCGCGGTAGAGGTAGGAGGAACCGTCAACCAGGATTAGTGGGTTTTCTGCAATCTGGGCCATAGCGTTTCTTTATCGTGATCGGACATAGGGGTAAGCATGCCATAGCTGGCCGCCGGAGACGAACCTTAGCGTGCATTGCGGACGAAAATGATGAGATTGTGCGCGAGGATCCGCAAGATCTTACCTGTGGATAACTTTGTGCATAGAAAAGAGACCGAATTATAACGTTGTGATTATCGTTATAACGGCGAATAAAATTCCTATTTAAATCACCGCGTTAAAAGAACGAATTCCGGCGACGCTTTATTACTGGCTTTTATTGAATTTGTGGATATAACTTTCGCCGGATTTTAATCGCACTATTAATCAAATTCGGCGCCTCAATTACCTTAGCACAAGCTGGACAAGTTGCACAAAAACTCGGCAAATGGTTATCCGGGGAGGCCAAAAACAGTGATTTTTAGCGGCGCTTTACCCCGACATTCTCTGTTAAAATAGGCTTTTGTTCATGCGCTTCGGCATGCAACGATGTTCCCAACAACCGTCAGCCCATAACCATGCCAAGATTGTTAACGCCTGTTATTTTTATCATTTCCGTCATACTCACCATTCTGGTGACGGTGTTGTGTTCTATCCCCATCACGCTGGCCGGCATCGTGAAACTCCTGGTGCCCATTCCCGCCGTCTGGCGATATATCTCTGCTTTCGCCGATTTCATGATGTGGTGTTGGTGTCAGGGGCTGGCGCTGTTATTGCGCATTAACGGGCAATTGCGTTGGGATATTGAAGGGCTGGAAGGGCTGGATCGCAAAAACTGGTATCTGCTGATCAGCAACCACGAAAGCTGGTCAGACATTGTCGTGTTGTGCGTGCTGTTCAGAAATCATATTCCAATGAATAAGTATTTCCTCAAGCAACAGCTCGCCTGGGTGCCTTTTGTCGGCCTGGCCTGCTGGGCGCTGGATATGCCATTCATGAAGCGTTACTCCCGCGCCTATTTGCTCAAGCATCCGGAGAAGCGCGGCAAGGATATCGAAACCACGCGCCGTTCCTGCGAAAAATTCCGTCAACGTCCAACCACCATCGTCAATTTCGTCGAAGGTTCGCGCTTCACCGAAGCCAAGAAAATTAAAAGCAATTCGCCGTATCGCAATTTGCTGGCGCCCAAAGCCGCCGGCATCGCGTTTACCCTTAGCGCGCTGGGCAATCAGTTCGACAAAGTGTTGAACGTCACCCTGCTCTATCCGGAAAATAACCAACGGCCTTTTCTGGATATGCTGTGCGGTCGTTTGACGCGCATCGTGGTAAGAATAGAGACGCTACCGATCGATGAAACCCTGCACGGGGACTATTTCAACGACAAGCAGTTCAAGCGGCGTTTCCAACTGTGGCTGAATACGCTGTGGCAGGAAAAAGACCGGCTGCTGGATAAATTGAAGCGGCAATACGGATAAAAAAACGCCGGCAACGAACGCCGGCGTTTTTCATGTTGAATCTGGCTTATTTCTGCTGGCTGAGGAATTTAACCACGTCGGCGAACTGCTTCACGTAAGCGTCCATCGAGCTGGTGTCCAGGCCATCGTTTTTAACCATGTATTTGCCGTTCACGAATACCGCCGGCACACCGCGCAGTTGCAGATCTTCCGCGGCTTTCTCCTGTTGAACCACCAGAGATTTCACCACGAAGCTGTTCCATGCCGCGTCATAATCTGCGGCGGTCACGCCCGCTTTCACGAAGACGTTACGGATATCGTCCGGCGTTTGCACGGTCTGGGTTTTCTGCACCGCTTCAAACATCAACGGGCTTACCTTGTCTTCCACGCCCAGCGCCATCGCCACCGCCCATGCCTGAGTCAGCTGTTTGCCCAGCGGCCCCAGGAACTCAACGTGGTACTTGGTCATTTTGGTGCCGGCAGGCAGCGCCTTCTTCACGTTCTCGGACACGTGATAGACCTGCTCGAACTGGTAGCAGTGCGGGCAGTAGAAGGAGAAGAACTCCAGCACCTGAGGCTCACCGGTCACCGGCTTGTCCAGGGTCACGTACTGAGCGCCATCGCTGAACTGTGCCGCCGAGGCACTGAAGGCCATCACCATGCCAACGAGCGCCAACCATATTTTTTTCATAAGACTAAACTCTCCATTGTGTTAAAGCTTCAATACATTGGCGTCAGCTGCAGAGGGGGCTCCTGCAACAGCTTAACCTGTTCGGTGAAGGCCGCAGTCTGAGACAACCAGAAATCAGACTCCGCCATCCACGGAAAACTCTTAGGGAAGGCCGGATCCTGCCAACGGCGGGCGACCCAGGCCAGGTAATACACCATGCGCATTGCCCGCAGCGGCTCAATCAACGCCAGCTCGCGTTGGTCGAACTCGGCAAATTCGCCGTACGCTTCCAGCAAGACGTCCAGCTGCATCAATTGATCGCGCCGCTCACCGTGCAGCAGCATCCACAAATCCTGCACCGCCGGGCCGTTACGCGCGTCATCAAGATCGACGAACAGCGGGCCGTCGCGCCACAGAATATTGCCCGGATGGCAATCACCGTGCAAACGGCGCGGCTGCCAGTCCAGATGCCAGTGCGCCTTGATCGCCACAATCAGGTTGTCCGTTGCCAGCAGGAACGCGTCACGCTGTGCTGCCGGCAACAGCCCGCAATCGGCCAACACCTGACGCGGGGCGGTGAGATATTCTTCAACCCCCATCGTCGGCCGTTCGGCGAACAAACGCTCGCCGCCGACCTGATGGATACGGCCCAGAAAACGACCCACCCATTCCAACTGATCCAGGTTGTCTATCTCATATTGGCGCCCGCCCACGCTGGGAAACAGGGTAAAGAAGAATCCACCGTGCGTATGCAGCGTAGCGCCTTGCAGCGCCAGCGGCGCCACCGCAGGAATTTCCGCGCTGGCCAGATCCAGAGCGAACTGATGTTCCTCACCGATTTGTGCGGCGCTCCAGCGCTCCGGGCGGTAAAACTTCACTACGTAGCGCCGGCGATCTTCGTCCATAAACTGATAGACGCGGTTCTCATAGCTGTTCAGCGCCGTCAGGCCGGAATCGACGCGCAGGCCAACCCCTTCTAGCGCGTCCATAATCAAATCGGGCGACAGGGTGTCGAAATTAAAAGCAGAGTTATTCATAACGTTCGTTTGATCGCTGACAGCACGGTGCCGGGAATGAGAAATAGTAGCATTAATGGCGCCTTTCACGAGCTATGCTTTCTCGCACCGCGCGAGGATCAGTCCTTGATAACGCCGCGAGCGCGCAACAGCGCCGTTTTAAAATCTTCTTCGTAATCTTTCTTCAGGCCCGGGATCTGATCCGTGCCGGCGCTGCCGCGCATTTTCAGATGGTAAATAAGAATGTCGTCGCTCAGTTCGGACAACTCGCCCTGGAAGCCCGCTTCCTGTGCCAGCTTTTGCAAAAACTGCATCAAATTGAGATCGGGATCTTCCTGCCAGGCCGGGTGCAACAGCTCGATCAACTCGTTTACGCGATGCGTTTTCATCTCAATATCGTCCAATAGCATGAATAAACTCACAAAGTAACAGGCTTACCCACGCAGTGAAAGAACCGGCTTGTCAATAAAGGTAAATCCTGATGTCGCGCTGGCTTTAGCGCTACAATCAGCGCATCGACAAAGCGGGATAAACGAGATGCATAAAGAAATCAGCGGCGTCATTTTGGCCGGCGGACGGGCCACGCGTATGGGCGGTGAAGACAAAGGCCTGGTGTCGATTGCCGGTATCGCACTCTATCAACACGTATTGGCTCGGTTACGGCCGCAAGTGGCTTCCGTCGCCATCAGCGCCAATCGCAATCAGGCACGTTACCAGGCGAGCGGTTTGCCGGTGATTGGCGATCTGACGCCCGATTTCGCCGGGCCGTTGGCCGGGATGCTCGCCGGGCTCAAACAGGCCCCCAGCGAGTGGGTGGCCTTCGTCCCTTGTGACGTCCCCGACTTTCCCGCCGACTTAGTCGCGCAGCTATGGCGGCAAAAAGGCGCGGCGCCAGCAGCCTTTGCCAGCGATGGTGAACGAGATCACCCTACGCTGGCATTATTGCATAGCCAAATAGCGCCGCAGCTGGCCGACTATCTGGCGCGCGGTGAACGCAAGCTGATGCTGTTCTTGCATCAGATTAACGCACAACGCGTGGTGTTCAGCGGGCAGCAAACGGCATTTCATAACCTGAATACGCCGGAAGACTGCCTGCACTGGCAGCAAGCACGAGAGCTAAAAACATGAATCGTTCATTGCCCCCTTTGCTGGCCATAGGCGCCTACAGCGGGACGGGGAAAACCACCCTGCTCAAGCAATTGATCCCAATGCTGAAACAGCGCCAGGTGCGGGTTGGGCTGATAAAGCATACGCATCACGACATGGATGTGGATACGCCGGGTAAAGACAGCTATGAGCTGCGCAAAGCGGGTGCCGACCAAACGCTGGTCGCCAGCGATCGCCGTTGGGCATTGATGACCGAAACGCCGGAGCAACAACCTTTGGATCTACGCTACCTGGCAGGGCGTTTTGACGCCGATAAGGTCGATTTGATTCTGGTGGAAGGGTTCAAACATGAGCCGGTCAGCAAGATCCTGCTTTATCGGGCCGAGATCGGCAGACCGTTGGAAGACATGCTGGATAAATTTGTCGTGGCGGTAGCCAGCGACCAGCCGCTATCCATCGCGGCTAAGCAGTTGGATCTCAATCAACCGGAAAGCATCGCCGACTTTATTGTCGAGTGGTTGAAAGGCGCAGCGTAGCTGCGCTTTTTTGCGTTTTACGCATAGCAAAAAGCCCTGAACGTCAGTTCAGGGCTTTCGGCTTGGTTTGATGCCTGGCAGTGTCCTACTCTCGCATGGGGAGACCCCACACTACCATCGGCGCTACGGCGTTTCACTTCTGAGTTCGGCATGGGGTCAGGTGGGACCACCGCGCTATTGCCGCCAGGCAAAT
>NZ_JBPIZA010000007.1:0-231176 GCF_051172435.1 Serratia sp. G204Y | reverse complement strand
TCGTGGGCATGACCACCTTCGGTGAGTCGGCGCCGGCGGAGCAGCTGTTCGCCGAGTTCGGCTTCACCGTGGACAACGTGGTGGCCAAGGCGCAGGCGCTGCTGAAGTAAGCGGCCTGGCGCCAGCCGATAAGAAAGCCGGTCATCGTGACCGGCTTTTTTTATGGGCGTGACCCGCGGTTACGACGCGGCGTTGGCGCTTTCGACGCTGCGCAACCGGTCGTAAGCCGCCGCCAGCAACAGCACCAGCAGCGTAGGCTGCAGCCAGACCAGACCCTGTTCGGCCAGCGGCAGCTTATCAAACCAGGCGGGCAGCAGGCCGCTGAAGCTGGAGGCCTTCAGGCCGTCGGCGAGGCCAAACACCAGGCTGGTGGCGATCACCGGCGCGAAGACGCGCTTGGCGCTGCGCCAGCGGTTTTGGCTGAAGCTGAGTAACACCAGCGCGATGCAGGGCGGATAGATCGCCGTCAGCACCGGCAGCGAGACGCGGATCAGATTGGCTAGCCCCATGTTGGAGACCAGCATGGCGAAGAGGGCGAGGATAACCACCAGCGCGCGGTAAGAGAGCGGCAGGTAGCGGGAGAAAAAGTCCGCGCAGGCGCAGGTCATGCCGACCGCCGTCACCAGGCAGGCGATGAACATCAGCACCGCCATAAAGATGCTGCCCAGATCGCCGAAGGTGTGCTGCACATAGGCGTGCAGGATCGCCGCGCCATCCTGAGCGCCACTCTCGACCAGGCCGCCGCTGCCGGCGCCGAGCTTGAACATGCAGATATAGACCAGCGTCAGGCCGACGCCGGCGATCAGGCTGGCCCACAGGGTGTAGCGCAGCAGCAGGTCGCTGTCGCTGACGCCGCGCGAGCGGGCGGCGGTGACGATAATCGAGCCGAACATCAGCGCCGACAGCGTGTCCATGGTTTGATAACCCTGCACGAAGCCGGTGGAAAACGCCGCTGCCTGATAGCTGCCGACGGCGGAGATCGGCGCACCGGCGGGCCAAACCAGGGCGGCGATGCCGAGCGCGGCCAACGCCAGAATTTTCAGCGGCGCCAGAATATGGCCGACGTTATCGAGCAAGCGGCCGGGATACAGCGACACGATCATCGCCAGGGTAAAGAACAGCAGGCTGTAGATGAACTGCGGCAGGGCGCCGTCGCCGGTGAAGGGCGCGATGCCGAGGGCGAAAGAGACATTGGCGGTTCGCGGCGTGGCGAACAGCGGGCCGAGCGCCAGATAGCAGACGGTCGCCAACAGCAGGCCGGCGGTGCGGCCGATGGGGCCGGTCAGCAGGCTGATGCTGCCGCCGACGCGCGCCAGCGCGATCACGGCGATCACCGGCAGGGCGACGGCGGTCACCATAAACCCGAGGGCGGCCGGCCACAGATGTTCACCGGACTGCAGCCCCACCAGCGGCGGGAAAATGATGTTGCCGGCGCCGACAAACAGGGCGAAGGTCATAAAGCCCAGGGCGATAATGTCTTTCGGGGATAAATTCTTGGTCATAACGGTATGGCACTGCCTGTATTCATGAAATAAACGGCCTGGCTGCGGATGGAGAACCGCAGAAGGGCAGGCGCAGGGGGCCGCGAGCGCCCGCAAAATTTTCGTCCGGCAGGATATAATAATTCGGCGACAAAAACCTGATTAATCCAGCGCTGTTTATCCTGGCGTGAACCGGCCGCACAGAGGGATCATGGCGGCCGGCCCGGCAGGGCTTTAGCTCGCGCGCGCCACCATGTCTATCGACATCGGGATTTCGATATGCGGTTTGAAAGAGTCATAGGCGAAAGAGACATGGCCGTCTTCGACCGGTTTGCGGGTGAAAAAGATCGGCATATTGCGGGTTGAATGCCGGCGTTTGTCCTGAAGTTTCCAAGATCGCCATCGTACAGAGAATTCGCCTGCTGCGGCGCTCTCGCTTGGCCGAATAGTCTGCAACAGAAAGTGCCGTAAAGCCCGCGCTGCCGGGCTTTTTTGTTGGCTAAAAAACGCCCAGCCTCACAAAACCGAAAGATAACAAAGCAACGCCGTTGCCTCGTTGCAGTTATTAACTATATGTTAATTTTTGGTTTATTAAATGTGATCAGGGGATGGATGATGATGAAAAAAATCAGCACGACCGTAGCTGCAATCACCTTACTGGGCTCCGTTTCCGCCTATGCGGCCTTCCCGGCGGGCTACCCCGTCGACTATCAGAAATGGGTCGACGGCGCGAAGAAAGAAGGCAAGGTGGTGATTTACTCGACCACCGACACCAAGGCGGCGGCGCCGCTGATCCAGGGGTTCGAGGCGTTGTATCCGGGCATCAAGGTGGAATACAACGACATGAACAGCACCGAACTCTATAACCGCTTCATCAGCGAGCAGGCGGCCGGCGGCACCAGCGGCGACGTGGTGTGGAGCTCGTCGATGGACACCATTTTGAAACTGGCGGGCGATTACGCGCAGGAGTATGCCTCCCCTGAGCAGACCCAGCTGCCGAAATGGGCGGTATGGCAAGATAAAGTGTATGGCACCACCTATGAGCCGGTGGTGTTTATCTATAACAAACGCCTGATCCCGCAAGGCGATGTGCCGGATTCGCACGCGGCGCTGGCCAAGCTGATCGCCGGCCAGACGGACAAATTCAAGAAGAAAGTCACCACGTACGACATCGAAAAATCCGGCGTCGGCTTCATGCTGTCGGTGCAGGACTTCAAGGCCGATCCCAACTACTTCAAAACGCTGGCCGACGTGGCCAAGGGCGGGCTGGCGGTGCAATCCTCCACCGGCACCATGATGGAACGCGTCTCCTCCGGTGAAAACCTGATCGGCTTCAATATCCTCGGTTCGTACGCCGAGGCCCGCGCCAAGAGCGACCCGTCGCTCGGCATCGTCTATCCGAAAGACTATACCCTGGTGCTGTCGCGCGTGAGCTTCATCAGCAAAGAGGCCGGCAACCCTAACGCCGCCAAGCTGTGGTTCGACTACGTGCTGTCGGAGAAAGGGCAAAGTATTCTCGCCAATCAGGCGGATATCCCCTCGATCCGCAACGACATCGAAGGCAAGAACGACATCGACGGCATGACCAAGCTGTTGGGTAACGCGCTCAAGCCGATCCCGGTCGACGACAGCCTGCTGGAATATCTGCAGCCGACCAAACGCCTCGATTACATCAAACAGTGGCGCGCCGCCGCGGCGAAATAACAGGGACTGCATTCGGACGCGCGCCTGCCTTAGAGGCGCGCGCCCTTTGGTCGTTGTTTACAACCATAGGGAGCATTTATGCAAGCATGGCGCAGAAAGTGGCAGAGCCTGCCGCGCGGCCTGGTGGTGTTGATAACCGCGCTGGTTATCTATGTCCCCCTGTCGTTTATCATCATTCAAAGCTTCCTCTCGGCACCGTTTTTCTCTCCCTCCAAGGTCTTCAGCCTGGAGGCCTTCGAGTTCATCTTTACCGATCCTGATTTCTACAAGGCGCTGAAGAGCGGCTTTATTCTGGCATTCGGCCTGGTGATCATCGCCATCCCCCTCGGTGGCATTTTGGCCTTCCTGATGGTGCGCACCGATCTGCCGGGGCGGCGGATCATCGAGCCGCTGATTCTGGTGCCGATCTTCGTGTCGCCGATGGTGCTGGGCTTCGGCTACGTGGTGGCGGCGGGGCCGGTGGGCTTCTTCTCGCTGTGGGCGCAGGCGCTGCTGGGCTTCGTGCCGTGGAACATCTATTCGATGGCCAGCATCGTGGTGATAGCCGGATTGACGCACGTGCCCCACGCGTATCTGTACATCTCCTCGGCGCTGCGCAGCGTGGGCTCCGACGTTGAAGAAGCGGCGCGCACCGCCGGCGCCACGCCGCTGCAGGTGATGACCGCCGTCAGCCTGCCGATGGTGCGGCCGTCTATCCTGTACGCCGGGGTGCTGCTGTTCTTCCTCGGGCTGGAAGTGTTCGGCCTGATGCTGGTGCTGGGGGATCCGGAGGGCAATCTGGTGCTGGCGACCTACCTGTACCAGTTGACCAACAAGCTGGGCACGCCGTCTTACCACCTGATGGCGGCGGTGGCGGTGGTGCTGATCTGCATCACCATTCCGCTGGTGATGCTGCAGCGCCGGCTGATGCGCACCGCCAACCGCTTCGTTACCGTCAAGGGCAAAGCCTCGCAGGCCCGTGCGCTGCCGCTGGGCAAATGGCGCTGGGTGGCCGGCGCGGTGGTGGTGTTCTGGCTGACCGTGACCATCGGCGTGCCGCTGATAGGTGTGGTGCTGCGCGCCTTTATCTCCAACTGGGGCGTGGGCGTGTCTGTTTGGGACGAGCTGTCGATCAACACCTTCCGCACCATCTGGGCGCAACCCAACCTGCTGCGCGCCATCGTCAACTCAATGGCGATTGGGGTGATCGGCGGGGCGCTGGCGGTGGCGTGCTACCTGTTCATCGGCATCGCCATGCACCGCAAGCCGGATGGCGCCACGCGCTTCCTCGACTACAGCGTGCTGGTGCCGCGCGCGGTGCCGGGGCTGCTGGCCGGTCTGGCGTTCCTGTGGGTGTTTCTGTTCCTGCCGATGTGGTTGGACAAATCGCTCAAGGAGGGCTGGCTGTCGGCGCTGCCGATGGCCGAGTGGCTGCGTGCTAACTGGATTGTCTGGCTGCGTTCGCTGCGCAGCACCATCTTCAGCGTCTGGCTGGCGTACACCGTGGTGTGGATGGCTTACGGCCTGCGGCTGATATCTTCCACGCTGCTGCAGGTGGGGCCGGAACTGGAGGAGGCGGCGCGCAGCGCCGGCGCCAGCCGTGGCCAGATCACTCGCCACGTCACCATTCCGCTGTCGCGCTACGGCCTGATCGGCTCCTGGCTGCTGATGTTCCTGATTTTTGAACGCGAATATTCTACCGGGGTGTATCTGCTGTCTCCGGGCACGGAAACCATCGGCTCGATGCTGGTTTCCCTGTGGGCCGCGGGCGCTATCGATATCGTCGCCGCGCTGTCGTTCATCAATATCCTGCTGGTGGTGCTGGGGCTGGGGATTGCCTTGCGCTTTGGAGTGAAATTACATGATTGAACTTTCGGTAGAGAATCTGCATTTGACCTATGGCGACAACCCGGTGTTGAAAGGGGTGTCGATGGATCTGAAACGGGGCGAAGTGGTCTCGCTGCTGGGTCCGTCGGGCAGCGGCAAAACCACGCTGCTGCGGGCGGTGGCCGGGCTGGAGAAACCGAGCCAGGGGCGGATCGTCATCGGCAATAACGCGGTGTACAACGGCAGCGCGCGCAGCGAAATTCCAGCCGAAGAGCGCAATCTGGGGCTGGTGTTTCAGTCCTACGCGCTGTGGCCGCATAAAACGGTGTTTGAGAACGTCGCTTACCCGCTGAAGCTGCGTAAGATCGCCTCGGCGGAAATCACCCAGCGGGTGCAGGCGGTGCTGGATCAGCTCGGGTTGGGGCATCTGGCCAAGCGCCATCCGCACCAGCTTTCCGGCGGCCAGCAGCAGCGCGTGGCGATCGGACGGGCGCTGGTCTACAACCCGCCGGTGATCCTGCTGGACGAGCCGCTGTCCAACCTTGACGCCAAGCTGCGCGAAGAGGCGCGGGTATTCCTGCGCGAGTTGATCATCAAGCTTGGCCTGTCGGCGCTGATGGTGACCCACGATCAGAACGAGGCGATGGCCATCTCCGATCGCATCCTGCTGCTCAATAACGGCAAAATCGAACAGCAGGGCACGCCGCAGGAGATGTACGGTTCGCCCACCACGCTGTTCACCGCCGAGTTCATGGGCAGCAACAACCGCTTGCCGGGCAAGGTTGTCGCGCTGGAAGGCGACCGGGCGCGCATCGAAGGCAAGGATTGGGCGCTGTGGGGCAAAGCGGGCGCAGGCGTGCAGGTCGGCCAGGAGGGCTCGGCGGTGATCCGCGTGGAGCGCGTGCGGTTGGGCGAAGATCCGCAGGGCAACCAGCTTGAGCTGCCGCTGCTGGCCAGCATGTATCTCGGCGATCGCTGGGAATACCTATTCCGCACCGTGGCCGAGGATTTCGTGGTGCGCGCCTATGGCCACGAAGCGCGCGATCGGGCGCTGTGCCGGCTCTCCCTGCCGGCCGAGCATCTGTGGATATTCCCGAAAGCCTAATCAGGACGCCCGCAGGCGCGGGCGTTCCGTTTACAGAGTTAAACCGCTAGCGGCGATCTTTTCCGGGCGGTGTACGTTTCCCGGCTGGCAACGTCGGCGAAAGTGCGGGTGACGGTCGAATTTTTGCGCGACTATTTCCGCGAGCACTACGGCGAAACGGGGCCGGCGAGTGAAAATCCGCCGCGGCCTTGAAGCCAAAAATGTGCGCCAGATCATCTTATGCTCGTAAAACTCCCCTCCGTTACTTGTGGAACTGTTGCACCTGTTCCTTTTGCCAAAACTTTGGTTTATGCTCAGCTGAAGCGTTTCAGTTGAAGCACTCTTCGACAGAAATGCCGATGTGACGGCGGCGAAAAGCCGCTGAAACGCGGGAATAATGCAAACGCGGCGATTCACAGCGGGCGGTGCGATCCACTACTCTATGCGGGTTAGTGAGACAACCAGTCAGCGCCGGCCCGGCGCCGGTGAGTCAGCCCGGCGGGACGGCCCTTTTTCAGGAGCAGCATGACCATCCGCATAGCGATAAACGGCTTTGGCCGCATCGGCCGCAGCGTATTGCGCGCACTGTACGAATCGGGACGACGGGCGGAAATCTCCGTGGTGGCGATCAACGAGCTGGCGAACGCCGAGGGCATGGCTCATCTGCTGAAGTACGATTCCAGCCACGGCCGCTTCGCCTGGGATGTGCGGCAAGAGTGCGACACGCTGAGCGTCGGGGACGACGCGATTCGCCTGTTGCATCAGCCGGCGGTGGAGCAGTTGCCCTGGGGCGAGCTGGGCGTCGACGTGGTGCTGGACTGCAGCGGCGTGTACGGCAGCCGGGCGGATGGCGAAGCCCATCTGGCGGCGGGGGCGAAGAAAGTGCTGTTCGCCCATCCGGGCGGCAACGATCTGGACGCCACCATCGTGTTCGGCGTCAACCATCAGACGCTGCTGGCGGAACATCGCATCGTGTCCAACGCCTCGTGCACCACCAACTGCATTATTCCGGTGATCAAGCTGCTGGACGACGCCTACAGCATCGAATCCGGCACCGTGACCACTATTCACTCGGCGATGAACGATCAGCCGGTGATCGACGCGTATCACGCGGATTTGCGGCGCACCCGCGCGGCGAGCCAGTCGATCATTCCGGTCGACACCAAGCTGGCCGCGGGCATCACCCGTATCTTCCCGCAGTTTTGCGATCGCTTCGAGGCGATCTCGGTGCGCGTGCCGACCATCAACGTGACGGCTATCGATCTCAGCGTCAGCGTGAGCGCCGCGGTGAAGGTGGCGGAGGTCAACCAGCTGTTGCAAAAGGCCGCACGGGAATCATTTCGTGGTATAGTTGACTACACGGAATTACCATTGGTCTCGATCGATTTTAACCATGACCCGCACAGCGCTATCGTCGACGGTACGCAGACCCGGGTCAGCGGGCAGCACCTGATAAAGACCTTGGTCTGGTGCGACAATGAATGGGGCTTTGCCAATCGGATGTTGGATACAACACGGGCAATGGCCGCCAGCGGTTTCTAGTACGGCGGCGCCGGCGTGATTGGCGCGCTGCTCAGGCAATTTTATAGAGATTCAATAAAGAGGGTTCACCATGTCTGTAATTAAGATGACCGATCTGGATCTGGCGGGTAAACGCGTACTGATCCGCTCCGATCTGAACGTGCCGGTAAAAGACGGTAAAGTGACTTCCGACGCGCGTATCCGCGCTTCCCTGCCGACTATCGAAGCTGCGCTGAAGCAAGGCGCCCGCGTGATGGTAACCTCCCACCTGGGTCGTCCTACCGAAGGCGAGTACAACGAAGAATTCTCCCTGCTGCCTGTGGTCAACTACCTGAAAGATCACCTGAAATCCCCAGTGCGTCTGGCGAAGGATTATCTGGATGGCGTCGACGTCGCCGAAGGCGAACTGGTGGTGCTGGAAAACGTCCGTTTCAACAAGGGCGAGAAGAAAGACGACGAAACCCTGTCCAAGAAATACGCGGCGCTGTGCGACGTGTACGTAATGGACGCGTTCGGCACCGCGCACCGCGCGCAGGCTTCCACCCACGGCGTGGGCAAGTTCGCGCCTGTCGCCTGTGCCGGCCCGCTGCTGTCCGCCGAGCTGGAAGCGCTGGGCAAGGCCCTGGGCAACCCGGCCCGTCCGATGGTTGCCATCGTGGGCGGTTCTAAAGTCTCCACCAAACTGACCGTGCTGGATTCCCTGTCCAAAATCGCCGATCAGCTGATCGTCGGCGGCGGCATCGCCAACACCTTCGTGGCGGCGCAGGGCAACAACGTGGGCCAGTCCCTGTACGAACCTGACCTGATCCCGAACGCGCAGAAACTGCTGGAAACCTGCGACATCCCGGTTCCGACCGACGTGCGCGTAGCGACCGAGTTCTCCGAAACCGCGACCGCGACCGTGAAGCAGGCCAACGAGATCCAGGACAACGAGCAAATTCTGGATATGGGCGACGTCTCTGCCGAGCGTCTGGCCGTTATCCTGAAGAACGCCAAGACCATTCTGTGGAATGGCCCGGTTGGCGTATTCGAGTTCCCTAACTTCCGTAAGGGCACCGAAATTGTCGCCCGCGCGATCGCCGATAGCGACGCTTTCTCTATCGCTGGCGGCGGCGACACTCTGGCAGCCATCGATCTGTTCGGTATCGCTGACAAAATTTCCTACATCTCCACCGGCGGTGGCGCATTCCTGGAATTCGTTGAAGGGAAACCGCTGCCTGCAGTCGTGATGCTGGAAGAGCGCGCTAAGCAGTAATTCAGACAACGGGAGGCGAAAGCCGCCCGTTTGTTTTATACCGCGCGGCTCACGCTGCGCGGCGTGAAAACATCGATTTACATCCATCTACGGCCGACGAAACAGGACAAAGTAACATGTCTAAAATTTTTGATTTCGTAAAACCGGGTGTCATCACGGGTGATGACGTTCAGAAAGTCTTCGCAGTTGCTAAAGAGAACAACTTTGCGCTGCCAGCGGTAAACTGCGTGGGTACCGACTCCATTAACGCAGTGCTGGAAGCCGCGGCTAAAGTGCGCGCGCCGGTCATCGTTCAGTTCTCCAACGGCGGCGCCGCGTTCATCGCCGGCAAAGGCGTGAAGACCGATGTGCCTCAGGGCGCAGCGATTCTGGGCGCTATCTCCGGCGCACACCACGTTCACCAGATGGCTGAACACTACGGCGTGCCGGTGATCCTGCACACCGACCACTGCGCGAAGAAACTGCTGCCATGGCTGGACGGCCTGCTGGACGCCGGCGAGAAGCACTTCGCCGCTACCGGCAAACCGCTGTTCTCTTCTCACATGATCGATCTGTCTGAAGAGTCTCTGGAAGAAAACATCGAGATCTGCAGCGCCTACCTGAAGCGCATGGCCAAAATCGGCATGACGCTGGAAATCGAACTGGGCTGCACCGGCGGTGAAGAAGATGGCGTGGACAACAGCCATATGGACGCTTCCGCACTGTACACCCAGCCGGAAGACGTGGCTTACGCGTACGAAAAACTGAACGCCATCAGCCCGCGCTTCACCATCGCTGCCTCCTTCGGTAACGTGCACGGCGTGTACAAGCCAGGCAACGTCAAGCTGACCCCGACCATCCTGCGTGATTCTCAGGACTACGTGTCCAAGAAATTCAACCTGCCGCACAACAGCCTGAACTTCGTGTTCCACGGCGGTTCCGGTTCTACCGATGCAGAGATCAAAGAGTCTGTGGGTTACGGCGTGATCAAGATGAACATCGACACCGACACCCAATGGGCGACCTGGGACGGCATCCTGCAGTACTACAAAGCGAACGAAGCTTACCTGCAGGGCCAACTGGGCAACCCGAAAGGCGCCGATCAGCCGAACAAGAAATACTACGATCCACGCGTATGGCTGCGCGCAGCGCAGACCAGCATGGTGACGCGTCTGGAGCAGGCCTTCAAAGATCTGAACGCGGTAGACGTTCTGTAATCTTCGGCACCTGTTGCACGATGCAAAAGGCTCCCTGCGGGGAGCCTTTTTCTTTTTCAGCCCAGCAGGCCGGCGCCGACGTTGATAGACAGGCCCAGGATCAGCATGTTGAACGCGAAGGAGATCACCGACTGCAGCAGGGTGACCTTACGCACCTCCGCCGCCCCGACCGCCACATCTGCGGTCTGCGACGCCACCGCGATGGTGAAGGAGAAGTAGGCGAAGTCCAGATAGGTCGGCTCGGTGAGGTTGCCGGGGAACAGCAGCGGCAAAGGCTCCTGCTGCGCACCCTGGCGATAAAATTGATGGGCGTAGTGCATGGTGAAGGCGGTCGGCAGCAGCAGCCAGGAGACCGCCAGCGTTCCGCCGGTTAACGCCAGATGCAGGGTTTTCAGCGAGTCGCTGGCCTGTTTGGCGCTGCTCAACTCGAACAGGATCGCCAGAATGCTCACCAGACAACCGAAACTAACCAGCGCCAACACCGTGCTGGCGCTTTCATCCTGCCGCCGAGCGATCTGGCGAATGTGCTGCGGCGTGCTGACCAACATCAGCCGCCAGAGAAACAGCAGGTAAAGCCAGGCCAGCGTATTCCAGCCGATCATCAGGCGCTGTAGCAGCGAGAGCTGGGCGGGCAACAGCAGAAAACACAGCAGCCCGGCGCCGACGGAAAACAGCAGCCTGGGCCGCACTTGCCAATAATGTTTGAGCGAAGAGCGAACGTGCATGATTAACGGATCCCTTGTCGTGAAATGGCCAACGCGCTGTTCTCAGCATAGAAGAAGCGGCGGGCGGTTTCGGCTATTTTTAACGCTGACGGTTGGCATGAGCCTTTAATGTTGGTTACCCTTAGGCGGTGGTTTCCTACTGGCTGCCGAGGCCAGTGTATTTTTGCGAGTTTCTCCCGTTAGGGACTGAGTTAGGACGACACGAATGAAAGATTTGAATGTAGTAGACGGCATCAACGGTGCCGGCAACTGGTTGGTGAAGAACCAGGATCTGTTGATCCAATACGCGGTGAATATCGTCGCCGCCATCGTTATCCTCATCATCGGTTCGATCGTGGCCCGCGTAGTCGGTAATGCGCTGAACCGCGTGATGAAACTGCGCGGCATCGACGCCACGGTGGCAGACTTCCTGTCGGCAATCGTGCGCTACGGCGTGCTGGCGTTCACCTTCATTGCCGTGCTGGGGCGCGTCGGCGTGCAGACCACCTCGGTGATCGCCGTGCTGGGTGCCGCCGGTTTGGCCGTCGGCCTGGCGCTGCAAGGCTCGCTGTCCAACTTCGCCGCCGGCGTGCTGCTGGTGATCTTCCGTCCGCTGCGCGTGGGTGAATATGTCGATCTGGGCGGCGTGGCCGGTACCGTCGATCAGGTGCAGATTTTCTCCACCACCCTGCGCACCGCAGACAACAAAACCATCGTGGTGCCGAACGGTAAAATCATTGCCGGCAACATCATCAACTATTCTCGCGAGCCGAACCGCCGCGTGGATATCGTGGTAGGCGTGGCCTACAACGCCGATATCGACGTGGTGAAGAAGGTGCTGGGCGACGTGATCGCCGCCGACAAGCGCATCATGCACGCCAAAGGCGTGACCGTGCGTCTGAACGAGATGGCGCCGTCTTCCCTGAACTTCGTCACCCGTTCCTGGACCACCAACGCGGAATACTGGAACGTGTACTTCGATCTGATGGAAAACTTCAAGCGCGCGCTGGATGCCCACAACATCGGCATTCCGTTCCCGCAGATGGACGTACACCTGTATCGCACCGAAGACGCTTCCGCCAAGGCGGAATAACAGAGAAGGGGGCCTTGGCCCCCTTTTTGATTACAGGCCGAGACGTCTCCAAGGGCGTCTCGGCCTTTTCTTTTCCGCGAGTTCAGGCGCCGGCGACCGGCTTGGCGAGCGGCGCGCGGCGGCGCAGGCTGAGGCGATAGAGCAGGAAGATGGCGGCCGCGCCCAGCAGCGCCGGCAGCGCCAGCCAGAGGAAGAACACTTCCGCCGAGCCGGCGGCGGTCATCATCCAGGCGCCGAGCATCGAGCCGACGATTGAGCCGAAGCGGCCATTGGCCATGGCCCAGCTGACGCCGGTGACGCGGGCCGCGGTCGGATAAAGGGTGGCGGAAACCAGATTCAGGCCGTTCTGCGCGCCGGCCACGCCGAAGCCTATCAGGAACACGACGGCGGCCAGCGTGTAGACGTCGCCCATCAGATACCCGGTCGCGCCGATCACCAGCGCGGCCCCCAGGTAGGAGACGGCCAGCACGCGGTAGGGCCCGATCCGGTCCATCAGCAGCGCCATCAGGATGGCGCCCAGGGTGCCGCCGAGCGGCACCATCGCCCCGATGCGCGAGGCGTGGACGATATCGTAACCGGCGTCTTTAAGTATCGTCGGCAGCCAACTGGTAAGCAGGTAGAACACGAACAGCGAGCAGAAGAACGCCGCCCACAGCAGCAGGGTGCGCGCGGCGCGCCCTTCGATAAACAGGTGCGAGATCGGCGACTTGGCCTGCGCCGGGCGCTCGTCATCGACAATGGTTATCCCCGTCCAACGTTGGCCGGTGATACGCTCGACCACCCGGCGCAGCCGATCGGCATGCCTGGCGCTGGCGGCCATAAAGCGTACCGACTCGGGCATCTGCCAGGCCAGCAGCGGCAGCAGCGCCAATGGCGCAATGCCGCCCACCAGCAGCACGCCGCGCCAGCCGAACGCCGGGATGATCTGCCCGGCCAGCAGGCCGCCCAGAGCCAATCCGGCGGTAAAGCCGCTCCAGCTCAGGGTGACCATCAGCATGCGGCGGCGCGCCGGTGAGTACTCCGAGCTGAGGGTGATGCAGGTCGGTATCGCGCCCCCGAGGCCAATGCCGATGATGAAGCGCAACAGGGTCAGGGATTCGATTGAGTGCGTATAGGCCGAAGCCAGGGTGCAGCCGCCAAATACCAGCACCGCGACGAGCAGCACGCGTTTGCGGCCGATGGCGTCGGCGATCGGCCCGAACAGCAGGCTGCCGATCAGCAGGCCGAACAACCCCGCGCCGAAGGCGGGGGAGAGCTGCGAGGGCTGCAGGCCCCACTCTTCGCGCAGCGCCGGGGCGATATAGCCGATGATGGCGGTATCGAACCCGTCCAGCAGGGCGATCAGGAAACACAGGGTGAGGATGAGGATTTGATAAGGCGAGATCCTGGCGCGATCGATAATTTCGCTGATGCGAGCGGTATCTGGGCTCATGAGGGTTCCACTGTTATTAAGCTGGTGTGGGCTGGCTGAGGGGCCGTTCAGGCCGCTGTGGCTGGCATCGCGTAGAAATCCGAGTATACACCAGAGCGGGGGCGTTGCGGGGAGGGGGAGTCGATGATCATCGCCCGCCGCAGGAGGCTACTGCGGCGGGCGATGGCGCGATTATTTGGCCAGCAATTCTCGGCGCACGATCTCGGCGCCGGCACTCAAGGCATTCAGCTTGCCGCTGGCGACCTGACGAGGCAGGGGAGCCATGCCGCAGTTGGTCGACGGATAGAGCTTGTCGGCATCGACAAACTGCAGCGCTTTGCGCAGCGTAGCGGCCACTTCCTCCGGTGTCTCAACGGTATGATTCGCCACATCAATGGCGCCGACCATCACTTTTTTGCCGCGAATCAGTTCCAGCAGATCCATCGGGACGTGCGAGTTATGACACTCGAGCGAGATAATATCGATAGTAGACGTTTGCAGCTTGGGGAACGCCTCTTCATATTGCCGCCACTCTGAGCCCAGCGTCTTTTTCCAGTCGGTATTGGCCTTAATGCCGTATCCATAGCAGATATGCACCGCCGTTTCACACTTAAGCCCTTCAACGGCCCTTTCCAGGGCGGCGATGCCCCAGTCATTCACCTCGTCAAAGAACACGTTAAATGCGGGCTCATCAAACTGAATAATGTCGACGCCGGCGGCCTCGAGCTCTTTGGCTTCCTGATTGAGGATCTTGGCGAACTCCCAGGCCAATTTCTCGCGGCTTTTATAGTGGTTGTCATAGAGCGTGTCGATCATGGTCATCGGCCCCGGCAGGGCCCATTTAATCGGCTGCTTGGTCAGCTGGCGTAAAAATTTGGCGTCTTCAACGAAAACGGGCTTTTGGCGCGCCACCGCACCCACGACGGTTGGCACGCTCGCCTCATAGCGATTGCGGATTTTAACCACTTCGCGTTTCTCGAAATCGACGCCGCTGAGGTGCTCGATAAACGTCGTGACGAAGTGCTGGCGCGTTTGCTCGCCATCGCTGACGATATCGATGCCGGCCTGTTGTTGTTCAGCCAGCGACAAACGCAGGGCATCCTGTTTCCCTTCGATTAATTCTTCATTTTGCAATTTCCAGGGCGACCACAGGGTTTCCGGTTGGGCCAGCCAGGAAGGTTTGGGCAAGCTGCCGGCGGTCGAGGTAGGGAGCAATATTTTCATAATAGATGACCTGTATTTGAGTGAATCAAAGCGCGTAGTGAGCAGACCATTGCTCAAGAATGGGCTTGTAGGGTTTGATAAATTGCTCTTCCGTAAATTTCCCCTGCTCAATCGCTAACTGGCTACGCTCTTCGCGATCGTAAACAATCTTGGTTAATGAATAGTCCTGGTTATTCAGGCTTGGCTGATAGCATTGCCCCGCCGCCGAGTTGGCATTGTAAATTTCAGGCCGATAGATTTTTTGGAAGGTCTCCATCGTGCTGATGGTGCCGATCAGCTCCAGATCGGTGTAATCGCTCAGCAAATCCCCGGGGAAATAAAACGCCAGGGGCGCGACGCTATTTTTCGGCATGAAATAGCGCACCTGCAGGCCCATTTTTTTAAAATACCGGTCGGTCAGCGAAGCGCCGTCTTGCCGATACTCGTCGCCCAACACCGGATGTTGATTGCCCGTCCGATGATAGGTGTCTTTGCTGGACACGCTGAGGCAGATCACCGGCGGTTTGCTGAAATTCTCATGGTATTCGTTTGAATTGACGAAGTGCTTAAAGATATTGCCGTGCAAATCGCCGAAATCATTCGGGATAGTGAATTCCGCCGTGTTTTTATTGTGCGCCGGCAGCAAGACGCTAAAGTCATAATCGCGCACGTAAGACGAGAAGTTGTTCCCGACGATGCCCTCAATTCGCTTTTGCGTTTTTTTATCGATGATGTTGGTTTTCAGGATTTCGATCACCGGGAAGCTGGCGCCCTGATCTTCAACGCGCATCTCCACCGAAATGATGTCAAGCTCAACCGAATAGCGGTCGGCCTTGGGGTTATCCCAATGCGCCAACGAATTGAAGCGATTGTTAATCATCACCAGCGTGTTGCGCAGGTTCTCCCGGCGGTTTTCCCCTCTGGCCAAATTGGCGAAGTTGGTGGTGATACGCGTACTTTCAGAAGGGTTATAATCTTCATCGAAAGAACTGCTCTTAATCGTAAAGGCAAAGTCTCTATTCATCGTCTTATAGCATCCTGTTATATGATATGAAGGCTGGATTTATCCATTTCTTTCAATGGGTTGTTTTTCTCTTTTTTTATTCAGCCGATTTCATATTGTCTGTCGTTAATGAGGTCTATTTTTGCCAGAGTCCCGCAGGGAGTGAAAGAGACTTAATTTCATTACCACATGAGCGGTATTCATGATCTGGCGTTCGGGCCGGTTGGCCGCCGTCGCCCTGCGGCGCAAACCGCCAATGCGCAGGGCCGGCAACCTGGTGCAGCCTGAAAAATTACGGGTATAATCCCCCCATGATCCCACGGCTTCAGACACGAACATGACAAAACTCACCTTACAAGAGCAGATGCTCAAAGCGGGCTTGGTAACCAGCAAGAAAATGGCCAAAGTCCAAAGAACGGCTAAAAAATCACGCGTTCAGGCCCGCGAGGCCAGAGAGGCGGTGGAAGAGAATAAAAAGGCGCAGCTTGAGCGCGATAAGCAGCTGAACGAGCAGCAAAAGCAGGCCGCGCTGTCCAAAGAGTACAAGGCGCAGGTGAAGCAGCTGATCGAGATGAACCGCATCGTTCTGGCGAAAGGCGATATCGGTTTCAACTTCACCGACGGTAACCTGATCAAGAAAATCCTGGTGGATAAGGCGACGCAAACCCAGCTGATCAATGGCCGCCTCGCCATTGCACGCCTGGTGGTCGAGAACCGGGAAGAGTGTGAATACGCGATTATCCCCGCGAGCGTCGCCGATAAAATCGCGCAGCGCGATGCGGCCAGCATTGTGCTGCACAGCGCGCTGAGTCAGGAGGAACAGGATGAAGACGATCCGTACGCCGACTTTAAAGTGCCCGACGATTTGATGTGGTAAGCCGCGTTTAGAACGGCGCGGCGTGACGAGCGGCGATCCGCTCCCCGCTAATGGGGTGCACAAAGTCCAGCTCGCTGGCGTGCAGCATCAGCCGCGGCGTCTGTTCGGTACCTGGCAGCAGTCGCCCGCCATACAGATCGCAGCCTAAAATAGGGTGGCCCAACTGCCGGCTGTGAATACGCAGCTGGTGGGTGCGCCCGGTCTCCGGGATGAGCTGCACCCGCGTCAGCGGCAGCGAGATCCCGTCTTCCGCTTCACGATAAAAACGCTCGACGACCCGATAGCGGGAGCGGGCGGGCTTGCCGTGGAGGGCGCAAATCGACATCAGCGGGAACAGCGCCGGATCTTTGGCGATCGCCGCGTCTATTACCCCTTCGTTATCCGCCAGATGGCCGCACAGCAGCGCGCTGTACACTTTGCCGACGGTGCGCTCGCTGAACTGCCGGCAGAGTGCGGCGTTGACGGCCTTGTTGCGGGCCACCACCATCAAGCCGGACGTGCCGAAATCCAGGCGGTGCACCAGGGTGCAGCCGGGGAAGATCTGTACCAGCCGATGGTGTACCGAATCGAGATTCTGCGGATTCTTGCCCGACAGGCTGAGCAGCCCGGCCGGCTTATTGATCAGCGCCAGATGATCGTCCTGATAGAGGATCTCTATTTGGTCATGGCATGGCGGGGCGATAAAGGTATCGGTGACGGTAGACATCGGGCGGCCGGCTGGAGGGTGGGTGCGGATGATAGCGAATTTTTCGCCGATGGGCGAATCTGGCGGCGCGCTCATTTAATCATTAGCATCTCTGATACTGGATTAGAAACATCAATTTCACCTAATGATCGCTTCCTCGTATGATGCGCGTGTTGACCGATACGCGCCCTCGTCCGGCGCCTTTTATCATTCGAGGAATCTCCCATGTTAGCCGTCTTCCTGCAGGGTTTTGCCCTGAGCGCCGCCATGATCCTGCCGCTGGGCCCGCAGAACGTATTTGTGATGAATCAGGGCATTCGCCGCCAGTATCATTTGATGATCGCCTCGCTGTGCGCGTTGAGCGATATCGTGCTGATCTGCGCCGGTATTTTCGGCGGCAGCGCGTTGCTGACCCGCTCGCCGCTGCTGCTGGCGCTGGTCACCTGGGGCGGGGTGGCGTTTCTGCTGTGGTACGGCTGGGGCGCGTTCCGTTCCGCCTTCAGCCCGCAACCGGCGCAGGCCGCGGCGCAGGAGCTGGCGCAGAGCCGCTGGCGCCTCGTGGTCACCATGCTGGCGGTCACCTGGCTGAACCCGCACGTTTATCTGGATACCTTTGTGGTGCTCGGCAGCCTGGGCGGGCAACTGACGGCGGACGTGCGCTCCTGGTTCGCGCTCGGCGCGGCCAGCGCGTCGGCGGTGTGGTTCTTCGGGCTGGCGCTGCTGGCCTCCTGGCTGGCGCCGTGGCTGAACACCCAGCGGGCGCAGCGCATCATCAACGCGCTGGTCGGGCTGGTGATGTGGGGCATCGCGCTGCAGCTGGCCTGGCAGGGGGCAAATTTATAAGAATTTGCCACTAATCCGAATTCAAAACGCCGCGCGATATGCTACGTTTGATGCCAGGAATCCGGCGGTTCTCACAGGGAAAAGCCGGCGATCAGAGACAGTCTGTCATTAAGGAGACACTGTGAAGCTAAAAGCATTGGCTATGGCCGCAATGGTCGGATTAGGGACGTTACCGATGGCGCTGCAGGCGGCTGAAGTGCCTGAAGGGCCGCACGTCGTCACCTCCGGCACCGCCAGCGTGGACGCCACGCCGGATATCGCCACCCTGGCGATCGAAGTGAGCGTTTCCTCCAAAGACGCCGCCCAAGCGAAGAAGCAGGTGGACGAGCGCGTAGCGCAGTACTTTGATTTCCTGCAGAAAAATAACATCGAGAAGAAAGACATCAGCGCCGCCAACCTGCGCACCCAGCCGGAGTACGACTACCTGAAAACCGGCGAGTCGGTGCTGAAGGGCTACCGGGCGGTGCGTCAGGTGCAGGTGACCCTGCGTCAGTTGGACAAGCTGAACGAGCTGCTGGACGGCGCGCTGAAATCCGGCCTGAACGAGATCCGCGCGGTGGAGCTGGGCGTCGCCAAGCCGGACGTGTATCGCGAGCAGGCGCGGCAAAAAGCGATCGAGAACGCGACTCAGCAGGCCGAATCCCTGGCCAAAGGCTTCCACGCCAAGCTGGGGCCGGTGTACAGCATTCGCTACCGGGTTGCCAACTACCAGCCGATGCCGGTGGCGCGGATGTATAAGGCGGCCGGTGCGGCGGCGGAAAGCGACGCGGCGCAAACCTATGAGCAGCAAAGCATTCACTTCGACGATCAGGTGGATGTGGTGTTCGAGCTGCAGCGCAACGCCGCGCAGTAAGGTGTTCGTGTTGAAGAAAAGGTTCGCTGCGGCGAACCTTTTTTCGTTTTAATCCTGGCGCAGCACCTGGTGGCCGTGTTCCAGCAGCGCGTCGGTCACTTTGCGCATCATGCGGCTTTCCGGCGCGAAGCGGTGCCAGTACAGCATGCGGCGCTGATACAGCCCCGGCGTCAGATCGATCAGCTCACCGGAAGCCAGCTCCTTTTCGATCTGCAGATGCGGGATCATACAGCAGGTGGTGCCCTGACGCGCCAGCTGCACGAAGGCTTCCGACGAGTTCACGATATGGCAGGGCACGCTGCCCGGCGACAGATCGAAGTTCTGCTGCAGGAACGCCTGATGCATGTCGTCGAGATGATCGAAGGCCACCGCCGGCGCTTTCAGCAGCGCGGAGCGGGTGACGCCGCTCGGGAAGTAGCGCTCGGCGAAGCCGCGGGAGGCGACGAACAGATAATCCAGCGCCCCCAGCCGATCCACCAGGCAGCTCGGCAGCGGCTGCGGCTGAATACTCACCGCGCCCACCACCTCACCGCGGCGCAGCCGCTCCTGGGTGCGGGTTTCATCTTCCACCTGCAGATTCAGGCGAATGGGGGAATCCGCCAGCACCGGCTTCAGCGCCGGCAGCAGCCAGGTTGCCAGACTGTCGGCGTTGACCGCCAGCGACAGCAGCAGCGGCGTATCGACGCCGGTATCGTTGCCCAGCCACTCTTCTTCCAGCAATTCCACCTGATGCAGCAGCGCGAGCAGCTTTTGCCCTTGTTCGGTGGGGCGCGGCGGCACGGTACGGACCAGCAGCGGTTGGCCGAACAGATTTTCCAGCTGTTTGATGCGTTGGGATACCGCCGATTGCGTGATACAGAGTTTTTGAGCGGCGCGCTCGAAGCCGCGCTCACGGATCACCGCGTCCAGCGCTTGCAGCGTACGATAGTCTGGGCGTTTCATCGGAAAGATATCCCTTAAATTAGAATGATACCGGCACTATGCCACATTTTGCGCACGGCGCAGGTGGAAAAATCACGCCCCCGTCTCGCCGCTAAGCGGCTAAAAATGCGGGCTGCGGTAAATAAGTGTGATCCTGCCGGCGTGAAAAACAGCGTTTTACCCTATAATACGCACACGTTTTCGTACAGAGGCAAGGGACATATTATGACGCAGGATGAACTGAAAAAAGCGGTGGGCTGGGCGGCGCTGGAATACGTGACGCCGGGCACCATCGTCGGGGTCGGCACCGGCTCTACCGCCGCCCACTTTATTGACGCGCTGGGCTCCATCAAGCACCAGATCGAAGGCGCGGTATCGAGCTCCGACGCCTCCACCGCCAAGCTGAAAAGCCTCGGCATCCATGTGTTCGACAGCAATGAAGTGGACTCGCTCGATATTTATGTGGACGGCGCGGACGAAATCAACGGCCATATGCAGATGATCAAAGGCGGCGGCGCGGCGCTGACGCGCGAGAAGATCATCGCCGCCATCGCCAAGAAATTTATCTGCATCGTCGACGCCAGCAAGCAAGTGGACGTGCTGGGCAAGTTCCCGCTGCCGGTGGAAGTGATCCCGATGGCTCGCTCTTACGTGGCGCGTGAGCTGGTGAAACTCGGCGGCCTGCCGGAGTATCGCCAAAACGTGGTGACCGACAACGGCAACGTGATCCTCGATGTGCATAACCTGAGCATCACCGACGCCATCGCGCTGGAGAACAAGATCAACGGCATCGCCGGCGTGGTGACCGTGGGGCTGTTCGCCAACCGCGGCGCGGACGTGGCGCTGGTCGGCACCCCGGAAGGCGTGAAAGTGGTCAAATAAACCTCCGCCGTTTGTGGCCCGGTAGCGCCGGGCCGCATAATTCTTCGGTTAAAATATCTTTTCTGAAAAACGGCAAATTTGGTGACTTATGTCACATTGTGAAAACTGACTCCCCAAAGCTTCTGCCGAAAACTTTCCCTATGGCATTTTCTGCCGTAAACCGCCATCAACGCTGCGCCTTGTCCTGCCGGGCAGGCAATCGTTTGTATTGCCGCCCGCGTTATTTTTGTTATGTTGGATGGGAGCTGTGTCGTCACAGCCGCTTCTGAAGTCTGAACATAGGGTCGGGTAAATGGCAAAAGTATCATTGGAGAAAGACAGGATTAAATTCCTGTTGGTGGAAGGGGTTCATCAGAGCACGGTCGATAATTTACGTGCCGCCGGTTATACCAACATCGAATACCACAAGGGTGCGTTAGACACCGAATCGCTGAAGGCATCCATCCGCGATGCGCACTTCGTCGGCATCCGATCGCGTACGCATCTGACCGAAGAGGTGTTTGCCGCCGCAGAAAAACTGGTGGCGGTGGGCTGCTTCTGCATCGGCACCAACCAGGTTGATCTGAAAGCGGCGACCAAGCGCGGTATTCCGGTCTTCAACGCCCCGTTCTCCAATACCCGATCCGTGGCCGAAATGGTGCTGGGCGAGCTGCTGTTGATGCTGCGCGGCATTCCGGCCGCCAACGCCAAGGCGCACCGCGGCGTGTGGCACAAACTGGCCGTGGGCTCCTACGAGGCGCGCGGCAAAAAGCTGGGCATCATCGGCTACGGCCACATCGGCACCCAGCTGGGCATTCTGGCCGAAGGGCTGGGCATGAAGGTGTTCTTCTACGACATCGAGAACAAGCTGCCGTTAGGTAACGCGCAGCAGGTGCGCCATCTGTCCGATCTGCTCAATATGAGCGACGTGGTGACGCTGCACGTGCCGGAAACGCTGGCCACCAAGAACATGATGGGGGCGGAAGAGCTGGCGCTGATGAAGCCGGGCGCCATTCTGATCAACGCTTCGCGCGGCACCGTGGTGGATATTCCCGCGCTGTGCGACGCGCTGGCCAGCAATCACCTGGCGGGCGCGGCGATCGACGTCTTCCCGGAAGAACCGGCGACCAACAGCGATCCGTTCAACTCGCCGCTGTGTGAGTTCGACAACGTGCTGCTGACGCCGCACATCGGCGGCTCCACCCAGGAAGCGCAGGAGAATATCGGCGACGAAGTGGCCGGCAAGCTGGCGAAATACTCCGACAACGGGTCGACCCTGTCCGCCGTCAACTTCCCGGAAGTGTCGCTGCCGGCGCATGGCCCGAACGCCAGCCGCCTGCTGCACATCCACGAAAACCGCCCGGGCGTGCTGACGCAGATTAACCAGATCTTCGCCGAAGAGGGGGTTAACATCGCCGCACAGTATCTGCAAACCGGGCCTGAAATCGGCTACGTGGTGATCGACATCGAAGCGGAAACCGCGCGCGCCGACGCCGCGCTGCAGCGTATGAAGGCCATCGACGGCACCATTCGAGCCCGTCTGCTGTTCTGATTCGGCGGCTCGCCGCAACGAAAAAGGCCGGAGCGATCCGGCCTTTTGCTATTTGGGCTCGTGCCACGCCCAGCTGCAGAGCGGGGTGAGGATTTCCGGCAGCGGGATATCCCAGTGCTCGATCGGCAGGCGCTCCACCTGCTGGCAATCATGGGCCAGGCCGATAGGATAGGGGCCGCCGCTGCGCCAGTTTTGCAGGGTGCGATCGTAAAAGCCGCCGCCCATGCCCAGACGCTGCCCGGTATGATCGAACGCCACCAGCGGCGTCAGCACGACGTCCAACTCGCCCAGCGGCAGCACCTGGCGCACATCGAGGCGCGGTTCGAGAATATTGAAGCGATTGCGCACCAGCGGCGTTTCCGGCGCATAGCGCAGGAACAGCAGGTGGCCCGGGCTGAACGGGTGCAGCACCGGCAGGTAAACCCGTTTGCCGAGCGTCCACAGTTGCTCGATCAGCGGCCCGGTGTCGAGTTCACCGTCAAACGACAGGAATACCGCGATGCTGTGCGCCGCCTTAATGTGCGTATGCGCGACGAGGCGCTCGGCTATCTTGTCTGCGGCAAAGCGTTGCTGGCCCGGCGTAAGCTCGCGCCGACGTTGGCGTATGAGTTGACGAATGGCTTGGCGCTGCTGCGCAAATTGGGGTTGAAAAGGCATCGTATCAGGCTTGCTCAGTGTGGCGTTCGGCACACATAAACCGCTGAGAAGGGGAATCTCCGAGATGCCGTCGCAGGCTGTAACCCTTGAACCCATGGTTCAAGGTGAACGTGCCGTCGCAATCTTAAGGCTTCTCGGCGCACCGAGCGTGCTCACCGATCGCGGAGCAACACATTCTGTTTGTACTAAATATCGGCTCAGGGGACTGGCCCGCTGGCGAACATCTCAGAGAAATTTTGTACTCGTTGCCGAAACTGTGATTTCAACAACTTAAGTTATTCGAATTGTGCATCCTGACGTTCAGAGATGCGACCTTGTTCAAGCAACGCTTGTTCAATGGTCTGCTGCAGCATCCGTATGCGTTGTTCCATATTGGACGCATAGTCACGGGTTTTCAACCGTTCTTGAGCAAGTTCGTGACAGACGTTCAATGCCGCGATGAAAACCAGTTGCTCAGTATTGGAGACTCTAGTGCGAACTTTAAGATCTTGCAACCGTTGGTTAAGATCGTCCGCCGCCATATTCAACGCATCTTGTTGTTCTGGCGGGCAATTGACTCTTAACGAGCGGCCAAAAATTTGAATATCTACCGGTTGTGCAGACATGCCACCTTCCTGCCTAAATTTCGCGCCAGCCTTGTCCGCCCTGGCCGGGCCGTCAAAGCGGGCGCCACTATATATACCTCGGTACCAAGATACAACCCCTTTTTCAGTACCTGGTTGTAATCTACTGTGGCGCACATTGCCAGTCAAAAAAGGGTTTCAAAATGCGTATTTACCGCACTTTCGTCACCCGCCGGCGCAGTGTGAAACCTGCCACATCGCGATTATAACTAGCCACTGAGGTGTCGCGCTTATCTGGTATAGCGACGGACCTTGGTGGTAGCATAACACGAACTTATCCTGCCAACGATGACGAATGCGCATGTCTATACAGAATACATTTCCAAGTTACCAATCTTTGACCGTGGCCCTCAACCAGCAGTCGGTGGCGCTGACCGCGGCAGAAATGCACGGCCTGATCAGCGGCCTGCTGTGCGGCGGCAGCCGTGATGCCGGCTGGCAGGCGCTGGTGCACGATCTGACCAATGAAGGCGTCGCCTTCCCGCAGGCGCTCAGCCAACCGCTGCAACAGCTGTATGAAGTGACGCGCGAAACGCTGGAAGACGACGAATTCCTGTTCCAACTGATGTTGCCGGAAGGGGAAGCCGTCAGCGTGTTCGATCGCGCCGACGCGTTGGCCGGTTGGGTCAACCACTTCCTGCTCGGGCTGGGCATGATGCAGCCCAAACTGGCCCAGGTGAAAGACGAAGTCGGTGAAGCGATCGACGATCTGCGCAACATCGCGCAGCTGGGCTACGACGAAGACGAAGATCAGGAAGAATTGGAGCAGTCGCTGGAAGAAGTGGCGGAGTATGTGCGGGTTGCCGCCATCATGTGCTACGGCGAATTCACCCGTCACAAGCCAACGGCGCCGGAAAACATCAAACCGACGTTGCACTAAACGTCCTATCGGCCCTCCGCCGGCGATGCGGATGGCATGATTTCAGGAGAAGGTAATGACTCAGCAGGAATTCAACAACCGCCGTCAGGCGCTGTTGGCGAAAATGGCGCCGGCCAGCGCGGCGGTTATTTTCTCTGCGCCGGAAACGACGCGCAGTGCAGATTCAGACTATCCCTATCGGCAGAACAGCGACTTTTGGTACCTGACCGGCTTCAATGAGCCGGAAGCGGTGCTGGTGCTGATCAAAAGCGACGAAACGCACAACCACAGCGTGCTGTTCAACCGGGTGCGCGATCTGACGGCGGAAATCTGGTTTGGCCGCCGCCTGGGGCAAGACGCCGCGCCGGCGAAGCTGGGCGTGGATCGCGCGCTGCCGTTCGATGAAATCAATGACCAGCTGCACCTGCTGCTCAACGGCCTGGACGTGGTCTACCACGCGCAGGGCGAATACGCCTATGCCGATCAGATCCTGTTCGGCGCGTTGGACAAGCTGCGCAAGGGGTTTCGCCAGAATCTGCAGGCGCCGGCCACCGTGACCGACTGGCGGCCGTGGCTGCATGACATGCGCCTGTTCAAATCGCCGGAAGAGCTGGCGGTGATGCGTCGCGCCGGTGAGATCAGCGCGCTGGCGCACACCCGCGCGATGGAAAAATGCCGCCCGGGCATGTTCGAATACCAGCTGGAAGCGGAAATTCACCATGAATTCACCCGCCTCGGCGCCCGCTACCCGTCTTACAACACCATCGTCGGCAGCGGCGAAAACGGCTGTATCCTGCACTACACCGAGAACGAGAGCCAGATGCGCGACGGCGATCTGGTGCTGATCGACGCCGGTTGTGAGTACCAGGGGTATGCCGGCGACATCACCCGCACCTTCCCGGTCAACGGCAAGTTCAGCAAGCCGCAGCGCGCGGTGTACGACATCGTGCTGGCGTCGTTGCTGCGCGCTTTGGAACTGTTTAAACCCGGCACCAGCATCCGCGAAGTCAACGACGAAGTGGTGCGCATCATGGTGGTCGGGCTGGTGGAACTGGGCGTATTGAAAGGTGAAGTCGATCAGCTTATCGCCGAGCAGGCGCACCGGCAGTTCTTCATGCACGGGCTGAGCCACTGGCTGGGCCTCGACGTGCACGACGTCGGCCACTACGGCACGCCGAGCCGCGATCGGCTGCTGGAGCCGGGCATGGTGCTGACCGTGGAACCGGGGCTGTACATTGCGCCGGATGCGGACGTGCCGGCGGAATACCGCGGCATCGGCATCCGCATCGAGGACGACATCGTGATCACCGCCGACGGCAATGAAAACCTGACCGCTACCGTGGTGAAAGACGCCGATGCCATCGAAGCGTTGATGGCGGCGACAAGGTCATAAAATGAGCGTAATTATCGTTGGTGGCGGTATGGCGGGCGCGACGCTGGCGCTGGCTATCTCGTCGCTTACTCAGGGAAGAATGGCGGTGGATCTGGTCGAGGCGACTCGGCCGGATGACCACAGCCATCCGGGCTTTGACGCCCGCGCCATCGCACTGGCGCAGGGCACTTGCCAACAGCTGGCGCGCATCGGCGTTTGGCCGGCGCTGCGCGATTGCGCTACGCCGATCGCTCAGGTGCACGTTAGCGATCGCGGCCACGCCGGTTTCGTGAATCTGCAGGCGCAGGATTATCAGGTCGATGCGCTCGGCCAGGTGATCGAACTGCATGACGCCGGGCAGCGGCTGTTCGCGCTGCTGGCGAAGGCGCCGGGCGTTACGCTGCACTGCCCCGCGCGGGTGGTGGACGTGATTCGCACCGCCGAGCGGGCGGAAGTACAACTGGATACCGGTCTGCGCCTGTGCGGGCAACTGCTGGTGGCGGCCGACGGTTCGCGTTCGGCGCTGGCGCAGGCCTGCAACGTGCAGTGGCGGCAGGAGGACTATCCGCAGTTCGCCACCATCGCCAACGTCACCACGGCGGAAGATCCGCAGGGGCGCGCCTTCGAGCGTTTTACCCGCTACGGGCCGCTGGCGCTGCTGCCGATGTCGCAGGGGCGCAGTTCTTTGGTGTGGTGCCATGCGCGCGAAGATCGCGCCCGGGTGGATGCTTGGGACGACGAGCGTTTTATCGCCGAGCTGCAACAGGCCTTCGGCTGGCGGCTGGGGCGCATCCTCAAGGCCGGTAAACGGCACAGCTATCCGCTCAGCCTGCTGACCGCCGATCGCCATGTCAGCCATCGTCTGGCGCTGGTGGGCAACGCGGCGCAGACGCTGCATCCGATCGCCGGGCAGGGGTTCAACCTCGGTCTGCGCGACGTGATGTCGCTGGCGGAAACGCTGGCAGAAGCGATGAACAGCGGCGAAGACGCCGGTGGTTATGCGCTGCTGAGCCGCTATCAGCAGCGGCGGCAAAACGATCAGCAGGCGACGATCGGCGTGACCGACGGATTGATCCGCCTGTTCGCCAACCGGTATGCCCCGCTGGTGGTCGGCCGCAACCTGGGGCTGATGGCGATGGAGCGTTTGCCGGCGGTGCGCGACGCCTTCGCCAAGCGCACGCTGGGCTGGGTGGAACGTTAGACACAGAATCGGGCGCCCTGTGGCGCGCCCAAAACGCGGCGCGGCAAGGCGTCGCGCGTTATTTAAGGAAATCGAGCAGCATGCAATCATTTGACGTGATTATCGCCGGTGGCGGTATGGTGGGGCTGGCGTTGGCCTGCGGCCTGCAGGGCAGCGGGCTGCGCGTGGCGGTGCTGGAGCAGCGCCAGCCGGACATGGCGCCGCCGTCGGAGCAGCCTGCGCTGCGGGTCTCCGCCATCAATGCCGCCAGCGAGCGTTTGCTGCAGCATATCGGCGTGTGGGATGACATTCTCCAGCTGCGCGCCAGCGCTTATAACGCGATGGAAGTGTGGGATCGCGACAGCTTCGGCAAAATCGCCTTCCGCGGCGACGAGTGCGGCTTCAGCCATCTCGGCCACATCATCGAAAACTCGGTGATCCAGCAGGCGCTGTGGAAACGCGCCGAAAGCCTGTCGGACATCACGCTGATTACCCCGGCCGCGCTCAAGCAGGTGGCGTGGGGCGAGAACGACGCTTTCGTCACGCTGGAGGATGGCCGCATGCTGACCGCCCGCCTGGTGATCGGCGCCGACGGCGCCCAGTCGTGGCTGCGCCAGCACGCCGACATTCCGCTTACCTTCTGGGATTACCGCCACCATGCGCTGGTCGCCACCATTCGCACCGAAGAGCCGCATCAGGCGACGGCACGGCAAATTTTCCACGGCGACGGCATTCTGGCGTTCCTGCCGTTCAGCGATCCGCATTTGAGCTCCATCGTCTGGTCGGTGACGCCGGAAGACGCCGAGCGGCTCAAGCAGCTGGAACCGGCGCAGTTCAACCGCGAACTGGCGATGGCCTTCGACATGCGCCTGGGGGCTTGCAGCCTGGAAAGCGAACGGCTGGCGTTCCCGCTGACCGGCCGCTATGCGCGCAGTTTCGCCGCGCACCGCCTGGCGCTGGTGGGCGATGCGGCGCATACCGTGCATCCGCTGGCCGGGCAGGGCGTGAATCTGGGCTTTATGGACGCCGCCGAGCTGATTTCCGAACTGCGCCGCCTGCAGCGGCAGGGCAAGGATATCGGCCAGCACCTCTATCTGCGTCGCTATGAGCGCCGCCGCAAACATGGCGCGGCGGTAATGCTGGCCAGCATGCAGGGGTTCCGCGAACTGTTCGACGGCAACCACCCGGCCAAAAAGCTGCTGCGCGACGTGGGCCTGCGGCTGGCGGATAGCCTGCCGGGCGTCAAGCCGAAGCTGGTGCGTCAGGCGATGGGCCTGAACGATCTGCCCGAGTGGCTTGCCTGACATCCTGCCTTCTGCGAGCCCTCCGCGGGCTCGCGCTTCTTGCCTTATGCCATCGTCTTTCCTTAATAACCCTTCATTTGAAATAATCTAATTTCAGCCGCTTTTTATCATTACTTTTTCTAATTCCATGTTCGGTTATCAAAAGTCGGAATCTCATGTGCGGCCGTCGGTTTGTTATATAACTTCGGAGTTTTGCCGCTTTAATTGTTAATTTTGTGCCTTAAAGCGCATTTTTCCAGTGAAAAACTCTGCACACTAGCCCGGCATTTTACCGCCCCGGAACGGCGATGAGCCTATTTTAACTTATGGTTAATGTGGTCGTTCGGTGATAAGTTCGAGGGAAAGGTATCGTTTGCGTCACGGCGGTTGCACGCAGTTTCCGCCCGTCCCGGCGCAGCATTTGTGTTGAGCAGTCAGTGCGCCATGGCGATCGGGCCGCGAGCCAGGCTCCGCCGCATTGCGTGGCAGCACCCTAACTTCTAGCGACGAGTGGAAAGAGGGAAAAGATGGCAAAGCAAACCCCACTGTACGACCAGCACGTGGCGTGCGGTGCGCGCATGGTAGACTTTCACGGCTGGATGATGCCGCTGCACTACGGCTCGCAGCTTGATGAGCACCACGCGGTGCGTCAGGATGCCGGCATGTTCGACGTGTCCCACATGACCATTGTGGATCTGCACGGCGCCCGCACCCGCGAGTTCCTGCGCTACCTGCTGGCGAACGACGTCGCCAAACTGACCCAACCCGGCAAAGCGCTGTACACCGGCATGCTGAATGCCTCCGGCGGCGTGATCGACGACCTGATCGTTTATTTCCTCACTGAAGACTATTTCCGCCTGGTGGTGAACTCCGCCACCCGCGACAAAGACCTGGCCTGGATCGAAGAGCACGCCGCGCCGTATGGCGTTGCGCTGACGGTGCGCGACGATCTGGCGCTGATCGCGGTGCAGGGCCCGCAAGCCAAAGAGCGCGCCGGCACGCTGTTCACCCCGGAACAAAAAAGTGCGGTCGAAGGCATGAAGCCGTTCTTCGGCGTGCAGGCCGGCGAGCTGTTCATCGCCACCACCGGTTACACCGGCGAGGCCGGCTATGAGATCGCGCTGCCGAAAGATCAGGCGGCGGATTTCTGGCAAAAATTGCTGGCCGCGGGCGTCAAGCCGGCCGGTCTGGGCGCGCGCGACACGCTGCGTCTGGAAGCGGGCATGAACCTCTACGGGCAAGAGATGGACGAAGGCGTTTCGCCGCTGGCCGCCAACATGGGCTGGACCATCGCCTGGCAGCCGGAAGATCGCCGTTTCATCGGCCGTGAAGCGCTGGAACAACAGCGCGATCAGGGCACCGAGCAACTGGTCGGCTTGATCATGACGGAAAAAGGCGTATTACGTAATGAGCTGCCGGTGCGTTTCACCGACGCGGCGGGGCAAACCCACGAAGGCGTGATCACCAGCGGTTCGTTCTCTCCGACGCTGGGCTTCAGCATCGCGCTGGCGCGCGTGCCGGCGGGCATCGGCGAGCAGGCCATCGTGCAGATCCGCAACCGTGAAATGCCGGTCAAAGTGACCAAGCCCGGTTTCGTTCGCGCCGGCAAGCCGCTGACAAATTGATTTTTTATTGATTGATTCTTTTATTTCTTCGAAGGAGTAACCGGCGATGAGCAATGTGCCAACAGAATTGAAATACGCATCCTCCCACGAGTGGGTTCGTTCAGAAGGTAACGGCGTTTACACCGTAGGCATCACCGAACACGCGCAGGAACTGCTGGGCGATATGGTGTTTGTCGATCTGCCGGAAGTGGGCCGCAAAGTCGCCGCCGGTGAAGATTGCGCCGTGGCGGAGTCCGTCAAGGCAGCGTCGGACATTTACGCGCCGATCAGCGGCGAAATCGTGGCGGTGAACGGCGAGCTGGAAAGCTCCCCGGAGCTGGTGAACAGCGAGCCTTACGGTGACGGCTTCCTGTTCCAGATTAAAGCCGCCGACGAAGGCGAGCTGGCGAACCTGCTGGACGCCGCGGCTTATCAGGCCTCGATCGACGAGTAATCGTGACCACGCCCCAGGCCTTTTGGCCGGGGCGTTTTAGTTACCGCTCAAGCTATATCCCGTATCACGCAAGCATTCAGGAATTTGTAGCAATGACCCAGACACTCAGCCAACTCGAACACAGCGAAGCGTTCATTGAACGCCACATCGGCTCTTCTGCGGAACAACGCCAGGAGTTGCTGGCAGCGGTGGGCGCTCGCTCGCTCAGCGCGCTGATCCAACAGATCGTGCCGGCGGACATTCAGCTGCCGGGGCCGCCGCCGGTCGGCGACGCGGCGACCGAACACCAGGCGCTGGCTGAGCTGAAGGCGATCGCCTCGCAAAATCAGCGCTACAAATCCTATATCGGCATGGGCTACAGCGCCGTGCTGACGCCGCCGGTGATCCTGCGCAACATGCTGGAAAATCCGGGTTGGTACACCGCTTATACCCCTTATCAGCCGGAAGTGTCGCAGGGCCGCCTGGAAGCGCTACTGAACTTCCAGACCGTGACCCTCGATCTGACCGGCCTGGATCTGGCTTCCGCTTCGCTGCTGGATGAAGCCACCGCCGCCGCCGAAGCGATGGCCTTGGCCAAACGCGCCAGCAAGCTGAAAGACGCCAACCGCTTCTTCGTGGCTGACGACGTGCATCCACAGACGCTGGACGTGGTGCGCACCCGCGCCGAAACCTTCGGCTTCGACGTCATCGTCGATAAAGCGGAAAAAGTGCTGGAGCTGGACGGCGTGTTCGGCGTGCTGCTGCAACAGGTGGGCACCACCGGCGAGCTGCACGACTACAGCGCGCTGCTGGCTGAATTGAAATCGCGCAAAATCATCACCAGCGTGGCCGCCGACATCATGGCCCTATTGCTGCTGACCGCGCCGGGCAAGCAGGGTGCCGACGTGGTGTTCGGCTCCGCGCAGCGCTTCGGCGTGCCGATGGGCTACGGCGGCCCGCACGCCGCCTTCTTCGCCTGCCGCGACGAGTTCAAGCGCTCGATGCCGGGCCGCATCATCGGCGTTTCCCGTGATGCCGCCGGCAACACCGCGCTGCGCATGGCGATGCAGACCCGCGAGCAGCATATCCGCCGCGAGAAGGCCAACTCGAATATCTGTACCTCGCAGGTGCTGCTGGCCAATATCGCCAGCCTGTACGCGGTGTACCACGGCCCACAGGGGCTGCAGCGCATCGCCGGGCGTATCCATCGCCTGACCGACATTCTGGCCGCCGGGCTGCAGAAGGCCGGCCTGACGCTGCGTCACAACACCTGGTTCGACACCCTGACCGTTGAAGTGAAAGACAAAGCGGCGGTGCTGGAACGCGCGCTGAGCTTCGGCATCAACCTGCGTACCGATATCCACGGCGCCGTAGGCATCACGCTGGACGAAGCCACCTCGCGCGAAGACGTGCAGACGCTGTTCGCACTGCTGGCCGGCGACAACCACGGCCTGGACATCGACGCGCTGGACGCGGCGGTGAGCAAGAGCAGTCAATCGATCCCGGCCGCCATGTTGCGCCAGGATCCGATCCTGACCCACCCGGTATTCAACCGCTATCACAGCGAAACCGAGATGATGCGTTACATGCATCGCCTGGAGCGCAAGGATCTGGCGCTGAACCAGGCGATGATCCCGCTGGGCTCTTGCACCATGAAATTGAACGCCGCGGCGGAAATGATCCCGATCACCTGGCCTGAATTCTCCGAGCTGCACCCGTTCTGCCCGCCGGAGCAGGCTGCCGGCTACCAGCAGATGATCGGCCAACTGTCTCAGTGGCTGGTGCAACTGACCGGCTATGACGCGGTGTGCATGCAGCCGAACTCCGGCGCGCAGGGCGAATACGCCGGCCTGCTGGCGATCCGCCGCTACCACGAAAGCCGCAACGAAGCGGGCCGTCACGTCTGCCTGATCCCGAGCTCCGCGCACGGCACCAACCCGGCCTCCGCCCAGATGGCGGGCATGAGCGTGGTGGTGGTCGCCTGCGACAAGAACGGCAACATCGATCTGCACGATCTGCGCGTCAAGGCGGAGCAGGCGGGCGAAGAGCTCTCTTGCATCATGGTGACCTACCCGTCGACCCACGGCGTGTATGAAGAAACCATCCGCGAAGTGTGCCAGATCGTGCATCAGTTCGGCGGCCAGGTGTATCTGGACGGCGCCAACATGAACGCCCAGGTGGGCATCACCACGCCAGGCTACATCGGCGCGGACGTTTCGCACCTCAACCTGCATAAAACCTTCTGCATCCCGCACGGCGGCGGCGGCCCGGGCATGGGCCCGATCGGCGTGAAAGCGCACCTGGCGCCGTTTGTGCCGGGCCACAGCGTCGTGCAGATCGACGGCGTAACCACCCAGCAGGGCGCGGTTTCCGCAGCGCCGTTCGGCAGCGCCTCCATCCTGCCTATCAGCTGGATGTACATCCGCATGATGGGCGCGGAAGGCCTGAAGCAGGCCAGCCAGATGGCGATCCTGAATGCCAACTACATCGCTACCCGCCTGAAAGACGCCTATCCGATTCTGTATACCGGCCGCGATCACCGCGTGGCGCACGAATGTATCCTTGATATTCGTCCGCTGAAGGAAGAGACCGGTATCAGCGAAATGGACATCGCCAAGCGCCTGATCGACTTCGGCTTCCACGCGCCGACCATGTCGTTCCCGGTGGCGGGCACGCTGATGGTCGAGCCGACCGAGTCGGAAAGCAAAGTGGAGCTGGATCGCTTTATCGATGCGATGCTGGCGATCCGCAGCGAGATCGACCGCGTCGCCAAAGGCGAATGGCCGCTGGAAGACAACCCGCTGGTGAATGCGCCGCACGTGCAGGCTGAGCTGGTTAACGACTGGCAGCATCCGTACAGCCGTGAGCTGGCGGTGTTCCCGGTGGCCGGCGTGCGCGAGAACAAGTACTGGCCGAGCGTTAAGCGTCTGGATGACGTGTACGGCGACCGTAACCTGTTCTGCTCTTGCGTGCCGATGAGCGACTACGAATAACACGTTCGGCAAAGTTTGTGTTCGGGGGACACCGCATCATGCGGTGTCCCTTTTTATTTTATTGCGGCCTATTCTTTCCCGTACGTTCCCACGATTTGAGGAGTCACCATGCAAGCGGCAATCGTAACAGCGTTGGGGCAAGCCCCGGTTTTCGGCACCTTTGAGGAGCCTCAGGCGCAGGCGAATGAAGTGCCGATCGACGTTCTGGCGGCCGGTATCAAACAGCTGGATCGCGCCACCGTCGCCGGCACCCATTACTCCAGCCCCAAGCAGCTGCCGATCGTGCCCGGCACCGACGGCGTGGGCCGGACGGCCGACGGGCAACGGGTGTATTTCGCCTCCTTCCGCCGCCCTTACGGCGCGATGGCTGAGCGCAGCGTCGCGTCATGGACGGTGCCGGTGCCGGAGGCGGTGGACGACGCCACGGCGGCGGCGCTGATCAATCCGGCCTTCGCCGCCTGGCTGCCGCTGCGCTGGCGGGCGGATCTGCAGCCCGGTGAAACGGTGCTGATCATCGGCGCTACCGGCACCTCGGGCAAACTGGCGGTCGCCGCGGCGCGTCAGGCGGGAGCCGGGCGCATCGTTGCCGCCGGCCGTCGGCTGAGCGTGCTGGAAGCGTTGGGCGTGGATGCCACGGTGGATCTGAGCCTGCAGGGCGAGGCGCTGACGCAGGCCTTCGCGGCGGCGGCGGGGCCGGGCGGTTATCAGGTGATCGTCGATTATATCTGGGGTCCGGCGACCGAAGCGCTGCTCGCGACGCTCAATAATCACGATCTCTCGTCTTACGCCGGCGGGCGCGGCATTCGCCTGGTCAACGTCGGCTCGATGGCCGCGCCGGACATCCGGCTGCCGGCGGCGGTGCTGCGCAGCAATCAGCTGCAAATCCTCGGCAGCGGCACCGGCAACTTCCCGCCGATCCCGGAGATGCAGCGCTACGCGACCGAAATTCTGGCGCTGGCGGCGACGGGCGCGCTCACTATCGAGACGCAGGAGCACGCGCTGGCGGAGATCGCCGAGGTATGGGATCTGAACAAAAAAAGCGACGTGCGTTCGGTGATACGCATCGCCCGCTAAGTTCCTGCCGCTAGCGGCAAGGGCAGACCAGGTGAATATCCTCCGGCTCGCGGGCGAACAGCTCGGCATCCGGGCGCTCGATGAGCCGGCACCCTTGCGCCAGATAGAAGTCTACGGTGCTTTTGTTGGGGATGGAGGAGACGTACAGCCCGGCGGCGCCTTCTTGCGCCGCCTGACGCAGGCAGAGCTGGAACAGCTGCTTGCCTAACCCCTGGCCGCGTTGGTGCGCGCTGACGTAAAAGAACAGCAGCTGGCGCAGATCCCGCTGCGGGCCGCGCGGCTCGGTATCCAGCGCCGCCGCCGCCACGATCTCCTCGCCTTCGAAGCGCGCGAAAAACGCGCCGCCGCGATCGAAGCAGGCTTCGTGGATAGGCGTATAGGTTTCCCGGTCGTGCGGATCCCAACCGCGCACGTCGTAGTAGTCCGGGTAGGCTTGCAGTTTACCGTCCTGCAGGCGATACAGGGTGTCGATGATTTCGCTGCGGTCAATATCCCATAGTCGGTCGAGTTGCTGCCGTTGCAGCAGGACAGGGGCGCTCATGATCGTTGTTCACTCTCAGTCTGTGGCCGGTAACTTTCCGGCAAATCGATAATAAAACCGATGCCGCGATCGTCGAGGCCTTCGGTGACGCGCAGCTGCGCGCCAATCTTGTCGGCCAGGTTCCGGGCGATGGCCAATCCCAGTCCGCTGCCGGTCTGCTGCGTGCCGGGCACGCGGTAAAAGCGTTCAAACAGGCGCGGAAGGTGCTCTTCGCTCACTCCGGGGCCGTTGTCGCGCAACGTAATATAGCAGCCGAGCGGTGCCAGTGAACGGATATGGGCTTCGATGCGGCTGCCGGGCGGCGCGTACTTGAGTGCGTTGTCCAGCAGGTTGGTGAAGATGGCGATCAGCGCATGGCGATCGGTGGTTACCACCACGTCCTCGCTGCCGTCGAGCGAGAGTTCCACATCCTTTTCCAGCGCATAGGGGACGTGCTGCGCGATGCATTTTCCGATCTCTGCGTAGATGTCCACTGCCTCGATTTTCAGCGGAAAATCTTCCGCCTCCAGCTTGGCCAGGTTGATCAGCTGGCGCGACAGCGACGCCGCGCGATCCAGCCCCTGCTGCATGTCGCCGATGATCTCCCGGCGCTCCTGCTGCTCGCTGACCTGGGTCAGCAGATGCAGCTGCGCCAGCACGGCGGCGATCGGCGTGCGCAGTTCGTGCGCCGCATCGGCCATAAAGCGTTTTTCGCGCTGGTTGGCGGCGTCGATGCGCGCCATCAGCTTGTTGACCTCCACCACCACCGGCCGGATTTCCTGATACTGCTCGCTGACGTTGATCGGCGACAGATTACCCGGCTGGCGATCGGAGATGGTGCGGGCGATCTGGCGCAGCGGCCGCAGGCTGAAGTAGGCGGTAAACAGCAAGGTGATGATGATCGCCGCCAGAATGCCCAGCAGCGGCATGGCAGTGCTTTCCGCCGGGTTACCGAACAGCGTGGTGCGATCGTTGAACGACTCGCCGACGATCACCCGGTACTGACGCTTTTCGCTCCAGCTGCCGGCAAGATGCCAGTTGGCGCCGGCGTACTTAACGGAGCCCGACAGCACCGAAGGCGGCAGGCGCAGCGGTTCTCCCTGCGTTTGCGAACTGTAAAGCACCCGGTTGTCCCGATCGTAAACCACGAACAGCGGGTGGTAATCGATTTGATCCTGCATGCCGTTATTGATGGAATCAATGTACATGCCTTCAATGGTCTTGATGATGCCGCGGTAATCGATATTGTCGGTGCCGGTTTCATCGAGAATATTGGCGATACCCACGGCGACGATGCGTTGCTGGTTATCGAAATATTTTTCCATGTCGGGGTAATACCAATATTTCACCCAGGCGACGAGGATCCCCCACAATAATAAAATGGCCAGGACCTGGAAAATAATGGTGCGCATAAAGAAGGATTTGAAACCGATCATCTTGCTACTCTTTCTTCAGCAAATAACCAATGCCGCGTACGGTAATAATTCTTTCTTTACCGATCTTGCGCCGTAAATTATGCATGTGCACTTCCAGCGAGTTGCTTTCCACGCTGTCGCCGTGGCCGAACAGCCGCTGTTCCAACACCGCTTTGCGCACCACTGTGCCGGCACAGCGCATCAGCTCGTGCAGCAGGTGATACTCTTTTTTCGACAGCATCAGCAGTTCGTTATCCAGCGTCACCTGATGGTTGACCGGGTCGAGATACAGCGTGCCGAGGCTCCAGGTTTGCGAAGCGAAGCCCGCCATGCGTCGGTTGACCGCCTTGACGCGTGAGATGAGCTCGGGCAGCGCAAAGGGTTTGGCCAGAAAGTCGTCCGCGCCGGAATCCAGGCTGTTCACCAGGCTTTCGATGCGGTCGCGGGCGGTCAGGATGATGATGGGGATATTTTGCCCGGCGGCGCGCCAGGCGATCAGCTTTTGCAAACCGTCGCCGTCCGGCAGCGTGAGATCCAACAGCATCAGGTCGAACCCGCCGGGTGAAAGTTTATTTTCCGCGTCCGCGAGCAGGCGCACCCAGCACAAATTAAAGCCGGTGAGCTCCAATGCGCGGCACAGCGCCTTGCCTAATTGCAGGTCGTCTTCCACCAACAGTATGTTCACGTTTGTTCCGCTGAGATCCTCAAGTCGCGATTATCTAACTATAACCCTGCCGGGAAGACAACGGGGAAACTCGCTTTGCCTGTACGTTCTTAAGCAAACCTTAATCTGGCTTTAATCTCGCGTTAAGGGAGCAAAAGGGAATTTCAGTTATTTTGCAGCCATTCGAAATCATGACAGAGGGCGCGAAACATGCAGACTGACGGTTCCCCGCTCGCGGGCACCTCGCGGCGGCTGATATATACAGGCGTGGCGGCGCTGCTCGTTCTGTTGACGCTGTCTTTTCGCGGCGATGCGCAGAGCCATAGCGACAATGGCCCGCATGCTGCCGGCTTGCAACGGGGGCATCAGGCAGCGACGTCGGACGCCTACGGCTGCGTCAAAGCGCGGATTAAAAAGCAGCTGCGCCGCCTGGCTCAGCTTTGAAGCGCTTTTTAGGGCGCAGCTCTATACTCTGACGGACAAACGGGGCGCCTGTGCGCAGGCCGCTGTGTTGATATCGCCAACCAGAGAAAAACAGTATGACGAAAGTGGCATTGGTGACCGGCGCGAGCCGGGGAATTGGCCGTGCGGCCGCGTTGTTGCTGGCTCGGCAGGGTTATGCGGTGGGCGTGAATTACCTGCGTGACGAAAGCGCGGCGCGGCAGGTGGTGGCAGAGATTGAGGCGCAGGGCGGCAAGGCGCTGGCGCTGCAGGCCGATGTGGCCGACAAAGCGCAGGTGATGGCGATGTTCGCCGCGCTGGACGCGGGGCTGGGCACGCTCAGTGCGTTGGTCAACAATGCCGGCATTCTGTTCCGGCAGGCGAACATTGAGCAGTTGACCGCCGAGCGCATCAATCAGGTGCTCGGCACCAACGTTACTGGCTACTTCCTGTGTTGCCGCGAGTCGGTGAAGCGCATGGCGCTGCGCCATGGCGGCCAGGGCGGCGCCATCGTCAACGTTTCTTCCGCCGCTTCTCGTTTAGGCGCTGCGGGGGAGTACGTGGATTACGCCGCCTCGAAAGGCGCCGTCGATACCCTGACCATCGGGCTAGCGCGCGAGGTGGCGGCGCAGGGCATCCGCGTCAACGGCGTGCGGCCCGGATTCATCTATACCGAGATGCATGCCAGCGGCGGCGAGCCCGGCCGGGTGGATCGCGTGAAGGACAGTTTGCCGATGCGGCGCGGCGGGCAGCCGCAGGAAGTGGCGGAGGCGATCGCCTGGCTGCTGTCTGACGCCGCGTCTTACGTGACCGGCACTTTTATCGAGGCCGCAGGCGGGCGTTGAATGCATGAGGGGTTTTGACATCCCGCCGTGCGGAGTGTATTTTGATTAAATAATAATCAAAATGTAGTTACAAAAATGTATGTTTATTTTGAATGGAATCAGGATAAAAATCACAGTAACCAGCGTAAACACCGCGTCAGTTTTGAGATTGCGCAACGGGTTTTTCTGGATCCCAACCATTTGGCCGTGCTGGAAAGGATTGAGGATGGAGAAGAACGCTGGCAAACGATCGGTATGGTCGGCTCCTGTTTGTTGCTGCTGGTGGCACATACGACGACCGAAACGGATGTCGAAGGCGATGCCGTAGAGATCGTGCGCATCATTTCAGCACGCAAGGCCGATGCCAAAGAGAGGGGAAGATATGAAGCGCAAAAATTCCGCCAAAAATCTGGCGCATAGCGTACTCCCTCCGTTGACGGAGGAGCAGAAAGCGCAAATTGCTTCACTGAGCGCGCTGCCGGATGAGGATATCGATTATACCGATGCCCCGGCCCTGGGTAAGGAGAAGTGGCAGGCTGCGGTTCAGGGGCGTTTTTATAAACCGATGAAAGTATCGAAAACCATCCGAATCGATGCGGATGTGTTGGCCTGGCTTCAGCGGCCAGGCAAGGGCTATCAGAAACGCCTGAACGCTGTGCTGCGTGAGGCGATGTTGAAAGAGCATGAGCACGAGGAATAATTTGTGTCAGGTGGCTAACGGTCCGGTGAGATTCTCACCGGATTTTTTTTGCTGTTTTTTAAGGCAACGCCTACCCACGTCGGCCACCTCTCGACGGAGCTCGGTCAAAACTATAAAAACGGTCATTCCGCGGAGCGTGAAATGTGACCGTTTACCGTTTATCTCCTGCTCATCGGCAGAACAGGGTCATCATAACTATTCCCGGTAATATCCTGCGCCGCGGGGTTACCCGTCGTGCAGCAGCGCGCTGCGGAATGACAAGATATGCGCCTGCGCGGCCTCGGCGGCGGCGGCGCTGTCTTGTGCGGCCAGCGCGGCGATAATTGCCCGGTGTTCGTCGATCACTTCGCGCATATGCCCTTCCCGCGACAGGGTGCTGGCCCAAAAACGCTGCGCCCTGGCGTGCAGCACACTCAGGATATCCGCCAACATGTTATTGCCGGCGATCTGCGCCAGCTCCTGGTGAAACTCATGATCGAGTGTCATCATTCGCACTCTATCTCGCTCCTGGCTCGCGGCTTCGATTTGCCGATTGAGTTCGGTCAGCGTCGCGATTTGCCTCTCGGTAATCCTCTGGCTCGCCAGCTGCATGCACAGCATCTCGTTAGCCAGCCTTACTTCGATCAATTCCAACGCATCGTCCATCGACAACGGTGAAACCATCACGCCTTTGCGCGGGATGACCTGCAGTAACCCCTCGTTGGCCAAGCGGTGGATTGCCTGATTGATCGGCGTTCTGCCCATATCCAGATCGTTCATCACCTGCGCGGTATTGAGATATTCGCCCGGCTTGTAGCTGAGTGTGACCAGCGCCTGTTTGAAGCGCCGGTAGGCCAGCTCGTTCAGTGAGACGCCGGCTTCTTCCGTCATCGGGCGCTGCGGGCTTTCTGCGTCAACAGTCTTCACGTTTTGCTCCTGCAAGAAGAAAGTTTTTAGACATAGTACACAAAAACATGGCATGAAAATCGCTTATTTGGTAACTAAAGATATAGTGAAATTTCACAGCGTTTTAACAATAGGGGCGAAACTGCCATGAGACTGACCTTCACTTTACCTGAATCCCGCGGCGCAGCGACGTTGAATGTTGAGATTGATCATCTGGTGATCGCCGGTTGGACCGGGCGCGATCGCGAAGCGATCTTGCACCATATTCGTGAATTGGCCGAGCTGGGCGTGCCCCAGCCCAGTGCAATCCCCCTGTTTTACCGCGTTGCCGCCAATCAGTTGAGCCAGCAAGAGACCATTGAAGTCATTGGCAACGCGACGTCCGGCGAAGCGGAGCCGCTGATTTTTGCCCATCGCGGCGAACTGTTCGTGTCATTGGCGTCCGATCACACCGATCGTCAACTCGAAGCGCACAGCGTGGCGCTGTCGAAACAGATTTGCGTTAAACCGGTGGCGCGAGCCGCCTGGCCGCTGCAGGAGGTGCTGGAACATTGGGACAGTTTGATCTTGCGTTCGTGGATCAAGGAAGAGGGCGAATGGCGATTGTATCAACAGGGCAGCCTTGCCGCGCTGCGTACGCCCGGTGATTTGCTGGAGCGTTACTTCACCGGTATGCAGCCGCCGGAGTGCGGGCTGGCGCAACCGCAAACGCCCGACGGGTTGGCGATGACTTGCGGCACGGTGGCGGCGATCGGCGGCATTCGACCGGCCGGCGAGTTTCGCATGGAACTGGTGGACGATGTGCTTGGGCGCACCATCAGTCACGGTTATCGCAGCATTGAACTGCCGGTGGTGGCGTGATGAAAAAGCTGACGTTGATGCAGGCCAGCGCCGGCCTGGCTAGCGGGGAGTTCACCGCAGCGCAGCTGACCGCCGCCGCTTTGGCGCAGATCGCCGATGAGCGGGGGGAGGGCGCGCGCGCGTTTACGCGAACCTACGCCGAGTGGGCGCAACGGCAAGCGCAGGCCTCCGATCGGCGGCGCGCCGCCGGCTCGCCGCTGTCGGCGCTGGATGGCGTGCCTGTCTCAATCAAGGGTCTGTTTGACGTGGCCGGTGAGGTGACCACGGCGGGCTCGCGCGTGTTAGCCGACGCGCCGCCCGCAGAAAAGCACGCTGCGGTAGTAGAACGGCTGTTGCAAGCCGGCGCGGTGGTGGTGGGCAAAACGACGATGACGGAATTTGCCTATTCCGGACTGGGCATCAACCCGCATTACGGGACGCCGGCCAATCCCTGGGAGCGCCAGGCGGCACGCATTCCCGGCGGCTCCTCTTCCGGTGCGGCGGTGGCGGTGGCCGACGGCATGTGCCTGGGCGCGATTGGCAGCGATACCGGCGGGTCGGTACGCATACCCGCCGCGCTGTGCGGATTGACCGGTTATAAACCCACTGCACGGCGCATCAATGACGCTGGCTTATTGCCGCTGTCGCCTTCGCTGGATTCGATCGGCGTGATTGCTCATGACGTCGCCAGCTGTATTGCGCTGGACGCACTGATTGCCGACAGCCCGCTGCGGGTGCCGCAAAAAAGCTTGGCGCAGGCGCATTTTGCCGTGCCGCAAACGGTGGTGCTGGATGAACTGCAGCCGGCGGTTGCCGAGGCATTCCAGCGCAGCCTGCAATGCCTGTCTCAGGCGGGAGCGCAGATTGAATTCATTCCTGCTACGGCGTTTGCCGAGCTGGCGGCGATCAATGCCAACGGTGGTTTCACCGCGCTGGAGTCCTGGCGCTGGCATCAAGCGTTGATCGCTGAACGGGCCGAGGGCTATGACCCGCGGGTGCTGTCGCGCATTCGCCGCGGTGCATCCTTGGGCGACGCCGATCTGCAGCTGTTGCAGCGGCAACGCGCCGACTGGCAGCGGCGGATTACGGCGGAGCTGCAGAGGTTTGACGCTCTGCTGATGCCGACCGTGCCGATGATTGCGCCAACTATCGGCGAGCTGGCGGCGGATGATGCCTACTTCCGTTGCAACGGACTGATGCTGCGCAATCCCGCGATCGTCAATTTCCTCGACGGCTGCGCGCTGTCCTTGCCCTGCCAGCGGCCGGGCGCCGCGCCGATCGGCCTGATGCTGGCGGGCTTGCCGATGTGTGATGAGGCGCTGCTGGGATGGGCGCTGGCGATCGAACGCCGTCTTGCCAAGGCGTGATTTTCCGGTGGGCGCAGGCCTGCCTTTTGAGATGACCAGGAGAATATCCATGAACGATTCCCCGAACGGAATGCTGTTTGTCGCGACGGATGTCGCCACGCAGGATGATGCGGATTTCAATCGCTGGTATGACCGCGAACACGTGGAGGAGCGGGTGCGGGTGCCCGGCTTTTTATCCGGCACACGCTATCGGGCATTGCAGGGCGGGCGTCAATATTTGGGGCTGTATAAAACCGAATCGTTGGCCAGTTTTACCTCCGAAGCCTATCGCGCCGCGTTTCAACACCAAACGCCTTGGTCGGTGGCCAGCCTGGAGAAAATGCGCGATCCAATGCGCCGGGTGTGTGCGGTGGAGGCGGTCACCGGCCAAGGGTACGGCAGTCATCTCTGTATCTTCGTGCTGCCGTCGGCGGCATCGGAAGCGCTGCATGCCCGCATCTTGCAACTGGGCGCGCGGCTGGCTGAACAGCCCGGCTTTGTGCGCAGCAGCCTGTTGACGCCGGATGCCGAACTCAGTTCCCCGCTGCCGAAAGAATCGCGAGAAAACCGCCGAATGCTGCCGATGCTATTGATCGAAAGCAGCGACGCCGAAGCCGGCCTGCGTTTAAGCGAGCAGGCCGCTGAAGCGCTGAACATGCCCGCCGCCGATGCCTGGCACTATGCCCTTGGCTGGCAACTGACCGCACAGGAGCTGACATCATGAACGCATACACCTCTGAAACGGCACAGGCTGCCGCGCCGGCCGCAGAAAGTGCCGCCGCACCGCCCAATACCGGCAAGCTGGCGGCGGCCAGCTCGATCGGCACGGCGTTGGAATGGTACGATTTCACCGTCTACAACATCATGGCCGCGTTGATTTTCAACCATGTATTCTTCCCATCGTTCGATCCGCTGGTGGGCACGATTCTGGCGTTCTCCACTTACGCGGTGGGTTATGTTTCCCGGCCGATCGGTGGCATCGTGTTCGGCCACCTTGGCGATGTGTTGGGGCGGCGCTTTGTACTGGTCACCACGCTGGTGATCATGGGCGTGACCACGGCGCTGATGGGATTGTTGCCCGGCTATGCCAGCTGGGGGATTTGGAGCCCGTTGCTGCTGGTGACGCTGCGCTTTATTCAGGGCATTGCGCTGGGCGGAGAATGGGCGGGGGCGGTGCTGTTGTCGATGGAACACGGTAAGCCGCATCAGCGCGGGCGCAACGCGTCCTTTGCTCAGGTAGGGCCGTCCTGCGGTTCGCTGATCGGCACCGGCCTGATTACGCTGGTGACGTTGGCGATGTCGGCGGACGATTTCCAGCAATGGGGCTGGCGGATCCCGTTCCTGCTGAGCCTGGTGCTGGTCATCTTCGGTTTGTGGCTGCGTCGGGGGGTGGGTGAGACGCCGGCATTTTTGCAACTGGAGGCGTCGAAAGATGTTACGCAGTCGCCGATCCGCGAAGTCTTCACGCAGCACATGCGCCCACTGCTGATCGCCGGCGGATCGCGTATCGGCTCTGACGTGCTCTATGCGTTGGTGGTCGTGTTCACATTGACCTACGTCACCACCGTGCTGAATCTGCCGCGCCCGCTGGCGCTGGGCGCCACCATGCTGGGGGCGATAGGCAACGCCGTCGCGGTACCGCTGTTTGGCGCCTTGTCGGATCGCTTCGGCCGTCGTCCGGTGTATATCGGCGGTGCATTGGCGGCGATAGCGTGGGCGTTTGGGTTCTTCGTCCTGCTCGACAGCAGTCAACCGGTGTTGATCTGCATGGCAGTGGTGATCGGGCTGTTGATCCATGCGGCGATGTATGGGCCACAGGCGGCATTCATCACGGAACAGTTCCCGACACGGGTGCGTTATGCCGGATCGTCGTTAGCCTATACCTTGGCGGGGATTATCGGTGGCGGCTTTGCCCCGCTGATCATCACTTCGTTGTTTAAATCTTACGACAGCACGCTGGCGATTTCCGCCTATGTCGCGTTGGCTCTGCTTATCACGCTTTGGGCGGTATGGGCGGCGCGGGAAACGGCGCATAAGCCGCTGTAAATAGAATGCCGGGCTACTTTAGGCCCGGCGTTCGGTCAAAACCACAAAAACGGTCATTAACGGTCATGTTGCGGAACGTGGAATTGTGACCGTTTACCGTTTCTCTCTTGTCTGTCTAAGACGCTCACGCATCATAACTGCCTGTAACTCCACACTTTCGTAATTATTCATTTCATTTCCTTCCCGATTTTTTTGACAACTATCACACCGCCATCGTTGACCGAGCGCGGGGCGATGCGCTTTGCGTCTGCGCGCAAAACGCGGCGCGGCAAATCGATATCGTAGTCATCGTCCTGGAGGAGAAAAGAAACATGCTGCCTGTAGAACGTCATCGTTTTATCACCGAAGTCTTGAGCCAGCGCGGCCGCGTGATGGTGCAGGAGGTGGCGCAGCTGTGCCACATCTCTATCGAGACGGCGCGGCGTGATCTGGCCTTGCTGGAACGGCGCGGCCTGCTGCTGCGCAGCCACGGCGGCGCGGTGTTCGTCGAGCCGCCGGCGGTGGAGAAAACCTATGTGCCTGCCGAGATAGACCAGGGGGAATCTTTCCGCCAGCGCAGCAACGAGGCGCCGGAGCAGAAGACGCGCATCGCCAAACGCGCGCTGGAGTTTATCGCGCCGGGGGATTGCCTGCTGCTGGACAGCAGCTCCACCAGCTGGTTTTTGGCGCGCCAACTGCCGGATATCTCGCTGGTGGTGTTGACCAACTCGCTGCACATCATCCAGACGCTGGCCTGCAAGGCCAACGTGCGCACCATCGGACTGGGGGGCGAGTATTCCGCCAAGTATGAGGATTTTATCGGCGTGCTGGCGGAGCAGATGCTGAAAGAGTTCGTGATCAACAAGCTGTTTTTCTCCTGTCACGGCATCTGCCAGGACGGCGGCATCCGCGAAAGCAACGAGCACCATGCGCGGCTGAAGCAGCAGATGCTGCTGGCGTCGGAACGCAAGTTCCTGCTGGTGGACAGCAACAAGTTCGGCCGCCGCTCGTTCGCGCGCATCTGCCACTACCGGGAGATAGATACCTTAATCACCGATCGGCTCAGCGACGACGAATTTCGTCAGGAACTGGCCTGGAACAACGTCGACGTGATTGAAGTTTCACCCGCCGCGAAAAGGGCGGCGCGATAACAACAACGAAACCCCCTTATTTACAGCCAACACTTGTGGAGAGAGAACAATGAAAAAATCCGTACTGGTCGGTCTGTTTGCCTCGCTGCTGCTGTCGCTATCCGCGCAGGCGGCGGACAAGCTGAAAATGGGCGTGGTGGTGAAGATCGGCGGCATTCCGTGGTTCAACGCCATGGAGGCCGGCATCAAAAGCGAAGGCGCCAAACGCGGCATCGACGCCTGGATGGTCGGGCCGACGGCGGCGGATCCTGCGCTGCAGGTGCGCGCCATCGAAGATCTGATCGCGCAGAAGGTGGACATCATCGGCGTGGTGCCGAACGACGCCCGGGTGCTGGAGCCGGTGCTCAAGCGCGCGCAGGAGGCGGGCATCAAGGTGATCGTGCACGAATCCCCCGGCCAGAAGTACGCCGACTGGGACTTTGAGCTGGTGGACGCCTCGCAGCACGGGGTCAACCACATGAAAGCGCTGGCCGCCTGCATGAAAGAGCAGGGCAAGTACGCGGTGTACGTCGGCAGCCTGACGGTGCCGCTGCATATCACCTGGTCGGACTCGGCCATCAACTACCAGAAGCAGCACTACCCGAACATGCAGCTGGTGGGCGACAAGTTCGGCGTGGGGGAATCGCTGGATGACAGCGTGCGCACCACCAACGATCTGATGGCCAAATATCCCGATCTGAAAGGCGTGCTGGCGTTCGGATCGCAGGGGCCGATCGGCGCCGGGCGCGCGGTGCTCAACCGCGGCAAAAGCAACGATATCTGCGTCATCGGGCCGTTCAGCCCGGGCCAGGGCGCTTCGCTGGTCAATCGCGGCGCCATCAAGGGCGGTTACATCTGGAACCCGATGGTGGCGGGCGAAGTGTTCGTGCGCATCGCCGACATGATGCACAAGGGAGAAAAGATCACCGACGGCATGACCATCGAAGGCATGGGCAAGGTGCAGGTGGATGCACAGCAGCACACCATTCTCGGCAACGCCACCGAAAGTCTGGATAAGCAAAACCTGCCGAAGCTGGTGAAGATGGGGCTGTAATCATGGCGATTTCCGGCAATACGGCAACCCAGGGCGCGCCGCTGATCGCGCTGCAACAGCTGTCGATGACCTTTGGCGGGCAGCGTGCGCTGAACGCTATCTCGCTGGCGCTGATGCCGGGGGAAGTGCACTGCCTGGCCGGTACCAACGGCTGCGGCAAGAGTACGTTGATCAAGGCGATCGCCGGCGTGTATCAACCGGACGACGGCAGCCGCATCACCATCGACGGGCAAACCTTCGGCCGGCTGTCGCCGGATCAGGCGCGCGCCTTCGGCATTCAGGTGATCTACCAGGATCTGTCGCTGTTTCCCAACCTGACGGTGGCGGAAAACATCGCCTTCGAGCACAACCTGCATGGGCTGCTGGGATGGTACCGCCCGGCACGGCTGCGGCGCACCGCCGAGCGCCTGCTGCAAGAGCTGAGTTTCCATCTGGATCTCGACAAACGGGTGGCGGAGCTGCCGATCGCCCAGCGGCAGCAGGTGGCGATCTGCCGCGCGCTGGTGGCGGAGGCGCGGCTGGTGATCATGGATGAACCGACCGCCTCGCTGACCCGCACCGAGGTCAATCAGCTGCTGCGCACGGTGGATTACCTGAAAGCGAAAGGCATCTGCGTGGTGTTCGTCAGCCACCGGCTGGACGAGGTGCTGGAGATTTCGGATCGCGTCACGGTGATCCGCGACGGCAACAAGATCGGGACCTGGCCGGCGGCGGAGATCACCGGCGATCGTCTGACCGAGCTGATGACCGGTCTGAAGCTGGACTATCGCCTGAAGTCACCCAGCATGAATAAGGATCGGGTGCTGCTGGAGGCGGATCGCCTCAGCCGCGCCGGGCAATATCAGGACGTGAGCTTCCGGCTGCATCAGGGCGAGGTGCTCGGTCTATGCGGGCTGCTCGGCTCCGGGCGCACCGAGCTGGCGCTGAGCCTGTTCGGCATGACCCGGCCGGACAGCGGCAAGCTCTACCTCGACAGCAAACCGGTGCGCTTTCGCGGCCATGAGGACGCGATCAAGGCCGGCATCGGCTACGTCTCGGAGGATCGCCTGACGCTCGGCCTGGTGCAGCAACAGTCGGTGGCGGACAACGCGGTGCTGACCATTCTTGATAAGCTGCGCGGGCGTTTTCGCCTGATTGACGACTACCGCAAGAATCGCATCGTCGCGGAGTGGATCGCCAAACTCGGCGTGCGGGTGGCGGATCCGGAGCAGGCGGTTTCGACGCTGTCCGGCGGCAATCAGCAAAAGATCGTGTTGGCCAAGTGGGTGCTGACCCAGCCGCGGATCCTGATCCTCGACTCGCCGACCGTCGGCGTCGACGTCGGCGCCAAGGCCAGCATCTACCAACTGATCCATCTGCTGGCGCAGGAGGGGATCGCCATTTTGCTGATCTCCGACGAAGTGCCGGAGGTGTATTACAACTGCGATCGGGTGCTGCACTTCAGCGGCGGCAGCGTGATCGGCGAGTACCTGCCGGGGCAGGTGAGTCAGCAACAGCTGGCGGAGGCGGTCAATGCGTAGATTCAGCCTGAAACCGCGCGGCAACGAAGGCTACCTGGCCTGGGTGCTGCTGCTGACGGTCATCGTCTTTTCGCTGCTCAGCGAGCAGTTTTTAACGGTGCAAAACCTGCTCGATCTCTGCGAAAGCTATGCGGTGAGCGGCATCTTTGCCCTCGGCCTGTTCGTGGTGCTGGTGACCGGCGGCATCGATATCTCCTTCGCTGCGGTGGCCTCGGTTGTGCAGTACCTGATCGCCACGCTGGCGACCCATTACGGCCTGGCCAGCCCGGCGGGCAGCATTCTGCTGGCGTTGGCGATCGGCGCCGCGCTGGGCATGGTCAACGCGCTGCTGATCTACTGCCTGCGCATCGTCTCGATCATCGTCACCATCAGCATGCAGGCGTTCTTGTTCGGCATGCTGATGTGGCTGACCAACGGCCGCAGCCTGTACGCGCTGCCGGACTGGTGGACGCTGCCGCGCAGCGTGCTGCCGTTCCAGTTGGGTGAACAGAGCTATCAGCTCGGTTTGCCGACGCTGGTGATGCTGGCGGTGGCGCTGCTGACCTGGCTGCTGCTGAACAAGACGCACCTCGGGCGCCAGCTGTTTGCCGTCGGCGGCGATGCGGAATCGGCGCGGCGCATCGGCATTCGCGTCGGCCTGCTGCACCTGTTCGCCTACGGCTATCTGGGCGTGATGGCGGCGATCGGCGGCCTGGTGCAGGTGTATCGCATGGGCGAAGTGGTGCCCAACGCGCTGGTGGGCGGTGAGCTCGACGTACTGGCGGCGGCGGTGCTGGGCGGCGCCAGCCTGAACGGCGGCAAGGGCAGCGTGATCGGCACGCTGATGGGCGTATTCCTGATTGGCGTGCTGAAAAACGGCCTCAACCTGATCGGCGTGTCCAGCTACTTCATGAACGTGGTGATCGGCCTGGTGATCGTCGCGGCGATTACCGTCACCCACTACAAGAAACGCAAAGAAACCGACGTCGGTTTCACCTGAGGAGCGCCTGATGGGTAACTACCTGAAATTTCGTCCGGACGGCACCGCCGTCGGCCTGTTGGCGCTGCTGGTGGCGGTGGTGCTGGCCTTCAGCCTGCTGATGCCGGGGCGCTTCTTCAGCGGCGCCACCTTCACCAGCGTGGCGTTCCAGCTGCCGGAGCTGGGCCTGCTGACCCTGGCGATGTTCATCCCGATCCTCAGCGGCGGCCTGAACCTGTGCATTATCGCCAGCGCCAACCTGACCAGCCTGCTGATGGCCTGGCTGTTCATCAGCTATCTGCCGCCGGACGCCGGGCTGGGGCTGCAGGCGCTGTGGCTGGTGTTGGCGCTGGCGGCGGCGATGCTGCTGGCCGTGACGATCGGCGCGGCGACCGGCGCGTTGGTTGCGTACGTCGGCGCGCATCCGATTCTGGTGACGCTGGCGACCATGACCACGGTCAACGGCATCGGCATCTACCTGACGCGCGGCGCGGCCCTGAGCGGCATGCCGGAGATCGTGCGGTTTATCGGCGCCGAGCGCGTGCTGGGCGTACCGGTACCGCTGTGGATCTTCCTGGCGGTCGCCGTGCTGCTGGCGCTGTTCTTGCAGAAAACCCGGCTCGGCAAATGCATCTACATGAGCGGCAGCAACATCAACGCCACCCACTTCAGCGGCGTGAATACCCATCGGGTGCTGATCGCCATTTACACCCTCTCCAGCCTGCTGTGCGTCATTGCCGGGCTGGTGATGATGGCGCGCTTCAACTCGGCGCGCATGGGCTACGGCGACTCTTACCTGCTGCTGACGGTGCTGGCGATCATTCTGGGCGGCACCGATCCGTTCGGCGGTTTTGGCCGGGTCAGCGGCGTGGTGCTGGCGCTGATCGTGCTGCAGGTGATCGCCACCGGTTTGAACCTGATGAACGTCAGCCCGCACTTCAGTCTGGCGATGTGGGGCGCGGTGCTGATTGCGGTGCTGGCGCTGAAATTTTTCCGCCATCGCTATCGGCAGCGGCGGGCGATGCGCCGCAGCGCGGCTCAGGCCAGAGCCGCGGCGGGCCACTGATCCTTTTTCCCTTTTGCGCAGGATAACGCTAATGAAATACCAGATTTCACCTTCACTGATGTGCATGAACCTGATGGATATCCGGCAGCAATTGGCGGTGCTGAACCGCCGCGCCGATATGCTGCATATCGACATCATGGATGGGCACTACGTTAAAAACATCACGCTGTCGCCGTTCTTTATCGAACAGATCCGCCCGCACACCTCGTTGCTGCTGGACGTGCATCTGATGGTGGAGAACCCGACCGATTTTATCGACCCGATCGCCCGCGCCGGCGCGGACTTTATCTGCCCGCACGCCGAAACCATCAACCGCGACGCGTTCCGGGTGATCAACCAGATCCGCGCGCTGGGCAAAAAAGTGGGGGTGGTGCTGAACCCGGCTACGCCGGTGGAGTTTATCCGCCACTATCTTCATCTGCTGGATAAGATCACCGTGATGACTGTCGATCCGGGCTATGCCGGGCAGCCGTTCATTCCCGAAATGCTGGAAAAGATCCGCCAGTTGCGCGATCTGAAACGCCAGCAAAACCTGAGCTATCTGATCGAGATCGACGGATCCTGCAATCAGCGCACCTACCGCGATCTGATGGGCGCCGGCGCGGAAGTGTTGATCGTCGGCAGCTCCGGGCTGTTCAACCTCGATCCGGATCTGGAGACGGCATGGGAAAAAATGCTGGATCAGATGCGGCAGGCGGCCTGAGGCGGGGGACATGATGCGGCATTTTCTTGGCGTAGACGTCGGCGGCACCAACACCCGCCTGCTGTTGATGGATGATGACGGCGAGTTCAGCGGTTACCGCAAGATAGCGACCGCCGATTGGGCACGGCAGGCCGATCCGCTGGCGGCGTTGGGCCGCCTGATCGCCGGGCATTGCCAGGATCGTCAGGTGGCGCAGGTGATGCTTGGGCTGCCGGGTATCCTCAGCCGCGATCGCTCGCGGGTGCTGTCGCTGCCGTTCATTCCGGCGTTGGATGCTCAGCCGGTGGCGGCGCTGTTGGCCGATTTGCTGGCGCTGCCGGTGCGGATGGATAAAGACGTCAATCACCTGCTGTGGTGGGACTTGCAGCAGCTGCCGGCGCTGCCGCAGGTGGCGGTAGGGCTGTATTTGGGCACCGGCATGGGCAATAGCCTGTGGCTGAACGGCAATTTTTACCACGGGGCGCACGGCGCCGCCGGCGAGCTGGGGCACATACCCTGGCCGGGCCATCAGGGCGAGTGCCCGTGCGGTAAACGGGGCTGCGTCGAGAGCCTGACCTCCGGTCACTGGCTGACCGGCTGGGCGCGCGCCAACGCGGCGCAAACGCCGTTCGAACGGCTGTTCGAACGCCACGGCGAGCATCCGGATCTGCGGCGCTTCGTCGAACGATTGGCGCAGACCATCGCCATCGAAATGAACATGCTCGATCCAGAGCGGCTGATCCTGGGGGGCGGCGTGATCGCCATGAATGGTTTCCCGTTGGCGCAGCTGGAGCAAGAGATCCGCCGCCATCTGCGCGGGCCGCAGCCGGCGCAGGGGCTGGCGATCTCCGTCAGCCGCCTTAGCGATGAGACCGGCAGCAAAGGCGCCTGCCTGGCCGCCCGGCGCCATTTCCAATTAAGCAGGGAGTACCCGCAATGAAAGGCAAAGTCTGCGTGTTCGGTTCGTTCAACCTGGATATCGTCGCCGGCATGGCGCGCTTTCCGCAGCCCGGCGAATCGCTGATCGCCCGCAACAGCATGATGGGCGCGGGCGGCAAGGGCGCCAATCAGGCCACCGCCGCGCTGCGCGCCGGGGCGCGGGTGCATTATATCGGCAAGGTGGGGCGCGACGACTTCGGTACCTTTGCCCGGCGCCATCTCGCCGCCGCCGGTTTCGATGCGGTGACGCTGTTCTCGACCGGCGATTGCCCGACCGGCAATGCGCTTATCTATGTTGCCGGCGAGGAGGCGGAGAACATGATCGCCGTCGATCCCGGCGCCAACCTGACGGTCAGCGAAGATGAGGTGCGCCAGTGCCGGCCGGCGATCGCCGCGGCGGACATTCTGTTGACCCAGCTGGAGAACAATCTGCCGGCGATTGAGCAGGTGATCGCCATCGCCCGCGAGGCGCAGACGTTCATCATTCTCAACCCGGCGCCGTTTCAGCCGGTGCCGGACAGCCTGCTGGCGCAGGTTGATATGCTGACGCCCAACGCCACCGAATGTACGTTGCTGACCGGCGTGCCGGTGCGGGATGTGGCTTCGGCGCGCCAGGCGGCGCAGGTGCTGCACGCCAAGGGCATTCGCTTGCTGATCGTGACCTTGGGGACGCAGGGAGCGTTGTTCTCGGACGGGGAAAACAGCGAGCTGATCCCGGCGTTTCCGGCGCAGCCGAAAGACACCACCGGCGCGGGCGATGCGTTTAACGGCGCCCTGGCGGCGCAGCTGGCGAATCAGGTGCCGTTAGCCGATGCGGTGCGCTTCGCCGCCGCCTACGCGGCGGTCTGCGTGGAGCGCGCCGGGGCGGCGGGATCGATGCCGAGCTATGAGGAGGCGTTGGAACGCCAACGGGCGTTCGCGTGACGATAACGGGCTGCGGCGGCGGCCCGGTTCACTTACTTCAACCAGCCTTTGCGCTGCGCATCCCGCAGGCGGCACTCATCACCGAACCGTTTCTGACCCGGGTACGTTATTCCGGGCCGTTGTTGGCCTGCATGCTGGGGGCGTTACTGAGCGCGCTGTGGGCAGTGATTGCCGCGAAGGGGAGGGCGCACAAACCGTAGTAACTTTCACACCGGGTCAAAGCCCGGCGTGAAAGTTGTGCATGATAAATAGCAGCTATGCAGCGACGGCATCATGGGTAAAACTGCCAATGCCATTAATTTCCAGAACGGGTGAATCGTAATGGGCCATGTTGAAGGCATTGTCGTTTGTGAGACCAAAAATAATGTCATCGTTGTCTAAACTGTGATTCAGATTCTTATCCACCATCACAAAATAGAATCCATTCAACGATAAGGCGCTGACTTCGCTCAATGCACTCTGACTGTGGCCTTGAGTGACTGTAGATACCAGTTCAATGAACAATTGTTGCGGAGTCGTATTCGTCTGGACATTCATTCCGGAGAGTAGCACTGTCAGCTCATTCAGGGATAAGCTGCCGACGAGATCGATAGTCTTGCTGCCACCCGCGGAAAAGAGCCACTGCCGGTCGATATCACCGACGGCAATGTTGTCGCCTTCAACCCATGATGCATTTTGCGTACTGCTGTTTTCGTAATCGTTAAAGGTGACCATGTTATCAATGGTACTGTGGTTGAATACCACCGTATCCGCGCCTTTGCCGGTTGCCAGACTCGTATTGCCCATTACGTTGTAGATATGATTAGCCTGGATGCCGCTGGTCGTAGGGGCATCGTTGGCGATCGACAGTTGGTAACCGGCCAATTGGGACATGATGGCATCGTATCCCGTCAGTCCGTCTAATTGTTTTAGCAGCTGATAGAACTGCCCGCCGCCGGTCCCCCCTTGTTCCACGGTCAAATGCAGTGGTGTGCTATTAGCCATGTGACTGGTGATGGATTTCAATTCTTCGCTGAAATTGTTTTTGATGGTGAGGTTAAGCGCCTTATCACCGGTAATGTTAATTTCACTGATATGGTTGTCATGGCCCTCAAGGCGTAGGGTGTTTTCCGCATCTCCCTTGGATGATATTTCCAAAAACTCTCTGACCTCCGGAATACCAGAGTCAATATAGACCGTATCGGTTTTGAACGATAAAGTGCCGGCATCAGCGTGAACTATATTTTTCGCATCAAAACTAATTGTCATCACGGGTGAAAAATTTTTATAACGGTAATCGGGGGCGTACTCGAAGGTAATATGGCTGTTTTCACCGGCATTACCGGTGATTTCCAGAGCGCGTTGGCTAAAAGGGGCATCCATAAATGAATCTACCGGCACATTAATCACCGTAACGTTATCGGCAAAGCCAGACAGCGCAAAACCGTATGAACCCGTAAAACCGTTTGGCATTCCCCACGCAGGATCCCAAAGCTCGGGGGCTTTCAGGTCGGTGATATGCTTATAATCCTTGTTGTGTATGTTAGCGATAGAGGGATCGGCCAAGAGGCCGATATCAAATACGTGCCTGCCCTCGTTGCCGACTAATTGTCCGTCAAGGTAGATAGAACCCGTACCGCGATAGCCCGCCAAATCGATCTGGGGGAAAAGCGTAAAGTTACCTACATTGGTGGCAATCGTGCCGGAAAGCGTACCTTCGCTACCTGTGGTGAGATACACATTCTTGGTGATGAGGTTAGCCGTTAATACCGAACCTTGGTCATACCCCTTAATTTTGAATGTATTGCTAACGTTATTAGCGCCGTCATTGATGCTATTGCCTTGCCACTGTACATTGATATTTTTTGCAAAATTGAATCGAAGCTCGCCGGTGGCATGCGCCATATCCGCATCTGCCGTGATGATAACGTTTTGATTGTTCCCAGTAATAGGGTTTGCCAAGGTGACATTCGGGTTTTTCAGGAATATATTAATATTATTGAGCGCTTGCGTGAACAACTTCAGCAAAACATTCTCAGTACCGTCAATGGTAAGGGTATGCCATCCATTCAATTGACTAATGTCGACAGTGCCTGATTTCATGACGTTCAACGTAATGTCATTCAGCATGAGTAACTCAGCATTGGAAATAACATGTTCGACGCCATGATTATTTATTGTTCCCGTTAATGCTCCGTTTTCATCACTTTTTGTCAGTACCCCCTGTTTGACATAGTTTAAATTGGCTCCGATCTTTTTTTCGAATTGTTGGACTGCATGACTGCCCGGAGCTCCGCCATTGCCTGAAATAATACTCTCATTAGCACGAAAGTGCGCCAATACCGCCAGTGTTGCCTTCAGTGCATCATTGCCACTTTCGTTCATAATTGCGACAGACTCGGCTGTCGTCATGGGTCTTCCCCATAAATTACTGAATATTATCTGATATGAGACGGCTTTGGCGAATGCAGGCTGCTTAGCGAACATGGCGAGGATATCACTCTCAGAGCGCCCTGCGGCTAATTGCTTACTGTAGGTATCCAATGCATTGGCATCAATATAATAACCGGCAATGCTCAAGTATATTGCAGTTATGGCCTCTTGATACTCCGGTGCCGGTAACTCTCCGGCAGCATAAACATGCGTGTTAGCCAAAAAAATCGCTTTGGCATCAGCATGTTCGCCGGTGTCATCATTGCGGATGTCATTAATCATTCGTACTATAACATCGCCACGGTTTTCCGTATTGATAGTTAACCCGGCAGTATATTTTTGTAGTTGGTTGTTATCGGGGGCTGATCCAAAAATATTTTCATAAATTTTGATGACGAAATCATTGTCGCTAAGGTTCGACAACGTTTTTTTACCATCGACAAATTTTTGTGCAATCAGATTTAACTGTTCAGGGTGCTTATTTATCACGTTGCCCCAATAGTTTATACCATCGGATGTCATCGTTGATTTCACTGCATAATAAAAACCCTGCACCCATTCGGCTCCGTCTGATACTGAGCCGTTAAAAGAGGGGAATAGCGTTTGATTGACGGTTTCAATCAACGCGGATTGTTGTTCTTTTAAAATGACTTCTTGCCCGGAGTAGTGCAAAAGTTCGTTGTTCATGTAAGCCGCAAGACTTCCGAGATCGCCACTTTTTTCCAATTGGCTGAGAAGGTAAGCGAGTATTTCCTCCGATGCGTCGGCACCATGAAGATTATGGTAAATAAACTGTATTTTTTCACTGTTATTTAATTGCGACAGGCGTGATTGACCTAATTCAGAATTGATTAATTTATTTGTTAATGTAGCAAGGGAGAGGTTTTCTTGTGCCAATTTTTTTGAAAAATAATCGATATCTTTAATGTCGGCTTTTTTTCCTATGACGGCATAAAATAATGCGGCGACATCGCGTTGAACGAGAAGTGAGCTCATGACTTTCCCCAAAGAAATGGATGCGAAAAAGGTAAGTAAAGGAGAGAACCTGGGGTTAAGCAAGTGAGACACATATCCCGTGCCGGGGCTGGGTTTGCTTGAACTGACCGCTACGATGACGTCTAAAAGCAAGTATGGAGCCGCCGTCGGGTGAAATAAACAGGCTGCAGTGTATTCACTGCAGCAGATACTATTACTTCAACCAGCCTTTGCGCTGCGCATCCCGCAGGTGTTGCTCCATGTGGTGCCACAGCTCGGGGTGCACGTCGGCGATCGATGCATTGCGCGCCAGCACCTGCTCCAGGCTGATGCCGTTTTCCACCCAGCTCTGGCCTTCATTGTGCAGGTTCATCAGCATCGGCATGGTGCGATCCAGCAGCAAGGCGAAGCGTGCATCGGCGCTTTCGCCATCTTCATATTCCTGCCATAAAGCGGTGAAATACTCGCGCTGAGCCTCCGGCAACATGCCGAACAGGCGGCGCGCCGCTGCCACTTCCTGATCGTGGATCGCCGCGCGGGCCGCCAGATCGTAGACCAGCACGTCGCCGGCGTCGATTTCCACAATGTCATGCAGCAGCGCCATCTGGATCACGCGCTGAATGTCTACGTCAGCACCGGCGTAGGGCGCCAGGCTCATGGCGGCGATGGCGAAGTGCCAACTGTGTTCGGCGGAGTTTTCCTGGCGCTGGGTGCCCAGCACTTTGGTGCGGCGTTGCACGCCTTTCAACTTATCGATTTCCATCAGGAACTGGATGACCTGGGTCATTGAGCCGAAATCTAACGCGGGTACAGCGGATGACATGGTGTAAACCTCAAGGTGGGTGGGTTGAAGCCTGACGATTGTAGACCACCGGGCGGGCGATTTCGATGGTTACACGCGTTCACATTTTTATTTTAGCGTACACGTGTACACTGGAATTATTCTCAGTTAAGCTGCTTTGCGTTAATTTCGCACAAAGCAGGGCATTTTGAGGGGTTGCGCGTTATGGGGAAAACGGACGTAGTGAAAGCCGGGAACAATAAGATTGTCGCCGCAGCTTATCCGTGGGCGGAAGAGATCGCCAACAGCATCAGCCACGGCATCGGGCTGGTGTTCGGTATCGTCGGCCTGGTGTTGCTGCTGGTGCAGGCGGTGAATACCGGCGCCGATGCGACGGCCATCACCAGTTACAGCCTGTACGGCGGCAGCATGATCCTGCTGTTTCTCGCTTCCACGCTGTACCATGCGATCCCGCATCAGAAGGCCAAGCATTGGCTGAAAAAATTTGACCACTGCGCCATTTATCTCCTGATTGCCGGGACTTACACCCCGTTTCTGCTGGTGGGGCTGGATTCGCCGCTGGCGAAGGGCCTGATGGCGGTAATCTGGGGATTGGCGCTGCTGGGGGTGCTGTTCAAGCTGGCCTTCGCTCACCGTTTTGAAGCCCTGTCGCTGGTAACCTACCTGACGATGGGCTGGCTGTCGCTGATCGTGATTTATCAGCTGGTTACGCGGCTGGAGGCCGGCGGCGTCACGCTGCTGGCGATAGGCGGGGTGGTCTATACCCTCGGCGTGATTTTCTACGCCTCCAAGCGCATTCGCTTTGGCCACGCCATCTGGCACGCCTTCGTGCTCGGCGGCAGCGCCTGCCATTTCATGGCGATCTACCTCTACGTCTAAACGTTATCGCTACGTCTGAATGCGTATTGAACGGGCGCCTCTTTTGTTTTAAAAAATAGGCGCTTGCTTCTTTCGGGTATCCAGCAAGCCCGTTCTTTCATTTCTGAGCCCGCATACTCTTTCTCTAAACTTTGTTCAGGACTCATCACAATGATCGTTCGCTTATCCAAAGCGCTGCTGGTCTGCGCTATCGCTTTGTTCGCTTCGCTGGTGGCCTTCGGCAATATCACCGATTACGGCTCCAACTTCGCCTTCGTGCGCCACGTCTTTATGATGGACACCATTTTCCCCGACGCCACCATCGGCTACCGTTCGATACAAACGCCGTGGCTGCATCACGCCGGCTATATCTTCATCATTGCGCTGGAGAGCCTGACCGCGCTGCTGTGCTGGATAGGTGGCCTGCGCTTGCTGTGCGCCCTGAAACTGCCCGCTAAAGCTTTCAACGGCCGGAAAAAGCTGGCGGTAGTGGGGCTGACGCTGGGCTTCCTCACCTGGCAGGTCGGCTTTATGTCGATTGGGGGCGAGTGGTTTGGCATGTGGATGTCGAAACAGTGGAACGGCGTGCCCGATGCGTTTCGCTTCTTCGTCACCATCATTCTGGTGCTGATTTATCTGGTGCAGCGCGACGGGGAGTTGGACGAGTAACGAAGACGGCCGCAGGCAGGGCGCCTGCGGCCGACGGATTATTTCTCTTCGGCCAGCGAATACGGCAGCGGTTTGATCGCCAGCTGGCTGGCGGCATCCTCGCGCACCCGCAGCTTGCTGTCGGCGTCCAAATCGTTGTTCATCACCACCTGCACCCACAGCCTGCCGTCGGCCAGTTGGCTCGACGCCAATACGGTGCCGGTGCGGCGCCAGTTTTCACCCAGCTGCAGCTCCAGGTCTTCCGCCGCCTGCGGGGCGCGGGCCGCCTTACCTTCCAGCCAGTAGAGCGCACGCTTGTTGGCGCCGCGGAATTTGGCGCGCGCCACCATCTCCTGACCGGTATAGCAGCCTTTGCTGAAGCTGATGCCTTCCAGCGCCTGCAGGTTGGTGGCCTGCGGGATCAGCTGCGCGCTGTTGGCGGCGTCGATAACCGGATAACCGGCCTCGATCTCCAGCGCCAGCCACTGGCTGCTGTCATTCAGTTCCGCCTGGTCATGCAGTTTGCCGATCAGCTGTTCGGCCACGGCGGGGCGGGTCACCAGCAGAAAACGTTCCGCCGGCGCATTGAAGTGCAGGATCGTGGTCTCGCCGTCCTGCACTACCGGGTGCTCGGCGCTCGGCAGCGTGGCGAACAGATCCGCCAGCGCGGCGCGCGCCTGGAAACCGGCGACGCCCAGCAACACCGCGTCGTTATCGGCGGCGATGGTGACTTTGGAGAACACCGCGTATTTTTTGATTTCCGCCAGCTGGCTGTCCAGCACGCTGCGGCGTTCCAGATAGGCGAAGCCTTCGCCACGGTGGAACAGACGCAGGTTGCTCCACATTTTGCCCTTGGCGTCGCAGTGGGCGCACAGCACGTGTTGATCGGCCGCCAGCGCGTCGATGTCCGCCGTCACCTGGCCCTGGAGATATTTCACCGTGTCCGGCCCGTTCAGCGTCACCAGCGCCCAATCTTCCAGCGAGATCAGCGTGAGGGGCAGATGGGTGGAAGCGGAGGGCTGACGGGGTGGGAATGGAATGTTATGCGCCATAGTAAGTTCCTGCTCAACGTTTAGCTTACCTGAAGGGTATTGAACCCATGGTAAAAGAGGCGGCGGGCTTTGCAAACTGTTATTCGCGCCGCGGCGCCGGGGTGCGCTTTTTTTGGCATTTTGCGCTTTATTACGCTTTCCGCAGCAAAGCGTCTTCCCGGCGTGTATGTCAAATTGTTACTCTATAGGCTTGCGGCCAGGGCACCCTTGTAGACAGCTCCCCGGCTGATGGAATTATATTGCGACGGCGTTGCCATACAGTGTGTCATTTGAACCCTGCGCTGGCGCTGCCGCGCTGAAAAGAGGTGAGTCATAACAACATGGATATTAACAACAAAGCACGTATTCACTGGGCTTGCCGCCGTGGCATGCGCGAGCTGGACATCTCCATCATGCCGTTCTTCGAGTACGAATACGACAGCCTGAATGACGCGGACAAGGCGCTGTTTATCCGCCTGCTGGAGTGCGACGATCCCGATTTGTTCAACTGGCTGATGAATCATGGCGCGCCGCAGGACGGCGAGCTGCAGAGAATGGTGACCCTGATCCAAACGCGAAATAAAGACCGTGGCCCAGTGGCGATGTGATATCCGCATTTCCTGGCGCACCCAGCTGTTTTCACTGTTGACCCACGGCGTGTTGATCCTGCTGATCCTGATTTCGCCCTGGCCGGAAGGTTTTGGCCCGCTCTGGCTGGTGCTGCTGACGCTGGTGGTGTTTCAGTGCATTCGCAGCCAGAAGCGCATCGCCGCGGCGCAGGGCGAGCTGCGGCTGCTGGCGGACCGGCGCTTCAGCTGGCACGGCCGCGAGTGGCGGCTGGCGAAAAAACCGTGGATGCCGGGTTACGGCATGCTGCTGACGCTGCTGCCGATGGAGGGCAAAAAGCGCCGCCGGCTGTGGCTGGCTTCCGACTGCATGAGCAAAGAGGAGTGGCGCCACCTGCGGCAGCTGCTGCTGTATCCGCCGGCGGGTGACGGCGAGGATCCCTGATGAAACCCGTACTCTGGTTGGTGGAGGATGAACCCAGCATTGCCGATACGCTGGTTTACACGCTGGAGAGCGAAGGCTTCGAGGTGCGCTGGTTCGAACGCGCGGAACCGGCGTTGCAGGCGCTGGCGCAAGGCGAGCCCGCGCTCGCTATCCTCGATGTCGGTTTGCCGGACATCAACGGCTTTGAATTGTGTCGCCGCCTGCTGGCTCAGGCGGCCGACCTGCCGATTCTGTTTCTCACCGCCCGCAGTGATGAAGTGGATCGCCTGATCGGGCTGGAGATCGGCGCTGACGACTATGTCGCCAAGCCGTTCTCCCCTCGCGAGGTCAGCGCGCGGGTGCGCACCATTTTGCGTCGCCTGCACAAGCAGCAGCGCCTGCAGCAGAGCGCGCCCTACCATTTCGGCGCTTTCGCGCTCGACGAAGACGCGGCCACCATTTCCTACCATCAGCGGCCGCTGCCGCTGACCCGTTACGAATACCTGCTGCTGAAGACGCTGCTGTTGGCGCCCGGACGGGTGTTCTCGCGGCAGCAACTGATGGAAAGCGTTTGGGCGCAGGCGGAAGAAAGCCTGGATCGCACCGTCGATACCCACATCAAAACGCTGCGCGCCAAGCTGCGTGCGGTTGAACCCGGTGAGCCGCCGATCCACACCCACCGCGGATTGGGCTACAGCGTGAGCCGCCAGCCATGAAAATTGGCCTGCGCCTGCTGCTGGGGTACTTTCTGATCGTAGCGGTGGCCGGGTACTTCGTGCTGAGCATTTTCGTCCAGGAAGTGAAGCCCGGCGTGCGGCGCGCTACCGAAGGCACGCTGGTGGACACTGCCAACCTGTTGGCGCAGATCGCCCGTCAGGACATGCAGCGCGGCGATGCGGCGCATGGCCAACTGGCGCAGGCGTTTACGCAGCTGAATCAGCGGCCGATCGGCGCCAACATTTCCGGCATCCGCAAGGACCGCAGTGAATACCACGTCTATCTTACCGATGCCCAGGGCCGGGTCATCTTCGATTCCGCCGGCCGCGCGCAGGGGCAGGATTATTCGCGCTGGAATGACGTTTATCGAACGCTGCGCGGCCAGTACGGCGCCCGCAGCACCCGCAGCGACCCGCAGGATGAAAACAGTTCGGTGATGTATGTGGCCGCGCCGGTGATAGAACAAGGGCGCATTATCGGCGTGCTCACCGTGGGTAAACCCAACAGCACCATGGCGCCGGTGATCAAGCGCAGCGAACGGCGCATTCTGTGGGCCGGCGCGTTGCTGCTGGGGATCGCGCTGCTGATCGGGGCGGTGTTCGTCTGGTGGATCAACCGGTCGATAGGCCGGCTGGTGCGTTATGCCGATGGGGTGGCGCAGGGCGAAAATGCGCCATTGCCCAAAGTGGGCGGCCGGGAACTGACCCAGCTGGCGCAGGCGCTGGAGAGCATGCGCCTGAAGCTGGAAGGCAAAGCCTATATCGAACAATATGCGCATGCCCTGACGCATGAGCTGAAAAGCCCGCTGGCGGCGATCAGGGGCGCGGCGGAGCTATTGCAGGAGCTGCCGCCGCCGGAAACCGCCCGGCGTTTTCTCACCAATATCGAGCAGCAAAGCGCACGCATCCAGCAACTGGTGGATAAACTGCTGGTGCAGGCGCGGCTGGAGAGCCGGCCAGAAATGGAGACTGCGCCCATCGCGATCGCGGCGTTGATCGACCAGACGGTGGCGGGTAAAGAGGCGCAGGCGACGCAGCGCGGCGTCAGGTTGCGGCTGGAGGCGCTGGCGGAGGTGACGCTGAACGGCGATGCGTTGCTGATCAGCCAGGCGCTGACCAACCTGCTGGACAACGCGATCGACTTTACCCCGCCGGGCGGTTGCGTCAGCGTGCGAGGAGAACGGCGGGAACAGCATTACTGCATCAGCGTTTGCGACGACGGCAGCGGCATTCCTGACTATGCGTTCGATAAGGTGTTCGAGCGCTTTTATTCGTTGCCGCGCGCCGAACGGCCAAAAAGCAGCGGGCTGGGGCTGAACTTCGTGCAGGAGGTCGCCCGTCTGCATCATGGCGGCATTCACCTGCGCAACCGCCGGCCGCACGGGGTGGAAGCGACGTTCAGGTTATCGCTGTGACTTCACCTTCCCTTCACATAACCACATTCTGATTTCACCTGCGGGTTTTATCGTGGCCTCATTACCTACGAGGAGCGAGCATGATGAAATCGGTACTTTTCTGGAAAATAACCACGCTGCTGGGATTGATGGTGGTGATGTTGATCCCCATCGCCCAACTGATGAGCGTGATCGACGAACGCAGCGGCTATCGGCAAAGCGTGGTCGGGCAGGTGAGCGAAAGCACCAGCGGGGCGCAGCGCGTGCTCGGCCCGTTGATTGTAATTCCTTATGTTGAACGAGAAGAAAAAAAAGACGAGAAAGGGCAAACGGTGGTGCAGCGGGTGCAGCATCACCGCTATTTGCTGCCGGAGTCGCTTCAGGTGCAGGGGGCGCCGAATGTGGAAGTGCGCAAGTTGGGCATTTATCAGACGCAGGTTTACCAGGGGCCGCTGAACTTCAAGGTGCGTTTCGGCCAGCCGGAGCTGGCGGATTTGCAACGCGCCAACGTGACCGTCGGCCAGCCGTTCCTGCTGGTGGCGCTGAGCGACTCTCGCGGCATCAAGAGCATTTCCCCGCTGGCAACGCCGCAGCCGGTGGCGTTTGAGCCGGGCACCGGCGTGGGATCGTTGCGCCAGGGGATCCACGCACCGCTGACGCTGGCGGCGCTGCAACAAAAAGCGGGGCTGAGCGCCGACTTCACCCTGACGCTGGCGGGCACCAGCAGCCTGTCACTGGTGCCGCTGGGGCGCAGCAGCGAGCTGCAGCTGCAAAGCAACTGGCCGCACCCGAATTTCCTCGGCAACTTCCTGCCGGACGAACGCAAGGTGACGGAGCAAGGGTTTAGCGCTCGCTGGCGCAGCACCTGGTTCGCCAACAACATCAACAGTGCGTTCCATTACGACGATGGCATTATCGACGAGGACAAGCTGCCGGCCTTCAGCGCCAGCCTGGTCGAACCGGTCGATCACTATCAGTTGACCGAGCGCGCGGTCAAATACGCGCTGCTGTTTATCGGGCTGACGTTTATGGCGTTTTTCCTGTTCGAAACCTTGACCGGGCTGCGGGTGCACCCGATTCAATACCTGCTGGTCGGCGCGGCGCTGGTGTTGTTCTACCTGATTCTGCTGGCCTTCTCCGAACACCTGGGATTCGCTCTCGCTTACCTGGCGGCCAGCATCGCCTGCAGCGGACTGATCGGCTTCTACCTGAGCGCCGTGCTGCGCGGTAAGCTGCGCGGTGCGCTGTTCGCCGCGAGCCTATTGCTGTTGTACGGCGTGCTCTATTTGCTGCTGCAGTCGGAGGACAATGCGTTGGTGCTGGGGGCGGGGCTGCTGTTCGCCATTCTGGCGGGCATTATGCTGTTGACGCGCAAGTTGGACTGGTATCAGGTGGCCGATCCGGCGCGTCTGGCAAAGGAGACGCCGGCCGGCGAAGACGAACCACGCTTCCGTCTGTGGAAATAAGCGGGGGAAATCGGGCGCGTTGAGCGCCCGATAGCGGCTACAGCAGCGGCTCCATTTCCAGCAGGATCTGTTCGCACCATTGCTGCAGGCGCTCTTCGCTCAGATCGTATTGATTGACCTCATCGAGCGCCAGGCCGACGAAGTGTTTGCCGTCGGCGCTCAGCGGTTTGGGGCTGGTGAACTCGAAGCCCTCGGTTGGCCAGAAGCCGATGAACTGCACGCCCAGCGGCGCGATGTGATCGTGCAGCATGCCCAGCGCGTCAAGGAACCACTCACCGTACCCGAGCTGATCGCCCATGCCGTACATGGCGACGATTTTGCCTTTCAGATCCAGCGCCGGCAGCTGCGGCCAGATCGCTTCCCAGTCTTCCTGCAGTTCGCCGAAATCCCAGGTCGGGATGCCGAGGATCAGTATGGAATAGTCCTCCATCAGCTTGGGAGAGACGTCTTTCAGGTTGTGCAGGTCGACCAGGTCTTCACCCAGAATCTCACGGATTTTTTCTGCCGCCATCTCGGTGTAGCAGGTGCTGGAGCCGTAAAACAGACCAATCTTCATGTGTAAACCGTTACGTTGCCGTTTAGAGAATTGCAGCGAGTATACCTGATTTGCGTCGGCTTAAGGCATAATGGCGCGGGTGGAAATGCAACAAAGAGAGGACCGCGTGCAACAGCAAGACCATGCGCTGATTGAACAATTCCTGGATGCGCTGTGGCTTGAGCGCAATCTGGCGGAAAATACGCTGGCCTCCTACCGGCTGGATTTGCAGGCGCTGGGCACCTGGCTTGGCCAGCAAAACACCGCCTTGCTGCAGGCGCAGGCGTTGGATCTGCAGGCGTTTCTCGCCGAGCGGGTGGACGGCGGCTACAAGGCCACCAGCTCCGCGCGTTTGCTGAGCGCCATGCGCCGCCTGTTTCAGTACCTGTACCGCGAAAAGCTGCGCGCCGACGATCCCACCGCGCAGCTGGCGTCTCCCAAGCTGCCGCAGCGTTTGCCGAAGGATCTGAGCGAGGCGCAGGTCGATGCGCTGCTGCAGGCGCCCTGCGTCGATCAGCCGCTGGAACTGCGCGACAAGGCGATGCTCGAAGTGTTGTACGCCACCGGGCTGCGAGTTTCCGAACTGGTGGGGCTGAGCATCAGCGACGTCAGCCTGCGCCAGGGCGTGGTGCGGGTGATCGGCAAGGGCAACAAGGAGCGGCTGGTGCCGCTGGGCGAAGAGGCGGTCTACTGGATCGAAAATTATCTGGAGCACGGCCGCCCGTGGCTGGTCAACGGCCAGACGCTGGACGTGCTGTTCCCCAGCACCCGTTGCCAGCAAATGACCCGACAGACGTTCTGGCATCGCATCAAACACTATGCCATCCTTGCGGGCATCGACAGCGAGCGTCTGTCGCCGCACGTGTTGCGGCACGCGTTCGCCACCCATTTGCTGAACCATGGGGCCGATCTCCGTGTCGTACAGATGTTGTTAGGGCACAGCGATCTCTCTACCACGCAAATTTATACTCATGTAGCGACCGAACGACTGAAACAGCTACATCAACAGCATCACCCGCGCGCCTGAGCGGCGGGTTCGAAAGGATTGGAACAATGAAAAAAGGTTTAATGCTGCTCTCACTGCTGGTGGCTTCGGTGACCGGCGCCGCCCATGCCGATGACGCGGCGATCAAAAAAGCGCTCGCCAGCCTGGGCATCCAGCAGGCGGACGTGCAGCCTTCACCGGTCAATGGACTGAAAACCGTGCTGACCGACAGCGGCGTGCTGTACGCCTCCGAAGACGGCAAGCATATCCTGCAGGGCCCGTTGTTCGACGTCAGCGGCAAAGAGCCGGTCAACGTGACCAACCAACTGCTGGGCCGCAAGATGGACGCGCTGAAAGATCAGATGATCGTCTACAAGGCGCCGAAAGAGAAACACGTGATCACCGTGTTCACCGACATCACCTGCGGTTACTGCCACAAGCTGCACCAGCAGATGAAAGAGTACAACGATCTGGGCATCACCGTGCGCTACCTGGCGTTCCCGCGCCAGGGGCTGGCCTCTCAGGCTGAGAAAGACATGCAGTCGATCTGGTGCACCGCCGACAAGGCCAAGGCGTTCGACGCCGCCATGAAGGGCGACGCCATCTCCCCGGCGACCTGCAAAACCGACATCAGCAAGCATTACGAGCTGGGCGTGCAGTTCGGCATTCAGGGCACGCCGGCGATCATCCTGGAAAACGGCATGATGATCCCGGGCTATCAGGGGCCGAAAGAGATGGCCGCCATGCTGGATGCGCACCAGGCCGCCACCAAAGCCGGTGGTTAATCGCCGGTGAGTATCAAAACGCAACTACGTCGCCGCCCGGCGGCGGACGACACGCATCTGCCCGCCAGTTTGCCGCCGCTGCTGCGCCGGCTTTACGCCCTGCGCGGCGTGCAGGCTGAGCAAGAGCTGGAACGCGGCGTCAAGGGCATGCTGCCCTGGCAACAGCTGGACGGCATCGACGACGCCGTCAGCCTGCTGCAACAGGCGCTGGCCGACGGCCGCCGCATCATGGTGGTGGGCGATTTCGACGCCGACGGCGCCACCAGCACCGCACTGACGGTGCTGGCGCTGCGCAGCATGGGCGGCGCCAGCGTCGACTACCTGGTGCCGAACCGCTTTGAAGACGGCTACGGCCTGAGCCCCGAAGTGGTGGAGCAGGCGGCGGCGCGCGGCGCGGAGCTGATCGTCACCGTCGATAACGGCATCTCCTCCCACGCCGGCGTCGACGTGGCGCACGCCAAGGGCATGCAGGTGCTGGTGACCGATCACCACCTGCCGGGCGAGACCCTGCCGGCGGCCGAAGCGATCGTCAATCCCAACCTGCGCGGCTGCGCCTTCCCGTCCAAATCGCTGGCCGGGGTGGGCGTCGCGTTCTACCTGATGCTGGCGCTGCGCGCCCGGCTGCGGGACAGCGGCTGGTTCGAGCAGCGCGCGCTGGCGATGCCCAATCTGGCGGAACTGTTGGATCTGGTGGCGCTCGGCACCGTGGCCGACGTGGTGCCGTTGGACGCCAACAACCGCATTCTGGTGTATCAGGGGTTAAACCGCATCCGTGCCGGCAAATGCCGTCCGGGCATCCGCGCGCTGCTTGAGGTGGCCAACCGCGATGCCCGCCAGCTGGCGGCCAACGATCTCGGTTTCGCTCTCGGCCCGCGTCTTAACGCCGCCGGCAGGCTGGACGACATGTCGATCGGCGTGGCGCTGCTGCTGAGCGATGACATTGCGCAGGCGCGTATGCTGGCCAACGATCTCGACGCGCTGAACCAGACGCGACGCGAGATAGAGCAGGGCATGCAGGTGGAAGCCCTGCAGCTGTGCGACCAGTTGGAGCGCACCAGTACCGAGCTGCCTTACGGGCTGGCGATGTATCACCCGGAATGGCACCAGGGCGTGGTGGGCATCCTCGCCTCACGTATCAAAGAGCGTTTCCACCGCCCGGTGATCGCGTTCGCGCCGGCGGGCGACGGCATCCTGAAAGGCTCCGGCCGTTCGGTGCCTGGCCTGCACATGCGCGACGCACTGGAGCGGCTGGATATGCTGAACCCCGGCCTGATGATGAAGTTCGGCGGCCACGCGATGGCGGCCGGGCTGTCGCTGGAAGAGGCCCGGTTCGACGAGTTCCGCCAGCGCTTCGGCGAGCTAGTGGGGGAATGGCTCGATCCGGCGATGCTGGAAGGGGTGATCTGGTCTGACGGCGAGCTGGCGATGCAGGAGCTGTCGCTGACGACGGCGGAGCTGCTGCGCGAGGGCGGCCCGTGGGGCCAGGCGTTCCCGGAACCGACCTTCGACGGCAAATTCCGCATCCTGCAGCAGCGGCTGGTGGGCGAGAAACACCTGAAGCTGATGGTGGAGCCGCTCGGCGGCGGCCCGCTGCTCGACGGCATCGCATTCAACGTGGACACCACGCTGTGGCCGGACAGCAGCGTGCGCGAGGTCGAACTGGCCTACAAGCTCGACGTCAACGAGTTCCGCGGCAATCGTAACGTGCAGCTGCTGATCCAGCATCTTTGGCCGCGCTGAGGCGAAATTGAACACAATTCGGGGATTGGGCTCTCCAATCCCCCGCATCCTTCCCGATCGCCACAAAAACTGACCAACTCGCTATAAACTGCCGCCCGGATCCGTTAGAATTAGCGGTTCCAATGGCATTCCGCCATCGACGACATCAACGTAAAAGAACGAAACCATGTTTGAAATTAACCCGGTAAAAAACCGAATTCAGGACCTGTCCGAGCGGACTGCGGTTCTTAGGGGGTATCTTTGACTATGATGCCAAGAAGGAACGCCTAGAAGAGGTCAACGCCGAGCTGGAGCAGCCGGACGTTTGGAACGAGCCGGAGCGCGCACAGGCGCTCGGCAAAGAGCGCGCCGCGCTGGAAGCCATCGTTGAAACCATCGATCAGCTGGAGCAGGGCGGCGAAGACGTCGGCGGGCTGCTGGAACTGGCGGTGGAAGCCGACGATGAAGAGACCTTCAACGAAGCGGTCGCCGAGCTGGATCAACTGATGAGCAAGCTGGATCAGTTGGAATTCCGCCGCATGTTCTCCGGCGAATATGACAGCGCCGACTGCTATCTGGATATCCAGGCCGGCTCCGGCGGCACCGAAGCGCAGGACTGGGCCAGCATGCTGCTGCGCATGTACCTGCGCTGGGCCGAAGCCAAGGGCTTCAAGACCGAAGTGATCGAAGAGTCCGACGGCGACGTCGCGGGCCTGAAATCCGCCACCATCAAGATCATCGGCGACTACGCGTTCGGCTGGTTGCGCACTGAAACCGGCGTTCACCGCCTGGTGCGCAAGAGCCCGTTCGACTCCGGCGGCCGTCGCCACACCTCGTTCAGCTCGGTGTTCATCTACCCGGAAGTCGACGACGATATCGATATCGAAATCAACCCGGCGGATCTGCGTATCGACGTGTACCGCGCCTCCGGTGCGGGCGGTCAGCACGTCAACAAAACCGAATCCGCCGTACGTATTACTCACCTGCCAACCAACATCGTGGTGCAGTGCCAGAACGATCGTTCTCAGCATAAGAACAAGGATCAAGCGTTTAAACAGCTGCGAGCCAAGCTGTACGAGTTTGAGATGCAAAAGAAAAATGCTGATAAGCAGACGATGGAAGACAACAAGTCCGACATCGGCTGGGGCAGCCAAATCCGTTCTTACGTGCTGGATGACTCCCGCATCAAGGATTTGCGCACCAACGTCGAAACGCGTAACACGCAGGCCGTACTGGATGGCGACCTGGATAAATTCATTGAGGCAAGTTTGAAAGCCGGGTTATGAGGAATAGAAATGTCTGAACAACAAGTACAGGGCGCCGATCAGGCGCTGGATCTCAATAACGAACTGCAGTCCCGCCGCGAGAAACTGGCCGGCCTGCGCGAGAACGGCATTGCGTTCCCGAACGACTTCCGTCGTGACTCCACCTCCGACAAACTGCATGCCGCGTACGGCGATAAAGACAACGAAGAGCTGGAAGCGCTGGGCGTAGAGGTGACCGTCGCCGGCCGCATGATGACCCGCCGCATTATGGGCAAGGCATCCTTCGTCACGCTGCAGGACGTGGGCGGCCGCATTCAGCTGTACGTCGCGCGCGACGATCTGGCTGAAGGCGTGTACAACGACCAGTTCAAGAAGTGGGACCTGGGCGATATCCTCGGCGCACGCGGCAAGCTGTTCAAAACCAAGACCGGCGAACTGTCGATTCACTGCACCGAGCTGCGTCTGCTGACCAAAGCGCTGCGCCCGCTGCCGGACAAATTCCACGGCCTGGCGGATCAGGAAACCCGTTACCGCCAGCGTTACCTGGACCTGATCGCCAACGAAGAATCGCGCAACACCTTCAAGGTGCGTTCTCAGGTGATGTCGGCTATCCGCAACTTCATGGTGGAACGCGGCTTCATGGAAGTCGAAACCCCGATGATGCAGGTGATCCCGGGTGGCGCGTCCGCGCGTCCGTTCATCACCCACCACAATGCGCTGGATATCGATATGTACCTGCGCATCGCGCCGGAACTGTATCTGAAGCGTCTGGTGGTTGGTGGCTTTGAGCGCGTGTTCGAAATCAACCGTAACTTCCGTAACGAAGGCGTTTCTCCGCGTCACAACCCAGAGTTCACCATGATGGAACTCTACATGGCTTACGCGGATTACAAAGACCTGATCGAGCTGACCGAGACGCTGTTCCGCACCCTGACCGAGAAAGTGCTGGGCACCTCTCAGGTGCAGTACGGCGACGAAGTGTTCGACTTCGGCAAGCCGTTCGAGAAGCTGACCATGACCGAGGCGATCAAGAAATACCGCCCGGAAACCGATCTGGCTGACCTAGCCGACATGGGCAAAGCGGTGGCCATCGCCGAATCCATCGGCATCAAGGTTGAGAAGAGCTGGGGTCTGGGCCGCGTCGTGACCGAGATCTTCGAAGAAGTGGCGGAAAGCCATCTGATTCAGCCGACCTTCATCACCGAGTACCCGGCTGAAGTGTCGCCGCTGGCGCGCCGCAACGACGTGAACCCGGAAATCACCGACCGCTTCGAGTTCTTCATCGGCGGCCGTGAAATCGGCAACGGTTTCTCCGAGCTGAACGACGCCGAAGACCAGGCGCAGCGCTTTGCCGATCAGGTGAACGCCAAAGACGCCGGCGACGACGAAGCGATGTTCTACGACGAAGACTACGTCACCGCGCTGGAGCACGGCCTGCCGCCGACCGCCGGTCTGGGCATCGGTATCGACCGCATGGTGATGCTGTTCACCAACAGCCACACCATCCGCGACGTGATTCTGTTCCCGGCGATGCGCCCACAGAAATAATTCCGTTTAGCGTGAAACCACCGGTGCAGGCAACTGCGCCGGTTTTTTTCGCCCACCGGACTTAACCGCTTAAAACATCGACAGTTACGCGCCATCTCCGCTTGCCCGCCGCCGATAACCGGTTATAATGCCTGTCGCACACCGATGCGGGTGTAGTTCAATGGTAGAACGGCAGCTTCCCAAGCTGCATACGAGGGTTCGATTCCCTTCACCCGCTCCAGCACTCCCTCTTGAAAACATCCTGATTCTTCGAAACGTTATCCCGAACCAATCCTTTGTTCATAAAGCGCTGTTTCTGTTTGTCCGCCATTCCAACCGCATCATCAGCACTGTGGTGAAGAAAGCGGGGCAAAAAAATGCCGCCCCTGGGGACGGCATGTCGGCATTCAGCGAACCAGATGCAAGAAATGCAGGTGTTTCTCGTACTGGTCAAGAATATCGTTGATCAACTGCTCCTGATTCCAGCCCATGACATCGTAGTTCTGGCCGCCTTCTTTCAGGTAGATCTCCGCGCGATAATACTTGTGCTGCTCGGCTTGCTGTTCATCGTTATCCAGCCCGGCCAGAGCGAACGTCGGCGAACTGTAGCCGCGCAGTCTGACTTCATAGATGAAGTTAAGCTCATCGCCCAAATCGACCTCGAAACGAATGCGGTCTTCCGCGGTGGCATTGATGCTGCTGAGCGTGTTTTGTTTACTCAGCTCTTCCTGCACCAGCGTCATGGCAGGCTGGATGACCTCATCCATAAAGCGCTTAACCAGCGAGCGTTTTGGCAGATAGGCGATATTGCGCAGCCTGCGCTGCCAGGGAATGGGGTTGCGGGCGGCGGTGGGGGCGATGGTGGCCATATTTTGGCTGTCGCGTTTGGTCAGATCGCGGCGCAGGGCCTTAAGCAAGCCGTAAATGGATATCAGCAAGATGGCCGAGAAAGGCAATGCGCTGGCGATGGTGACGGTTTGCAGCGCGCTGAGCCCCCCGGCGATCAGCAAGGCGATGGCGACGATGCCCATCAGCGACGCCCAGAAAATGCGTTGCCAGACCGGCGTGTTGCTGGAGCCGCCCGAAGCCAGCGTATCCACGACCATGGCGCCGGAATCGGCGGAGGTGACGAAAAAGACGATAACCATCGCCATGGCGATAAACGAAAGCACGCTGGAGAACGGGAAATGCTCCAGGAAGTTAAACAACGCCAGCGCCACGTCTTGTTGTACCGTAGCGGCGAGGTCTGTCGCGCCCTTTTCCATGATGAGGTAAATGGCGCTGTTGCCGAACACCGTCATCCACATGAGGGTGAAGCCGGCCGGGACGAACAGCACGCCCGTGACAAATTCGCGGATGGTTCGGCCGCGGGAAACTCGTGCGATGAACATACCGACGAAAGGCGACCAGGAGAGCCACCACCCCCAATAGAGCAGCGTCCATCCGCCTAACCAGTTGCTGGATTTCGGCTCATAGGCATACAGGTTGAACGTCTTGCTGACCAGCTCGGACAGATAGCCGCCGGTATTTTCCACAAAGGATTTCAACAGCAGAACGGTTGGCCCCAACAGCAAGACCAAGGCCAGGAGCAACAGCGCCAGGCCAAGGTTCAGCTCCGACAGAAAGCGTATGCCTTTCTCCAGCCCTGAAACCACGGAAATGGTGGCCAGCCCGGTAATCACCACGATCAATATCACCTGAACGGTTTCGTTGATCGGCACGCCAAACAGGTGGTTAAGCCCGGCGTTGACCTGCAATACGCCATAACCCAGCGAGGTCGCGACCCCGAATACGGTGCCGATGACCGCGAAGATATCGACGGCGTGGCCGATAGGGCCATAAATGCGGTCGCCGATGATCGGATAAAGCGCAGAGCGCAGGGTCAACGGCAGGCCATGCCGATAGCTGAAGAAGGCCAGAATCAACGCCACGATGGCGTAGATCGCCCAGGCGTGCAGCCCCCAGTGGAAAAAGGTCAGGCGCATGGCCTGTTTGGCCGCCTCTACGCTCTCGGGCGTGCCGACCGGCGGCGAAAGATAGTGCATAACCGGTTCTGCCACGCCGAAGAACATCAGGCCGATGCCCATCCCCGCTGAAAACAGCATGGCAAACCATGAGTGGTAGCGAAAATCGGGTTGCGCATGATCGGGGCCGAGTTTGATGTCGCCGTAGCGGGAAAGCCCCAGAAACGTCACGCTGAGCAAAATCAGCGCCACGGCCAAAATATAAAACCAGCTGGCGTTGGTGAAGATTTGTTGCTGCAGAAGTTTGAAGTTCTTGTCAGCGACGTCGGGGAAAAAGGCGGCGAACGCGACCAGAAGAAAAATGAGGACTGCAGAGGTGAAGAATACCGCTTTGTTGATATGGCTTTGCGGATTTTTTAGGGGGGTGTCTTTCTCACTCATAAATTGATTTATTCCATTTGTTTGATTATCGCCCTGAATGGAGGAGAGGTGTAACCTGTTATATCGTAGCAAAATAGTCAGGCTGTCGGTGTCGGTCAATAGGGCGGAATTACCGCTGCCTGAGTGCGGTAATTCCGAGTTATTCCGTGTTGCCGTTAGTTAAATAAAAATGCCAATAACCCCGTCACCTTATTTTTATTTTCCCATCCTTCCAATTTCATGCAGGCATTAACGTGTTCTGTTCTGCGCATTGCATTGCTGTCCGAGGGAAAGGCGCCGCCACCGGCGTTGGGGATCTCCGTGCCGTTGATCGTCATGGAGGAGAAGGTCGGTGAGCTGGCGTGCAAAGACAGGCTGACGGGATAGCGTTGCTCGGCTTCTTGCCGGCAGCTGGCTCTGGCCGCTTCCAGGGGCGTCGGGGTTGCCGTTTGCGCTTCCCATTTCTCCGGCGTGGCGCAGGAAGACATCATCAACGCGGCGGCGATAACTGCATATTTTCGCAAAGTAAAAATCCATTTCTAAAATAAAATCCTCTGTATTCTACCCCCGGCGTTGCGCGATGGGCAGCGTTGGTGAAGGCGTCTGTTGTTTGACCGATATGGCCTGCGAAAGATGTGGCACTGTGCGGCCCGCTCAATAAGGTGAGCGGGCCGATGTGGCGAGTTAACTGAGGATATCTTCGGCGATCACTTTAAACAGCGTGTCTATTTCACTCTGGGTGTTGTAGTGCATCATGCCGATGCGCAGCACGCCGCCGTCCTGTAACCCCAACTGCTGGATCAGGCCCTGCGCATAGAAATGCCCGCTGCCGGCGCAGATGTTGTGCTGCCCGAGATGACGGGCGATTGCGTCAGGCGTCTGGCCGCTGAAGGTCAGGGCGAAGGTTGGCGTGCGGCGCGCGCTGTCCGCCTGTGAATGGCCGTAGAGCCGCACGCCGTCGAGTTGCTGCAGCCGTTGCAAAAAGTGGCGGCACAGCGCCTCTTCATGCTGGTGGTAGGCGGCGAAACTCTCCTGCAAGCGCTGCCTTAACGGCGCGCCGGGCGTGCCCCACTGCGCCAGATAGTCGATCGCCGCCGCGACGCCGGCCAGCGCCTCGAAGCTTTGCGTGCCGGTCTCGAAACGGCCGGGGCCGACGTCGGTGGCCGGTTCGACTTTATATGGCCGCAGGCGTTGCAGCCACTGCGGCGCAAGGTAGGCCATGCCGACGTGCGGGCCAAAGAACTTGTAGGCGGAGCACACCAGGAAATCACAGCCCAGCGCCTGCACGTCGATCAGGTTGTGCGGCGCATAGTGCACGGCGTCGACATACACCTGCGCGCCGACCCGATGCGCGGCTTCGACGATGGTTTTGATATCGACGATGCTGCCGGTGACGTTGGAGGCGTAGCTGACCGCCACCAGGCGAGTGTTGGCGTTGATGCGTTCACACACCTTTGCGGCGTCGAGAGAACAGTCTGCGCTCTCCAGCGGTATCTGATGCACCACGGCTCCTTTGTCGGCGGCGGCCTGCTGCCAGCTGGAGACGTTGGCGTAGTGATCGAGCGCGGTGACGATGACCTCATCGCCGGCCTGCCAGTCGCGGCTGATGATGCGGCTGAGATGGAAAGTCAGCGTGGTCATGTTCATGCCGAAGACAATGTTGTCGGGCGACGGCGCATTTAACAAGGCGCGCACCGATTCTCGCGCCTGGCCCATCACCTCGCCGGTGACCCGGCTGGAGAAGTAGTGGCCGCCCAGGTTGGCGTTGTATTTCCCCAGGTAGTCCGTCATTTTTTCCAGCACGCTCCGTGAAACCTGCGCTCCGCCGGGGCCGTCGAAAAAGATCGCCGGTTTGCCGTCGATTTGCTGAGACAGGGCGCTGAACTGGCGTCGGGCGAGCTCGGGCGTAAAGGTCATGCTTTCTCTCCCCGCGCGGTGAGGACGAAGAGATCCAAATGGCCTTCCTCAGTTGGGTTCACGGCGTTGATCGGCGTGGCGTTGTGCCACAGTTTGCTGTCCGCCAGCAGCACGGCCTCACCGTCCGCCAGCGCTTTTTTAAAGAAGGGATCGTGGTGGCTGTCGTCGTACAGCATAATTTCACCGCCGACGATGTTGTGCCGGTGAATGGCGATCATCGCGATATGGTCGAAACCGTCCTGGTGAATGCCTTCCGGCGCCACCTGGGTGTCTTTCTCGATGGCGACCACGCGCATCTGATGGATCTCAATCTCGGCGCCTTCCGGCAGCTCGTTGCTTTCTGCAAACAGGTTGCACATCTCCGCCATGCCGGCGCTCTGCAGTACGGCGCTGTCGATAGGCTCGAAGCGGCGCACCACGTTGCCCTGGAAATGGTTGATCTGATCGGACTGCATGAAGGTGCGTGGCCCCACTTCGGCGACGTTGGGGTTGAGGTATTTAACGACCGAATAACGGCGCAGGCGATATTTGCCGTCGGCGTGTTGCGTGTGGGGCAAGGAGGAAAACGAAGGCATCAGTTGTTGGGTGGCTTGCGGGCTTAGTACAGTCATACTTATTACGTTTTCGTGTTTCTGTAACATAATCACCTCTAATAATAATAATTTCTGATGTTGTAGGGGGTAATTCGATTGAATTGTAGACGACTCTATAACCAACGCAATTTGGCGGTGGCGAGGTGTGACGGCGGTCGTAAAGTGGGGTGAACAGCAGAGAGGGGGCGGTTGCATCAACGCACTTTTCGGTGGTAATGAGAGGCAAACGTCATTTTTACAAGAGCATCCCAATCAAGCTTGGTTTACACCTGGCTAAGGAGTGGGGGCATGATAGAACACTGCCCGTCAGATGAGGGGGGAGGGATAAGAGGACAAATTATCGAATGGTGTGCACAAGACTATCATATCTATTGGCGATTTTCCGTCAGGGCAGAGGTCTGCTTTATTATATTGAATTTTTTAACTTTAGTGAAAAGGAACGGTGGTCAAAGATATTTTATCCAAGATTTTTATGCATAGGTAAACCATTGTGAAGAACAAAATATCAGGCGGGCGTTGATTTTTTAGATTTAAACTTCAAAGTAAAAGTCTATAACTAGAAAAGTGGAGGAAAAAAAGCGCTGAGCTATTTTTATAAATAAGTGTCTGTATTGTGAGCTTGGAATATGAATAATCCATTAGCCTCATTATCATTAGCGTGGATGCTTTCTGGCTGTACCAGCCCTTATCCGATCTCGGTAGAAAAACCTCGGCCCGCACCGTGGTCGGTCGCGGCAGAAAAAAAACCTAAGATTGATAACATTAAAAAAATCGCTTTGGTTTATCGAGAATTATGGCGAGGGAAATACATAAGTCTTTATCGGAAAACCTATGGGTATAATGAGGTGGGTTTTTTTGGTACTCTCGTCGCTGTAATTTCTGCCGCAAGTGGTTCAGTGACGACTGCGATGTACAGTGGCGGCATTGCTGTTGGCGATAATATTTTTTCTGGTCATTATAATTATGCGGCGCAAATCTATAATTACAAGACGGCTGCGGCATCGGCTAATTACATGTATGAAGTTATCAACCTTTTAGACCAGGGTGTTGTGTTAATTATTGATAATAACAAGGCATACTATACTGATGTGGGAAATTATCTTTACCAAAATCTGGGGGATTTGGCATATGAATTGGAAATCAGGCTGGCGGGTGTTGAATTAATCACGCCTAATCTTGATGCAATGGCGGAGGCTATTAAAAAAGAACAACAAAACAAAGCAAGGTTGTTGGGTGTCACAACGAGTCAGGGGTATAAGTTTTACAGTAAAGAAGATAAAGAGTTAGCTGTCGCCTCTGTGACGTTGAAAATAAAAATCTGCCGAATTAATATGGCCGACAAACCGTCATAATTTATTATGTATGTCTTTATGCTTGTCGGTAATATATATCATTTGGCTCCATGCTTTCACCGAGGGTAACATTATGTCAAATGTCATCACCCACTCATGGAAAAATAGCCGGACTTCTCCAGGTGAGCCGGTCATGCCAGATCCTGTTGTTATGATTAAAGATGATGGCCATATTTTAATTATTGCCGATGCAGATACGGATGCCGATGGTAGTCCTGATGCGGAGGAAATCGATCCGACAGGTCAAAAGGAAACCAGCTTAAGAAGAGGAAATGGTTGGCGAGGTGAGGGAGATTATGTCAATGCGCGAATTATTCCTTATTTTGTTATTCCAGGTAATTGGAAGAAGATCACCGGAGTCGCTGTAAATATGGGGGATATGGCTAAAATAAATTATAGAGATAGTCATATCTATGCAATCTGTGCAGACGTCGGTGGAAAAGAGTCTATCGGAGAGGCTTCCATTGCCGCAGTTGAAGCGCTTGGCGTTAACCCATGGAGTAAAAATAAGGAAAAAATAATCAGAGGGATCGGGTATGGAGTGACCTATGAGATCATTGCAGGCTCTGCAAGCTTGGGGGCCACGGTGAGTTTTGAAACGATCCAGGCATATGGTCGAGAGTTGTTCAAGGAAAATTTGCCTTTTAGTTTGCCGATGAAAATCGAAGATATCTCAGGTGTTATGTTAGGTAGTAATGGAAAGGGAACGCCGACGGTAGTTATCTCGTCGAAATCGGGAGAAAGTCATGTTAAAGAATATAGTGATACTCAGGAACTTGCTCTGATATTGCAACTGCTGCCCAAAACAAAGGTCACGATAGATGCACCGTTTGTCGCGCAACTGGCTGATGCCGTGGTGTGGGATGATCATTTTTACAGCAGCGCTGAGCGGTTTGTCGGGATGTTTAAAGAAGATTACCGTTCAATCCGGGAAGCGGTAGAAGACTGGTTTGTGCCGGAATACAGCCCTACCGCGACAAGCAATGCCTGCGTTGCACACCAGGTTAGTTGCCTTAAGCTCTGTGGCTTGCCTTATCCGAAACTTGGCAGCATGCAGTCTATCAATGTTGATTACTTCGTTGAATGGGCTCTAGAGCAGGGATGGCAGAAGATAACCCACCGTGCGAGTCTGGCGCCGGGAGATATTTGTGTCTCCGGGCCGATTGGCCACCCCAAGGAATTTGACCACGTTTATTGCTTTGTCTCGTTTTCTACCGAGCAGGTTGGTTATGCAGTTATTTTTGATAATCAATACTTTGGCATCCATACACGTTCTCTCGACGGTATAGGTTCAAAGATAGGGGAATGGCGTTACGCAATAAGAATGCCCTAGGGAATTTTTATTGGCGTGATATCCAAAGCCGCCGCTCAAGAGAGCGGCGGCTACTGAGTTAGCTTTTTTTAAACAGATTCGCCGCCTGGAACAGCGCAAAGGAGCTGACCAGCATCTCGATGCCGACGATCGCCGTCACCAGCGTGACCGACGCCGCCGGGCCTGAGCCGATCAGCATCCAGGCGATGATCAAATCGAGCACGCCGATAACGAACTGCAGCCAGTTGCCCGGCAGCCCGCGGCGCATGTAGCCCGCCGCCAGGCGCGCGATACCGCCGAGCGCGAACAGCACGGCGAGGTACACCGCCAGCGCCAGAATGCCCGCCAGCGGGCTGGTGATGAACACATAGCCGATAATCAGGTAGGCCACGCCCAGCAAAATGCCGCCGATCATCGGCCAGGTATTCTGCGCCCGGTTGGCGATCATGGCGATAATCAGCCCGGCGCCGCTCAACAGCAGCAGGATGCCGACCACGATGCTCAGCGCCGCGCCGGAGGCGAAAGGATTGACCAGGCACAGTATGCCGCCCGCCAGCAGCAGGAAGGCGATGATCAAAAGGGTGGTGCGTTGCTTTTTGAGCAGCTCTTCGCTCAGGAGGGGCAGATTATTGCGGTCGAGGTTCAACATGACAGTACTCCATTTCGTCGTTGGGTAATTAATCAGTCATCCTTACCTGTTTAGCATAGACCGTCTGGGGGTTTTTGACTGACCCGGCGCAAATGTTACACTGTGCGGCTGACGCGTATCAGAACCGAAACGACGACTGGGGACAGGATTTGAGCACAGGAAGCAAACTGGCAGGGTGGCGCCGCGTGGCGGTGTGTTTGGCATTGGGGCTGCTGTTGGCCGGGTGTTCGGGCAAAAACACCTATAACCGCGACTATGACAAACTGCCGAAGGGCAGTTATTCCGGCAAAACCTATACCGTCAAACGGGGCGATACGCTGTATTACATCGCCTGGATCACCGACAGTGAAGTCAGCGAGCTGGCCAGAATCAACAAAATTCGTCCGCCTTATAGCCTCGAGGTGGGGCAGAAACTGCGGCTGAGCGGCAGCGCGCCGGCCAAAACCGCCGCTACGCGCCGTAAAAAGTCGTCTTCCGCCGCAATCGTCAAACAAACGCCGCCGCCGGGCGCTTCCCGCTGCTGGCGCTGGCCGACCAGCGGTCGGATCGTGCAGGCGTACTCCAATTCCGACGGCGGCAACAAGGGCATCGATATCGCCGGCAAGCGCGGCCAGCCGATCTACGCTTCCGCCAAGGGCAAAGTGGTGTACGTCGGCAACCAGCTGCGTGGCTACGGCAATCTGATCATGATTAAGCACGGTGAGGACTTCATTACCGCCTATGCGCACAACGACACCACGCTGGTGCGCAACGGCCAGGATGTGAAGGCGGGGCAGAAGATCGGCACCATGGGCAGCACCGGCACCGATTCGGTGTTCCTGCACTTCCAGATCCGCTACCGCGCCACTGCGCTCGATCCGCAGCGTTATCTGCCGCCGCAGGGTTCGTCGCCGTCTTGTTGACGTCAGTCAGGCTCCGTGAGGAGCCTGACTTTTGTTACTTCAGCGGCAGGTAAAGATCGGTCACCAGTTCATATTCCGCCACCTCGTGCACAAAGTTGTGGTAGTGGAAATAGAGCGGAAAATCGCGCGGTTCCTCGCCGCTGTTCGGCAACCACTCGCTGTAGAGATAACGAGCGCTTTCAGACAGCCCATCCAGCGAGCCGTGATGGCGCAGCACCGCGCAGCGTCCGGCCGGCAGCGTGCTGTTCACCACGCCGAAGGCGTTGTCTTCGGGGATCGGCGCAGTGACCTCGCCGCAAATGAAGAAGCGGAAGTCCTGCGCTTCGGTGGTGGCCGGATCGTGCGGTGCGATGCCGTAAGTGCGGCTGCTTCTGACCGGCGACAGGCCGCTGGTTTTGCGCCACTCGATAAAGCGTGAGGCGGTTTCGTTGACCAGCGCGGACGGGCCGCGATGTTCGATCATCGCCACTGGCGTGGCCGGGAAGTCGACAATGTCTACCTTCATGGGTTGTTTCCTTGTGTGTTTCGGCTCGGGAAAGCGCTGCTGCCAATCGATCCAGGCCGGCCGTTTGCGAAACTGGCTTGGCGTTTGGCTGAACGCCTGTTTGAAGGCGCGGCTGAAGGACTCCGGGTTTTGAAAACCTGCGTCCAGCGCGATGTCAATCACCGGCTCCAGCGGGTTATACGCCAGGCGGTACGAGGCGCGTTTGAGCCTCATCCACTGGATATAACGCCACACCGAGATGCCGCAATACGCGCTAAACTGGCGTTGAAAGTGAAAGCGCGAAAAGTGGGCCACTTCGCTCAGTTTTTCGACGGTGAGCGCCTCGTCCAGGTGGCGGTCGATATAGTCAAAGACCTGCGCAAAGCGCTTTGCATACGTCTGGGTCATGTGATTGTCTCCTCCATGCCTGAACTTTGCCCGAGCCGCCGCCGCTTCTCCTGACGGATGATGCTGAGTTGCCGCCGCAGGAAAACGGGATGGCTGCGGTGTTCGCCGCCGGCCAGGCCAAACTCATAACCCCCGCGCGGCCGTGCGCCGCGATCCCGACCGAGAAGATGAATATTACATGATGGATCGTTCCCGTTTGCTGAAATTCCTGCTGCCCTACCTGTGGCCGAAAGACAACCCGCGGCTGCGCGCGTATCTGGTGGTGGCCTTCGTGTTCATGGTGGCGGCCAAGGTCAGCACCACGCTGGTGCCGCTGGCCTACAAAGCGATGGTCGATGCGCTGAGCGGTGAGACGGCGAAAATGCTGGCGGTGCCGCTGGGGCTGATCGTCGCCTACGGCGTGGCGCGGGTGGGCGGCGCGCTGTTTGAGGAACTGCGCAACGTGATGTTCATTCACGTCAGCCAGAACGCCACGCGCCTGCTGGGCGTGCGGGTGTTTCGCCAGCTGCATGCGCTGAGCCTGCGCTTCCATCTGGAGCGCCAGACCGGCGGGCTGTCGTTGTCCATCGAGCGCGGCACTCAGGCGGTGTCCACGGTGCTGTCGCGGCTGCTGTTCTCCATCGTGCCGATCCTGTTCGAGCTCTCGCTGGTCACGGCGATCATGTGGCACATGCTGAACGGCTGGTTCGCGCTGGCGATCCTGACGACGGTCGGCTGCTACATCCTGTTTACCGTGCTGGCGGTCAGCTGGCGCACCCGCTTTCGCCGCGAGCTCAACAAGGCCAACGCCGACGCCAACAGCAAATCCATCGACAGCCTGCTGAACTATGAGACCGTGAAGTACTTCGGCAATGAAGAGTTCGAGGCCGAGCGTTTCGACCTGTCGCGCCGGCTGTACGAATATGCCGCCATCAAGAACCAATTCAGTTTTACGGCGATCAACCTGGGGCAAACCGCCATTATTTCGATCGGACTGATCGTGATGATGGCCATGGCGGCGCAGGGCATTACCCAGGGGAGGATGACGGTCGGCGACTTCGTGCTGGTCAACGCCTATTTGCTGCAGCTGTATCAGCCGCTGAACTTCTTCGGCTTTATTTATTCCGAGGTGCGCCAGGCGCTGATCGACATGGAGAACATGTTCGATCTGCTGCAGGAAAAGCGTGAGATCGTCGATAGCCCGGATGCGCAGCCGCTGCGTCTCGATCGCGGCGAAGTGCGGTTCGACGCGGTCAGCTTCGGTTACGACACGCGGCGGCCGATCCTCAAGCAGGTGAGTTTTACCATTCCGGCGGGCCACACGGTGGCGGTGGTTGGCGCCTCCGGCGCGGGCAAGTCCACGCTGTCGCGCCTGTTGTTCCGTTTCTACGACGTGCAGGGCGGCGCCATTACCCTCGACGGCCAGGACATTCGCCAACTGACCCAGGCCAGCCTGCGGCAGGCGATCGGCATCGTGCCGCAGGATACGGTGCTGTTCAACGATACGCTGCGCTACAACATCGGCTACGGCAAAACCGGCTCCAGCGATGAAGAAATCGAGCGGGCGGCGCGGCTGGCGCATATCCATGATTTTATCGTCGGTTTGCCCGACGGTTACGACACCCGGGTGGGCGAGCGCGGGCTGAAGCTGTCGGGCGGTGAAAAGCAGCGGGTGGCGATCGCGCGCACCATTCTGAAAAATCCGGCCATCCTGGTGTTCGACGAGGCGACCAGCGCGCTGGATACCCAGACCGAGCGCGAAATCCAGGGGCACCTGCGCGAGGTAAGCCGCAACCACACCACGCTGGTGATCGCCCACCGGCTCTCCACCGTGGTGGACGCCGATGAAATCATCGTGCTGGAGGCGGGGGAGATCGTCGAGCGCGGGGGGCACGAGGCGCTGCTGGCGGCGAACGGCCGCTACGCCGCGATGTGGCAAACCCAGTACAGCGAAGAGCAGGAGCCACACTGACGGAGGCGGTCACGCCGCCGATGGCGCGGCCTTGAGCCGTTGTATCACGTAGTCGCAGGCGATGCGGCAGTCCTGCTTCAGGTCAGTCTCGTCGCCGGCCAGGCTGCCGCGCAGCCAGAGCCCATCGATCATCGCCGCCAGCCCGCGCGCCGCGTCGCGCGCCTGCGGCAGCGGCAGCTCGCGGCGGAACTGGCTGCAAATATTGGAATAGAGCCGCCGATCGTTGGCGCGCTGCAGGCGGCGCAGCACCGGCTGATGCATGCTGGCGGCCCAGAAGTCGAGCCAGGCGCGCATGGACACGGCATTGGTTTGGCTGGGGTGGAAGTTGCCCTGGATAATGGCGAACAGCTGTGACTGGCTGTCGCTTGCCGCCTGCGCGCGGCACTCGGCCACTGCATCGCGCAGGTCGCGCAGGATTTTGCGCATGGTGGCGCTCAGCAGCCCCTCTTTATCGCCAAAATAGTGGCTGACGATGCCGGTCGACAGCCCGGCTTCTTTCGCCACCTGAGACAGGGTGACGCCGGCCAGCCCGACGACGTTAATGGTCTCGAAGGCGGCGTTAATCAACTGCTCCTTACGCTGTTCCGGAATGTCTCTTCGGTACATATTTTCCTCAACTGATAGGCCAATCACACTTTGGATTTGATTGATTGAACGGTCAATCAATACTCTATATGCTGCGGAAATGTCAAATAAATGGCGATAATATGTTAACTAAAAGTTGCATTGAAATCGTCTGTCTTTCGCATCATGGAAGCCTGCCAATGACAACAAAAACTCCCCCATCGCTTGACGAAGAACCTGTCAGATTGAATGTTCCGGTATTTTTCGGCTCGGCGGCGGTGATCCTGCTGCTGGGAACGCTGGTCGTTCTGTTCCCCTCCGCCAGCAAACTGTGGCTGAACGCCGCGCAAAGCTGGGTCGCCGACGTATTCGGCTGGTACTACATGTTATTGATGGTCGCCTGCATGGCATTCGTGTTCTGGCTGGCGCTGTCGCGCTTCGGCCATATTCGCCTCAGCCAGGATGACGAGCCGCCGCAGTTCAGCTATCCCTCGTGGGTGGCGATGCTGTTCTCGTCGGGCATCGGCATTGCGCTGGTGTACTACGGCGCCTATGAGCCGCTGGATCACTTTCTGTCGCCACCGGAAGGCAGCGGCGGCACCGTGCAGGCGGCGCGACAGGCGATGGCGCTGACCTTTTTGCACTGGGGGCTGCACGGCTGGGCGCTGTATGCGCTGATCGCCACCGCGCTGGCCTATTTCGCCTATTGCCGCGGCCTGCCGCTGGCGCTGCGCTCTGCGCTATACCCGATCTTCGGCGAGCGCACCCACGGTTGTGTCGGTCATCTGGTGGACAGCTTCGGCATTCTGGTGACGGTGATCTCGATGGTGACCAACCTGGGGATCGGCGCGCTGCTGGTGAACTCCGGGCTGTTTTATCTGTTCGACATCCCGCAAAGCACCGGCGTGCTGCTGGCGCTGATCGTGGTGATGATGGTGGTGGCCACGCTGGCGGCGGTCACCGGCGTCGAGAAGGGCATCGTCATGCTGTCGAACATCAACGTCGGCTTCCTGTGCCTGCTGCTGCTGTTCGTGTTTTTGGCCGGGCCGACGCTGAACCTGCTGAACGGCATGTTGCAGAACCTCGGCGATTATCTCACCTCGCTGGTCAGCCGCAGCTTCGATATGTATCTGTACGGCAAGGCGCGCCAGTGGCAGGGCGCCTGGACGCTGTTCTACTGGGCCTGGTGGGTGGCGTGGGCGCCGTTCGTCGGGCTGTTCATCGCGCGCATCTCCAAAGGGCGCACCATTCGCGAACTGATTTTCGGCGTGCTGCTGATCCCGCTGGGCTTCACGCTGGCGTGGCTGTCGATCTTCGGCAATACCGCCATCAGTCTGGTGCTGGAAGGCGGGCAGGCGATCCTGGGACAGGTGGCGCAAAGCGATCCGCCGATGGCGGTGTTCAAGCTGTTCGAATACTTGCCCTATACCCAACTGACCGCCGGCTTTGTGGTGGTGATCAGCTTCGTGCTGTTCCTGACGCCGGTCGATTCCGGCACGCTGATGATAGCCAACCTCTCCTGCCAGGGCGGCTCCGCCCATGATGACGCGCCGGCCTGGCTGCGCGTGTTCTGGGCAGCGGTCACCACGTTGGTATGCGCCGGCTTGCTGTACGCCGGCAGTTTCAGCGCGATGCAGACCGCGGTGGTGCTGTGCGGCCTGCCGTTCTCGGCGGTGATCGTGCTGTACATGATCAGCCTGCGCAAGGATCTGCGCCGTTACGCCATGAAGCCGGCGCTGCCCTGAGGCGGTTTATTCGCCCGCGCGCGGCCGGTGATGCACGTACTCGACAGTCGTGCCGTCCGGCAGGCGCGCATTGAAACAGGCGCCGGTGGGCACCTCCACCGGGCCGAAGAAAATCTCGGCGCCGGCGGCCAGCAGCCGCTGGTGGTAGGGATAAATGTCATCGACCAGCAGCGTGCCGACGGTGCTGCGGAAAGGGCGCAACTGCTCTTCCGCCCCTTCCAGGATCAGAAACGGCCCCACCGCCGCCAATACCAGCCGATGTTCGGGAAAATCGAAGCGCATGTCCGCCGTTACGCCGTGCAACTGCTCGTAAAAGGCGATGGCGCGGTCGATTTCGCCTTCGCCAACGTAGACCCGAATCAGCACGCGCGGCTCACGCAGCGATGAAGAGTCGGCGGTTTTGCGCCAGAAACCGGCTTTTGTCAATGCTGTCGTCATGTTCATCTCCTTGCTGGTTGCCTGCCGCTTATCATGCCGTTGTTTTCCCATCCGGGGTTGGATCGAGTTGGCATAAGCTAGCCGCGCCGGTAATAACCCGCTACCAGGGCGTTAAGGAGCGTTCTGTTTGTGATTCCTGTCACGGCCTGTGCTTTTATTATTATTCAGCATTGATAATGTCATTGCGTGATTATTGATTAACACAATGGAGTTAATAGTTCTCGTTATAGCCGCTATAAAGCAAACGGATTCAAATAATAAAGAGGACGGGGTAATGCGGCTGATGAAAAGGGAAATACCGTCCATTTATAAGCAGGAATTAAGTTTTATTTATTAACCTGTTTATAAATCAGCGCGTTTTGGCTTTTTCGATAAAAGTAAAAAGTGCCGATTAATTTTATTTAAATCAGTAAAAACAGAATGTTGATTTATTTTCATGTCATTCGCGTTCTGTGAAAAATACCTGAATTGCCTCTCCGTCGCCGTTTTCAACGGCTGTTTGACATGCCCGTAGCTTGAGATAAGTTTATATCATTAACATGTTAATGAGTTGTTATCGTGACCGATGGCCAATATCTCTCTTGGCCGAGCGCTTAACCGACTTATGCCATGGCCGCTCGCCATTTATAAGTTAACTTATGGACCAATGACGCTATGAATAATTCGCCAGGACAGCGCTCGCGATTGAGCGAAGAGAACCGATTGCTGATCATTTTGTTTTTCGTTTTCGGCTGCGTGTTCGTCGATCGTCTGACCATCTCTTTTCTGTTTCCGATGATTGCCGCCGATTTGAAGCTGAGCAACGTGCATCTTGGCACGCTGTCGGCGGTGCTGGCATTGACCTGGGCGCTATCTGGCGCGGGGCTGGGGGCGATTGCCGATCGCTTTAATATCCGCAAACCGATGCTGATCCTGTCGATCCTGGTGTTTTCGCTGTTCTCCGCGCTGTCGGGGCTGGTCAGCGGCTTTGCCATGTTATTGATCTTCCGCGGGCTGATGGGGATCGCCGAAGGGCCGGTGCTGCCGATCGCGCAATCGCTGATGGTGGAAAAATCGCAGCCGCAGCGCCGCGGCTTCAATATGGGGCTGATCCAGGGGGCGGCGCCGGGATTGTTGGGCGGTATTATCGCGCCGCCGCTGATCATCTATCTGGCGCAGAAGTGGGGCTGGAGCATGGCGTTTCACCTGACCGCCGTGCCGGGCATCATTCTGGCGTGGCTGATCTATCGTTATGTGAACGGCAAGAAGGATCCCGCTTTCAGCGCCGCGCCGGCGGCCGACAAGGCGGCGAACAAAGGCGCTTACGGCGAGCTGTTTAAAATCAAGAACGTAGCGCTGTGCATTCTGATCTCCTGCGTGTTCGTCACCTGGTTCATGATCATCATTACCTTCACCCCCAACTTTTTGGTGACCGACCGTGGCTTCAGCGAGGGCACGATGGGCGGCATCATGAGCGCCATCGGCGCCGCCTGGGTGTTTTGGGGCGTGGCGGTGCCGGCGATTTCCGATCGCCTTGGCCGCAAGCCGACGCTGATCTTCTTTTCGCTGCTGGCGGTGTGCTGCCCGCTGTTCCTCAGCTACGTCGATAACCCGTGGCTGCTGGGCGTGCTGGTGTTCCTGTCTTATACCGGCCTTGGCTGCTTCACGCTGTTTATGGCCACCATCCCGTCTGAAACGGTGTCGCCGGCCCGCATCGCCACCGCGTTGGGGCTGGTGATGGGGATTGGCGAGGTGATTGGCGGCTGTCTGGCGCCGTTTATCGCCGGGCTGATCGCCGATCGCTATGGGCTGGTCAGCGTGATGTGGCTGGCGGCTACCGGCGCCGTGTGCGCCGGCGTACTGAGTTGTTTTCTCGATGAAACTGCACCTGCGGTGGTGAGCCGCAGAGCGGTGAAACCGGCGGGCGTCGCCGACGTTTGAGGCGGTTTTCATCCCATTCAATCAAGGAGAGCGAAGATGTCAGCAGAACAATCCGTACTGAATCAGAATGCCGAACCGGACTGGAAGAATTACGACGATTTTGCGCGCGGTATCGACACTAACCGGCTGCCGGGCACTCAGGATTGGCGCGGCAAAACGCTGCAGATCGCTTTTGAAAGCAGCGGGGAAATCACGTTGCGCTTCAGCGCCGATCGGCAGCGGGTGCTGTGGGCCTGGGGCGGGGAGAGCGGCGAGGACGCTTACGAAGAGGTGCAAACCTCCGCCGCGCGCTATTTCTTCAATATTCCGCTGCAGTCGCCGGGCAACGAGTGCCTGACGCTGGTACTCAATCGTGACAGCGGCCGGGCGCTGCTGGTGCGCAGCACGCTGTTGCCGGAACAGGCGGTGGAAAAGGGATCCCGCCTCAAGCAAAGCTTCCACGTCGGCCGGATTGTCGGCGCCACGCCGGGTGGCGTCGCGCCGCATCTGACCCGCGAGCTTATCGGCTATCGCACGCTGAATGTCTACAGCCCCAACCACTATTACGAACATTTCTATGTCAACACCGAGCGCTACGCCTGGCAAAATCTGCGCGGCGAACAATTCGGCCACGGCGACATGGACTACGCCACCTACTACAAGTTTGAGGACGAGATGTTCCTGTTCACCTTCCGGGAAAAGATCATCCCGGTGTGCTCGGTGTTCTTCTTCGACTTTATTTCCGGGCGCTGCACCGGCACCTTCCTCGGGCTGGACGCCGCCGGCCGGGTGTTGGTGTCACCGGCCGGGGCCTTCATCAGCAAGATGAGCTATAACGCCTACCCGGAAGGCGTGCAGCCGCTTTGATTCAGGCGTTTCTGACCAGCGATCCGGCGTTGATTTCCGCAATGGTTTTCGCGCCGGTGAGCGTCATGGCGACGCGCATTTCCTTGTCGATCAGATCCAGCAAGTTAGCCACCCCGGCTTCGCCGGCCGCCGCCAGCGCATAGACGAAGGCGCGGCCCAGCAGCACGCTGTCGGCGCCCAGCGCGATCATGCGCACCACGTCCAGGCCGCTGCGGATGCCGGAGTCGGCCAGCAGGGTAATGTCGCCTTTCACCGCGTCGGCGATCGCCGGCATGGCGCGCGCGGTCGACAGCACGCCGTCCAGCTGGCGGCCACCGTGGTTGGAGACGATGATGCCGTCGGCGCCGAAGCGCACCGCGTCTTTGGCGTCTTCCGGATCGAGAATGCCTTTGATGATCATCGGGCCGTCCCAGAATTCACGGATCCACTCCAGATCTTTCCAGGAAATCGACGGATCGAAGTTGGCGCCCAGCCAGCCGATGTAGTCTTCCAGGCTGGTCGGTTTGCCGCGGTAGGCCGAGACGTTGCCCAGATCGTGCGGCTTGCCGAGCAGGCCGACATCCCAGGCCCACTGCGGATGCGCAAACGCCTGCAGCACGCGGCGCAGGGCGGCATTAGGGCCGCTCATCCCCGAGTGGGCGTCGCGATAACGGGCGCCGGGCACCGGCATGTCGACGGTGAACACCAGCGTTTTCACGCCGGCGGCCTTGGCGCGCTCCAGCGCATTGCGCATAAAGCCGCGATCTTTCAGCACGTAGAGCTGGAACCACATCGGCCGATCGATCGCCGGCGCCACCTCTTCGATCGGGCAGACCGACACGGTGGACAGCGTGAACGGAATGCCTTTTTTAGCCGCGGCGCGCGCGGCCTGTACTTCGCCGCGGCGGGCGTACATGCCGGTCAGCCCCACCGGCCCCAGCGCCACCGGCATCGCCAGCTGCTCGCCGAACAGCGTGGTATGCAGGCTGAGTTCGGACATATTGCGCAGCACGCGCTGGCGCAGGGCAATATCGGCCAGATCCGCGGTATTGCGCTTCAGCGTATGCTCCGCGTAGGCCCCGCCGTCGATGTAGTGAAACAGAAACGGCGGCAGTTTGGCCTGGGCGGCGGCCCGGTAGTCGGTTGACGCGGAGATGATCATAGTGTTTACCTTCTTGTCTTGCTTGCGATAACGAGTGGTCAGTCAGAGCGTGAGGATCGCCGCCATACCGGCCGCAATCCCGCCGTACGCCAGCATCGGCAGTACGGTCTTTCTGATGATTTTGCCTTCGGCGTTACCGATCCCGAGGATCGAACAGACGGCGATAATGTTGTTCAGGCACACCATGTTGCCCATGGCGCCGCCGACGGACTGCAAGGCCAGCGTCAGGTTGACGTCAAGGCCGCTGCTCTGGGCGATCGATTGCTGAATGCCGCCGAACGTCAGGTTCGAAACGGTATTAGAACCGGAGAAGAACGATCCCAGCGCGCCGAGGAACGAAGAAAACAGCAGCCAGCTCTCGCCGGTCAGCGCCGCCAGCGCTTTACCGATCAGGATCACCGGCGCGTTGTCGCCGCCCTGCATCATCAGGTTGACCATCACCAGCGCGCCGAACAGGGCGATAAAGGGCCGCGTGATACGCCCGCCGGTTTCGCTGAACATTTGCCGCACCTGGCCGCCATTCAGACGGAACAGCGGAATGCACAGCAGCACCACCAGCAGGAACGGGATCAGCGCCGGGACATACAGCGTTTTGTAGCCGGCGGCGGCGGAGGTGCCCAGCACCTGCTGCAGTTCGACGATCAGCGCCCGGCTGATGCGCAGCTCCCCGAGCCAGCCGAGGTTTTCCTGCCACAGCAGCGCGGTGTTGTTGAGCAAGGCTTTAAGGCCCAGCTGGTGGACGCGCGTCACTATCAGGATAGCAATCAGCAGCAGGGTTGGGGTCATGGCCTTGACCACCTGCATGAACGGCACCGCCTGCCCGGCGCTCTGCGGTTTGCCGCTGCGGGCGAGGCCGATGCCGCCGCGCGCCAGCAGCACCGACAGCGCCAGGCCGATGGCGCCGCCGACCAGCGCCGGGAATTCATAGTTCACCTGGGCCAGCAGCAGATAGGGCAGGGTGCAGCTCAGCACGCTGAGCAGGATAAACGGCAGGTTGCGGCGGATATCCTGCCAGGAAACGATAAAGCGCAGCGCCAGCAGAGGAATGACGAAGCCGGCGACAAAATGGATCAGCGCGGTCTGCCGGCCGATCTCCAGCAGGCTGGCGTCCGACAGGCCGAGGTTGGCAAAGCCGAACCAGGTGGGGGTGCCCACGGCGCCGAAGGAGACCGGCACCGAGTTCATCACCAGCGTCAGCAGGGCGACGCGCAGCGGGTTGAAGCCCAGCCCGACCAGAATCGGCGCGGCGATGGCGGCCGGGGTGCCGAAGCCGCTGGCGCCCTCAATCATAAAGGCGAACGCCCAGCCGATAATCATCAGCTGGGCCACGGGATTGGGGCTGATGGTTTCCAGCCAGCGGCGCACTACGTTCTCCGCGCCGCTTACCTGCATCAGTTTGTTGAGCAGGATGGCGCCGGCGATGATGGTGATCGGCGTCAGCGTCGATACCAGCGCGGTGATGATATTGGCATGCAGCAGCCGCAGCGAGGCATCGAACCACAGGAGCTGTACGGCGTAGACCACGGCGGCCGTCAGCGGCAGGGCGAGATAAGAGGGCACGCCATTCCTTTTGGTCATCATCCAAATCAGCAGGACGATGGGCGCAATACTGAAAAACAGGGGCATAAGATCCTCAGGGTTATTATTTTTATGGGCAGAGATATGTAGCTGAAAGGTTAATTAGCGCAACATTTTCATTCTAATCACAACGTCGACGACGATGCCATGCGGTATTTTTTTAACATCGGCGAACGGCGCCGGCGGTGGGAAATTGGCCGGTAGAAGGGGATGAATTAACTGCTTAAAAATCATGTTGATAGAAAGTATTATTGTGTGATGAATGCGCAGGCTCACATTAATTAAGCGGTAATGTTCAATAGATTATGTCCAAAAATGCCGTAATCTCCGCGGCCTTTTGCGGCCGCGGGGAAATAATCAGCGAGGAAAATTCAAAAATAGTGGCTGATATTTTGGTAGGAACCGATGATATGCTCGATCAGCAGACGGGTTTTTAACGGCAGATTGCGGGTGTAAGGATAGACGGCGTAAATGCCCAATACCTTGCCGCAGTGGCCGGCCAGGATCTCCGTCAGTTTGCCGTCCTGCAAATCTTCATACACCATGCAGCGTGGCACCATGGCGATGCCGTGGCCGCCGATCACCGCTTTGCGGATCGCCCGCGCATTGTTGGCCGACAGGTTGCCGTTCACCTGCAGCTCGTAGATGTCGTTGCGCCCCGGCCGCTTCATCAGCCAGTTGGCGGTGCCGCTCTCCTGATAGGTGTAGGTCAGGCAGTTGTGGCCGAGCAGGTCTTCGGCGCAACGCGGTTCCGGGTGGCTTTCCAAATACCCCGGCGAGCAGACGATCACCCAGCGGGAATCGAAGATCGGCCGGGCAATCAGGCTTGAATCCGGCATGGTGCCGGTGCGGATCGCCAGATCGATGCCTTCTTCCACCAGATCGGCAAAGCGATTTTCCAGCCGCATCTCGACTTTCAGGCTGGGATGCAGAGCGCAAAATTCCGCCACGCTCTCGCTCAGCAGCAGCTCGCCCGAAATGGTCGGCACCGACATGCGAATGGTGCCGGTCAACTCTTCGCTCTTTTCGCTGACGGCGTACAGCGCCTCCTGCACTTTGGCGCCAATCTCTTTGGCCTGCTGGTAGAGCGCCTGGCCGCTTTCGGTCAGCGTCAGGCTGCGCGTGGTGCGGTACAGCAGACGGGCGCCCAGCGATTTTTCCAGCCGCCTGATGCGTTTACTGACCACCGAGCTGGTGATGCCGGCGCTCTCCGCGGCCTTGCTGAACGAGCCGCAGTCGACGATCAGGGCGAACAGAATCAGGTCGTTGGCGTATTCGTGGGTGGCGAGCATGGGCATCCTGTAGAGTGAGAGTCCTTTTGTCCCAGTGTAAATCCGGCGCGCCAGGAAGCAATCTTTTCAGCGTGTCGCACGTCGTCACCAACTGGTCGGATCTGAATTTTTCTTATTTGTTTTTTCATTTTACTGAGAATTATCCTTTTTTATTTTTCTTGCTGAAACCGGTTTTAGTCTACTTTTCTTGTTTTTAGTCTTATTTAAATTGGAATAGTCCTGTAATCGAGCGTTACTTATTCGATTAACTTTAACTTGCAGTGTAAATAATTGTATTGATCTGCTCGTTTGGGATGGCTATGCTTTTTCCCGAAGCGCTCTCATTGTTATTGGTTAAATAGTTTTGAAACGTATTGAAGGATTGCTCTGTCTGCCGACAGGGTAATGGGTAGTGTGTTTATGTTTTAATATAAATAAGGATATTGTAATGAAAAAAATCAATCTGTCAGAAGCGGAAAACATCGTCGGCGGTACTTTTGTTTGTACCAAGGAATTTGCCTGGGTGGGCAGCGGCAACAACCGCACCTGCCAGCTGGTGAAAACCTGTGCGAACAAATTCGGTGGCGTACAGAAGTCTTATTACCCGGCGCCGGTAGCAAGCTGCCCGTCTAACCCAACCACGCCAAGCTGATGCGGGTTGACCCCCTGCATTTAGATTAGCGGTGGGCAGGCGGGCAGCGTTCGCGCTGTCCCGCCTGATACCGGCGAAAAAGTCGTCTTACGTTCTCATTATTTACGGCATTAACTCTTTTTCATGTATTCACTCTGCCGGGTGAATATTAATATATGCGCAGGATGCGTCCGTTATGTATAAACGTCCCTTGCTTTTTATCGGCTACACGCTCGTTATTATTTTTGCCTCTTCTTTTTTGACCGCATTTTATTTTCAACATTACGTCATGCAACCGGCGGAGGCGGAAAGCCTGAGTTTTATCTCCCCGGAAAAAATCGAACAAAGCCCGTTGCAAGACGATAATACCATTGTCGAAGTCTTCTCTTACGCCTGCCACTATTGTGAAGTCAACGAAAGCGGCGTGGCAGAGCTGGAAAAACGTTTGCCGGCGGGCGCCAAATTGGTGCGCTTGCACCTCAGCGACGACAGTCAAGCCGGCATGGCGGCCTTTGCGCCCCTGTTCGCCACGCTGACGATCATGGGGATCGAAGCACAGCATCGCCCCGCCGCTTATCGCGCCATTATCAAAGAAAACCTCAACCTGGCGGACGACAAGCAGCTCAGCGCCTGGCTGACGGCCAACGGTATCGATGAGGCTGCCTATCGGCAGGCCAGAGAGTCAGAGCGGGTCAAGGCGTTGTTGGCGCATATGACGGCGGTGAGCCGCTATTACCAGATCAACGCGACCCCCAGTTTTATCGTCAATCGCAAATGGCTGGCGCTGCAAGATCGCGAGTTTTCCGCTTTCAGCCGGCAACTGCTGTCGCTGTTGCAGCACGATAAACCGCTGGCCCCCTGATGCGCCTGCTCGCGGTTCGAGGGTATTTGGCCTGGCGCAACGGCCTGGACGCGATGGCCCGCTTATCGGCTGCCGGTGCCGGGATGGGCAACCGCCTGACGTGTGCCCTGCTGCGGCGCGTGGACTATCGCCTGTGGCTGGCGGTGCGCCGGCGGTTGAGGGGAAGCAGGCCGCAGCGCCGCTTTCGCCACCGGCATGCGGTAGCGCTGGCGAACCGCCAAAGCCTGTTGGGTGAAGGCAAGCTGGACTTCGCCTGGCTGATGCAGCGGCGGCAGTGGCTGGACATGGCGGCGGTCTCTGCCCGCAATGCGGCGTTGATGAGCCATTTGGCGCACTGTTCCGCGCAGCTTGATCAGGTCGTGGAACCGCTGCATCGCGCGGGCGTGCCGGTGCTGCTGGCGCCGATGCATACGGTCTCCGACGTGTTGGCGACGCTGGTCGGCGCGGGCGTTTATCCCGGGCGGGCCACGGTGATCGTTTCCGGCGATGTGCAGGCGTTTGCGCGGCGATCGCCGGAAGACGAATGGCGGCAGCGGCTCGACTATTGCTCGATTCACGACGATCCGCGGCACATCGCCGGCACCCTGTCGCAGGCGATGCTGGAAGCGGCGGAACATCGGCGCAACATCATCCTCTTCCCCGACATCACGCCGGATTACACCCTGCACAGCAATCAGGATGTGGCGGCTAAATTGGCCTGCCATCTGTTCGGCCGGCCGGCGCATTTGCACAGCGGCATCGTTCGGCTGTCCCGGGCGTTGCGGGCTCAGGTGGTGTTCTATTCGCTTTATTTCGATCGCGGCATCCGCATTCACATTGAAGAACCTGTCGCCGCAGATCGGGTCGGCCGCGTCATGCCGGCGATCGTCGAGCGAACCCTCCGGCGGCATACGGATGATTGGCTGCTATGGCATTCGCACTCTTTATTTTTTATTAACGAATAAGTCAGGGATATCACAACGTATGGAAAACACCCTTCCTACGCCGGTCTTGCAGAGCGAAATCAATGAGTGCGGGCTGGCCTGCATCGCCATGCTGGCGGAAACTCAGGGCATTCGCGCACCGTTGACGGAGCTGCGGGAGCGTTATCCCGCTTCGCAGCACGGCACTTCGCTGGCGACGCTGTGCGCCATTTTGGGAGAGCTGGCGCTACCGGCTTATCCGGTGGCGTTCGAGCACCGGGATCTGGCGGCGCTGCCGTTACCGGCCATTTTGCATTACGGCGCGGGCCACTATGTGTTATTGGCGTATCGCCAGGGGGGGTACGTGTGCGTAATGAACCCGGCGTTGGGGCAGCAGTTGCTGCCGTACGCCGCTCTGAAAGCGGAAATCAGCGGTTATGCGTTGGTGCTGGATCGCGATGATTTGCCAGCCACCGTCCCGGCCCGGCGCAGCCACCGCCGCAGCGCTTTCGCCAGCTTAAGCCTGAAGGATACCGCCGGCATCGCCGGCATCTATCGCCTGGCGGCGATGACGTTTTTTATCTCATTGACGCTGTTCATCATGCCGATGATGGTCGCCAGCGCGATCAATCAGGTGTTCGCCATGGCCGGCGAGGTCGCGTTCCCCTACGCCTATTATCTGCTGGCGTTTGTGGCGTCCACGGCGTTGGCGCTGATTGCGCGCACCCTCACCGAACGCTTCATCAAAAATTTCGTGTTGTTGCACGGCGCCGCCGGTTTTTCTCGCCTGCTGGAAAACTCACTCAATTTCTTCAGCAAGCGCGCCCCCGGCGAGATCTTCAGCCGTTTCACCAGCTGGCAGATGGCCGCCGGCCAGAAAATCGAACTGGACAACGGCCTGCGCACCGACTGGATCATCGGCGCTATCGCGCTGGCGGTGATGTGCTACCTGAGCCCGATGCTGGCGCTGGTGCCGGTTGTCGGCGTGTTGCTGATGGGGGCGGTCAGCGTATGGGCCATCTACCGCGATCGGCATTACACCCAGCAGCTGCAGGTGCGAGGCGCGGTGCAAAATGACTTCATCCTGGAAACCATCCAGGGTTTTTCGACCATCAAATCAGCCGGCTTGGCTGGCCAGCGGCAGGAAGGGTTCGCCGAACATGCCCGCTCGCTGTTCAATTGCCTGCAGCAGCAAAAGATCTATGAACAGATAAAAGGCAGCATTTACCAGCTGATCGGCAGTCTGGAGATGGTGTTGTTCATGCTGCTGGCGTTGCCGCTGCTCAAGGAGGGCGAACTCAGTCTGGGGGCATTCTTCGCCTACAGCTTTCTGCGCGAAATCTTTACTTCGTACAGCAGCAAGATCTTTTTTGCCGTTTTGCAGAAAAACCAGCTGCACGTCATCGATGAACGCGCGCGGGATCTGTTTCCTGCGGTATCTGCTCGGGCCCAGTCTGCGGACGAAAGCGTGAGCCATTTTGACGCGCGGTTGGCGTATCGGGGGGTGGCCTTCGCTTACGACGCCGGTCAACCGGTGTTGCGCGATTTGTCGCTGACGCTGGAGCGGGGCGAGTGCATCGCCATTTGCGGCGGTTCCGGCGCGGGCAAGAGCACGTTGCTGAAGGTGCTCGCCTGCCTGCTGACGCCGCAGCAGGGGGAGCTGACGCTGGATGGGCGCGTACTGGCAAGTGCCGCCGCGCAGCGGCTGTTCTTCCTGCAAAGCCAGGAGGACATTCTGTTCAACGCCTCGGTGTTGCAGAACATCTCGCTGTTCGCGCCGTCGGCGCCGGGCCAGCAACGGCAGGTGGAACAGGCGTTGCGCAGTTTGGGGCTGGCGGACGCGGTGGCGCAGCTGCCGGGCGGCGTGAACGCCCTGGTGCGGGAGAGCCATGCCGGGCTGTCGCTGGGGCAGCGGCAGCGTCTGTTGCTGGCGCGCGCCATGTACAGCCGTTGCCCGGTGTTGGTGCTGGACGAACCGACGGCGAATCTGGATGAAAAGACTGCGGCGGCGGTGATGTCGGCCCTGGTGGCGCATTGCCGTGAAAACCGTAAAACCCTGGTGACGGTCACCCATAATCCGCGGCTGTTGCCGTTATTCGATCGGGTCTTGCGCATGTCGCAGGGGCGGCTGGTGCCTGAATCCACCGACGACGCCAGGATGAATGATTGTGCAGAGGTGGAGTGAGGTGCCCGGAAAGAGACGCTGGCGGCGAGTGGTGTTGGCGATGGTCGTTTTGGCGGCGGTGGTTGGCGGGCTGTCGTTGCAGAATCGGCCCCCTGACACGCAACCACCGCAAACGGCGCGCGTCGAGCGCGGGGACATCGAAAAAAGCGTGTTGGCGACCGGGATTCTGAAACCGCTTCGGCAGGTGAACGTGGGCGCGCAGGTCAACGGGCAGTTGAAAAAACTGTATGTCAAACAGGGTGACAGGGTGATCCAGGGGCAGCTGTTGGCCGAGATCGATCCGACGCTGCAGCTTAACGAGCTGCGCAAGTCACAGGCTGAATTACGCAGCGCACAGGCACAGAAACTGGCGAGCCAGGCGCAGCTGAAGCAGTACCAGCTGGAGCTGAAGCGGCAAAGAGCGCTGGCGCGAGACCGCGCCGGCGTGGCCAGCGATTTGGAAAAAGCGCAGGCGCAGCACGACGCGCAACTGGCGCAGTTGAAAGTGAACGAGTCGCAGATCGTCCAGGCCGAAGTGGCGCAGGAAACCGCCAGGGCCAATCTGGCTTTTACCCGTATTACCGCCCCTATCGACGGCGAGGTGCTGGGCATCGTCACCCAGGAAGGGCAAACCATCGTCTCGTCGCAAAGCGCGCCGACCATTTTGGTGATGGCAGACGTGGATACGATGATGGTGCATACCCGCATATCGGAAAATGACATCTTGCAGGTGAAGACGGGGCAGCCGCTGTGGTTTTACGTCGCCGCCGATCCCAGCCGCCGATATGAGGGGGCGATGGGCGCGATACAGCAGGCGCCGGCGGAGGCGCTGGAAACCGACCCGCTGGGCAGGAATTCAAGCCAGCAAACGGCGGCGGTGTATTACAACGGCGTGTTTGCCGTCGCCAACGGCGAGCGTCGATTGCGCACCTCGATGACGGCGCAGGTATTCATCATGACCGAACGCGCACAGGGGGTGGTGCGGGTACCGATGGCTGCGCTGGGCGCGGCATTGGATGAAGGAAGCTATCAGGTCAAGGTGCTGGAAGGCGGGCAAACGGTGGTGCGCCGCGTGCGTATCGGTACCCGCGATCGCCGCTATGCCGAAGTGTTGGAAGGGCTGAACGCAGGAGAGCAGGTGCTGCTGGAGCAACAGCCTGATGTGGAGGAGGGCGCTGATGTCAGTTAACACCGCTCCCATCATTGCGTTGGATAACGTCTCGCGCGAGTTTCAGGCGGGGGAGCAGAAAATTGCGGTCCTCAAGCGCATTTCCCTGAGCATTCAACGGGGGGAAATGGTCGCTATCGTCGGCGCCTCCGGTTCCGGGAAATCGACGTTGATGAACATCATCGGCTGTCTGGACAAACCTTCTCAGGGCGACGTGCACATCAACGGAGTGGCTATTGGGCAAGCCGACGCCGATCGCCTGGCGCAGCTTCGCAGCCGGCATATCGGCTTTATCTTCCAGCGCTATCACCTGATGCCCTATCTGACCGCCGGTGAGAATGTGGCGATCCCGGCGTTGTATACCGCCATGCCGGCCGCCGAACGCCGCCTGCGGGCAGCGCATTTGCTGGCCCGGCTCGGGTTGGCGCAGCGCGGCGGTCATCGTCCGGCGCAGCTTTCCGGTGGGCAACAGCAGCGGGTCAGTATTGCTCGCGCCCTGATGAACGGCGCGGAAATTATTTTGGCCGACGAACCGACAGGTGCGCTGGATAGCGCCAGCGGTCAGGCGTTAATGACCATTTTGCACGAGCTGAACGCTATCGGGCATACCGTCGTCATCGTGACACACGATCGGCGGATCGCCGAACAGGCGCGGCGGATCATTGAGATCGGCGACGGCGAGATCGTGGCGGATCGTCACCATGAAGCCTCCCGACATCTTTCTACGTTCGAACGACCGCTGGCGGCGCCGCTGAAACGCATGGCGCCGGGCGCGGCGTTGAAAGAGGCCGTCGGCATGGCCTGGCGGGCATTGATGGGGCACCGGGTCCGGGCACTGCTATCGATGCTCGGCATCATTATCGGCATTGCGGCGGTGGTCTCCGCCATCGCCATCGGAGAAGGCACGCGGCGTAATATTCTCAAGGAAATCAGTCAGCTTGGCACCAGCACGCTGGAGATTCGCCCAGGCCTCGGGTGGGAGAAACCGCGGCCCGACCTTGCGCGCTCGCTGAGCGAGCGGGATGCCGCATTATTGGCGGCGCTGCCTTACGTCGACAGCGTCTCGCCGGTGATCGGCACCCAACTGCTGGCCGTTCGCGAAGGCAAACAGGTGCCGCTTGCCGTGATGGGCGTCGGCGAAGGGTATTTCCGCACGCAGGGCATTCGCCTGCTTTCCGGCGGCCTGTTTACCGCGCAGGATCTGAGTGAGCGCGCACCGGTAGCGGTGATTGATCCCTTGCTGAAACAGGCGCTGTTTGCTTCCCGGCAAGATCCGTTGGGCGCGGTAGTGCTGATCGCGGGCGTGCCTTATCGGGTGATCGGCGTCGCGCAGCGCCGCGGCGCTCAATACGCCGGCTCTCAACCGCTTGCCTGGCTGCCCTATACCTCTCTGACCGGCCGCATCGCCGGCGATATGCCGCTGGAATCCATTGTGATGCGAGTGAATGAAAAACTGACGCTGGAAGAGGCAGGACGGGATGCGACCCGGCGTTTGATCGTAGAACACGGGCGGCGTGATTTCTTCACGTTGACCGACGATCAGCTGACGCAATCCATTCAGCGCGCCTCAGGCTCCATGCAACTGTTGATTACCGCGATTGCCGCCATCTCGCTGCTGGTGGGCGGTGTGGGGGTGATGAACATCATGCTGGTCTCGGTGACGGAACGGACCCATGAGATCGGTATTCGAATGGCGGTGGGCGCCGCCGAGAAGGACATTATGCGGCAGTTTTTGATTGAGGCGGTGGTGATCTGCAGCTTGGGAGGCGTGTTGGGGATCGCCTGCGCCGCGCTGGTCAAAGGGGTTCTGAGCGGATTGGCGCCGCAGGTGACGATGATCTTTACCTGGCCGCCGTTGCTCCTGGCCTGCGGATTTTCGGCGTTGATCGGTGTCGGGTTCGGGTTCTTTCCGGCTCGCACCGCCGCGCGCCTGCAGCCGGTGGAGGCGCTGGCGCGAGAATGAGCCGACTTTGGGTTTACGGGCTGGTGATGCTGTCGCTGAGCGCCTGCGGAGGGCGGCCGATCGACGCCACGGTGCCACCGTCGTTGCCGCAGCAGTGGCGCGTGGTCGATGAGCGTTCCGGTTCGCTGCGGGCGGGCGTCGCCTGGTGGGAAAACTTCAATGATCCGCAGCTCTCCTCGCTGATCGATGGCGTGCTGATCGCGAATCAGGATTTGGCGCTGGCCGGATTGCAGTGGCGCGAGGCCATGTTGGAGGCCGGATTAACGGAGGGCAACTTGACGCCGGATTTCACCGCCAGCCTGAGCGGCCGCAATACCCGAGCGTTGCGGGGCGCGTCTACGGCGCAGGAAAGCTACCGTGCAGGGCTTTCTCTGAGCTATGAACTGGATTTATGGGGCAAGCTGGCGCGCATTCGCGAACAGGCCGAATGGCTGGCCGTCGCCTCGGAGTTGGACCGGCGCAATACCGCGTTGACCTTGATCGGTGCTACCGCGCGCGGGTACTGGCAGATTGCCGACTTGAATCAGCAAGTCCTCCATCAGCAACAGGCGCTGGCGATCGCGCGTGAAACTTTGCGGCTGGTGGCGGCACGTCACACCGCCGGCGACGTTGGCCGATTCGAGCTGTTGCAGGCGGAGCAAAGCTTGTTGGCGCGAGAGAATCAGCTGCATGAGCTGGAGCGGCAGCGGGAAGATGCGCGTAACTCGTTGGCACTGTTGTTCGGGCGATCGCCGCTGCTGCGCTATAGCGAACGGCGTTCGTTGCCGCTTGACGAGGTAGCTGTCGCGCAGCGTCAGCCGGCGTGGGTGATTGCGCGCCGGCCGGATGTTCAGGCAGCAGAACGCCGTCTGAGAGCGGCGCTGGCCGGTGCCGAGGCGGCAAGATTGAGTTTTTATCCGGCGCTGAGCCTGGAGGCCGGGTTGGATGCCGGCAGCGGACTTTTCCGCCAGTGGTTCAGTGAACCTTCTCGCTCGCTGGGCGCCACGTTGACGCTGCCGTTTATCGAATGGCGCAAGATGCGCTTGTCCAGCGACAAAGCGGCGTTGCAGGCGCAGCGGGCGGAGATTCAATTTCGCGATGCGGTCTACCGTGCGCTGGCCGATGTGGACAACGCCATGCGACAACGCCTGGAAGCACAGCGGCAAATCGGCAATCAGCGGTGGCATCTGGCGATGAGTCGACAAGCCGTGGCGTTGGCACGACATCAATATCAGGCTGGTTCCGTTGCGCTGCAAACGCTGCTGGATGCGCAAGAGGCGGTGTTGGCCAGCGAGAATTCGCTGTCGGCACTGCAATTCCGCTATCTGAACGCCACGATGCAACTCTGGCTGGCGCTGGGCGGCAACGAGGCTTTCGCATCCGGGCAAGGAGAATAAGCATGGAGAAAACAAGACGCGTAGTGGTTACCGGTTACGGTGCCGTCACCGCGCTGGGGGGCAACGCGCAGCAAAGCTGGCAGGCTATCATGGCCAGCCGTCTGGCCTATCGTTATCACGATAAATCGGCGGCGGGGATCCACGCGCGCTTTTTTGCTTTGCTGGAGGCCGAACCGCCGTTGGAGGGCGTTGCCGCGCGGGTAAGCCGCCGCTTGCCCAGATTCGCCAGACTGGCGCTTGCCGCCGCCGCGGAGGCGATCGAAATGGCGTTTTCATCCAGTTTTGTTGGGCCCGCGCACTTTTATTCGTCGTTGGAGTGCGGAGCGATTATCGGCAGCGGCTGGGGTGGCCAGGATGAGATCATGCAAAACAATGCGGACTATCTGCAATCCGGGCTGGGGCAGCTGTTTGGCTGTTTTCATGCGATGCCGAATATCGCGACCGCCATATGCGGCCAGCATTGGTTGCTACGGGGCTATCAAGGCTCGCCGGCGGCGGCCTGCGCGACCGGCGGCATCGCGATCGGCGATGCGTTTGAGGTGATACGCTGCGGCCGCGCTTCAATGATGCTGGCCGGTGCCTCGGAGTCGCTGCGCGGCAACGGCGCGATCTGGAATATGGATGCGTTGCGTTTGTTGAGCCGGGAGCAAAAGGATATCACCAAAGCCAGCTGCCCGTTTAGCCGGGAACGCAACGGTTTCGTCCTGGCGGAAGGGGCCGCCGTATTATGCCTTGAGGAACGGGAAGCGGCTTTAGCGCGCGGTGCGACGATTTTGGGCGAAATCAAAGGATACGGCAACTTTTCAGACGCTTTTGATCTTACCGCGCCGTCGAAGGATCCTCAGGCCAAGGTGAAAACCCTACGACGGGCCTTGGAGCAGGCGGGGCTCGGCAGCCATGAAATCGACTATATCAATGCGCATGGCACGTCTACGTTGCAAAACGACGTGAACGAAACCGAGGCGATCAAGGCGGCGCTGGGGTGCGATGCCTATCGCACACCGATTTCCAGCACGAAATCTTATACCGGGCACCTGCTTGGCGCATCCGGCAGCTTTGAGGCGATCGTCTGCCTGCAAGCGTTACAGCAGCAAATGATGCCGGCAACCTGCCATTTGCACGAAACCGATCCCGCATGCGATCTCGATTATATTCGCGAAGGACATCGGCATGGTCGTCTGCGTAATGTCATGAGCCTCAGTTTCGGTTTCGGCGGCGCTAATGCGGCGCTGGTATTTGGCAATCACTATGAATAACGGTAGAACGCATGGAAAAATATCATCGGTTATATGAGACGATTTGCGGCATGTTGCATGAAGCCCGAGGGCTGGAGAGAACGCTGCTGTCGGCAGACATGCCGCTACAGCAGCTTGGGCTGGACAGCCTGGATTATATGGAGCTGATGTTGTTGGTTCGGCGAGAATTCGGCATTACGCTCACTGCGGAAATGCTTATCGAGCATCCTGAATTGACCCTCGGCGAATTGTGCCACCTGATAACCCGTCAATAATTTCATCCCCCCAGGCGATCGCTTGCTAGGGTCTGGCCTGGGTTTTTCGTCTGTTGTAACGTCCATTCCATTCTTTTCGCATCCTGCTTCACTCAGTTATCGATATCCATAAATATTAATGCTTATCCGTCAGGTTAATATGGTCAGGGATGGCGTTTTTTTATTCAACCTTTGGCGATGTTATGAATGATGAGTGTTAATTATGTGGCGATATTTTTTAGGAATATTCTTTGTTTTGCCGGTTAATTTATCAATCTCACTCTACATCGCGCTTGTAAGTGATAATGCAAGCTAAAGAAAATAGGGGCAGTGCGGCCTCATTATTTATGATACGGCCGGAATGCTGCGCAGATTATTCACGATAGCGATTCTCAGGGGCGATTGATGGCCGCGAGAATAACGGTTGTCGCGCTGTTCGCATTCGGCAAATCCGCTATACTCCGCGCTGGATGCAGGAACCTATCCATATGTCAGGGGCTGCCCTGAGTGTCCATTGTGGTGATGTAAAAGGAAAATGACAGCCACATTTTTCCTATCAAAGTAATGAGGTTGTATGTCTAATCGTAAACATCTGACGCCTTCTGAAGTGGAGAGACTGCTTGAGGTCACGCTGCATGGAAAGAATCCAGAACGCGATTATTGTTTGATTTATATGTGTTTTATTCATGGGTGCCGCGCCAGTGAAATAGGGGGATGGCGTTTGTCGGATATCGATCTGGAAGGCGGTAATATCTATGTGCATCGGTTGAAAAATGGTTTTTCCACCGTGCATCCGCTTTATCTGCGCGAAAGACAATGTTTGCGGCGCTGGTTGGATAAACGTCAGCGGCACCGCTGGGCCGATCAGGAGTGGCTGTTTCTTTCCAATCGCGGCGGCCGCCTGTCGCGTCAACGTATTTACGGGTTGATTCGCCATTACAGCAAGGTGGCTAAATTGGAGGTCAATGCGCACCCGCACATGCTGCGGCATGGCTGCGGATTTGCATTGGCGGATCGCGGTGTCGACACCCGTTTAATTCAGGATTACCTCGGGCACCGAAATATCCAGAATACGGTGATTTATACCGCCAGCAATGCGCAGCGCTTCAAGGAAATTTGGTAAGTGTGATTTAAGTTAATAACGTTAAGGAGTCACTTTGAACTAAACTGAAACATACTGTAAGGACGCGTAAAAACAATGTCAATATTCCCATGCCTTCTTTCCAGGATAAAGATAAATATCATTTAAAAACAATGCATTGTGTTTTTTGTGCATGCCGTGTCATCCCTGGCAATCTAAGTAAAATCCTACTCAAAACCCCACAAGTTTAAATCACTGCGTTATCACCTCGGTTTTTTAGTCTGATTTATCAGTTATTCATCAATTGGTTGGTTTTAAATTCCGACAAATGTCTGTTTATTGGTTTAAAAATCCAAAGGAGTCACTTTAGTTCAAAATGAATCGTTTGGGTGAATAAGCCAGAATCCATCAATCAACTTGGCTTAAGACGTTTCCCATTCATGGAACTAAATAAAAGGAATGACATTAAGGATATGTCGGAAATAAACCCATGCACATTTTGCATAATTTTAAGGAAAGTAGGATGAAAAAGAATCTGTTGGCTGTAGCTATATTGACCGCGTCCGCATTTACCACTTCTGCATTTGCCGCCGACGGCGCGCTGAATATTACTGGCACCATCACCGATCAGTCTTGCACCGTCGATGCGGATTCCAAAAACAAGCAGGTCGCTCTGGGCAAGATCGCCAAAGATGCGTTCACCCTGTCCAAAACCGCCGGCGCCAAGGCGTTCAATCTGGTGCTGAAAAATTGCCCGGCCACCGTCACCGGCGCCACCGTGCGTTTTGACGGCACTCAGGTGCAGGGGCAGTCCGGGCTGCTGCAACTGACCGGCGCCGGCACCGCCGGGGTCGCGGGCGGCATTGGCGTGCAACTGCTGGACGACGGCAGCAACGTGTTAAATATCGGCAACGATTCCCGCGTCTATACCCTGGCCGAGAACAAAGACAACGTTCTGGGCTTTGTTGCGCGCTATTTCGCTTATGACAACGTTTCCGTCGGTAGCGCCAACGCTACGGCCAACTTCACCATCGTTTATCAGTAAGGCCATGCCGTTACGGCGGCAGAGCAGTTAGAAAAATGAGCCAGAGAGCGTGTTCTCTGGCTCTTATTCATCGGTGATGGAAACGGGAAGAAAGAGAATGAAAGCGGGATACTTTGTGCTGACGGCGGCGTTGCTGATGACGCTTTGGACTCCGGTACGGGCCGGTGTAGTAGTGGGGGGAACGCGCCTGATCTACGACGGCGGCAAAAAAGAGTCTGCTCTGAATATCAGTAATCCGGATGCGATGCCTTATCTGATCCAATCCTGGGTCGATGCGCAAGAAGGCGATAGCGCGAAAGCGCCTTTTATCATTACACCGCCGCTATTTCGTTTGGATGGCGGCCAAAATAACCTGCTGCGCGTGGTACGTGCGGGCGGCAATTTACCGACGGACAGAGAGTCGCTGTATTGGCTGAATGTGAAGGCGATCCCCTCGGTGGAAAAGAAAGAAAATACCCTGCAAATCGCCATCAAGACCCGTATCAAGTTGATTTATCGCCCGCAGGGGCTCACCGGCAATCTGGAGGAGGCGGCCGGTAAAGTGACGTGGCGGCGCAGTGGCGATCGTCTGCAGGTGACCAACCCTTCACCCTACTACCTCACCTTTTTCAATTTGAAGCTGAATGGCCGCGCCATTACCGGCAACACCATGGTAGCGCCGCAGGCAAGCGCCAGTTTCCCGTTGCCGACGGCGAATGGCGCAGGAGGCGGTCTGAGCTGGCAAATCATCAATGACTATGGCGGCACCGGCCAGACCTTCACCAGCACATTATAACCGGGCTGCGGTACGTGTTTTTTGCTCCGGAATAACGCTGGAGCAGGTGTTCGGCTTACCTGGCTTTTCGTCGGGCCGAGCCAATCGGGACAGGGAGTTAAAAGGATGAATAACCCGAATTGCATTGGTTTACCAGGGGCGCGATCGGTTCTTGCCGGCCTGATATCTTGCCAGGTGGCGCTGCTGAGCCCGATCGGCACGGCTTATGCACGCGATTATTTCAACCCGGCGTTGCTGGAAATCGATAATCCGGCGCTGCGCGGCGCCGATCTCTCCGTATTTGAGGAGAACAGCAGCCAGGCGCCCGGGAACTATCGGGTCGATCTTTACCTGAACGGCGAACAGATAGACAGCCTCGACGTCGAGTTCCGGCTTATGCCAGGGGCCGGCGGTAAACAAACGCTGCAACCTTGTTTCAGCACTGAAAAATTGGCTGAATTGGGCGTGAGGGTTGCCATGTTTCCGGCGATGGTGCCTGGGGAGAGTTGCGTCAATTTGGCGCAGGCCATTCCACAAGCCTCTTCGACATTCCTGTTTAATCAGTTGAGGCTGAATTTGAGCATCCCGCAGGCGGCGCTGCGCTTGAATGCGCGCGACTACGTTTCCCCGGATAAATGGGATTCCGGCATACCGGCGCTGTTGGTCAATTACAATTTCAGCGGCGCCAATAGCCAGATGCGCGCCAGCGAACGGCAAAACAACAATAACTATTACCTCAATCTGCGCTCGGGCATCAACTGGGGCGCCTGGCGCCTGCGTAACTATTCGATCTGGAATCATTACTCCGGTGGTTCTTCTTCCTGGCGCTCAATCAATACCTACCTGCAGCGCGATATCGTTGCGTTGCAAAGCCGCCTGACCCTGGGTGACAGCACAACATCCAGCGATGTGTTCGATAGCGTGCGGTTCCGCGGCGGGCAGTTGGCCTCTGAGGACGATATCCTGCCGGACAGCATGAAAGGGTACTCGCCGGTAGTGCGCGGGATCGCACGCACGAATGCGCAAATCATAATCCGGCAAAACGGCTACGTGATTTATCAAAGCTATGTGCCGCCGGGGGCGTTTGAAATTTCCGATCTGTATCCCACGGGTGGCAGCGGCGACCTGAATGTAAACGTGCGTGAGGCAGACGGCCAGGAGCAGCATTTTGTGGTGCCGTACGCCGTGGTGCCGGTATTGCAGCGCGAAGGGCGGTTTAAATACAGCCTGACCAGCGGGAAATACCGGTCATACAGCGGCGGCGTTGATGAACGCCCGTTCAGCCAGGCAACCGGGATCTACGGTTTGCCTTGGGGGGCCACGTTGTATGGCGGCGTGCAGGCGGCCAGTAAATATCAGTCTTTGGCGCTGGGATGGGGGCAGAACATGGGGGCGGTAGGCGCGCTGTCTGCCGATGTCACCCAAGCCTGGACCAAGCAGGAAACCCGGCCGAAGGAACAGGGGCAATCATGGCGTCTGCGTTACGGTAAAAACTTCATTGAAACCGGCACCAACTTTAGTTTGGCCAGTTACCGCTACTCTACGCGCGGCTTTTATAGCCTGCAGGAGGCGCTGGAGAGCTATGGCGGCAACAGCGCCGTCTATAGCGATCACAAGAAGAGCCGCGCCGAGCTGACGATGAGCCAAAGCCTGTGGGAGCGGGGAGGAACGCTGTCGCTCAGCCTGTTTAACGAAGACTACTGGGATAACAATCGCCGTTCGCAGTCTGTCAGCCTCAGCTACAACAACAGCTGGGAAGCGGTCAGTTACGGGCTGAATTACACGTTCAACCAGAACGGTTATGACAGTAACGGCAATCGCAGCAGTATTCGTGACCATATCGTGGCTTTCAACGTCAGCGTACCGCTCAGCAAATGGCTACCGGGCAGCTACGCCACCTACAGTATGAACGCCAGTCGCAATGGTGCCACCAGCAACAACCTTGGGTTGAGCGGTACGGCGTTGCCGGGAAACAATCTGAACTACAGCATCAGCCAGGGCTATACCGGCAGGGATGTGGGGGCGAACGGCAATATTCAGGCGGATTATAAAGGCTCTCTCGCCGAGTTGAACCTGGGGTACGGCTACGATCGCCATCGCCGGCAGGTGAACTACGGCGTGCAGGGCGGCGTTCTGGTGCACCAAAACGGCATCACGCTTTCCCAACCGCTGGGCGATACGGTGGCGTTGGTGCAAGCGCCTGGTGCTTCAGGGGTGAATGTCCTGAACCAGACCGGAGTCAGCACCGACTGGCGCGGCTATGCGGTTGTGCCTTACCTGACGCCTTACCGGCGCAACATCGTCGGATTGGACGGTGAATCTTTCGCAGAGGACGTCGACATGACTCTGAGTAGCCAAACGGTGATCCCAACTCGCGGCGCCGTGGTGCGCGCCCGCTTTAATCCGGACGTCGGTGCCCGTGTGTTGCTGACCTTGCTGACGCGCAGCGGCGCTCCGGTGCCGTTCGGCGCCACCGTCAGCACTCTCAACAGCCCCTCTGACAATGCAGCCATCGTCGGTGATGGCGGCCAGGTTTATCTGGCTGGCCTGGCGGATAGCGGGAGGTTGCGGGTTAAGTGGGGCAATGACGCGGCTCAGCAATGTCAGGCCAACTATCAATTGGCTAATCAGCCCGAGAGCGGTGGGATTCGCCTCGTTAACGGGCAGTGTTTATAAGGTGCATATGATGGCGACAGGAATATCGATTCAACGAGGGATCATCGTCGGTGGGCTATTGGCGTGCGCAACGTTGGGCGCACCACAGGTGCAGGCGGCTTTCGGGCAGTGTGTTCCTATTTCGGGGACCCATGGGTTTTCATTCCTTTTTTCCCCGGTTTTAACCGACCCGTCGCAAAACGTGGTGGGGCGGATTATTAAGAATGCTGACGGCGGCAACTGGAATTTGCCCGGTTCTTATCGGGTGAAGTGCGAATGTCAGACGCGTACGGCGTCTTATGTCACCGCCAAAATGCTGCTGAGCGAGCCGGTATTCAGCAGCGGGGGATTAACGTATTACGCGTTGAATGAATACCTGGGCGTGGCCAGCGAAGTTTTCGTTGCGGGGTATCGCAACGCGTTTATTGCCGCACCGTTCACCAATGAGTCTAACTTTAAGACCGATATGGATGGTGATGACGAATCCTGTGCCAGCACGCCCTACAACAGCGGTGCTCGCGGGCGAATTCACCTGTATTTCCGCCGCCCTTTCGTTGGCGTGACCACAATCCCCAGCACCCGCCTGGTAGACACCTACGTCTCCGTGGTGAGCGGGGTGAAAAGCGATGTGCCGGTCTCCACTATCTCCATGAGCGGCACCGTCACCGTGCCGCAGAGCTGTGAAATCAGTCCGCAAACGGTCACGATCGATTTTGGCGATATCTTGACGTCGAATATTCAAACCAAGGGGGCGATGGCGTCTGGCGTCACGCCAGAAGAGAGAACGCTGACGCTGGCTTGCCGCAATATTTCCGCCGGCGTCAAGGTCAGCCTGTCATTTCGCGGTGAGGCGGACGGCAGCATGCCCGAGGCTCTGAAGACCAGCAATCGCGACATTGGCGTGATGATTAAGGATATGCAGGGCAATGTTATTCGGCCTCAGAGCGGGCGCTTGCCGATCGATAACTTCCAATATCCCAACCAGAGTGGCAGCTCACGGATCAGCGTATATCCGATCAATACCACCGGCCAACCTCCTGCCGTGGGGCAGTTCAATGCAACGGCGACCATTCAGGCAGAAATTCAATAACGGATTTTTCAACGGTAGCACGCCGGGGGCCCGGCGTTAAACGAGAAGGAGCAGATTATGGGGAAGGTTTTTAGCGGTATTGGCTGTAAATTGGCGCTGGCGGGCCTGTTTCTCCTGGCGATGCCATCGGCGCATGCCGTATCAAAAATAGTGATTACCGGCAACATCAAAGCGGCACCCTGTGAAATCGACGGCGCGAACGGCACGGTTTCGGTCAATCTGGGGGACGATATTTCTGCCGCTGTACTGGCGACCTCCGGTGCCTTTAGCCCGTGGGTGGAGTTCCCTTTGACGCTAAAAAACTGCCCAAGCACCACCACGTCGGTCGTCGCGACCTTCAGCGGAACGGCTGCGGATGAAGGTGCCAGCTTGTACAAAAGCACCGGCAGTTCTCGTCGAGTGCAAATTGAATTGCAAAATAGCCAGGGGGCAAACCTGGGCAATGGCAAGAGTATGGCCCAGTTAGTTAATCGGGCGACGAATGAAGCCAAATTCAATTTGCGGGCGCGGGCATTCAGCGTCAATGGCGGTTCAACGCCCGGTTCGATAGAAGGGGCTCTGCAGGTCACTTTCGTCTATCAGTAGACAAAGGGCTGCCCTAGATGGAAGGTCAACGACAGATTTAAGGTGATGATATGAATATTAATTATCCCTATGGAACAACCTTGGCGGCCGGCAATGCGGCGACGGGGGCCGTGGCTATCATGGAACCTTGCCCCCTCACGGCGTTGGGGATGAGAAACCGATTGATTGAGTCCTGCGGTCTACAGCCCGACAACGTTCGACAGGTGACGAACCTGGTGGCGCTGAGAGCCTTATTCACTCAGCACACGCATCGTTTACTGGTGATGGATTTGTGCGGCAAATCAGAATTGGTATTGGACGGCTTCAGGCTGATTGCCGATGTGCGTGAAAGCTCGCCGGACACCGCGATAATTATTTGTACGGCATTGGATGAACCCAGGCTGCTGCGGCAACTGATCGCATCCGGCATCCGCGGCCTGATGTTGAAGCAAGAGCCGGCCATTGCGTTGACTCATTGCGTCCAACAGGTCTTGGCGGGCTGCAGCAGTTTCAGCCATCGGGTGCGTCAGCGTCAATTGCATGAGGCGACAGCCGACAAGCCTTTGACGGCGAAGGAACTGGATGTGCTGACCCAGTTGTTTTCCGGTAAAAGCGTGACCAGCGTGGCGTTAACGATGTGCCGTGATATTCGCACCGTCAGCACGCATAAACGCAATGCGATGTTGAAGTTGGGATTTCACAGCGATGGGGAATTGTATCTTCAGGGGAAATGGATGGCTGCGCAAGGTTCGTCTTTTGTTCGCTAGGCAAGCGTGCGATGCCTCTGGGGTAAGCAAGCATAGGAGCAGATTATGCATTCATGGCGTCAGCAGCCGCTGAACATAGCATTAATGGACAGATGCCCATTAACGCTGGAGGGGTTGGCGAGTTTTTTAAAAACGCTGCCAACCCAGGCAAAAGTCGTCGTAAAGGAAACCAGCGTCCGCGCGGTGGCGGATAGCGTGGTCTATCAGCAGGCTGACGTGCTGATTAGCGAGATGGATGGTGAAGATGAAACGGTCGCTCAGGGCAGGGAAACGTTGCTTGCCTTGTGCACGCAGTTGCCCGAATTGCGGGTGATCGTCTATACCCGCTGCCAGAATGCAGAAGAGGTGGGGCGTCTGTTGAACCAGCCCAATATCAGCATCGTAGCCAGAGATGACGCTTTACCGCTGGTGGCGGAGTTTTTTAATCGCGTGCTGCTTGGGGAACGCGTTTTGAGCCCGCAGATAGGCGCTTTTCTGGCGCCTTCCGTTAGCGGAGAGGAGGCGGCAACGCGAAAGTTGACCCGCTGTGAGAGCGACGTCTTGGCCTTTTTGTTCAACGGAATGAGCCTGCGGCAAATCGCCGAGTTGCAACGGCGCAGCATCAAGACGATCAGCGCGCATAAATGCAGCGCCATGCGTAAGCTGCAGGTGAAGAATGACAGCGAACTGTTTTCTCTGCACGGCAATATTACGCGGCAATTGGGGGGGAAATGGTCAAAGGGCACCTAACCTTTAATGAAACGGTATGGGCTATGATTTATCGGCAGGCTTGCCGTTAAAAGCTTACCCAGTGTGGCCTATCCTTGGCGCTGATGCATGAAAAGCAGCTCGGCGTTAAAATATCGCTGAGTAAGCCGTTGATGACGTGCCGGGCTGCCTCTCCCATCTGAATATTGCATTGCACTCGATGTGTTGTTTAACGGAGGACGGGGCTGCGTAATTATTTTCGTCGTGAGGTTAAATGTTGATCGTGCGGAATCGCTCAACGTTGGTCGCGGTGTAAATCACCGTATTCTGGATATTTTTGTGCCCTAAATAATCCTGAATCAAACGCGTATCGATCCCTTTATCCGCAAGGGCGTAACCGCAGGAATGTCGCAACATGTGAGGATGGACCTGAACGCTAATGCCGGCCATCTCGCCATACATTCTCATCAACCGATAGAGCTGCTGACGTGATATCTGCCCGCCGTGGCGCGACAGGAATAGCCATGGCGCTTCAGCGTCAGGATAGTTCGCCCGTTGGGCCAGCCAGTTTAACAGCGCCTGCCGTTCTCGCGGTTGAATGGGGTGCTGAACGGAAAACCCGTTTTTCAACCGGGATATATGGATCCTATTGGAGGTAAGGTCAATATCCTGAAGGCGCAATGCACGCAGTTCGCTAACCCGCAAGCCGTGAATAAAGCACATTAATAGTAAACAACGATCTCGAATGCTATTTTTTCCTTCATGCACAGCGGCTATCAGTTGCTCAATTTCAACCTGACTAAGAAACTTCCTTTTTTTCATTTTCCTTTCCTGCGTCTTAGATGTTGGCGATTTCTATTATGACGCTTTATTAAAGCATTGGAACATAATAGGCGGCAAAGAAAATAAATAATTTCATTTGTGAATGCATGGGTTTTTATTGTTTTATTTTTTAAGTGAATGGCTTTTTGATTAATATATGTTTATTTAATTTATTTCGGGAAGCTATTTAATCAGCGAATATTGAGCGTCCTGTAAGAGCCGTATGGAAATTTTGCCACCGTCAGATGACCACGGGGATACCGCCTCTCTCAGAACGGTGCTTGATAAACTGTGTTGAGAATTCGTCTTGATCTCATTCTCACGCCGCTTACAATGCCTGCCAGATCGCGACTTCAGAGGTTTTTTCATGGAACTGCTACGGGTGGTTTATCACCAGTATCGTTGGCCATTTCTGGCTGTCATGGCGTTGACCATGGCCAGCGCCGGCTTAGGTATCGGTATCATTGCTTTTATCAATCAATACCTGATGGACGTCGGCGGTGATGCCTTGGCCGTGCTGCCGGTGTTTCTCGCCCTGTTGGCATTGTTGATAGCGGTCACCTTAGGTTCGCAATTGGCGCTGACGACATTGGGCCATTACTTCGTCTATCGCCTGCGTGGGCAGTTAGTGAAGCGCATTTTGGATACTGATATTGAACGCCTCGAACAATTGGGCAGCGCCTCATTGTTGGCCAGCCTGTCCAGTGATATCCGCAATATCACCGTTGCCTTCGTGCGCCTGCCTGAACTGGTACAAGGGGTGATTTTAACCCTGGGGGCAGCGGCCTATCTGGGGTGGCTATCGCCGAAAATGCTGGCGGTCACGGCAGTCTGGGTGGCTGTGACCGTCGTGGGCAGCGGCTGCCTGGTATCACGGGTTTATCGTCATATGGCCAGTTTGCGTGAGTCGGAAGAACGTCTCTATCATCGTTATGAGTCGGTGATTGACGGCCGCAAGGAACTGACGCTGAACCGCAAGCGGGCGCAGGCGCTGTACGAACAGGCCTATGAGCCCGATGCGCAAGCTTATCGCCACCACATCATTCGCGCCGATACCTTCCATTTGAGCGCGCTCAACTGGTCAAACATCATGATGTTGGGCGCGATTGGGCTGGTGTTCTTTATGGCCAACAGTCTGGGATGGGCGGACTCGGCGGTGGCCGCCACCTATTCACTGACGCTGCTGTTTTTGCGCACGCCATTACTGCAAGCGGTCGGAGCATTTCCGACGCTGGTCAGCGCCGAAGTGGCCTTTAACAAGCTGAAGACGCTGCGCCTGGCCGAGTATCAACCGGCGTTTCCTGCCGCCGTTGGTCGCTCCTGGCAGACGCTGGAGCTGCGCGACGTGGTTTTTCACTATGCAGATACCGAACAGCAGCCCGGTTTTGCCGTCGGGCCGCTCAATCTGACGCTGCGGCGTGGTGAGCTGGTCTTTCTGATCGGCGGCAACGGCAGCGGCAAGTCAACGCTGGCGATGTTGTTGACCGGGTTGTACCGGCCGGTGAGCGGCCATATCGTTCTGGATGGCGTCGCACAGAGCGCAGCGGATATGCCGGACTACCGGCGGCTGTTTTCGGCGATTTTCACCGATTTTCATCAGTTCGATCGCTTGCAAGGGCCGGAAGGCGGTGAACCCGATGCGGATCTGGTCGCCATCTGGCTCGAGCGGTTGAATATGAAAAGCAAACTGCAGTTTGACGGCACCAGGGTGACCAATCCGCAACTGTCGCAGGGGCAACGCAAACGTCTGGCTTTGCTGCTGGCGGTGGCGGAACAGCGCGATATCTTGCTGTTGGATGAATGGGCCGCGGATCAGGATCCGCAATTTCGGCGCACTTTCTATCGTGAACTATTGCCGGAGCTGCGCGCGATGGGCAAAACGGTGTTTGCCATCAGCCATGACGATCACTATTTCAAACACGCCGATCGGTTGCTTGAGATGCGCTCAGGCCATTTACGTGAGCTGACCGGCAGCGAACGTGAACACGCCAGCCGGGATTCCGTCAGCAGAATCGGTTAACTCACGCCGGCCCGAGCGAGACCAAAACGGGCCGGTGCTTCTCTCCGCATGATCCCAGCACATCGCTTCATTTTCTCCCCCGTCTCCAGCGCTGCCTGTTGCCGATTTGGCTTACGGCCAGTCAAATAATTGATAGTTGAATTATTTACCAGTGGTTTAATTTCGACCTTCCAAGGTATGGCACACTGCACCTTCGTTCGCCTATCAATACAAGTTATCGCCTGCCGATAACAGTGATATCCACGGTGTCGTTCTTACTGAGGCGGTGATGCAGGCCTATGGCTGGCAGCTGTTTTTTAAATTTCCATAGGAAAAAGCTACTTTATCGATCGTTAAAATAGATCAATAATCACTGTTTGAATGGTTTAATCTATTGGTTGAGGGCGCTGTGGTGAGCAAGGATGGATCAGATATCAAACGTAGAGCATGGCTGTGTGTATTTATCGGTAGCGGGCTGTTCTGGCTGTTAACCGCCGCCGTGATTTACTGGTTACTGAGTTAGCAGGTTAAGCAGGAAGGCGATTCGTGAACAAGAAGCAGGCTAAAAACCGTGAGGGCGCTGAGCGTCGCGCACAGTCCAAAATTCCGCCGTCATGGGTGCTGAGCGATGAGCAGCGCGCCTTTATTGAAGACTTATGGCAGGATACCGACTCTGAGCCGCCGCGGCCCCCATCGCGCAGCCGCGTTAGCTGATCACGCGGCGGCGGCCGGCCAGCGCGCCGAACAGCATTTGCAAGACGGTCAGGCACAGCAGGGCGATCAACGGCAAACGCCAACCTGCCGTCAGATCGTGCAGCAGGCCGAATAGGGTAGGCCCCAGCGCCGCCAACAGATAACCGACGGATTGTGCCATACCCGACAGCAGCGTCGCCTGATGATGATGCTGGCTGCGCAATCCAAAGAACGACAGCGCCAGCACCAGCGAACTCCCCGCCCCCAATCCGGCAAACGTCAGCCACACCAGTGAACTGGCGGGTTGCACCAACAATCCCCCGACGCCGATAAAGATCAGCAGCGAGCTGCCCAGCGCTATCGCCCGTTGATCGTGTGCGCGCGGCAAAATCACCACCATGACAAAGTTGGCGACGATGGCCACCACCTGGTAAACGAACAGCTCGAAACCTGCCTGCTGAGCTGAGGTGCCGTAGCTGGCGGCAAAGGCGCTGAACCAGCCGATGATGGTGTAGAAGGCGATCGATTGCAGCCCCATGAACATCGCCACTTGCCAACCCAGCGCGCTGCCCCAGGGAGAGCGATAGCGCTGTGGCTCCGTCGGCTGCGGCGCTTTGGCGGCGGGAGTGGCTGAGCGTCGCAGCTGCGGCAGCCACACCAGCAGCGCCAGCAACGCGGGCAACCCCCAGCACAGTAAGGAGAAGCGCCAGCCGAGGTCGGCCAGGGCAGCCAGCGGCACCGCCAGGCCGGAGGCGATGGCGGCAACCAGCGACATCACCGCCGCATAGGCGGCGATCATCGCGGCGGCGCGATGCGGGAAATCTCTTTTCACCAGCGTCGGCAGCACTACGTTGGCGAAGGCGATGGCGGCGCCGATCAGGATGCTGCCCGGCCATAGCATGGCGTCTTGCGGCAGGGAACGCAGCGCGATGCCGCAGACCAGCAGCGCGAGGGCGAGACCCAGGGTGCGCTCGATGCCGATGCGTTTCGCCAGCGCCGGAGTCAATGGCGAGAGGATGGCGAACAGGATCAGCGGCAGCGAGTTGATCAGGCCGGCGGCGGTGGCGGACAACGCCAGCTGCTGCTGGATCTGTTCCAGCAGCGGGCCGACGCTGGTCAGGGCGGCGCGCAGGTTGGCCGCGATCAGCATAATGCCGACGATCAGCAGAACGGGGCGGTGTAATCGGCGACGCGGGGTCGCGGTGGACGCTGGGGGTGAAGCGGGTTGCGGCATGGGTTCCTCGCACCAGGGCATGCAGTCAATCAGTGCTGCATGGCATGATGCGTTGATTGACGTTAACGCTTACGTACCGACAAATCGACGGTATCCGATCGCAAGTGTAGGGAAGATGGCGCGCGCTGACAAGGGGATGGCCCGGCGGGATGGCGGCGGTTAACCCCCACCGGCCGCAGGATAATTGCCATTATGTGATCCTGGTCACTGAGTGAACTAAAAGTCAGGGCGCGGGGCGCGCCAGGCGCCGCTTTCGCTTTCCTCGCAGCCCGCACCTCGGCGCTCCGGGCTTCTCGCCCATCCTGGCATTTCACTTTTTCTCCCTTCCGCTTTTGGGCTTTTCGATCCGTTTCGATTCGAAAGGTTTTTTGACGGTTTTTTTGCTAAAACCGGGCTGTAAGCCCGATCACAATTTCATTGCTTTCGCTTTGCTGTAATGCCTGCGCAGTAGAGCGAAAGCCATCTTCTCCCCGGCGATGCCGGAAACCTGAGGACCGCAGCTCATGCCAGTGAATACCGCAAAGCGACGTGAACACATTATCGATCTGTTATGCGAGCACGGCAGCGTGCGCGTGGAGCAGCTCAGCAAACAGTTTGCGGTATCCACGGTGACGATCCGCAACGATCTGCGCTTTCTGGAACGAAAAGGGTGTGCGCTGCGCGCTTACGGCGGCGCGATGCTCAATCAGCAATTCGCTTTCGATCGGCCGCTGCGGGACAAGGGGCGGTTGAATCGCGACGTCAAAACGCTGATCGCCAACGCGGCGGCCAGCTATGTACGCGACGGCGATGCGCTGATCCTCGATTCCGGCTCCACCACCACGCAGATCGTGCCGTTCCTGAAGGGGCGGCGCGATCTGGTGGTGATGACCAATGCGCTGAACATTGCCTACGAGCTTTCGGGAAACGACGGGGTGGAGGTTATGGTGCTGGGGGGCAGCGTGCGCCGCAACTCTTACTCGCTCTACGGTCCGGCCGCCGAGCAGCAATTGCGTCAGTACCGCTTCGACAAGCTGTTTTTGGGCGTCGACGGGTTCGATCTGAGCGCCGGCATTACCACGCCTCACCCCGGTGAGGCGCACCTCAATCGCGTGATGTGCGAGGTGGCGCGCGAGATTATCGCGGTGGCGGATGCCAGCAAATTCGGTCGCAAGAGCTTTTGCATGATTCGCGAAGCCGGACAAATCCATCGGCTGATCACCGACAGCCGTCTTCCGGACGATTACGAGCGGGCGTTAACCGAGCTGGGCGTAGAGGTCATCATCGCCGATCGGTAGCAGGGCGCCTGCATGGGGGCTTCATGCAGCAGTTGTTACAGCTTGTCGAGCAGCACAAGGCCGGTATGCCGGTCGGGATCTTTTCCGTCTGTTCCGCCCATCCCTGGGTTCTGAAGGCCGCGCTGCGGCAGGCCAAAGCGCGCGGCACGCCGGTATTGGTGGAGGCGACGTCCAACCAGGTCAATCAGTTCGGCGGCTATACCGGCCAAACGGCGGCCCAGTTCCGCGATGCGCTGTGGCATCTGGCGGATGAGATTGGCCTGGAGCGCGATCGCGTGTGGCTGGGCGGCGATCACCTGGGGCCCAACGCCTGGCAAGATCGCCCGGCTCAGGAGGCGATGGCGCTGGCGGAAACCTTGATCGACGATTACGTTCGCGCCGGATTTCGCAAGATTCACCTCGATTGTTCCATGTCATGCGCCGGCGATCCCTCGCCCCTGGGGGATGCCATGGTCGCCGAGCGTGCGGCGCGCTTGTGCGCGGTGGCGGAGCGGGCCTGGATGCAGAGCGGCGGCGAAGCGCCGGTCTATGTGATTGGCACCGAAGTGCCGGTGCCGGGCGGCGCGCAGGAGGCGCTGGCGAGTCTGCAGGTCACCACGCCGCAGGCGGTGGCGCAAACGCTGGAAACGCACCGTATCGCCTGGCAACAGGCCGAGCTGAACGATGCCTGGCAGAGAACCATCGCGCTGGTGGTGCAGCCGGGCGTCGAGTTCGATCACCACCGCGTCGAACGCTATCAGCCGCAGCGCGCCGACGCCTTGAGCCATTTCATCGAACGCCAGCCGGGCATGATCTATGAAGCGCACTCCACGGACTATCAGCCGCCGCAGGCCTACCGCCAACTGGTGCGCGATCACTTCGCCATCCTGAAGGTGGGGCCGGCGCTGACCTTCGCGCTGCGCGAAGCGCTGTTCGCCCTCGATCGCATCGAGCGTGAATGGCTGGGGGAGCGCCAGTCGGCGCAGCTGTGCGCCACGCTGGAGCAGGTGATGCGCGAGCAGCCGCAGCAGTGGAGCCGCTATTACCACGGCACGCCGCACCAACAGTACCTCGATCGCCACTACAGCCTGAGCGATCGGGTGCGTTACTACTGGCCGCAGCCGCAGGTGCAGCAGGCGGTCGACGGGCTGCTGGACAACCTGCGCCGCAGCCCGGCGCCGCTGGCGCTGCTCAGCCAGTACCTGCCGGATCAGGCGCGGGCGCTGAACGCCGGCGAATTGAGCGCCGATCCGCAAGAGTGGGTGCTGCATAAAGTGACGCAGGTGCTCGACGATTACCACGCCGCCTGCTACCCGGAGGGCCGCTGACATGCCGAACATTTTAATGACCCGCATCGACAATCGCCTGGTGCACGGCCAGGTGGGCGTGACCTGGACCAACACCCTCGGCGCCAACCTGGTGGTGGTGGCCAACGACGAGGCCGCCGCCGATCCGGTGCAGCAGAACCTGATGGACATGGTGGTGGCGGAAGGGGTGCAGACCCGCTACTTCACGCTGCAGAAAACCATCGACGTGATCCACAAGGCGGCGGATCGGCAGAAGATTTTTCTGGTGTGCAAAACGCCGCAGGATGTGTTGACGCTGGTGCGCGGCGGGGTGCCGATCCGTTTCGTCAACGTCGGCAACATGCACTTCGCCGAGGGGAAGCGGCAGGTGCACAAAACGGTGTCGCTGGACGACGGCGACGTGGCCGCGTTTCGCGCGTTAGCGGCGCTGGGCGTGGAGTGCGAAGTGCGCCGGGTGCCGGATGAGGCGGGCGAGGCGATCGGCAAACTGCTCTTTTGAGCCAGGGGGAAAGCATGTTGACGGATGCGTTATTGATTGCGTTGTTGGCCGGGCTGGCGGGGGTGGACCTGTTCGACGGCCTGACCCATTTCCACCGGCCGGTGGTGATGGGGCCGCTGGTGGGGCTGATTTTGGGCGATGTCTACACCGGCTTGCTGGTGGGCGGCACGCTGGAGCTGGTGTGGATGGGGATGGTGCCGCTGGCGGGCGCCCAACCGCCGAACGTGGTGATCGGCGGGGTGATCGGCACCGCGTTCGCCATTCTGACCAAGGCCGACCCTAAAGTGGCGATCGGCGTGGCGGTGCCATTCTCGATTGCGGTGCAGGGCTGCATCACGCTGCTGTTTACTCTGTTCTCGCCGATGATGCACCGCTGCGATCGCATGGTGAAAGAGCTGAACTGGCGCGGCGTCGAACGGGTGAACTATCTCGGCATCGGCATCCTGTTCATCTTCTATTTCGTGGTGGCGTTCCTGCCGATTTACTTCGGCGCCGATGCGGCCAGCGCCATGGTGCAGAAGGCGCCGGGTTGGCTGCTGGACGGGCTGGCGGTGGCGGGCGGCATGATGCCGGCAATCGGCTTCTCGCTGCTGATGAAGGTGATGATGAAAAAAACCTACGTGGCCTATTTTATCCTCGGCTTTATCTCGGTCACGTTCCTTAAGCTGCCGATCCTGGCGGTGGCGCTGGGCGCCCTGGCGATCGCCCTGATCGATTTCTTCAACACGCAACGCGGCGCGGCAGAGGCGACGGCCCGGCCCGCTCCGCAGGAGGACGCCGAAGATGGCATTTAACGATTCCGACGATCTGCTGGCGCAAAAGGCCGAGCAACGCATGGCGCAGGCGCTGGCCACCAGCCAGGTGGAGCAGGACGACTATCTGGACAGCCAGCCCGCCGAAGCGCTGACGCGCGGCGACATCAACCGCATGGCCTGGCGTTCGCTGCTGCTGCAGGCGTCGTTCAACTATGAACGCATGCAGGCCGGCGGCTGGCTGTATCAGCTGATCCCCGGGCTGCGCAAGATCCACCGCAACCCGCAGGATCTGGCCAACTCGATGAAGATGCACATGGAATTTATCAACGTGCACCCGTTCGACGTCACCTTCCTGTCCGGTCTGGTGCTGGCGATGGAGCAGAACAAGGAGAAGATCTCCACCATTCGCGCGGTGAAAGTGGCGCTGATGGGGCCGCTCGGCGGCATCGGCGACGCGCTGTTTTGGCTGACGCTGCTGCCGATCTGCGCCGGGATAGGCGCTTCGCTGGCATTGGAGGGCAGCCTGTTCGGGCCGATCGTCTTCCTGCTGCTGTTCAACCTGTTCCACTTCGGCCTGCGCTTCGGGCTGGCGCACTACGGATATCAGGCCGGCACCAGCGCGCTGGCGCTGTTGAAGACCCACACCCGGCGCATTTCTCACGCCGCGTCGATCGTCGGCATGACGGTGATCGGCGCACTGGTGGCCTCGTATGTGCATCTGTCCACGCCGTTGGTGATGCATGCCGGCAAAGCCAGGGTGGCGCTGCAGACAGACGTGCTGGACAAGTTGATGCCCAACTTGTTGCCGCTGTGCTTCACGCTGCTCATTTTCTTCCTGATGAAGCGCGGTTTCTCGCCGGTGAAGCTGATTGGCGTCACCGTAGCGATCGGCGTGGCGGGCAAATTTATCGGCATTTTGTGAGGAGTGGGCTATGCCAGGCATTGTGATTACCGGCCACGGCGGCTTCGCCACCGGGCTGTTGCAGGCGGTGGAGCAGGTGGTGGGGCCGCAGCCGCACTGCGCGGCGGTCGATTTCCCCGAACAGATGAGCACCGCGCAGCTCAACGACGCCTTGCGCTCGGCGCTGGCGGCGGTGGCGCAGCCGGACGGCGTGGTGTTTCTCACCGACATGCTCGGCGGCTCGCCGTTTCGCAGCGCCTGCGAACTGGCGGATGCGCAGGGCGATTGCGAAGTGCTGACCGGCGTCAACATGCAGCTGGCGGCGGAAATGATGCTGGAGCGCGACGGGTTGAGCCTGGATGAGTTTCGCGAGATGGCGCTGGCGTGTGGCAAACGCGGCCTGACCAGCCTGTGGCATGAGCGCCGCCGGGTGAAATGTGAAAACGTGCCGGCCGACGGCATCTGAACGAACGCCGGGCGCCGCCGCGCCCGGCTCTGCGGGTTATGCCGGCAGCGGGCTTAGCATCAGGCGCGCCGCTTGATCTTCGCTGCGGCTGAAGCGCCAGCAGGTCTGGTGGTACTTCGCCACGCTGTTGCGGTGCGCCACGCTGATCAGCGTCACGTCCGGCAGTTCATCCACCAGCAGGCAGTACATCAACTGTTCGGTTTCGTCGTCCAGCGCGCTGGTGGCTTCGTCGAGGAACAGGATGTTCGGGCGAATCAACAGGGCGCGGGCGAACGCCAGCCGCTGTTGCTCGCCCGGCGACAGGCGGTGGCTCCAGTTGGCGGAGGTATTCAGCCAGCGCTGCAGGTGTTTCAGGCGGCAGTTTTCCAGCACCCGCATCAGCTGCGGATCGCTGTATTCCGACGCCAGGCTCGGGTAGCTCAACGCTTCGCGCAGCGTGCCGATCGGAATGTAGCTGCGCTGCGGCAGGAACAACGTGTTGGCATTGGCCGCTACCCCAATGGCGCCCGCGCCGTAAGGCCAGATACCGGCGATGGCCCGCAGCAGCGTCGACTTGCCGCAGCCGGAAGGGCCGACGATCAGCAGGCGATCGCCGCGTTGCAGCGTCATCTCGGCGCCGGCCAGCAGCGGCTGGCCGTCGGGCAAGTGCAGGCTGAGGTTGCTCAGCGTCAACGGATGGGCGGTCTCTTCCCGCAGCTGAATGCCGCGCGGCTGATGATGCACCTGATCGACGGCGGCGTTGAAGCCGGCCAGACGGTTGATGCAGGCTTTCCAGGTCGCCAAATCGTTAAATGCGTCGATGAACCACGACAGCGCACCCTGTACCTGGCCGAAGGCCGAGGCGATCTGCATCAGGCCGCCCATCTGAATGGCGCCGGAGAAGTAGCGCGGCGCCGCCACCAGCAGGGGAAATACAATGGCGAACTGGCCGTAGAAGTTGGTGGCGATGTTCAGCCGCCGGGTGATGCGCATAATCGCCCACCAGTTGCTGCGAATGGTGTCGAAACGATCGCCCAGCTGCTGCGCCTCGCGCGGTTCGCCGTGGTACAGCGCGATGGCGTCGTTGTTTTCGCGGATGCGGATCAGGCCGAAACGGAAGTTTGCCTCATACCGTTCCTGGTTGAAGCCCAGCATGACCAGAGGTTTGCCGACCCACCAGATCAGCAGCGATCCCAGCACCGCATACAGCAGCGCGAACCACACCATATAACCGGGCAAGGTGATGGCATGCTGGCCGAGCGCGAAGGTCATTGGCCCGCTGACGTGCCATAGGATGTCGATAAAGGAAAACAGCGTCACCAGGCTGGAGAGCAGCCCGAGCGACAGCGACAGGGTATATTGGGTCAATACGTTGAGATCTTCGGCAATACGCTGATCGGGGTTATCGACGATCTGCTGCTGCTCGGTGTGGTAATACGCCTGGTGCGCCAGCCATTTTTCCATGAACTTTTCCGTCATCCAGCGCCGCCAGCGCATCTGCAGCCCCTGAGTCAGGTAGATCTTGTAGACCGCCAGCACGATGAAGATCAGCGCCAGATAGGTAAAACGCCACAGCTGCGCCTTGAATACCGGGTAGTTCTTGTTCTGCAGCGCATCGTAGAACACCTGATTCCACTGGTTGATCTGCACGCTGATATAGACCAGACCGAGCGACAGGACGACGATGGCGATCAGCATCATCCAGGCGCGCCATCGCTCCTCCGACACCCAAAAGGGTTTGATCAGCTGCCAAACGGCGTGTTTCTGCAAGGGGGTTGCGTTCATAACGGCTCGATAATTGCGGTATTTCGTTCAGCATGGGCTGCGGGCCGGTAACAAACAAACCGCGACTGTAAGCAGTTTTGACCTCGCTAACCGTTTGAAATAAGGCGGCTGAATCGACAGCGGCACGCCGACGGGCGCAATTGCGGCATACACTCCACCGCCGGGCGGTTATACTGGCGCCGAATTTTTGCAGAAAGGATAAACGATGAAGGCTTGGTTTCCCCTGTTGCTGACCTGCGGCGTCTTCGCCGGCGCCCGGGCTTGGGCGCACATTGACGAGCCGGACATCGCCGCCGACTGCCAAAAGGTGGCGAGCTACGCCGAACTGGGAAAAAAGGCCTATCAGCGGCAGGATTACGCCAAAGCTGCCGACATCTTTCGCGATCAGGCGGCCTGGAGCGAGTTTTGCGGCCTGAGCGAGCAGGCCATCGCCACGGCCTACAACAACGTGGCGCTGTCGCTGATGCGCGCCGGGGAATTGCTCAAGGCACAGGCCTACCTGGCGTTGGCGCCGCACGATGACAAATCGCAGCACAACATGAGCCTGTTGCGCCAACGCCTGGCGCAGCGGCCGCAGCCGCAGGGGCCGGGCGGCGTGTATTGGCAATACGCCGGGCGCGGCGTGTGGAGCGAAGTGGCGGTGAAGCCGCAGGGCGAGCGCTGGCTGATCGATTTTTCCGGCTACGCCATGCCGCAGATGGGGCTGTATTACGGGCCGAACATGGGTGACTTCACCGCCGAGCTGCCAATCGAGCACGGCAAAGCGGTCTACCATCAGCATGACTCGGAAAGCGCGCAGGTCTGCGACGTCACGCTGGAATTTGGCGAGCAAGCGCTGGAGATGCACACGCGGGGGGATTGCGGGTTCGGTCACAACGTGCGCGCGGAAGGGCGGTTCGTGCGGGTCGAATGACCCGCCCCGGCAGCCGGGGCGGGAAAGGTAGGTTACGCCAGCGCGGCGGCGCCCAGCAGGTTTTTCCAGGCTTCCACGTTACCCAGATAGTTGCCGGCCGGCAGCAGATGCAGACGGCCTTCGCTGTCCTGCAGCGCAAAGGTCGGGAAGCCCTGGCCTTGCACTTTGGCCAGTAGCGCCCGGCTTTCCGCGATGTGCTGAGCGGTTGGCGCGCCGGTGTTGAAACGCATTTCGGCGATAAACGCCGCCGAAGGCAACCCCAGCTCTTTCGCCAACGCTTCCAGCACCGGCGTATCGGCGATGCGCCGGCCTTCTTGATAGTGCGCCTGCTGAATGCGGTGCAGCATGTCCAGCCCGCGCCCCGCCAGCTTTTCCGCCGCCAGGATAGCGGTGATCGGCGGCTCGGAATCCATCACTGCCGTGGTGTCGCGCAGCAGGCCGTTGAAATAGGCTTCGCCAAAAGGCTGGCCCGTCATCTCGGCGATGCGTTTGTCGTGCGGAATGACGTAGTTGCGCCATTCGTCGGTAATCTGACGGCGGTTGTTGCCGGTCATCATGCCGCCGGCATGCGGCACGATCTTCAGCCCAGGGAGGCTCTGAGCCGCTTTCACCAGCGGTGCGGCGCCGTAGCACCAGCCGCACAGCGGATCGAAAATGTAATGCAGAGTGGTTTCGGTCATCTTTACTCCTCGCCTGGCGCGCGGCAGCTCACCGCGGCGCCAGGGCTGGTTCAATCACGCACGGGCGCTTATTGCGGCCACTTCATCTCGCCTTTCAGCACTTTCGCGCTCAGTTCCAGGCTCGACTCGTCTTTCAGCGTCGGGTAGTGCTTTTTCATCGCCTCAATCAGCGCGGCGGAATCCTTGGCCTTCGGCAGCTCGGCTTCCAGCGTGGTCAGGTATTTCTGGGTAAAGTGCACCGATGCCAGCGTTTGCGCTGCGCCCGGCAGGAAGTGGCCCGGCACCACGACCTGCGGCTTCAGCGCTTCGATGTTTTTCAGCGTCTGCTGCCAGTGCTGGCGCGATTCCACGCTCTGGTTGTCGGCGATCCACGGGTGGATATTGTCACCGGCGACCGCGACACCGCCCACTACCGCTTTCAGCGCCGGGATCCACACGAAGGTGCGATCGGGGGTCGGGCCGTTCAGGCCTTTCACTTCCACTTTCTGGCCGTCGATGGTGAAGCTGTCGCCCTGCAGCGGCTGCGGCACGATCACGGTTTTCGGCGCGTTGTCTTTCAGGATCGGGCCCCAATAGGCGACTTTACCGTCTTTGGTAGCGTTGATGTCCTTGATGGTGCCTGGCGAAGCGATGATTTTCGCCTCCGGGAAGGCCGCTTTAATCACGTCCAGACCGAAATAGAAATCCGGGTCTGAGTGGCTGATGTAAACGGTGGTCAGTTTCTTGCCGGTAGCCTTGATCTTTTTCACCAGCGCTTCGGCGTCGTTACGCTGGAACTGAGCGTCGATCAGCGCCACTTCGTGTTTGCCGCTGATGATTTCGGAAGACACTGGGAACACGCTTTTCTCGCCCGGGTTATACACTTCCATGGTCAGGGTATCGGCCGCGGTGGCGTAGGCGCTGAGGGTGGCGACGCCGGTGAAGGCCAGAGTTAACAGTGATTTCTTAAACATGGGCAGAGGTCCTTAGGTATCGGTTAATGTTGTAATGATGTTAGGTTGCATAAATCGATAGAAAAACCGGATAATAAGCAATTATTCGTTGCATAAATCGGACTAATCATGGATCGCATTACCGCCGCAGAGGTTTTTGTCACCATCGTCGATCGCGGCAGCATGATCGCCGCTGCGGAAACGCTGGAGATGTCGCGCGCGATGGTGACGCGCTACCTGGCGCAGATGGAGCAATGGGCCGGGGCGCGTTTACTGCACCGCACTACCCGTAAGCTTAGTCTGACCGACGCCGGTGAGCGTACTCTGGAGCGCTGCCGGCAAATGCTGGCGCTGGCGGGGGAGATCGACCTGGTGGAGGAAGGGCAGAGCGACGAGTTGCGCGGCCTGCTGCGCATCACCTGTTCGCAGTCGCTCGGGCAAACGGCGCTGGTGGGGGCGGTCGCTCAGTATCTGAAGCGCCACCCGCAGGTGGCGGTCGATCTGCAGATGAACAATCGGGCGGTGAACCTGGTGGAAGAGCGCATCGATCTGGCGCTGCGCATCACCAACGAGCTGGATCCCAACCTGATCGCCCGCCCGCTGTCCACCTGCGCATCGGTGGTGTGCGCCGCGCCCGCTTATCTGGCGGCGCACGGCACCCCGCGTCAACCGCAGGATTTGGCGTTGCACAACTGCCTGACTTATTCCTATTTCGGCAAAAGCCTGTGGCATTTTGACGCGCAGGGGGTGAAATCGGCGGTGGCGGTCAGCGGCAACCTGAGCGCCAACGAGTCGGTGGTGCTGATGGCCGGCACGGTGCAGGGCGCGGGCATTTCCATGCAGCCCTATTATTCGGCGGCGCCGCTGCTGGCCAGCGGCGAACTGGTCGAACTGTTGCCGGATTACCGGCCACAGTCGATGGGCATCTACGGCATCTACACCTCGCGCCGCCAGATGCCCGCCACCTTGCGTACCATGCTGGACTTTCTGGTGGAGTGGTTCGCCACCGATCCGCAGTGGCAGGCGACGCTGCGCTGATGCTGCGGCAATATTCCCCCGCCGCTTTCAGCGCCTGACGGCGGCGGCCAGCCGGGCGACAAAGGTGGCGGCCTGCTGATGAAGGTGGTCGATAAAGGCCGTCACCAGCGCCGACGAGGGGCGGTGTAGCGGCCGAATAAGGCTGACGGTGAACGGCACGTCGATGCTGAACGGCCGCACGTGCACGCCGTTGCCGGCATAGTCGAGCGCCGTCAGCGGGTTGACGATCGACACCCCCACGCCGGCCCTCACCATGGCGCATACCGATGCCGCGCTGTGCGTTTCCATCACCATGCGGCGCTCGACGCCCTGTTCGCCGAACAAAGCATCCAGCAGGTGGCGATAGCTGTCGGTGCTCGACAGGCTGATAAAGTTCTGCCCGGCGAAGTCCTGCGGCGTCAGCCGATCTTTCAGCAGCAGCGGGTGGCCCGTCGGCAGCACGCACACTTCGTTCAACGTCATCAGCGTCACTCGCTCGGTGCCCGCCGGCGTCAGGGTGGTTTCCGTCAGCCCGAGATCGTGGCGCTGGGCCGACAACCACTCTTCCAGCAGCGGCGACTCTTGCGGGATAACGCTAAAGCTGACTTCCGGGTAACGTTCGATAAAGGGCCGGCACACCGCCGGCAGCAGCGATTGGGAAAATACCGGCAGGCACACGATCGACAGCTGCGCCTGCTGAAACTGGCGGATGCCGGCGGCGGCGTTGACGATGCGATCGAGGCCGTAATAGGAGCGCTGCACCTCTTCGAACAGCCGCAATCCCTGCACGGTAGGGGACAAGCGCCCGCGCACCCGATCGAACAGCTGCAGCCGAATCAGCTTTTCAAAACGCGCCAGCTCACGGCTGACGGTCGGTTGCGAGGTCTGCAGCAGGGCCGCCGCCTCGGTCAGGTTGCCGGTGGTCATCACCGCCCGAAAGATTTCGATCTGCCGCAAAGAGATGCTGTGCATGGCGAGGCCGCTCGATTAAGGGGAAAGCCATATCATAAATGAATAGACTACGGCTAAATAGATATTTTCCACCCGATTCAGCGTGCGGCACTATGGCGTTATCTGCCGTCATTTTCGAATTGGGAATATCGCCATGCCACGCCCGTTGCACGACACCTCCACTGCGTTGAACGCCGCTAACCTGTTGGCCTTGCCGCAGCGTTTCGGCTGCCCGGTTTGGGCCTATGATGCGGACATCATCAGCCAGCGCATTGCTCAGCTGCGCCACTTCGACACTATCCGTTTCGCACAGAAGGCCTGTTCGAACATTCATATTTTGCGCTTGATGCGCGAGCAGGGCGTGAAGGTGGATTCGGTGTCGCTGGGCGAGATCGAGCGGGCGCTGCAGGCCGGTTTTCAGCCGGGCGGCGAACCGAGCGAAATCGTGTTTACCGCGGACGTGTTGGATCATGCCACGCTGGCGCGCGTCAGCGAATTGAAGATCCCGGTCAACGCCGGTTCCATCGACATGCTGGATCAGCTCGGCCAGGTTTCCGCAGGGCACCCGGTGTGGCTGCGCATTAACCCGGGTTTTGGCCACGGCCACAGCCAGAAAACCAACACCGGCGGCGAGAATAGCAAGCACGGTATCTGGTATGCCGACCTGCCGCAGGCGGTGGAGAAAATTCGCCGCTACGGCCTGAAGCTTGTCGGCGTGCACATGCACATCGGTTCCGGCGTCGATTACCAGCATCTGGAGCGCGTCTGCGATGCGATGGTGCAGCAGGTGATCGATCTCGGTCATGATATCAGCGCCATTTCCGCCGGCGGTGGCCTGTCTATCCCGTACCAGTACGGCGAAGAGGCGATCGATACCGAACACTATTTCGGGTTGTGGAACCGGGCGCGTGAACGCATCGCCGCGCATCTGGGGCATCCGGTGCAGCTGGAGATCGAACCGGGGCGTTTCCTGATGGCGGAAGCGGGCGTCTTGGTGGCCGAGGTGCGGGCGGTAAAAGACATGGGCAGCCGCCACTTCGTGCTGGTGGACGCCGGTTTTAACGATCTGATGCGCCCGGCAATGTACGGCAGCTATCACCATATTTCGCTGTTGCCGGCCGATGGGCGCGACACCTCGCGGCAAGCGCTGCGCGAGACGGTAATTGCCGGGCCGCTGTGCGAATCCGGCGACGTGTTCACCCAGCAGGCGGGCGGCGGCGTGGAAACCCGCGAACTGCCGCCGGTGCAGATCGGCGATTATCTGGTGTTCCACGACACCGGTGCCTACGGCGCATCGATGTCCTCCAACTACAACAGCCGCCCGCTGTTGCCCGAAGTGCTGTTCGAAAACGGCGAGCCGCGGCTGATCCGCCGCCGCCAGACCATCGAAGAGCTGATCGCGCTGGAGCTTATCTGATAAGCGGGCGGGCGCCTTGCGCTCGCTTCACAGCGTCATGCGGCGGTGTTGGCCATTGGGCAATTGCACATCCAGCGACAGCGTGCCGCCCATGGCCTCGATATAGCGTTTGAGCGACGACAGCTTTATTTCGCTGCCGCGCTTTTCCAAATTGGCGACGGAGGGTTGGCTGATGCCGAGCCGCTTCGCCAATTCAACCTGAGAGACCGCCAGCTCTTCCCTCAGCATCGCCAGCCGCAGCTCGAAAATTTCCTGGTCCGCTTTTTGCCTGGCGGCGGCAACGACGGCGGGATCGAGTTTATCGATCAGTTGGGATAAAGGTTTGGCCATCTGCACTACCTCCGGGTTGCCAGATAATGTGAAAACTCCATGGCGGCGATGGGCAACATGCGCTGGTAAAAGCGTTTGTCGCCGGTTTTATCGCCACCGCACAGCAATACCGCTTGCCGCTGTGGGTCAAAGGCGAAAAACACCCTGAAAGGGCGCCCGCGATGTTGAACGCGCAGCTCCTTCAACTGCCGGACCGCGTCGGAAAAATACAGCGTATCGGCATGCGGCCGCGTCAACTGCGGGCCGAACGTCTGCAATTTGAAGATCGCCGCCAGGATGCTTGTTTGCTGGGCGTTGTTCAGCGCTAAAAACCAGTCGTCGAACCGTTCGACGGTCACCACTTGCCACATGATGCGCTCCGAACATAGCGTTTATGCTATATAGTGTAAAGGTTATTGTGCCAACAATATGCACGAACGCTGGGAGCGGAAAAAATCCAAAAGCGGGAAATGCGGCGGGCTGCGCAATCTGAGCGCATGGGTGATGGCTCACCCATGCGGCGGCGCGAATTACGGCTGTTCGTGCGCGTTGTTGAGGGTGGCGACCGAGTGGCGGCGCACCAGCGTCGGGCTGAACATGTTGGTGATTTCCGGCAGCGGTTGACGATTGGCCAAGGCCAGGGCCAGTTCCGCCGCCTGGGTCGCCATCGCCACGATCGGGTAGCGAACGGTGGTCAGGCGCGGCCGCAGGTAGCGCGAAATCAGTACGTCGTCGAAACCGATCAGCGAAATTTGCCCAGGTACGTCGACGCTGTTGTCGCTCAGCACCGAAAGCGCGCCGGCGGCCATCGGATCGTTGTAGCAGGTAACGGCGGAGAAAGAGCGGCCGCGGCCGAGCAATTCGGTCATCGCCTGTTCGCCGCCGATCTCGTCCGGTTCGCCGTAGGCGATCAGCTTTTCATCCACCGCAATGCCGTGCTCCTGCAGCGCGTCGAGATAGCCTTGCAGGCGATCGGTGGCGTCGGAAATCTGGTGGGTGGAGCAGATGATGGCGATGCGCTGATGCCCTTGCTGGATCAGATGACGGGTCGCCAGCCAGGCGCCGTAGCGATCGTCGAGCGCCACGCAGCGCTTTTCAAAACCCGGCAGCGTGCGGTTGATCAGCACCATGCCCGGGATCTGCTGCATCCAGCCGCCAAGTTCCCGATCGCTCAGACTTTTGGCGTGCACCACCAGCGCCTCGCAGCGATGTCGCACCAGCTGTTCAATCGCCTGACGCTCTTTTTCGGCGTCGTGGTAACCGTTGCCAATCAGCAGAAAATTGTGGGTGGCGTAGGCCACCTGCTCGACCGCTTTGACCATCGCCCCGAAGAAGGGGTCGGAAACGTCGGAGACGATCAGGCCCAGCGTTTCGGTGGACTGCTGCGCCAGCGCCCGTGCGTTGGCATTGGGGTGATACTGCAGCTGTTCCATGGCGGCCAGCACCGCGGTGCGCGACCCTTCGCTGGCCTTGGGGGAATTGTTTATCACGCGGGATACCGTGGCCACGGAAACACCCGCCAGCCTGGCAACATCCTTTATCGTAGCCATATCAGTCAACACATCCTGGGTAATCGCTTACATCCCCCAGTTTTGCGGAAAAAAACCGGGGCTGCAAGCGGTGTTGTGCGCAACTTGTGGCGGCCGTTGCAGAATCTTTTCGCGGCTGCGCGCATAACCGTCGGCCGCCGAACGATAGCGCAATTTGTACGTTGGCACTGGCGACGGGCTGAGGTAACGTCTGTGCATTCCGATTTGCGCCGAGAACGCCATGTCCATTAAACGCTATCCGCAGCTCGCCCATTGGGGCGCCTATACCGCCGTGGTTGAAGACGGCCGGCTTATCCGCTGTGAACCCTTCGCCGACGATCCCGACCCTTCGCCGTTGCTCGATTCCATCGTACCGATGGTTTACTCCGACAAACGTATCCGCAAGCCGGCGGTGCGCCGCTCGTGGCTGCAAAAGCGCGAGGGCAGCGACCGCACGCTGCGCGGCAGGGAAGATTTCGTCGAGGTGGACTGGGAGCTGGCGCTCGATTTGGTGGCGCAGGAGAATCGCCGGGTGCGCGATCGCTACGGCGCCTCCGGGCTGTTTACCGGCTCTTATGGCTGGTCGTCGGCCGGGCGCTTGCATCATGCGCGCTCGCTGGTGCGACGGTTCTATTTCAGCGGCGGCGGCGGGGTCGATCAGCAGGGCAACTACAGCTGGGGCGCGGCGCAGTTTTTCCTGCCGTATGTGATCGGCACTTTCTCGCCGTTGACCGGGCGCGTCACCAGTTGGCCAAGCGTGGTGGAGCATTGCGAGCTGTTTGTGGCGTTTGGCGGGCTGGCGCTGAAAAATGCCCAGGTCTCTTCCGGCGGCGCGGCGGAGCATGCGCTCAAACCCTGGCTGCAAAAGCTGGCGCACAAGGGCACGCCGGTTGTCAACATCAGCCCGATGCGCGACGACTGCCCCGGGTTCGTCAACGCGGAGTGGATCCCGATCCGGCCGAATACCGACGTGGCGCTGATGCTGGCGCTGGCTTACGAAATTCAGCGGCTGGGCGCGCAGGACGAAGCCTTCCTGCGCAGCCACTGCGTGGGCTATCAACAGTTGGCGGATTACCTGAACGGCGTGAGCGACGGCGTGGCGAAAACGCCGGCCTGGGCCAGCGCCATTACCGGCATTCCGGCGGCGCGCATCGCCCTGCTGGCGCGGCAGCTGATCGGCGTGCGCAGTTTTATCACCTGTTCCTACTCCGTACAGCGCGCGCACCGCGGCGAGCAACCCTATTGGATGATGATCGCGCTGTCGTCGATGTTGGGCCAGGTGGGCCTGCCGGGCGGCGGCTTCTCGTTCGGCCACGGCTCGATGAACGGCGTCGGCAACCCGCGCGTGGACACACCCGCGCCGACCATGCCGGTAGGGGAAAACCCGGCCGGGCTGGCGATCCCGGTGGCGCGCATCTGCGACATGCTTCTGCACCCCGGCGAAACCTATCAATTTTGCGGCGAGACGCGGCAGTACCCGGATATCCACCTGGTGCACTGGGCCGGCGGCAACCCGTTCCATCACCATCAGCAGCTGAACCGGCTGGTGGAGGGCTGGCAGAAGCCGGATACGGTGATCGTACAAGATATCTGGTGGACGGCGGCGGCCAAAATGGCGGATATCGTGTTGCCGGTCACCAGTTCGCTGGAGCGCAACGACATCGGCGGCTCCTCGCGCGATCGCTACGTGCTGGCGATGCATCAGGCGATTGCGCCGCAGCATCAGGCGCGCAACGATTTCGATATCTTCGCCGATCTGGCGGAGCGCCTGGGCTATCGCGAGCGCTTTACCGAAAACCGCGGCGAGCGGGCCTGGATCGAAGATATCTATCGGCAATGCGGCGCGGCGCAGCGGCGCGCCGGCGTCGCCTGGCCCGAGTTTGAGGATTTTTGGCGCCGGGGCTATGTCGAACTGCCCGCGCCGGCCAAGGAGTTCGTGTTTTTTGACGAGTTTCGCGCCGATCCGCAGGCTAACCCGCTGCAGACGCCCAGCGGCAAGATCGAACTGTTCAGCGAGCGGATCGCCGGTTATCGCTACGAGGATTTCGCTCCGCATCCGCAGTGGCGGCCGCCGATCGAGTGGCTGGGGGCGCCGCAGGCCAAAACCTGGCCGCTGCATCTGATCTCCATTCAACCGAGCGATCGTCTGCACAGCCAGATGGATCCGGCACCGCTGGCGCAGGGCAATAAGACCGCCGGGCGCGAAACCCTGTATATGCATCCGGAGGACGCGGCGCAGCGCGGCGTGGCGGACGGCGCCGAAGTGCTGGTCAGCAATGCGCGCGGCAGCTGTTTGGCGGGGGCCTCCCTCACCGACGGCGTGACGCGCGGCGTGGTGCTGATGGCGACCGGCGCCTGGTTCGAGCCGGGTTACGACGCGCAGCGCCGGCCGGTCGAGCAGGCGGGCAACCCGAACGTGCTGACGCTGGATATCGGCACCTCGCCGCTGACGCAGGGGCCGAACGCCATGAGTTGCCTGGTGGAGGTCAGCGCGCGATGAGTGAAGGTTTCACGTCGGGATAACCGGCTCGCCGTCGCGGCTGTATTTATTTTTTCGCCGCTGCGGGAAGGTTTAAGTTTCATTGAGTTATTACAGCAGATCGCGGGAAATTTACAGCTGGTTGCATTTGGAGCAGAACTCTTGCGATTCGCCGGTAGTTTCCTGCACGCCATCTCTCTAGAGTAGGTGATCCCAGAGGTATTGATTGGTGAGAAATCAGCATACTCTGTATGTTGAAGCCATTTTCAATTGCACCAACCTACGCGGATGCGTAGGTTTTTTTTTGCCTGCCATATAGTATTCTTTTCCCTACAACGATTTACGCCTCCATGGCCAAGGGAGAAGGGCATGATCTTTTCACTGCTGCGCGCGCTGTTTCGCCTGCTGTTTCGGGTACGGGTCGAAGGGGATGTTCAGCACTTCGAGCGGCAAAAACTGCTGATTACGCCGAACCACGTCTCTTTCCTCGACGGCGTGCTGCTGGCGCTGTTCCTGCCGATTAAGCCGGTGTTTGCGGTTTACGCCAGCATCGGCGAAAGCTGGTTTATGCGCTGGCTGCGGCCCTACATTGATTTCGTCTCGCTCGATCCCACCAAGCCGATGGCCATCAAGCAACTGGTGCGCATGGTCGAGCAGGGGCGGCCGATCGTGGTGTTCCCTGAAGGGCGCATCACCGTGACCGGCGCGCTGATGAAAATCTACGACGGCGCGGCGTTTATCGCTGCCAAATCGGGCGCCACCGTGGTGCCGGTGCGGATCGACGGCCCCGAGTTCAGCCCGTTCGGCCGCATGGCCGGGGTGTTCAAGATCCGCTGGTTCCCGCAAATCAGCATCCGCATCTTGCCGCCGACCACGCTGCCGATGCCGGAAGCGCCGCGCGCGCGTGAACGCCGGGCGCTGGCGGGCGATCGGCTGATGCAGATCATGATGCGGGCGCGAATGGATACGCGCGAACCGCAGACGCTGTTCCATGCCTTGCTGGCGGCGCAGCACCGCTACGGGCGCCGCAAGCCCTGTATCGAAGACATCGCTTTCAAAGAAGACAGTTACCAGACGCTGATCAAGAAATCGCTGGGCGTCAGCCGCATTCTGCAGCGCTTTACCGCCGAAGGGGAACACGTCGGGCTGCTGTTGCCGAACGCCACCATCACCGCGGCGGCGATCTTCGGCGCTTCGCTGCGTAACCGCATTCCGGCGATGCTCAACTACACCGCCGGCGCCAACGGCCTGAACAGCGCGATGCTCGCCGCCGGCATCAAGACCATCGTCACCTCGCGCCAGTTTCTGGAGAAGGGCAAGCTGACCCACCTGCCGGAGCAGGTGACGCAGGCCAACTGGGTGTATCTGGAAGATCTGAAAGACACCGTTACGCTGGCGGACAAGCTGTGGATTTTGCGGCACTTGCTGCAGCCGCAGCGCGCGGCGTTGCCGCAACGCCCGGAGGACGCGGCGCTGATCCTGTTCACTTCCGGTTCCGAAGGCCACCCCAAGGGCGTGGTGCATTCGCATGCCAGCCTGCTGGCTAACGTAGAACAAATTCGCACCATCGCCGACTTCACGCCGCGCGACCGTTTCATGTCGTCGCTGCCGCTGTTCCACTCGTTCGGCCTGACGGTGGGGCTGCTTACGCCGCTGATCACCGGCAGCCGCATTTTCCTCTACCCCAGCCCGTTGCACTATCGCGTGGTGCCGGAGCTGGTGTATGACCGCAACTGCACGGTGCTGTTCGGCACGGCGACCTTCCTCAACAACTATGCGCGTTTCGCGCATCCGTATGATTTCGCCCGCCTGCGCTACGTGGTGGCCGGCGCGGAAAAACTGGCGGACAGCACCAAACAGATCTACCAGGACAAATACGGCATCCGCATTCTGGAAGGCTATGGCGTGACCGAGTGCGCGCCGGTGGTATCCATTAACGTGCCGTTGGCGACCAAGGTGGGCACCGTCGGCCGCATCATGCCGCAGATGGAGGCGCGCCTGATTGCGGTGCCGGGCATCGATAACGGCGGCCGCCTGCAGCTGAAGGGGCCGAACATCATGAAAGGCTATCTGCGGGTTGAGCGCCCCGGCGAGCTGGAACCGCCGGCGGCGGAAGATGCGAATGGCGTGCTGCAGCCGGGCTGGTACGACACCGGCGATATCGTCAGCCTGGATGAGCAGGGCTATTGCACCATTCGCGGCCGCGTGAAACGCTTCGCCAAGCTGGCGGGCGAGATGGTGTCGCTGGAGAGCGTCGAATTGCTGGCGCAACGGCTGTCGCCGGAAAAAATGCATGCCGCCACGGCCAAAGGCGACAGCAGCAAAGGCGAGGCGCTGGTGCTGTTCACCACCGATCCCGCCATCACTCGTGAAGCATTGCTGCGGGTGGCGCGTGAGCTGGGCAGCCCGGAGCTGGCGGTGCCGCGCGATATTCGCCTGTTGAAAACGCTGCCGGTGCTCGGCAGCGGCAAACCCGATTTCGTCACCCTGCGTCATATGGCCGAACAGCCGGAGAGTGCCCGATGAATCCTTCGACCGAGTCCCCTTTGCTGTCACGCGGCATGATCGCCGTCATCAGCGCGCAGTTCCTCTCGGCGTTCGGCGACAATGCGTTGCTGTTCGCCACGCTGGCGTTGATCAAGCAGCAGCTGTATCCGGACTGGAGCCAGCCGATCCTGCAGATGGCTTTCGTCGCCACCTACATCATCCTGGCGCCGTTTGTCGGCCAGGTGGCCGACAGCTTTGCCAAAGGGCGGGTGATGATGTTCGCCAACGCCTTAAAATTGGCGGGGGCGTTGGTGATCTGTTTTGGGGGAAACCCGTTCCTCGGCTACAGCCTAGTCGGGGTGGGAGCCGCCGCGTATTCGCCGGCCAAATACGGCATTCTGGGCGAGATCACCAGCGGCGAGAAGCTGGTCAAGGCTAACGGCCTGATGGAGGCCTCGACTATCGCCGCCATTCTGACCGGTTCGGTGGCCGGTGGCATTCTGGCGGACTGGCATGTGGTGGCGGCGCTGGCGGTCTGCGCCTTGGTTTACGCGGGGGCGGTGGTCGCCAACCTGTATATTCCGCGCCTCGCGGCGGCGCGCCCGGGGGCTTCCTGGCGCCCGCGGGCCATGACGAACAGCTTCTTTACCGCTTGCGTCACGTTATGGCGCGATGGGCAGACGCGTTTTTCCTTGATCGGCACCAGCCTGTTCTGGGGGGCCGGCGTGACGCTGCGTTTTCTTCTGGTGCTGTGGGTGCCGGTAGCGCTCGGCATCGCCGATAATGCCACGCCGACGCTGCTGAACGCCATGGTAGCCGTCGGTATCGTGGTGGGGGCCGGCGCCGCCGCACGCTTTGTCACGCTGAAGACGGTGGAGCGCTGCATGCCGGCCGGGATCCTGATCGGCGTTGCGGTCGCGGTATTCGCGCTGCAAACCACCATGCTCAATGCCTATGTCTTGTTGGCGATCATCGGCATGCTGGGGGGCTTCTTCGTGGTGCCGCTCAATGCGTTGCTGCAGGAGCGGGGCAAGCATTCGGTCGGCGCCGGCAATGCTATCGCGGTGCAAAACCTGGGTGAAAACGCCGCCATGTTGCTGATGCTGGCGCTGTATTCGCTGGTGGTGAAGCTGGGCGTGCCGGTGGTGGGCGTCGGCGTAGGGTTTGGCGTGGTGTTTGCGCTGGCGATTAGCGCGCTATGGTGGTCGCAGCGGCGGTGAAACGGGGCGCAGCCAGGCTGCGCCCTTGCTGTATTAAGGCGCCGGAATGGTAAACCGGGTATGGATTTCTTCGAGCGCCTGCAGCACGTCTTCATCCAATACCACATCGAGGCTGTCGATGTTGATTTTCAACTGATCCACCGTGGTGGCGCCCAGCAGGGTGCTGGCGACGAACGGCTGTTGACGCACGAAGGCCAACGCCATCTGCGAAGGATCCAGCCCGTGTTTTTTGGCCAGCGCCACGTACTCGGCGATCGCCAGCTGGGTTTGCTGCCCTGAATAACGGTTGAAGCGGGTGAACAGCGTATTGCGCGCACCGGCCGGTTTTGCGCCATTGAGGTATTTACCGCTCAGGGTACCGAACGCCAGGCTGGAATAGGCCAGCAGTTCCACCCCTTCGTGCTGGCTGATCTCGGCCAGGCCAATCTCAAAGCTGCGGTTCAGCAGGCTGTACGGGTTTTGAATCGACACGATGCGCGGCAGCTCGTGTTTCTCCGCCAACTGCAGGTAGCGCATCACGCCCCAGGGCGTTTCATTGGAAACCCCGATATAGCGGATCTTGCCGGCGCGCACCTGCTCGGTCAGCGCCTCCAGCGTTTCCAGCAGCGTGACCGTGGCTTTGTCGTCGGTGTATTGATAGTTGAGTTTGCCAAAACAGTTGGTGGCGCGCTGCGGCCAGTGCAATTGGTAGAGATCGAGATAATCGGTATTCAGCCGCTTGAGGCTGGCGTCCAGCGCGGCGCGGATGTTTTTGCGATCGAGCGCCTGCTGCGGGCGAATGCTGCTGTCGGTGCCGCGCACCGGGCCCGAGACTTTGCTGGCCAGGACGATTTTTTCGCGATTGCCGCGCGCCTTGAGCCAGCTGCCGATATAGCTTTCGGTCAGGCCCTGGGTTTCCGGACGGGGCGGCACTGGGTACAGTTCGGCGCTGTCTATCAGGTTCACGCCTGCGGCCAATGCATAGTCCAGTTGCGCATGGGCGTCGGCTTCGCTGTTCTGTTCGCCAAAGGTCATGGTGCCCAGTCCCAGCACGCTCACTTCTAAAGAACTGTGGGGAATACGGTGGTATTGCATTAACGGCCTTCCTTTCTTGTTAGCGCTTACGGGCCGCGCGGCCCGGTGAAACAGGAGCCCAATGTCAGAAGACGGCGCAGAGTCCGTCGGGCGGCGATGTCGCCTTTCCTGACTATAACCAAGCGGTGAAGATGGGGGAAGCGGATTCCGTGCGAACGCGAATGGGGGCTACCGCGCTTGAACGGGCGATAGCCGGCGGGCGGTGATTAGCGTTCGATAACCTGAGAAACTTGATCGCCGTTGATCTGGCGCTGGTTGCCTTTCTCGTCTTTATAGCTGATGAGGCCGGTATCTTCATCGATCTCCGGTTTGCCTTGCGTCAGGATCATGTTGCCGTCTTTGGTCGCCATCACGTAGTCGCTGGAACACCCCGCCAGGCCAGCCACCATCACCAGCGCAGACACTGCCATTACCCACTTTTTCATCCTGCGGATCCTCGATTATGCAGAAAATAATGTTCTTTCAAGATTAGCAAACTCTCGGCGAAGCGCGTCTCAGATAAGTCTTTATCTGATAAGAAAAAGTGAAATGAGAGGTCAACAAAGTGATGAAAGCCGCCAATGGCGGCTTTCATATAGATAGCGTTATTCCGGCGCGCGATTTTTTTTGCTGCGCATCAGATTGAGCGCTTCTACCGACATCGAGAAGAACATGGCGAAGTAGATGTAGCCTTTTGGCACGTGCACCTGGAAGCTTTCCAGCATCAGCGTGAAGCCCACCAGGATCAGGAACGCCAGCGCCAGCATTTTCACCGATGGATGGCGGTTGACGAATTCGCCGATCGGTCGGGCAGCGAACATCATCACGCCGACGGCGATCACCACTGCCGCCATCATGATGAACAGATGGTCGGAAAGGCCCACGGCGGTAATCACCGAATCCAGGCTGAAGATAATATCCAACAGCATGATCTGCACGATCGCGCCGAAGAAGCTGTGCACCTTGGTGTGGTGCTCTTCTTCCGACCCTTCGATGGTTTCGTGGATCTCTTTGCTGGCTTTCCAGATCAGGAACAGCCCGCCCAGCAGCAGGATCAGATCGCGAGCGGATACGCTGTGCTCCATCACGGTAAACAGCGGATGGGTCAGGCGAATCACCCAGGCGATGGAAGCCAGCAGCGCCAGGCGCATAAGCATGGCGGCGGCCAGCCCGATCCGGCGAGCTTTGTTCTGTTGCGCTTTGGGGAGCTTGGCCACCACCAGCGACAGAAAAATGATGTTATCAATACCCAGTACGATCTCAAGAATGGTTAGCGTGCCTAACGCTAACCAGGCATTGGGATCCATAATCCATTCGAACATTGCTCGACACACCTTATTAATACTTAATAAATGCAAAGCGTGAATTATACGCGTTTATCATGGCGCTGATAGGGGCAGCTAAACCAGAGTTAAACGAAATCGCTTAGATTGAGAAATGTCTTGCCAGCAGCGTGCCGGTAAAACTCTTTTTCAGATAGAAGCCGCGCGGCAGCGTCATGATCGGTTGCCCTTGTTCGCCGATGGCTTCGGTGAGCGCCTTGCTGTTAGCCGCTTTGGGGCGCAGCTGCAGCACTTCGCCGTGGCGTGCGGTGATGCGCTCTACGTGGCCGAGCACGATCAGATCCATCAATTCTTCCCAATCGCGGCGCAGCATTTCGTCTTCTGCCGCGCTTGGGCTCCACAGCAGCGGCGAACCGACGCGGCGTTCGGCCAACGGGATCTGGCGTTCGCCTTCTACCGGTATCCACAACACGCGCGCCAGCTTGTAGCGAACGTGGCTGTTGGCCCAGGTGACGCCGCTGTTGCCGGTGAGCGGAGCGACGCAGACAAAAGTGGTTTCCAGCGGTTTGCCGGCGGCGTCGACAGGAATGGTTTTCAGCTCGATGCCCAGCTCGGGAAAGTCCTGCTCCGGTTTGCTGCCGGCCATGGCGCCGAGATACAGCTCCAGCAGCATGCCTACCCAACCTTTATCGCGTTTCAGATCCTTGGGGATCGGCAGCTGCGCGCGAGCGGCCAGTTCGCCAAAGCTGGCGCCGGCCAGCGCCTGAGCGCGCTCGAACAGCTGCCGTTCATTTTCCGGCGGGGGCGGCAAAGGGGATAAAAACGCCATAAATCAAGCCTGTCTAATTTGGTTGAAAAACGTACTGCAATTATGCACGGTGAGCGATAACCGCCATCGCTTGGGGAAAAGAATAATAGTAGCATGATTTTACATGACTTTTTTCCTTTCTTGGCGTGGTGGACAATGCACTGGCGGGGCTTGTTCACCTGAAGCCACCGACAATAAACAGGATCTTACACCTATTTATCCACAGATTTTTGGGATAACCCAAATTTTTGCCGATCACTGGTTCAATTTACAGCCTTGACTCGGGCGGTTTTTTACGAATTTGTCCGTTTTGTGCGTAACTTGCCCGGATAATCTGTGGATAAAAACGACGTTGGTGGATCTTTCGCCAGGGTAAGATCCTTACCGTGCACAGATCACATTTTTGCCCTGTATATAACGATGTGTTAATGCATAATTGTATGTTTTTAAAATAAATATGTGTTTTTAGTGTTGAGGGGGGATTTTGGGGGTTAAGAGTTTTACCGGCTTATTCCTCGAGTTCTGCACACACCTATCCACAGAAAAAGTGAATAAAACCGGTCTGAAAGGCTAGGGTATGTTTATAACTTTGCCTATATCTGTGAGTTATCCCAATGTTATTCGGCCCGCAGCGCCGTAAAGCAGTGGTTTACCGCCTGTAGCTTGTGTGAAACAATCAGGACATCTATGCGAATTTAAGCTTATCGAGGTAGTCCGGTGATCGATGATGATGGCTACCGCCCGAATGTTGGTATCGTAATCTGTAATCGTCAGGGGCAGGTCTTATGGGCCCGCCGTTACGGTCAGCACTCCTGGCAGTTTCCCCAAGGTGGGATTAACCCTGGCGAAACTGCGGAGCAGGCGATGTACCGTGAGCTGTTCGAAGAAGTGGGGCTGAGTAAAAAGGATGTGCGCATCCTGGCTTCGACCCGCAACTGGTTGCGCTATAAATTGCCGAAACGTTTGGTGCGTTGGGACACAAAGCCGGTTTGTATCGGCCAAAAGCAAAAATGGTTTTTGTTGCAGCTACTGTGCAATGACGCTGATATCAATATGCAGCGCAGCAGCACGCCGGAGTTCGACGGTTGGCGCTGGGTGAGCTTCTGGTATCCGGTACGCCAGGTGGTGTCGTTCAAACGCGACGTCTACCGCCGGGTGATGAAAGAATTCGCCGTGACCGTGATGCCGATGCAAGAGCAGGCGGCGCCGCGGCAGGCTCCTGCTTATCGCCGAAAGAGAGGTTAAGTTAAGCCGACTATGCTCACGCGCTTGCGAGAAATTGTAGAGAAGGTGGCTGCGGCGGCCAGTCTGACGGATGCGCTGGATCTGCTGGTCAATGAAACCTGTCTGGCGATGGACACCGAAGTGTGTTCCATCTATCTGGCGGACAACGATCGCCGCTGCTACTACCTGATGGCCACGCGCGGGCTGAAAAAGCCGCGCGGGCGCACTATCGCATTGGCGTTTGACGAGGGCGTCGTCGGGTTGGTCGGCCGCAGAGCCGAGCCTATCAACCTGGCCGATGCCCAAAGCCACCCCAGTTTCAAATACGTCCCGCAAGTGAAAGAGGATCGTTTCAGGTCCTTCCTCGGGGTGCCGATCATTCATCGGCGCCAGCTGCTGGGTGTGCTGGTGGTGCAGCAGCGCGAGCTGCGCCAGTTCGACGAAAGCGAAGAGTCTTTCATGGTCACACTGGCCACGCAGATGGCCGGGATCCTGTCACAGTCGCAGCTCAACGCCATTTTCGGCCAGTATCGCCAAACGCGCGTGCGCGCGCTGGCGGCCTCGCCCGGCGTGGCGGTGGCGGAAGGGTGGCAGGACAGCAGCCAGCCTTCGCTCGATCAGGTTTACCGCGCTTCGACGCTGGACACCGCCAGCGAGCGCGAGCGCCTGACGCTGGCGCTGGAAGAGGCCGGCGCGGAGTTTCGCCGCTTCAGCAAGCGTTTTGCCGCCAGCTCGCAAAAAGAGAGCGCGGCGATCTTCGATCTTTACTCTCACCTGCTAAACGACGCCCGCCTCAAGCGCGAACTGTTCGCCGAAATCGACAACGGTTCGGTGGCGGAGTGGGCGGTGAAACAGGTGATAGAAACCTTTGCCGAGCAGTTTGCCAAACTGCAGGACACCTACATGCGCGAGCGCGGCAGCGACCTGCGCGCGCTGGGCCAGCGCCTGCTGTTCCACCTCGACGACACCACTCAGGGCGCTACCCAGTGGCCGGCGCGTTTTGTGCTGGTGGCGGATGAGCTGACCGCGACATTGCTGGCCGAAGTGCCGCAGGATCGCCTGGTCGGCGTGGTGGTGCGCGACGGTGCCGCCAACTCGCATGCGGCGATTCTGGTGCGGGCGATGGGGGTGCCGACGGTGATGGGCGCCGACATCCAGCCTTCTCTGCTCAGCCAGCGGCTGCTGATCGTCGACGGTTATCGCGGTGAACTGCTGGTCGATCCTGAACCGGTGCTGGTGCAGGAATATCAACGGCTGATCAGCGAAGAGCTGGAACTGAGCAAGCTGGCGGAAGACGACGTCGAGCAGCCGGCGCAGTTGAAAAGCGGCGAGCGCATTCAGGTGATGCTGAATGCCGGCCTCAGCCCGGAACATGAACAGCTGTTGGGCGGCTGGGTAGATGGCGTGGGGTTATACCGCACCGAAATCCCGTTCATGTTGCAAAGCGGCTTCCCCTCCGAAGAGGAACAGGTCGCGCAGTACCAGGGCATGCTGCAGCTTTACCCGAGCAAGCCGGTCACGCTGCGCACTCTGGATATCGGCGCCGACAAGCAGCTGCCTTATATGCCGATCAGCGAAGAGAACCCCTGCCTGGGCTGGCGTGGCATCCGCATCACCCTGGATCAGCCGGAGATCTTTTTGATTCAGGTGCGCGCCATGCTGCGTGCCAACGCCGGCACCGGCAATCTGGGCATTCTGCTGCCGATGGTCACCAGCCTGGAAGAGGTCGATGAGGCCAAACGCCTGATTGACCGCGCCGGGCGCGAGGTGGAAGAGGTGCTTGGCTATGCGATCCCGAAACCGAAAATCGGCGTGATGCTGGAAGTGCCGTCGATGATTTTCCTGATCCCGCATCTGGCCGGGCGCGTTGATTTCATCTCGGTCGGCACCAACGATTTGACCCAGTACCTGTTGGCGGTGGATCGCAACAATACCCGAGTCGCCTCGCTGTATGACAGTTTGCACCCCGCGATGCTGCAGGTGCTGAAACTGATCGCCGAGCAGGGGAACGCGGCCGGGTTGCAGCTTAGCCTGTGCGGTGAACTGGCCGGCGATCCCATGGGCGCGCTGTTGCTGGTGGGCATGGGCTATCGCAATCTGAGCATGAACGGCCGCAGCGTGGCGCGCATCAAATACCTGCTGCGGCATATCGACCTTGCCGACGCCGAAATGTTGGCGCAGCGGGTGTTGAACACCCAGATGACCACCGAAGTGCGCCATTTGGTGGCGGCGTTTATGGAGCGACGCGGCATGGGCGGATTGATCCGCGGGGGCCGGTAGCCGCCGCGCGTTGTGATTTTTTTACAGAACTTTTCCCGGCCTGCCGGACCGGACCGCGCTAAGCCTATGTTATGATGCGCAACCTCAGTGCGGCGCAGGCTCGTCGCCTTGCACACCGCAGCGGCCAATGCTGCTGCTTGCAAGACGCGGGACAATCTCCGCCGCCGCTTGGCACCTGCCGCCCCCGCATGGGGAAAAATAACAGACATGTTGTGGTGATAGATGAGCAATAGCTATCTGGCGTTTCCTAAATTTGATCCGGTCATTTTCTCCATTGGCCCGGTTTCTCTGCATTGGTATGGCCTGATGTACCTGGTCGGCTTCGTTTTTGCCATGTGGCTGGCGGTGCGCCGCGCCAACAAGCCGGGCAGCGGCTGGACCAAAGACGAAGTTGAAAACCTGCTCTACGCCGGTTTCCTGGGCGTATTCGTCGGCGGCCGCGTAGGCTATGTGCTGTTCTATAACCTGCCGCTGTTCCTGGATAACCCGCTCTATCTGTTCAAGGTCTGGGATGGCGGCATGTCGTTCCACGGCGGCTTGATGGGGGTGATTCTGGTGATGTTCTGGTTCGCTCGCCGCACCAAACGCACCTTCTTCCAGGTTTCCGATTTTATCGCGCCATTGATCCCATTCGGCCTGGGCGCCGGCCGCCTCGGCAACTTCATCAACGGTGAACTGTGGGGCCGCGTGACCACCGATACCCCTTGGGCGATGCTGTTCCCAAGTTCGCGCAGCGAAGACGTGGCCCTCGCCGCCGCCGATCCTTCCTTGCTGCCGTTATTGAATCAGTACGGCGTACTGCCGCGCCACCCGTCGCAGCTGTATGAACTGCTGCTGGAAGGCGTGGTGCTGTTTATCATTCTGAACCTGTTTATTCGCAAGCCGCGGCCGATGGGCGCCGTCTCGGGCCTGTTCCTGATCGGTTATGGCGCATTCCGCATCATCGTTGAAGCGTTCCGCCAGCCGGATGCCCAGCTCGGCCTGTTCGACGGCGTGATCAGCATGGGGCAGATCCTGTCCATCCCGATGGTGGTGGCCGGTATTATTATGATGATTTGGGCGTACCGTCGTCGCCCGCAGCAACAAATGTCGTGAGGGACAAATGAAACAGTATCTGGATTTGATGAACAAGGTGCTCGCCGAGGGCACCCCTAAAGCCGACCGTACCGGCACTGGCACGCTGTCGATTTTCGGCCATCAGATGCGTTTCAACTTGCAGGAAGGTTTCCCGTTGGTGACCACCAAGAAATGTCATCTTCGTTCGATCATTCATGAGCTGTTGTGGTTCCTGAACGGTGATACCAACATCGCCTACCTGCGTGACAACAAGGTCACCATTTGGGACGAGTGGGCCGATGAAAACGGCGATCTCGGTCCGGTGTACGGCAAACAGTGGCGCGCCTGGGGCGCGGCGGACGGCCGTCAGATCGATCAGCTGAGCAACGTGCTCCAACAGCTGAAGCAGGATCCGGATTCGCGCCGCATCATCGTTTCCGCCTGGAACGTCGGCGAGCTGGATCAGATGGCGTTGGCGCCGTGCCACGCGTTCTTCCAGTTCTACGTAGCGGACGGCAAGCTCTCTTGCCAGCTGTACCAGCGTTCCTGCGACGTCTTCCTCGGCCTGCCGTTCAACATCGCCAGCTACGCGCTGTTGGTGCACATGATGGCGCAGCAGTGCGATCTGGAAGTGGGCGATTTCGTCTGGACCGGGGGCGATACCCACCTGTATAGCAACCACATGGAACAGACTCAGTTGCAGTTGACGCGTGAACCGCGTCCGTTGCCGAAGCTGGTGATCAAACGCAAACCGGCTTCGCTGTTTGATTACCGTTTCGAAGACTTCGAGATCGAAGGTTACGATCCGCACCCGGCCATCAAGGCGCCGGTCGCGATCTGACCTTAACCGCATCACACCAGGGGGGCAGAGATTGCACCCCTTTTTTTATCCGCATTGCGCACCGCGCCGCATTTTTTTGTCGTCCTCTGCCGTCGTAAATAAAACATTGCGCAGCTTGCCGCAGCGATTACGCATGCGGCTTTACCGCGTTGTGGCGATCCTTACACTGGCGGCATGAAAGACAATACTCTCTCGAATATCGATGATCGCCAGCGTGGCATGACGCTGATTGAGCTGTTGGCGGCGATATTGATCGCCGGCATGCTCACCGGCTGGGGCGTCGGGCAATGGCGTTATCATCAGCAAGCGCTGCGGCTGGAACACACGGCTCAGCAGCTGCTGGCGTTTTTGCTGCGATTGCAGGCGGACGCCAACTGGCGTAACCGCGCGACGCTGCTGTGGTTCAAGAACGGCACGCCCTGGTGTCTGGGCGGTGGCGTGCCGCCGACGGATTGCGCTTCCGCCGAAGGCGCCGTTTTCTCGCCGTTTTATCGTGACGTCGCTTTGAGCGGCTACACCGGCAAAGAGATTGGGTTTTACGGTTTGCGCAATACTGCGCAGGCGGGGCACATCCTTCTCAGCAACGACGCAGGCAGCCTGCGGCTGGTGCTGTCCGCCCGTGGGCGGCTGCGTTTGTGCAGCGAAGGGCAGCGGGTCAGAGGCATTGCGCTATGTTGACTTTAGAACGCGGTTTTACCTTGCCGGAGGTGATGTTGGCGTTGGTCTTCGGCAGCGTGATCGCGCTCGGCGCGGCGAAAACCTATCCGTTGTTGCGCCAGCAAAGCGTGGTCGTCAGCCAGCACTTTCGGCTGGAGTCAACGCTGCGGCAACTGGCGTTCGGCATTGAGAAAGATCTGCGCCGCGCCGGTTTTTGCGCCGGGCAGTGCGCCGGCCGTCCGTTGCTGATCGGTCAGGCATCGGGAGAAGCGGCGGGCAGTTGCGTTATCGTTGCCTACGACATCGCTCGCAGCGGGCAATGGCTCGCTTCGGGCGAGGATGCGGGCTATTTCGGTTACCGGCTGCGCAATGGCGGCTTGGAAGGGCAGCGCGGCGTGAGCCAATGCGATGGCGGTGGCTGGGAGCGGTTGCTCGATTATGACGAAGTGCGCATTGAGCGGTTTCATGTGGCGATCGAGCGGGGCGATCACGGCGCGACCTTGGCTCGCCTGACGCTGGCGGGGCGCTCCGCCAGCGATACGCGTATCCGGCGCAGCCTGAGTGCGAGCGTCGAAATGGCGGCGCTGCCATGAATTGGCGAACCCAGCGGGGCGGTAGCACTCTGGCGGCGGTGATGTTGCTGTTGGCGCTGGGGCTGATGTTGCTTAACGCTCAGCATCGGCAGTTGGATAACGCGCTGTTACTGGCCGCCGATCAGCAGCGTTACCTTCAGGCTTATACTCAGGCCGCTTCGGCGCTGAGTTGGGGTATGAGCCAGCGCTGGCCACACGCCGAGCTGAGTGCGGCGGCCTGGTTATGCAGGCAGCGCGCGGAACTGACGGCCTGCGCCCGGCTGTCTGCCAGAGCGGGCGTTGTGACGATACGCGGCCTTGGTGAGATGCGCGGCGGTGAACCGCTTTGGCTGTATCAGTGGGGCACCTTTAACGGCGCAGAGACCGCTGGCAAGGTGCAAGCTCAGCCGGGCGGTCGGCTGGATTTTTGCCCAGAGAAAAGGCTGACCGACTGTGACGGCTAACGCTCGGGCAGGGCGGCTATCCCGCAACGGCTTCAGCCTGCCGGAAGTGTTGGTGGCGGCCTTGCTGTTCTCGGTGTCGCTGCTTGGCTTGTTACAGTATCATCAGGTGCTGTTGCAGTCGTTTCAGCGCCAGTGGCACTACCGGCAAGCCTGGGCGCTGGCGCATCAGCAGTTAGAAGCGTTCGCCGTCACCGGGCGGCTCGAGGCCGAATCTCCGCCGGAAGGTTGGCGACGCGAGACGGCGCTTGACGATGCGGAGAGTGATTGCCGCCGATTGACGGTTAGAGTCCAAACGCCGCAGCGGCAGTGGGCGACGCTGAGCCGCTGGTATTGCACCCGCTTTTAAGCCGGTAAGTCTTTTGTTTTAAAGGAGCCTTGATGTTCACGGTTTATCATTCCAATCAGCTGGATTTGTTGAAAACGCTGACCAGCGCGCTGATAGCCAGAGATCCGTTGGCCGATCCTTTTCAACCGGAAGTGGTGCTGGTGCAGAGCCCCGGTATGGCGCAATGGCTGCAGATGCAGTTGGCGGAACAGTTCGGCATCGCCGCCAATATTGCGTTTCCGCTGCCGGCGACCTTTATTTGGGACATGTTCACCCGGGTGTTGCCGGATATCCCGAAAGAGAGCGCCTTCAGCAAGGACGCCATGACCTGGAAGCTGATGTGGTTGCTGCCGGAGATGCTGACTCAGCCGGCGTTTGCGCCACTGCAGCACTATCTGACCGATGACGGTGACAAGCGCAAGATTCACCAGTTGGCCGGCCGGGTCGCCGACCTGTTCGACCAATATTTGGTTTATCGCCCGCAGTGGCTGGAGAGCTGGCAGCGCGGTGAGCGCATCGACGGCCTGGCGGAGGCTCAGCAATGGCAGGCGCCGCTCTGGGCGCGGCTGGTGGAGTACACGCGCGAGCTGGGGCAGCCGGAATGGCACCGCGCCAATCTGTACAGCCGATTTATCCACGCGCTGGAGCAGGCAAAAACCTGCCCGCCCGGTTTGCCGCCGCGGGTGTTTATCTGCGGTATCTCGGCGTTGCCGCCGGTCTATCTGGAGGCGCTGCAGGCGCTGGGGCGGCATATCGATATCCACCTGATGTTCACCAACCCCTGTCGCTACTATTGGGGCGATATTCAGGATTACGCTTTCCTGGCTCGCTTGCAGAGCCGCAAGCGCCGTCACTACCATCAGGCACGCGAGCACGGGCTGTTCCGCCAGCCGGATGACGCGGCGCGCCTGTTTGACGCCGAAGGCCAGCAGCAGCTCAGCAACCCGCTGCTGGCCTCTTGGGGCAAGCTGGGGCGCGATCACCTCTATCTGCTGTCGCAGATGGAAGGGGCGCAAGTGGTTGACGCCTTTGTCGATATCCCGGCCGATACCATGCTGCACGCCGTTCAGCGCGACATGCTGGAGCTGGAAGACCATGCGGTGATCGGTATTACTGCGGAAACGCTGGAAAGCAGCTTCAGCAAACGTCCGCTGGATGAGAACGACCGTTCCCTCAGCCTGCATGCCTGCCACAGCCCGCAGCGGGAAGTGGAGGTGCTGCACGATCAACTGCTGACCATGCTGGCGCAGGATCCGTCGTTGACGCCGCGCGACATCATCGTGATGGTCGCGGATATCGACAGCTACACGCCTTACATTCAGGCGGTGTTCGGCAATGCCCCTGCCGAGCGCTACCTGCCGTTCGCCATTTCCGACCGTAAAGCGCGCCAGGCGCATCCTGCGCTGCAGGCGTTCATTTCACTGCTCGATCTGCCGCAAAGCCGTTTTACCTCGGAACAGGTGCTGGCGCTGCTTGAGGTGCCGGCCCTGGCCGCCCGTTTCGCCATTGGCGAAGAGGGGCTGCGCCTGCTGCGCCATTGGGTCGGTGAATCCGGCGTGCGCTGGGGCCTGGACGACGATAACGTGCGCGAACTGGATCTGCCCGCTACCGGCCAACATACCTGGCGCTTTGGCATCACGCGCATGTTGCTTGGCTACGCGATGGACAGCAATGCCGGCGATTGGCAGGGCATTTTGCCTTACGACGAATCGAGCGGATTGGTCGCCGAACTGGCGGGGCAGCTGGCAGACCTGCTGGCGCAGCTCAGCCACTGGCGGCAAATCTTGAGCGAAGCGCGCCCGCTCGAGGCGTGGCTGCCGCTGTGCCGGCAACTGCTGGATGCTTTCTTCGCTGCGGACAGCGACACCGAGGTGGTGCTGGCGCTGATCGAACAGCAGTGGCAGCAGGCCATCAATTTTGGCCTGGCGGCGCGCTATCCCGATGAGGTGCCGTTGACCATTCTGCGGGACGATCTGGCGGCGCGTCTCGATCAGGAGCGCATCAGCCAGCGCTTCCTCGCCGGGCAAATCAACTTCTGTACGCTGATGCCGATGCGTTCCATTCCGTTCAAGGTGGTGTGCCTGCTGGGCATGAATGACGGCGTGTATCCGCGCACGCTGCCGCCGCTGGGTTTCGATCTGATGGCGCAGCAGGTCAAACGCGGCGACCGCAGCCGGCGCGATGACGACCGTTATCTGTTCCTGGAAGCGATTTTGTCCGCGCAACAGCGGCTGTATATCAGCTTCATCGGCCGTTCCATTCAGGACAACAGCCCGCGCTACCCTTCGGTACTGGTCACCGAGCTGCTGGAGTACCTGGAACAAAGCTATTGCCTGCCGGGAGATGAAGAGCTTAGCGCAGACGACAGCGCCCGGCGGGTTGGTGAGCACTTGCTGAAGTGGCACGCGCGCATGCCGTTCGCCGCCGAGAACTTCTTGCCGGGCTCGGAGGAGCAAAGCTATGCCGCCGAGTGGCTGCCTGCCGCCGATGGGCGCGGTGCGGCGCATCCGGCGTTCAACCAGCCGCTGCCCGCCGAAGCGCTGCAGCAAATATCGCTGGAGGAACTGCTGCGGTTTTACCGCCATCCGATTCGCGCGTTTTTCCAACTGCGGCTGGGCGTCAGTTTTATCTTGGAAGAGACCGAGCTGCCGGACGAAGAGCCCTTCACGCTGGATAACCTCAGCCGCTACCAGTTCAACAGCCAGCTGCTGAATACGCTGATCGACGGTGACGATCCCGAACGGCTGTTCCAGCGGGTGCGCGCCGCCGGCGGCTTGCCCTATGGCGCCTTCGGCGAAATTTATTGGCAAAAGCAGCAGGAAGAGATGAGCGAACTGGCCGAGCAGGTGCGTGCGGAACGCGCAGAGAGCCATAGCCTGGAGTTGGATATCGATATCGCCGGCGTGCGCCTCAGCGGCTGGCTGCATCAGGTGCAGGATGACGGCCTGTTGCGCTGGCGGCCCGCGACGCTGTCGGCGGTGGATGGCATATTGCTGTGGCTGGAGCACCTGGTGTACTGCTGCGCCGGCGGCACCGGCGAGAGCCGCATGTATGGCCGCAAGAACTCCGCCTGGCGCTTTGCCGCGCTGGCGCCTGAAGAGGCACAGGCGCAGCTGGCGGAACTGCTGACGGGCTATCAGCGCGGTCTGAGTCAGCCGCTGCTGTTGCTGAACAAGAGCGGCTGGGCGTGGCTGAGTCAGTGCTATCTGCCGGAAACGCAGCAAATCGACTGGGAGGAAGAAGCGCAAATCAAGGCGCGCGCCAAATTGCTGCAAGCCTGGCAGGGCGATCAGCGCATTCCCGGAGAAGGGGAAGATCCCTACGTGCAGCGAGTGTTTCGCCAATTGGATAATGAATACTTAGCGCAAATACTGGCCGAAACAGAGCGTTATCTGCTGCCGGTGGCGCGGCATAACCTGGGATAACAATCCCCCGGTGGTGCTGTGCGGCGGTAGGTGGTAAAAATAACGAAGGTTATATTCAACCATTGGGGTCATTCCCGGTCTTACATAACGTACAGGCATATACCCGCCGAGTTCGGGTCGCCATATTGGCGAAGAACCCGGTGAGTACAGATTTGGTTATGTGGTTTTGATGAACGTCGCCACCGTCAGGGAGTGGGCGCAGTGACGTCAGAATAGGGGTTTATTTTGGATATGCGCAGACAGTTGGCCCGTATCACCGGGCTGGTATTATTGGCTATGTGTTGGGCGCCGTTGAGTTGGGCCGCGCAAGGATGGCAACCGCTGGCGGAGAAGATCAACAAAAGCGAACACGATCCGCGTCAGTATGAGGCGATCAAATTGACTAACGGCATGACGGTATTGTTGGTGTCCGATGCCCAGGCGCCGAAATCGCTGGCGGCGCTGGCATTGCCGGTCGGCTCGCTCGAAGATCCGAACAGCCAACTGGGTTTGGCGCACTATCTGGAACATATGGTGCTGATGGGCTCCAAGCGCTATCCAGAGCCGGAAAACCTGTCCGAGTTCCTGAAAAAGCATGGCGGCAGCCACAACGCCAGCACGGCTTCTTATCGCACCGCCTTCTATCTGGAAGTGGAAAATGACGCGCTGGAGCCGGCGGTCGATCGCATGGCCGACGCCATTGCCGAGCCGCTGCTGGATCCGGGCAATGCCGACCGTGAGCGCAACGCGGTTAACGCCGAGTTGACGATGGCGCGTTCGCGCGACGGTATGCGTATGGCGCAGGTGGGCGCGGAAACCCTTAACCCGGCGCACCCGAGCGCGCGCTTCTCCGGCGGCAATCTCGATACGCTGAAAGACAAGCCGGACAGCAAGCTGCACGATGAGCTGACCGGCTTCTATAAGCGCTACTATTCCGCCAATTTGATGATGGGCGTTTTGTACGGCAATCAGCCGCTGCCTCAGCTGGCTGATATTGCGGCGAAAACCTTTGGCCGCGTGCCGAATCACGACGCCAGCGTGCCGCCGATCACCGTGCCGGCGGTGACGCCGGAACAACAGGGCATCATCATTCATTATGTGCCGGCACAGCCGCGCAAACAGCTGAAGGTCGAGTTTCGCATCGATAACAACAGCGCCGCGTTTCGCAGCAAAACCGATACCTACATCAGCTACCTGATCGGCAACCGCAGCAAGAACACCCTGTCTGACTGGTTGCAGAAGCAGGGGCTGGCGGACGCCATCAATGCCGGCGCCGATCCGATGGTGGATCGCAACGGCGGGGTCTTCGCCATCAGCGTTTCACTGACCGACAAAGGCCTGGCCAAGCGCGACGAGGTCGTCGCCGCCATTTTCAACTACCTGAAAATGCTGCGCAGCGAAGGCATCAAGCAAAGTTACTTCGACGAAATCTCGCATGTTCTGAATCTGGATTTCCGTTATCCGTCGATCACGCGCGACATGGACTACATCGAATGGCTGGTGGACACCATGCTGCGCGTGCCGGTTGAACATACGCTGGACGCGCCTTACCTGGCCGATCGCTATGATCCTAAGGCGATCGCCGAACGCCTGGACGGCATGACGCCGCAAAACGCCCGCATCTGGTTCGTCAGTCCGGATGAGCCGCACAACAAGACGGCCTATTTCGTCAACGCGCCTTACCAGGTCGACAAAATCACGCCGCAGCGCTTTACGCAGTGGCAGCAGTTAGGGAGTGGGATTTCCCTGTCGTTACCGACGCTCAATCCGTACATCCCGGATGACTTTACCCTGACCAAGCCGTCGCACGAGTTCAAAAAGCCGGAAATGGTGGTGGATAACCCCGGCCTGCGCGTGCTGTACATGCCGAGCCGTTACTTCGCCGATGAGCCGAAGGCCGACGTCACCGTCGCTTTCCGCAACGCCAAGACCATGGATTCCGCGCGCAACCAGGTGCTGTTCTCACTGACGGATTATCTGGCCGGCCTCGCGCTGGATCAGCTGAGCTATCAGGCATCGGTTGGCGGGCTGAGCTTCTCGACCTCGCCGAACAACGGCCTGATGTTTAACGCCAACGGCTTTACCCAGCGCCTGCCGCAGTTGCTGACGGCGCTGATCGAAGGCTATTCCAGCTTCACGCCGACGGAAGATCAGCTGGCGCAGGCCAAGTCCTGGTATCTGGAGCAGTTGGACGCCGCCGAGAAGGGCAAGGCGTTTGAATTGGCCATTCAGCCGGTGCAGATGGTTTCCCGCGTGCCGTATTCCGAACGCAGCGAACGCCGCGAAGTGCTGAAGACGCTGACGCTGAAAGACGTGCTGGCCTATCGCGACAGCCTGCTGGCCGAGGCTACGCCGGAGCTGCTGGTGGTGGGCAACATGAGCAAGCAGCAGGTCGACACGCTGGCGTCGACGCTGAAACATCGCCTGGGCTGTACCGGCATCGAATGGTGGCACGGCGAAGACGTGGTGGTGGACAAAAATCATCTGGCCAATCTGCAACAGGTGGGCAGCAGCACCGATTCGGCGCTGGCGGCGGTCTATGTGCCGACCGGCTACGACGAAGTGGCCGGCATGGCCTACAGCTCCTTGCTGGGGCAGATTATTCAGCCGTGGTTCTATAGCCAGCTGCGCACTCAGGAGCAATTGGGGTATGCGGTCTTCGCCTTCCCAATGTCGGTGGGGCGCCAATGGGGCGTGGGCTTCCTGTTGCAGAGCAACAGCAAACAGCCGGCATACCTGTACCAGCGCTATCAGGATTTCTACCCGAAAACCGAGAAACGCTTGCGCGACATGAGCGAAGCGGACTTTGAGCAGTACAAACAGGCGCTGATCAATGAGCTGAAGCAGCGGCCGCAAACCCTGAGCGAAGAGGCCAGCCGGTTCGCCAACGATTTCGATCGCGGCAATTTCGCCTTTGATACCCGTCAGAAGCTGATCGCGCAGGTGCAACAGCTGACGCCGGCCAAACTGGCGAATTATTTCCACCAGGCGGTGATCCAGCCACAGGGGCTGGCTGTGTTGTCGCAGGTGAGCGGCAGCGGGCAAGACAAGGCGGATTACGCGGCGCCTAAGGGCTGGGTCACCTATCCGAACGCGTCTGCATTGCAGCAGATCCTGCCGCGCAAAGTGGCGACGCCATGACGGAAACTGCCCCGCAGAGGCTGGAGCCGCTGACGCTGCCGCTGTTCGGCGAACGCCTGATCGAGGCGTCGGCGGGCACCGGCAAAACCTTTACCATCGGCGCGCTGTACCTGCGTTTGCTGCTGGGGCTGGGCGGTGAAGCGGCGTTTCCCCGGCCGCTGACGGTCGAAGAAATCCTGGTGGTGACCTTTACCGAGGCCGCCACCGAGGAGCTGCGCGGGCGTATCCGCGACAATATCCACGGGCTGCGCATCGCCTGCGTGCGGGGCGTCAGCGCCAACCCGCTGTTTTCGGCGCTGATGGCTGAAATTGACGACTTGACCGACGCCGCCTCGCAGCTGCTGGCGGCGGAGCGGCAAATGGACGAAGCGGCGATTTACACCATTCACGGCTTTTGCCAACGAATGCTGACGCACAACGCCTTCGAATCCGGCATGCTGTTTGAACAAACGCTGGTGCAGGACGAGTTGCCGCTGCGGCGGCAGGCCTGTGCCGATTTCTGGCGTCGCCACTGCTATCCGTTGCCGCTGGGCGTGGCGCGTGCGGTCAGCCAGGAGTGGAGCGGCCCGGAAGCGTTGCTGGCCGATCTTTCCGGCTATCTGCACGGTGAGGCGCCGGCGCTGCGTCGGCCGCCGAAGGATGAAGAAACCGTCCTGATGCGCCACGAGCAGATCGTCGCGCGCATCGACGCCATCAAGGCGCAATGGCGGGCGGCGGCGGGCGATCTGGAGGCGCTGATCGCCCAGTCCGGCGTCGATAAGCGCAGCTACAGCAGCAAACACCTGCCGAACTGGCTGAACAAGGTCGGCGAATGGAGCGGGCAGGAGACCCAGGACTACCAGTTGCCGAAGGAACTGGATAAATTTCGCCAGTCGGTGCTGCTGGATAAGACCAAGAAAGGCGAGCCGCCGCGGCATGCGCTGTTCACGGCGATCGACGAGCTGTTCGATGAACCCTTGACGCTGCGCGACCTGATCATGGCGCGCGCGCTCAGCGAGATCCGCACTTCCATTCAACAAGAAAAGCGCCAGCGCGCCGAGCTGGGGTTTGACGACCTGCTCAGCCGGCTGGACGGCGCCCTGCAAAGCGGCGGCGGCGAACAGCTGGCGCAGGCGATCCGCCAGCGTTACCCGGTGGCGATGATCGATGAATTCCAGGATACCGATCCGCAGCAATACCGCATTTTCCAAAAACTTTACGTCGGCCGGCCCGATTGCGGCCTGCTGTTGATCGGCGATCCCAAGCAGGCGATTTACGCCTTCCGCGGTGCCGACATCTTTACCTACATGCGGGCGCGCTCAGAGGTGAGCGCCCACTATACGCTGGAGACCAACTGGCGCTCGTCGCCGTCGATGGTCGCCAGCGTCAATCACCTGTTTTCTCAGGTAGAAAAGCCTTTCCTGTTCGGCCAAATCCCCTTTATCGAGGTCAGCGCGGCGGAAAAGAACCAAGGGTTGGCGTTTGACCTGCACGGCAAGCCGCAACCGGCGATGCAGTTCTGGCTGCAGCAGGGGGAAGGCGCCGGTGTAAGTGATTACCAACAGTTGATGGCGCGCCTGTGCGCCACGCAAATTCGCGACTGGCTCAGCGCCGGGCAGCAGGGCCAGGCGTGGCTGCAGGGCGGCAAGGAGCCAAGGCCGGTACAAGCTTCCGATATCACGGTGCTGGTGCGCAGCCGCAATGAGGCGGCGCTGGTGCGCGATGCGCTGAGCGCGCTGTCCATTCCGTCGGTCTACCTGTCTAACCGCGACAGCGTGTTCGACACCCCGGAGGCCAAAGACCTGCTGTGGTTGCTGCAGGCGGTGTTGGCGCCGGAGCAGGAGCGCACGCTGCGCAGCGCCATGGCCACCGGGCTGATGGGGCTGGACGCGCCGACGCTGGACGGCCTGAGCCGCGATGAGCGTGCCTGGGACGAGCTGGTTAACGAATTCGATGATTACCGCACGCTCTGGCTGCGCCGCGGCGTGCTGCCGATGCTGAGCGAGGTGATGAAAGCGCGCCAGCTGGCGGAGAACCTGCTGGCCAGCGCCGGTGGCGAGCGTCGTTTGACCGACGTGCTGCATCTGGGGGAGTTGTTGCAAGAGGCGGCGGCGCAACTCGACAGCGAACATGCGCTGGTGCGCTGGCTGGCACAGCAGATCGCCCAGCCTAATCGCCAGTCCGATAATCAGCAACTGCGGCTGGAGAGCGACCGGCATCTGGTGCAGGTGATCACGATTCATAAATCCAAGGGGCTGGAGTTCGATCTGGTGTGGCTGCCGTTCGTCGGCAATTTCCGCCAGCAGCAGCAGGCGCTGTATCACGATCGCCACAGTTTCCAGGCGTTGCTGGATCTCGACGCCAATGAAGAGAGCCAGGCCTGGGCGGAGGAAGAGCGGTTGGCAGAAGACCTGCGCCTGTTGTACGTGGCGCTGACCCGCTCGGTGTACCACTGCAGCATCGGTATCGCGCCGCTGTTCCAGGGCACGCGCAAGAAACAGGGCGATACCGATCTGCACCGCAGCGCATTGGGTTATCTGGTGCAGGGCGGGCAGGCCGGCGACGCCGCGTATCTGCAGGAGCGCCTGCAGCAATTGGCGGGCGGCGGCATCGCGCTGTCGCTGGTGGAACCGCCGGACGAGGCGCCCTGGCAGCCCCAGGCATCGCTGGCCGCTACGCTGGCGGCGAAAAGCTTTACCCGACGGATCCAGGATTTTTGGCGGGTGACCAGCTATACCGGTTTGCAACAGCACGGTTCGAGCCTGATGCAGGATCTGCTGCCGCGTCTGGATGTCGACGCCGCGGGCGAGCGGGGTGAGGAGAGTGAGCCAGCGCTCACACCGCATACCTTCCCGCGCGGCGCAACGCCCGGCACCTTCCTGCACAGCCTGTTTGAAACGCTGGACTTCACCCAGCCGCTGGACGAACAGTGGCTGCAGGAACAGCTGCAACAGCAAGGATTTGCCGAGCACTGGCAGCCGATTCTGCTGGCGTGGATGCAGGTGTTGCTCAATACGCCGCTCGACGACAGCGGCGTGACGTTGTCGGCGCTGACGCCGCAGCACAAGCAGGCCGAGCTGCAGTTCTATTTGCCGATTAACCGGTTGTTGCAGGCGAAGGCGCTCGATGCCCTGGTGAAGCGTTACGATCCGCTTTCCGCCCGCTGCCCGGCGCTAGATTTTCATCAGGTGCAGGGCATGCTGAAAGGCTTTATCGACCTGGTGTTCTGCTGGCAGGGCAAATACTACCTGCTGGACTACAAGTCCAACTGGCTGGGGGAAGACAGTAGCGCCTATACCCGGCCGGCGATGGAGCAGGCGATGGCGGAGCATCGTTACGATCTGCAATACCAGCTGTATACGCTGGCGCTGCATCGTTATCTGCGTCATCGGTTGACGGATTACGATTATCGGCGCCATTTTGGCGGGGTGATTTATCTGTTTCTGCGCGGCGTGGATGCGGCGCACCCGGGCAACGGCATTTTCACCTGTCTCCCCGAGCTTGAGCTGGTGGAGGGGATGGATCGCTTGTTCAGCGGCGAAGCTGCGGCGACGGAGGAAGGATCATGATCGCACTGCTGGAGCAGGCGGTGGCGCTTGGCGTGCTGCGCCCGCTGGACGTGCAGTTCGCCCGCGTGGTGGCGAGCGAAGACGAGCCCGATATTTTGCTGGCAGCCGCTTGCCTGAGCGCAGAGGCGGGGGCCGGTCACGTCTGCCTGATGCTGGAGCAGCTGCAGGCGGACACGCTGTTTGAAGGGCGCCAGCCGGCGTTGGCGCTGGCGGTGTGGGAGGCGGCCGGGCGACCGGATAGCGCGCGTTGGCAGCAGCGTTTGGCGGCCAGCGCGGCGGTTGGGGACGGCAGCGGCGCTACGCCGCTGGTGCTGCGCGGGCCGCGCCTGTATCTGCAGCGCATGTGGCAAAACGAAGGCGAAGTGGCGGCGTTTATCGGCGGCGAAGGCGAGTCGCTGGCGGTGCCGGAGGCTGAGCTGCGCACCATTCTCGACCGCTTGTTCGGCGCCGCGAGCGACGAGCCCGACTGGCAGAAAATCGCCGCCGCGGTGGCCGCCACGCGGCGCATTGCGGTCATTTCCGGCGGGCCGGGCACCGGTAAAACCACCACCGTCGCCAAACTGTTGGCAGCGCTGGTGCAGCTGGATGAAAGCGCGCGCTTGCGCATTCAGCTGGCGGCGCCGACCGGCAAGGCGGCGGCGCGCCTGACGGAGTCGCTTGGCAGCGCCAGCCGCCAGCTGGCGTTGACCCCGGCGCAGCAGGCGCTGTTCCCGACGGAGGCGGCAACGTTGCACCGTCTGTTGGGGGCGCAACCGAACAGTCAGCGCATGCGCTATCACCGTGGCAACCGGCTGCATTTGGATGTGCTGGTGGTGGATGAGGCCTCGATGGTCGATCTGCCGATGATGGCGCGCCTGATTGCCGCGCTGCCCGATCGGGCGCGGGTGATTTTCCTCGGCGACCGCGATCAGCTGGCTTCGGTGGAGGCCGGCGCGGTGCTGGGCGATATTTGCCGTTTTGCCGAGCAGGGATACAGCGATGCGCGCGCCGCTGAGCTGAGCCGCCTGACCGGTTGTTCGCTCACGGGGCAGCAGGCCGACGCGGAAGCGGCGGTGCGCGACAGCCTGTGCCTGCTGCGCAAGAGCTATCGCTTCGACGCCCGTTCCGGCATCGGTCAGCTGGCGTTGGCGGTCAACGCCGGAGCGGGGGATCGCGCGCTGGCGGCATTAAACGGCAGTTTCGGTGATGTTGCGGGCTATGCGCTGGCGACGAGCGAAGAGTATCAGGCGCTGTTGGATGCCTGCGTGGCGGGCTACCGCGACTATTTGCGGCTGACCGCAGAAGGGGCGGACGCGGCGACGGTGCTGGCGGCCTTTGGCCGTTTCCAGGTTCTATGCGCGCTGCGTGAAGGGCCGTTCGGCGTTGCCGGCCTGAACGAGCGCATTGAGCTCGGGCTGCAGCGTGCCGGTTTAATTGACCGCAAGCCGGGCGTGCTCGGCCGCTGGTACCGGGGGCGGCCGGTGATGATCGGCCGCAATGACAGCGCGCTGGGGCTGTTCAATGGGGATATCGGCATTACGCTGCCGGATGAGCACGGCGATCTGCGCGTGCATTTCCAACTGCCCGACGGCAGCATCAAGTCGGTGCAGCCGAGCCGTTTGCCGGCGCATGAAACCGCTTATGCGATGACGGTGCACAAATCTCAGGGATCGGAGTTTGACCATACGGTGCTGGTGTTGCCGAATCACTTTCTGCCGGTGCTGACGCGTGAGCTGGTCTATACCGCGATCACTCGCGCGCGTAAGCTGCTTTCGCTGTACGCTACGGAGGCGGTGCTGCTGCGGGCCATTCGCACGCCGACCCAGCGCCGCAGCGGATTGGCTGAACGGCTGCAGGCGACGGAATAAGCGCTGAGGGGCGCGGCAACGGCCGCGCCCGCAGGGATTACAGATCCGCCAGCAGAATTTTGGAGCGGCGTTGGTAGTTGTACAACGCCTGTTTCTGCATCGGCAGCACGTCGACCTCCGCCGGGGTAAAGCCACGCTCCTGGAACCAGTGGATGCTGCGGGTGGTCAGCACGAACAGCTTCTTCAGCCCCATCTGCCGCGCCTGATTTTCCACCCGCTGCAGCAGCATCTCGCCGCGTGATGAGCTGCGGTAATCGGGATGCACCGCGACACAGGCCATCTCACCGATTTTTTCCTCCAAGAATGGGTACAGCGCCGCGCAGGCGATGGTCAGGTTGTCGCGTTCGATAATGGTGAACTTGTCGATCTCCATCTCCAGCTGTTCACGCGAACGGCGCACCAGAATACCCTGCTGCTCGAGTGGCCGAATCAGCTCCAGGATGCCGCCGATGTCGTTGATCGTCGCCCGACGCACCTGTTCGGCACTCTCCATCACGATTTGGGTGCCGATGCCGTCGCGCGAGAACAGCTCCTGCACCAGCGCGCCGTCCTCTTGATAGCTGATCAGGTGGCTACGGCGCACGCCGCTGCGGCAGCCTTTCACCGCGCCACGCAGGAAGCGCACGGTGCCGGAATGGTAATCGCCGCCTTCCTCGAGCTCTTCAAGGCGCTTTTGCGCGTCGTTGGGGAACAGCTCGGAAAGAATGTTACCCTCCGCGTCGGTCACGCCCTGCGAGGAGCAGAAGCCGATCATTTTTTCCGCTTTCAGCTTGATTGCCAGCTGGGTGGCCACTTCTTCCGAGGTCAGGTTGAAGCTCTCGCCGGTAACGGAAACCGCGACCGGGCCGATCAGCACGATGGCGTTGCTGTCGAGCTGGCGGTGGATCGCGTCTTCATCGATGCGGCGAATGCGGCCGCTGTGACAGTAGTCGATACCGTCATCGATGCCCAGTGGTTGCGCGATGATGAAGTTGCCGCTGACCACGTTGATATGCGCGCCCTGCAGCGGCGTATTGTTGAGGCTCATCGACAGCCGGGCGGTGATGTCGAGCTGCAACAAACCGGCGGCCTGCTTGACCAACTCCAGCGTATGGGCGTCAGTTACCCGCGTGTGCTTGTGGTAGATCGGCTCAAAGTTATGCTGCGCCAGGTTGGCGTCGATCTGCGGCCGCGCGCCGTAAACCACCACCAGGCGAATGCCCAGACTATGCAGCAGCCCGATATCATTGACGATGTTGGAGAAATTCTCGTGTTCGATGGCTTCCCCGCCGAGCATGATGACAAACGTTTTGCCGCGGTGGGCGTTGATATAGGGGACTGAGTGACGGAATCCTTGCACCAGCTCTGTACTACGTTCCTTCACGACAAACCTCTTTTGCATATTTATACGGTATTTTTGTATTTTTATTCTTTTATGGCGCCGATGGCAAGCGTGAAATCATCATGAAGAGTGCGCTAAGGGCGCTAAATCGTTAATAAATTGAAAAACCATAAAAAGATTTTCTGATGACAGGGCTGGAATGATTGGTTAAAGTTTTCGGCATCCCCATTTTATTGATGTTTTTTTCATCTGTTGTAAACAGCTATTACTGCCGGAGCCGCATGCCAAACTCTAATCACAATCTGGGCCGCCGTCGTTTATTACAGGGCGTTGCCGCCAGCTGGTTGCTGAGTGTGAGTCGCACAGGCTTCGCCGCGTCATCGCACGTGATCGCCGTGCGCGTCTGGCCATCCTCCACCTATACCCGCGTCACGCTGGAATCCAACGTCGAGCTGAAATACAAGCAGTTTGCCCTGACCAATCCCGATCGCGTGGTGGTGGATATCGAAGGCGTCCACCTCAACAGCGTGCTGAAAGGCATCGCCGGGCAGGTGCGCGCCGACGATCCGTATCTCAAGCAGGCGCGCGTCGGCCAGTTCGATCAGAATACCGTGCGGCTGGTGCTGGAGCTCAAGCAGAGCGTCAGCCCGCATATTTTCACGCTGGCGCCGGTGCCGGAGTATCGCAACCGTCTGGTGATGGATCTCTATCCGACCAAGGGCAGCAGCGGCGGCGAGGAGTATGATCCGCTGCTGGCGTTACTGGAAGATTACAACAAGGGCGATCTGGAGCGCACGCTGCCGCCGGAAGCGCCGCAGGCCGGCAAGGCGGGGCGCGATCGGCCGATCGTCATCATGCTGGATCCCGGCCACGGCGGCGAAGATCCCGGCGCTATCGGCAAGTACAAGACGCGCGAGAAAGACATTGTGTTGCAGATTGCCCGCAAGCTGAGCGCCATGATCAAGCGCGAGCCGAACATGAAAGTGTTCATGACGCGCAACGAAGACGTGTTTATCCCGCTCAAGGTGCGCGTCGCCAAGGCGCGCAAGCAGCGCGCGGATTTGTTCGTTTCGATTCACGCCGACGCCTTCACCAGCCGCGCCGCGCGCGGTTCGTCGGTGTTCGCGCTGTCCACCAAGGGCGCCACCAGCTCGGCGGCCAAGTTCCTGGCGCAGACGCAGAACGCCTCGGACCAAATCGGCGGCGTCAGCAAGAGCGGCGACCGTTATCTCGACCACACCATGTTCGATCTGATCCAGACCGCGACCATCAACGACAGCCTGAAGTTCGGCAAGGAAGTGTTGAATCGGATGGGGAAAATCAACCGGCTGCACAAGAATCGCGTCGATCAGGCCGGTTTTGCGGTGTTAAAGGCGCCGGATATCCCGTCGATCCTGGTGGAGACGGCGTTTATCAGCAATATCGAAGAGGAGCGCAAGCTGCGCACCAGCCATTTCCAGCAGCAGGTGGCGGAGTCGATTCTGGCGGGCATCAAGGCTTATTTCGCCAACGGCGGCGCGCTGGCGAGCCGATAGAAGCAGGGCCGGGCGCGAGTCCGGCTAGTTTCGCGGATTGCAGATACAAAAAAACACCCGTCAGGGTGCTTGTCTGTTGTCATCAAGAGTTGGTTGCGGGGGCCGGATTTGAACCGACGACCTTCGGGTTATGAGCCCGACGAGCTACCAGGCTGCTCCACCCCGCGTCCGTCTTGGTGCTGTATTACTACGAACCACCGTGCATGTTATGCCGCTGGTACGACATTCGGTTGGTTGCGGGGGCCGGATTTGAACCGACGACCTTCGGGTTATGAGCCCGACGAGCTACCAGGCTGCTCCACCCCGCGTCCGTGTAATACTTTGTTATCGAAGCCAAACGCAAAATACCGCCGCTGCGGCATCGGTTGGTTGCGGGGGCCGGATTTGAACCGACGACCTTCGGGTTATGAGCCCGACGAGCTACCAGGCTGCTCCACCCCGCGTCCGATGGATGCGCACTATACTCTCCATGCGTTTTGTTGCAAACCCTTTTTGCATTTTATTGGCCTAAACCCGTTTTTCTGCTGAATTTGCCCGCAATTTGCCTTCTTTTTCATCACCATCCTCCGTGCGGCTTTTTTTATTTGCAGCGATTCCTTTATCAATGAGCGTTTGTTATCGTTCAGCCGGTAGATCATATCAGTTTGAGAGTGTGCGCGATGAAAGGACGTTGGGGCAAATACCTGCTGGGCGGGTTGATGGTGGCGGTGTTGGCGGGCTGTTCGTCCAAGCCGACCGATCGGGGTCAGCAATATAAAGACGGCCGTCTGGATCAGTCGCTGGAGCTGGTCAATCAGCCCAACGCCAAAGGTTCGCCGGTCAACGCCAAGGATTATTCGGATCAGCTGATGGAGATCAAGTACGCGTCGCCTTCGCTGTTCAACCGCAACAACGGCACCTATCAGGCGGTACAAAATTGGATGGCGTCCGGCGCTGACACGCGCATGTTGAGCCAGTATGGCCTCAGCGCTTACCAGATGGAAGGCGTCGACAATTACGGCAACGTGCAGTTTACCGGCTACTACACGCCGGTGGTGCAGGCGCGCTATACCCAACAGGGCGAGTTCCGCTATCCGCTGTACCGCATGCCGCCGAAGGGCAGGGGCCGCTTGCCGGATCGCGCGGGCATCTATTCCGGCGCGCTCGACGATCGCTATATCATCGCTTACACCAACTCGCTGATGGACAACTTCATGATGGAAGTCCAGGGCAGCGGCTATGTCGACTACGGCAACGGCCAGCCGCTGGTGTTCTTCGGCTACGGCGGCAAGAACGGCCACGCCTATCGCAGCATCGGCAAGGTGCTGATCGATCGCGGTGAAGTGGCCAAGGCGGACATGTCGATGCAGGCGATCCGTCAGTGGGCGGATACCCACAGCGCCGCAGAGGTGCGTGAGCTGCTGGAGCAAAACCCATCGTTCGTGTTCTTCCGCCCGGAAGCTTTTGCGCCGGTGAGAGGTGCCAGCGCGGTGCCGCTGATCGCCAAAGCCTCGGTGGCCTCCGATCGTTCGCTGATCCCGGCGGGCACCACGCTGCTGGCCGAAGTGCCGCTGCTGGACAACAAGGGTAAATTCACGGGAAAATACGAGATGCGTCTGATGGTCGCGCTCGACGTGGGCGGCGCCATCAAGGGCCAGCATTTTGACATGTATCAGGGCATCGGGCCGGAAGCCGGCCACTCGGCGGGGTACTACAACCACTATGGCCGCGTCTGGGTGCTGAAGAACAACGGCGGCGGTCAGCTGTTCAGCGCCAATCAGTCAAACGGCGGCGGTTCGTTGCTGGCCACCCGCTAAACGCATACGGCGTGAAAAGAGTGACCCGCAAGGGCCGGATTTTCCGGCCCTTATCATTTGCATTACGAAGGTAATTAAAGCGTTATGAGTACAGCTTATTCGGAAGCCTATCTGCAGCGTTTCGGCGGCACGGCGCGGTTGTACGGCCAGCAGGCGCTGGCGGTGTTCGCGCAGGCGCACGTCTGCGTGATCGGCATCGGCGGCGTGGGTTCCTGGGCGGCTGAGGCGCTGGCGCGCACCGGCATCGGCGCCATCACCCTGATCGACATGGATGATGTTTGCGTCACCAATACCAACCGCCAGATCCACGCGTTGCGCCAACACGTCGGGCAATCGAAAACCGAGGTGATGGCGGAGCGTATCCTGGCGATTAACCCGGAATGCCGGGTGACCTGCATCGACGATTTCATCACCCCGGACAACGTCGCCGAGCTGCTGGACCATAACTTCAGCTACGTCATCGACGCGATCGACAGCGTGCGGCCGAAGGCGGCGTTGCTGTCATACTGCCGCCGCTTCAAGATCCCGGTGGTGACCACCGGCGGCGCCGGCGGGCAGATTGACCCGACCAAGATCGAAGTGGCCGATCTGGCGAAAACCATCCAGGATCCGCTGGCCGCCAAGCTGCGCGAGCGGCTGAAGCACGATTTCAACGTGGTGAAAAACGGCAAGGGCAAGCTGGGCATCGACTGCGTCTTCTCCAGCGAGCCGTTGGTTTACCCGCAGCCGGACGGTTCGGTGTGCGCTTCACGCAGCACGGCGGAAGGGCCGAAAAGAATGGATTGCAGCGCGGGGTTCGGCGCGGCGACCATGGTCACCGCTACTTTCGGCTTCGTCGCCGTGTCGCACGCGCTGAAAAAGATGGTGGCGAAGGCGGCGCGTCAGGCGTAACGGGCGGCGATCGCCTTGACGGCGGCGGCCAACGCCGCCAGGCCGCCGGCGCGGGTGGCGCTCAGCTGGGCGCGCAGCGCTAACCGGTCGAACAGCGCCAGCGGATCCAATGCGGCGATCTGCTGCGGCGTTTTCCCTTCCACTTCGGTCAGCAACACCGCCAGCAGGCCGCGCACGATGCGGCCTTCGCTGTCGCCATAGAAGTGCAGCGTGCCGTCTTCCAGCAACTGGTGCCCCAACCAGACGCGGTTTTCACACCCGCTCAACGCCATTTCTTCACTACGCAAGGCCTCCGGTAGCGGCGGCAGCCGTTTCGCGAGCATAATCAGCTGGCGGTAGCGATCTTCCCACTGTTTCAGCGTGCTGAAGGTGGCGATCAACGCCTCGGCGGTGACCTCTCGGCCAAAAGGATGGGGGGCGAGCATAGCGTCTCCGGGAATCAAGTCAGTCGGCCAGCAGATCGAGGGCGTGAGTCAACGCGCTGACCAGCGTATCGACGTCCTGTTGCGTATTGTAGGGGGCGAACGACGCGCGCAGCGTGCCGCTGACGCCCAACGCCGCCATCAGCGGCTGCGCGCAGTGTTGGCCGGCGCGCAGCGCAATGCCTTGCTCCGCCAGCAGGGTGACGATGTCGCTGTGGTGCACGCCGGCGATGTCGAACGCCAGCAGGCTGGAGCCGGAGCTGCGGAAGCTGCGAAAGCCCGGCAACTGCGCCAACCGCTGTTCCGCCTGGTCCGCCAGCTCGCGGCTGTAGCGCTCCGCCGCCGCCATGTCCTGTTCGCTGAGCCAGGTGAGCGCCGCGGCCAACCCCAGCACGCCGGCGATATTTGGCGTGCCGGCTTCGAAGCGATGCGGCGGCTTTTGCGGGGTAAAGCCGTCGAACGATGCCTGGGTCAGCATCTTGCCGCCGCCTTGCCACGGTGCCATCTGCGCCAGCAGCTCGGCTTTGCCGTACAGCGCGCCGATGCCGGTCGGCCCATACAGCTTGTGGCCGGAGAAGGCGTAGAAATCGATGTCGAGCAGCTGTACGTCGGCCGGGCCGTGAACCACGCCCTGTGCGCCGTCGATCATCACGCGTGCGCCGGCGGCATGCGCCATCGCGATCGCCGGCGCCAGATCCGGGCAGCCGCCGGTGACGTTGGACATTTGCCCCAGCGCCAACAGGCGGGTGTTGTCGTTGAGCAGGGTGGGCAGCTGCGTTAAATCCGGCAACCGATCGGCGCCGATCGGCAGTTTCACCACCCGCGCGCCGGTTTGTTCCGCCACCATCAGCCAGGGGATCAGGTTGGCGTGGTGTTCCGCTTCGCTCACCAGGATTTCATCGCCCGGCTGCAGACGCGGACGCAGGTAGCTCTGCGCCACCAGGTTGATCGCTTCGGTGGTGCCGCGCGTCCAGACGATGTCGTCGGCCGACGGCGCATTGATCAGTTGCGCCACCTGGCCGCGCGCCTGCTCGAAGCGGGCGGTCAGATCCTGCGCCGCCCGATGCTGGCTGCGGTGCACGGTGGCGGCGTCATCGCGATAAAATTGCTGCGTGGCGTCGATCACCGCCTGCGGTTTTAACGCGGTGGCGGCGCTGTCCAGATAGATGCCGTCCTGCGCGAGCGCGGGAAACTGTTGGCGAAAAAGGCTGGGGTTAAAAGGCGTCATACCCTGATTGTCACTGGCTTGAGTCGATGGGGGATCCTGTCCTATTTTGCCGCCGGAGACAAGCGATCCTGCCTATTAGGACTTATCGCCTGGCAAAATTGGGAAAGTTTGTTATGCTATTAAATGTGCGCTTATTAATCGCATCTATACACATAAAAGGTATTTATCAGCATTTAAAACTAAAAAGGAGTCCTCAATGAAGAAAACAGCCGCAGTTCTCTCTGCCCTGATGCTTACGTTCACCCTGGCCGCCTGTTCCAGCAACTACGTGATGCATACCAATGACGGACGCACCATTGTCGCTGACGGCAAGCCAAAAGTGGACAACGATACTGGCATGATCAGCTATAAAGACGCCAACGGCGTCGAGCAGCAGATCAACCGCGCCGATGTGAAAGAGATGGTTGAAAGCAACCAGTAACCGTCAGGCAAAAAAAAGCACCGCAAGTTTTGCGGTGCTGCATAAAATCACTATGGACAGACAGGGTAAATGTACAGGAAGTGAAAAAACAGTAGCCTAGCTACCATGTCCGGAATCGCCGGACAATTTGCAAACACAACATCACAACCACAAGCCAAAAGTTCATCGGCGTCCTCGACACCCACTCCCTTTTCGTTCCGGCCCGGGAAGTGCCGCCACTATAGGTATTTGCTGGCGCATCCTCAACGGACAAATTATAATGGCTCGGATTAAAAAAACTAATGGCAATACGCCGTTAGCGTTTACCGATGGCTTGCCACACAAAGCCGCCCGATTTTCGGCGCCGAATCATTCGGATTAATGTTACACAAAAGTAGCTAATTTAATGTCTAAACGCTTACCTCCCCTCAATGCGCTGCGCGTGTTCGATGCGGCCGCTCGCCACCTGAGTTTCACCAAGGCGGCGGAAGAGTTGTTCGTGACCCAGGCCGCGGTGAGCCACCAGATCAAGTCGCTGGAGGACTTCCTCGGGCTGAAGCTGTTTCGCCGGCGTAACCGCTCGCTGCTGCTGACCGAAGAGGGGCAAAGTTACTACCTCGATATCAAGGAGATCTTCTCTTCGATCAACGAGGCGACGCGCAAGCTGCAGGCGCGCAGCGCCAAGGGGGCATTGACCGTCAGTTTGCCGCCGAGCTTCGCCATTCAGTGGCTGGTGCCGCGCCTGTCCGGCTTTAACTCAGCTTATCCGGGGATCGACGTGCGCATCCAGGCGGTGGATCGCGAAGAAGACAAGCTGGCGGACGACGTCGATGTGGCGATTTTCTACGGCCGCGGCAACTGGCCGGGGCTGCGCGCCGAGCGCCTGTATGCGGAATATCTGCTGCCGGTGTGTTCGCCGAGCCTGCTGACCGGCGATCATCCGCTGAAAACCGCAGAGGATCTGGCTTATCATACGCTGCTGCATGACGTTTCACGCCGCGACTGGCTGGCCTATACGCGCCAGCTGGGGTTGCAGCACATTAATGTGCAGCAGGGGCCGATCTTCAGCCATAGCGCGATGGTGGTGCAGGCGGCGGTGCACGGCCAGGGCGTGGCGCTGGTGAACAACGTGATGGCGCAAACCGAGATCGAAGCCGGTCGCCTGGTGTGCCCGTTCAACGATGTGCTGGTCAGTAAAAACGCTTTTTATCTGGTATGTCATGACAGCCAGGCAGAACTGGGTAAAATAGCCGCCTTCCGGCAGTGGATCCTGGCGCGCGCCGCCAGCGAACAAGAGAAGTTCCGCTTCCGCTACGAACAATAAGACCGGCCGCCGCCTTGCCGCGGCCGGTGATTTTAAATGGGATAAATCACGATGAGCAGCCGTTCCATGCTGGTTTTCGCCGCTATCAGCGGCTTTGTGTTTGTCGCGTTGGGCGCATTCGGCGCGCATGTATTAAGCGGCACGCTCGGCGCCAACGAAATGGCCTGGATCCGCACCGGGCTGGAGTATCAGGGGTTCCACACCCTGGCCATCCTGGCGCTGGCGGTCGCGATGCAGCGCCGCGTGAGCCTGTGGTTTTACTGGAGCGGAGCGCTGTTGGCGTTCGGCACCGTGTTGTTCAGCGGCAGCCTCTATTGCCTGGCGCTGTCGCACCTGAAGGTCTGGGTATACATCACGCCGGTTGGCGGCATGTGCTTCCTGATCGGCTGGATATTGATGTTGATTGGCGCTTTGCGTCTGAGGAAAAAGGCCGAGCGCCATGAATAAGATTGCGTTGTACTGCCGCCCTGGCTTTGAAAAAGAGTGTGCGGCGGAGATCACCGACAAAGCCGCCCAGCGGGAGATTTTCGGCTTTGCGCGGGTAAAAGAGCACAGCGGTTACGTGTTGTTCGAATGCTATCAGCCGGACGATGCCGATCGCCTGGCGCGGGAAATTCCGTTCCGCGAACTGATTTTCGCCCGCCAGATGATCGTGGTGGGCGAGCTGCTGCGCGATCTGCCGCCGGAAGATCGGGTATCGCCGATTGTCGGCATGCTGATCGGCGTGGTTGACCGCGGCGGCGAGCTGCGGGTGGAAGTGCCGGACACCAACGAAAGCAAAGAGCTGATGAAGTTCTGCCGCAAGCTGACGGTGCCGCTGCGCGCCGCGATGCGCGAGCAGAAGGTGCTGATGGCGCGCGAGAACCCCACTCGCCCGGTGGTGCACGTGTTCTTCATCGCGCCGGGCTGCTGCTACGTCGGTTACTCCTACAGCAACAACAACTCGCCGTTCTACATGGGCATTCCGCGTCTGCGCTTCCCGGCCGATGCGCCGAGCCGTTCGACGCTGAAGCTGGAAGAAGCGTTCCACGTGTTCATCCCCGCCGACGAGTGGGACGAACGCCTGGCCAGCGGCATGCACGCGGTCGATCTGGGGGCCTGCCCGGGCGGCTGGACCTATCAGCTGGTAAAACGCAGCATGATGGTGCATTCGGTGGATAACGGCCCGATGGCGCCGAGCCTGATGGAAACCGGCCAGGTGACGCACCACCGCGCCGACGGCTTCAAGTTCGAGCCGAACAGCAGCAAGATCTACTGGCTGGTGTGCGACATGGTGGAGAAGCCGGCGAAGGTAACCAGCCTGATGATTCAGTGGCTGGTGAAAGGCTGGTGCCGCGAAGCGATTTTTAACCTCAAGCTGCCGATGAAAAAGCGCTATGAGGAAGTGTCGCAAAACCTGATGAGTATCCGCGAAGCGCTGGGCGCTGCCGGCATCAGCGTCGAAGTGCATGCCAAGCAGCTGTATCACGACCGCGAAGAGATCACCGTACACGTGCGCCGCATGTGGTCGGCGGTGCCGGGCCGGCGCGATGAGCGCGATTAATCGCGTTAAGCTTGATGAAGGGCGCTGCTTGCAGCGCCCTTATTGTATCGGCAGGCGCAACTGCTGCAGGTTGCCGTCCAGCGACAGATCGGTGCGCAACGTGGCGACGTGTTTGCTGACGTAGGCCAGCTCGCGGTGCCGCTCCAGCTTGCCGCGCCATTTCTCCGGCACCTGTTCCAGCTGCTGATAGAGCCCATCCAGGCTGCCCGACTGCTGCAACAGCAGTACGGCGGTTTTCGGCCCGATCCCCGCCACGCCGGGGATCTTGCTGCTGCCGATCCCCGCCAGCCCCCAATAGTCCGGCAGCTGCTGCGGCTGCACGCCGAATTCCTGCTGCACGAAAGGCATATCCAGCCAGCGTTTCTGGAAGTAATCACGGATCTGCACGTTCGGCGCCAAAAGCTGGCAGTAACCTTTGTCGGTGGAGACGATGGTCACCTGGTGGCCGCCGCCGGCGACCTTCGCCGCCAGCGTGGCCGCCAGATCGTCCGCCTCGTTGCCGGGAGAATGCCAGCTGGCGACGCCCAGTTCGGCGAAGGCCTCGCGCAGCTGCGGCATCTCCTGCTGCAGGTTTTCCGGCATCGGCGAACGCCCGGCCTTGTAGTCCGGCAGAATTTGGTGACGCCAGCTGTCGCGGCGATCGTCCTCGTCGAAGACCGCCACCGCGTGGGTCGGGCGGCTGTGCTGGATCAACTGCTGCAGCGCGTGGCGACAGGCGTTGACGCAAGGGGAACCCTGCACGGCGTGAATGCGGCGGATGAGGTTCAGGGCGTCGACAATCAGTAGGTGTATCATCATGGGCGGCAAGGTCAGAAAACGGGGCGGCCGTTACGCCGCCCGGGATTGAGGGTCAGGCGACGATTTCGTAGCAGGGCACATAGGCGCTGCCCGGCAGCTTCATGCGGTGCTGGGCGACAAAGCCCTGCAGCAGGCTGTCCATCTGTTTCATCATCTGCGGCTCGCCGTGCAGCTTGTACGGGCCGAACTGCTCGATGGCGTGGATGCCGTTTTCCTTCACGTTGCCGGCCACGATGCCGGAGAACGCGCGGCGCAGCGCGGCGGCCAATTGCTCCGGCGGCTGGTTCGGATACAGGTTGAGGTTCGCCATGTTCTCGTGGGTCGGCTCGAACGGCAGCTGCAGATCCGGCGCGATGCGAATCGACCAGTTGAAGCTGTAGGCGTCGCCGGTATTGCGGCGGTTTTCCTTCACCAGCGGCATGGCTTTCTTCATCTGCCGCGCCACTTCCGCCGGATCGTCGATGATGATGGTGTAGTGACGGCGCGCGGCATCGCCCAGCGTGTTCATGATGAACTCGTCCAGCACGCGGAAGTAATCGGCGCTCTCTTTCGGCCCGGTCAGGATCAGCGGCAGCACCTGTTCGCTGTTCTCCGGGTTCATCAGAATACCCAGCAGGTACAGCAGCTCTTCGGCGGTGCCGACGCCGCCCGGGAAGATGATGATGCCGTGCGCGATGCGCACGAAGGCTTCCAGGCGCTTTTCGATGTCCGGCATGATCACCAGCTCGTTCACCAGCGGGTTTGGCGGCTCGGCGGCGATGATCGACGGCTCGGTCATGCCGATGAAACGGCTGTTGCGGTAACGCTGCTGCGCGTGACCGACCGCCGCGCCTTTCATCGGCGCTTCCATCGCGCCCGGCCCGCAGCCGGTGCAGATGTTCAGCTCGCGCAGGCCCAGCTGGCTGCCGACCTTGCGCGCGTACAGGTATTCGTTCTCGTTGATCGAGTGGCCGCCCCAGCACACCACCATATTGGGATCTTCATCCAGATGCAGCGTGCGTGCATTGCGCAGGATCGAGAATACCAGGTTGGTGATATGGGCCGAGTTTTCCAGGTTCAGGTGCTGGAAACGGCCGGCGCTGGCGATTTGGCCGTGCACGAACAGGATGTCGCGTAGTACGGCGAACAGGTTGGCCTGCAGCGAGCGGATGATGCGGCCGTCGACGAACGCCTCTTCCGGCGGGTTGACCAGCTCCAGCTTCACCCCGCGTTCGCGGCGCAGCACGTTGATGTCGAAGGTTTCATAGCGTGACAGCAGCTGCTTGCTGTTGTCGGTTTGGCTGCCGGAGTTCAACACGGCCAGCGAACAGTTGCGGAACAGGCGGTACAGGTCGCTGCTGGCGGTGCGCTTCAGCATGTCTACTTCCAGCTGCGACAATAAATCCATAGAGCCAAGCGGGCTGATGTGTGTAATCAAGGTAACTCCTTTGCACCCGGTGCGGGGCGGTAGTAATCCATACGCAGCAAAACAGCATCTCGTTATGGTTGGCGTGCTGCGGCGCAGCGGGCGTTCCGCCCGGCCGCAGCCTCGTTTTAACCTTACCGCCGTCCCTGCGCTTTTACCAACATAAACCGCTCGTTAGCTCAGTTGTTGAGCAATGTTTCGCACTTATTGGCGCGCCAGGCGGCCGCGCTCGGGGGCGAATTCGACGTTGCTGCGCCACGGGTTGATATCCAGCCCGCCGCGGCGGGTGTAGCGGGCGTAAACCGTCAGGCTTTGCGGCCGGCAGTAGCGCATCAAATCGTTAAAGATGCGCTCGACGCACTGCTCGTGGAATTCGTTGTGGTGGCGGAAGGAGACCAGGTAGCGCAGCAGCGCTTCGCGATCGATCTTGCCGCCGCGGTAGCTTATCTGCACCGAGCCCCAGTCCGGTTGATGGGTGATCAGGCAGTTGGACTTCAGCAGGTGGCTGACCAATTGCTCTTCCACCACCTCTTCACCGGCGGCGTTCAGCAGGTAGTCGGCGTTGAACTCATAATTGTCGATGCGGATATCCTGCTGATCGATGCAGTCGCCGGCCAGGCGGGCGATCGGCGTGCTTTCCAACTGCTCGACGCTGAACAGGGTGACGCTCACCTCGCCCTGGGCGCAGGCGGACAGATCGCGCTGCAGCGTGCTGCGCACCGTTTCCCAATCGGCGAACGGGGTTTGGTTGAAGCTGTTGAGATACAGCTTGAAGCTTTTCGATTCGATCAGGTTCAGGCTGTCGGCGTTGAGGCTGATTTCACCGACCGCCACCTGCGGCAGCCCGTTGGCGTTCAGCCAGGAGAGCTCGTACAGCGTCCAGATGTCCGCGCCGTGGAAGGGGAGGTTATCGGGGTACAGCCCCAGCGGCTCGCGGTTCATGCTGCGCGGCACCGCCTGCAGCAGCGAGGCGTCGTAGCGATCGCGGTAGGCGGTGGGTTTGCCCAGCGTCAGCCCCGACAGGGCCTGGTGGTCTTGATATGAGGACATCTGCTGTCACCTTGGTCAGAGATAGGTACAATGGCCGTCAGTTTAACGTATGCGGGAAAGAATATGGACCATGATGTATCGCACGCTCTGCGTGAATTCACTCAACGCTATGTCGAGTTGTGGCAGCAAGAGCGCGGCCACGCGCCGGCCAGCCAGGCGCTGTACGGCGTGCCGTCGCCCTGCATCGTGGAGAACCGCGAGGACGAAGTGTTGTGGTTGCCACAGCCTTTCGAACCGGCGGCGACGTTGGAAAAGGTAGAAGCCGCGCTGGAGCTGCGTTTGCAGTCGGACGCGCACCGTTTCTACACGCAGCAATACGCCGGCGACATGAGCGCGCAGTTCGGCGAGCATCGTCTGAGCCTGCTGCAGGTCTGGAGCGAAGAGGATTTTATCCGCCTGCAGGAGAACCTGATCGGCCATCTGGTGACGCAAAAGCGCCTCAAGCTGCCGCCAACGCTGTTCCTGGCGACCACCGAATCCGAGATGACGATGGTGTCGTTGTGCAACGTCAGCGGCAACGTGGTGCTGGAACAGTTCGGCAGCGATAAGCGTACCCTGCTGGCGGCGACGCTGGGGAATTTCCTCGATGCGCTGCGCCCGGTGCTGGACTGAATGGCGACGGATTCGCCGTCGCCCGTGTGCGAGATCTCTCACACGGGCTGTGAGAGATCGCTCTTAATTTTTCCCGCCTTTCTCCAGGCGATGAGATTATTGTTATCCAGATCAATTGGTTAGAATTTCTTTAGGATAACTCTTAGGCTTAATTTAGTGTGAGACACCTCCCAAACCCTTGTGATTCCGGGGAATTTAAGCGATCTTATCGTTACCGGAACGGAACCGGCGGAGCAGGAAAGCATCAGGATGATGCAGCTTCAGGAAGAAGAAAGGGATGCGCTCAGGCAAGAGCGAAGGATGGCGTCAGGAGATGCCCAGGATGTTTCAGGATAGAAACCAGGGACACCTCCAGGACGGAGATTGAGAGCCGGCACAGGACTGTCGGCGGGTCAGGAAGGCTGAGGAACCGCGTCAGGACGATGCTGCAGGATGATGCAAGGATCGCTTGGTCAGGATGGCCGCAGGAAAAGTTTTCAAGGATTGAGCAGGGAGCACGCTGTGTAGCGGGATAGCTATAAAACGAACCGGGGGCACTGTTAACGCAGTGCCCCCAACTTTTGTTCTATTCCGCCGCGCGTGCGGCCCTGCCTTAATCCCTCTTCAGCGTTAACCAATCGCGCCCAGCGTATCGCCTGCGCCCTGTTTTTTCGGCAGCAGGAACAGCGTGGCGTAGATATCCAGCAGGTAAATTGCCGCCAGCAGGCTGATGGCCGCGGTAAACGACACCTGCGTCACCAGCGCACCGATTACCAATGGCCCCAGGCCGCCGACGCCGCGCCCCAGATTGAACAGGATGTTCTGCGCGGTGGCGCGTGCCTGCACCGGGTAGGTATCGGAAATTAACGCGCCGTAGCCGCCGATCATGCCGTTGACGAACATGCCCATCACGGCACCGGCGAACAGCATCAGCGTCGGGTCGCTCAACTGGGCGTAACCGATCACCATCACCACGGCGCCGACCTGATACAGCACGAAGATCTTCCAGCGGGGAAAGCGGTCGGCCAGTACGCCAAACAGCCAGATGCCGAACGTCATGCCGACCACCGTCACCGCCGTCCACAGGCCGGACTTGGTGAGCGAGAAGCCAAAGTTTTTCGCCAGGTAAGTCGGCATCCAGATCATCAGGCCGTAGTAACCGAAGTTCTGCACCGAACAGAGAATGAAGATGCCGATGCTGGCCCTGCTGGTGGCGCGATCCTTGAACAGCAGGCGCAAACGCTGCAGGAAGGAGAGCGATTGCCCAGCGTCTTTCTGCCGTACGAATTCCTCCGGTTCGCCCAGAGTGCGGCGGATCAGGAATGACGCCAGCGCCGGCAGCAGGCCGACCAAAAACATGCCGCGCCAGCCGATGTGTTCCAGCAGCAGCGGCGTCAGGAAGGCGGCCGCCAGCACGCCCAGTTGCCAGCCCATGCCGACGTAAGCCGAAGCGCGGTTGCGCTTCTCCGCCGGCCAGGCTTCGGCGATCAGCGCCATGCCGATGCCGAACTCGCCGCCCAGCCCGATGCCCGCCAGGGTGCGATAGGCCAGCAGATCCCAATATCCTTGCGCCACGGCGCACAGGCCGGTGAACAGGGAAAACATCAGGATGGTGATCGTGAGCACCCGGATTCGGCCGAAGCGATCGCTGAGGTGGCCGAAGATCACGCCGCCCAGCACCGCGCCGATCAGCGTCCAGGTGACCAGCGAACCGGCGGCCGATGAGGTTAATCCTAATTCGCTGCTGATGGCCGGCAGCATAAAGCCGAGGATCAGCAGGTCAAACCCGTCCATGGCGTAACCGGTGACCGAAGCCAGCATGGCCTTACCGGGCGTCGCGTGGTTTTTTCTCTCTGTTATTACGGACATGAATCTTTATCTGTGTGGTGAACTCGGTGGGCCTATTGTGCCGCGCGGCGGCGGACGCCACCAGATAAAAACGGCGGGCTGTCTCAGACGCGCCGAATTTGGGCTATAAAAATGCTATGCTTTGCCGCCTTTCAGCCAGCGCGCTGAATACCATAATGAAAAGAGATCGGGAATGCAGATGAGTATACATAACCAGGTGCGCTGCAGTTTGCAGGCGATTGAACAATCCATGCGCGATCTGGCGCTGTGGCAGGCCGCGCCGCCTGATCATGAGGCTTTCTCCAGCACCGAGCCGTTCTGCATCGACAGCATGTCGGCCGAAGCCTGGCTGCAGTGGGTGTTCTTGCCGCGCATGTATGCGTTGCTGGACGCCGAAGCGCCGCTGCCGACGCGCTTCGCCATCACGCCTTATTTCGAAGAGGCGTTGAAAGATCGTGAACCGAGCAGCCTGCCGCTGCTGGTGCTGCTGCAACAGCTGGATTTGATGTTGAATAAAGCGCCGTAATTCGCCGGCGGCGCGCAGATTTTTGCCGCCCGGCAGTGTAGAGTACTCGCGCGGATGCCGGGCAGGAGAGCCGAAGGCGTCTTTCGGCTCGGTTGAACCGCGGCGGTTGACCGGGGGCTGCATTAGGATGATGAGGTGCTGCAATAATGGATTTATTAAGGTTTATCCTGCGTTTGCCTTTTACCCTGGTTAAGGGCGTTTGCCGCCTGCTGGGCGGGATTTTGTCGCTGTTGGGGCGGTTGCTGAGACCGCTGGTCGGCAACCTCAGCTGGCGTGCGCCGGCCTGGTGGGCTGCGCTGCCGCGCGGTTTTTTGCGGCTCGAAAGCGGCGTAGATAAACACCCGAAAGCGATCGGTTTGGGCTTGCTGCTGCTGGCGGGCGCCACAGGCGGCGCGTTTTACGGCTGGCACTGGTGGCAAAACCGCCCCCAGCCCATCGAACCGGCGCCAATGGCGGTTCAGGAGATCAGCGCCGAGTTGGCCAACCCCGAGCCGATAGACTACGCCGCCGCCCGGCAGGCGCCGCAAACGGTGAGCCTGACCTTCAGCGGCTCGGCCGCGGCAATAAGCGCGGTGGGTAAAACCGTGAGCGCCGGCATCATCCTCAAACCGGCTGCAGAAGGGCAGTGGGCGTGGCGCAATGAGTCGACGCTGGTGTTCACGCCGAAAAAACCGCTGCCGATGGGCGCGAAATATGACGTAACCCTCGAGCCCGCCACCTTGCTGGCGCCGCAGGTCAAGCTCGCCAAAACCCGCTATGCCTTCACCGTGCCCGCGTTCGATTACCGCCTGGGGCAGGCCGAGTATTACCGCGATCCGCAAGATGCGCAGAAACGCAGCGCGATTTTCAATTTGCAGTTCAATGCGCCGGTCGACGTCGCCAGCTTTGAAAAACAGATTTCGCTGGGATTGAAGGAGGGCAGCGCTTCCTCCGAGAAAAAGCTGAACTTCTCCCTGGTCTATGACGAGAAAAAACTGAACGCCTGGGTGCATTCCGAGCCGCTGCAGGCGCTGGATCAGGGCGGTGCTGTGCATCTGACCGTCGGCAAAGGCGTTAAATCGACGGCGGCCGGCAATGCGGTCGCTGAGGCGAAAAGCAACTGGGTCAAAGTACCGACGCTGTACAGCCTGGCGCTGAGCGACGCCAGCGCCCAGGTGGTGGATACCGACGGCGGCCAAGGGCAGCGTGCGCTGGTGGTCGGCTTCAGCGATGCGGTGAAGGATAAAGAGCTGGCGCGGGCCACCAAAGCCTGGCTGCTGCCGCAGCACGATCCGAGCGATGCCGAGACCGCCAACGATGCTGAAGATTTCTATCAATGGACGGTCGACAGCGTCGGTAAAAACGTGCTGGCGCAGGCGACGGCATTGCCATTGACGCTTAACGAGGCGGAAGAGGCCTACCAGCCGCAGTTCAGCTTCCGCTTTGAAGCTCCGGCGCACCGCTTCGTGCTGATCGAGATAGACAACCAGCTGGTCTCCGTCGGCGGTTACAAAATGCCGAAGAAGGTTTATCGAGTGGTCGAAGTGCCGGAGTTCCCGAAATCGCTGCAGTTCATGTCCGCAGGCTCGCTGCTGTCGGTCAACGGCGACAAACAGATCAGCGTGGCGGCGCGCAACGTGGCGGGCCTGCGGCTGGACATCAAGCGGGTGATCCCGAGTCAGCTGCAGCACATCGTCTCCTTCAAAAGCCGGGAATACTCGTCAACGGAATTCAACCGGCTCAACGACGAATATTTCACCGAGCATTTCAAATACCAGACGGCGCTCAACAACGAGCGGCCGGGGGAAGTGAACTATCAGGGCATCGATCTCTCCCGCTATCTCTCCACCAACGCCAGTTCCCATCGCGGAGTATTCCTGCTGACGCTGTCCGAATGGCAGCCGAACCGGAAACCGGCGGCGGAAGAGGCGGGCGCCGAGCCAGAACAGGAACCGGACGAGAGCACCGGGGAAGATCAGCCCGACGTCGGCGATTCGCGCTTTGTGGTGGTGACCGATCTGGGCATCGTCGCCAAGAGCTCGCAGGATAAGACGCGCGACGTCTTTGTGCAGTCGATTCAAAGCGGCGCGCCGGTCAGTGGCGCCAACGTGTCGGTGGTGGCCAAAAATGGCGTGACGCTGCTCAGCCAAACCACCGGGGCCGACGGCCACGTGCGTTTCCCGGCGCTCGACGTGTACACCAACGAGCGCCAGCCGGTGATGTTCCTGGTGGAAAAGGAGGGGGATGTCTCCTTCCTGCCGACCGGCAGCTATAACGATCGCGGGCTGGACTTCTCGCGCTTCGACGTCGCCGGTGAACAAACGCCGACCGATCCGCGCACGCTCAGCAGTTACCTGTTCTCCGATCGCGGCGTTTATCGGCCGGGGGATACCTTTAACATCGGCCTCATCACCCGCGCCGCCGACTGGGGCGTTGGCCTGGCCGGCGTGCCGGTGCGCGCCGAAATCCGCGATCCGCGCGACAAGCTGATGACCACCGTGCCGCTGACGCTGGGCGCCAGCGGTTTCAATGAGCTGAGCTATACCACCGATGAAAACTCGCCTACCGGCGAGTGGAACGTCTATCTGTATCTGATCGGCAAAAACAACGATACCTCCACGCTGCTCGGCCATACCGCGGTCAATGTGAAGGAGTTCGAACCGGATCAGCTGAAAGTGAAGCTGGCGCTGACGCCGAACCGCCAGCAAGGCTGGGTCAAACCGTCCGAGCTGAAGGCCAGCATCGATGTGCAGAACCTGTTCGGCACCCCGGCGCAGGATCGCCGCGTGAGCACCAGGCTGACGCTGCGGCCGATGTATCCGAGCTTCGATCGCTTCCCGGATTATGCGTTCTATGAAAATCGGCAAAACAGCGACGGGTTCGAAACCGAGCTGGAAGATCGCACCACCGATGAGCACGGCGCGGCCGATATCCCGCTCGATCTGAAATCCTACGCCGACGCCACTTATCAGCTGCAGCTGCTGTCGGAGGCGTTCGTCGCCGGCGGCGGGCGCTCGGTGGCGGCGACCGCCCGCACGCTGGTTTCGCCTTACGATTACCTGATCGGGGTGAAGGCGGACGGCGATCTGGGCTACATCAACCGCGACGCGGAGCGGCATCTGAACGTGATCGCCATCGATCCGAATCTGCAACAGATCGCCCTGCCGAATCTGAAGCAGGTATTGATCGAGCAGAAATACATTTCGGTGCTGACCAAACAGGATTCGGGCGTTTACAAATACCAGTCGAAGATGAAGGAAGTGCAGCTGTCGGAACAGCCGCTGGCGCTGAGCGGGCAGGGCGCGGATCTGCGGCTGGCGACCGATAAGCCGGGCGACTTCGTGCTGGTGATTGAAGATGCGCAGGGCAAAACGCTCAACCGCGTCGCCTACAGCGTGGCCGGCAACGCCAACCTGAGCCGTTCGCTGGATCGCAACGCCGAACTGAAGCTGAAACTGAACCAGGCGGAATACCAGCCGGGCGAAGGGATCGAGGTGGCGATCAACGCGCCATATACCGGCAGCGGCTTGATCACCATCGAGAAGGACAGGGTTTACGCCTGGCAGTGGTTCCACACCGACACCACCAGCTCGGTGCAGAAGATCCGCGTGCCGGCCGGCATGGAGGGCAACGGCTACATCAACGTGCAGTTCGTGCGCGATATCAACTCCAGCGAGATCTTCATGAGCCCGCTGAGCTATGGCGTGATGCCGTTCAAGATCAGCACCAAGGCGCGGCAAAACAGCCTCAAGGTGACGGCGCCGGAGGTCATCAAGCCGGGTGAAAACCTGACGATGACCGTCAAGACCGACGCGCCGCAGCAGGTGGCGCTGTTCGCCGTCGATGAGGGCATTCTGCAGGTGGCGCGCTACCGCCTGAAGGATCCGCTGGAGTTCTTCTTCAGCAAGCGCGAACTGAACGTGAGCAGCTCGCAGATCCTCGATCTGATCCTGCCGGAGTTCAGCAAGCTGATGGCGCTGACCGCGGCGCCGGGCGGCGATGCGGGCGAGGGGCTGGATCTCAACCTCAACCCGTTCAAGCGTAAGCGCGATAAGCCGGTGGCCTATTGGTCCGGCATTACCGAGGTCAGCGGCGAGAAGCAGTTCGTTTACCCGGTGCCGGACTACTTCAACGGCAAGATCCGCGTGATGGCGATTTCGGTGACCCCGGAGAAAATCGGCAAGGCGCAAACCGCCGCCACGGTGCGCGACAATTTCATCATGACGCCGAACGTGCCGGCGATGGTGGCGCCGGGTGACGAGTTCGACGTCAGCGTGGGCGTCAGCAACAACCTCGACGGGCTGAACGGTCAGTCGGTGGCTATCAATGTCCTACTGACGCCGCCGCAGCAGTTGGAGGTGGTGGGCAACGCGACGCAAAGCCTGACGCTGGCGGAAAAACGCGAAGGCGTGATCGCTTTCCGCCTGCGCGCCAAAGCCGTGCTGGGCGATGCGCCGCTGGTGTTCGACGCCCGTTACGGCGACCAGGCCAGCCGCCGCACTGTCAGCACCTCGGTGCGGCCGGCGGCGCCGTACCGTACCCAGTCGGTGATGGGGCGCATGAGCGGCGGCAGTCAGAACGTCGATGGCCTGCGCCAGATGTTTGACGCTTTCGCGCAGCGCCGGGCGGCGGTGTCGAATTCGCCGCTGGTGCTGACCAGCGGGCTGGCGCAATACCTGGCGGATTACCCGTATTACTGTTCCGAGCAGATCGTCAGCCGCTCAATTCCGCTGATGCTGCAGAGCCGCCACCCCGAGATGAAAAGCAGCCTGAGCCAGGCGGAAGTCAGCAAGCAGCTGCGCAACCTGCTTGGCGTGCTGCGCGCACGCCAGAACGACAGCGGAGCGATCGGCGCCTGGCGTTCGTCGCCGGATGCCGATCCTTTCGTCACGCCTTATGTGGTGCAGTATTTGCTCGAAGCCAAAGCGGCGGGCTACGCCCTGCCGGAAGGCATGCTGGACGAGGCCAACGGCGCATTGCGCGAGCTGGCGGCCAGCGGATTCGACGATCTGTATCTGCTGCGCCTGCGCAGCTGGGCGGTTTACCTGCTGACGCTGCAGGGTGAAGTGACCACCAACTCGCTGGCGGCGGTGCAGGATACGCTGCAAAAACGCTATGGCGAAGGGTGGAAAACCGATCTGAGCGCGCTGTATCTGGCTTCTTCCTATCGGTTGTTGAAGATGGACGACGAAGCCGCCGCGCTGTTGCAACCGAGCTGGCAGCAGCTGAGCAAGGCGTATGACAGCGCCTGGTGGACGCAGAACTATTTCGATCCGCTGGTGCAGGATGCGACGCGGCTGTATCTGATTACCCGTCACTTCCCGGAGAAGGTGGCGTCGATCCCGCCGCAGGTGCTGGAGAATATGGTCAAGGCGCTGAAAGAAGAGCGTTATACCACCTACTCCTCCGCGATGAGCATTCTGGCGCTGGAAAGCTATTCGGCCCAGGTGGCGGCGCAATCCGCCAATGCGGATGCATTGGGCATCGTGCAGGTAGGCAAAAGCGGCGGCGAGCCGCAGCGCATCAGTGAGCTGCAGGGGTTGTTCGTTCAGGGGCAGTTCAACGCCGATGCCACCGCGGTGCGCTTCACCAACGGCGGCAATGCGCCGGCCTGGTATGTGGTGACGCAGGCCGGTTACGACCTGAATGCGCCGCAAAAAGCGCTGTCGCGCGGCATTGAGATCGTCCGCGATTACACCGACGAACAGGGCAAGCCGGTGACGCAGGTGACGCTGGGGCAGAAGATCAACGTCCATCTGAAGGTGCGCGCCAACTCGAAAGAGGGGCAGAGCAACCTGGCGATCGTCGATCTGCTGCCGGGCGGGTTCGAAGTGGTGCAGCAAACGCCGCCGGAACCGGCCGACGCCGGCGAGGAGAGCGAAGACCGCGGCGGTTGGCAGTCGCCACTGGCCGCCTCTGGCTCCACCTGGGCGCCGGATTACAGCGATATCCGTGAAGATCGGGTGATTATCTACGGCAGCGCCGGCACCGAGGTACAGGAGTTCGTCTATCAGATCAAGGCCACCAATACCGGCAGCTTTATTGTTCCACCGGCCTACGGCGAAGCCATGTACGATCGTGAAGTACAGGCGATGTCGGCCGGCGGCGGCAAGCTGGTGGTGGTGCCGGCGGGCAACGACTAGGCCGGCTCCGGCGCCAGGCCAGCGTCTGGCGCCGGGGTGGTGAGAACGTATGAAGGTCCTGACCGGGCGCGTGCTGCAAAACGGCTTGATGGCGGTGTTTTTACTGGCGCTGCTGCTGGCCGCGATTCGGCTGTGGCCGCATCCGCCCCTGTGGCAGGGGCTGCCGCAGTCTTCCGTCTATTACGACAGGCACGGCGCGCTGCTGCGCATCACCCTGGCCAACGACGACCGCTACCGGCTGTGGACGCCGCTGGAGCAGGTGTCGCCGTTGGCGGTGCGCGGGCTGCTGCTGCACGAAGACCGCTGGTTCTACTACAACCCCGGTTTTAACCCCGTCAGCCTGATGCGCGGCTTCTGGCGCAGCTATGTCGCCGGCGGCAAAATGCAGGGCGGATCGACCATCAGCATGCAGCTGGCGCGCATGCGCTGGCATCTCAACACCCGCACGCCGGGCGGCAAGCTGCTGCAGGTGCTGCGTGCGGTGCAGCTGGAACTGAGCTACTCCAAGCGCGATATCCTGGAAGCCTACCTGAATTACGCCCCTTACGGCCGCAACATCGAAAGCATCGGCGCCGCCAGCCTGATCTATTTCGCCAAGTCGCCGAAGGATTTGACCCTGCCGGAGGCGCTGACGCTGGCGGTGCTGCCGCAGTCGCCCAGCTACCGTCTGGAGCCGAAAACCGGCGTGCTCGGCGCCGCGTTGACCCAGGCGCGCAACCGTCTGTTCCAGCGCTGGCAGCGGGTTTACCCCACCGACGCCAGCCAGCAAACGCTGTTCCGCCTGCCGCTGGCGCTGCGCCAGCCCGAACAAGTGCCCTATATCGCGCCGCACTTTATCGAACAGCTGCGCCAGCAGACGCAGCAACTGGTGCAGCGCGATACCCGCGTCGACACCACGCTGGACGCCGGGTTGCAGCGGCTGGTTGAGCGGCAGGTCAATGCCTTTATCGCCCGCAACCGCAGCCGCGGCATCCAAAACGCCGCGGTGCTGCTGGTGGACAGCCGCGATATGGGGGTGCGCGCGCTGGTGGGATCGGCGGATTATTACAATCGGCCGATCCAGGGGCAGGTGAACGGCACCAACGCCAAACGCTCGCCGGGTTCGACGCTCAAACCGTTCATCTACGCGCTGGGCATGGAGCAGGGCGTGCTGCATCCGATGACCATCCTGAAGGACGTGCCTTCGTCGTTCGGCGCCTATGCGCCGGAAAATTTCGACCGGCGCTTTCTCGGCCCGGTGACCGCCACCGACGCGCTGAATTTCAGCCGCAACATCCCGGCGGTGTATGTTGCCTCGCAGCTGCGCCAGCCGACCTTTTATCAGTTTTTGCGCCTGACCGGCGTCGCCAATATGGCCAACGAAAGCCACTACGGGCTGTCGCTGGTACTGGGCGGCGGCGAGGTGACGGCGCAGGAATTGGCGAAGCTGTATGCGTTGCTGGCGAACCGCGGCGAGCTGCGGCCGCTTCGTATGCAACTGAACGAGGCCGAATCGACGCCGGTGCGGCTGCTGAGCGAGGAGGCCAGTTTCATCACGCTGGATATGCTGCGCCAGCACCGGCGGCCGGGCGATACGCTGGCGCAGCGTTCTTCTTCGCTGCCGGTGTACTGGAAGACCGGCACTTCCTGGGGCTTTCGCGACGCCTGGAGCGTCGGGATTTTCGGCCCTTACGTGCTGGTGGTGTGGGAAGGCAACTTCGATGGGCGCGGCAACAATGCGTTGGTCGGCGCCGAGGCGGCCGCGCCGCTGTTCTTCAACATCATCGACAGCGTCAATGCCAGCTACCCCGGCCTGCGGGAACCGAAGCACCCGTTCCCCCAACGGCTGCGGCGGGTGGATATTTGCCTCGCCAGCGGCGATCTGCCGACGCCGTGGTGCCAGCAGAAGGGCAAGACCTGGTTCATTCCCGGCAAGTCGCCGATCAAGGTCGACAGCGTCTATCGGCCGGTGGTGCTGGATATTCACAGCGGCGAGGTCGTTTGCCCGCCGTATGACGCGGCGCAGACCCGTACCGAAATTTTTGAGTTCTGGCCTTCCGATCTGGCCAACGTGTTCGCCCAGGCCGGGCTGCCGAAGCGGGCGCCGCCGGTCAACCGCTGCAAGGACAACGGCATCGCCGTCGGCGGCAACGCGCCGCGCATCACTTCGCCGCTGAAAAACACCACCTATACCCTGCGCCAGTCGCAGCAGGGGCGAGATAAAATCGCCTTCAACGCGGTGACGGACGCCGACAGCAAGACGGTGTACTGGTTCGTTGACGATATCTATCTCGGCAGCAGCGCCAGCAAAAAGCCGATCGACTGGCGGCCGATCGACAACGGGCGCTACCGCATTCGGGCGGTGGACGATCGCGGCCGCGCCGATATGCGGCTGGTGACCATCGAATGGGTGAACTAGCGCTGAGCCGCACGCCTGTTATACTCGCGCCCGAAACGGCTATTGACCTGGGAAAGCGATGTGATTGAGATTTTGTATCAGGATGAACACCTGGTGGCGGTGAACAAGCCGTCGGGTTGGTTGGTACACCGCAGTTGGCTGGATCGTCATGAGACCCGCTTTATGATGCAGACGGTGCGCGATCAGCTCGGGCAGCACGTCTTTACCGTGCACCGTCTCGATCGCCCGACTTCCGGCGTGCTGCTGATGGCGCTCTCCAGCGAGGTGGCGCGTCTGCTGTCGCTGCAGTTCGAGCAGCATCAGGTGCAGAAAACCTACCATGCGGTGGTGCGCGGCTACGTGCAGGAGGGGGCGACCCTCGACTACCCGCTGACGGCGGAGCTGGACAAAATCGCCGATAAACATGCCGATGCCGATAAAGGGCCGCAGCCGGCGGTGACGCACTACCGGCCGCTGGCGCAGGTAGAGATGCCGGTGGCCGTCGGCCGCTACGACAGCGCGCGCTACAGCCTGGTGGAGCTGCAGCCGGAAACCGGCCGCAAGCACCAGCTGCGGCGCCACATGGCGCATCTTCGCCATCCGATCATCGGCGACAGCAAGCACGGCGATCTGCGGCAGAACCGTGGCATGGCGCAGCATTTCGGCTGCCCGCGCCTGATGTTGCACGCCAGCCATCTGCAGCTGACGCACCCGGTGACCGGTGAGGCGCTGCGGGTGACGGCGCGCTGGGACGAAGACTGGCAAGGGGTGATGACGCAGTTCGGCTGGGCGGGAGTATTCCCTGAACTTGCCGGGGTTGAGTTTAGCGCGGCTAACGGTCAGGATAGCTGACAATTTTTAAAGGTAATGAAGGGAGTAGGAGCCATGGCTCAGGTTGGTATCTTCGTGGGAACGGTCTACGGCAATTCGCTGCTGGTGGCGGAAGAGGCGCAAAACATCCTCAGCGAACAGGGCCATGAGGTCAAACTGTTCGAAGAGGGCACGCTGGAGGCCTGGCAGTATTACCGTCAGCACTACGCGCTGGTGATTACCTCCACCACCGGGCAGGGCGATCTGCCGGACAGCATCGCGCCGCTGTTCCACGCCATTCGCGATCAGGTCGGCTACCAGCCGGAGCTGCGCTATGGGCTGATCGCCCTCGGCGACAGCAGCTATGACAACTTCTGCGGCGCCGGGCGCGCGTTCGACGCGCTGCTGCAGGAGCAGGGCGCCACCCGCGTTGGCGAAGTGCTGGAGATCGATGCGATGGAACAGCCGGAGCCGGAAGTGGCCGCCTGCCCGTGGGTCGAGCAGTGGGGCACGCTGCTGCAATCGTAAAGTAAAAAGGCGCCGCGAAAGGGCGCCTTGGCGATGATGCGGATCAACCGATCCGCATTACTTGCCGCGGGTGAGTTTTTCCAGATCGGCTTCGATCTCGGCAATCTTGTGCGACACCACGCCTTCGAGATGGCGCAGGTCGTCGAGGATTTTACGCTTCAGATCCACTTCCACCTGATCGCGTTGGCACAGCTGATCCAGTTCGTCGATCACGTAACGCAGGTTCGGGTTGATCTCGTGAATTTCCTTGTAGCCCTGGCCGGCGTTGTCCGCCACCACGGTTTTACGCTGGCGCGGGTACTTGAACTTCACGCTTTTAGCGAAGAACTCGCCCTTGTCCTTGCGGAAATAGATCTTGAGGATGTCGTTGTTGGCCTCTTGACGCAGGCTATAGCGATCGACGTCTTCCGGTTGATTGATGCCCAAACTCTTCAAGTTATCGTACATACTGCGCCCTCTTTAGATGTGATCGTTATATTCCACGACTGCGATTATGGCGGAAAGCGAGGTCTGCGACTGTGACTGCCAGCGAAACGCAGACAAAAAAATAGCGGGTGAATCACCCGCTATTTCAATTTAGTCGATAGTGCGCAATAACTCATTAATGCCGACTTTACCGCGCGTTTTGGCGTCGACCTTCTTGACGATCACCGCGCAGTACAGGCTGTAGGAACCGTCTTTCGACGGCAGGTTGCCGGAAACCACCACCGAACCCGCCGGCACGCGGCCGTAATGGATTTCGCCGGTCTCGCGGTCATAAATGCGGGTGCTCTGGCCGAGGTATACGCCCATCGAAATCACCGAGCCTTCTTCCACGATCACGCCTTCCACCACTTCGGAGCGCGCGCCGATGAAGCAGTTGTCTTCGATGATGGTCGGGTTGGCCTGCAGCGGCTCCAGCACGCCGCCGATGCCGACGCCGCCGGACAGGTGAACGTTTTTGCCGATCTGCGCGCAAGAACCGACGGTGGCCCAGGTGTCGACCATGGTGCCTTCGTCGACGTAGGCGCCGATGTTAACGTAAGACGGCATCAGCACGGTGTTGCGCGCGATGAACGCGCCCTGGCGCACGGTGGCCGGCGGCACGACGCGGAAACCTTCCTTCTGGAAGCGCGCTTCGTCGTAGTCGGCGAATTTCATCGGCACCTTGTCGTAGTAGCGGGTTTCCGCGCCGTCCATCACCTTGTTGTCGTTGATGCGGAAAGAGAGCAGCACGGCTTTCTTCAGCCACTGATGGGTGACCCATTGACCGTCGATCTTCTCGGCGACGCGCAGGGCGCCACTGTCCAGCAGGCCGATCACCTGGTTTACCGCTTCGCGCGTTACGGTGTCTACGTTCGCCGGGGTGATGTCCGCACGGCGCTCGAAGGCGCTTTCAATAACGTTCTGTAATTGCTGCATGCTGTTCTCTTTCCTGATGTTGTCGGTAAAAAGTTACTTGTATCACATTTTATCGTTTGGGGTGAGGGCCTCTGTCAACCGTTGCTCCAACTTTCTGCGCGTTTCCTGGTCGAGCGCGCGCCGCTCGCCGTCGGCCAGGATAAACAAATCCTCGACCCGCTCGCCGATGGTGGAAATGCGCGCGCCGTGCAGCGACAGCCCCAGGTCAGCGAACACTTCGCCCACCCGCGCCAGCAGGCCGGGCTGGTCGAGTGCGGTCAGCTCCAGGTAGCTGCGGCGATCGGTATGGGTCGGCAGGAAAGTGGCCTCGGTCGGCACGCTGAAGTGACGCAGCTTGGAAGAGGGCCGGCGCACGCGCGGCGGCTGATACTCCCGCTGGGTGATGGCCTGCAGCAGCGCCTGGCGGATCGCCGCGTGGCGATCCTGCGCCAGCGGGCTGCCGTCCGGCTCCAGCACGATAAAGGTGTCCATTGCCATGCCGTCGCGGTTGGTGAAGATCTGGGCGTCGTGCACGCTCAGATTGCGGCGATCCATCTCGCCTGCGACGGCGGCGAACAGATAAGGGCGGTCCGGGCTCCAGATGAAGATCTCGGTGCCGCCGCGCGTCGCCTGGCGGCTGACCAGCACCAGCGGCTGGGTGGAATCGTGGGCCAGCAGGTGGCGGGCGTGCCAGGCCAGCTGATTCGGCGAGTGGCGCAGGAAATAGTCGGCTCGGCAGCGGCTCCAGATGCGGTGCAGCGCCTCTTCGTCGATGTTGTCCATGCGTAGCAGCGCCAGCGCCTGCAGGCGGTGATGGCGCACGCGTTCGCGCAGATCCGGGCTGTTTTGCATGCCGCGGCGCAGCTGCTTCTCGGTGGCGAAATACAGCTCGCGCAGCAGGCTCTGTTTCCAGCTGTTCCACAGGGTTTCGTTGGTGGCGCAGATGTCGGCCACCGTCAGGCATACCAGATAGCGCAGGCGGGTTTCGCTCTGCACTTCGCTGCTGAACTGCTGGATCACCGTCGGATCCTGGATATCGCGGCGCTGCGCGGTGACCGACATCAGCAGGTGGCAGCGCACCAGCCAGGCCACCAGCTGGGTTTCACGCGAGTTGAGGCCGTGAAGTTCGGCGAACTCCACCACGTCTTCCGCGCCGAGGATCGAGTGGTCGCCGCCGCGCCCTTTGGCGATATCGTGGAACAACGCCGCCAGCAGCAGCAGTTCCGGGTGCGGCAGGCGCGGATACAACTCCACGCACAGCGGATGGCGCGGCCGGGTCTGGTCGTCGGCGAAACTCTCCAGCTTCTGCAGCACGCGGATGGTGTGTTCATCGACGGTATAGGCGTGGAACAGGTCGAACTGCATCTGCCCGACGATCTTGCCCCACTGCGGCATATAGGCCCACAGCACGCTGTGACGGTGCATCGGCACCAGCGCGCGCGACACCGCGCCGGGATGGCGCAGGATGGCCATAAACAGATCGCGCGCTTCCGGAATGGTGCACAGCGGCTGTTTCAGGTGGCGGCGCGCGTGACGCAGTTGGCGCACGGTGGTGGAATAAATGCCCTTGATCTCGCGGTTGCGCACCATCAGGTAGAACATGCGCATGATGGCCTGCGGCTCGCGGATAAACAGCGTTTCGTCGCGCAGGTCGATCAGATCGCCGCGCAGCTGGAAATCGTCGTTCAGCGGGCGCGGCTTCTCGGTGGCGTCCAGCGCCAGAATGGCCTCGTCGAACAGCTGCAGCAGCATGTGGTTCAGTTCGCTGACGCGCCGCGTCATGCGGTAGAAGTCTTTCATCATGCGCTCGACCGGCTCGTTGCCTTCGCCTTCATAGCGCAGCAGCTGCGCCACGCTGAGCTGGCGATCGAACAGCAGGCGGTTGTCGTAACGCGGCAGCACCAGGTGCAGCGCGAAGCGGATGCGCCACAGGAAGCTCTGGCACTCGTTCAGCTCGTTGCGCTCGGCCTGGGTGAGGAAACCGAAGCCGACCATTTCGTCCAGCGAAGTGGCGCCGAAGTGGCGCCGCGCCACCCACAGCAGCGTGTGAATATCGCGCAGGCCGCCGGGGCTGCTTTTGATATCCGGCTCCAGGTTATAGCTGGTGCCGTGGTAGCGCTGATGGCGCTCCTGCTGCTCGTTGATCTTGGCGTGGAAAAACTGCGGCGAAGGCCAGAAGCCGTCGCTGAAGATATGTTTTTGCATCTGCAGGAACAGCGCGACGTCGCCGCAGATCATACGCGATTCGATCAGGTTGGTGGCCACGGTCAGATCCGCCAGCCCTTCCAGCAGGCACTCTTCCAGAGTGCGCACGCTGTGGCCCACTTCCAGCTTGAGATCCCACAGCAGGGTGATGAATTCGCCGACCCGCTGCGACTGCTGTTCCGTCAGCCGGCGCTGGCTGAGCACCAGCACGTCGATGTCCGACAGCGGGTGCAGTTCGCCGCGGCCGTAGCCGCCGACCGCCACCAGCGCCGTTTCCGGGATATCTTCGAAGCCGTAGAACGTCCACAGCCGGCGCAGCAGGCGATCGATAAAGTCGCTGCGCGCCGCCACCAGGCTTTCGGCGCTGGAGCCGGCGTCGAACGCCGCCGCTAGCCACAGCTGGAACTGCTCCAGCCGCTGTTTCAGCATCGGGCAGGTGAGCTCTTCGTCGCCGTAGGTGCTGGGGGAAGCGGGCGGCATCGGCACGGCCGGGGCCGCCTGTTGAAGGAGATTGTCAGACATAGTGCGCAGCCCATAAAAAAGGCCGGCAAAAGCCGGCCTGGTGATATTCTGCACGCGGCGTGCGCCGCGGTGCTTACATCTCGTGCGTAATGATGTTGGGGATGGTGTCATCCTTGCGCAACGTCATTATCTCGCAGCCGTTATCAGTGACCACAATAGTATGCTCATACTGCGCCGACAAGCTGCGATCTTTGGTTTTTACCGTCCAGCCGTCTTTCATGGTGCGGATGCGGTAGTCGCCGGCGTTGACCATCGGTTCGATGGTGAAGGCCATGCCCGCCTGCAGCACCACGCCGCCATCGTCGGCATCATAGTGCAGCACCTGCGGCTCTTCGTGGAACACTTCGCCGATGCCGTGGCCGCAATACTCGCGCACCACGGAGAACTTCTCGGCCTCGACGAATTGCTGGATAGCCTTGCCCAGGGTGCGCAGGCGGATGCCCGGCTTGACCATCTTCAGCGCCAGATACAGGCTTTCCTGAGTGACGCGGCACAGGCGCTCGCCCAGAATGGTTGGTTTGCCGACGATGAACATCTTCGAGGTGTCGCCGTGGAAGCCGTCTTTAATCACGGTCACGTCGATATTGACGATGTCGCCGTCTTTCAGCGTTTTGTCGTCGCTCGGGATGCCGTGGCACACCACTTCGTTCACCGAGATGCACACGGATTTCGGGAAGCCGTGATAGCCGAGGCAGGCGGAAATAGCCTGCTGCTCGTTGGTGATGTACTCGTGACAGATACGGTCCAGCTCGCCGGTGGTCACGCCAGGTTTGACGTGCGGCTCGATGATTTCCAGCACTTCGGCGGCCAGGCGGCCGGCCACGCGCATTTTTTGGATGTCATCAGGTGTTTTAATTGAGATTGCCATGAAATTCGTCCGCAGGTGTCGTTATCGTCGACAATAAGAAGCAGTGACTTATGGTATCAGCCCGGCCGGGGGCTGCCAAATTTCATTTCCCGATGCCCGGCGCAAAGCAACAAAAGTTGGTGTCGGCGGCGGGTTTATGGTATAAAGCGCGCCGGCGATCCGCGACTTGGTTCTTGTGACCTGGCAGGAATTGGCCGAAAATACTTTAACTGCACTCATTTTGTGTAAATAACACACACGTATCGGCACATCCGCCGGGGTGCCCTGAGGTGACTTGTCGCCGCCAGGGTCGGCGTTATGGGATACGTGGAGGCATAACCCCAATTAATCTATAGAGGTTTAATCATGGCAACTGTTTCCATGCGCGACATGCTCAAGGCTGGTGTTCACTTCGGTCACCAGACCCGTTACTGGAACCCGAAAATGAAGCCTTTCATCTTCGGCGCTCGTAACAAGGTTCACATCATCAACCTGGAGCAGACCGTACCAATGTTCAACGCCGCTCTGGCTGAACTGAGCAAGATCTCTTCCCGTAAAGGCAAGATCCTGTTCGTAGGTACCAAGCGCGCAGCAAGCGAAGCGGTAAAAGACGCTGCTAACAGCTGTGACCAGTTCTTCGTGAACCACCGCTGGTTGGGCGGCATGCTGACTAACTGGAAAACCGTTCGTCAGTCCATCAAGCGTTTGAAAGATCTGGAAATCCAGTCTCAAGACGGCACCCTGGACAAGCTGACCAAGAAAGAAGCGCTGATGCGCACTCGTGAACTGGCCAAGCTGGAAAACTCCCTGGGCGGTATCAAAGATATGGGCGGTCTGCCAGACGCACTGTTCGTTATCGATGCCGATCACGAGCACATCGCGATCAAAGAAGCCAACAACCTGGGTATCCCGGTATTCTCTATCGTTGATACCAACTCCAACCCAGACGGCGTTGACTTCATCATCCCTGGTAACGACGACGCAATCCGTGCAGTAAACCTGTACCTGACTGCCGTTGCTGCCGCTGTGCGTGAAGGTCGTTCTCAAGATCTGGCCGTTCAGGCGGAAGAAGGCTTCGTAGAAGCTGAATAATAAGGCAAGCTCGTCACTGAGCCCTTATTAACCAGGTATTGACATATGTTGGTTAGGGGGGCCTGTTAAGGCCCCCTTTGCTTATCTGAATGAGAACTGTCTCCACGCGAGATAACCGAGGAAAAATAAATGGCTGATATTACCGCTGCCCTGGTAAAAGAACTGCGCGAGCGTACCGGCGCTGGCATGATGGATTGCAAGAAGGCGCTGGTTGAATCCAACGGCGACATCGAACTGGCAATCGAAAACATGCGTAAGTCCGGTGCGATCAAAGCCGCTAAAAAAGCAGGCAACGTAGCTGCTGACGGCGTGATCAAAACCAAGATCGAAGGCAACTACGGCATCATTCTGGAAGTTAACTGCCAGACTGACTTCGTAGCGAAAGACGCCGGTTTCCAGGCGTTCGCCGACAAAGTGCTGGATGCGGCCATGGCCGGCAAAATCACTGACGTTGACGTGCTGAAAGCACAGTTCGAAGAAGAGCGCGTAGCGCTGGTGGCAAAAATCGGCGAAAACATCAACATTCGTCGCGTTGCTTCCCTGGAAGGCGAAGTGCTGGGCAGCTACCTGCACGGCGCGCGTATCGGCGTTCTGGTTGCGGCTAAAGGCGCTGACGAAGAGCTGGTTAAGCAAATCGCAATGCACATTGCGGCAAGCAAGCCAGAGTTCGTGAAGCCGGAAGACGTGTCTGCTGAAGTGGTAGAAAAAGAGTACCAGGTTCAGTTGGACATCGCCATGCAGTCCGGCAAGCCGAAAGAAATCGCAGAGAAAATGGTTGAAGGCCGCATGAAGAAATTCACCGGCGAAGTTTCTCTGACCGGTCAGCCTTTCGTTATTGATCCGAGCAAATCCGTTGCTCAGGTGCTGAAAGAGCACAACGCTGACGTGACCAACTTCATTCGCTTCGAAGTGGGCGAAGGCATCGAGAAAGTCGAGACCGACTTCGCTGCTGAAGTTGCCGCGATGAGCAAACAGTCTTAATGACTGTCGATGGAACCGCCGTCTGGCGGTTCCATACTATCCAGCCAGAATTACACCGGTGGCAGGCCCTGCAGCGTGATGCTCACCTCAGGCGCGTTTCATCGGCTGAAATCCCCAATACTAATACTGCTTCTTAGGACAGAACACCATGGCAACCAATGCAAAACCCGTATATCAGCGTATTCTGCTTAAACTGAGTGGCGAAGCCCTGCAAGGTGCAGAAGGTTTTGGTATCGACGCCAGCGTTTTGGATCGCATGGCTCAGGAAGTGAAAGAGCTGGTCGAACTGGGAATTCAGGTCGGTGTAGTTATTGGCGGCGGGAACCTGTTCCGCGGCGCGGGCCTGGCGCAAGCCGGCATGAACCGCGTAGTGGGCGACCACATGGGAATGCTGGCTACCGTGATGAACGGCCTGGCTATGCGTGATGCACTGCACCGTGCCTATGTGAACGCCCGCCTGATGTCGGCGATCCCGCTGAACGGCGTGTGTGACAATTACAGCTGGGCAGAGGCTATCAGCCTGCTGCGCAACAACCGCGTGGTGATCTTCTCCGCCGGTACCGGCAACCCGTTCTTCACCACCGATTCCGCCGCTTGCCTGCGCGGCATCGAGATCGAAGCGGACGTGGTGCTGAAAGCCACCAAAGTGGATGGCGTATACTCCGCCGATCCGGTGAAAAACCCGGATGCGACGCTGTATGAACAATTAACCTATCAGGACGTGCTGGAGCGCGAGCTGAAAGTGATGGATCTGGCGGCGTTTACGCTGGCCCGCGATCACGGTCTGCCGATCCGCGTGTTCAACATGAACAAGCCTGGCGCGCTGCGCCGCGTGGTGATGGGTGAGAACGAAGGTACGCTGATCAGCAAATAAGGCTGTTCACACCCCTTTTTCGGTGCGCGTGACGCCATGCGCCGCGCGCTCTCCGAGTACGATTACGGGCTATACTTGAGTATCGCCTGCCAAGTAACCAGCTTCCAAGGGTTTGCAACGTGACTAATGAAATCAGAAAAGATGCTGATTCACGCATGGAAAAAAGCGTAGAAGCATTCAAAAACCAAATCAGCAAGATCCGCACCGGCCGCGCTTCTCCAAGCATTCTGGACGGCATCATGGTGGAATACTACGGCGCCGCTACGCCGCTGCGCCAGCTGGCCAACGTGACCGTGGAAGACTCCCGCACGCTGAAAATCAACGTGTTCGACCGCAGCCTGAGCCAGGCCGTTGAGAAAGCGATCATGAGCTCCGATCTGGGCCTCAACCCGTCTTCCGCCGGTTCTGACATTCGCGTTCCGCTGCCTCCGCTGACCGAAGAACGTCGTAAGGATCTGATCAAGATCGTGCGCGGCGAAGCTGAGCAGGGCCGCGTAGCGGTGCGTAACGTGCGTCGCGACGCCAACGACAAGGTCAAGGCGCTGCTGAAAGACAAAGAGATCAGCGAAGACGAAGAACGTCGTTCACAAGACGAGATTCAGAAAATGACCGACGCTTATATCAAGCTGGTCGACGCCGCGCTGGCGGAGAAAGAAAAAGAGCTGATGGATTTCTAATCAGCATCGCGCAGAAAAAAAGCGTCGCCTGGGCGGCGCTTTGTTTTTTGTGGCGCAGATCCCGTTTCATCGTACTGAAAGATCATGGACAAGCGGTGTCCAAGGTTCCACACTGGAACACCTCCGATCTCATCAGACAGTTATTCAGAGTGAACTCATGAAGCAACTGACCATTCTTGGCTCGACCGGCTCGGTAGGGACCAGCACCCTGGCCGTGGTCAGGGCGAATCCCGACCTTTTTGCGATCAAAGCGCTGGTGGCCGGCCGCAACGTCGCGGTCATGGCGCAGCAATGCATGGAATTTCGGCCCGCCTTCGCCGCGATGGCGGATGAAAGCGCCGCGCGCGAGCTGCGCGCCATTCTGGCGGAAAACGGCGTCGCTACCGAGGTATTGGCCGGGGAGCAAGCGGCCTGCGAACTGGCGGCGTTGGACGACGTCGATCAAGTGACGGCGGCCATCGTCGGCGCCGCGGGGCTGTTGCCGACGCTGGCGGCGATCCGCGCAGGCAAGCAGGTGCTGCTGGCCAACAAAGAGTCGCTGGTCACCTGCGGCCGTCTGTTTATGGATGCGGTGCGCCAAAGCCAGGCGCAGTTGCTGCCGCTCGACAGCGAGCACAACGCGATTTTTCAGAGTTTGCCTGAGAGCATTCAGCGTCAGTTGGGATACTCTTCCCTGGACAGTCATGGTGTTTCGCGCATCGTGCTTACCGGCTCCGGCGGCCCGTTCCGCACCACGCCGCTGGAGCAGTTCGCCGCGATGACCCCGGATCAAGCCTGCGCCCACCCGAACTGGTCGATGGGGCGCAAGATCTCGGTGGATTCCGCCACCATGATGAACAAAGGTCTGGAATACATTGAGGCCCGTTGGCTGTTTAACGCCTCGGCCGAGCAAATGGAAGTGATCCTGCATCCGCAGTCGGTGATTCACTCGATGGTGCGCTATGCCGACGGCAGCGTGCTGGCGCAGCTGGGTACGCCGGATATGCGCACGCCGATCGCCCACGCGATGGCGTATCCGCAGCGCGTGAACTCCGGCGTGGAGGCGCTGGACTTCTGTCGCATCGGTTCGTTGACCTTCGCCGAACCGGAGCGCGAGCGTTATCCTTGCCTGTATTTGGCGATTGAAGCGTTCGATGCCGGCCAGGCGGCGACCACTGCGCTGAACGCGGCCAACGAAATCGCCGTGGCGGCATTTTTGCAGCAGCAGATTCGCTTCACCGACATTGCGGCGGTCAACCGCCAGGTGGTGGAGCGCCTTGCGCTGCAGGAACCGACCAGCATCGAAGCGGTCTTAGACATTGACCGCCAGGCGCGCGCCGCCGCCGAGGAGCGCGTTCGCGCGTTGCGCGGTTGAGGACGGCGATTATCCGATTTTGCTCGTAATTCACGCGTGCCGCAGCGGGGCCGTTTGTTCATGCCCCGCTGAGGTGGTATAGTCTGCGCCACCTGTCAGCGGTTATACCGTTGAATTATGGCCTGATTGGCGCCTTGTGCGCCAATGGCGGCCCGGCTGCGCCGGGCATCGCGAGGGCTGGCTGAAAGCCGTGTCGGGCACACGGCTTTTTTTGCGCGTAAGGGCCTGATGTTCCGGAAAGGCAGTTATATTTCTATTGAGGAAATAAGTACGAGTTATGTCGTCCGCAAACCAACAAGAGGCTAATCCATCTTCCCCGGGGCCGCGCCATGTCGCCATTATCATGGACGGTAACGGACGCTGGGCCAAACGTCAGGGCAAGTTACGTGTCTTCGGTCATAAAGCAGGGGTGAAATCGGTTCGCCGTGCGGTCAGTTTTGCCGCCAGCCACCATTTAGATGCGCTCACGCTTTATGCCTTCAGCAGCGAAAACTGGAACCGTCCGGTGCAGGAAGTCTCCGCCCTGATGGAGCTTTTTGTCCGTGCTCTGGATAGTGAAGTAAAAAGCCTGCATAAACATAACGTCAGGCTGCGGGTGATCGGCGATATCAGCCGCTTCAGCTCGCGTTTGCAGGAGCGGATCCGCCGCTCTGAAGCACTGACGGAAAATAACGATGGCCTGACGCTCAATATCGCTGCCAACTACGGTGGCCGTTGGGATATCATTCAGGGAGTAAGGGAACTGGCCGAACGGGTACGGGTGGGGGAGTTGCACCCGGATCAGATCAGCGAGGAATTATTGAACGAGCGGGTTTGCATGAGCGACCTGGCGCCGGTGGATCTGGTTATCCGCACCGGTGGCGAGCATCGCATCAGTAACTTCCTGCTGTGGCAAATCGCCTATGCTGAACTTTACTTTACTGATGTGCTCTGGCCTGATTTCGATGAACTTGTCTTTGAAGGTGCGCTGAATGCATTTGCACAACGTGAGCGCCGCTTCGGGGGAACAACACCTATCGGCGCCGATGCGTCCTAGGGAGAACTTTTGCTGAAGTATCGCCTCATAACTGCTCTGATTTTAATCCCGATCGTTATCGCGGCGCTGTTCCTGTTGCCGCCGCTGGCCTTTGCTCTGGTAACGCTCGTCGTGTGCATGTTAGCAGCCTGGGAGTGGGGCCAACTGGCCGGTTTTACCTCCCGTTCGCAGCGCATCTGGCTGGCGATACTGTGCGGTTTTCTGCTGGCGCTGATGATGCTCAGCGTTCCCGCGTACCATCAATCCGTGCCGCAGATAAGCGGCTCGCTGTGGCTGTCGCTGGCCTGGTGGCTGGCGGCGCTGCTGCTGGTGCTGTTCTACCCCGGCTCGGCCGCCATCTGGCGCAACTCGCGCCCGCTGCGCCTGCTGTTCGGCCTGCTGACCATCGTGCCGTTCTTCTGGGGCATGCTGGCGCTGCGCCAGTTCGGCTACGAGCAAAACCCGTTTACCGGCGCCTGGTGGCTGCTGTACGTGATGCTGCTGGTGTGGGGCGCGGATTCCGGCGCCTATATGTTCGGCAAGCTGTTCGGCAAGCATAAGCTGGCGCCGAAGGTCTCTCCGGGTAAAACCTGGGAAGGGCTGATTGGCGGGCTGCTGACGTCGGCGGTCATTTCCTGGCTGTTCGGCCGCTACGCGCCGCTGAACGTGGTGCCGACCACGCTGTTGGCCTGTTCGGTGATCGCCGCGCTGGCTTCGGTGCTGGGCGATTTGACCGAAAGCATGTTCAAACGCGAAGCGGGCATCAAGGACAGCGGTCACTTGATCCCCGGTCACGGCGGCATACTGGATCGTATCGACAGCCTGACCGCGGCGGTGCCGGTGTTTGCCTGCCTGATGCTGTTGGTGTTTTAATCCGTCGATGACGGAAAGTGAGGGATGATGGTCAGCGTGCTTTGGAACCTGGTGGCGTTTCTGATTGCGCTCGGTATTTTGATCACCGTGCACGAGTTCGGACACTTTTGGGTTGCCCGCCGTTGCGGCGTGCGCGTTGAACGCTTCTCCATCGGCTTCGGCCGGGCGCTGTGGCGCCGCACCGATCGCCAGGGCACCGAGTACGTCATCGCCTTGATTCCGCTCGGCGGCTACGTGAAGATGCTGGACGAGCGCGTGGAGTCGGTGGCGCCGGAAATGCGCCATCAGGCCTTCAACAACAAAACCGTCTGGCAGCGCGCGGCCATCATCAGCGCCGGCCCCATCGCCAACTTCCTGTTTGCTATCCTTGCCTATTGGCTGGTGTTCATCATCGGCGTGCCGAGTTTCCGTCCGGTGATCGGCGAAATCGCGCCGCAATCCATCGCCGCCAAGGCTGAAATTTCGTCTGGCATGGAACTAAAGTCGGTTGACGGCATCGAAACGCCTGATTGGGAATCAGTTCGTCTGGCGCTGGTGGCGAAGATTGGCGATGCGCAAACCGAAGTCGGCGTCGCGCCGTTCGGCTCTTCGCAGGTGGTGACCAAAACCCTGGATTTGCGCCAGTGGAACTTTGAACCGGACAAGCAGGATCCCGTTGTCGCGTTGGGCATTATGCCGCGCGGCCCGCAGATAGAATCCGTGTTGGCGGAAGTGCAGCCTAACTCGGCGGCGCAAAAGGCGGGTTTACAAGCGGGGGACAGGATCGTTAAAGTCGATGGTCAGCCGTTGGGTCGTTGGCAGACGCTGGTGAAGCGTATCCACGATGGCCCGGGGCAACCGCTGGCTTTGGAGATTGAAAGAAACGGCGCCCCCTTGTCTTTGACGCTGATACCGGATACAAAGCCGGTGGGAAAAGACAAATCGGTGGGGTTTGCAGGCATCATTCCAAAGGTGCTGCCGCTGCCGGACGAGTATAAAACGATTCGCCAGTATGGACCGTTCCCGGCGCTGTATCAGGCCGGCGACAAGACCTGGCAGCTGATGCGGCTGACGGTCAACATGCTGGGCAAATTAATAACCGGTGATGTAAAGCTGAACAACCTGAGTGGCCCGATCTCGATTGCACAGGGAGCAGGGGCGTCAGCCGGAGTCGGGTTCGTGTATTATCTGATGTTCCTGGCGTTGATTAGCGTCAACCTGGGTATCATCAACCTGTTCCCATTACCGGTGTTAGATGGTGGGCATCTCCTCTTCCTGGCGATAGAAAAGCTGAAGGGTGGGCCGGTTTCCGAGCGAGTACAGGACTACAGCTACCGCATAGGTTCGATCGTGCTGGTGTTGTTGATGGGTCTTGCACTTTTCAATGATTTTTCCCGCCTCTAGGGGCGGGGATAGGTTAGGAAGAACGCATAACAACGATGGCGATGAAAAAGTTGCTCATAGCGTCGCTGCTGTTTGGCAGCGCCACCGTATACGGTGCAGACGGGTTCGTAGTGAAAGATATTCATTTCGAAGGCCTGCAGCGAGTCGCCGTCGGTGCGGCGTTACTCAACATGCCGGTTCGCGTCGGCGATACCGTCACTGACGATGACATCAGTAATACCATCCGTGCCTTGTTTGCCACCGGCAACTTCGAGGACGTGCGCGTACTGCGCGATGGTAATACCTTGATCGTGCAGGTGAAGGAACGTCCTACCATCGCCAGCATCACTTTCTCCGGCAACAAGTCGGTGAAGGATGACATGCTCAAGCAGAACCTGGAAGCCTCCGGCGTCCGGGTGGGCGAGGCGCTCGACCGCACCACGATCTCCAGCATTGAAAAAGGGCTGGAAGACTTCTACTACAGCGTCGGTAAATACAGCGCCTCGGTGAAAGCCGTAGTCACGCCGCTGCCGCGCAACCGTGTCGACCTGAAACTGGTGTTCACGGAAGGGGTCTCCGCCAAGATTCAACAAATCAATATCGTCGGCAACCATGCCTTCACCAACGACGAACTGATCTCGCGCTTCCAGCTGCGTGACGAAGTGCCGTGGTGGAACCTGGTCGGCGATCGCAAATACCAGAAGCAGAAACTGGCGGGCGATCTCGAAACCCTGCGCAGCTTCTATCTGGATCGCGGCTATGCCCGCTTCAACATCGATTCTACCCAGGTGAGCCTGACGCCGGATAAAAAAGGCATCTACATCACCATCAACATCACCGAAGGCGATCAGTACAAGCTTTCCGATGTTGTCGTGAACGGCAACCTGGCCGGCCACTCGGCGGAAGTCGCTCAGATCACCAAAATCGAACCGGGCGAGCTGTACAACGGCAGCAAGGTGACCAAAATGGAAGACAACATCAAAACGATGTTGGGCCGTTATGGTTACGCTTACCCGCGCGTCGGCACTCAGCCTGAGATCAACGACGCGGATAAAACCGTCAAACTGCACGTCAACGTCGACGCGGGCAACCGCTTCTACGTGCGTCGCATCAAGTTCGAAGGCAACGACACCAGCAAGGATTCCGTACTGCGTCGCGAAATGCGCCAGATGGAAGGCGCCTGGCTCGGCAACGAGCAGGTCGAGCAGGGCAAAGAGCGTCTGAACCGTTTGGGCTACTTCGAAACGGTTGACGTGGAAACCCAGCGCGTGCCGGGCACCGCCGATCAGGTCGACGTCACCTACAAGGTGAAAGAGCGCAACACCGGTACCTTCAACTTCGGCGTCGGTTACGGCACCGAGAGCGGCGTCAGCTTCCAGGCGGGCGTGCAGCAGGATAACTGGTTGGGTACCGGCTACTCGGTGGGCATCAGCGGCACCAAGAACGACTACCAGACCTATACCGAACTGTCTGTCACCAACCCGTACTTCACCGTTGACGGTGTGAGCCTGGGCGGCCGCATCTTCTACAACGACTTTAAGGCGGATGACGCGGATCTGTCGGACTATACCAACAAGAGTTACGGTATTGACGGCACGCTGGGCTTCCCGATCAACGAAAACAACTCGTTGCGTACCGGCCTGGGTTACGTCCACAACGGCCTGTCGAACATGCAGCCGCAGATCGCGATGTGGCGTTACCTCGACTCGATGGGCGTGGATGCGAACAAGACCGACCGCGCCAGCTACTCGACGGACGACTTTACGTTGAACCTGGGTTGGACCTACAACAACCTGGACCGCGGCTACTTCCCGACGTCGGGTAACCGTACCACGTTGAACGGCAAGGTCACCATTCCGGGCTCGGACAACGAATACTACAAGGTGACGCTGGACAGCGTACAGTACGTGCCGATCAACGACGATCGCACCTGGGTGCTGTTGGGCCGTGGCCGTCTGGGTTACGCGGATGGCTTGGGCGGCAAGGAAATGCCGTTCTACGAGAACTTCTACGCCGGTGGTTCTAGCACCGTGCGTGGCTTCCAGTCCAACACCATTGGTCCGAAGGCGGTGTACTACAACTCCAACTCGTACCAGTGTCAGTTCAACGCCGGCAGCACGACCACGCGTCAGAACATCTGTAGCTCGGATGACGCGGTGGGCGGTAACGCCATGGCGGTCGCCAGCCTGGAGCTGATCACCCCGACGCCGTTCATCAGCGAGAAATACGCCAACTCAGTGCGGACGTCGCTGTTCATCGATGCCGGTACCGTGTGGGATACCAAGTGGAAGAATACCGACGAAACGCTGATGTACGGCGTGCCGGACTACAGCAAGGCCAGCAATATTCGTTCTTCCGCCGGTATCGCGCTGCAGTGGATGTCGCCGCTGGGGCCATTGGTGTTCTCTTACGCCAACCCGATCAAGAAATACGAAGGCGACAAGTCCGAACAGTTCCAGTTTAACATCGGTAAGACCTGGTAACGGGTCTCGCCTCTGGGCATAACAGTTATTAAGAATCGCAATGGCCAGGCGCCCGCCGGCAGAGGGAGATGATTCTCATTGTTTGGTGGGATAAGTCTGGCAAATTGTGTACTTCAGTGTCATATGACACAAATGGGTGATGGTAAGGAGTTTATAGTGAAAAAGTGGTTGTGTGCCGCAGGCCTCGGTTTAGCAATGGCTGCTTCAGCTGGCGTTCAGGCAGCAGATAAGATCGCTGTCGTTAACGTCTCCAGCATTTTCCAACAGCTGCCGGCCCGCGAAGCGGTCGCTAAACAGCTGGAAAACGAGTTTAAAGGCCGTGCAAGCGAACTCCAGAACATGGAACGTAGCCTGCAGACCAAAATGCAACGTCTGCAGCGTGACGGCGCTACCATGAAAGCCAGCGATCGCAGCAAGTTGGAAAAAGACGTGATGGCGCAGCGCGAGCAGTTCTCTCAGAAAGCCCAGGCTTTCGAGCAGGACAACCGTCGTCGCCAGATGGAAGAGCGTAACAAGATCCTGAGCCGTATTCAGGACGCGGTGAAATCTGTCGCCAGCAAAGGCGGTTATGACGTGGTGATCGACGCCAACGCCGTTGCCTATGCAGACTCTTCCAAAGATATCACTGCTGACGTGCTGAAACAGGTTAAATAACACATGCTTTCAATTCGACTGGCTGATTTAGCGCAGCAGTTGGATGCACAATTGCACGGTGATGGCGATCTCGTCATCACCGGCATTGCTTCTATGCATTCGGCACAGCCTGGCCAAATCACGTTTTTGTCAAACAGCCGCTATCAAGAGCAGCTGTCTTCCTGCCAGGCAAGCGCCGTGGTGCTTACCGAAGCGGATTTACCACACTGCCGTGCTGCGGCGCTGGTGGTTAAGAACCCTTACCTGACCTACGCGCGCATGGCGCAGCTGATGGACACCACGCCGTCGCCGGCCCAGGATATCGCGCCAAGCGCGGTTGTCTCGCCTGAAGCGCAGCTGGGGCAGAATGTCGCCATTGGGGCGAACGCGGTGATCGAGTCGGGTGCGGTGCTGGGCGATAACGTGGTTATCGGCCCGGGCTGCTTCATCGGCAAACACGCACGCATCGGCGCGGGAACGCGTCTGTGGGCGAACGTCACGATTTATCATGCGGTTGAAATCGGCCAGCGCTGCCTGATCCAGTCCGGCACCGTGATCGGCGCGGATGGTTTCGGCTATGCGAACGAGCGCGGCGAGTGGATCAAAATCCCTCAGTTGGGCACGGTGATTATCGGCGATCGCGTCGAAATCGGCGCCTGCACCACCATCGACCGCGGCGCTTTGGATAACACCCAAATCGGGAATGGTGTTATCATCGACAACCAATGCCAGATTGCACATAACGTCGTGATTGGCGACAATACCGCCGTCGCCGGCGGTGTGATCATGGCCGGCAGCCTGAAAATCGGCCGCTACTGCCAGATTGGCGGTGCCAGCGTGATCAACGGTCACATGGAAATTGCCGACAAGGTTGTTGTTACCGGAATGGGAATGGTTATGCGACCAATCACCGAACCTGGGGTATACTCTTCGGGCATTCCGTTGCAGCCTAACAAGGTTTGGCGTAAAACCGCTGCGTTGGTGATGAATATCGATGAGATCAGCAAACGCTTGAAAGCTGTCGAACGTAAAGTCGGAAAAGACTAATCATTGCCGCCCGCCCTGGCGGGTACAAAACGAAACGCGTTGGTCGTGAGACCAAAAGCGCAAAGAGATGTTAATTTGCGGCCTGCATGATGATCTCCTTTTGGGGTCAGCGCAGGCCGTGTTGTTGATGCCATCAGTTTTTAGAGACAGGAAGAGTATTTTGACTACTGACACTCATACTCTGGATATTGCAGAAATTTTGGATCTGCTTCCTCACCGTTACCCGTTCTTGCTGGTCGACCGCGTCCTCGAGTTTGAAGAGCACAAATATCTGCGTGCGGTGAAGAACGTATCGGTGAACGAACCGTTTTTCCAGGGCCACTTCCCTGGCAAACCGATTTTCCCAGGCGTATTGATTCTGGAAGCCATGGCGCAGGCCACCGGTATCCTGGCGTTTAAAAGCGTCGGCAAACTGGAGCCGGGCGAGCTGTATTACTTCGCCGGTATCGACGAAGCACGCTTCAAACGCCCTGTGGTGCCAGGCGATCAGATGGTCATGGAAGTCACCTTCGAGAAAACTCGCCGCGGCCTGACTCGCTTCAAAGGCGTGGCGACCGTTGACGGTAAAATTGTCTGCGAAGCAACCATGATGTGTGCCCGCAGCCGGGAGGCTTAATCCGTGATTGACCAAACCGCCTTTATCCATCCTAGCGCGATAGTCGAAGAAGGCGCCGTGATCGGCGCCAACGTGCATATCGGCCCTTTCTGCTACGTCGGCTCCCAGGTGGAAATCGGCGCCGGCACGGTGCTGAAATCCCACGTGGTGGTGAACGGCATTACCAAGATTGGCTGCGATAACCAGATTTATCAGTTCGCTTCCATCGGTGAAGTGAACCAGGATCTGAAATACGCGGGCGAACCGACGCGCGTTGAAGTGGGCGATCGCAACCGCATCCGCGAAAGCGTGACCATTCACCGCGGCACCGCGCAGGGCACCGGCCTGACCAAAGTGGGTAATGACAACCTGCTGATGGTCAACGTGCACGTCGCCCACGACTGCGTGGTCGGCAACGCTTGCGTGCTGGCCAACAACGCCACGCTGGCGGGGCATGTGGAAATCGACGATCACGCCATCATCGGCGGCATGACGGCGATCCACCAGTTCTGCATTATCGGCGCGCATGTGATGGTAGGCGGTTGTTCCGGCGTCGCTCAGGACGTGCCTCCATTCGTCATCGCTCAGGGTAACCACGCGACGCCGTTCGGCGTCAACGCGGTCGGCCTGAAGCGTCGCGGTTTTGACAAGGATGAAATGCAGGCGATCCGCAACGCCTACAAGATCCTGTATCGCAGCGAGAAAACGCTGGATGAAGCGAAAGCGGAAATCGAAGCCCTGGCCAAAGAACAGCCGGTGGTGCAGCAATACCTCGATTTCTTTACCCGTTCCACCCGCGGTATTATTCGCTGAGTTATGTCGAATCGTCCATTGACTATCGGATTGGTCGCCGGAGAAACCTCCGGTGACATTCTCGGCGCCGGTTTGATCCGCGCGCTCAAGGCGCAGATCCCCGACGCGCGTTTTGTTGGCGTCGCCGGCCCGCTGATGCAGGCCGAAGGCTGCGAAGCCTGGTACGAAATGGAAGAGCTGGCGGTCATGGGCGTGGTGGAAGTGCTCGAGCGCTTGCCACGCCTGTTGAAGATCCGCAAGGATCTCACTCGCCGCTTCGGCGAGCTGCGGCCGGACGTGTTTGTCGGCATCGATGCGCCGGACTTCAACATCACGCTGGAAGGCCGCCTCAAGCAGCGCGGTATCCGTACCATTCACTACGTCAGCCCTTCCGTGTGGGCCTGGCGGCAAAAGCGCGTTTTCAAAATTGGCAAAGCCACCGATCTGGTGCTGGCCTTTCTCCCTTTCGAAAAAGCGTTTTACGATCGTTTCAACGTGCCCTGCCGGTTTATCGGCCACACCATGGCGGACGCCATGCCGTTGCAGCCCGATCGGCTGGCGGCGCGCGCTCAGCTTGGCATCGATCCGCAGGCGCGCTGCCTGGCGTTGCTGCCGGGCAGCCGCGGCGCCGAAGTCGAGATGCTGAGCGCCGACTTCCTCAAGACCGCGCAGCTGCTGCGCACCCGTTATCCCGAGCTGGAAGTGGTGGTGCCGCTGGTCAACGCCAAACGGCGCGAGCAGTTTGAGCGCATCAAGGCGGAAGTGGCGCCGGATCTGACCGTACACCTGCTGAACGGCCAGGGGCGCGAGGCGATGATCGCCAGCGACGCGGCGCTGCTGGCATCCGGCACGGCGGCGCTGGAGTGCATGCTGGCCAAGTGCCCGATGGTGGTGGGCTATCGCATGAAGCCGTTCACTTTCTGGCTGGCGCAGAAACTGGTGAAAACGCCTTACGTTTCGCTGCCGAATCTGCTGGCGGGGCGGGAGATCGTTACCGAGCTGCTGCAGCATGACTGCGTGCCGGACAAACTGGCCGCCGCCGTGATGCCGCTGCTGGAAGAGAGCCCGCAAACCGAAGCGCTGAAACAGACTTTCCTTACCTTGCACCAAAGCATCCGTTGCGGTGCGGACGAACAGGCCGCTCAGGCTGTGTTGGAGCTGGCGAAAGCATGATTGAACCCTTTATCTATCCCGCTGCCACGCTGATTGCCGGCGTGGACGAAGTGGGCCGCGGGCCGTTGGTCGGTGCGGTGGTCACCGCCGCCGTGATCCTCGATCCGGCGCAGCCGATCGTCGGGCTGGCGGATTCCAAGAAACTCAGTGAAAAACGCCGCCTGGCGCTGTATGACGAAATCGTCGCCAAGGCGCTCTCCTGGAGCCTGGGGCGCGCCGAGCCGGCAGAAATCGACCAACTGAACATTTTGCACGCCACCATGCTGGCGATGCAGCGCGCGGTGGCCGGGTTGCATATCGCGCCGGACATGGTTTTAATCGACGGTAACCGTTGCCCGAACCTGCCGATGCGTTCGCAGGCGGTGGTGAAGGGCGACAGCCGCGTGGCGGAGATCAGCGCGGCGTCCATTCTGGCGAAGGTCACGCGCGATCGTGAAATGGCCGCGCTGGACAGCGAGTTCCCGGACTACGGTTTCGCGCAGCATAAGGGTTACCCGACCGCCTTCCACCTGGAGCGGCTGGCCGCGCTGGGCGCCACCGAGCATCACCGCCGCAGCTTCGCGCCGGTGAAAAGGGCGCTGGCGCTGTAGCCTGCGGGCCTGGTTGACCAGGCCCGACGATAGCATTAACCCGGGTTCAGCCTGCTGAGCCCCTTCAATCAGGTATCTGGAGATGGCCGAACCTCGTTTTATTCACCTGCGCGTCCACAGTGACTATTCCATGATTGATGGATTGGCCAAGACGGCGCCGCTGGTGAAAAGAGCCGCCGCGTTAGCCATGCCTGCTCTGGCAATCACCGATTTCACCAACCTGTGCGGATTGGTGAAATTCTACGGCAGCGCGCACGGCGCCGGGATCAAACCGATCATCGGCGCGGATTTCCATGTGCAAAGCGAAGAGCTGGGCGACGAGCTGGCTCAGCTGACGGTGCTGGCCAGCAACAACGAAGGCTACCAGAACCTGACGCTGCTGATTTCCCGCGCCTATCAGCGCGGCTACGGCGCCGCCGGCCCGATCATCGATCGCGACTGGCTGATTGAACATCGCGAAGGGCTGATTCTGCTCTCCGGCGCGCGTCAGGGCGACGTCGGCAAGTTTCTGCTGCGCGGCAACCAGGCGCAGGTGGATCAGTGTCTGGACTTCTACCAGCAGCACTTCCCGGACTGTTACTACCTGGAACTGATTCGCACCGGCCGCCCGGACGAAGAGAACTACCTGCATGCGGCGGTGGCGCTGGCCACCGAGCGCGGTTTGCCGGTGGTGGCCACCAACGACGTGCGCTTCCTGGTGGAAGATGACTTCGACGCCCATGAAATTCGCGTCGCCATCCACGACGGCTTTACGCTGGACGATCCCAAGCGGCCGCGCAACTACAGCCCGCAGCAATACATGCGCAGCGAAGACGAGATGTGCGAGCTGTTCGCCGACATTCCGGAAGCGCTGCTGAACAGCGTCGAAATCGCCAAGCGCTGCAACGTCACCATTCGCCTCGGCGAATACTTCCTGCCGCAGTTCCCGACCGGCGACATGAGCACCGAGGACTTCCTGGTACTCAAATCGAAAGAGGGGCTGGAAGAGCGTCTCGAGTTCCTGTTCCCCGATCCTGAAGTGCGCGCGCAGCGCCGCCCGGAATACGACGAGCGTCTGGACGTCGAGCTGAAGGTGATCAACCAGATGGGGTTCCCCGGCTACTTCCTGATCGTGATGGAGTTTATCCAGTGGTCGAAGGACAACAACGTGCCGGTGGGCCCGGGGCGCGGTTCTGGCGCCGGTTCACTGGTGGCCTATGCGTTGAAAATCACCGACCTCGATCCGCTGGAGTTCGACCTGCTGTTCGAACGTTTCCTGAACCCGGAACGTGTCTCAATGCCCGACTTCGACGTCGACTTCTGCATGGAGAAGCGCGACCAGGTAATTGAGCACGTGGCGGAGATGTACGGCCGCGAAGCGGTATCGCAGATCATCACCTTCGGCACCATGGCGGCGAAAGCGGTTATCCGCGACGTGGGCCGCGTGCTGGGGCACCCGTACGGCTTCGTCGATCGCATCTCCAAGCTGGTGCCGCCGGATCCGGGCATGACGCTGGAAAAAGCCTTCGCTGCCGAACCGCAGCTGCCGGAAATTTACGAGGCAGACGAAGAGGTCAAGGCGCTGATCGACATGGCGCGCAAGCTGGAAGGGGTGACGCGTAACGCCGGTAAACACGCCGGGGGCGTGGTGATAGCGCCGACCAAAATCACCGACTTCGCGCCGCTGTACTGCGACGCCGAAGGGCAGCACCCGGTGACCCAGTTCGATAAGAACGACGTGGAATACGCCGGGCTGGTGAAGTTCGACTTCCTCGGTCTGCGCACCCTGACCATCATCGACTGGGCGCTGGAGATGATCAACGCCCGGCGCGCCAAGACCGGGCTGGAGCCGATCGACATCGCCGCCATTCCGCTCGACGACAAGAAAAGCTTCGACATGCTGCAGCGCTCGGAAACCACGGCGGTGTTCCAGCTTGAATCGCGCGGCATGAAAGACCTGATCAAACGTCTGAAGCCCGACTGCTTCGAAGACATGATCGCACTGGTGGCGCTGTTCCGTCCGGGGCCGCTGCAGTCGGGGATGGTGGATAACTTCATCGACCGCAAGCACGGCCGCGAAGAGATCTCCTACCCGGACATCCAGTGGCAGCACGAGTCGCTCAAGCCGGTGCTGGAACCCACCTATGGCATCATCCTGTATCAGGAACAGGTGATGCAGATTGCCCAGGTGCTGGCGGGCTATACGCTGGGCGGCGCGGACATGCTGCGCCGTGCGATGGGTAAAAAGAACCCGGTCGAGATGGCCAAGCAGCGCGGCGGCTTTGAAGATGGCGCCAAAGCGCGCGGCATCGACGGCGAACTGTCGGTGAAAATCTTCGACCTGGTGGAGAAATTCGCCGGATACGGCTTCAACAAATCGCACTCCGCCGCCTATGCGCTGGTGTCGTATCAGACGCTGTGGCTGAAAGCGCACTACCCGGCCGAGTTTATGGCGGCGGTGATGACCGCCGATATGGACAACACCGATAAGGTGGTGGGGCTGGTGGACGAATGCTGGCGCATGGGGCTGAAGATCCTGCCGCCGGACATCAACAGCGGCCTGTATCACTTCCACGTCAACGACGACGGCGAGATCGTTTACGGCATCGGCGCCATCAAGGGCGTGGGGGAAGGGCCGATCGAAGCCATCATCGAGGCGCGCAACAGCGGCGAGCAGGGTTACTTCAAAGACCTGTTCGATCTCTGCGCGCGCTCAGACATCAAGAAACTGAACCGCCGCATTCTGGAAAAACTGATCATGTCCGGCGCGTTCGATCGCCTCGGGCCGCACCGCGCCGCGCTGATGAATTCGCTCGGCGACGCGTTGAAAGCGGCGGATCAGCATGCGAAAGCCGAAGCGATCGGCCAGGTGGATATGTTTGGCGTGCTGGCGGAAGCGCCGGAGCAGGTGGAGCAATCCTACGCCAATATCGCGCCCTGGCCGGAGCAGGTGGTGCTGGACGGTGAACGGGAGACGCTGGGGCTGTACCTGACCGGCCACCCGATCACCCAGTACCTGAAGGAGATCGAACGTTACGCCGGTGGCCAGCGTTTGAAAGACATGCACCCGACGGATCGGGGCAAAATGACCACCGCCGTCGGGCTGGTGGTCGCCGCGCGGGTGATGGTGACCAAGCGCGGCAACCGCATCGGCATCTGTACATTGGATGACCGTTCGGGCCGCCTGGAAGTGATGTTATTCACCGAAGCGTTAGAAAAATACCAGCATTTGTTGGAAAAAGACCGTATCCTTATCGCCAGTGGACAGGTCAGCTTTGATGACTTTAGCGGCGGGCTTAAAATGATGGCCCGCGAGGTAATGGACATCAGTGAAGCCCGGGAAAAATACGCTCGCGGGCTTGCTATCTCGCTGACTGACAGGCAAATTGATGACCAGCTTTTGAACCGTCTCCGCCAGTCGTTGGAACCCCATCGATCGGGGACGATTCCAGTGCATCTCTACTATCAACGGGAAGATGCGCGAGCCAAGCTGCGTTTTGGCGCAACCTGGCGCGTGACGCCCACCGACCGCTTGTTGATCGACTTGCGGACGTTGGTAGGCAATGAGCAGGTGGACTTGGAATTTGACTAAAATAGGAATGCTATGAGTCTGAATTTTCTTGATTTTGAACAGCCGATTGCAGAGCTGGAAGCGAAAATTGACTCGCTGACTGCAGTCAGCCGTCAAGACGAAAAATTAGATATTAATCTGGACGAAGAGGTTCAGCGCCTGCGTGAAAAGAGCGTTGAGCTGACGCGCAAGATTTTTGCCGATCTTGGGGCCTGGCAGATTGCCCAATTGGCACGCCACCCGCGCCGTCCTTATACCCTGGATTATATCAAACACATCTTTACCGACTTCGAAGAGTTGGCGGGCGATCGCGCTTACGCCGACGACAAAGCGATCGTCGGCGGTATTGCGCGCCTGGATGGCCGCCCGGTGATGATCATCGGGCACCAGAAAGGCCGTGAAACCAAAGAGAAGATCCGCCGCAACTTCGGCATGCCGGCGCCGGAAGGCTACCGCAAGGCGCTGCGCCTGATGGAAATGGCCGCGCGCTTCAAGATGCCGATCATCACCTTTATCGATACCCCGGGCGCTTATCCGGGCGTGGGCGCGGAAGAGCGCGGCCAGTCCGAAGCCATCGCGCGCAACCTGCGTGAGATGTCGCGCCTGAACGTGCCGGTCATCTGCACCGTCATCGGCGAAGGCGGCTCCGGCGGCGCGCTGGCGATCGGCGTGGGCGATAAGGTGAACATGCTGCAGTACAGCACCTACTCGGTGATTTCGCCGGAAGGCTGTGCCTCCATTCTGTGGAAGAGCGCCGATAAGGCGCCGCTGGCCGCAGAAGCGATGGGCATCACCGCGCCGCGCCTGAAAGAGCTGAAGCTGATCGACTCGGTGATCCCGGAGCCGCTGGGTTCCGCGCACCGCGACGTGCCGGCGATGGCCGCCGCGCTGAAAGCGCAGCTGCTGGCCGATCTGAAAGATCTGGACGGTCTGAACGACGAAGAGTTGCTCAACCGTCGCTACCAGCGTCTGATGAACTACGGCTACTGCTGAGTTCTGCGCTTCGCTGCAAGAAACCGCCTCCGGGCGGTTTTTTTTTGGCTACACACCGCCGGATTTTCGTGGTGTTATAGAAACTTGGCCGTTAACTGACAGGAGCTGCCGATGAATATCATCGCCATCATGGGCCCGACGGGCGTCTACTACAAAGATGAGCCGATCCGCGAGCTCCACGCGGCGTTGGCCGCCATGGGATTCCAGCTGGTGTACCCCAAAAACAGCGGCGACCTGCTGAAGCTGATCGAAGCCAACGCCCGCATCTGCGGGGTGATCTTCGACTGGGACGACTACAGCCTGGAGCTGTGCAGCGAGATCAACGAGCTGAACGAATACCTGCCGCTGTATGCCTTTATCAATACCCACTCTACCTTCGACGTCAGCCTGCATGAAATGCGCATGGTGCTCTATTTCTTCGAGTATGGCCTGAATGCGGCGGACGATATCGCGCAGCGCATCCAGCAGTACACCGCGGAATACATCGACACCATTACACCGCCGCTCACCAAGGCGTTATTCAACTATGTGCGCGAAGGGAAGTACACCTTCTGCACGCCGGGCCACATGGCCGGCACCGCGTTTCAAAAAAGCCCGGTGGGCTGCCTGTTCTACGATTTCTTCGGCGCCAATACCCTGAAGGCCGACATCTCGATTTCGGTTACCGAGCTTGGTTCGCTGCTGGATCACACCGGGCCGCACCTGGAGGCCGAAGAGTATATCGCGCGCACCTTCAACGCCGAGCAGAGCTATCTGGTCACCAACGGCACCTCCACCGCCAACAAGATCGTCGGCATGTATTCGGCGCCGGCCGGCAGCACGGTGCTGATCGACCGCAACTGCCACAAATCGCTGTGTCACCTGCTGATGATGAGCGATATCGTGCCGATCTATCTGCGCCCGCTGCGCAACGCCTACGGCATCCTCGGCGGCATTCCGCAGCGCGAGTTTACCCGCGAAAGCATCGCCGCCCGGGTGCAGGAGACCGAGAACGCCACCTGGCCGGTGCATGCGGTGATCACCAATTCCACCTATGACGGCCTGCTGTATAACACCGACTACATCAAGCAGATGCTGGAGGTGCCATCGATCCACTTCGACTCCGCCTGGGTGCCTTACACCAACTTCCATCCGATTTACGACGGCAAAAGCGGCATGAGCGGCGAGCGGGTGCCCGGTAAGGTTTTCTACGAAACCCAGTCGACGCACAAGCTGCTGGCGGCCTTCTCGCAGGCTTCGATGATTCATATCAAGGGAGACTACGACGAGAGCACCTTCAACGAAGCCTACATGATGCATACCACCACCTCGCCGCACTATGGCATCGTGGCATCGATGGAGACCGCCGCCGCCATGCTGCGCGGCAACCCGGGGCGCCGCTTGATCAACCGTTCGGTGGAGCGTGCGCTGCATTTTCGCCGTGAAGTGCAGCGGCTGCGCGAGGAGAGCGACAGTTGGTTCTTCGACATTTGGCAGCCGGAAGAGATCGATGAGGCGCAATGCTGGCCATTGGATCCGGACGACAACTGGCACGGTTTTGGCCAGACCGATCGCGATCACATGTACCTCGATCCGATCAAGGTGACGATCCTGACGCCGGGCATGAACGAGCTGGGTACGCTGGAGGAGGAGGGGATCCCGGCGGCGCTGGTGGCGAAATACCTCGACGAGCGCGGCATTGTGGTGGAGAAGACCGGGCCGTACAATCTGCTGTTCCTGTTTAGCATCGGCATCGACAAAACCAAGGCGATGAGCCTGCTGCGCGGCCTGACCGATTTCAAGCGCGCCTACGATCTCAACCTGCGGGTGAAGAACATGCTGCCGGATCTGTACGCCGAGGATCCGGATTTCTACCGCAACATGCGCATTCAGGATCTGGCCGCCGGCATTCACCGCCTGATCTGCCAGCACGATCTGCCGCGCCTGATGCAGCGGGCGTTCGACGTGCTGCCGGAAATGAAGCTGACGCCGCACCAGATGTTCCAGGAGCAGGTGCGCGGCAACGTGGAAACCTGTGAGTTGGATCAGCTGGTGGGCAAGGTGGCGGCCAATATGATCCTGCCGTATCCGCCGGGCGTGCCGCTGGTGATGCCGGGGGAAATGATCACCGAAGAGAGCCGGGCGGTGCTCGATTTCCTGCTGATGCTGTGCTCGATCGGCGAACGTTACCCTGGTTTTGAAACCGACATCCACGGCGCCAAACTGACGGAGGACGGACGCTATCTGGTCAAGGTGTTGAAAGCCCCGCTGCCGTAATGCATTACACGCCCGGCGGTTTGGAAAGATATGCCGGGCGTTCTCATTGACGGCATCGCCGCCGCCGGATACCTTGCCTCATCAGACCGAACAGGAGAGGCCGCCATGCTGGCGTTACGTCAGGTACACCATATCGCGATCATTGGCGCGGACTACGCCGCCAGTAAGCATTTTTACTGCGACATTCTCGGATTTACCCTGCTGAGCGAAGTCTACCGCGAGGAGCGCGGCTCCTGGAAAGCCGATCTGGCGCTCAACGGGCAATACACTATCGAGCTGTTTTCTTTCCCTTCGCCGCCGGCCCGCGTCAGCCGCCCGGAGGCCTGCGGCCTGCGCCATCTGGCGTTCAGCGTTGACGACATTGGCCAGGCCATCGCCCATCTGCAGGCGGCCGGCGTCGCCTGCGAACCGGTACGCGTCGATCCTTATACCCAATCCCGTTTTACCTTTTTCAGCGATCCCGATGGTTTACCGTTAGAATTATACGAGAGTTAACGGCTTAATCGCCTCCCGGCGGCCACAGCCGGGGGCGGTTATGCTATGATCGCGCCCTTGCCCTACATGCCTACAGAGTTATTTCCGCCATGCAAGAGCCTGCTTTTCGCGTCGGGGAGTGGCTGGTTACCCCTGCCGACAACACCATCAGCCGCGACGGACGCCAAAAAACGCTGGAACCGCGCCTGATCGACATGCTGTGCTATTTCGCCCGGCATCCCGACGTGGTGCTGAGCCGCGACGAGCTGATCGACAACGTCTGGAAGCGCAATATCGTCACCAACCATGTGGTGACCCAATGTATTTCAGAGCTGCGCAAATACCTGAAAGACGGTGACAGCGACAGCCCGGAATACATTATCACCGTGCCCAAGCGCGGGTATAAGCTGGCGACGTCGGTGATCTGGTGTGAAGAAGGGGAGACGCAACCCGCTCCCGCACAGGCGCCGCAGATCGCGGTGATCATGCATGAGCCGGAAGACGGCAGCGAGGAAGACGAGACGCCGTATGTGCCGCCGCGCCGGACAAGCGCACCGCCTGCCGCGCCCGGCGAAAAGAAGCCGCGTTTTTATCGTCGCTCGACCTTCTGGGTGTGGCTGGCGTTTCTGGCGGCGCTCAGCGTCTGCGTGGCGTTTGTCGGCATCGCCACGCTGTCGCAGCGCGTGCCGGTATCCACCATGCCGGTGCTGCTCAACCCGCGCGATATCGATATTCGCATCCAGGGCGGCGAGAGCTGCAGTAACTGGATGCCGCAGCTCTCTTATGTGGTGGGCGTCAGCGAGCTGATCACCGATTCGCTGAACACCTACTCGACCTTCCTGGTACACGACCAGACCAACTACAACTATTCCGGCCCCAGCAACTCGGGCAAGTCGCTGTATATCGAGTTCGTCAATCAGCGCCACTACCGCGCCCAGCAGTGTTTCCTGTCCGTGCGGCTGGTGGATAACGCCGACAGCTCAGTCATGCTGGACAAGCGTTACTTTATTACCGCCGATAACCAGCTGAAGATCCAGACCGACTTCCTCTCCAGCCTGTCCGCTGCGCTGAAGCAGCCCTGGCCGCCACAGCTGGAGCAGCGCCTGGCGCAGCTGCTGCCCGACAACGGGCCGTTGCTGCAGCGTTTCTACCAGGCGCACCAGTTGCTGATCCACGGCGACGCCGATTCGTTGACCCGCGCCAGCGCCCAGCTGAGCGAGCTGATTAAAAGCGCGCCGAACTTCCATTACCTGCTGGCCGAAAAGGCGCTGGTGGATCTGCTGCGTAATTCTTATCAACCGTTCGACAGCCAGGCCCTGGCGCAATTGCGCGCCGATATCAGCCATCTGGCGACGATCCCCGAATTGAAAAACACGCCAATCATGCAGCAAGTTCTGGCGGTAGATGCATTGACGCAGGGGCGCATTGACGAGGCGCACCGGGCGATCGATCTGGGGATTGAATTGCAAATGTCGTGGCTGAATTATGTGCTGCTGGGCAAGGTGTATGAAATGCAGGGGCAGAACCATTTGGCGGCGGATTCTTATATTACCGCATTCAATCTTCGCCCCGGCGAAGACACATTGCATTGGATCACCAACGGCGTATTCCAGACGTCATTGACCAACGTGGTGCCTTATTTAAATAACTATCAGCGCCAATAATTAACCGATATCACGCCGCCATTATTCTCCGGGAATCATGGCGGCGTTATTTATTGGTGAAGGCATGTTGCGTGAATGTATTATTTTGCCGCGCGATATTATTTCTTTTTTGCCGTTTGTTATGCGTCATTAACCTTGTCATATTGTTGTTTTTAAATGATGTTTATCTTTTCTTTAGCTTATCTTTTTATCTTGATGTGTTAATGAAAAACCTCAGGTTATCATTTGTATGATCATGAGCGTAATCTCACTTTATCTTTAGGACTTTATTCCCCCCGATGGTTAGCATCCTGACTATCAAGCCGGCTCATTAAAATCTTTTATTTATGGGTGTGGCTTATAAGAAACGTAAATCAGGAGAAACTGACCATGGCTTCACCCAAGAAAATAGGGCTTATTGCCTGCACCGGCGTCGTCGCCGGTAATATGATGGGGAGCGGGATTGCCTTATTGCCCGCCAACCTGGCGAGTCTCGGATCTATCGCCATCTGGGGATGGGTGATCTCGATTATCGGGGCGATGTCGCTGGCCTATGTGTATGCCCGCCTCGCCACCAAAAACCCGCAGCAGGGCGGCCCTATCGCCTACGCGGGTGAAATTTCCCCGGCCTTCGGTTTCCAGACCGGCGTGCTTTATTACCATGCCAACTGGATCGGTAACCTGGCCATCGGCATTACCGCCGTTTCTTATCTCTCCACCTTCTTCCCGGCGCTGAACAACCCGGTACCTGCCGGCATCGCCTGTATCGCTATCGTGTGGATCTTCACCTTCGTCAACATGCTGGGCGGAACCTGGGTCAGTCGTTTGACCACCCTGGGCCTGGTGCTGGTGCTGATCCCGGTGATCGTGACTGCCACCGTCGGCTGGCACTGGTTTGACGCCGCCACCTATCAGGCTAACTGGAATACCTCCGGCACCACCGACAGCCATGCGGTCATCAAAAGTATCCTGCTGTGCCTGTGGGCGTTTATCGGCGTGGAATCCGCAGCGGTCAGCACCGGCATGGTGAAAAACCCGAAACGCACCGTGCCGCTGGCAACCATGCTCGGCACCGGCCTGGCGGGCATTATCTACATCGCTGCCACCCAGGTGATCAGCGGTATGTTCCCGGCGTCTGAAATGGCCGCCAGCGGCGCGCCGTTCGCCATCAGCGCCTCGGCGATTATGGGCAACTGGGCCGCACCGATGGTTTCCGCCTTCACCGCCTTCGCCTGCCTGACGTCACTGGGTTCGTGGATGATGCTGGTTGGCCAGGCCGGGGTCCGTGCCGCCAACGACGGCAACTTCCCGAAAGTGTACGGCGAGCTGGATAAAAACGGCATTCCGAAGAAAGGCCTGCTGCTGGCCGGTTGCAAAATGACCGCGCTGATGGTGCTGATCACCCTGATGAGCTCCGCCGGCGGTAAAGCGTCCGACCTGTTCGGCGAGCTGACCGGCATCGCGGTGCTGCTGACCATGCTGCCTTACTTCTACTCCTGCGTAGACCTGATCCGCTTCGAAGGGGTCAACGTGCGCAACCTGCTGAGCCTGATCGCTTCGGTGTGCGGTTGCGGCTTCTGCTTCATCGCGCTGATGGGCGCCAACTCATTCGAACTGTCCGGCACCTTTATCATCAGCCTGATTATCCTGATGTTCTACGCCCGGAAAATGAATACCCGCCAGGCTGCCAACGCAGCGGCGGTCGATGAAAACACCACGGCCAAAGCGCACTGATTCGCGTCCGCTGACCGACTGAATTTACCCAGCCCCTTTCTTTCCGACCTGTCAGCCGCGACGGGAAGGGGCTTGCTTTGCCAGGAGAAATGCATATGAACGTTATCGCCATCATGAATCACATGGGTGTCTACTTCAAAGAAGAGCCTATCCGTGAACTGCATCAGGCGCTGGAAAGTCTGGATTTCCGCATCGTTTACCCTAACGATCGCGAAGACCTGCTGAAACTGATCGAGAACAACGCCCGTCTGTGCGGGGTGATCTTCGACTGGGACAAATACAACCTGGAGCTGTGCGAAGAGATCAGCCAGCTGAACGAGTACATGCCGCTGTATGCGTTCGCCAACACCTATTCGACGCTGGACGTCAGCCTGAACGATCTGCGCATGCAGGTGCGCTTCTTCGAATATGCGCTCGGCGCGGCAACCGACATCGCCGCCAAGATCAAACAGAACACCGACGAGTATATCGACACCATCCTGCCGCCGTTGACCAAGGCGCTGTTCAAATACGTGCGCGAAGGCAAATACACCTTCTGTACGCCGGGCCACATGGGCGGCACCGCATTCCAGAAAAGCCCGGTGGGCAGTATCTTCTACGATTTCTTTGGCCCGAACACCATGAAGTCGGATATCTCGATTTCGGTGTCCGAACTGGGATCGTTGCTGGATCACTCCGGCCCGCACAAAGAGGCGGAAGAGTACATTTCCCGCGTATTCAACGCCGAACGCAGCTATATGGTGACCAACGGCACCTCCACCGCCAACAAGATCGTCGGCATGTACTCGGCGCCAGCGGGCAGCACGGTGCTGATTGACCGTAACTGCCACAAGTCGCTGACTCACCTGATGATGATGAGCGACATCACGCCGATCTACTTCCGTCCGACCCGCAACGCCTATGGCATCCTCGGCGGTATTCCGCAGAGCGAGTTCCAGCGCGCCACCATCGCCAAACGCGTGAAGGAGACCCCGAACGCCACCTGGCCGGTGCACGCGGTGATCACCAACTCCACCTATGACGGCTTGCTGTACAACACCGACTTTATCAAGAACACCCTGGACGTGAAATCTATCCACTTCGATTCCGCCTGGGTGCCTTACACCAACTTCCACCCGATCTATAAAGGCAAGTGCGGCATGAGCGGCGGCCGCGTGGAGGGCAAGGTGATCTATGAAACCCAGTCCACCCACAAACTGCTGGCGGCCTTCTCGCAGGCTTCGATGATTCACGTGAAGGGCGACATCAACGAAGAGACCTTCAACGAAGCCTACATGATGCACACCACCACCTCGCCGCACTATGGCATCGTGGCGTCGACCGAAACCGCTGCGGCGATGATGAAAGGCAACGCCGGCAAGCGCCTGATCAACGGCTCTATCGAGCGCGCGATCAAGTTCCGCAAAGAGATCAAACGCCTGAAAGTCGAATCCGACGGCTGGTTCTTCGACGTCTGGCAGCCGGAGCATATCGATGAGCCGGAATGCTGGCCGCTGCGTTCCGACAGCGCCTGGCACGGCTTCAAGAACATCGATAACGAACACATGTATCTCGACCCGATCAAGGTCACCATTCTGACGCCGGGGATGAGCAAGGAAGGCGAGATGCAGCCGTTCGGTATCCCGGCCAGCATCGTGGCGAAATACCTCGACGAACGCGGCATCATCGTCGAGAAAACCGGGCCGTACAACCTGCTGTTCCTGTTCAGCATCGGCATCGACAAAACCAAGGCGCTCAGCCTGCTGCGCGCGATGACCGACTTCAAACGCTCGTTCGATCTGAACCTGCGGGTGAAAAACATGCTGCCTTCGCTGTATCAGGAAGCGCCTGATTTCTATGAAAACATGCGCATTCAGGATCTGGCGCAGAACATTCACCGCCTGGTGGAGCAACACAACCTGCCGGACCTGATGTATCGCGCGTTCGAAGTGCTGCCAACCATGGTGATGAACCCGTACCAGGCGTTCCAGAAAGAGCTGCACGGCGAAGTGGAAGAAGTCTATCTGGAAGAGATGGTCGGCAAGGTCAACGCCAATATGATCCTCCCATACCCACCGGGCGTGCCGCTGGTGATGCCGGGCGAAATGCTGACCGAGGAGAGCCGGCCGGTGCTGGAGTTCCTGCAGATGCTGTGCGAAATCGGCGCGCATTATCCGGGCTTTGAAACCGACATTCACGGCGCCTATCGTCAGGCGGACGGACGTTATCGGGTGAAAGTGCTGAAGGCGAAATAACCGCAGCCAATAACAGGGGAGGCGCTCGCGCTTCCCCTTTGTCGTTCACCGACTGATGGGAGACCTCCATGAAAACACCCTCACAGCCGCGCGCAATCTACTATGTCGTAGCCATACAAATTTGGGAATATTTCAGCTTTTACGGCATGCGTGCGTTACTGATTCTCTATCTGACCCACCAACTCGGCTATACCGACAGCCACGCCATCGATCTCTACAGCGCTTACGCTTCGTTAGTTTACGTCACTCCTATTTTGGGCGGCTGGCTCGCCGACCGCCTGCTGGGCAATCGCGTCGCGGTGATTGCCGGTGCGGCGCTGATGACGCTGGGGCATATCGTGCTCGGCCTGAGTGCGGTCTCCGCCCAGTCGCTCTATCTGGCTCTGGCCATCATCATCTGCGGCTACGGCCTGTTCAAATCTAATATCAGCTGCCTGCTGGGCGAGCTGTATCCGGCGCAGGACTCGCGCCGCGAAGGGGGCTTCTCGCTGCTGTACGCCGCCGGCAACGTCGGTTCCATTTTGGCGCCGATCGCCTGCGGGTTGGCGGCCGAGCGCTATGGCTGGCACGTCGGCTTTGCGTTGGCCGGGATCGGCATGTTCGCCGGCCTGGCGATCTTCCTGCTCGGCGGGCGCCACTTCCGCCATACCCGCGGCGTGAATGCACCGCTGATGCGCGCCAAAAGCCTGGGTTTGCCGCACTGGGGTTGGCTGTTGGCGGCGCTGCTGGCATCGCCGCTGTTCTTCACGCTGCTGTTTGTGCACGACTGGGCCGGCTATTTGCTCGGGCTGGTATGCGTGGCGGCGGTGGTGCTGGTGGCGCGCATTATGCTGCGTGCGGACGCCGGCCAGCGCCGGGGGCTGTGGCAGATCGTTGTGCTGATGCTGCTGGGCACGTTGTTCTGGGCTTTCGCCCAGCAGGGCGGCAGCTCCATCAGCCTGTTTATCGATCACTTCGTCGATCGGCGCTGGTTCGGCTGGACGGTGCCGACCGCGCTGTTCCAGTCGGTTAACGCCTGTGCGGTGATGCTGGGCGGCGTGGCGCTGGCATGGCTGGCGAGCGGCGACGGTACGGGCGATCGCACGTTGCGCATCTGGTGCAAGTTCGCCTTCGGTCTGCTGTTGATCGGCGTCGGCTTTACGCTGATGGCGCTCAATACGCGGCTGCACGGGCCGGGATCGATGGGGCTGATGATCGCCGGCCTGGCTGTGATGGGCTTCGCCGAACTGTTTATCGATCCGGTGGCGATGGCGCAGATCACCCGGCTGAATATCCCCGGCGCCACCGGCGTGCTGACCGGTATCTATATGCTGGCGACCGGCTCGATCGCCAACTACCTGGCGGGCATTATTGCCAATCAGACCGCCGAGGATCACATCGAGGGTGCGGCGATGCAGGCGTATGGCCGCATTTTCGCTCAGATCGGCTGGGGAGCGGCCGGATGCGCGCTGGCGGTGATCGCGGTGCTGGGCGGCTGGTGGTTGCTGGCGCGGCGCCAGGCCCGGACGGTTAATGCTTGATTGATGACGGTAGGCGGGGTTAACGTGCAGCTATGTAGAAGTGACAAAGCCTACCGATGAATACTGATCAATTAACGACGCGGGTGGCAGACCAGTTGGGCGCGCAGCAGCGGCTGCTGGTGGCGTTCAGCGGCGGCCTGGATTCCAGCGTACTGCTGCATGTGCTGGCGGCCTTGCGCCGCCAGCGTCCGGCGCTGCAGCTGCGTGCGCTGCACGTGCATCACGGCCTGAGCGCCTTTGCCGACCGCTGGGTTGAGCATTGCCGCAGCCGCTGTGCCGACTGGCAGATCCCGCTGACGGTGACGCACGTGCAGGTGGACGCCCGCCAGGGCGGTATCGAAGCGGCGGCGCGTGCAGCGCGCTATGCCGCCTTCAGCGCCGCGCTGACGGAGGGCGAAGCGCTGCTCACCGCTCAACACCTTGACGATCAAAGCGAAACCTTCCTGTTGGCGCTCAAGCGCGGCAGCGGGCCGGCGGGGCTGTCGGCGATGGCGGCGCGCGCGGCGTTGGGCGAGCACCTGCTGTTGCGGCCGCTGTTGGGCTGTTCGCGTCAGACGCTGGAAAGCTACGCGCAACGCCACGCCTTAACCTGGATCGATGACGACAGCAATCAGGACACGCGCTTCGATCGCAATTTCCTGCGGTTGCAGGTGCTGCCGCAGCTCAATCAACGCTGGCCGCACTTCGCCTCGGCGGTGTCGCGCAGCGCCGGCCTGTGCGCCGAGCAGGAGCAACTGCTGGACGAACTGCTGGCGGAACCGCTGCAAAGCCTGTTGGCGGCGGATCGCTCATTGGCGATTGACGGCCTGACAGACTGTTCGCCGGTGCGGCGCTTCGCCTTGCTGCGGCGCTGGATCGCATTGTTTAACGTCACTATGCCGGCGCGTGAGCAGCTTCAGCGCCTGTGGGAAGAGGTGGCGCTCAGCCGGGAGGATGCCGAACCGCAGCTGCAGCTCGGCGCCTATCAGATTCGCCGTTTCCGCGGCCGGTTGCACCTGTTGCCGCCGCTGGCGGCGCTGCGCGATGTGCATCTGCCCTGGCAGCCTGACCAGCCGCTGACGTTGCCGGACGGGCTGGGGCAGTTGATTCCCGGTGAGGGCGAGCTGGTGCTGCGCGCACCGCAGCCATCGCAACAGGTCAGCGTTCGGTTCGGCGGCGTGCAGGGTGTGGTGCGCATCGTGGGGCGCGCCCATTCGCGGCCGATAAAAAAACTGTGGCAGGAGCTGGGTATTCCGCCCTGGCAGCGTGAACGCATCCCGTTGATTTATTATGATGAGCAGCTGATCGCCGCGCTGGGCGTATTCGTCTGTGAAGCGGGGCAGGTGCCGGAAGGCGAACGCCCGTGGCGGCTGCGCTGGGAAAAAAATCATAATAGCGAGGAGCAATGATGAAGTTTGTGGGGATCACGCTGTTGGCCACCGGCCTGTTCAGCCTGCCGGCGTTGGCGGCGGGGGATGCGGCCGCCGGCCAGGCGAAAGCCGCCGCCTGCGCGGCGTGCCACGGCGCGCAGGGCAAGGTGACGGTGCCGATGTACCCGAATCTGGCCGGGCAGAACGCCATGTACCTGCAGCACGCGCTGCAGGCGTATAAGAAAGGGGAGCGCAACGGCGGCCAGGCTGAGGTGATGAAGGCCTATGTGTCGGGGCTGTCGGATGACGATATCGCCGATCTGGCGGCCTTTTACGCCAGCCTGAAGCCTTAAATGACGAGGGCAGCCGTTGGGCTGCCCTGTTGGGATGGGGTTACCGCTGCTCAGTCCGACAGACTGACGACCACGGTACCGATTTCCGGATGACTGAAACTGCTGATATGGTCAAGGCGCAGGTCGCGCTGTTGGCCGTTCTGTTCGATGGTCAGATACTCAACGCGTTTCTTTTGCAGCAGGTCGATCGCCTTGGCCTCGATCACTTCTCCGTCGCGTAACTCCAGCTTCAGAATAAGTTTATGCTGACAGGCGAGTTCCAGGTTGTCGTAGTCATCGCAATTGATGGGTTGGTACTCATCATTCATCAACATAGTCGCTCACCAATAAGTTAGCGGCGGCAAAGGCCGCCTGTTCCCTAACGGAGGACGGTAGCGCGTCGTTCGCTGCGACATCGTCCAATGCCTTTAACGCACAAGCCAGCGCATCAGGCACGTAGCCAAGATCTCCACTGCCAATCTCGGCGTAAGTACGGCGTACTAACTCACAGTATTGTTGCACAGTTTCCTCCCTTAAGAACCTCTGCATCATCAAGACCGCTCTCGCGATGAGGCGCAGGCTCTCGGAGTTTTATCCTATCCTAGACGACTATAGCACAGCTGTTATGGAGTTATCAGCACCCTGGCACGCCTTTCGCACTGCCGCGGCCTGGCCGCGCTGGCGGGGTTTGGCCCTGATCAAGTACACTGTCGCCGGATAATAACGAGGTCACCCATGGCGCTGAAAGCAACCATTTATAAAGCCGCGGTCAATATTGCTGATATGGATCGTCACTTCTACCACGACGCCACGCTGACGCTGGCGCAACACCCGTCCGAAAACGAGCAGCGCATGATGCTGCGCTTGCTGGCCTGGATCTGCCATGCGGACGAACGGCTGGTGTTCACCAAAGGGCTGAGCGCCGACGACGAGCCGGAGATCTGGCAGCGCAACGACCACAATGGGCTGGAAATGTGGATCGAGATGGGATTGCCCGACGAGAAGCGCATTCGCAAGGCCTGCAACCAGTCGCCGCGCGTGGTGCTGTACGCTTACGGCGAGCGCGCCGCGCACGTATGGTGGCAGGGAATGCAGGGCAAGGTGGCCGGCCACAAGAACCTGAGCGTGCGTTTCCTCGACGACGAACAGCTGGCGCGCCTGACGGCATTGGCCAGCCGCACCATGACGCTGCAGGCGACGTTGCAAGAGGGAACTATTTGGCTGTCCGATGCTCAGAATAGTCTGGAAATCCAGTTTGCCGAGTGGCAGCAGGCACAGGTGTGACCGGTGCTTGAACTGTCAAGAAACGTAGCCATACCGGATAATGAGCTGGAATTGACGGCGATCCGCGCGCAGGGCGCGGGCGGCCAGCACGTGAACAAAACCTCAACGGCGATCCATTTGCGCTTTGACATCCGGGCATCCAGCCTGCCAGAGTATTATAAGGAACGGCTGCTGGCGCTGAATCATCATCTTATTACCGCTGATGGCGTGGTGATTATCAAGGCGCAAGAGTATCGCAGCCAGGAATTGAATCGCGAAGCGGCGTTGGCCAGGCTGGCCGCGCTGATTCGGCAGGCGATGGTGGTGGAAAAAACGCGCAAGGCGACCAAGCCCACGAAAGGGGCCAAACTGCGTCGCCTGGAAGGCAAGGCGCGTAAAGGCGCCACCAAGGCGCTGCGTGGCAAGGTTCGCACTTAGGAATACATGAACACAGTAGGAGAATAACTGTGAAAAAAATTACGGTAGCCCTGTTCCTCGCGGCAGGCGCACTCTCGTTGTTGGGATGCAACAATCATTATCAACCGAAGGAACAACCGCTGCAGCCGATGCCGCAGAGCTATCAAGGGGTGTTGCCTTGCGCCGATTGCGGCGGTCTGGATACGGCGCTGTTCCTGGATGAGGACGGCACCTTCGTGCTGCAGGAAACCTATCGCGGCACCAAAGACGGCGATCAGACCTTTGCCGATTACGGTAAATGGGCGCGCACGGCGGATAAACTGGTGCTGACCGACAGCAACGGCGAAAAACGCTACTTCCGCCCGGTGGGCAAGAGCCTGGAAATGCTGGATCGCAGCGGCGTGCCGATCGAGTCCAAGCTGAATTACCGCCTGGATCCGGTTGAGAAGCCGTTGCCTAAAACGCCGATGACGTTGAAAGGCAGCTACACCTATATGGCGGACGCGGCCGTCTTCAAGGACTGCGCGACCGGCAAAACCTTCCCGGTGGACAACAACATCGCGCTGGAGCAAGGTTACGCCAAAGCATACAAGACCGCCGGTGAGCCGGTATTCCTGACGTTCAGTGCGCACTTCAGCGTGCAGCCGTCGATGGAGGAAGGTCTGACCGAAAAGGCGCTGGTGCCGGACGGTAAAATCGCGTTCGACCGCAGCAAGAACTGCAGCAGCAAATAAGCAATTTCGGATATAAAAAAACCCGCCTGAGCGGGTTTTTTATTTTCTGACGTTCGTCGCTTAGCGTTTGATCTGGCCCAGCAGGAAATCAACGATTTCGCCGGTTTTGATCATTTGCTTCTCGCCGACGCGGCGGTTCTTGTACTCGATCTCTTCGTTGTCGAGGTTGCGATCGCCGATAACGATAGAGTGCGGCACGCCGATCAGCTCCATATCCGCGAACATCACGCCCGGACGCTCTTTGCGGTCATCGAGGATCACGTCGATGCCGTGGGAGCGCAGGGTGTTGTACAGCTCTTCGGCCAGCGCCTGCACGCGGAACGACTTGTGCATGTTCATCGGCAGGATCGCTACCTGGAACGGCGCGATGGCGTCCGGCCAGATGATGCCGCGTTCGTCATGGTTCTGCTCGATGGCGGCGGCCACGACGCGCGTAACCCCGATGCCGTAGCAGCCCATGGTCAGCACCTGGTTACGGCCGTCTTCGCCCTGCACGGTCGCTTTCATCGCTTCCGAGTACTTGGTGCCGAGCTGGAAGATATGGCCCACTTCGATGCCGCGTTTGATCAGCAGCGTGCCCTGACCGTCCGGGCTGGCGTCGCCTTCCACCACGTTACGGATATCGGCCACCTGTGGCAGCGGCAAGTCGCGCTCCCAGTTGATGCCGAAGTAGTGTTTGCCGTCAACGTTGGCACCGGCGCCAAAGTCGCTCATCGCCGCTACGCTGCGGTCAGCAACCACCGGCATCGGCAGGTTGACCGGGCCGAGTGAACCCGGGCCGGCGCCGACGATGGCGCGAATTTCTTCTTCGGTGGCGAAGGTCAGCGGCGCGGCAACCTGCGCCAGCTTCTCGGCCTTGATTTCGTTCAGCTCGTGATCGCCGCGCACCAGCAGGGCAACCAGCTTGTGGCCGCTCTCTTCGGTGGCGCGCACCATCAGCGTCTTCACGGTTTTTTCCACCGGCAGCTGGAACTGCTCGACCAGCTCAACGATGGTTTTGGCGTTTGGCGTATCCACCAGGCGCAGCGCTTCGCTGGCCGCCGAGCGTGGAGCCGCCGGCGCGACCGCTTCCGCCAGCTCGATGTTGGCGGCGAAGTCGGAGCCGGTGGAGAACACGATATCGTCTTCACCGCTGTCTGCCAGCACCTGGAATTCGTGCGAGGCGCTGCCGCCGATCGAGCCGGTATCGGCCTGCACCGGGCGGAAATCCAGACCCATGCGGCTGAAGATTTTGCTGTACGCTTCGTACATCGCGTCGTAAGTCTCTTGCAGAGACTCCTGCGAGGTATGGAAGGAGTAGGCATCCTTCATCAGGAACTCACGGGAACGCATTACGCCGAAACGCGGGCGCACTTCATCACGGAACTTGGTCTGGATCTGGAAGAAGTTCAGCGGCAGCTGTTTGTACGAGCTGATTTCGTTGCGGATCAGATCGGTGATCACTTCTTCATGCGTCGGGCCCAGCACGAACGGACGATCGCCGCGGTCGACGAAGCGCAGCAGCTCGGGGCCGTATTGCTCCCAACGGCCGCTTTCCTGCCACAGATCGGCAGGCTGAACCACCGGCATGGACACTTCGATCGCGTTAGCATTGTTCATTTCTTCGCGAACGATGTTTTCAACCTTTTTCAGAACGCGCAGGCCGGTCGGCAGCCAGGTGTAAAGACCGGAGGCCAGCTTGCGGATCATCCCGGCGCGCAGCATCAGCTGGTGGCTGATCACTTCGGCGTCGGCAGGTGTCTCCTTCAATGTGGAGAGCAGATATTGGCTAGTACGCATGGTGTTTTGGTTCCGTTAGAACTGCAAATTGCATCGGGCTGCCAGAGTGGCGGCCAAAAGTGACAAAAGTGGTTTAGTTTACCAGCGCGAGCGGGTCGCCAAAAGAGAGGCGGCGGAATTTTAACGCGGGTCGAGCGCCAACACTTCGGTATGACCGTCCACGACGCGCCAGCGCACGTTGAAATCCAGCAGCCAGACGGCGTAATCCCGTTCGACGTCCTCTCCTTTACGATAGGCGGGACGGGGATCTTGCGCCAGCACCTGGCTGATAAAACGCCTTAATTGCGGATAACGCGCCTGATGTTGCTGCAGCTGCTGCTCGGCCTGAGGCGCGAAACGCACCGGCATATCGCCGGCGGGCGCGGCCTGGGCAAAACCGGCGCGGGCCTGCGGTTGGCTCTCGGCGAACGGCAGATAAGGCTTGATGTCCACCACCGGGGTGCCGTCGACCAGATCGAGGCTGCCCAGCTCCAGCGCCACTTCGCCGTTTTTCACCCGCACGCCTTTTAGCTCAATGAGGGACATGCCGAGCGGGTTGGGGCGGAAGGTGGAGCGGGTGGCGAACACGCCCATGCGGGCATTGCCGCCTAAACGCGGCGGGCGCACCGTCGGCCGCCAGCCGCCTTCCAGGGTTTGATGGAAAATGAACATCACCCACAGATGGCTGAAATCGCTGAGGCCGCGTACCGCCTCCGCCTGGTTGTAAGGTGGCAGCAGCAGCAGTTCACCGCCACCGTCTTCGACCAGCCCCGGCTGGCGGGGAACGGCGAATTTTTCTTTATATGGCGAGCGGATCACGCCGATCTGCTCGAAAACGAATTCGGTCATTTGGACGAGACGTTAAGCGCCGAGCCCTGGCAGACGGCCTGCTGGTAACAACCGGCGACACCGCTGACAATCTGGCAGTCGTGCAGCAGCACGGCGTTGGCCTTCATGTAAGACGCGCGGATCTGCATGCGTTTACGGGCGGTGGCCAGATTCGGTGGGGAGTCTTGTACGGTGGTTTGGCACGATTCGCCGGACACTTCACCCAGATCGCGGAATGGCTTGCCCACGAGCTCTTCTGCACTTTTGTACAGTTTTACCGGAGCGGGGCGGGCGGCCGGCGTGGTTTTGGCCGGGGCGGTAGTGGTCGGCTTGCTGGTGCTGTTTGTTGAGGACGGCGCGATACGTTGCGATGAACATCCGGCCAGCGCGAGCGCTAACAAACAGAGAGGTAAAACACGCATTGAGATTCCTCTGCCTTAATGAAAGTGGCGCTATTGAAGCAATCTATGGCGGAAATAACAAGACGGGCCTTGGCCCGTCTTGCAATTATAGGAATAAAATTGGCGAATAAGCGCTTACCAGCCTTTCACCGCACCGCCGTTGAAGATTTTGTTGGCGGCGGCGTCCACTTCGTCAGACTGATAGGCCTGTACGAATTTCTTCACGTTTTCCGCATCTTTGTTATCTTCGCGCGCAACCAGCAGGTTGACGTAAGGCGAGTCTTTATCTTCCACGAACAGGCCGTCTTTCGCCGGCGTCAGACCGATCTGGCTGGCGTAGGTGGTGTTGATCACCGCCAGCGCGATCTGCTGATCGTCCAGAGAACGCGGCAGCTGAGGCGCTTCCAGCTCAACCAGCTTCAGGTTTTTCGGGTTCTCGGTCACGTCCAGCACGGTCGGCAGCAGGCCAACGCCGTCTTTCAGTTTTATCAGGCCGACTTTCTGCAGCAGCAGCAGCGAACGGCCCAGGTTGGTCGGATCGTTAGGCAGTGCGATCTGAGAACCCTCTTTCAGCTCGTCCAGCGATTTGATTTTCTTGGAGTAACCGGCGATCGGGTAAACAAAGGTGTTGCCGACCGGCACCAGCTTGTAGCCGCGATCTTTGATCTGCTGATCCAGATATGGCTTGTGCTGGAAGGCGTTCAGGTCGATATCGCCTTTGCTCAACGCTTCGTTAGGCAGCACGTAGTCGTTGAAAGTGACCAGCTCAACGTCCAGACCGTATTTCTCTTTCGCCACTTTCTGAGCCACTTCGGCCACTTGCTGCTCAGCGCCGACGATCACGCCGACCTTGATGTGGTTCGGATTCTTTTCATCCTGGCCGCAGCCCACCAGAGCCAGAGAGCCGATCAGTGCGCCAATTGCCGCGATGGATTTAAATTTTAACGACATATCCCTTCCTCATTAGACTCGCATTAACATGCTGTGAAACTATTTATGGGTAACGGCTTTGACGATGCGATCGCCGCAGAATTGGATCAGATAAACCAAAACTACCAGTAATACTAATACGGTATTCATCACTGTGGCGTTATAACCGATATAACCGTATTGGTAACCGATTTGGCCCAGACCGCCGGCGCCGACCGCGCCGCCCATGGCGGAGTAGCCCACTAGGGTGATCAGCGTGATGGTCGCGGCGTTGACCAGGCCCGGCAGGGCTTCCGGCAGCAACACTTTCTTGATGATCTGCATCGGCGTGGCGCCCATGGCGCGCGCCGCTTCCACCAGACCGGACGGGATCTCCAGCAGGGCGTTTTCCACCATGCGCGCGATGAACGGCGCGGCGCCCACGGTCAACGGCACGATGGCCGCCTGCAGACCGATAGAGGTGCCGACGATCATGCGGGTAAACGGAATCATCCAAACCAGCAGGATAATGAACGGGATAGAACGGAAGATGTTCACCAGCCCGGACAGGATTTTATACAGCGAGTTGTTGGCGATGATCTGCCCCGGGCGGGTGACATACAACAGCACACCTACCGGCAGGCCGAGCACGAAACCGAAGAAGCCGGAGACAAAGGTCATCATGACGGTTTCCCACACGCCACGCGCCATCAACCACATCATTGCCTCAGACATAACCCAGAACCTCTACTTTTACCTGATTTTCCTGCAGGAACTTAATCGTCGCCAGCGCGTTTTCGTCGCTGCCGTGCAGCTCCGCCAGCATCACGCCGAATTTCACGCCGCCGGCATAATCCATCTGGGCGCTGATAATGTTGTTGTTCACGTTGAAGCGGCGAGCGGCTTCAGACAGCAGCGGCGCATCGACCGACTGGCCGGTGAACTCCAGGCGCAGCAGCGGTTGGCGGTCGCCCTGACGCTCCGGCGACAGGCGCGCGGCGTAGTCGTCCGGAATATCCAGATGCAGCGTGGACTGAATGAACTGCTGGGCCAGCGGGGTTTTTGGGTGCGAGAACACTTCGCTGACGCTGTCTTTTTCGATCAGTTGCCCCTGGCTGATGACCGCGACCTGGTCGCAGATGCGTTTCACCACGTCCATTTCATGGGTGATCAGCAGAATGGTCAGGCCCAGCCGGCGGTTGATGTCTTTCAGCAGTTCCAGGATGGAACGGGTGGTGGCCGGATCCAACGCGCTGGTGGCTTCATCGCACAGCAGCACTTTAGGATTGCTGGCCAGCGCGCGGGCGATCGCCACGCGCTGTTTCTGGCCGCCGGACAGATTGGCCGGGTAGGCGTCGTGCTTGTCCGCCAGGCCGACCAGCTCCAGCAGTTCGGTCACGCGCTTTTTGATCTCGGCGCGCGGCGTATTGTCCAGCTCCAGCGGCAGCGCCACGTTGCCGAACACCGTGCGGGAAGAGAGCAGGTTGAAGTGCTGGAAGATCATGCCGATTTGGCGACGGGCGCGCGTCAGTTCACTTTCCGACAGCGAGGTCAGATCCTGACCATCGACCAGCACCTGGCCGGACGTTGGGCGCTCCAGCATGTTGGCGCAGCGAATCAGCGTGCTTTTACCGGCGCCGGAGGAACCGATGACGCCATAGATTTGCCCGGCAGGGACGTGAAGGGTCACGTCAGAGAGCGCGGTAATGGTGCGCGAACCCTGCTGGAACACTTTAGTGATGTTAGAAAGTTTAATCATATTCTTCTTATTTTAGCGTGGTTGCCCGTGGCTAGATAAAAGTAAACCTCGGCGTGGAACCAAGGTATGAGTCAGATGTTAAGGCGTCTAGACGTCCAAGTCAACGGCCTGCGACGTTCTCCGGCGTTCTCAGTGCGGGGTAAAACATGCGATACTGTCAGCGTATACAGGCCCTCAGGAGCAAAGCGGTGACACAAAGCGTTCCAGCAATTTTTCTCGATCGTGACGGTACGATTAACGTTGACCATGGCTATGTCCATGAAATCGACAACTTCCACTTTATTGACGGCGTGATTGACGCCTGTCGCGAACTCAAAAAGATGGGCTTCGCGCTGGTAATGGTGACCAACCAGTCCGGCATTGCGCGCGGCAAGTTCAGCGAAGACCAATTCATGTACCTGACCGAGTGGATGGACTGGTCGCTGGCCGATCGCGACGTCGACTTCGACGGCATCTATTTCTGCCCGCACCATCCGGAGGCGGTAGTAGAAGAGTATCGTCAGGTGTGTGACTGCCGTAAACCGCAGCCGGGCATGCTGCTGCAAGCACAGCAGGAATTGAACATCGATATGGCCGCTTCTTATATGGTGGGCGATAAACCGGAAGATATGCAGGCGGCGATCGCGGCCGGCGTCGGCACCAAGGTGCTGGTGCGTACCGGCAAGCCGGTGACGGAGCAGGGCGAAAAGCTGGCCGATTGGGTGCTAAATAGCCTGGCGGACCTGCCTGAAGCCATCAAAAAGCGGGTTTAATAGGCGTTACGAATGAATAGTGAGCGGTCAGATAAAAAATGCATATTATCGCTTGTCATTCTGAACCGGCTCCCTATAATGCGCCTCCATCGACACGGCGCAAGTGATTCACTTCACACAGCGGCCGGGAAGAAAGAGAAAAAATCCTGAAAATTAGGGTTGACTCTGAAAGAGGAAAGCGTAATATACGCCACCTCGAGTTAGCAAGCGAAAGCGCCTAACTCACTGCTCTTTAACAATTTATCAGACAATCTGTGTGGGCACTCCACAAGACGATATCCAGCATCTTCGGATGCAAAAAA
>NZ_JBPIZA010000006.1:0-240444 GCF_051172435.1 Serratia sp. G204Y | reverse complement strand
CGTAGTGACGAGTCGGGGTGTCATACTCAACGTGAGAGGTGTTGATGGTGATACCACGAGCTTTTTCTTCTGGCGCGTTATCGATCTGGTCGAAAGCACGTGCAGAACCGCCGTAGGTTTTAGCCAGAACGGTGGTGATCGCTGCAGTCAGGGTAGTTTTACCGTGGTCAACGTGGCCGATAGTACCAACGTTAACGTGCGGTTTTGTACGTTCAAATTTTTCTTTAGACACGGCTATATTCCTTACTATAGCGCTCTCCCCTTCTGGAGAGAGCACGGGACTTTGGTTTTAACCCTGCGGCTTATTTGCCACGGGCTTCGATTACGGCCTGAGCGACGTTGTTCGGTGCATCATCATACTTCAGGAATTCCATGGTGTATGATGCGCGACCTTTAGTCAGAGAACGCAGCTGAGTTGCGTAGCCGAACATTTCGGACAACGGTACTTCAGCGTGGATCTTAACGCCAGTCACTTCAGATTCCTGACCGCGCAGCATGCCGCGACGACGGCTCAAGTCACCGATAACGTCACCGGTGTTCTCTTCTGGAGTCTCAACTTCAACCTTCATGATAGGCTCAAGCAGAACTGGTTTCGCTTTCTTAAAGCCTTCTTTAAAGGCGATAGACGCGGCCAGTTTAAACGCCAGTTCAGAGGAGTCAACGTCGTGGTAAGAACCGAAGTGCAGACGAATACCCATGTCTACTACCGGGTAACCAGCCAACGGACCAGACTTCAGCTGCTCCTGGATGCCTTTATCAACGGCAGGGATGTATTCGCCAGGAATTACGCCGCCTTTGATGTCGTTGATGAACTCGTAACCTTTCGGGTTAGAGCCCGGCTCCAGTGGGTACATGTCGATCACAACGTGACCGTACTGACCGCGACCACCAGACTGCTTGGCGTGCTTACCTTCAACATCGGTAATCTTCGCGCGAATCGCTTCGCGGTAAGCTACCTGAGGTTTGCCCACGTTAGCTTCAACGTTGAATTCACGCTTCATGCGGTCAACGATGATATCGAGGTGCAGTTCACCCATACCGGCGATGATGGTCTGGTTAGACTCTTCGTCAGTCCATACGCGGAATGACGGGTCTTCTTTAGCCAGACGGCCCAGAGCCAGACCCATTTTTTCCTGGTCAGCTTTGGTTTTCGGTTCAACGGCGATAGAGATTACCGGCTCAGGGAATTCCATACGCTCCAGGATGATTGGAGAGTCTGGATCACACAGGGTGTCCCCGGTGGTCACGTCTTTCAGACCGATCGCAGCGGCGATGTCGCCTGCGCGAACTTCTTTGATCTCTTCACGCTTGTTAGCGTGCATCTGAACGATACGGCCGAAACGCTCGCGCGCAGACTTAACGGAGTTCAGCACGGTGTCGCCGGAGTTAACAACGCCGGAGTACACGCGGAAGAAGGTCAAGTTACCTACGAACGGGTCGGTAGCGATTTTGAACGCCAGAGCAGAGAACGGCTCGTCATCACTTGCGTGACGCTCAGCCGGAGTGTCTTTACCGTCGTCCAGGATACCGTTGATCGCAGGAACGTCAGTTGGTGCCGGCAGGTATTCGATTACCGCATCCAGCATCGCCTGCACGCCTTTGTTCTTGAACGCAGAACCGCAGGTAACCAGGATGATTTCGTTGTTCAGTACGCGCTGACGCAGAGCAGTTTTGATTTCTTCCTCGGTCAGCTCTTCGCCGCCCAAGTATTTTTCCATCAGCTCTTCGGAAGCTTCCGCAGCGGACTCGATCAGGTTCTGGCGCCATTCTTCAGCCAGATCCATCATGTCAGCCGGGACGTCTTCGTATTCGAAGGTTACGCCTGCGTCTTCTTCGTTCCAGTTGATCGCCTTCATTTTCACCAGGTCGATAACGCCGGTGAATTTGTCTTCTGCGCCGATAGCCAGCTGCAGAGGAACAGGGTTGGCGCCCAGACGAGATTTGATCTGGCCTACAACTTTCAGGAAGTTAGCGCCCATACGGTCCATTTTGTTAACGAACGCGATACGTGGCACTTTGTATTTGTTAGCCTGACGCCATACGGTTTCAGACTGTGGCTGAACACCACCAACAGCACAGTAAACCATTACCGCGCCATCCAGCACACGCATGGAACGTTCTACTTCGATGGTGAAGTCAACGTGCCCTGGGGTGTCGATGATGTTTACGCGATGCGGTTCGAACTGCTTGGCCATACCAGACCAGAAGGCAGTAGTCGCTGCAGAAGTGATGGTAATACCACGCTCCTGCTCCTGTTCCATCCAGTCCATGGTGGCAGCGCCGTCATGAACTTCACCGATTTTGTGGTTTACACCGGTGTAGAACAGAATACGTTCGGTAGTGGTGGTTTTACCGGCGTCGATGTGAGCACTGATACCGATGTTGCGGTAGCGTGCAATGGGTGTTGTACGAGCCATTTGATTCCTCTATTCCTAGGGCGTTCAAGTTCAGTTAACCCAAGCGGGCCGATTTGACGCGCCCGCTTGGTTAGCATGACTACAGCCGGGTGATTACCAGCGGTAGTGGGCGAACGCCTTGTTGGCTTCGGCCATACGGTGAACGTCTTCACGCTTCTTAACAGCAGAACCTTTGTTCTCTGCTGCGTCAGACAGCTCGTTCGCCAGGCGCAGAGCCATGGATTTATCACCGCGTTTACGTGCAGCATCAACGATCCAACGCATTGCCAGAGCATTACGACGAACCGGGCGGACTTCAACTGGTACCTGATAAGTAGAACCGCCAACGCGACGCGACTTAACTTCTACAGTCGGGCGAACGTTGTCGAGAGCGACTTCGAAAGCTTCCAGGTGATCTTTACCAGAACGCTGAGCCAGGGTCTCCAGCGCGGTATAGACGATTGCTTCTGCAGTAGATTTTTTACCGTCTACCATCAGGATATTTACAAATTTGGCCAGCAGCTCAGATCCGAACTTAGGATCTGGCAGGATTTTACGTTGGCCGATTACGCGACGACGTGGCATGGAAATACTCCGTTGTTAATTCAGGATTGTCCAAAACTCTACGAGTTTATTTTGACATTAAAGTTAAAACGTTTGGCCTTACTTAACGGAGAACCATTAAGCCTTTGGCTTCTTCACGCCGTACTTGGAACGAGCTTGCTTACGGTCTTTAACACCGGAGCAGTCAAGTGCACCACGGACGGTGTGGTAACGCACACCTGGCAGGTCTTTTACACGACCGCCACGGATCAGGATTACGGAGTGTTCCTGCAGGTTGTGGCCTTCGCCACCGATGTAGGAAGTCACTTCGAAACCGTTGGTCAAACGCACACGGCAAACTTTACGCAGTGCGGAGTTTGGTTTTTTCGGGGTAGTGGTGTATACGCGGGTGCATACGCCACGTTTCTGCGGGCAGGCTTCCAGCGCTGGAACGTTGCTTTTAGCAGCCTTCACAGAGCGTGGTTTGCGAACCAGCTGGTTAATTGTTGCCATTAAAAAAGCTCCTGGTTTTTGCTTCGTACTAGCTTCGTAAACATGTGATAAATCCCCTCGTATGCACTATTGGCAAAGTACGAGGACGCAGAATTTTAGGGCTGACCAGTATGGGTGTCAAGAAATATACAACATCACTCTCATTACCAGGCCATTTGGCTGCGGTGTTGTTCGGTTAATTCAACGAAGTGATTATAGCCGACGACAGTGATTTTGTGCGAAAAATGACCAACCAATCCCCGGGCTTCCAGGTCGTCCTGCAGCGCATAAAGGGATATGGGGGCGGCGAGCAGCGATTCAAGATGGGCGCTGCCGGCAAGGCCGGCAAGCACGCCGTCCTGCAGCAGCAGCAGCGCGTCACCCTCCGCCGTCAGGCGCAGCAGCGCAGGCAAGTCACATTGGTTTGGCGAGTGGCTCAGGGTATACAGCATCAGAGGATCCTAAAACGTCATCACGGCGTCGTAGCCGGCCAGTTCGCGGCGCAGTTCGTCCGGTGCCAGCACCTCGGCATCCAGCACCCAATCGGTCACCTGGCTCAGGCCACGCTCCTGCAGCGAAGCCTGGCACAGATAGCACCGCTCCACGTCATACAGCGGCAGCACGCCGAAGGTGGCGATGTAATTGCGCGCCAAAATCTTTTCCGGTTGCTGGCCTGGCAACAGCTGCAATACGCCGTCGCCGACAAAAAACACCCCCAAATCTTCACTGAGCGCCGACGTGGCGAGCAGCGCATCCAGCCCTTCCCTGCCGCCGGCGCCGCCGTGTGGCCCGTGGGTGAAAACAAAAGCGACTCGTTTCATCATATCCTCAGAACTGCACCAGACGGTCGCAACTCAGCGACGCTTCGGCCAGGGAACCCAGCCCGCTCAGGGTAAAGCCAGGCTGCAGGTTGGCGCTTGCCAGCCCCTGTTGCGCCGCCTCCTGCTCGTCGGTGACCCCACGGCGCAACGCGGCGGCTACGCAGACGTTGAGCGCTACGCCGTGTTGCTGCGCCAGTTGCGTCCAACCGCGCACCAGGTCGAACTCGTCGCTGGCGGGCGCGGTCAGCTGGTTGGCGTTCAGCACGCCCTCACGGTAGAAAAAGACGCTGGAAAGCCGGTGCCCTTTCGCCAACAAAGCCTGAGCGAACTGATAGGCGCTGCTGGCCTGCTGCGTGCCGTAAGCCGGGCCGGTGACCAACAGGCAATAATCGAGCATCAACGGTCGCTTCCCAACAGATCGCCACTCTTGAACTGGCGGATGTACAGATACACGGTGTGTTTGGAGATGTTCAGGCGATCCGCCACCTGGTTGATCGCATCCTTGATGTCGAAGATGCCTTTCTCATAGAGGTTGAGCACCACCTGGCGGTTCTTGGCGTTATTGGACACCGAGCGGTCGGCGTTCACCTCTTCGATGGTGAACTCCAGCGTCTGCGCCACCAGATCGTCGACGGAAGACGCAAAATTCACCGACGACGGCACGTCCTGCGTGGCCGGCGGCATAAAGGTCTGCATGATCTGCGAAAACGGTACGTCGAGGTTCATGTTGATGCACAGCAAGCCGATCACCCGCTGCTCGCGATTGCGAATGGCGATAGTCACCGACTTCATCAACACGCCGCTCTTGGCGCGGGTAAAGTAGGCTTTCGACACGCTGCTGTCGTCGCCGGCCATGTCGTGCAGCATGCGCAGCGCCAGATCGGTGATCGGCGAGCCGATTTTACGCCCGGTATGTTCACCGTTGGCGATGCGTACCGCTGAGCTGTTCAGGTCTTCCAGCGCGTGCAGTACGATCTCGCAGTGGCCGCCGATCAACATCGCCAGCCCGTCGACCACCGCTTCATAGGATTTCAGGATTTCATGATCCGTTTGAGTAAACGGACGTTCATTCAGCAAATCAAGTTCGCTGGCTTCGCTGGATAAAAGCGAATTCGACATCGAAGATACCACCCTCATAGATCGCCTGTGCCAGGGGGCGCAGCTAAAACCGCTCGAACCGGATCGCTGCCGTCGCCGGCACGCCGCAGCGCGGCCGGCTGAGAGCGCCATCAAACGGCACGATGACATCCGCGGGCGAGGCGGCCGGGAACAATTTTAGGTACACGCCCTAAGGGGCAGACGCATGACTGATAAGTCAGAATTATTAGTCTAGCAAAGCGGCCGGAGCAAAGTCCTTGCGTTTGCGCGTGGTATTGACGTTAAGCCCGATGCCCGGCAGGCGTCAAGCGTTCAATGGAGAGAGAGGCGGCGGCTGCCGAAATGAAAACCGCCGCGGAGGGCATCCGCGGCGGTGGCAAACAAAGCGGCGATGTTATTTCGCTTTGGCGTCTGCTTTCGCGTCCGCCGGTTTTTCGGCTTTAGCGTCGGCTTTCGGCGCCGCTTTCACGTCCAGCAGCTCAACGTCGAAGACCAGCGTGGAGTTAGCCGGGATGCCCGGAACGCCGGTTTTGCCGTAGGCCAGCGCCGGTGGGATCACCAGCTTGATTTTGCCGCCTTTCTTGATGTGCTTCAGGCCTTCGGTCCAGCCTGGGATCACGCCGTCCAGACGGAACGACAGCGGCTCGCCGCGGGTGTAGGAGTTATCGAACTCGGTACCGTCGGTCAGGGTGCCTTTGTAGTTCACCACCACGGTGTCGCTGTCTTTCGGCGCTTCACCCGCGCCCGGCTTCTCTACCTGGTACAGCAGGCCGGATTCGGTTTTCTTCACGCCTTTTTCTTTAGCGAAGCTATCGCGGTACTTGGCGCCTTTGGTTTCGTTATCCTTGGCGTCCTGCTCCATCTTCGCCTGAGCGGAAGCCTTCACGCGCGCTTCGAAGCCCTGCAGGGTCTTCTCGATGTCGGCGTCGTTCAGTTTGCTCTTGTTGGCGAACGCGTCCTGAACGCCGGCAATCAGCTGATCTTTGTCCAGCTTGATGCCCAGCTTCTCTTGCTCTTTCAGAGAGTTGTCCATGTAACGGCCGAGAGAGGCGCCCAATGCGTAGGCCGCTTGCTCGTCGTCGTTTTTGAACTTGCCGGTGCTCGGTGCTGCTGCCGCGTCCGCTGGTTTAGCGGCTTCTGCCGGCTTGGCGGCATCGGCTGCCATGACCTGGGTCGCATTCAGAGCAAAAGCCATGGTGGTTGCCAGAAGCGTGACTTTAAACAAAGATTTCATCCATTTCTCCAGTGTCTGAAGCAATGCCCCAAACAATCATTAGGTAAGATAACCGGGCTACTATAGCTGCCTGAAACAAAACAAAACAGTCGCACAGGTAACCAATCGAGTCAAAGTGTGACTCCCGCTTTGCCAAGAAGTTTCCCTCTGGGTGCTACTCCCATGATAAATCAGATTTTTCTTGCGGAATATTCGGCCAGGCTCGCAAAAAACGGCAGATCGAGCGTGCAACTTTTCAGCACTTTACACTGTCGATCGCAACGTTGCGCGCCGTCTGGAGAAATAGCGCGAGCAAACCCGGCGCCAGCTGTTACCATAGCGCCGAATCAGGATTTTATCGCGTCAGAGGTAGCCTCATGCACAACGCCGACACTCAACGCCTGCTACAGCGGCTTGAAGAACTGGAGAGCCGTCAGGCCTTCCAAGAGCTCACCATCGAAGAGCTCAACCAGACCGTCATCCAGCATCAAATGGAAATGCTGAAGATGCGCGAACATCTGCGCATGTTGACCGACAAGCTGCGCTCGACCCAAACCTCAATGATCGCCTCGCAATCGGAAGAAACCCCTCCGCCGCACTATTGAGGGCTCGCCATGCGGTTATTTCAGGCGTGCCAACCCTTCGACGGCACGCTCGAGATACCGGCGCGGGCACCCCAGGTTTATGCGGATAAAACCGCGCCCCTGCGGGCCGAAACCGCTGCCCATCGACGGCGCCAGCTTCGCCACCGCCACCAGCGCCTGCTGCAAGTCAGCATCGTTCAAACCCAGCGAGCGGCAATCCAGCCAGGCGAGATAGGTCCCTTCAGCCTGGGTCATCGTGCACCAGGGCGCGGCGTCAGCCAGCGCCTGCTTAAACCAACGCCGGTTCTCCGCCAGGTAGTCGAGCAGCTCATCAAGCCAGGCAGCGCCCCGTTGATAGGCCGCGGTCGCCGCCGTCATCGACAGCGCGTTGAATACATCCAGCCCGTGGGCGTTCAGCCGATCGACAAACGCCTGCCGAAGCCGGGCGTTGGGGATCAGGAAATTCGAAATGCGCAGCGAGGAGAGGCCGAACGTTTTGCTGGCGGACGTCGCCACAATTACCCGATCGCGATATTCCTCGCCCAGATGCAACACCGACGTAAACGTCTCGCCGGGCAGCAGCAGGTCGGCCCAAATTTCATCGGAGATCACCGTGACGTCATGGGCGTGGCAGAGCGCCATGAGCCGCTCCAGTTCATCGCGGCGCCAGCAACGGCCGGTTGGATTGTGCGGGTTGCACAGCAACAACAGCGGCGGTTTACGCTGCGCCAGGCAGGCGGCCAGCTGGTCGAAATCGATCCGGTATCCCTGCGGGGTTTCCCGCAGCGGGTTTTCAATCACCTCTCTGCCGTTCATGGTGACTATCTTGGCGAACGAGCCATAATACGGCCCCTGCACCACCACCCCGTCCCCCGGCTTGCTGAGCAGTTGGATCAGCATCGCCAGCCCCGGCACCACCCCTTCAATCGACGTGAACCACTCGCGCCGCAGCGGCAAGCCGTGCCGCTTGGCAAACCAGTCGATTGCCGCTTGGTAGTAGGCGTCGTCGCGTTCGCTGTAGCCAAAGACGCCGTGGTCCACCCGCTGATGCAGCGCCTGCTGCACCTCTGGCGGGCACGGAAAGTCGAAATCGGACACCCACATCGGCAACAGTTCGCTGCCGTCCAGTTGCAGATAGCGGTCGATGAAGTCCCACTTCACGGAGCCGGTGTTGTGGCGATCGATGATGGCGTTGAAATGACTCGTCATGTCAGGCTTCCTTACGCTGCAAGTCGTTCTGAGGTTGGAGTTTGGCGATACCGAAGCCGGTGAACCCATAAATCAGGGCGAACACCACCGCGGCATAACATTGGATCGCCCACGGCAGCAGATCGAGGGTGCTGACCCCCAGCGTGGTGGCCATGTAAATGCCGGCGGCCGTCCACGGGATCAGCGGTTCGATGACGGTGCCCGCATCTTCGACGGTGCGCGACAGATTTTTGTTGTCCAGCCCCATGCGCCGATAGGCCCCTTTGAACAGCTCCGCCGGGATCAGCAGCGCCAGCTTGCCGTCGCTGGTCGCGCCGGTCACCAGGATAGTGGTGGCAACGGTGGCGGCGATCAGCTGGCCGGTGGTGTGCACCACGTTCAGCAGCCGGCTGATGATCACCGTCAGCGCGCCGGTCAGCGTCAGAGCGCCGGCGAAGGAAAAGGCGCAGAACACCAGCAGGATCGTACTCATCATCGAGAACATGCCGCCGCGGTTCAGCAGGCGCGGCACATCGGCGACGATACCCTCAACGTTGTGGCCCTGAGCGGCAAACATCGACAGATTGAAACCGTCCATCAACGCATTCAGCCCCTGCTGCAGGCTAAAGCCCTGCAGCGCGACGCCGATGGCGATCGCCAGCGCGCAGGCGGCCAGCATGACGGGGATCACCGGCCGTTTGGTCACCGCGCCCCACAGCACCAGCACCGGCGGCAGGATCAGCAGCAGATTGAAGTGGTACAGCCCCTCGAGCGCGCCGACGATTTCGGTCACTTTTTCCGGCGTTGCCACGCTGCCCACCGCACCGGTGTGGCCGGCGATCAGGTACACCACGGCGGCCAGGATGAAGCTCGGCAGCGTCGTGTACATCAGATGCTGGATATGGCTGTAGAGATCGGTATCCGCGACGATGGCCGCGAAGTTGGTCGAATCGGACAACGGCGAAATTTTGTCGCCGAAGTAAGCGCCGGACACCACCGCCCCGGCCGCGGCGGCCAGCGGCACGTCCAGACCGGCGGCCACGCCCATCAGCGCCACGCCCACGGTGCCGGCCGCTCCCCAGGAAGTACCGGTGCACACCGAGATCACGCTGGTGATGAAGAATGCGGCGATCAGAATGTATTGCGGGCTGATCAGCTTCAGCCCCCAGTACACCATGTAAGGGATTGTGCCGCTGATCATCCAGGTGCCGATCAGGCCGCCCACGCAGATCAGGATCAGGATAACCGGCATCGCCTTCGCCAGTTTGGCCACGATGGCCTCGATGATGTCGTCCCAGCGGTAGCCTTGCCACCAGGCCAACGCGGCGGCGATGGCGGCGGAAACCAGCAGCAGCGGTTCAATGCGCAGGCCAAACTGGCCATAGCCGATGATGAGCAGCAACAGCATGGCCACAATCGGCAGCGTCGCCAACCCAAGGTTGAGCGTTTTCTTATTATCCATATACGGCTCCTGTTGAAGATGGGGTACTGCAACAGCGTAATGGCTTCGATAATCGGAGGATGTGAGCGCAGGCAATCGGCCATGTAATCGGTTTCATGAGGTAGCGTTGTGTGAGCCGTCTCTCATTCGCCGCGCTTGCTTTGCGCATGCGCCTCACCGTCGGTTACGGAGTCTCGCAGGATAAGTTCGGCCGAAAAGCGGTTGTTCTGCGGCGCGACGTCGCTGCCGCTGTGGATCTGCAGCGCCAGGCGCGCGGCGCGTCGGGCCATTTTCTCGATCGGGTAATGCACGGTGGTCAACGAAGGATGGAGATATTTCGCCAGGGCAATGTCGTCAAAGCCGACGATCGACAGCGCCTCGGGCAGTTGAACTTGCCGTTGATGGCAGGTGCGCATCATGCCGGCGGCCATCACGTCGTTGAACGTCACTGCGGCGGTGAAGCGTTGGTCGCTGGCCAGAACGCGCTCGGCCGCCAGTTCGCCCCCTCGCTCGTTGAAGGGCACGCTGATGATCCAGCTGCCGGGCACCTCAATGCCGGCGGCGGCCATGGCCTGGCGGTAACCCGCTAGCCGCTGCGCGCGATCGTCGATCGGCAGATCCGCCGTCACGCAGGCAATTCTTCGATGCCCCTGGCGTATGAGCAGCTCGGTCGCCGTCTGCGCCGCATTGGCGTTGTCGAGCCAGATGCAACGGTTGGCGATGGCGGGCAGATAACGATTGATCAGCACCAGCGCGGGCGTATGGGCGGCGTAGCGCAGCAGCGCCTCCTCCTCCATGCGCGTGACGTGCGCCACGATGGCTTCACATCCCTGATTGATGAGAAAATCGAGGCCGCTTTTTTCCAGCTCGGCCTGATGCCCGCCGCTGCACAACATCAACCGCACGCCGGCCTGCCGCGTGATGTCTTCCACGCCCCGCGCGAGGCGTGAAAAAAACGGATCGTCGAGATTGCCGGTCAGCAATCCCAGCATATTGCCGCTTCTTTTCGCCAGCGCCAGCGCGGCGGCGTTGCGGTGGTAGTTAAACTCGCGCATCGCTTTCTCGACGCGTTCGCGGGTCACCGGTTCAACGTAGGCGGTATTATTGATCACCCGGCTGACGGTGGCCGTGGAAACGCCGGCGCGCCGCGCCACGTCTTTCATGGTGGCCATGGCATGTCCTGTTGTGCCGTTCGGCGCCCGGTGCGCCGCGCATAAAAAAGGGCAGCCGATGGCCGCCCTCTTGTCTCGTCACTGCGATCTGCTTAGTGGCAGCCGCAGCCGCCGTTACCGCAACCGCCTTTACCGTGGTCGTGACCATGGTCGTGATCGTGGCTGTGGCCGTGACCGCCGCAGCAGCCTTCACCGTGTTCGTGGTGATGGTCGTGCTCGCCGTGTACGTGACCGTGCGCCAGTTCTTCTGCGGTCGCTTCGCGGATCGCGACAACTTCCACATTGAAGTTCAGGTTTTGGCCGGCCAGCATGTGGTTGCCGTCAACCACCACGTGGTCGCCGTCAACTTCGGTGATTTCAACCGGTACCGGGCCCTGATCGGTGTCAGCCAGGAAACGCATGCCGACCTGCAGTTCGTCAACGCCCATGAAGACGTCTTTCGGTACGCGTTGCACCAGGTTTTCGTCGTAGTTGCCGTACGCGTCGTTCGCGCCGACGTGAACGTCAAAACGATCGCCAACGTCGTGGCCTTCGAGTGCTTTTTCCAGACCTGCGATCAGAGAACCATGCCCGTGCAGATAGTCCAGCGGTGCGCTCACCGGAGACTCATCAACCAAAACACCGTCTTCTGTACGTACTTGGTAAGCCAGGCTGACCACCAAGTCTTTTGCTACTTTCATGATATCTCCTACCGTTGGCTACTAGGACGCGCACCGTTATCGGGATGCGCGCCTTTTCCGGACAGATTGTAACGGAAATCTGCCTCGCTGTACCCTCCGGGATAAAAAAACGCTACTTCGGCTGGAAAATGCCGATCACCTGCTCTTGCGGGCGAACGTGTTTTTCCACCTGTTGTTCGGTCTGGCGCTGATGGTGGCCGCACTTGACGCACTCCACCATCTCCACCTGATCCTCCCGCCATACCGCCAGCGTATCCATGGCGCTGCAGCTCGGGCACACCGCCCCGGCGATAAATCTCTTACGTGTTGCAGACATCGTTATGCTCCCGCTTATTCGTATTCGTCCCAGCCGTCGAACTGGCGACTTTCTTTTTGCATTTCGCGATGGAACAGCTCTTCCAGCTCGCGCCGCGCCTCTTTCACGCGGGAAATTTGCGCCACGTCGCCCTGATGCGGCGGCATCAGTTCACGCAGCATGCGCATATCCAGGCGGCGGAAATGCTGCTGGGCGCGGAAGGCCTGATGCGGGTGCATGCCCAACTCCATCAGCGCTTTGCGCCCCAGTTCCAGCGCGCTGGAGAAGGTCTCGCGGCTGAACTGCTTCACGCCCGCCTGCAGCAACTCATGCGCCTCCACGCGGCCGCGCGCCCGCGCCAGAATGCTCAGGTTCGGGAAGTGCTGCTGGCACAGCCGCACGATCTCCATGGTGTCTTCCGGCTCATTGCAGGTGATCACGATCGACTTGGCTTTTTCGGCGCCCGCCGCGCGCAGCAGCTCCAGCTCGGTGGCGTCGCCGTAATAAACCTGGTAACCGTAACGCCGCAGCACGCCGACGGCGCTGACGTCGCGCTCCAGTACGATAATGCGCATTTTGTTGGCCATCAACAGGCGGCCGATCACCTGGCCGAAACGCCCGAAGCCGACGATGATCACCTGTGGATCGTCGTCCTCTACGTACGGCGTTTCCTCTTCTTCGCCCTTGGCGTTATAGCGACGCGCCAAAATGCGGTCGATGGCCTGCATCAGCAGCGGCGTGGTCATCATCGACAGCGTCACCACTACCAGCAGCAAGGAGAGTTGATCCGGCTGCAGCACCTTTTGCGCGCCCGCCGCAGAAAACAGCACGAAGGCGAACTCGCCGCCCTGGCTGAGCACCCCGGCGAACTGCAGGCGCACCGAACTGCGCAGGCCGAACAGACGCGACACCCCGTAGAGCACGCCGGATTTGATCGCCACCAGCGCCAGCACACCGATCAACACCTCGGCCAGATGGGTGTAGAGCACGCCGATATTCAACACCATGCCTACCGAGATAAAGAACAGCCCCAGCAGCAGCCCTTTAAACGGCTCGATGGAAATCTCCAGTTCGTGGCGGTATTCGCTCTCCGCCAGCAGCACCCCGGCGATGAAGGTGCCGAGCGCCATCGACAGGCCAAGCGTCTCCATAAACAGCGCCGAGCCGAGCACCAGCAACAGCGCCGCGGCGGTGAAGATCTCGCGCACGCCGGAAGCGGCGATATAGCGGAACAGCGGTCGCAGCAGGAAGCGGCCGCCGATCAGCATGCCGCCGAACGCCGCCACCTTGAGCGCGATCTTCGCCCAGTCGTCGCTGGTTCCGCCGGCGCCGGCCAGAATGGGGATCAGCGCCAACGCCGGGATCACCGCCATATCCTGGAACAGCAGCACCGAGAAGCCGAGCTGCCCCCCTTCGTTGCGGTTCATGCCCTTCTCGCGCATCAGCTGCAGCGCCATGGCGGTGGAAGACATCGCCAGGCCGATACCGCCGATCACCGCCGCCTGCCAGGCGAAGTGCGTCAGATACAGCAACGCGCCCAGCACCGCAGCGGTGATCAACACCTGGCCGGCGCCGGCGCCGAAGATCGAGCGCCGCAGCTCCCACAGCTTGCTGGGGTTCAGCTCCAGGCCGATGATGAACATCAGGAACACCACGCCCAGCTCGGAGAAGTGCAGGATCTCGTCGACGTCGCGAATGAAGCCCAATCCCCAGGGGCCGATGGCGATGCCGGCGATCAGATAGCCCAGCACCGCGCCGATCCCCAGGCGACGGGCGATCGGCACCGTCACCACCGCGGCGAACAGGAACAGTAAAATGGCGGTCAGTAAGGTCGATCCTTCCATGCTCACCGCCCTCCGCGCGGCAGCGGGTGGCTCAGCCACTCGCCGTAGGCGTCCGCATGGCTGCGCAGCACCTCCGGCTTTTGCCGCCGCGCCCAATACACCACGAACGGCGTCAGCCAATGCATATGGCACATCCCGGCGGTCAGCTCGAACGGCCGCAGAATATCTTCCATCGGGTAGTGGTTATAACCGCCGGTGCGGTAGGCGCCTTCCGGTTCGCCGGTGGTGATCACCGAACGCCAGTATTTGCCCGCTAGCGCATTGCCGCCCACGCCGCTGGCAAAGCCGCGCGACAGCACGCGATCCAGCCACTCCTTCAGCAGCGCCGGGCAGCTGTAGGTGTACAGGGGATGCTGAAACACGATGACCTGATGCTCACGCAGCAGCTGTTGTTCGTGATGGATATCGATAAAAAAATCAGGGTAGTGCGCGTAGAGATCGTGCACGGTGACATGTTCCAACTGCTGCGCCGGTCGAAGCAAAACCCGGTTCGCCACCGAGTCATGGGATTCCGGATGGGCATACAGCAGCAAGACCTTGGGCGGCTGCGACATCATTCCCCTCCAAAGCGTCGTCAGGGTAGCGGTTTTCCGTTACCATGCATCGCAAAGACAAAAACAGCGCGCGGTGCGCGTTCTGTTACCTTAATGATAATTTAACATACTCTGAACATACGGCGCTTTATGATTGTATTCTCCTCGCTACAAATCCGACGCGGCATCCGCGTCCTGCTGGACAACGCCACGGCGACGGTTAATCCAGGTCAGAAGGTCGGCCTGGTGGGCAAAAACGGCTGCGGCAAATCCACGCTGCTGTCGCTGCTGAAGGGCGAGATCGCGGCGGACGGCGGCAGCTTCACCTTCCCCGGCAACTGGGCGCTGGCCTGGGTCAACCAGGAGACGCCGGCGCTGGACGTGCCGGCAATCGAGTATGTTATCGACGGCGACCGCGAGTTTCGCCAACTCGAAGCCGAATTGCAGGCGGCCAACGATCGCAACGACGGCCACGCCATCGCCACCCTGCACGGCAAGCTGGACGCCATCGACGCCTGGACCATCCGCTCCCGCGCCGCCAGCCTGCTGCACGGCCTCGGCTTCTCCAACGAACAGCTGCAAAGCCCGGTGCGCGACTTCTCCGGCGGCTGGCGCATGCGCCTCAACCTGGCGCAGGCGCTGGTGTGCCGTTCCGACCTGCTGCTGCTCGACGAACCGACCAACCACCTGGATCTCGATGCGGTGATCTGGCTGGAGCGGTGGCTGAAAAGCTATCCCGGCACGCTGGTGCTGATCTCGCACGACCGCGACTTCCTCGATCCGATCGTCGACAAGATCCTGCATATCGAACAGCAGACGATCAATGAGTACACCGGCAACTATTCGTCGTTCGAACGCCAGCGCGCCACCAAGCTGGCGCAGCAACAGTCGCTGTATCAGCATCAGCAAGAGAAAGTGGCGCACCTGCAAAGCTATATCGACCGTTTCCGCGCGCAGGCCACCAAGGCCAAGCAGGCGCAGAGCCGCATCAAGATGCTGGAGCGCATGGAGCTGATCGCCCCGGCGCACGTCGACAACCCGTTCACCTTCAGCTTCCGTCCGCCGGAAAGCCTGCCGAACCCGCTGCTGCGCATGGACAAAGTCAGCGCCGGGTATGGCGATAAAGTGATCCTGAAGTCAATCAAGCTGAACCTGGTGCCCGGCTCGCGCATTGGCCTGCTCGGCCGCAACGGCGCCGGTAAATCCACGCTGATCAAACTGCTGGCCGGCACCCTGGAGCCGCTGAGCGGCGAGATTGGCCTGGCGAAAGGCATCAAGCTGGGTTACTTCGCCCAGCACCAGCTGGAATTCCTGCGCGCCGACGAATCGCCGCTGCAGCACCTGAGCCGCATCGCACCACGGGTGCTGGAACAGCAGCTGCGCGACTATCTGGGTGGTTTCGGTTTCCAGGGCGACAAGGTCAGCGAAGTGACCGAACGCTTCTCCGGCGGCGAGAAGGCGCGGCTGGTGCTGGCGCTGATCGTCTGGCAGCGCCCTAACCTGCTGCTGCTCGATGAACCGACCAACCACCTGGATCTCGACATGCGTCAGGCGCTGACCGAAGCGCTGATCGATTTCGAAGGCGCGTTGGTGGTGGTCTCGCACGACCGTCACCTGCTGCGCTCCACCACCGACGATCTGTACCTGGTGCACGACGGCCAGGTCGAGCCTTTCGAGGGCGATCTCGACGACTACCAGCAGTGGCTTGTCGACCTGCAGCGCCAGGAAAGCCAGCAGGACACGCCGGAAAAAGAGAGCGGCGGCAACAGCGCGCAGGCGCGCAAGGATCAAAAACGCCGCGAGGCGGAGTTCCGTACGCAGACCCAGCCGCTGCGCAAGCAGATCGCCAAGCTGGAACAGCAGATGGAAAAACTGGGCGCCGAACTGGCGGCGGTGGAGGAACAGCTGGCGGATCCCGCGCTGTACGACATCAGCCGCAAGGCCGAGTTAACCGACTGCCTGCAAAAGCAAAGCCAGGCCAAATCCGCGCTGGAAGAGACGGAAATGACCTGGCTGGATGCGCAGGAACAGCTGGAGCAGTTAACGCAGGCGTTCGAAGCCTAAGCCTCAGGCCTTGTAAAAAGGCCTATCCCCCAGAATGGTCGCGCGGTGCATGATGCGCCGCTGCGGCAGATAATCCGCGTTGGCGTAGTGCTGCGTCACGCGGTTATCCCAGATCGCCACGTCATTTTCCTGCCAGCGCCAGCGCACCTGAAACTCCGGTTTGGTGATGTGAGCAAACAGGAAGTTCAGCAAAGCGTCGCTCTCTTTCGGCGCCAGATCGACGATCCGCGTGGTAAACCCTTCATTGACGAACAGCGCCTGCCGGCCGCTGACCGGGTGGGTGCGCACCACCGGATGCAGCAGCGGCGGGTTTTTCTGCACCGCCTGTTGCCAGCGCTGATGCTCCTCTACACTGCCGCGATGTTTGTGTTCCGGGAACGACTTGGTGAAGTCATGCTCCGCACGCAGCCCCGCCAACAGCGTTCTGAACGGCGCCGACAGCGCCTCGTAGGCGGCGATGCCGCTGGCCCACAGCGTATCGCCGCCGGTGGAAGGCAAGGTCTTGGCCGTCAGGATCGCCCCCAGCGGCGGGTTGTCGATAAAGGTCACGTCGGTGTGCCAGTTATCGTTGTCCGGCGGGTTGTCGTCGTGGGTATCGAGCACGATGATCTCTTCCACGTCGGTGGCGTGCGGATAGACCGGATGGATATGCAGATCGCCGAAGCGGCCGGCCAGATCGCGCTGCTGCAGCGGGGTGATCGGCTGATTGCGGAAGAACAGCACCTGATGCTTCAGCAAGGCGTGATAAAGCTGCTCAAACTGGCCGTCGCCCAGCGGCCGGGCCAACTCGACGTTTTCCACCAGCGCCCCGATGTAAGGCCCCAGCGGGGTGATATTCAGACGTTCGTTCATTGCTGTACTCCATGCCACGGGGTCAATCGGCGCTGCAGGGCACGCAGCCCCAGCTCCAGCCCAAATGCAATCACCGCAATCACGCCGATGCCAGCCAACACCACGTCGGTCGCCAGAAACTCACCGGCGGATTGCACCATAAATCCCAGGCCGCGCGTGGCGGCGATCAGTTCGGCGGCCACCAGCGTCGACCAGCCGACGCCCAGCCCGATGCGGATGCCGGTCAGGATCTCCGGCAGCGCGCTCGGCAGCACCACGAAACGCAGCACCTGCCAACGCGTGGCGCCCAACGCCCGGGCGGCACGCACCCTCACCTGCGCCACGCTGCGCACGCCGGCCACGGCAGACAGCGTCACCGGCGCGAAGATCGCCAGATAAATCAGTAAGATCTTTGAGGTTTCGCCGATGCCGAACCAAATCACCATCAGCGGCAGATAGGCCAGCGGCGGCACCGGGCGATAGATTTCAATCAGCGGATCGAGAATGCCGCGCACCGTGTCGTTCAGCCCCATGGCAATGCCCACCGGGATGCCGACGATCACCGCCGCCAACAGCGCTACCAGAATGCGCCCCAGGCTGGCCGCCAGGTGTTGCCACAGCGTGGCGTCCATAAAGCCTTGCGGGCTGGCGATGGTGATCAGCTGGTGCAGCACCTGCTGCGGCGCCGGCAAAAACAGCGGGCTGATCAGCTGCAGCGCCGTCACGCCCCACCAGACGATCAACACCGTCAACAGCGTGGCGCCGCTCAGCCAAACGTTGCGCGGCACGCTGAAACGGCGCGCCGCTTTACCTTGCGGCTGCGCCGCGGCCTTCAGAGTGGAATGCAGGCTCATAGCATGGCCTCGCGCTGTTGGAAAACTTTGCCCAGCACGTATTCGCGCTGCGCGATAAATTCAGGATCGGACTTGATGGCGCGGCAGGCTTCGCCGTCAGCATAGCGTTGGCCGAAGTTCAGCGACAGCCGCTCCACCACCTGCCCCGGCCCCGGCGACAGCAGCAACAGCTCGCTGGCGAGGAACACCGCCTCTTCGATATCGTGGGTGATCAGCAGCACCTGTTTGCCGGTATCGCGCCAAATGGTCAGCAACAGCTCCTGCATCTGCTCGCGGGTGAACGCGTCCAGGGCGCCGAACGGTTCGTCCAGCAACAACAGCCGCGGATCGGCGGCCAGAGCGCGGGCGATGCCGACGCGTTGGCGCATGCCGCCGGAAAGCTGCCAGATAAAGTGCTGTTCATAGCCCGCCAGCCCCACGCGCTGCAGCATCTGCTCCGCCACCTGGCGGCGCTGCGCCTTGCCGACGCCGGCCAGCTGCAGGCCGAACTCGACGTTGTCCACCACGTTGCGCCACGGCAGTAAGCCCTCATGCTGGAACACCACGCCCCGTTCGGCGCTCGGGCCGTGAACGGGCGTTCCATCCAGCGTGATGCTGCCAGCTGAAGGCTCGATAAACCCGGCGATCAAATTCAGCAGCGTGGTCTTGCCGCAGCCCGACGGGCCGAGCACCACCACCAGTTGCCCGGCGGCAATCTGGAACGACACGTCACGCAGCGCGGGCCGCCCCTGATACTCTGCTGAAAGATGATTGACGTTTAGCATCCTGCTTCCTTACGACTGCGGCGCAGCCTGCACCTGTTTCACAAAACGGTCGGTCACGTAAGCGCTGTAGTCGCTGTCGACCTGCGGGATCTTGCCCTGCTGCTTGAGGAATTCGGCGGTATCGCGGATCGCCTTGTCCACCGGCTGGCCGAGCTGGGCAACCTGATCCGCCACCGGCAGATAACGGTTTCCCTTCACCAGCTCCGGCACCTGCGCTTCCGGCACGCCGCTCAGGCGCGCCAGCGTGCTGAGGTGGCTCGGATCTTTCAGCCACTGCTCCGGCGCCGCCAGGTAGGCCTTTTGCGCCTGTAGGGCGCTGGCGGCAAAGGCGGTCACCACGTCGGGATGTTTCTCGGCAAAGTCTTTGCGCACCACCCACACGTCCAGCGTCGGCGAGCCCCATTCGCCCACCTGCGCGGAGTCGGTCAACACCTTGCCCTGTTTGGCCAGTTCGTTGACCACCGGCGCCCAGACGTAAGCGCCGTCGATGTCGCCGCGCTGCCAGGCGGCGGCGATGGCCGGCGGCTGCAGATTGAGGATCTTCACCTGCTCAGGCTTGATGCCCCAATGCTTGAGCGAGGCCAGCAGGCTGTAATGGGTGGTGGAGATAAACGGCACCGCAATGCGCTTGCCGATTAGATCCTGCGGGCTTTTGATGTCATTTTTCACCACCAGCGCTTCGGAGCTGCCGAGCTGCGAAGCGATGAGGAACACTTCGATGGGGAGTTTCTGGCTGGCGGCCACCGCCAGTGGGCTGGAGCCGATATTGCCGATCTGCACGTCGCCGGAGGCCAGCGCACGCAGCACGCTGGAGCCGCTGTCGAACTTACGCCAGTCGACGGTCGCGCCGGACCGTTTGGCGAAGCTGTTTTCCGCCTGCGCCACCTTGGCCGGCTCCGCCGACGTCTGGTACGCCACGGTCACGTCCACCGCGTAGGCGCTGGCTGCGCTGAGCGCCAGCGCCAACAGCGCCGCGTTGCGTAAGGAAAAGAGTTTGCCCGCCATGTTCCGCTCCGTTGATAAAAATCTGTTCAGTTGCTGACAGTTTTATCTGAGCGGTGACGGGCGATAAAAGAATAAAAAAGTCTTCTTTATTACCCTGTGTAATATAAACGCGGATTACAGCGCGATCGTCCCGTGCAGGAACACGTGAGCATAGCCGCCGAGCAGCGTGCGATCCCCTTGCAGTTCGCAGAACAGTTCGCCGCCGCGTGCCGAGACCTGCTGCGCCTGCAGCCGATGGCGGCCGAGACGCGCCGTCCAGTAAGGCATCAGCGTGCAGTGCGCGGAGCCGGTAACCGGATCTTCACCGCCGTCGAGCGTGAAATAGCGCGACACGAAGTCCACGGTATCACCCGGCGCAGTGACGATCACCGCACACCCGGCCAGCGCGATCAGCGCCGGGATGTCCGGCCGCAGCGCGCGCACCTGCGCCTCGTTTTCCAGCACCACCATCAGCGCTTTCGCCTGCCACACCTCCTGCGGCTGCACGCCCAGCAGCGCCGCGAGGCCCGCCGGTTCAGCCACCTTCTGCGGCGGCCGAGCGGGGAAGTCGAGCACCAGCCGTTCCCCGTCCTGCGCATCGCGCTTGACGAACAGTTCGCCGCCGGCCGAGCGGAAGCGAATATCCTGCAGCGCCGGGTTAACCACGCTGAACATCACATGCGCCGCCGCCAGGGTGCCGTGGCCGCAGAGATCGACCTCGCGCTGCGGGGTAAACCAGCGGATGGCGGTCATGTCGCCGTCATCCCAGACAAAGCTGGTTTCCGGCAGGCCGATCTCGTTGGCGATCGCCTGCAGCCGCGCCGCCGGCAGCGGCTGTGTCAGCAGGCAAACCCCGGCCGGGTTGCCGCGCAGCCCTTCGCCGGTAAAGGCAACCACGTGATAATAATTTTCCGCCATCGTTCGCTCCTTAATGCCAGATCAGTAACACACAGGCTGCGGTCAACAACCCCATGGAAACGTTGAAGATAACCCAGGCCTTTTTGCTGCGCAGCAGGCGGCCGATCAGGGTGCCGAACGCCAGCCAGATAATGCCGGCGACGATGTTGACCGCCAAAATGCCCAGCGCGATCGCCGCAATGGACCCGTTGTACTTATCGCCCGCCAGGCTGAAGCTGGCCACCGCCCCCAGCGCCATCAGCCAGGCTTTCGGGTTGAGGAACTGCAGCAGCCAGCCCTGATACAGCCGCACCGGCTGCGGCGGCGCCACGTCGGTTTCCAGTTTTTCATAGGCGGCGGTGGCGACTTTCCATGCCAGCCACAGCAGGTACAAACTGCCGAGGATTTTCAGGATCAGGTGCAGCGACGGATAAACCAGGATCAGGCTGCCGACGCCGAAGGCCACCAGCAGCAAAATGCTTTGCATGCCGAGCATGATGCCGATCATCAGCCACAGCGAACGCATAAAGCCGAAGTTGGCGCCGGAAGTGGTCAGCAGCAGGTTATTGGGGCCGGGCGTGATGGCGGCGACCCACAGGAAGCCCAGCATCGAAAGGAATAAACTCGGTTCCATGGCACGGGTGCTCCTCACCCAAGGCGCTTTTTTGCAGTATCATTGTTAATTCTTGGTATTGAAGCTAACAGTGCGCTAGGGATCTCACAATAGCCGCCCACAACATTTTACTCAGCCTATGCCTAACACCTTTCGCCCTCTGACCGGGGCCAGTAACCCGCACCTGCAAACGCTGTTGCCGCGGCTGGTGCGCCGCCGCGTATTATTGAAACCGCATTGGCAGCGGCTGGAATTGCCCGACGGCGATTTCGTCGATCTCGCCTGGAGCGAGGATCCGGCGCAGGCGCGCGACAAACCGCGCGCGGTGCTGTTCCACGGCCTGGAGGGCAGCTTCTACAGCCCCTACGCGCATGGCCTGCTCAACGCCTGGCGCGAGCGCGGCTGGCTCGGCGTGGTGATGCACTTTCGCGGCTGCAGCGGCGTGCCCAATCGCAAGCAGCGCATCTACCACTCCGGTGAAACCGAAGACGCGCGCTTCTTCCTGCGCTGGCTGCGCGACCGCTACGGCGAGGTGCCGACCGCGGCGGTCGGCGTTTCGCTCGGCGGCAACATGCTGGCCTGCTACCTGGCGCAGCAAGGCGCCGACAGCCTGCTGCAGGCGGCGGTGGTGGTCTCGGCGCCGCTGATGCTGGAGCCCTGCGCCTACCGCATGGAGCAAGGCTTTTCCCGCGTTTATCAGCGCTACCTGCTGGGGCAGCTGAAACAAAACGCCACCCGCAAGCTGTTGCACTACCCGGACACCCTGCCGCTCAAGCTGTCCCAACTGAACGGTCTGCGGCGCATCCGCGAATTCGACGACGCCATCACCTCGCGCATTCACGGCTTCAGTGACGCCACCGACTATTATCGCCGCTGCAGCGCCCTGCCGCTGTTGCCGGCTGTCCAAACGCCGCTGCTGATCATCCATGCGAAGGACGATCCCTTCATGACCCCTGAGGTGATCCCCGACGTCGCCGGCCTGCCGCGCAATATCGAATATCAGCTGACCGAGTTCGGCGGCCACGTCGGCTTCGTCGGCGGCACGCTGAAAAAACCATACATGTGGCTGGAGCATCGCATTCCGGCCTGGCTTTCCCCTTATCTGGACATCCCGACGTGATCATTCCCTGGCAAGAACTGGCAACCGACACCCTCAACAGCCTGATCGAATCTTTTGTACTGCGCGAAGGCACCGATTACGGCGAGCACGAACGCTCGCTGGAACAGAAGGTGGAGGACGTGCGCCGCCAGCTGAAAAACGGCGAAGTGGTGCTGGTGTGGTCGGAACTGCACGAGAGCGTCAACATCATGCCGCGCGGCCAGTTCCGCGCCGGGCAGGAAGAAATTTAGTGGCGATCGGTTCTATGACTGACGGAAAAAATCAGGTAACAATGGGGCATTGCAAACCAGCGCGCGCCATTTTTTCCCGAGATAGAGAGCGTCAACAAGAGCCACAATAATCCCCTGACGCCGGCGCATTCAACACGGAGTGACAACCACCATGTCTGCCAAACATCCCGTTATCGCGGTGACCGGTTCCAGCGGCGCCGGCACCACCACCACCAGCGTGGCGTTCCGTAAAATATTCCAACAACTCAACATCCGCGCCGCCGAGCTGGAGGGCGACAGCTTCCACCGCTACACCCGGCCGGAAATGGACGCGGCGATCCGCAAGGCGCGCGATCTGGGCAGACACATCAGCTATTTCGGCCCCGAGGCCAACGACTTCGGCCTGCTGCAGCAGAGCTTCATCGACTACGGCAAGAACGGCACCGGGCGCTCGCGCAAGTATCTGCACACCTACGACGAAGCGGTGCCCTACAATCAGGTGCCGGGCACCTTCACCCCGTGGGAACCGCTGCCGGCGCCGACCGACGTGCTGTTTTACGAGGGGCTGCACGGCGGCGTGGTCACCGAGCACCATGACGTGGCCAAGCACGTCGACCTGCTGGTCGGCGTGGTGCCGATCGTCAACCTGGAGTGGATCCAGAAACTGATCCGCGATACCGGCGAGCGCGGCCACTCCCGCGAAGCGGTAATGGATTCGGTGGTGCGTTCGATGGAAGACTACATCAACTACATCACGCCGCAGTTCTCGCGCACCCACATCAACTTCCAGCGCGTGCCGACGGTGGACACCTCCAACCCGTTCGCCGCCAAGGCGATTCCCTCACTGGACGAAAGCTTCGTGGTGATCCACTTCCGCGGGCTGGATCAAATTGACTTCCCCTATTTGCTGGCGATGCTGCAGGGCTCGTTTATCTCGCACATCAATACGTTAGTGGTGCCGGGCGGCAAGATGGGGCTGGCGATGGAACTGATCATGGCGCCGCTGGTGCAGCGGTTGCTGGAAGGCAAGAAGATCGAATAAACGCGTTGAGCGCGGCGCCGGGCCGCGCTCCGCCTCGATTACGCCGGTTGGCGGATCTCGAAGCTGTGGGTCACCGTGGCGGCCTTGTTGAGCATCAGCGCCACCGAGCAATATTTCTCCGCCGACAGGTTCACCGCACGCTCGACGATCTTGTCGGTCAGGTCCTGGCCGGTAACGATGAAATGCAGGTTGATATGGGTGAACAACCGCGGAGCTTCTTCGCGGCGCTCGGAGGTCAGCTTCACCTCGCAGTCGCGCACGTCGTTGCGCCCTTTTTGCAGGATGGACACCACGTCGATCGCGCTGCAGCCGCCCACCGACATCAGCACCATCTCCATCGGGCTGGGTGCTTTATCGCCGGCGTTGCCGTCCATCAGCACCTGGTGGCCGGAGGCCGATTCACCCAAAAACGTTAACCCTTCCACCCATTTAACTCTTGCCTGCATTCTGGTCACTCCGGTTGATTTCTTAAAATCAGAGTACGCTTTCGCATAGAAACAGGCAACGTAACCTGATGCTAATCATGCTGAAGCGAGACAACACGAGACACCCGCCTTACTCTGTGCTACAAACAGAGCCGCAATAAATCTTTCCGGGACACTGAATTTCAGGGAAACGCCCAGAGAAAGGCTCCTTTACCGGTATGTTAACAGAATGTAGCTTGCAGCGCTTACGGCAAGTTAATATGCTAGAGCGACAGCGTATTTTTATGACACGCCTCAAAACTTGCCGGTAGCCCTCGCTCATGACTGCGGCTACAGGCGGGTTTTACAGGGAACTCTGACCCCTGTGACACAAGGCAGCGATAACAACAGAGGATAACAGCGAATGGTTCTCGGCAAACCGCAAACAGACCCTACTCTCGAATGGTTCCTGTCTCATTGCCATATCCACAAATATCCATCGAAGAGTACGCTGATTCACCAAGGTGAAAAGGCCGAAACGCTTTACTACATCGTGAAAGGCTCCGTCGCGGTGCTGATCAAGGATGAAGAAGGTAAAGAGATGATCCTGTCCTACCTCAACCAGGGGGATTTCATCGGCGAGCTCGGATTGTTCGAAGAAGGCCAGGAGCGCAGCGCCTGGGTTCGCGCGAAAACCGCCTGTGAAGTGGCCGAAATCTCCTACAAGAAATTCCGCCAGCTGATCCAGGTGAACCCGGACATCCTGATGCGTCTGTCCGCCCAAATGGCGAGCCGCCTGCAGGTCACCTCCGAAAAAGTGGGCAACCTCGCCTTCCTGGACGTTACCGGCCGCATCGCGCAAACCCTGCTGAATCTGGCGAAGCAACCCGACGCCATGACTCACCCGGACGGCATGCAGATCAAGATCACCCGCCAGGAGATCGGCCAGATCGTCGGCTGCTCGCGCGAAACCGTTGGCCGTATTCTGAAAATGCTGGAAGATCAAAACCTGATTTCCGCCCACGGCAAAACCATTGTCGTCTACGGCACCCGTTAATCCCTGAAGAAACGGCGCAATCTGCGCCGTTTTTTTTATCTGCTCTCTGCCATGTGGCGCCGCCTGATCTACCACCCGGAAATCAACTACGCACTGCGACAAACGCTGGTGTTGTGCCTGCCGGTGCTGTTCGGCCTGCTGATAGGCCAGCTGCAGCTCGGCCTGATGTTCTCTCTGGTGCCCGCCTGCTGCAATATCGCCGGTCTGGACACGCCGCATAAGCGCTTCTTTAAACGGCTGGTGGTTGGCGGCTCGCTGTTCGCCTTCAGCAGCGTGCTGCTGCAACAGGCACTGCTGTGGCACGTGCCGCTGCCGGCGCTGATGCTGGGCCTGGCGCTGCTGCTCGGCGTCACCGGTGAAATCAGCCCGCTGCACGCCCGGCTGTTGCCGGCGGCGCTGGTGGCCGCCATCTTCGCCCTCAGCACGGCCGGCACGGTGCCCATCTGGCAGGCGCCGCTGCTGTACGCCATCGGCACCGTCTGGTACGGCTTATTCACCTGGTTCTGGTTCAAGCTGTGGAAAGAGCAGCCGATGCGCGAGACCCTGAGCCAGCTCTACCTGGAACTGGCGGACTATTTCGAAGCCAAATACTCGCTGCTGACCCAGCACACCGATCCGCAAACCGCGCTGCCGCCGCTGCTGGTGCGCCAGCAAAAGGTGATGGATCTGATCAGCCTGTTGTACCAACAGCTTAATTTCCTGCCGCACGCCAACAACCTCGAGCAAAAGCGCCTGCAGCGCGCCTTTCAGGTGGCGATGGATCTGCAGGAGCACATCACCGTCAGCCTGCATCTGCCGGAGGAGGTGCAAAAACTGGTGGAGCAGAGCCAGGCCGAAGCGATCATTCGCCGCAACGCTCAGGTGATCGCCGGCCGGCTGCGCGTAGTGGCGCACGATATTCTCTATCATCAACATTCGAAGCGCTTCTCCATGGCCCACGAGCTGGCGGCGCTGGAAAAAATGGCGGCGCAGCATCCCGATAACCCGGTCGGCCAGTTTTGTTATTACCACTTCAGCCGCATCGCCCGCCTGCTGCGCACCCAGCATCCGCTATACCGCCGCGACCTGATGCCCGGCCAGCACCGCCTGCCGTTTTGGCCGGCGCTGGCCAGCTATCTGTCGTTCAAGTCCACCGCCCTGCGCAACGCCGCGCGGCTGGGCGTGACGCTGGCAGTCGGCAGCAGCCTGGGTGCGGTGTTCAATCTGCCGAAGCCTTACTGGATCCTGCTCACCATCATGCTGGTGAGCCAAAACGGGTATAACGCCACCCGGGTGCGTATTCAGCACCGTGCGCTGGGCACGATTGCCGGGCTTTTGCTGGCGGCCGGGCTGCTGCAGCTGCAGTTGCCGGAAGGCGAAACGCTGAGCATCATGTTGGTGATCACGCTGCTGGCCTACCTGGTTTCGCGCAAGAACTACGGGCTGTCGGTGATTGGCTTTACGGTCACGGCGGTTTACACCCTGCAGCTGCTGGCGCTGAACGGCTCGCATTTTCTGGTGCCGCGCCTGATCGATACGCTGATCGGCTGCGTGTTGGCGTTCGGCGGCACCATTTGGCTATGGCCGCAGTGGCAAAGCGGGCTGCTGCGCAAGAATGCCCATCAGGCGCTGGAGCACGATCAAACCGCGCTGCGGTTGATGCTGGAACAGCCGGAACCGGACGCCACCGCGTTGGCCTATACCCGCATGCAGGTCAACCAGGCGCACAATGCGCTATTCACCTCGCTCAATCAGGCGATGCAGGAGCCGGGGTTCGCGTCGGACTATCTGGCGGACATGCGGCTGTGGGTCACGCATAGCCAGTTCATCGTCGAGCACCTGAACGCCATGACCATTCTGGCGCGCGAACACTACATGCTGACGCCAAAACTGGCGGAAGCGTATCTGCAGGCCTGTGAAATCGCGCTGCAAAGCTGCCAACAGCGGTTGGAATACGACGGCCCGAGCAGCGGCAACAGCGGCATCATGCAGCCGCCGGATCTGCATCCGGAGATGCCCGTTACCGAGATGGAGCGCCATCTGCGGCGCATTCTGTCGCACCTGAGCGTGATGCACACCATTTCTTCGCTGGCCTGGCGCCAGCGCCCGCACCACGGCATTTGGCTCAAGCGCAAACTGCGCGATCAATAAGGGCGCGGCATGCCGCGCCCCGTTATATGCCGCGCGGGCGTCAGGCGTTGATCACATCCTGCACCGCCAGCTCGAACAGCGCCATGCCGGCCTCGATATCCTGCAGCTCCACCACCAGTGACGGCGCGAAACGAATCACGTTCGGCCCGGCATTGAGGATCATCAACCCGCGCGCGGCGGCGGCGGTGAGGAAGTCGCGCGCTCTGCCGTGATAATGCGGCGTCAGCTCGGCGCCAATCAGCAGCCCCATGCCGCGAATCGCGGTGAAAATACCGTATTTATCGCCGATATGCTGCAAAGCCTGCACATACAGCGCATGACGCTGCTCGATGCCGCTCAGCACCTCCGGCGTATTGATCACGTCCAGCGCCGCCTCCGCCACCGCGCAGGCCAGCGGGTTGCCGCCGTAGGTGGTGCCGTGGGTGCCCACCTGCATCACCGACGCAATGTCTTCGGTGGTCAGCATGGCGCTGACCGGGAAACCGCCGCCCAGCGCCTTGGCGGTGGTGAGAATGTCCGGCGTCACGCCATAATGCATATAGGCGAACAGTTTGCCGCTGCGCCCCATGCCGCTTTGCACTTCGTCGAACACCAGCAGCGCCTGATGTTGGTCGCACAGCTCGCGCACGCCTTTGAGGAAGCCGGCATCGACCGGCGTAATGCCGCCCTCGCCCTGAATCGGTTCCATCACCACCGCGCAGGTGTGGTCGTCCATCACCGCCTTCACCGCCGCCAAATCGTTGAACGGCACGTGCACGATGTCGGCCGGCTTCGGCCCGAACCCGTCGGAATATTTGGCCTGCCCGCCCACCGACACGGTGAACAGCGTGCGGCCGTGAAACGCGTTATAGAAGGCGATGATTTTGGTTTTGTAGGGGCTGTGGCGGGTGATGGCGTAATGACGCGCCAGTTTGAACGCCGCCTCGTTGGCCTCTGCGCCGGAGTTGGCGAAGAACACCCGATCGGCGAAGGTGGCGTCGATCAGTTTGCTCGCCAGGCGCAGCGCAGGCTCATTGGTGAAGACGTTGCTGGTATGCCACAGGGTTTCGCCTTGGCGTTTGAGCGCCTCGACCAGCGCCGGATGGCAGTGCCCCAGCGCCGTCACCGCGATGCCGCCGGAAAAATCGATGTACTCTTTTCCCTGTTGATCCCAGACCCGGCTGCCTTGGCCGCGCACCGGCACAAACTGGGCAGGTGCATAAACAGGCAGGATCACCTGGTCAAAGGTGCTGCGGCTCACTGCGGATTTTTCAGTCATTTTCGGCTCCACCCTGAAGGTTTTTCAGCGCTATCGTAATGTCATATTGAAAACATAATCACGAAATATGCATAAAAAACCAATCAAGCGCAAACGCAAAACGCCTGGCGGGCAAAAAAAACGCATCGGGATTAACGCTGGAGGAAATTATCCAGCAGCTGATGGCCCTGCTCGCTGAGCACGCTTTCCGGATGGAACTGCACGCCTTCCAGCGCCAAAGTGCGGTGGCGGATGCCCATAATCTCGTCGCACACGCCGTCGCGTTCGCTCCAGGCGGTCACTTCAAAACAGTCCGGCAGCGTATCGGCCTTCAGCACCAGCGAGTGGTAGCGGGTCACGGTCAGCGGATCGCTCAGGCCGCGAAACACGCCGACGCCCAGGTGACGAATCGCCGAGGTTTTGCCGTGCATCACCGCGCGGGCGCGCACCACCTCGGCGCCGAACGCCTGCCCCAGCGCCTGGTGCCCCAGGCACACGCCGAGGATCGGCAGTTTGCCGGCGAAATGACGAATGGCGGCCAGCGAGATACCCGCTTCGTTCGGGGTGCAGGGGCCAGGGGAAATCACCAGATGCTGCGGCGCCAGCCGCTCGATATCGGCCAGCTGCAGCTCATCGTTGCGCTTCACCAGCACCTCGGCGCCCAATTCGCAGAAGTACTGGTAAAGGTTATAGGTAAAGGAGTCGTAGTTATCGATCAGCAGCAGCATGTTAGGTCCGGCAGAGAAAAATGCCGCCACAGTGTACTGATTTAACCCGCCGCTGCCGACGATAATTTCCGCTTACTTTTTACGGCCGCCGGTGATCGAGCCCAGCACGCCGCGCAGGATCTGGCGGCCGAGATCGCGCGCCATGCTCTTGGCGGCGGTCTGGACAATGCCGTCGCGCTTGCCGCCGCGCGGGCCGGTGGAACCGAACAACAGCTCGCTCAAGCCGTCCATCAGGCCGCCGCCCGCCTGCTGTTGTTGCTGTTGCGCCTGCGGTTGCTGCCCCTGCTGCGGGGTGCCGACGGTGGCAAAACCGCCCGACGACAGCTTCTCGTAGGCGGACTCGCTGTCGATCATATCCTCATAGCGGCCATACAGCGGCGACTTGTTGATCGCACTGTTCAGCCCTTCCGCGCCGAGCATGCCCATTTTGGATTCCGGCGCGATCACCATCGCCCGCTCCACCACGTTCGGCCGGCCCTTCTCGTCGAGGAATGACACCAGCGCTTCACCCACGCCCAGCTCGGTGATCGCCGTTTCGGCATCGAAGGCCGGATTGGCGCGCAGGGTTTGCGCCGCCGTCTTCACCGCCTTCTGATCGCGCGGCGTGAAGGCGCGCAGCGCATGCTGCACGCGGTTACCCAGCTGGCCCAGCACGCTGTCCGGGATGTCCAGCGGGTTCTGGGTGACAAAGTAAATGCCGACGCCTTTGGAGCGGATCAGGCGCACCACCTGTTCGATCTTGGTCAGCAGCGCCGCCGGCGCGTCGTTGAACAGCAGGTGCGCCTCATCGAAGAAGAACACCAGCTTCGGCTGTTCAGGGTCGCCCACTTCCGGCAGGTGCTCGAACAGCTCAGCCAGCAGCCACAGCAGGAACACCGAATACAGCTTCGGCTGATTGATCAGCTTGTCCGCCGCCAGCAGGTTGATCACGCCGTGGCCGTTGGCGTCGGTTTTCATCAGATCGTTGATGTCGAGCATCGGCTCGCCGAAGAACTGGTCAGCGCCCTGCTCTTCCAGCGTCAGCAACCCGCGCTGAATAGCGCCGATCGACGCGGCAGAGATATTGCCGTACTGAGTCTGGAATTGTTTGGCGTTGTCGCCGACGAACTGCAGCATGGTGCGCAAATCCTTCATGTCCAGCAACAGCAGCGCGTTGTCATCGGCGATCTTGAACACCAGCTGCAGCACGCCGCTTTGCACCTCGTTCAGATCCAACAGGCGCCCCAGCAGCAGCGGCCCGAGATCGGAAATCGTGGCGCGGATCGGGTGCCCCTTTTCACCGTAAATATCCCACGGGATAATGGTGCAGGCCTGCGGCTGCCAGTCGCTGACGCCGATCGCCGCCAGGCGCGCCTGCAGTTTCTCGGAAGGCACGCCCTCGGCGCCGATGCCGGACAGATCGCCCTTCACGTCCGCCAGGAACACCGGCACGCCGATGCGCGAGAACTGTTCGGCCATTTTCTGCAGCGTCACCGTCTTGCCGGTGCCGGTTGCCCCGGTGATCAGCCCGTGGCGGTTGGCCAACGCCGGCAAAATCACCAGATCCTGCTCCGGTTTTCCGTCTTTCATCGCTTTGGCGATAATCCGTGGTTCACTCATTTTCTGTTCCTTTGACGCTGACGCGGCGCGAAACGCGCCTGTGGATGCAATAAAGCTATAAGCGCCGCGTAACCCCGTCAAGGACAAACAAAAAGGGCGCCGTCGGGGCCTGATGAATTCAGATTGCGCTTAGCGTCAAAGCGCCTTTGCTTGAACAATAAAGCACCAGTGCTATAGTGAGCATTACGCTGTATATACGAGGTAAATACCATGTCTGAATCTACCGTGGTAATCCGCGTGGATGAAGAGTTAAAAACCGCTTTCGCCAGCGCGGCAAAGGCCGCCGATCGCACGGCTTCGCAACTGCTGCGTGATTTCATGCGCGAGTTTGTCCGCCGCCAGGCGCAACAGGAAGAGTACAACCAGTGGTTAAAGGAAAAGGTCGAGGTAAGCCGCAAGGCGTTGCGTGAAAGCAAATTCGCCGACGATGAAGAGGTGGCCGCTTATTTCGCCGAACGCAGAGCCAAATCAACGCGATAAAACACAAAAGGACTTTTGTGAAACTGACATGGACGGAACCCGCCATCGCCGATCGTCTGGCGATTTATGAATGGTTGGAACTTAAAAATCCGGCCGCCGCCGCAGAAAATGATGCAAAAATCGCTGACGCGGCGGCACGCCTCGTGCATCATCCCGCCAGCGGGAAAACGGGGCGGATAGCGGTACGCGCGAGCTGGTCATCTCCCCGTCCTATTTGCTGGTCTATGAATGGGCGGCTCAACGCGTCATCGTATTGGCCATCGTGCATACTCGCCGTCGGTGGCCGCCGGCATAGTCACCCCCGCAGCCCCAACTGCTCCTTCAGCGCTTTCAAATAGCGCCGGCTGACCGGCACCGGATCGCCTGCCGACATGATCATCTCCGCCGCGCCGCCCTCTTCGAAGCGGATCTCGCGCACCTGCTCCAGATTGACCAGATACTGCCGATGGCAGCGCACCAGCGGCGTACGGCTTTCCAGCGTGCGCAGCGTCAGCTCGGTGAAACACTCCATGCCGTCGCTGCGCACCACGAAGACCCCGCTCAGTTTGGAGCGGATCGCCAGCACTTCGTCGAAGCGCAGCAGATAGATGCGGCTGTGGCCGGTGCAGGGAATGTATTTCAGGTAACCGGCGCTCTCTTCCAGCGCCGCCACGTCCTGCGGCGCACTGCGCTGCCGCAGACGTTGCAGCGTCTTGCTCAGCCGCTTCGGCTCCGCCGGCTTCAACAGGTAGTCGAAGGCGTGCTCCTCGAACGCCTGCACCGCGTATTCGTCGTAGGCGGTCAGAAACACGATGTGCGGCATGCGGTTGGGATCCAGCATGCCGACCATTTCCAGCCCGCTGATGCGCGGCATCTGGATATCGAGAAACACCACGTCCGGCTGCAGCCGGTGGATCTGGCTGATGGCTTCGATGGCGTTGGCGCACTCGCCGATAATCGCGATCCCCGCTTCAGCTTCCAGCAGGTGGCGCAGGTTGTCGCGCGCGGAAGGTTCATCGTCAACAATCAGTGCGTTTAACATCAGGCGGCCCTCTCCATGGGAACATTGAGCGTAATGCGGGTGTAGGCGTCCGGTCGGCAATCCACCTGCACGCCATAGCCTTCGCCGTAGCGCACGCGAATGCGTTTATCCACCAGGTTCATCCCCAGCCCGCTGCAGTTCGGTTTCGGCTGGAACAGCCCGGCGTTGTCCGTCACCTGCAGCAGCAGATGCTCCCCTTCGCAGCAGGCGCCGATTTCGATGCGGCCCACGCCCAGCAGATGCGAGGTGCCATGCTTGATGGCGTTCTCGACGATCGGCTGCAGCGAGAACGCCGGCAGCCGCACCGCCAACAGCGCCTCCGGCAGCGATACCGCGATCTCCAGCCGATCGGCGAAGCGCGCTTTCTCGATCTGCAGGTAGGCGTTCACGTGTTCAATCTCGTCCGCCAGGCTGACTTCGTCATCCGAGCGTTTGAGGTTTTTACGAAAGAAGGTCGAGAGAGACTGCACCAGATCGCAGGCGCGTTCGCCATCGCGGCGGATCACCGCCACCAGAGTATTCAAGGCATTGAACAGGAAATGCGGATTGACCTGCGCATGCAGCAGCTTGATCTCCGACTGCGCCAGCAGCTGCTTGTGGCGCTCGTACTGTCCGGCCATGATCTGCGCCGACAGCAGGCTGGCGATGCCTTCGCCCAGCGTACGGTTGATGGTGCTGAACAGCTGGCTTTTCGGCTCATACAGCTTGATGGTGCCGATCACCCGCTGATTTTCGCCGCGCAGCGGGATCACCAGCGTCGATCCCAGCTTGCAGGCCGGATTGATCGAGCAGCAGTAAGAGAGCTGATTGCCGTCGGCGTACACCACCTCGTTGTTGTCGATGGCGCGATGCGAATGCACCGAGGCGATCGGCGTGCCCGGCAGGTGGTGGTCGTCGCCGATGCCGATAAACGCCAGCAGCTTGTCGCGATCGGTGATCGCCACCGCGCCGATGCCCAGCTCCTGATAGATCACCCGGGCGACCTTCATGCTGTTCTCCTGATCGAAGCCCTGCCGCAGGATGCCCTCGGTGCGCTCGGCGATCTTCAGCGCCTTGGAAGAGAAGGCGCTGGTGTATTTTTCGAACATCGCGCGCCGATCCAGCAGGATTTGCATGAACATCGCCGCACCGACGGTATTGGCGATCATCATCGGCAGCGCGATGTGCTCCACCAGCTGCAACGCTTCGTCGTAGGGGCGCGCCACCGCCAGGATGATCGCCATCTGCAGCACTTCCGCCACCAGCGCCACGCCGCCGACAAACAGCGGATTGAACAGCAGCTCGATGCGCCCGCGGCGCATGGCGATGCTGTGTACGATGCCGCCGACCAGGCCTTCCGACACCGTGGAAATCGCGCAGGCCACGTCGGTCATGCCGCCGAGCGTATAGCGGTGCAGGCCGCCGGTCAGCCCGACCAGAAAGCCCACCGACGGCCCGCCCAGCAGACCGCCCAGGACCGCGCCTATCGCGCGGGTGTTGGCGATCGAATCCTGAATGTGCAGCCCGAAATAGGTGCCCATGATGCAGAACACCGAGAAGATCACGTAGCACAGCAGCTTGTGCGGCAGGCGGATGGTCACCTGCATCAGCGGGATGAACAGCGGGGTTTTGCTCAGCAGATAGGCGATAACGAGATAGACGCACATCTGCTGCAACAGCAACAGCACCTGGTTAAATTCATACATGGCAGCAACTCATCCAGAGACAACAAAGGGCGAACGCCGGATTTCCGGTCTGATTATTGTCTGCAGATTAGAGCATGAGGCGCGGGAGAAAACAGTGATGAAGGCAAGGCTTCGAGAGGAAGGAGCGGCCGACCCCAACGGGATCGGCCAAAAAACTTACGGCAGCACCTTGGCCGACAGAATCACCACCGGTTTGGTCGGCACATTCTGGTAAGGGCCGACGTTGCCGGTTGGCACCTGGGCAATTTTGTCCACCACGTCCATGCCTTTCACCACTTTGCCGAACACCGCGTAGCCGAAGTCACGCTGGCCGTGATCCAGGAAGGCGTTATCCGCCACGTTCAGGAAGAACTGGCTGGTGGCGCTGTCCTTGTCGGCGGTGCGCGCCATCGAGATGGTGCCGCGCAGGTTGCGCAAGCCGTTGTCGGCTTCGTTCTTGATCGGCGCCTTGGTGGATTTTTGCTGCATGTCAGCGGTGAAACCGCCGCCCTGGATCATAAAGCCCGGGATCACGCGATGGAAAATGGTGTTGTTGTAGTACCCGCTGTTCACGTAATCGACGAAGTTCTGGGTGGAAACCGGTGCCTTCTGGCTATCGAGCGCCAACTCGATATTCCCCGCCGAGGTCGTCAGCATGACGTGGGTCTCACCGGCGGCGAGTGCGGCTGGCGCCATCGCTGTGAGGGAACACAGCGCGACGAAGGTCACTAAAGTACGTTTGAACATTAACGGGTCCTTTCTCTGAGAGACAAACAACGGAAAAGCGCTTTGATTCTAAAGAGCTGTATCGGCAAGTACCAGCCATTTACCTATATTTACCCAATTACGGGACATATCCTAGGCGGCCCTGAATTTTGCTGCGGAAAGTATGGGCGCAGAAGGCTTTTTTGCCAACCGCATCACGCATTTTTTGCCCCGCGCCGCCCTGGGTTGATTTTTGCGATCTGCCTCCCAGTTTGCACACGCATTGCCGTTACTCTATATAAATGAGAGCGCTCTCATTATAAAAAGAGCGGATACTGAAGCATCCCACGGCGGCGTCGCCGCGCAACCCCTGGAGAAATGACGTGAGTGAACTGATGACTGAAGTCAGCCCCGAGTTTGAAAGCACCATCATGGAACTGCTGGTGTTCTCCGGCAGCGCGCGCAGCAATGCGTTGACGGCGCTGCGGCAAGCGCGCGCCGGCGATTTCGCCGCCGCGGCCAGGCACATGGCCGAGTCCAAAGAGTGGGTGAAGAAAGCACACCTGATCCAGACCGAGCTGATCGGCCTGGACGAAGGCTGCGGCAAGCTGGCGATCAACCTGATCACCGTGCATGCGCAGGATCATCTGATGAACGCCATGGTGATCCAGGATCTGGCCGACGACATGATCGAGCTCTATCGCCGTCAGTCGCAGACGGAGGGCCGCCCATGAGCGCACTCAAAATCGCCGTGATCGGCGGCGGCAGCAGCTACACCCCCGAACTGGTCGATGGGCTGATCCAGCGCATCGAGGAGCTGCCGGTCACCGAGCTGGCGCTGGTGGACGTCGAACCGGGCCGGCAAAAAGTGGAAACCATCGCCGCCCTGACCCGCCGCATGCTGGCGCGCCACGGGCTGGAGCAGGTGAAGGTCAGTGTGCACTTTGCGCTGGACGACGCCATTCGCGGCGCCGCCTTCGTGCTGACCCAGTTCCGCGTCGGGCAACTGCCGGCGCGCGCCGCCGACGAACGGCTGGGCCTGAAATACCAGCTGCTCGGCCAGGAGACCACCGGCGTCGGCGGCTTCGCCAAGGCGCTGCGCACCATCCCGGTGATGCTGGACATCGCTCGCCGGGTGGAAAAACTGGCGCCGGACGCCTGGATCATCAACTTCACCAACCCGGCCGGCATCGTCACCGAGGCGGTGTCCCGCTTTACCAAAGCGAAGATCATCGGCCTGTGCAACGTGCCGATCAGCATGCATCACATGATCGCCAACATGCTGCAGGCGCCTTACGCCGACGTGCAGCTGCGCTTCGCCGGCCTGAACCACATGGTCTGGGTGCATCAGGTCACGCAGCAGGGGCGCGACGTCACCGCCAAGGTGATCGACATGCTGTGCGACGGCGCGGCGCTGACCATGAACAACATCAAGGAAGAGCCCTGGCAGCCGGACTTCCTGCGCGCGCTCGGCGCTATCCCCTGCCCCTACCACCGCTATTTTTACCAGACCCGCGAGATGCTGGCGGAAGAGATGGCCGCCGCCGGCGAGCGCGGCACCCGCGCCGAGCAGGTGATGCAGGTGGAGAAAGAGCTGTTCGAGCTGTATGCCGATCCGCAGCTGAACACGAAACCGGAGCAGCTCAGCTTCCGCGGCGGTTCTTTCTATTCCGAAGTTGCGCTGGAGCTGATTCGTGCTATCCATAATAATCTCGGCACGCAATTAGTGGTCAACACCGCAAACCGCGGCGCTATCCATGGCCTGCCGGACGATGCTGTGATAGAAATCAACTGTATCGTTGATGCTCAGGGCGCGCACCCGCTGACCTTCGGCCCGCTGCCGGAGCCGATGCAGGCCCTGACGCAGCAGGTGAAAGCCTACGAACGCCTGACCATCGAGGCGGCGGTGCACGGCGATCGCCGCAGCGGGTTGCTGGCGCTGATCGCCAACCCGTTGGTGGGCAACGCCAACCTGGCGCAGCCGCTGCTGGAAGAGGTGTTGACGATAAACGCGCCGTATTTGCCGCAGTTCAGGTAAGCGGCTATACGCAGCCAGACAGGGGTTCGGCGCGCCGAACCCATTTTTTTAGCCGTAATTCAGGAGTGGGACGATGGTGACACTGGAAGATGTCGCAGCGCTGGCGGGCGTTTCGCGCGCCACCGTATCGCGCGTGGTGAACGGCGACAGCAACGTCAAGGCGCCGACCCGCGAGAAGGTTGAACGCGCCGTTGCCCAGCTCGGTTACACCCCCAACCCGGCGGCCCGCGCGCTCGCCTCCAGCCACAGCAATACCCTTGGGCTGGTCACCACCTCGTACCGCGGCGGCTTTTTCGGCGCGCTGATGGACTTCGTGCAGACCGAGGCCGAATCCCACGGCAAACAGCTGCTGGTGACCCAGGGCCGCAACAGCGCCGAAAACGAATGGCAGGCGGTGCAGCGGCTATTTAGCCTGCGCTGCGACGGCGTGATCCTGCACGTGCGTTTTCTCAGCGACGATCGGCTGCGCCAATTGGCGGCGGAGCAACGTGATTTCGTATTGCTCGATCGTCTGGTGCCGGGGCTGGAAGACCGCTGCGTCACCTTCGATCACCCGCTCGCCAGCCGCATGGCGACGCAGCAGCTGCTCGATGCCGGGCACCGGCGCATCGCCTGCATCAGCGGCCCACGTGAACGCCCGTCGAGCCGCCTGCGGCTGCAGGGATTTGAAGAGGCGATGCAGGCGGCGAATATTGAGCCGGTGGCCTGCCTGGAGGGCGTCTACGATCTGGAAAGCGGTTACCGCTGCGCCGATCGGCTGCTGCGGCAAGCCGCGCGGCCCAGCGCCATCTACTGCTGCAACGAAGAGATGGCGATCGGCGCGCTGCTGGCGATCAACGAACACCGCCTGCGGGTGCCGCAGGATATCTCCTTGATCTGCTACGACAGCGGCGAACGCGCGCCTTTCGTGCGCCCGGCGTTGAGCAGCGTACATTTTCCCATCAGCGAGATGGCCCAATACGCGGCGCGCAGGTTGATCGACCCCGCCACCCCGGCGCACCGGTTTGAGCCGACGATCGTCAACCGTGATTCCGTTGTGACGGTACGCAAATAGATCACAATAATGCACACCGGCCCTTCATGGGTTACATCAAAAAGTCGACAGCCATCACAAAAAATCCCGTTGTCTGTGCTAGGATCCGCCCCCTGGTGGCCTGATCGGGACTTTTTTCTGCGTTTGCCAGGAAAAACCAGCGGCCTTATGCCAGCGTTAAAACCTCTAACAGACATATTCAGGCCTATACAATGAATGACAGTAACCGCATACGGCTTACCTGGATCAGCTTCTTTTCGTACGCGCTGACCGGTGCTTTAGTGATCGTCACAGGGATGGTGATGGGAAACATTGCAGAGTACTTTAACCTGCCGGTTTCCAGCATGAGCAACACCTTTACTTTCCTCAACGCCGGTATTTTGATTTCGATCTTCCTCAATGCCTGGCTGATGGAAATCATCCCGCTGAAGCGTCAGCTGATCTTCGGCTTTGTCCTGATGGTGCTGGCGGTCGCAGGGCTGATGCTCGGCAAGAGCCTGACCATGTTCTCGCTGTGCATGTTTATCCTCGGCGTGGTTAGCGGTATCACCATGTCGATCGGCACCTTCCTGATCACCCACATGTATGCCGGCCGCCAGCGCGGTTCGCGCCTGTTGTTCACCGACTCCTTCTTCAGCATGGCCGGAATGATCTTCCCGATCGTCGCCGCGATGCTGCTGGCCCGCCACATCGGCTGGTACTGGGTTTATGCCTGCATCGGCCTGCTGTACGTGGGGATCTTCGTGCTGACCCTGTGCTCCGAATTCCCGGTGCTGGGCAAGAAAGGCGCCGACGCCGGCCAGCCGGTCGAGAAAGAAAAATGGGGCATCGGCGTGCTGTTCCTGTCGATCGCCGCGCTGTGCTACATCCTCGGCCAGCTGGGCTTCATTCAGTGGGTGCCTGAGTACGCCACCAAGTCGTTCAACATGGACATCGGCCAGGCCGGTAAGCTGGTGAGCGACTTCTGGACCTCTTACATGGTCGGCATGTGGGTGTTCAGCTTCATCCTGCGCTTCTTCGATCTGCAGCGCATCGTGACCGTGCTGGCCGCACTGGCTACCGGCGCGATGTACCTGTTCGTCAGCACCGACAACCCGGAGCACCTGGGCTACTACATCATGGCTCTGGGCTTCGTTTCCAGCGCCATCTACACCACGCTGATCACCCTCGGCTCGCTGCAGACCAAGGTCTCCTCGCCGAAGCTGGTCAACTTTATCCTGACCTGCGGCACCATCGGCACCATGTTGACCTTCGTGGTTACCGGCCCGATCGTGGCGAAAGGCGGCGCGCACGCGGCGCTGACCACCGCCAACGGCCTGTATTTGGCGGTGTTCGTGATGTGCCTGCTGCTGGGCTTCGTGACCAAGCACCGCAGCCACGGCCACGTGACGCACTGATTTCTTCGCATCAAAGACATCAGGGGCGCCCGCAAGGCGCCCTTTTTTTGCGCCTTAACGCCGAAAATCCACCGTTTCATCCTGCTGCAGATGCAGCGTGGTTTCCGCCGGCCGCGTTTCGGCGATCACCGCCCCCTGGCGAATCGAGTAGCGCACCGGCGTCTGGCGGCGCACCGCGTCGAAGCCGCTTTCCGCCGGCAGGATCACCAGGTTGGCGCTGTTGCCGGCCGCCAGGCCGTAGTCGCTCAGGTTAAGGGTGCGCGCGCTGTGGCTGGTGATCAGCTTCAGCCCGTCGTCGATCTGGCCATAGCCCATCAGCTGGCACACGTGCAGCCCCATATGCAGCACCTGCAGCATGTTGGCGGTGCCGAGCGGATACCAGGGATCGAACACGTCGTCGTGGCCGAAGCAGACGTTGATCTGCGCCTCCAGCATCTCCTTCACCCGCGTTACGCCGCGCCGTTTCGGGTAGCTGTCGAAACGGCCCTGCAGGTGAATGTTCACCAGCGGATTGGCGACGAAGTTGATGCCGGACATTTTCAGCAGGCGGAACAGCCGCGAGGCGTAAGCGCCGTTGTAAGAGTGCATCGCCGTGGTGTGGCTGGCGGTGACTTTCGCCCCCATCTCCAGCTTCAGCGCCAGCGCCGCCACGGTCTCGACGAAGCGCGATTGCTCGTCGTCGATCTCATCGCAGTGCACGTCCACCAGCCGATCGTATTTTTGCGCCAGCGCAAACGCCTTATGCAGCGATTCCACGCCGTACTCGCGGGTGAATTCGAAATGCGGAATGGCGCCCACCACGTCGGCCCCCAGCCGCAGCGCCTCTTCAAGCAGCGCTTCGCCGTTGGGGTAGGAAAGGATCCCCTCCTGCGGGAAGGCGACGATCTGCAGCGTCACCCAGGGCGCCACCTCCTGTTTCACCTCCAGCATGGCGCGCAGCGCGGTCAGCGTGGGATCGGAAACGTCGACGTGGGTGCGCACATACTGCACGCCGTTGGCGATCTGCCACTTGAGCGTTTGCCAGGCGCGCTGTTTGACATCTTCATGGGTCAGCAACGCTTTGCGTTCGGCCCAGCGCTCAATGCCCTCGAACAGCGTGCCGGACTGGTTCCAAGCCGGCTGACCGGCGGTTTGCGTGGTATCCAGGTGAATATGCGGTTCGACGAACGCCGGCAGCGCCAGCCCGCCCTGCGCATCCAACACGTCGCTGCGCCACTCCTGCCCTTCCGGCTGCGGCACCAGATGCGCGATGCGCCCCTGCTCAATCGCCAGTTGCCACAATCCTTCATGCCCGCTTAAACGCAGGTTATCGATAAACTTCAATGGACGTTTCGCCACCCTTCACCTCTGCCGTTGCGCTGGTTTTCTTCATCATACTGGCAGCGGATCGCGCTGACAAAGTCACCGTTGCCTGCCTACCCCCTGTGTTTACTCCCTGCGGGGTAGTTTGCATGTAAACTGACTCGCTTCAGCTAAAGGTGAATAAAATCCGCAACTTATCAAAAAACGTGAAAAATCATCCATATACCACGTTAGAGGTATATGAGGGTGTGATTGATTTGCATCAATAAATTGCCCATTGGGAGAGATAAGGTAAGCCTAGGAAACCAGAATTTTGAGGCAATAATGAGCAGAGTCAAACTTGCCGTCGTCGGCAATGGCATGGTCGGCCACCGGTTCATCGAAGATCTGTTGGATAAAGCAGACAAAGACCAGTTCGAAATCACCGTATTTTGCGAAGAGCCGCGCATCGCTTACGATCGCGTGCACCTCTCTTCCTACTTCTCGCACCACACCGCCGAAGAGCTGTCGCTGGTGCGCGAAGGCTTTTACGAAAAACACGGCGTGAAGGTGCTGGTCGGCGAGCGCGCCATCACCATCAATCGCGACGAGAAGGTCATCCACTCCAACACCGGCCGCACCGTCTATTACGACAAGCTGATCATGGCCACCGGTTCCTATCCGTGGATCCCGCCGATTAAAGGTTCGGATAGCCAAGACTGCTTCGTTTACCGCACCATCGAAGACCTGAACGCCATCGAAGCCTGCGCGCGCCGCAGCAAACGCGGTGCGGTGGTCGGCGGCGGGCTATTGGGGCTGGAAGCCGCCGGCGCGTTGAAAAGCCTGGGGGTGGAAACGCACGTGATCGAGTTCGCCCCGATGCTGATGGCCGAACAGCTCGACCCGATGGGCGGTGACCAGCTGCGCCGCAAGATCGAGCGCATGGGCGTCAAGGTACACACCGGCAAAAATACCCAGGAGATCGTCAACGGCGGCGGCACCGCGCGCAAAACCATGCATTTCGCCGACGGCAGCCTGCTGGAAGTGGATTTCATCGTGTTCTCCACCGGCATCCGCGCCCAGGACAAGCTGGCGCGCCAGTGCGGGCTGGAGATTGGCCGCCGCGGCGGCATCGCCATCAACGACAGCTGCCAGACGTCGGATCCGGACGTCTACGCCATCGGTGAGTGCGCCGCCTGGCGCGATCGCACCTTCGGCCTGGTGGCGCCGGGTTACAAAATGGCGCAGGTGGCCGTCGATCACCTGCTGGGCCGCGAAAACGGCTTCCAGGGCGCCGACATGAGCGCCAAGCTGAAGCTGCTGGGCGTGGACGTCGGCGGCATCGGCGATGCTCACGGCCGCACCGAGGGCGCCCGCAGCTACGTTTATCTGGATGAAAGCAAAGAAGTCTACAAACGCATCGTGGTCAGCGCCGACAACAAAACCCTGCTCGGCGCGGTGCTGGTGGGCGACACCAGCGATTACGGCAACCTGCTGCAGCTGGCGTTGAACGGCATCGAGCTGCCGGAAAACCCGGACGGCCTGATCCTGCCGGCTCATGCGGGCAGCAAACCGGCCATCGGCGTGGATTCGCTGCCGGAAAGCGCGCAGATCTGCTCCTGCTTCGACGTCAGCAAAGGCGACATCATCCAGGCGGTCAACAAAGGCTGCCACACCGTGGCGGCGCTGAAGGCCGAAACCAAGGCCGGCACCGGCTGCGGCGGCTGCATCCCGCTGCTCACCCAGGTGTTGAACGCCGAGCTGAGCAAGCAAGGCATCGAGGTCAACCATCACCTGTGCGAACACTTCGCCTACTCGCGCCAGGAGCTGTTCCACCTGATCCGCGTCGAAGGCATCAAGTCGTTCGAGGCGCTGCTGGCCAAATACGGCAAAGGCTACGGCTGCGAAGTGTGTAAGCCGACCGTCGGCTCGCTGCTGGCTTCTTGCTGGAACGAATACATCCTCAAGCCGCAGCATACGCCGCTGCAGGATACCAACGACAACTTCCTCGGCAATATCCAGAAAGACGGCACCTACTCGGTGATCCCGCGCTCCGCCGGCGGCGAAATCACCCCGGACGGCCTGCTGGCCATCGGCCAGATCGCCAAGGAGTACAACCTCTACACCAAAATGACCGGCTCGCAGCGCATCGGCATGTTCGGCGCGCAGAAAGACGACCTGCCGGCCATCTGGCGCAAGCTGCTCGCCGCCGGCTTTGAAACCGGCCACGCTTACGCCAAGGCGCTGCGCATGGCGAAAACCTGCGTCGGCAGCACCTGGTGCCGCTACGGCGTCGGCGACAGCGTCGGCTTCGGCGTCACGCTGGAACATCGCTACAAAGGTATCCGCACCCCACACAAAATGAAGTTCGGCGTCTCGGGCTGTACCCGTGAATGCGCCGAAGCGCAGGGCAAGGACGTCGGCATCATTGCCACCGAGAACGGCTGGAACCTGTATGTCTGCGGCAACGGCGGCATGAAACCGCGCCACGCCGATCTGCTGGCCGCCGACCTCGATCGCGATACCCTGGTGCGCTACCTCGACCGCTTCATGATGTTCTATATCCGCACCGCCGATAAGCTGCAGCGCACCTCGGTGTGGCTGGAGAGCCTGGAAGGCGGCATCGATTACCTGCGCAAGGTGATCATCGACGACAAGCTCGGCATCAACGACCAGCTGGAAGCGGAGATCGCCCGCCTGCGCGATGCGGTGATCTGCGAGTGGAAAGAGACCGTCGAGCACCCGGAAACGCAGCTGCGCTTCGCCCACTTCGTCAACAGCCCGCTGCGCGATCCGAACGTGCAGGTGGTGGCCGAACGCGACCAGCACCGCCCGGCGCGCCCTGACGAGCGCATTCCCGTCACCCTGATCGATACCGAGGAGAGCCACGCATGAGCCAGTGGATTACCGTTTGTCCCGTCGCCGACATTCTGCCCGGCACCGGCGTGTGCGCCCTGATCGGCGATCGGCAGGTGGCGGTGTTCCGCCCCTATGCCGACGAGCAGGTGTTCGCCATCAGCAATATCGACCCTTTCGCCCAGGCCAGCGTGCTGTCGCGCGGCCTGATCGCCGAGCATCAGGGCGAGCTGTGGGTCGCCAGCCCGCTGAAGAAACAGCATTTCCGCCTGTACGACGGCCACTGTCTGGAAGACGACAGCCGTTCCGTCGCCAGCTTCACCAGCCGGGTGGTCGACGGCATCGTGCAAGTCGCGGCATAACCTTTCGGGAGGCAACATGTTTACCGACACGATCAACAAATGCGCCGCCAACGCGGCGCGCATCGTCCGCCTGGCGAAGGAGAGCCCGCTCGGCTTTTGGATCAGCTCGGCGATGGCGGGCGCCTACGTCGGCCTCGGCATCATTCTGATCTTCACCCTCGGCAACCTGGTCGACCCAAGCGTGCGGCCGCTGGTGATGGGCGCCACCTTCGGCATCGCCCTGACGCTGGTGATCATCGCCGGTTCCGAGCTGTTCACCGGCCATACGATGTTCCTGACGCTCGGCGTCAAGGCCGGCACCATCCGCCAGAGCCAGATGTGGGCGGTGCTGCCGCAAACCTGGCTCGGCAACCTACTCGGCTCGGTGCTGGTGGCGCTGATGTATTACTACGGCGGCGGCAGCCTGCTGCCGGTGGATACCAGTCTGGTGCACAGCGCCGCGCTGGCGAAAACCACCGCGCCGGCCGAGGTGCTGTTCTTCAAGGGCGTATTGTGCAACTGGCTGGTCTGCCTGGCGATTTGGATGGCGATCCGCGTCGAAGGCGCCGCCAAATTCATCGCCATCTGGTGGTGCCTGCTGGCCTTTATCGCCTCGGGTTACGAACACTCCGTCGCCAACATGACGCTGTTCGCCCTCTCCTGGTTCGGCAACCACAGCGAGGCCTACACCCTCGCCGGCATTGGCCACAACCTGCTGTGGGTGACGCTGGGCAACATCCTGTCCGGCTCGGTGCTGATGGGCCTGGGGTATTGGTACGCTACGCCGCGCACCGAACGCCCGCAGGCGGCTAAAGCCGCCGCACGTCAGACCGCCTGAGTTTTCGGGGGCGCATTTCGCCCCCACACTGATTACCCCGAGGAGTGCCGATGGACTACCTGCCGATTTTCTGCCAACTGCAACACAAAGCCTGCCTGCTGGTGGGCGGCGGCGAGATCGCCGAACGCAAGGCGCGCCTGCTGCTGGACGCCGGCGCGGCGCTGACCGTCAACGCCCTGGCATTCAGCCCACAGTTCCACCACTGGGCTGGAGAAGGCTTGCTGACGCTGGCCGAGGGCGAATTCAGCCCGGCCCTGCTGGCGGAAAAATGGCTGGTGATCGCCGCCACCGACCGGCTGGAGGTCAACGCACTGGTGTATCAGTGCGCCAACCAGCAGCGGGTGTTCTGCAACGTGGTGGACGATCCAAAACGCGCCAGCTTTATCATGCCGTCGATCATCGACCGTTCGCCGATCATGGTGGCGGTGTCCTCCGGCGGCAAAGCGCCGGTGCTGGCGCGGCTGCTGCGCGAGAAGCTGGAAGCGATGCTGCCGCAGCACCTCGGCAAGCTGGCCCAGCTGGGCGGCTCGCTGCGGCAGCGGGTAAAACAACGCTTCAGCAGCCTCGGCGCGCGCCGTCGCTTCTGGGAACGGTTATTCGCCCACGATCGGCTGGCGCAGTCGCTGGCCAACGACGACGCCGCGCTGGCCGAACGCCAGCTCGAGCAGCTGTTCAGCGAACGGCCGGAAGATCGCGGTGAAGTGGTGCTGGTGGGCGCCGGGCCGGGCGATGCCGGCTTGCTGACGCTGAAAGGGCTGCAGCAGATCCAGCAGGCTGACGTGGTGGTTTACGACCGGCTGGTCTCCGAAGAGATCATGACGCTGGTGCGCCGCGACGCCGAACGCATCTTCGTCGGCAAACGCGCCGGCCACCACTGCGTGCCGCAAGAGCAAATCAACCAAATCCTGCTGCAGCAGGCGCTGCAAGGCAAACGCGTGGTGCGCCTGAAGGGCGGCGATCCCTTTATCTTCGGCCGCGGCGGCGAAGAGCTGGAGACGCTGGCGGACGCCAACGTGCCGTTCTCTGTGGTGCCGGGCATTACCGCCGCCTCCGGCTGTTCCGCCTACAGCGGCATCCCGCTCACCCACCGCGACCATGCGCAGAGCGTGCGCCTGGTGACCGGCCACGCCAAGGCCGACGGCGGATTGGACTGGGCGACGCTGGCCGCCGGGCAGCAGACGCTGGTGTTCTATATGGGGCTAACGCAGGCAGCGGAGATCCAGCGCCAGCTGATCGCACACGGCTTGCCGGCCGCCACACCGGTAGCGCTGGTGGAAAACGGCACGTCCTGCCGCCAGCGGGTGATCGAAGGCGAGCTCGGCCAACTGGGCGCCTTGTCCCTGCAGGCCGCCAGCCCCAGCCTGATCATCGTCGGCAGCGTGGTCAGCCTGCGCAGCAAGCTCAATTGGTTCGCCAGCGAGGAACCGCCCGCCGGCCTGGCGCAAATGGCGTGATACCGACGTAAAAAAAGCGGCCTTTGGCCGCTTTTTCTATTCGCGCCGGCGTTACGCCTGCGGCGGTACGAAACCGACGGCCTGATAGACCTTCGCCAGGGTTTCCTGCGCGCGCGCGCGGGCCTTGGCGGCGCCGTCGCGCATCACCTGCTGCAGATAGGCTTCGTCGTTGCGGAAGCGATGGTAGCGCTCCTGCAGCTCACCCAGCATGCCGGAGACGGCTTCCGCCACCGCGCCTTTCAGGTGGCCGTACATCTGGCCCTCGAACTCGGCTTCCAGCTGCGCGATGCTCTTGCCGGTCACGCCGGCGAGGATATCCAGCAGGTTGGAGACGCCCGCCTTGTTGACCACGTCGTAACGCACGACAGGCGGCTCTTCCGAGTCGGTCATTGCGCGTTTGATCTTCTTGGTCACCGCTTTCGGATCTTCCAGCAGGCCGATCACGTTGTTGCGGTTGTCGTCCGACTTGGACATCTTCTTGGTCGGCTCCTGCAGCGACATGACGCGCGCGCCGGATTTAGGAATGAACGGCTCCGGCACTTTGAACACGTCGCCGTACAGCGCGTTAAAACGCTGGCCTACGTCGCGGCTCAGTTCCAGGTGCTGCTTCTGGTCTTCGCCCACCGGCACCTGATTGGTTTGATACAGCAGGATATCGGCCGCCATCAGCACCGGATAGCTGAACAGCCCGGCGTTGATGTTCTCCGCGTAGCGCGCGGATTTGTCCTTGAACTGCGTCATGCGGCTCAGTTCGCCGAAATAGGTGTAACAGTTCAGCACCCAGCTCAGCTGCGTGTGCTCAGGCACGTGCGACTGCACGAAGATGGTGCTTTTTTCCGGATCGATACCGCAGGCCAGGTACAGCGCCAGCGTATCCAGCGTGGCCTTGCGCAGCTTCTCGGCGTCCTGGCGCACGGTGATGGCATGCAGATCGACGATGCAGTAGATGCAGTCGTAGTCGTCCTGCATCTGCACCCACTGACGCAGCGCACCCATGTAGTTGCCGATGGTCAGTTCGCCGGACGGCTGCGCGCCGCTAAATACGATGGGCTTACTCATGTTTAAATTTCCTGATTCTCTAAAGATGACAGCCCAAGAGCGGGCAACAAATCGGCGAAGCGCTCCAACACCCGATCGGGGTGGCTCAGGGCGATCGATTCGCCGTAGTTATAACCGTAGGTAAAGCCGACGCTCGGGCAACCGGCACCCTGCGCGGCTTGAATATCGTTGCGCGAGTCGCCGACGAACAGCAGTTCATGCGCCCGCAGCCCAAGCTTGCCGAGCACCAGGTACAGCGGCGCCGGATGCGGTTTCTTTTCCGTCACGTCGTCGCCGCCGATCACCAGCGAGAAATAGTCGCCAATGCCCAGCGCCGCCAGCAGCGGTGCCACGAACGGCGTCGGCTTGTTGGTCACCAATGCCATCGGGTAACCGTGCGCGGCCAGCCGGGCCAGCGTCTCTTGCACCTGCGGGAACAGGCGGCTGCCGCTGTCGACGGTCTGCGCGTAGAAATGGTCGAAGCGTTCACGCAGCCGGCTGCACTGCTCCGGCGTGCCTTCCGCTTCCGCCCAGCGCAGCGCGCGTTGCACCAGCACGTCGGCGCCGTTGCCGATCCAGGTGCCGACCCGTTCTTCACCCGCTTGCGGCAGGCCCGTATCTTCCAGCGCCATATCGATGGCGGCTGCCAGACCCGGCGCGCTGTCGACCAGCGTGCCGTCCAGATCGAAGGCCAATGCGCGGATCGCGCCGAAATCAGCCATGGGTAACCTTCGCCAGCTCGCTGCGCATCTCGTCGATCACCTTGCGGTAGTCCGGCTGGCCAAAGATGGCGGAACCGGCGACGAACATATCGGCGCCCGCGGCGGCGATTTCGGCGATGTTGTCCACCTTCACCCCGCCGTCGACTTCCAGGCGGATATCGCGGCCGCTGTCGTCAATCAGCTTGCGCACCTGGCGCAGCTTGTCCAGAGTGCCGTGAATGAACGACTGGCCACCGAAGCCCGGGTTAACCGACATCAGCAGGATCACGTCGATTTTATCCATCACGTAATCGAGGTAGCTCAGCGGCGTGGCCGGGTTGAACACCAGGCCGGCTTTACAGCCGTGCTCTTTGATCAGCTGAATGGTGCGATCGACATGCTCGGAAGCTTCGGGGTGGAAAGAGATATAAGACGCGCCGGCCTTGGCGAAATCAGGCACGATGCGATCCACCGGCTTGACCATCAGGTGCACGTCAATCGGTGCGGTAATGCCGTAGTTGCGCAGCGCTTCGCACACCATCGGGCCGATGGTCAGATTGGGCACGTAGTGGTTGTCCATCACGTCGAAGTGCACCACGTCGCCGCCTGCGGCCAGCACGTTGGCGGTATCTTCACCTAACCGGGCAAAATCTGCCGACAGAATGGACGGGGCAATCAAAAACTTTTTCATCCGCTTCTCCAAACGTAGGGTCGAGTTGTTATGCGCCGGGGTGCCCCCGGCTTAGCGATACAGCGCCAAAAGCTCGTTCACTTTGCTGCGGCCGAGAATGTTGCGGCTGATCGTGCGGCGCGCTTTCACCACATACAGCGCGGCATGCTGGTACCAGTCGCGCGTCAGCTCGGTATCGTGATTGGAGATCAATACCGGTACCTGGCTCTCTACCGAGAGCTGGTGCGCCAGATGCGCCAGGCTCTGCTGATCGGCGATGCTGAAGCTGTTGGTGTGGTAGGCGGTGAAATTCGCCGTCGCCGACAGCGGCGCATAAGGCGGATCGCAATACACCACGGCGCCGGCCACGGCCTTCGCCATGGTATCGCGGTAATGCTCGCAGACAAAAGTGGCATTACGCGATTTTTCGGCAAACCAGTAGAGCTCTTCTTCCGGGAAGTACGGTTTCTTGTACCGGCCAAACGGCACGTTGAACTCGCCGCGCAGGTTATAGCGGCACAGGCCGTTATAGCAGTGGCGGTTCAGGTACAGGAACAGCAGCGCCCGGCGGTAAGGCTCGGTGCTAGTATTGAACTCTTCTCGCAGCAGGTAAAACTGATCCGAGTTATTGAATTCATCGGCGAAAAGCGTGCGGGCATCGCGCACGAAGTCATCCGTGCGCAGCTTAACGATGTTATACAGGTTGATAAGATCGCTATTGATGTCGGCGAGAATGTAGGCGTCGTAATCCGTATTCAGAAAGACGGATCCCGCACCCACGAAGGGCTCGATTAAGCAGTCTCCCGCCGGCAGATGGCGACGAATCTCATCTACCAGCGGGTATTTTCCACCAGCCCATTTTAAAAAAGCGCGGTTTTTCTTCATGCCGTCAATTAGCTACTTATACAATTCAGAGCGGCGGATTGTACTCTGTTTCAGACAGCACATCAGCGCACAAATTTAAATGATTTATTTTTTAAGATCTTGCTGCACTTGGTGTACAGGTCGGACCCACGGTTTTTTCGCCTGCACATCCGCCGGCAACGAAGCAATGGCGCGCTTCGCTTCTGCGGAAGACGCATAGTTGCCGCTTACCAGCACGTACCACGGTTTGCCGTCACGCTTGGTGGCGTACACCAGGTAGTTCTGCAGCTTCTGCTGTTTGGCGTAGGCGTTCAGCGTATCGGAACGCGAAGCGCTGCTCAGCTGCAAGGTATAATGGCTGCCTGGCGCAGACTGCAGCGAACTGCCGCTGCTGGCGACCGCTCCCGCTTTCGCGGTGGAAGACGGCTTGGCAGGCGGCGTATACACCGTGGTCGGTGATTTATGCTGCGTCGCGCTCGGCTTGGCGGCGGTTTTCGCCGGCGTTTTATGCTGTTGCTGCGCGGTGCCCTGCACAGGGCGAGTCGTTTCGCGCGCCGCGGCGCCGCTCATCACCGTCGCCGGTGCGGTCGGCAGCGTCGAGGCTGCGCCGGTCATGCCCTGGGTCGCGGCATCCACCTGCCCTTGCTGCTGCGACAGCGCATCCGCCATGTTGCCAGGCAGATCGACGCGCTGCTGCGCACCGCCCTGCTGAGGCTGAGTTTGCGCTTCGGTCGGCGTGCCGGAGATCGGCGGAACGCTGACGTTCTGCGGTTGCTGCGGCTGAGTCGCGCTCACGCCGTTGTTGTCATGGGTATCCGTGGTGCCGCCCGGCACGCCGTTATTGGCGGTGGTCAGCGACGAAGAACCGGACAGGTTGATATCGCGGGCCGCGCCGTTTTGCGCGCCGCTATCCTGAGCCGCTTCATGCTTGGTCGGCGCCTTCAAGGCGGAACCGATGCCGATAATCAGCAGCAACAGCACCAAAATGCCGATGCCGATCATCAAATGCTGGCGCGAAACGGCGAAGCGCGGCGCGGCGGCCGGCTTGCGCGAACGCGTAGGACGACGATCGCTGCTATCAGGTCTGAGATCGTCTTCCGGTTTAAACTCGTCCATCTGAAACCCTCCAACTAGAGGCAAAAGCCCACCACCGTAGACCTACCGTGGCACGGGCAGATTAACCCGATGATGGCAAAGCGACACCCGTCGTGCTCTGCTCACTGTATTAATATAGATGCAAATGGCGGCTAAGCCACTGTTACTTAGTCCGATTTAATTACGCTGCTGCTCAGGCAGGCAGGCGGCGATCGACGCCAACACCAGCTCATGCCCTACGCCGCCGCGCACTTCCGCCGTACCTATCGCGGTCGGCAGCACCAGACGCAATTCACCCGCCAACACTTTCTTGTCGCGCAGCATGTGCGGCAGATAGGATTCCGGCGTCATTTCCTGCGGCCCGCAGACCGGCAAGCCGGCCCGCAGCAGCAGCGCTTTGATGCGTTCGATATCTTCAACCGAGAACTGGCCGAGACGGTGCGCGGTTTCCGCCGCCATCACCATGCCCGCAGCCACCGCTTCGCCGTGCAGCCATACGCCGTAGCCCATTTCGGCTTCGATGGCGTGGCCGTAAGTATGGCCCAGATTCAGCAAGGCGCGCAGGCCGCTTTCGCGTTCGTCGGCGGCCACGACCTCGGCCTTCAGCTCGCAGCAGCGGCGGATACAGTACGCCAACGCCTGCATATCCAGCGCCATCAGCGCATCGATGTTGTTTTCCAACCAGACGAAGAACTCGCGATCGAGGATGATCCCGTATTTGATGACTTCAGCCAGGCCAGAAGAGAGTTCACGCGTCGGCAACGTTTTCAGGCAATCCAGATCAACCACCACCGAAGCGGGTTGATAGAAAGCGCCGATCATATTTTTGCCGAGCGGGTGGTTGACGGCGGTTTTGCCGCCTACGGAGGAGTCCACCTGCGACAACAGCGTGGTGGGAACCTGAATAAAGCGCACGCCGCGTTGATAGCACGCGGCGGCGAAGCCGGTCAGATCGCCGACCACGCCCCCGCCGAGGGCGATCAGCGTAGTATCGCGCCCGTGCGGTTTTTCAAGCAGCGCCGAAAACACCTGCTCCAACACCGCCAGAGATTTGTACTGCTCACCATCGGGAAGGATCACCTGATCCACCACGACGCCCCCCTGCTCCAGCAACTGCCGGACACGCTCCAGATAAAGCGGCGCCAGGGTCTGGTTGGTGACCAACATCGCTTGCTCACCCGCCTTCAACGGCATAAAAGAAGCCGGATCGTTAAACAATCCGGCGGCGATGGTAATCGGGTAGCTGCGCTCCCCAAGCGTTACAGTAATTCTCTCCATGTCGCGCTCAGTTCTCTGTATGGTGCGGCGGTGGTTGATCCCCGCAACAGCGGGGAACACAAATCAGTTTTCCGCATTGGCCGACGGCGAACGCGAAAATCGGCAATCAGTTGCTTTCCAGCATGTTGATGATCTGGTTGGCAACCACTTTAGCGCTCTGATCGTCGGTGCGGATGGTGACATCGGCAATCTCTTCATACAACGGATTGCGCTCTTTCGCCAAGGCTTCCAGCACTTCACGCGGCGGAGAATCAACCTGCAGCAGCGGGCGTTTTTTATCACGCTGGGTACGAGCCAGCTGCTTCTCGATCGTGGTTTCCAGATAGACCACCACGCCGCGCGCGGACAGACGGTTGCGCGTTTCGCGCGACTTCACCGAACCGCCGCCGGTCGCCAACACAATCCCTTGTTTTTCCGTCAGTTCATTAATGACTTTTTCTTCACGATCGCGGAAACCTTCTTCCCCTTCCACGTCGAATACCCAGCCCACGTCAGCTCCGGTACGTCGCTCAATTTCTTGATCGGAGTCGAAGAACTCCATATTGAGTTGCTGAGCTAACTGACGGCCAATAGTGCTTTTGCCGGCACCCATAGGCCCAACCAGAAAGATATTGCGTTTCTCTGCCATGTTTTTCGGTATTACTAAGACAATTCGTTAATGTTAACCCGCCCCGCCAATCAAATCAGCGGCGGGACCTAAACTGAAACCTCATGAGCGATAGTGCGAGATCAGACGAAAAATTATCTCAACACTCTTGGTAGTTTGGCAACCGAATAAATCGCAATCCACGCCGCGGGAGGGAAACCATATGTTTTTAACGGCGTCTTGACGCTAACAAAAAACCTCGGTGCTCAATTCGGTAACCCTTGTAAGCTAAATCGGCCGCAGCGTCAAACGCAGATCCCCCCAAGGGGATAAAAAAGTGTATCTGCACATCAACTTTAGGAGATTTGCCGCCCGGCCGACAGGCAGCCGCTTATCCCTTAATCAGGGTCGGCGTAATGAAGATCACCAGCTCGCGTTTTTTCTGTTGCGCGCCGCTTTGCCGGAACAAGCCCCCCAGCAGTGGTGCATCGCCCAATCCCGGCACCTTGTCCGCCGTCTTGCCGCTATGCCGTTGAAAAATACCACCGAGCACCAGGGTTTCGCCGTTTTTCACCGTGATCTGCGTCTTAATCTCCTGTTTATCGATGGTCAGGGCTTCCCCCGCGCCCCGGCTGATGGCGCGCCCCGGCATATTTTGGCTGATGTGCAGCGTCAGCGTGATGCGTCCGTCCGGCAACACCTTGGGCGTCACCTCCATGCCCAGCACCGCCTCTTTGAACTCGATCGCGGTCGCACCGCTGGCGCCGCTCGACACTTCGTAAGGGATCTCGGTTCCCTGTTTGATACTGGCGGTTTGCAGATGCGCCGTCAGCAGGCGCGGGCTGGCGATGATCTCCACCTGATTCTCCTGCTCCAGCGCCGTCAGCTCGAGGCTCAGCAAACGCCCGCTGATGCGCGCCAGGTGGAAACCGGCGTTCACCGCGCTGCGCTCCAGCGGCAGGTTGACGCCGAGATTGCCCGGCCGCAGCGGCCGCGTCGGCCTGTCGTCGGGCGCCAATCCCCAACGCACGCCGAGTTCACGCAGGCTTTCGCTGTTGATGGTCACGATATGCGCCGCCAGCTGCACCTGTGCCAGCGGCGCGTCCATTTCCGTCACCCGTTTTTTCAACTGCGCCAGGATTGGCGCGGTGTCGCGCAGCAGCAGCGTATTGGTGCGCTTATCCGCCAGCACGCTGCCACGCTCGCTGAGCAAGGCGCCGCGTTGGGCATTGAGGCTTTCGGCAATCTCCGCCGCATCGCCGTTTTGTAACGTCAGGGTCAGGCTGTGCAGCGGTTGCCGCTGCGCCAGCGCTTCTCGCTGCTGTCTTTTTTCCTGCGCGTCCGGCTCCGGGGCGATCAGCATTACGCTCCCCTCCCGCGTCATCGTCAGCTTGCCCATACGCAGAGTCAGCGCCAGCGCCTGAGGCCAGGGCACATTCTCCAGCCGCAGCGTCAGGTTGCCGCTCACGCCGGGCGCGGCGATCAGGTTCATCTGCCGATAATCCGCCAGCGCCTGCAGGATGACCGTCACCGGCGCATCCTGAAACTCCAGGGAAACCTGCTGTTTATCCTGCGCCTGCGCGGCGCCGAGCGCCAGGCACCACAGCGCCACGCCCAATCCAGCGCGTCCTTTCATGGTTTGCCATCCTTGTTGTTGTCCATCATCAGCGAGATGTCGCCCTGGCTCGCCGGGCAATCCGGTTCGGCCGCCAGCGCCGTTAACGTCAGGCTGCGCGCCTGCACCTGCGTCACCTGCCAGCGCTCGGCCAGCACCCGCTGCTGCGGCCGCAGGCGTAGCCATTGCCCCGCCGGCGTCACCACCCAGCCATAGCGCAGCGCCGGGTGCCCGATGACGCCTTTCAGTCGCCAGCCCGCCGGCGATGCCTCCGTTTGGGCACAAGCAGGCAGCGGAGGCGGCGCAAACGGATCGCGCGGCTCAGCGCATAAGGCCCACGGCCATAGCAGCCACCACCAACGGCCAGGTCTTTTACTCATCGGCCTGCTCCTCGGCGGTATCCTGTAAAACCAACCGCGCCGTCATGCCCTGCGGCGGTGTCTCCACGCTCAGCTGCTGGAGGCGCAAATCGGCGGGCAGCGCCTCCAGCAGCACCAGCAAACCGGCGTAGTCAATGCGCAAGCTCAGCGTTTGCCGCGGCGGTTTTTCCTGCCGCTGCCAGCGCAACAGGGCGCCCCCCGCTCGTTGCAGCACGCTCGCCAGATCGCCGGTGGCGATCGGCGCAAGCGGCGCCGCCGGGATAGCGGTTTGCGGCACCTCATCCAGTTGGCGTTGCACCATGGCGATCTGTTGCAACAGGCGCTGTTGCCGCTCCGCCGCGCTTTCCCGCTGACGCCATTCGTCTTGCAGCATCCAGCCGCCGCCCAACAGCGCCAACGCGCCGATGCCCAGCCCTTGCGCCACCAGCAATAGCCAACCCGGCAAGCTCAGCCAGAAGCGCAGCCCGGATGACAAACGGCTATCCATCACGCCCCCAGCGCGCCGCCAGGTGAAAGGAGTACAGGCCGTCTTCGCGTTGCGCCACCTCAGCCAAACGCAGCCGTGGCAACGCAGGCATCCCCGCCAGCCGTCGTTCGAACTGCGTGATGGCCGCAGGAGAGCGGCTCAATCCACGCAGCCGCAGGCCGTTCGCCGCATCGCTGTCCAGCGCCGTGAGCCACAGCGGGGGAGGAACGCTAGAGGACAATTGCTGCAGCAGCTGCAAATAACACCGGTTATGTTGGGCGTTGCTCGCCTGCCGTTCGGCGCGGACGCTGTGCAACGCTCGCTGCGCCCGCTCTTGCTGCTGCTGGCGGACGAGCAACGTCAATGCCGCCAGCTCTTCACCCAGCATCGCCAGCCGCGCCTGCCGCTGCGCCTGTTGATGCCGCAGCTGGCCGGCGATCAGGAACAGTGCCAGCAGCAGCGCCGCTACCTGCAACAGCAGCACGCCCAGCCAGAAATAGCTGCGCCGCCGCTCGCGGCGCTGGCGCCAGGGCAGAAAGTTGACCTGATACATCAGCGATCCTCCTCGCGCAGCGCCAGACCACCGGCCAACGCGAACGCCGAAGGATGCGCAGGCAACGGCGGACGCAGCTGCGTGAAGGCGCTGAGCGGCGACCAACCAAGGCAACCGGCGGGCAAGGCTCCCGCCAGCACGCCGCCGGCATAGACCGGCCGATCGTCGCCCACCGGCATCTGGGCTTGCAGCGCCCGCAGCGCCTGCGCGTCATCGTCGCCCGGCGCCAGACCAAAAGCGAACGCGCCGTCGGCCGGCGCCACCCACAGCCATTCTCGTTCGAGACGGTGCATCAGCCCCGCAGCGGGCGGCACGCCTGCCGCCGTCGCCATCATGCGCAGCGCACAGGGGGTGATATCGACCGCTTGCGGATGCAGGCCAGCCTGACGCAGACAATGCAGCCACTGCTGCAGCTCCTGCCGCCTCGCAGCGGTCAACAGCAGCGCCACCTCATCCGCCGGCGCGGCGCGATAGTCGAGCACCAACGTCTGGCCGTCGAGCGGGAACTGCTTCAAACCGTGGCCACCGATATAGTCGCTGCGTTCCGGCTCGCGCAGCCGCGCGTCCGGCTGCGTCATGCGCTGCTGTAACACGCGTTGCGCCGGTAGAGCAATGCGTAAGGAAATATGTCGCGGCAGCTGGACGCGCCATTGCCGCAGCGCCCGGATCAGGAATTCGGAAGGTTGCAGGCAGCCATCGCGCAAAACCGCCTGCGGCAGCGCCTGCTGCCACCAGTGGCGCAACTGCCAGCCGTTGCGGCGGCGTTGAGCCGCCACCGCCCGCACGCAGTCGATTTGTATATCCAGCCCTACCTGCCATGCTTGAGGGAACATGTTTCGCAAGCCTCCATAACATCAGATGATAAAAGAACATATCCATGTCGCAGGCTTGCCTTTATACTACCGCGCGGTTGTTTATAAACTGCCCAAATGACTTAGAAATGGGAAATCTCAGGTGAAGTTCGTAAAGTATTTTCTAATCCTTGCAGTATGTTGCATCGTGCTGGGAGCAGCCTCGATTTTTGGCTTGTACAAATATGTCGAGCCACAGCTGCCCGACGTCGCAACGCTGAAAGATGTGCGGCTGCAGATACCGATGCAGGTCTACAGCGCCGATGGCGAACTGATCGCCCAATACGGCGAGAAGCGCCGCATTCCGCTGAAACTGGATCAAATTCCGCCGGTGATGGTGCACGCATTCATCGCCACCGAAGACAGCCGCTTCTATGATCACCACGGCGTCGATCCGGTCGGCATCTTCCGCGCCGCCTCCATCGCGCTGGTCTCCGGCCACGCTTCACAGGGGGCCAGTACCATTACCCAACAGCTGGCGCGTAACTTCTTCTTAAGCCCGGAACGCACCCTGATGCGTAAAATCAAGGAAGCTTTCCTGGCGGTGCGCATCGAGCAGATGCTCACCAAAGATGAAATCCTTGAGCTGTATCTGAACAAGATCTATCTGGGTTACCGCGCCTACGGCGTGGGCGCCGCCGCGCAGGTCTATTTCGGCAAAGACGTCAGCCAGCTGACCCTGAGCGAAATGGCGACCATCGCCGGCCTGCCGAAAGCGCCGTCCACCTTCAACCCGCTCTATTCGCACGATCGCGCCGTTGCCCGTCGCAACGTGGTGCTATCGCGCATGCTGGACGAACACTACATCACGCAGGCGCAGTACGATCAGGCGCGTTCCGAAGATCTGGTCGCCAATTACCATGCGCCGGAAATCAGCTTCTCCGCGCCGTATCTCTCCGAGATGGTGCGTCAGGAGATGATCAAGCGCTACGGTGAAAACGCCTATACCGACGGTTACAAGGTTTACACCACCGTCACCAAACGGCTGCAGCTGGCGGCGCAGGAATCGGTGCGCAACAACGTGCTGGCCTATGACATGCGCCACGGCTATCGCGGCCCGTCCAACGTGTTGTGGAAAGTCGGCGAAGCGGCCTGGGATCGCAAACAGATTGTCGATTCGCTGAAAAACCTGCCGAACTACGGCCCGCTGGCGCCGGCGGTGATTACCGCCGCCAACCCGCAGGAAGCGACGGCGATGCTGGCCGACGGCAGCAGCATTGCCCTGCCGATGGCGACCATGCGCTGGGCGCGGCCATATCGCTCAGACACTCAGCAAGGCCCTACGCCGAAACGCGTCACCGACGTGGTGCAGGCCGGCCAGCAGGTATGGGTGCGCAAAGTGAACGACGCCTGGTGGCTGTCGCAGGTGCCGGACGTCAACTCGGCGCTGGTCTCGATCAACCCGAACGACGGCGCGGTGAAAGCGCTGGTCGGCGGCTTCGATTTCAACCAGAGCAAATTCAACCGCGTCACACAGGCGCTGCGCCAGGTAGGTTCGAACATCAAACCGTTCCTGTACACCGCCGCGATGGATAAAGGCCTGACGCTGGCCACCATCCTGAACGACTTGCCGATCACCCGTTGGGATGCCGGCGCCGGCACCGACTGGCGGCCGAAGAACTCGCCGCCGACCTACGACGGCCCGATTCGTCTGCGGCAGGGGCTGGGGCAATCGAAGAACGTAGTGATGGTGCGCGCGATGCGCGCGATGGGCGTCGACTACGCGGCGGAATATCTGCAGCGCTTCGGCTTCCCGGCGCAGAATATCGTGCATACCGAATCGCTGGCGCTGGGTTCCGCCTCCTTCACCCCGATGCAGCTGGTGCGCGGCTACGCGGTGCTGGCGAACGGCGGTTACCTGGTCGATCCGTACTTCATCACCAAAATTGAAGACGACAACGGCAATACGGTGTTCGAAGCCAAACCGAAAGTGGTGTGCAGCAGCTGCAACCTGCCGGTGATCTACGGCGACACCCACCGCTCGGCAGTGCTGTCCGACGACAACATCGAAAACGTCGCCACCTCGCAGGAAGGCAACAACAGCACGGTGCCGATGCCGCAGCTGGAGCAGGTCACCCCGGCTCAGGTACAGCAGGACGGCGACCAACAGTATGCGCCGCACGTCATCAGCACACAGCTGGCCTTCCTGATCCACGACGCGCTGAACAGCAACATCTTCGGCGAACCGGGTTGGATGGGTACTGCCTGGCGTGCCGGGCGCGATCTGAAACGTCATGATATCGGCGGCAAAACCGGTACCACCAACAGTTCCAAGGACGCCTGGTTCTCCGGCTATGGCCCGGATACCGTGACCTCGGTGTGGATCGGTTTCGACGATCACCGCCGCGATCTGGGCCGATCGACGGTATCCGGCGCCATCCCGGATCAGATTTCCGGCGGTGAAGGCGGTGCCAAGAGCGCCCAGCCGGCGTGGGACGACTTCATGAAGACCGCGCTGGAAGGCATCCCGGAGCAAAAAGTCACGCCGCCGCCGGGCATCATCAGCGTCACCATCGACAAGAGCAGCGGCAAGCTCTCTGGCGGCGGCGGCGGCAGCCGTTCCGAGTACTTCATCGAAGGAACGCAGCCGACGGACTACCCATCGCGCGATACCGGCACCACGTTGACCGATCCGGGCGGTGAAAGCCACGAGCTGTTCTGATCGAAAAGGGCCAGAGAAATCTGGCCCTTTTTTTGTTCGGCGCGAAGCGTATCAGCGCGATGCGCGCAAAAACGCCTCGGAGAGGAACAGCGCGCTGACGTTGCGCGCCTCACGGAAATCCGGTTCCGCCAGCAGCGCCATCATGTTGGCGATCGGCCAGCGCACCTGCGGCAGGGGCTCTGGTTCATCCCCTTCCAGGCTCTGCGGATAGAGATCGTGCGCCAGCACGATATTCATTTTGCTTGAAAAGTAGGATGGCGCCATCGTCAGCTTGCTGAGAAAATCAAAGCGCTTTGCGCCGAATCCCACCTCTTCCATCAGCTCGCGGTTGGCCGCCTCCAGCACGCCCTCACCGGGATCGATCAGCCCTTTCGGGAACCCCAGCTCATAGGATTCGGTGCCCACCGCATATTCGCGGATCAGCAGCAGATCATCGCCAATCACCGGCACGATCATCACCGCTTCGCGATCCGAAGGCCGCATGCGCTCATACACCCGCCGAACCCCGTTGCTGAATTCCAAATCGACCGACTCGACGTTGAACAAACGCGAACGCGCGACCGTTTCCACTTTCAGAATTTTAGGTTTTTGCAGGTGTTTATCCATGATTGCCTCAAAAAGGTTACCCAGACGTGGACGGGGCAACCGAAATAATGATTGGCGTAACGCACGGCTCGTAGGCGCTCAAACGCTGACCAAATTCGATCCTGATCACATTGTGCGTTAAGGGCAAGCTCCGCCGCAACGCGCATGAGCAGTAATTTACTTTCTTTTAACAAGCGTAGCCAGCGGCCGGCGATTTTCCGTACTGATGCAGCAAACAGCGTGCAAGAAAATAGGATAATGCCGATATCGACGGCAGAGGCCGGTTGCTAGTATCACGCAGGCAAGAATCAGTGATAAAATGGCCTTGCGTCATGAAGGAATGAGATCCAGAGCGAGAATCTGTTTGTTCCCTCATTAGTTCTGGGTGCCTCCTGGCGGTTTACTCCGTATAATATTCAGCTTTTCATCAGGTTGGCGAAATTCACGGTGTGAGATGGGGATTGCATGAGCACAATAGTGTTGATATTGGCCTTAGTGCTTGTCTGTCTGATTGCCGCCGGTCTGTACCTGTGGTTCAAGACCCGCAACCCGTCGGCGCTGGCGCACGCGCTGCCGTTTATCAAACCAGCCCACCGCAAGCTGACCGACGAAGAGCGCGCCGCGGTCGAATTCTACCTCAATCAGCAAAACAAGCTGAGCAACAAACTGTTGCCCGGCGGCGGCGCTACGCTGCCCGCGGCCAAGCTGGCGCTCACCCCGCAAAGCGATAACGTTTATCCCGTCACGCACGCCATCACCCGCTACGGGCTGGCCAGCGACGATCCCAATAAATGGCGCTATTACCTCGACGCTGAAGAGGTGCATCTGCCGCCGTTCTGGGAGCCCTATATCACCGCCGACAACCATGTGGAAGTGATCAGAACCCAGACGCTGCCACTGGTGATTTCGCTCAACGGGCATTCGCTGAAAGATCATATTCACGACCGGCCGCAGCCGCCGGTGGTGACCGCCGCGCCGACCAAAAACGCGTCCATCCGCAAGGAGGAGAGCGAGCATGTCGAGCTGGTCAATATTCGCAAGGAAACGCCGGAAGAGCATGCGCTGAACCGGCCGAACGGCATCCGTGAAGCCGTTATCATCTCCGTTGCGCTGCTGCTGCTGTTCTTCAGCCTGATAAGCCCGGTACTGGTGATCCCCTGGATGATTTTCGTGGCGGTGCTGATGATCGCCTGGGGATGCTGGAATCTGTTCCGTCGCCCGGCCTCACGCGAGCTGAAGGAGATCCACTGTCTGCGCGGCACGCCGAAGCGCTGGGGCCTGTTCGGCGAATCCGGCCAGGGGCAGATCAGCAACATTTCGCTCGGCATCATCGATCTTATCTACCCGCCGCATTGGCAGCCTTACCTGACGCAGGACCTAGGCAAGACCACCGACGTGGACGTCTACCTCAATCGGCAGGTGGTGCGCCAGGGGCGCTTCCTCTCGCTGCATGACGAAGTGAAGAACTTCCCGCTGCAGCAGTGGGGCCGCAACGCGGTGCTGGTCGCCAGCTCGGCGCTGGTGCTGCTGTTGCTGCTGATCTATATCCCGCTCAACCTGCCGCTGACCCTCAGCATGGCCTGGCTGCAGGGCGCGCAAAAAGTGGAAGTGACCAGCGTACAGGCGCTGGAGGCCACGCCGCTGCGCATCGGCGACACGCTGAAAGTGCGCGGCAGCGGCATGTGCTATGTGCCGCCGCCGGCCAACGGTGGCGGCGCCGCCAATTTCGCGCCGTTCGACTGCTCCGGCATCTATTGGAACAACGCCGCCCCGCTGCCGCAGCCGGAATCGGAAGTCATAGACAAAGCGACGGCCCTGCTGGCTACGGTCAACAGCCAGCTGCATCCGAGCGGCGCCGATCAGAAGGTCAACCCGCAGTTGGCCAGCGCCATCGAGAAATCCGGCATGATCCTGTTGGATGACTTCTCTGATATCGTTCTGAAAACACAGGATTTGTGTCAGGCAGAAAATGACTGCGTGCGGTTGAAAAACGCCCTGGTCAACCTGGGTAACGCCAAAAACTGGAGCGGCCTGGTGAAACGCGCCAGATCCGGCGCGCTGCAAGGCGTCAACGTGCTGCTGCGCCCGGTGAGTGCCGAATCGCTGGACAGCCTGACCAAAGTGGCCACGTCGTCGTTCATCTTCAATGAAACGCGTCTGGCCGCCGCGGCGCTCAACAGCCCGCCGCCGGGCGGTTTCCTGATCCGCAGCGACGAAGGCCGCCAGTTGGTCAGCCACCCGCAATCCTCGGCGCCGCAGAGCGAATACAACGCCCTCGACCAGTGGAATGAGCTGCAGCGCCTTTCCACCCTGCTGCTGCATACCCCGTTCCAGGCGCAGGGGGTGATCACCAGCCTCAGCGTCGACGCCAACGGCACCCGCCACGTGGCGCTGCACAGCGAACCGGACATGATCACCCTGTGGCGCTACCTCGGCACCAGCCTGCTATTGCTGGCGGTGGTCATCAGCCTGGGCTATAACGCCTGGCGGCTGGTGCAGCGTCGGCGCATCAATCAGCACCGCGTCGCCGATATCCAGCGTTACTACGACAGCTGCTTCAATCCGCAGCTCAATCCGATGTCGATGCGGCCGATGGCCTGAACCTGGCGTCGGGGCCTCCGCCCTGTCATCTGCTTATGCTACGCTAACGCTATTATTCTCATCTGCGGACCGCCCGTCGGTCCGCCCGTGGAGTTTTTATGGTTCCCGAGTTTGATTGGCCGCAGATCGATACCGTGCTGCTGGATATGGACGGCACCTTGCTGGATCTGGAGTTCGACAGCCACTTTTGGCTCAGCCTGGTGCCGCAGGCGCTGAGCGAAAGGCGCGCCATTCCGTTCGACGAAGCCCGCAATATCATTGAGCGGGAATATCAGGCGGTGCAGCACACCATGAACTGGTATTGCTTCGATTACTGGAGCGAGCGGTTGGATCTGGATATCTACCGCATGACCAGCGAAGTGGGCAGCCGCGCCCGGCTGCGCGAAGACACCGAGCCGTTTTTACAGGCGCTGCGCGACGCCGGCCTGCAAACCATTTTGCTGACCAATGCGCATCCGCACAGCCTGGCGGTGAAAATCGAGCATACCGGCCTCGATCGGCACCTTGATTTATTGTTTTCCACCCACACATTTGGTTATCCGAAAGAAGATCAGCGTCTGTGGCAGGCGGTGCAGCAGCACACCGGATTCAATCCGCAGCGCACGCTGTTCGTCGACGATGGCGAGCCGATCCTCGACGCGGCGCGCGCTTTCGGCATTCGTTACTGCCTGGGCGTGCAAAACCCGGACTCCAGCACGGCGGAAAAAAGCTTCCAGCGCCATCCGTCAATGCGCGACTATCGCCTGCTGATACCGGCGCTGGCCAAGGGGGAAGCATGAAGGAAAAAGCGACGCGCGACGACGCGGTCCGGCTGGACAAGTGGCTGTGGGCCGCACGCTTCTACAAGACCCGCGCGCTGGCGCGCGAAATGATCGACGGCGGCAAGGTGCATTACAACGGCCAGCGCGGTAAGCCGAGCAAGATTGTCGAACTCAACGCCGAGCTCAAGCTGCGGCAGGGCAACGAAGAACGAACCGTGATCGTGCTGGCGCTGAGCAGCCAACGCCGCGGCGCCGGCGAGGCGCAGCAAATGTATCAGGAAACCGAAGCCAGCATCGCCAACCGCGAAAAAATGGCGCTGGCGCGCAAGATGAACGCGTTGACCATGCCGCATCCGGACCGCCGTCCGGACAAAAAGGAGCGGCGCGACCTGATGAAATTTAAATTTGGTGAGCCGGAATAACCCCTCACCGCAATGAGAGAAGATTATGTCCAACCATGACCAATTGCACCGTTACCTGTTTGAAAACTACGCGGTGCGCGGCGAGCTGGTTACCGTCAGCGAAACCTATCAGCAGATCCTGAATAATCACGACTACCCGGCGCCGGTGCAAAAGCTGCTGGGCGAGCTGCTGGTCGCCACCAGTCTGCTGACCGCGACCCTGAAGTTCGACGGCGACATCACCGTGCAGCTGCAGGGCGACGGCCCGCTGAAGCTGGCGGTGATCAACGGCAACAACCGCCAGGAGATGCGCGGCGTTGCGCGCACCCAGGCGCCTATCGCCGACGACAGCACCCTGCATCAGATGATCGGCAACGGCGTCATAGTCATCACCATTTCCCCGACGGAAGGCGAGCGCTATCAGGGCGTGGTCGGCCTGGAAGGTGAAACCCTGGCCGAGTGCCTGGAAGCCTACTTCCGCCAGTCCGAACAGCTGCCAACCCGGCTGTTCATCCGCACCGGCGAAGCGGAAGGCCACGCCGCGGCGGCCGGTATGCTGCTGCAGGTGCTGCCGGCACAGGACGGCAACCTCGATGATTTCGATCATCTGGTGCAACTGACCAACACGGTAAAAAGCGAAGAGCTGTTCGGCCTGCCGGCCAACGAAGTGCTGTACCGCCTGTATCACCAGGAAGAAGTCACCCTGTACGAACCGCAGGACGTGCAGTTCCGTTGCACCTGTTCACGCCAGCGTTGCGCCGACGCACTGCTGACCCTGCCGACCGACGAAGTGGCGGACATGCTGGAGCAGGACGGCAATATCGACATGCACTGCGACTACTGTGGCAGTCACTATGTCTTTGACCCGGTTGATGTTGCCGCCTTGTATGCGGGTAATACCGGCGAAAGCGACAGGTTGCACTAAGTTATACCTCCTTCGGCGGGCGCGCCCGGCGCCCGCCAACGCCCGCCGTTTGCACGTTTGCTTTTTTCCGTGTGCTATCTCTCAGATCGTAACGAAATACCGCCTAAAACGTTAAATATTTGATACCCATCGCTGTTACGCACCGTTAGATCCCTACAATTGCCGCCAGAAATTCTGTGACCAAGGAGTAGTAACATGCGCGTTAAAGGTATAACCCCTCAGGATCTGGCCGCTTACGGCATTCACGACGTTAGCGAAATCGTTCACAACCCGAGCTATGAACTGCTGTTTAAGGAAGAAACAGACCCATCTCTGGAAGGTTTTGAGCGTGGGGTAGTCACCAAGCTGGGTGCCGTCTCCGTCGATACCGGCATCTTCACCGGCCGCTCGCCGAAAGACAAATACATCGTCCGCGACGACATCACCCGCGATACCGTGTGGTGGGCCGATCAGGGCAAAGGCAAAAACGACAACAAACCCCTCAGCCCGGAAGTGTGGGCCGATCTGAAACACCTGGTCACCGAACAGCTTTCCGGCAAGCGCCTGTTCGTGGTGGATACCTTCTGCGGCGCCAACGCCGACTCGCGCCTGAAAGTGCGCTTCATCACCGAGGTGGCCTGGCAGGCGCACTTCGTGAAAAACATGTTCATCCGCCCGAGCGACGAAGAGCTGGCTGACTTCGAGCCGGACTTCGTGGTGATGAACGGCGCCAAATGCACCAACCCGAACTGGCAGCAGCAAGGCTTGAACTCTGAGAACTTCGTCGCCTTCAACCTGACCGAGCGCATGCAGCTGATCGGCGGCACCTGGTACGGCGGCGAAATGAAGAAAGGCATGTTCTCGATGATGAACTACCTGCTGCCGCTGAAAGGCATCGCCTCGATGCACTGCTCGGCCAACGTGGGCGAGAAAGGCGACGTGGCGGTGTTCTTCGGCCTGTCCGGCACCGGCAAAACCACCCTCTCCACCGATCCTAAGCGTCAGCTGATCGGCGATGACGAGCACGGCTGGGACGACGACGGCGTGTTCAACTTCGAAGGCGGCTGCTACGCCAAGACCATCAAGCTGTCTGAAGAAGCCGAGCCGGACATCTACCACGCCATCAAACGCGACGCGCTGCTGGAAAACGTCACCGTGCTGGCCGACGGCAGCATCGACTTCAACGACGGTTCGAAAACCGAGAACACCCGCGTTTCTTACCCGATCTACCATATCCAGAACATCGTCAAGCCGGTGTCCAAGGCGGGTCATGCCACCAAGGTGATCTTCCTGACCGCCGACGCTTTCGGCGTGCTGCCGCCGGTATCGCGTCTGACCGCCAACCAGACTCAGTACCACTTCCTGTCCGGCTTCACCGCCAAACTGGCCGGCACCGAGCGCGGCGTCACCGAACCGACGCCAACCTTCTCCGCCTGCTTCGGCGCCGCGTTCCTGTCGCTGCACCCGACGCAGTACGCCGAAGTGCTGGTGAAACGCATGCAGGCCGCCGGCGCCCAGGCTTACCTGGTCAACACCGGCTGGAACGGTACCGGCAAGCGCATCTCGATCAAAGATACGCGCGGCATCATCGACGCCATCCTGAGCGGTGAAATCGACAAGGCGGAAACCGTCACCCTGCCGATCTTCGATCTGGCGATGCCGACCGCGCTGCCGGGCGTGAACCCGGAGATCCTCGATCCGCGCAATACCTACGCCAGCCTCGAGCAGTGGCAGGAAAAAGCGCAGGATCTGGCCGAGCGCTTCATCACCAACTTCGACAAATACACCGACACGCCTGCGGGCGCCGCGCTGGTCAGCGCCGGCCCTAAGCTGTAATTCGGTAGCGTTACCGCTTCAGCTAAGGCGCGGATCCCGCGCCTTTTTTTATTTTCGGCGATTGCTTTTTAACCAGCAAGGCGAGAAAATAAGTCAATGCAATCATTGATAGCAAAGGAGGTTTCAATGGCTACTATCACCGTCAGAAATCTGGACGACGAAATCAAAGAGCTCCTGCGTATTTCAGCGGCGAAAAACGGCCATTCCATGGAAGAGGAAGCGCGCATGATCCTGAAACAGGCGCTGGTGAAAAAGCCGCCGCGCTATGGATTGGGTACCTGGATGCATCAGCACTTCGCCGAATTCGGCGGCGTTGAACTGGAGATCCCACCGCGTGACGCCGTGCCACCACGCATCGTCACCTTTGATGATGAAGATGACAACGCATGATCATTCTCGACACCAACGTCATTTCAGAAACGCTGCGCCCCAGCCCGTACTACAACGTCATTAACTGGCTAAATGAAAAGGACAATGACGATCTCTATCTGAGCGCCATTGTCCTGGCCGAACTGTTCAGCGGCGTCGCCTGCATGCCTGACGGCAAGCGCCAGCGGGATCTCAAGCTCAAATTGGCGGACGCTCTTGAATTGAAGTTCGAGGGGCAGATATTGCCGTTTGATGGGCTGTGCGCGATGCAATACGCGGAATTGACGGCAAGGAATCGGCTTCTGGGTAAAGCGATGAGCGTGCCGGATGCCCAAATCGCCGCCACCTGCCTGCATTACGGCGCCGCCCTGGCTACCCGCAATACCAAAGACTTCCTCCACTGCGGCATCGAGTTAATCGATCCGTGGCAGGCGCCGACCGGCCGTCGGTTGCATGAGGATGCGGCGGAATATTACGTGATGAGCAGGAAGTCCTGACGGGGCCGCAACGACGCGGCCCGCGCCAAGCGCGTCAGGCGTTTTCCCTGGCGGTTTGATGGCCGTTGGCCGACTCTTTTTTCTCCATCGGCAACGGAATATACGCGCGGATCAAGAGCCCGCCGCGTTCGCTGGTGCCGATTTCCAACTCACCGTCGTGCGCATCGATAATACGCTGCACGATCGCCAGCCCCAGACCGGTGCCGCTGGTGCTGCGCGCGCTGTCACCGCGGACGAACGGCTGCAGCAGGTGCTTCAACTCTTCCGGCTTGATGCCCGGGCCGTCGTCTTCCACCTGGAACCAGCCGCGCTGCAGCTCGCGGCCGCTGCTGACCTTGATCCAGCCGTTGCCGTAACGCGCCGCGTTCACCACCATGTTCACCGCCGCCCTCTTAATCGACAGCGGGTGCACGTTCATCATCAGCTCACCCGGCGACAGCGCGGTTTCAATCACCCGCTCATAGCCGCTTTCCGCCGCGACCACCTCGCCCAAAATGGCGTTCAGATCGCTGCTTTCGGTCGGCATCTCCTGCCCGGTGCGCAGATAATCGATGAACTGCTCGATGATGGCGTTGCACTCTTCGATGTCTTTATTGATCGACTCGGCCAGATAGCCGTCTTCGGCGCTCATCATCTCCGTCGCCAGCCGGATACGCGTCAACGGCGTGCGCAGATCGTGGCTAACCCCGGCCATCAGCAAGGTGCGGTCATCCGCCAGCTGCTTGACGCCCGACGCCATCTGATTGAATGCGCGAGTCACCGACCGCACTTCGGAAGCGCCATACTCGCGCAGCGGCGGCGGAATAATCCCCTTGCCCACCTGCAGCGCCGCATGTTCCAGCTCCACCAGCGGGCGGTTTTGAATGCGGATAAACAGCCAGGCGCCGCCGATCGCCAGCAGCATGATCGCCAGCGTATAGCGGAACAGCGGAGAGAAGTCGCCCTGGTGGATTTCCGTCAGCGGCACGCGCACCCAGATATCGGGCTGCAGCCAGGTTTTCAGCCACACCACCGGGGAGTTCTTGTTCACCTCCACCCGCACATCGGTCGGCCCGCCGAGCTGCTGCGCCATCTGCTGGCTGAGGAACTGGTAGTGCTGCGCCCAGCGCAGGCCGCTCTCCTCCGCCGCCGAGTTGGTGTAGAGAGAGATGCCCAGTTCGCGGTAGATCTCGCGGCGGAACGCCGGCGGCACTTCCAGCAGCGTGCCGTCCTCCAGCTGCAGCCGATCGGTCATCAGCATACGCACTTCGTAGGCCAATACCTTGTTGAACTGCTGCAGGCTGGGCAGGATGGCGAAGTTCAGCACCACCAGATAGGTCGTCACCAGGCTGACGAACAGCAGGGTGACGATCAACAACAGGGTTCGGGCAAACGAGCTACGCGGTGAAAAGCGCAATCGCCTCATGCCTTGCTGCCGTCCGGGACGAACACGTAGCCGAGACCCCAAACGGTCTGGATATAACGCGGATGCGCCGGATCTTCTTCCACCATGCGGCGCAGGCGAGAGATCTGCACGTCGATGGAGCGCTCCATGGCGCTGTATTCGCGGCCACGCGCCAGGTTCATCAGCTTATCGCGCGACAGCGGTTCACGCGGGTGGCTGACCAGCGCCTTCAGTACCGCGAACTCGCCGCTGGTCAACGGCATCGGTTCGTCTTCGCGGAACATCTCGCGGGTGCCGAGGTTCAGTTTGAATTTGCCGAACGCGATCACCGCTTCTTCCTGCGAAGGCGCGCCCGGCAGCTCGTTAGCCTGGCGGCGCAGCACTGCACGAATGCGAGCCAACAGCTCACGCGGGTTAAACGGTTTAGGAATGTAGTCGTCGGCGCCGATTTCCAGCCCGACGATGCGATCAACCTCTTCACCTTTGGCGGTGACCATAATGATCGGCATCGGGTTGCTCTGGCTGCGCAGGCGGCGGCAGATGGACAGGCCGTCTTCGCCCGGCAACATCAGATCGAGCACCATCAAATGGAAGGATTCACGGGTCAGCAAGCGATCCATTTGCTCAGCGTTGGCAACGCTGCGAACCTGGAAGCCCTGCTCGGTTAAATAACGTTCCAAAAGTGCGCGCAGGCGCATGTCATCATCGACAACCAGGATCTTATGATTCTCTTGCATGGTATTACTCCCAAAGGCTTTATTGCCTGACTCGAATATTGTTAGAAAACCTTGCCATTTGAGACAGCGTTTAATGGTATGTATTCTAGACGAAATTGTTACAAAGCTTATTCTTTTCCCCATTTATCAACAATTTTCAGTGAATGTCGACGGGGGTTCGTCAAAATATCGCCCTTTATCAGCGCAATGTGGGGCCGCGGCCCAATTTTACGCAATTTCGCCACCGGCAAACCGCACGGTGGCGTTTTGACGGCGAGTCAGGAAGTCTGCAGGAAACGCGCCAACTGCCGGCGCAGCTGCCGGTTCTCTTGCTGCAGCGCCTCAACCCGATCGAGCAACGTCAGCGCCATGGCGATCCCCGGCCAATCCAGATCCAGCTCGGCCCGCAGCCTGCGCGCACGCTGCAGATGGCTCAGCGCCGGGTAGTCGAACTCCCAGCTCGGCTGCGCCGGCTCCAGCGGCACGATCACGCCCAGGCCAACGATCTCGACCAGCTCATCCTCTGAAATCTCCACCCGTTGGCACAGTTCCACCACGGTGAAAGTGATCTCTTTCTTCATCATGTGCTTTACTCCCATTCCGCGCGCGGGTTGAACGCCGCCTGTTCAGCCAGTTCTCGCCACAGGGCGCTGGCCTTCTCGTTCGGCTTCGGCGGCATCACCACCTTGAGAATGACATACAGGTCACCGGGCTCTTTCTTGCCCGCCAGCCCCTTGCCCTTGACCCGCAGCCGTTTGCCGCTCTGGCTACCGGCCGGCACGGTCAACGCGATTTTTCCGGTCAGCGTCGGCACCTCAATGCTGGCGCCGAGCGCCGCCTCCCAAGGGGCGAGAGGTGCCACGATGCTCAGGTTGTGGCCGTCGATCTCAAACAGCGGGTGCGGCGCGAGGCGGATGACCAGATACAGATCGCCGTTCTGGCCGCCGCCCACGCCGGCCACGCCCTGCCCCTTGAGGCGAATGCGCTCGCCGTCGCCCACCCCGGCCGGGATTTTCACGTTCAGCGTTTTGCTGGCTTCGCTCACCTGCCGCCCCAGCTCGTCGTACACCGGCAGCTTGTAGGAGATCTCGCGGCTTTGGCCATGCAGCGTTTCCTCGAGGAACAGCGGCACCTCCATCTCCAGATCCTGGCCGCGGAAGCCATGCCCGCCGTGCGAGTGCGAAGCGGAGCGATGCCCGCCCGCCGCACGCCCGCCGAACATGCTTTCGAAGAAATCGGAGAAGTCTTGCGCGTCGGCACCGCCGCCGTGCCATGAAGCGCTCTGCTGATAGCCGCCGCGATCGCCGCGCGCCTGGCGGCCAAAGTTCGGATCGTTGCGGTGCAGCCGGATCTGATCGTACTCGGCGCGGCGCTCTTCGTCCTTCAGCACCTCATAGGCTTCGGCCAGCTCCTTGAATTTGCTCTCGGCGTCTTCTTCGGTGCTCACGTCAGGGTGATATTTACGCGCCAGCCGGCGGTAGGCCGTTTTGATGGTTTTCAGATCGGCGTTGGGCTCAACGCCCATCGTTGCGTAGTAATCTTTAAATTCCATGCGGTAATACCTTCAATGTGTTGGGTTGTGCGCCAAAATTCCTTGTCTCTCTCGCCAGATATCCTCCTTTCGTCACATTCCTTTTCCGCTATCGCTAAGCATACTCCCGATTGTTAAAAGCTGCGCAAACTGAATAACAACCGTGCGGCAACGCGCAGGCCCGCGCGCCATTTCTAAAGCCCCCCGCATTCACGTACACTGTGGCGGTGGCCCCATAAAGATAAATCACCATGAGAACTCAACTGATAACCCGTGAAGGGTATGACAAGCTCAAACAAGAGCTGGATTACCTCTGGCGCGAAGAACGCCCCGAGGTGACCAAGAAAGTGACTTGGGCCGCCAGCCTGGGCGACAGAAGCGAAAACGCCGACTACCAGTACAACAAGAAGCGGCTGCGCGAGATCGACCGCCGCGTCCGCTATCTGACCAAATGCCTGGAGCAATTGAAGATCGTCGATTACTCCCCGCAGCAGGAAGGCAAGGTGTTCTTCGGCGCCTGGGTGGAGGTGGAGAACGACGACGGCGAGACCAAACGCTTTCGCATCGTCGGTTACGACGAGATCTTCGGCCGCAAGGATTACATCTCCATCGACGCGCCGATGGCGCGCGCCCTGCTGAAAAAAGAGGTCGGCGACGTCGCCACCGTCAATACGCCGCTGGGCGAGGCGCAGTGGTACGTTAACGAGATAGACTACCCGAAGTAAGCTTTCAGCTTTTTCCGAACCGCCGCCAACGCCGCCGCCTGCGCAGTTCTCCACGTGGCGGCCGCGCGGCGGCGGCCCGCTCCACTGGCATTTTCCCCGATCAATCCGTATAACTGTCCCCTGTTTATTCACCGTTCTCAATACAGATACCAGACCTATGAATGACCCACTGAGCCGCATTATTGCAACAGAACTGCAGGCCCGGCCGGAGCAAGTCGACTCCGCCATCCGTCTGCTGGATGAAGGTAATACCGTGCCCTTTATTGCACGCTATCGTAAGGAAGTCACCGGGGGCCTGGACGACACCCAACTGCGCCAGCTGGAAACCCGCCTGGGTTATCTGCGTGAACTGGAAGATCGTCGTCAGACCATCCTGAAGTCGATCGATGAACAGGGCAAACTGACCGAACAACTGGCGGGGGCGATCAACGCCACGCTGAGCAAGACCGAACTCGAAGACCTCTATCTGCCGTACAAACCGAAGCGCCGCACCCGCGGCCAGATCGCCATCGAGGCCGGTCTGGAACCGCTGGCGGACGCACTGTGGCAGGATCCGCAACAGCAGCCGGAACAGCTGGCTGAACGCTACGTCGACGCCGACAAGGGCGTGGCGGACGTCAAAGCCGCCCTCGACGGCGCGCGCTATATCCTGATGGAGCGCTTCGCCGAAGATGCCTCGCTGCTGGCCAAGGTGCGCGACTACCTGTGGAAAAACGCCCATCTGGTGTCCAAAGTGGTCGAGGGCAAGGAAGAAGAAGGCGCCAAGTTCCGCGACTATTTCGATCACCACGAACCGATTTCCCAGGTGCCTTCGCACCGCGCGCTGGCGATGTTCCGCGGCCGCAACGAAGGTGTGCTGCAGCTGGCGCTGAACGCCGATCCGCAGTTTGAGGAAGCGCCGCGCGAAAGCCAGGCGGAGCTGATCATCATCAATCACCTCAACCTGCGCCTGAACAACGCCCCGGCCGACGCCTGGCGCAAGGCGGTGGTCAACTGGACCTGGCGCATCAAGGTGTTGCTGCACCTGGAAACCGAGCTGATGGGCACGGTGCGCGAGCGCGCGGAAGATGAAGCGATCAACGTTTTCGCCCGCAACATGCACGATCTGCTGATGGCCGCGCCGGCCGGCATGCGCGCCACCATGGGCCTCGATCCGGGCCTGCGCACCGGGGTGAAAGTCGCCGTGGTCGACGCGACTGGCAAGCTGGTCGCCACCGACACCGTCTACCCGCACACCGGGCAAGCGGCCAAAGCCGCCGCCATCGTCGCGGCGCTGTGCATCAAACATAACGTGGAGCTGGTGGCCATCGGCAACGGCACCGCTTCGCGTGAAACCGAGCGTTTCTATCTCGACCTGCAAAAGCAATTCGGCGAGGTCCGGGCGCAGAAAGTGATCGTCAGCGAAGCGGGCGCGTCGGTGTATTCCGCGTCAGAACTGGCGGCGCAGGAGTTCCCGGATCTCGACGTGTCGCTGCGCGGTGCGGTGTCCATCGCCCGTCGTCTGCAGGATCCGCTGGCGGAGCTGGTGAAAATCGACCCGAAATCCATCGGCGTCGGCCAGTATCAGCACGACGTCAGCCAGAGCCAGCTGGCGAAGAAGCTGGACTCGGTGGTGGAAGACTGCGTGAACGCCGTCGGCGTCGATCTGAACACCGCGTCGGTGCCGTTGCTGACCCGCGTGGCCGGCCTGACGCGCATGATGGCGCAGAACATCGTCAACTGGCGCGACGAGAACGGCCGCTTCAGCAACCGTGAACAGCTGCTGAAAGTCAGCCGCCTGGGGCCGAAGGCCTTCGAACAGTGCGCCGGCTTCCTGCGCATCAACCACGGCGACAACCCGCTGGATGCTTCCACCGTTCACCCGGAAGCCTACCCGGTGGTGCAGCGCATTCTGGCCGCCACCGAGCAGGCGCTGCAGGACCTGATGGGCAACGCCTCGGCGGTGCGCAGCCTGAAAGCGGTCGACTTCACCGACGACAAGTTCGGCGTGCCGACGGTCACCGACATCCTGAAAGAGCTGGAGAAGCCGGGCCGCGATCCACGTCCGGAGTTCAAAACCGCCACCTTCGCCGAAGGCGTGGAAACCCTCAACGATCTGCAGGTGGGCATGATCCTGGAAGGCTCGGTGACCAACGTCACCAACTTCGGCGCCTTCGTGGATATCGGCGTGCATCAGGATGGCCTGGTGCACATCTCCTCGCTGGCGGACAAGTTCGTTGAAGATCCGCACACCGTGGTGAAGGCCGGCGACATCGTCAAAGTGAAGGTGATGGAAGTCGATCTGCAGCGTAAACGCATCGCGCTGAGCATGCGCCTGGATGAGCAGCCGGGCGAAGGTTCACCGCGCCGCGGCGGCAACGCGCCTGCACAGACGCGCGACCACGCCAACCGTTCGGCGGGCGGCAACAAGGCCAAACCGCGCAACGCGGCGCCGGCCGGCAACAGCGCCATGGGCGACGCGCTGGCGGCGGCATTCGGCAAGAAACGCTAAGTCAGATCCAACAGGGGGCGGAGCCTGCTCCGCCCCTTTCTGATGAATAAAACTTGCGGCATTTCTTGACCCGCCTCAATAAACCGTCATCTTTTTATTTCCTGCGCCTGCGTGACCACCCTCCCATTATTCAGGCAACAACAATCCCTTCTGCAGCCATTTATTAACAACTTCGTTAACACGCATTTTTCATCTCGCGAATTGTGAGAGAAACACAAATGGTTACCGCTCGCATTACGGCGGAATAATGTTATTGAATTGCCTTTCGGTGGAAATAAATAAAGGGAAAAAACCATCTATATTTGCAAACAAGAAAACTCGGCTACAAATACGTAACTGATTTAACTCGCCATTCTCATTTGTTCCCCAGCGCAACCGGTGGTAAAACGTCGTTAATCAAGACAACGCCATCAAAAACTGTCGACGCCATAATAATTGGTTACAATACCCTTACTTTTTGTATTGAACGCGATAATGATAATTACTATTATTTGCGCTCACTTTATTGCATGACCTTATGGATGAATACCGCCGACGGCGTGGCATTTTCGCCGGCAACGTCCAATTATCATCAGCCCGATGCTCATCGGCACCCGGAAGGTTAATCACATGCAGCTCCAACCTAAACGCACGTATAAGATTGTCGGCTTTTCCGGTGAAATTGCGCCGGCCTACCGCCAGAAACTGTTATCGCTCGGCATGCTGCCCGGCTCTTCGTTCGACGTGGTGCGCGTCGCACCGCTGGGCGATCCGATAGAAATTAAAACTCGCCGCGTCAGCCTGGTGCTGCGCAGGAAGGATCTGGCGCTGCTGCAGCTCGACGGCCAGCCCTGAGCCGACGCGCTCTCCGTTTGCCGACGCGCCTTTGCGCCGGCGCTGTTCTCCTTGAAGACGACACGCTGAACTATGAAAAAACTCACCATCGGCTTAATCGGTAACCCGAACTCCGGCAAAACCACGCTGTTCAACCAGCTGACCGGCGCACGCCAACGGGTCGGCAACTGGGCGGGCGTGACGGTCGAACGCAAAGAAGGCCATTTCACCACCCCGCAGTCCGACGTACGGCTGGTCGATTTGCCCGGCACCTACTCCCTGACCACCATTTCAGAGCAAACCTCGCTCGACGAGCAGATCGCCTGCCACTACATTTTGAGCGGCGACGCCGATCTGCTGATCAACGTGGTCGACGCCTCCAACCTGGAGCGCAACCTCTACCTGACGCTGCAGCTGCTGGAGCTGGGCATTCCCTGCATCGTGGCGCTGAACATGCTCGACATCGCCAAAAGTCAGCATATCGATATCGACGTCGCCGCGCTGTCGGCGCGCCTCGGCTGCCCGGTAGTGCCGATGGTCTCCACCCGCGCCGACGGCATCGGCGTGCTGAAACAGATGATCGACAATCATCACATCAACGAACAGCAGGCGCTGGTGAACTACCCACCGCTGTTGCTGAAAGCGGTCGCCACGCTGAGCGACGCCATGCCGCAAACGCTGCCGGCGGTGCAGCGCCGCTGGCTGGCATTGCAAATGCTGGAAGGCGACATCTACAGTCACCGGCTGGCCGGCCCCGCCGTCGCGCTGTTGCCTGCGGCTGCCCAGGCGTTGCAACAGCAGCAGCAGGAAGACCCGGCGCTGGTGATCGCCGACGCGCGCTACCAGTCCATCGCCGCCCTGTGCGATGAGGTCAGCAACTCGCAGCAGGCGATGCCCAACCGCCTGACCGAGCTGCTGGATAAAGTGATCCTCAACCGCTGGCTGGGCGTGCCGATCTTCCTGCTGGTGATGTACCTGATGTTCCTGCTGGCGATCAACATCGGCGGCGCGCTGCAGCCGATCTTCGATATCGGCTCGGCGGCGATCTTCATTCAGGGCATTCAGTGGCTCGGCTACACCCTGCACTTCCCCGACTGGCTGACCGTTTTCCTGGCGCAGGGCGTCGGCGGCGGCATCAATACCGTGCTGCCGCTGGTGCCGCAGATCGGCATGATGTACCTGTTTCTGTCGTTCCTGGAGGATTCCGGCTACATGGCGCGCGCGGCGTTCGTGATGGATCGCCTGATGCAGGCGCTCGGGCTGCCGGGCAAATCCTTCGTGCCGCTGATCGTCGGCTTCGGCTGCAATGTGCCGTCCATCATGGGCGCCCGGACGCTGGATGCCCAGCGCGAGCGCCTGATCACCATCATGATGGCGCCGTTCATGTCCTGCGGCGCCCGTCTGGCGATCTTCGCGGTGTTCGCCGCCGCCTTCTTCGGCCAGGACGGCGCCGGGGTGGTGTTCTCGCTGTACATGCTCGGCATTGCGGTGGCGATCCTCACCGGCCTGGTGCTCAAATACACCCTCATGCGCGGCGAAGCCTCGCCGTTCGTGATGGAGCTGCCGGTCTACCATGTGCCGCACCTGAAAAGCCTGCTGCTGCAAACCTGGCAGCGGCTGAAAGGCTTCGTGCTGCGCGCCGGCAAGGTGATCGTGGTGGCCAGCATATTCATCGGCGGCCTGAACAGCTTCTCGTTCAGCGGCAAGACGGTCGACAACATCAACGACTCCGCGCTGGCCTCGGTCTCCAGGGTGCTGACGCCGCTGCTGCAGCCGATGGGCGTCCACAGCGATAACTGGCAGGCCACCGTCGGGCTGGTGACCGGCGCGATGGCGAAAGAAGTGGTGGTCGGCACGCTGAATACGCTGTACACCGCCGAGCGCATCAACAAAGAAGCGTTCGACGCCGCCAACTTCAACCTGCTCGATGAACTGGGCGGCGCGCTGCACGAAACCTGGGACGGCCTGAAAAATACCTTCAGCCTGAGCGTGCTCTCCAACCCGATCGAAGCCAGCAAGGGCGACGGCGAGATGGGCGTCGGCTCGATGGGCGTGATGAGCAGCAAATTCGGCTCCGGCATCTCCGCCTACAGCTATCTGATCTTCGTGCTGCTGTATGTGCCTTGCGTCTCGGTGATGGGCGCCATCGCCCGTGAATCGAGCCGCGGCTGGATGACCTTCTCTATTCTGTGGGGGCTGAACGTGGCCTACTCGCTGGCGACGCTGTTCTATCAGGCGGCCACCTTCAATCAACACCCGCAGTACAGCCTGACGGCGATCCTGGCGGTGGTGCTGGTGAATCTGCTGGTGCTGTTCGGCCTGCGCCGGGCGCGCAGCCGCGTCACGGTGCGCCTGGGCAACGCCACGCCGGCGGCCTGTTGCCAGAGCGCCAAAGGGAGCTGTCACTGATGGCCGGGCTGCTGCAGGTACGCGATGCGCTGGCGCTGCGCGGCAGCGCCCAGGCGCAGCAGCTCAGCCACTCGCTGGCGACGCCGCTGCCGCTGGTGCAAGCGATGCTGGACCGTTTGACGGCGATGGGGAAAGTGGAACGCATCGAACAGGATGACGGCGCCTGTCTGAGCGGCAGTTGCAAACGCTGCCCGCAGGGCCAGGGGTGCAGCACGGTGTTCTACCGGCTGAAGGCCTGACGATCAGGGGCGCCATGACGGGCGCCCCTTTGCCGTTCAAGGCTTATTGCTTGTCTTTGTAAACTTCGGCGATGGCGCTGAATTTACCGTGTTCACGGCCTGCCAGGATCACGTAGTATTGACCGCCCTTTTCGTCCGCCAGTTTGGACAGCTCTTCCTTGGCATCCATCGGTGACGTGGTTTCCGCCGTCGTGGTGACGGTGCCGATCTTCTCGTATTTACCCGGGTTCTTATCCAGATCTTCCTTGGTCAGCAGGGTTGCCGCCATGGAGCCGAAAGACACCGAACCCAGCACTGCCGCTGCAATAATCATCTTCAATGATTTCATGACACTAACCTCTCAATGGATAATTTATCTGTTATGAAAGCCGTCAAGAATCCATGCGTAGTACCGCAGGCTGCCGCGACATCCTCAGGCCTCGTTGCTTTCCCTGACGGGGCCTGTTTCCCAGAGACGAAACGCCAAAATGAAAAGCGCCGCACGCGGTCTTTTCATTTTGCAGCCAACGCATTGACTCACTAAGTATCGAACAGCTTTGTCTTTTATCCACCCGGCAGCGTTTTTTTTAGCGCCCTATCGTGCGATTTCCCACCGGATTCAATGTGCTGCAATAAACGCTTCGATCATCGTCACAAATTCATCGGGATGAGAGATAAACGGCGCATGGGCGGCTTTGGCCACGATCTGCGACGCAGAATGCGGCCAGGCGGCATCGAGCAGCTCGGCGACCTTGCGCGGCACCAGCCCGTCCAGATAGCCGTAGATCCGCAGCAGCGGCAGATTCAACTCCGCCAGCGGTACGCGCAGATCGGCGGTGCGCAGGATCTCCAGCCCGCCGTTCAACACCTCGACGCTCGGGGTCGGTTGGCTGAGCACCACCGCCTTCAGCTGGCGCGCATCCTGACGCGCGCTCTCGGTGCCCAGCGTCTGCAACGCCAGAAAACGCTCGACGGTGCGCTGGAAATCCAGGCTCAGCTGATGCTGGAAACCGCTCAGCACGTCCGGGCGGATCCCCGGCCACTCATCGCGGGCGGCAAAGCACGGCGAGGAGGCTACGGTGATCAGCCCCTTGACCCGCTCGGGCTGCATCAGCGCCGCCTGGCTGGCCACCAGTCCGCCGAGCGACCAGCCTAGCCACCAGGCCTGCGGCGGGGCGGCCGCCAGCACGATTTCCGTCATCTGCGCCAGCGACAACGCGCCGAACCCCTGGCTGCGGCCATAACCCGGCAGATCGACCAGGTGCAGGCGAAAATGCGGCACCAGTCGCGCCTGAATGCAACTCCACACTTCGGCGTTCAAGCCCCAGCCGTGCAGCAGCACAAGATCGCGTTCGCCCTCACCTATTGTTTGCCAGTACAGCGCTGTCATTGGTTATTGTCCTTTCATGCTTATCCGTCTCGGAGGCTCTATGCTATCAATCCGCAGCCGCTGTTGGCTATGCCGACAGCCGTTGAGCCTGATGCGTCATGGCATCTGCAGCTGCTGCCTGCGCCATCTGCCGGCCCACCCACCGTGTTGCCCGTGCTGCGGATTGCCCGCCGGGGAAACGCAAATGCCCTGCGGCCGCTGCCTGCAACGGCCGCCGCCCTGGCAGCGGCTGGTGTTCGTCGGCGACTACGTTGCGCCCCTCAGCCGACTGATAAAGAGGTTCAAGTTTCACCGCGCGCCCGAGCTGGCACCGACGCTGGCACGCCTGATGCTGTTGCGGTGGCAGCAGGCGCGCAGAGAGCAGAATCTGAACAGACCCGACCTGATTTTAGCGGTACCCTTGCATGCAACGCGCTGTTGGCACCGTGGTTATAACCAGAGCGATCTGCTGGCCCGGCCGCTGGCGCGCTGGCTGGGCTGTGCCTATCGGCCCGCCGCTTTGCGCCGGGTGCGCAAGACAGCCCTGCAACAGCGGCTGAGCGCCGGAGCGCGCAGGCGCAATTTGCAGCGCGCTTTCACCTGCACGGTGCCGGTCGCCGGCCGGCATATCGCCCTGGTGGATGACGTGGTGACCACCGGCAGCACCGTCGCGGAGATCGCGGCGCTGTTGCGGCGGCAAGGCGCCGCCTCGGTGCAGATATGGTGCGTTTGCCGCACGTTGTAGTGCCACGGCAATGGGCGTATTATAACCGACTATAGAAGTCAACTATTGAGCTAATGCTATGATCCGTATAACAGATGCTGCACAGGAACACTTTGCCAAACTGCTGGCAAATCAAGAAGAAGGCACCCAAATCCGCGTATTCGTGATCAACCCGGGCACGCCGACGGCCGAATGCGGTGTCTCTTATTGCCCGCCGGACGCGGTAGAAGCGACGGATACCGAACTGAAGTTCGACAAACTGTCCGCCTATGTCGATGAGCTGAGCGCGCCGTATCTGGAAGACGCCGAAATCGACTTCGTGACCGACCAGCTGGGTTCTCAACTGACGCTGAAAGCGCCAAACGCCAAGATGCGCAAGGTCGATGACGACGCGCCGCTGATGGAGCGCGTGGAATACGTGCTGCAGTCGCAGATCAACCCACAGCTGGCGGGCCACGGCGGCCGCGTGACGCTGATGGAGATCACCGACGACAACATGGCGATCCTGCAGTTCGGCGGCGGCTGTAACGGCTGTTCGATGGTCGACGTCACGCTGAAAGAAGGCATCGAGAAAGAGCTGCTGCAGAAATTCCCGGAGCTGAAAGGCGTGCGCGATTTGACCGAGCACCAGCGCGGCGAGCACTCCTATTACTGATCCCCGGCGCTCGCGCCGCGGTGGATAACACAATGCCGGAAGGGGGGAACCCGTTCCGGCATTGTTGTTTTCAGCCCACCGACACCTTGCGCCGCCGTTTGTCCAAATCCTTCAGCAACCGGTTTATCCGCGGATCGGCGAACATCTCCTCCAGCGTTTCGGTCAGCTTGCGCCGCCAGTTAGGGTATTGATCGCTGGTGCCGGGAATATTGACCGGATCGGCCATGTCCAGCCAGTCTTCCGGCTGCAGGCCGAGCAGGGCGCTGGCGCTGTCGGCGACATAGCGCTGCAGGCCGCGGTTAAGCAGCGGGCTCATGCCGAGCAGCGCCGCCTTCTTGCCCACCTTCTGCGGCACGCAGCCATAGCGATGCAACCCGTCCAGCAGCCCCTGCTTGGCGCGTTCCCGATCGGCGAACAGCGCCCGCAGGATCTCCGCATCCGGGTAAAGGCCCAGCCGGTTGCCGAGCGTGAGATCGTCGCTTTGCCAGTAGCCGCGCAGCGTCGGCAGATCGTGGGTGGTGATGGTCGCCATCGCCTGCACCGGATAGGCCTGCGGCGCGCGGAAATGGTGTTCGCCGTCGCTTTCGAAATACAGCACTTTGTAGGAATAGACGCCGCTGTCGCGCAGCTTGCCGACGATCTCCACCGGCACCGTGCCGAGATCCTCGCCGATCACCATGCAGCGGTGGCGCTGGCTTTCCAGCGCCAGCACCGCCAGCAGATCGTCCACCGGGTATTTGACGTAGGCGCCGCGATCGGCGGTTTCGCCATACGGGATCCACCACAGCCGCAGCAGCGCCATGACGTGATCGATGCGCAGCGCGCCGCAGCTGGTCATGTTGGCGCGCAAAAGATCGATGAACGGCTGATAACCGCGCGCCGCCATCACGTGCGGATCCATCGGCGGCAACCCCCAGTTTTGCCCCAGCGGCCCCAGGATGTCCGGCGGCGCGCCGACCGACGCTTTCAGGCAGTACAGTTCGCGGTCACACCAGGTTTCCGCCCCGCCTTCCGCCACCCCGACCGCCAGATCGCGATACAGGCCAATCGGCATCTGCTGCTGCCGGCTCTGTTCGAAACACTGCGCGAACTGCGTGGCCGCCAGCCACTGCAGCCACAGGTAAAAGCGGACCGCGTCCTGATGCTCATCGCAGAACTGCCGCACCGCTTCGCTCTGCCCACGCCGATAGCGCTCGGGCCAGGCCGGCCACCCCCACTGGCTGGCGTCTTTGGCCGCCAGGTGGGCATGCAGCGCATCGAACGCCGCCTGCTGATACAGGCTTTCGCCGCCCTCAGTCACGAACCGTTCGAACGCCTGACGCTGCGCGTCGTTCGGCTTGCGCGCCTGAAACAGCGGGAACGCCAGCTTCAGCGCCGCCAGCTTCAGCTGCATCACGGCGGTGTAATCCACCCACTCCGCGGCGCGCGCCTTGGCCAGCTGCTTCTGCGTCGCCGGCTTCTGCCACCAGCGCTGAGCCGCGTCGCTGCGTTGGAAATCCTCCACCGCGTTGACGTCGATATACGCCAGATTCAGCCAGCGGCGCGACGAGGGGCTGTAGGGGCTGGCGCTCTCCGGGTTGGCCGGATACAGCGCATGGATCGGATTGAGGCCGACGAAAGCGCCGCCGCGTTCCCCCACCTGCTCCACCATCAGGCGCAGATCGCCGAAATCGCCGATGCCCCAGTTGCGATCGGAACGCAGCGTATACAGCTGAACGCAGGCGCCCCACAGCTTCTTGCCGGTCAGCAAGGCGTTCGGCTCGAAGCAGCGCCTCGGCGCGACGATCACTCGGCATGACCACTGCCGCGTGCCCTGGCTCAGCGTCAATTGGTGATAGCCCGCCGGCAGATCGCCCGGCAGCGTCAGGGTCTTGCGCGCGCCGACGCGCCCCTGCAGGCATTCGCCGTCTTCACGCTGCAGCGCCCACAGGTACTCGCCTTCGCCCGCCGGGGTCAACGCCAACGGCGCGCCCTGATAGAACACCTTGACCGCCGGTAACGGCGACGCCGCCCCTTCCTGCGCGGCTTCGGCCCGATTCATGGCCGCCAGCAGCTTGCGCTTGGTCTCCGGTTCAATCGCCTGCCGCTTGCCGTGGGCATTGATGAAATCGGCGGCGATCCCCGCCTGTGCCGCCGCCTGATCGATACGCTTGCGATCCATTCGTTCTCCTTAACGTTTGGCTTGCCAGATGCGCTGCTGGTAATCGCGGATCGAACGATCCGAGCTGAACATGCCGACGCGCGCGGTGTTAAGGATAGTCCGCCGCGTCCATTCGTCCCGATCGCGGTACAGTTCATCGACCCGGCTTTGCGCCTGGCAATACGAGGCGAAGTCCGCCAACACCAGATAGGGATCGCCGCCCTCCAGCAGGCTGTGCAGCATCATGTCGAACGCGTGCTTGTCGCCGTGGCTGAACGCGCCGCTCGCCAGCTCGTCCAAAATCGCCTTCAGGTGCTTGTCTTTCTTGCGGTAGCTGAGCGGATCGTAGCCCTTCGCCAGTATCGCCTTCACCTGCTCCACGGTATTGCCGAAGATAAAGATATTGTCTTCGCCCACCTGCTCGGCGATTTCGACGTTGGCGCCGTCCAGCGTGCCGACCGTCAGCGCGCCGTTCAGCGCCAGCTTCATATTGCCGGTGCCGGAGGCCTCTTTGCCGGCGGTGGAGATCTGCTCGGAGATATCCGCCGCCGGGATCATCAGTTCGGCCACCGACACGCGGTAGTCGGGAATGAACGCCACTTTCAGGCGATCTTTCACCAGCGGATCGTTATTGATCTTCTCGGCCGCCTGGTTGATCGCGTAAATGATGTTCTTCGCCAGGTAGTAGCCCGGCGCCGCCTTGGCGCCGAACAGGAAGACGCGCGGCACGATGTCCAGATTCGGGTTGTCGCGCAGCTGGCGATACAGCGACAGGATGTGCAGCAGGTTCAGGTGCTGGCGTTTGTACTCGTGCAGACGCTTGATCTGCACGTCGAAAATCGCGTCCGGGTCGAGCGTCAACCCCATCACACCGTGCACGTAATGGGCCAGCGCCACCTTGTTGTCGCGTTTGATCTGCTGATAACGCTGGCGGAACGCCGCGTCGTCGGCGAATTTTTCCAGCCCGCGCAACGCGTCGAGATCGTTCGCCCATTCCACCTTCAGCGTCTCGTCGATCAGGCCCGACAGCGCCGGGTTGCACTGTTTCAGCCAGCGGCGCGGCGTGATGCCGTTGGTGACGTTATGGAATTTGTTCGGCCACAGCTGGTGATATTCCGGGAACAGATCCTTCACCACCAGATCCGAGTGCAGCTGCGCCACGCCGTTGACCGCAAAGCCGCTGACCACGCACAGGTTGGCCATGCGCACCTGCTTGTTGTGGTGAACCGCCAGTTTGGCCCACACCGCCTCGTCGCCCGGCCAGTGCTTATCCACCAGCTTTTTGAACCTGACGTTGATCTGTTTGATGATGGAGAAATGGCGCGGCAGCAGGCTGCGCACCAGTTTTTCATCCCAGCACTCCAGCGCTTCCGGCATCAGGGTGTGGTTGGTATAGGCGAAAGTGTTGCTGGTGATCGCCCAGGCCGCCTCCCACTCCAGCTGGTGTTCGTCCAGCAGAATGCGCAGCATTTCCGGAATGGCGATGGTCGGGTGGGTGTCGTTCAGCTGGATCACTTCGTACTTCGGCAGCTCTTCAATCTTGCGGCCGGCCTGATGGTGCTTGCGCAAAATGTCCGCCACCGAGCAGGCGCACTGGAAATACTGCTGCATCAGGCGCAGGCGCTTGCCGGCCTGATGGTTGTCGTTCGGGTAGAGCACCTTGGTCAGCTTGTCGGCTTCTACGCCCTGCTTCTCCGCCTGCAGGAATTTGCCGTCGTTGAAATCGCTCAGGTTGAACGGATGCTGATGGGTCGCCTGCCACAGGCGCAGCGGCTGCGCCACGCCGTTGCGATACCCCAGCACCGGCAGATCCCAGGCTTCGCCGCGCAGGGTGAAGGCCGGGCGCCACAGTTCGCGGCCGTCGGCCTGCTTTTCCAGCTTGCCGCCGATGCCCACGTCCACCGCCAGCGCGGCGTTGTGGCGGAACCACGGGTAGCTCTCGCGCTGCCAGTTATCCGGCGCCTCTTGCTGCTGCCCCCCCTGGAACGACTGGCGGAACAGCCCGTACTGGTAGTTCAGCCCATACCCGGTGGCCGGTTGCTCCACCGTCGCCATCGAGTCAAGGAAACAGGCCGCCAGCCGCCCCAGCCCGCCGTTGCCCAGCGCCGGATCGGTTTCCTGCTCCAGCAGATCCGCCAGCTTGACGTTCTGCTCCGCCAGCGCCTGCTCGACGGTGTCGTACCAGCCCAGGTTGATCAGGTTGTTCGCCGTCAGCCGGCCGATCAGAAACTCCATCGAGATGTAGTTCACGTGGCGCAGCGGTTTGGCGCTTTTGCGCGGCGCCGGCTGTGCGGCCAACTGCTCGGCCAGCGCCGCACTGACGGCTTCCCACCATTGATGTTGCGTCATCTGCTGTGCGGAACTGAGGCCGAACCGTTGCCACTGACGGGCAAGCGCCGCCAGAAAAGCATCCTTCTTGAGCGTAGGCTGTGACATAAGGAAAACTCTCTATCCAGTAAGTGGGTCAAATTGCCGCTATCGTGCCGGTGAGAAAGCCTGACGGCATCATCCCGCCTGGGGATTAGCTGGGGAGGAGGATTGGGGCGTAGCTGGAATTGTGATCTCAGGCACTGTTTGACTCCCTTGCAACGATGCAAAAAAGCCCGCCAACGCGTGCGGCGAGCACTGAGAACGTTAGCCATGACGTTAGCACAAGTATTCGCACTGCTGAAGTTTTGTGCATGGCCGGAAATGCGATCTGCAACCGCATCGCCGCGCGCCGACGCCAAACGTAAAAAAGTGTGATCGATAGCAACTTAACTCCAAGCCGATGCGGAAGCTTGTTGCAATACGTTTAGGGTTGGCAGAAGTTAGGGGGAGCTATTAATTACGAACCATAAAATAATTAGCGCCACTCCAATCCCGGCGGGAACCGCGATTTATACCCTGGAATACTATGCTGATCCCATCAAAACTGAGCCGCCCGGTACGGCTGCAAAATACCGTGATCCGCGATCGCCTGCTGGCCAAACTGGCCAGCGCGGGCAACTATCGCCTGACACTGGTCAATTGCCCGGCGGGATACGGAAAAACCACGCTGATCGCCCAATGGGCGGCCGGCAAGGCCGATCTGGGCTGGTATTCGCTGGACGAGAGCGACAACCAACCGGAGCGCTTCGCCAGCTACCTGATCGCCGCGCTGCAGCAGGCCAGCGGCGGCCGCTGCGTCAAGAGCGAGGCGCTGAGCCAGAAACACCAGTACGCCAGCCTGTCGGCGCTGTTCGCCCAGCTGTTTATCGAGCTGGCCGACTGGCACCAGCCGCTGTACCTGGTGATCGACGACTACCATCTGATCACCAACGACGCCATTCACGAAGCCATGCGCTTCTTCCTGCGCCATCAGCCGGAAAACCTGACGCTGATCCTGCTCTCGCGCACCCTGCCGCCGCTCGGCATCGCCAATCTGCGGGTGCGCGATCAGCTGCTGGAAATGGGCACGCAGCAGCTAGCGTTTACCCATCAGGAAGCCAAACAATTCTTCGACTGCCGCCTGGCGGCGCCGATGGAACAGCAGGACAGCAGCCGCCTGTGCGACGAAGTCGAAGGCTGGGCCACCGCGCTGCAGCTGATCGCGCTGTCGGCCCGCCAGTCTGCCTCGTCGGCTCAGCTGTCGGCCAAGCGGCTGGCGGGGCTGAACGCCAGCCACCTGTCCGACTATCTGGTGGACGAAGTGCTGGATCACGTCGATGCCGAGGCGCGCGCCTTCCTGCTGCGCTGTTCGGTGCTGCGCTCGATGAACGACGCGCTGATCGTGCGGCTGACCGGCGAAGACAACGGCCAGCAGCGGCTGGAGGAGCTGGAGCGCCAGGGGCTGTTTATCCATCGCATGGACGACACCGGCGAATGGTTCAACTTCCATCCGCTGTTCGCTTCTTTCCTGCGCCAGCGTTGCCAGTGGGAGCTGGCGCTGGAGCTGCCGGGGTTGCACCGCGCCGCCGCCGAGGGCTGGCTGGCGCTGGGGTATCCGGCGGAGGCCATTCACCATGCGCTGGCGGCCAGCGACGTCAGCATGCTGCGCGATATCCTGCTGCAACACGCCTGGTCGCTGTTCCACCACAGCGAACTGGCCTTGCTGGAGGAGTGCCTCAACGCGCTGCCTTATGAGCGCCTGATCCAAAATCCCAAGCTGGCGCTGCTGCAGGCCTGGCTGGCGCAGAGCCAGCACCGCTACGGCGAGGTCAACACCCTGCTGGAGCGCGCCGAGCGCAACATGCGCGAGCAGAAAATCGAGATAGACCAAACGCTGCACGCCGAGTTCGACGCCTTGCGCGCCCAGGTGGCGATCAACGCCGGTAAACCGGAAGAGGCCGAGCGGCTGGCGACCGAAGCGTTGAAATTCCTGCCGCTGTCCAGCTATTACAGCCGCATCGTCGCCACCTCGGTGACCGGCGAAGTGCACCACTGCAAGGGCGAACTGGCGCGCGCGCTGCCGATGATGCAGCAAACCGAGCAGATGGCGCGTCGTCATCAGGCCAACCATTACGCGCTCTGGGCGCTGCTGCAGCAGAGCGAAATCCTCATCGCCCAGGGCTTCCTGCAGGCCGCTTACGAAACCCAGGACAAGGCGTTCGAACTGATCCGCGAGCAACACCTGGAACAGCTGCCGATGCACGAGTTCCTGCTGCGTATTCGCGCGCAGATCCTGTGGTCGTGGTCGCGGCTGGACGAGGCGGAAGACGCGGCGCGCACCGGGCTGAAAATCCTGGCGAACTACCAGCCGCAGCAACAGTTGCAGTGCATCGCCATGCTGGCCAAATGCTCGCTGGCGCGCGGCGATCTGGACAACGCCAATACCCATCTGCAGCGCTGCGAAACCCTGCTGCACGGCGCCCACTACCATCGCGACTGGCTGACCAACACCGACAAGTCGCGGGTGATCCACTGGCAGATGACCGGCGACACCGCCGCCGCGGCCCAATGGCTGCGCCACACCGAAAAGCCCGGCATGGCGGACAACCACTTCACGCAGGGCCAGTGGCGCAACATCGCGCGGGTGCAGATCCTGCTCGGCCAGTATGAAGAGGCCGGCGTGGTGCTGGATGAGCTGAACGAAAACGCCCGCCGCCTGCGGCTGGTGAGCGATCTCAACCGCAACCTGCTGCTCAGCAACCAGCTCTACTGGCTGCAAGAGCGCAAGGGCGAAGCGCAGCAGGCGCTGATCGAAGCGCTGTCGCTGGCCAACCGCACCGGCTTTATCAGCCACTTCGTCATCGAGGGCGAAGCGATGGCGCAGCAGCTGCGCCAGCTGATCCAGCTCAACACGCTGCCGGAGCTGGAACAGCATCGCGCCCAGCGCATCCTGCGCGACATCAACCAGCATCATCGGCACAAGTTCGCGCATTTTGACGAGAACTTCGTCGATAAGCTGCTGACCCATCCGCAGGTGCCGGAGCTGATCCGCACCAGCCCGCTCACCCAGCGCGAATGGCAGGTGCTGGGGCTGATCTATTCCGGCTACAGCAACGACCAGATCGCCGGCGAGTTGGACGTGGCGGCCACCACCATCAAGACGCACATCCGCAACCTGTATCAGAAACTGGGCGTGGCCCATCGCCAGGAAGCGGTGCAGCAAGCGCAGCAGCTGTTGAAGATGATGGGGTACGGCGCCTGAGAGTCAGCGCTGGCCGTAATAGGCGCCGGCGCCATGTTTGCGGCTGAAATGCTTTTCCAGCAGATAGTCATCGATCCGTTTCAGGCCGGGGTTAATATCCCGGCTGATCCACGCCATTTTCGCCACCTCCTCCAACACCACGGCGTTATGCACCGCCTCATCCGGCGTCCTTCCCCAACTGAACGGGCCATGCTGATACGCCAGGATGCCGGGAATGTGCAGCGGTTCACGCCCTTTCAGGGTTTCGATAATCACCCGACCGGTGTTCAGCTCATATTCCCGCGCCACCTCTTCCGCCGTCAGCCCACGGGTACAAGGAATGTCGCCGGAAAAATAGTCGGCGTGGGTGGTGCCGAGCGCCGGTATCGCTTCACCCGCCTGCGCCCAGGCGGTGGCATGGGTAGAGTGCGTATGCACCACACCGCCGAGTTGGGGGAACGCCCGATACAGCGCCAAATGTGTCGGCGTATCGGACGAAGGCCGCAGTTGCCCCTCGACAACCTCACCTCGCGCATTCACCACCACCATATCCTCAGCCCGCATCGTTTCATAAGGTACGCCGCTGGGTTTGATCACCACCAGCCCACTGGCCCGATCGATGCCGCTGACATTGCCCCAGGTATAGGTCACCAGCCCGTGCTCAGGCAACGCCATATTGGCTCGGTACACCTGACTTTTCAGTTGATCCAGCATGCTCCCCCCTTATTTCCAACCCGGCCTCGACCATGCGTTCAACCACCCAGGCTCGCGCCTCCCGCACCGCCCGCAGCGGATCGTCCGCTTTCTCGCTCCACATCTCGAGCAGATAGGGGCCGCGATAGCCGCTCTGCAACAGCGTTTCGAAACAGCGCACGAAATCGACCACGCCCTCGCCGAACGGCACATTCTTAAACTCCCCCGGCCGCGTATCCTTAACGTGTACCGCCACGATATGTCCGCGCCCGGCCATGAGCTCCATCGGCACATCGTTGTCCCAGGCAGACAAGTTGCCGATGTCCGGGTACAGCTGAAACCACGGGTTATTCAGGTAGTGGGCATAGCCCAGCGCCTTGCTGATCGAGTTCATCAGCGGATAGTCCATGATTTCCATCGCCAGCATGACCTGCGCACGGCTGGCCATCTCCACCGCCTGCGCCAATCCGGCACGGAACCGGGCGCGGGTCTGTGCAGTTGACTGCTGGTAATAAACGTCATACCCGGCCAGTTGGATCACCCGGATGCCGGTATCCTGCGCCAGCCGAATAGCTTTTCGCACGATCTCCAGTCCCCGGTCGCGCGTGGTGTCGTCTGCACTGCCCAACGGAAAACGCCGGTGGGCGCTGAGGCATAAAGAAGGGACGCGCACACCGCTCGCCGCAACGGCGCTAACCAAGGCGAGCCGCTGTTCAGTGCTCCAGTCCAATCGCGCCAGGCGGCCGTCACTTTCATCGATCGACATTTCAACGAAATCGAATCCCAACTCACCCGCCAGTTGCAGGCGCGTCAGCCAGTCCTCGCCCGGCGGCAACGCTTTCTCATAGATGCCCAACGGCACGGATTTGTGCAACATAACCGCTCCTCAGCCCCACAGCTGGGCAATGACGGATTTAAATTCCCGCGCCGCCGCGACCGGATCGGCGGCATCGCGAATGCTGCGTCCGGCGATAAAGACATGGATGGGAATGCCCTGGAACAGAGGCAAATCCTCCAGCGCCAGTCCGCCGGTGACCGTCACCTTAAAACCCATCTCGCTCAGGCGACGCACCGCGCGGATATCGTCTTCGCTCCATGCGACCCCTGCGGCCTGCGCATCGCGGCTGCGGTGGTACACCACCTGACCCATTCCCGCTTCACGCCACGCCTGCGCCTGTTCCCAGGTCCAGAACCCCGTCAGTTCGATCTGCACGTCGCCACCGAACTCATGCGCTACCTGCAGGGCGCCCTTGACCGTATTGATGTCGGCACAGCAGATCACCGTGATCCAATCGGCATGCGCCTCGAAGCACATTCGCGCCAAAATCTGACCCGCATCGGCGATTTTTGCGTCCGCCAACACGATGCGATCCGGATACAGCGCTTTCAGATCGCGTACGGCGCGCACGCCTTCCGCCACGCACAAAATAGTGCCGACTTCGATGATGTCGACTTCGGCCGCGATCAGGCGAGTCGTATCGTAAGCCGCGGCCATGGACAGGTTATCCAGCGCCACCTGCAACATCGGTAACTGCGTGTTCATTGTTTGTCTCCTTCAATCAATTCGCCGCCGTAGACGTTTTGTCGATCAACGCCAATACCTCGCTCGCGTGGCGACAGGCCCGCAAGCGATCGAAGTTCGCCTCATCTTCAAACAGATTCACCACTTGCATGATCCCCACCTCCTGATGCGTTTTGGCGTCCACCGCCGCCAGGGTGATCAAGATGTCTATCGGATCGTTGTCCTCATCGCCGAAACACACCGGCGTTTTCAAGGTGACCAAGGCGAAGCCGGTTTTCAGCACCCCTTCCTCCGGCCGGCCGTGCGGCATCGCCAGGCCCGGCGCCAGCACGAAGTAAGGGCCGTGCCGGTCGACGCCGGCCAAAATGGCGTCGAAATAGCGCGGTTCCACCACCCCGGCAGCCACCAGCAAATCGACGCCCAACCGCACCGCCTGCCGCCAGTCAGCAGCCTCCGCCTGCAGTTGGATGGCGTTGTTTTGCGCCAACGAATCGCTCAGCTTCATCACTCGCTCCTTACTGCTTCAAATCTTGCGGAAAATGCGTGCCGATAACTTCCATCAGCTTCGGGCCGAAGTCCGCCGCCGAGAGCATATTGCGCACCCCAACCACATATTTGTTGCCGCTCACGACGATTTCGTCGGCGACATGGGTGGAAGCAATGATGATGTCGGCCCCGTTCAACTCGGATTTGTATTCCCCCACCGCACAGCTGTTGACCGAATGATTCACACCTTGCTGCGTTAAAAATTGGTCGACTTTCATTTTCATGATCATGGAACTGCCTTGCCCGCAACCGCATACCGCCAGGATTCGTACCGTCATAATCTGCACTCCTATTAACGTGACGCTGGTTCAACCGATTGTTTTTCAGCATCTTCTTCCGCACGCAGGGTGCGTCCGGCGAAGAACATGTACAGCAGGGCGATAACGATCACCACACCCATAAACCACAGGCCCAGACTCAGCCCCTGCATCAGCGGCGGCGCCAGAATCGACCAGTCCGCCATGCCCATCCAGGCGCTTAGCCCGGTCAGTTTGATGGCCCACACGCAGCCGAAGATCTCTATCATTCCCATCACCAGACAGATCTTCATCGCCGCGCGCCAGCCGCCGAAGTGGTTAGCGAATACGCCGATGGTGGCGTTAGAAAAGAACATGGGAATGAAACCGGGAATGATCATGATGGAAGAGCCGAGCGCCAACAGTATGCCGACGGCGATCAGTTGGCCGATGGTGCCCCACATAAAACCCCACACCACGGCGTTGGGCGCGAAGCTATAAATGGCGGCGCAGTCGATGGCCAGTACCGCGCCGGGGATCAGACGTTGGGATATGCCGTTAAAGGCCTCGGTCAATTCGGCGACGAACATGCGCACGCCCTGCACGATGATGAAAATCGCCACCGCGAACATCAGCCCGGTTTGCAGGATATAAATGCTCCAGTGGGTTTTACCGGCCATCGCCTGCAGAGTGTCCAAGCCGAACGAGCACAGAATGATGCCGAAAAACAGCGTCATCACGATGGCGGTGGACACGATGTTGTCATGGAAAATGTTCAGCCACCCGGGCAGCTTCAGATCTTCCACGCTGTCCTCTTTTTTACCGAGATACGGTGCGGCCTTGTAGGCCAGCCACGAAGCGAACTGCTGTTGATGCCCGATCGAGAAACCGCTGTTTTCCGTTACCGCCTGCGTCGGTTTGAACATCATGTTGGAGGTGATGCCCCAGTACAGTGAAGCCAATAGCGCGCTGCACAATACCGTCGTCCACATGCCGTAACCCAGAATATAGAAAAATACCGCGATCAGCCCGACCTGCTGAAACATGATGTGGCCGGTGAGCATGATGGTACGAATCCCGGTAATACGCCGCAGCAGTACGTAGAGAATGTTCAGCGCCAATGCCAGCAATACCGCGTAGCCGACCCAGCTGTAGGCATCCCCCATACGTTCGATGGTGGCCATCATCGAAGCATAGGTGTCCGAAATCGCCCCGTTGATGCCGTATACCTCGGACAACTTCGCCACGACCGGTTTGAACGTGCCGGTCAGAATGCCGGAACCGGCCTGCAATAACATGAAACCGATAATGGTCTTGATGGTGCCTTTGATGATGACCGCCGCGCTTTTGCGCAGCAACGTGTAACCCAGCAGTGTAACCAGCCCCAGCAGCAGCGGCGCATTGGTCATCACCTGGTTAAAAAAGACGGTGAAGATGGTGTAAAGGGTTTCCATACGGCTCTCCCGGAAAGGTTGGCGTGCAGGTAACGCTTTCACCATATCAATCACCAACAATCACAAAAAGATCATAAATGATTATTTGTGAACAACCTCGCAAGATAAAAATCAATTCCACTAACATTCAATGAATTAGGCAACACTCATTTTATTAACCATTGAATTTAATAGCAGTAACCAGGAGAAACATAAGCGCCATGGGCAGTGTCGCACGCGAATAAGGCGGCGTTAACGGGAGTTAAGATCGTTGTCAGGTGAAAAAAACGATGCTAGATTCAATCAAAACAAGTCACATAAAATCCTAATGTGATTACTTATGATTTTATCATCACCGACAATGAGGAAAAACCCATGAGTAAAGTCAACGACATCACCCGCGAGTCCTGGATATTGAACACCTTTCCCGAATGGGGCACTTGGCTGAACGAAGAGATAGAGCAGGAGAAAGTCGCGCCCGGCACCTTCGCCATGTGGTGGCTGGGCTGCACCGGCATCTGGCTCAAGTCTGAAGAAGGCGCCAACCTGTGCGTCGATTTTTGGTGCGGCACCGGCAAGCAGAGCCACGCCAACCCGCTGATGAAAACCGGCCACCAAATGCAGCGCATGGCCGGGGTGCGGAAACTGCAGCCGAACCTGCGCACCACCCCATTCGTACTCGACCCGTTCGCCATCACCCAGCTCGACGCCGTGCTGGCCACGCACGATCACAACGACCATATCGATGTGAACGTCGCGGCGGCCGTGTTGCAGAACTGTCCCGAATCCGTCCCGTTTATCGGGCCGAAAAGCTGCGTGGATATCTGGATCGGCTGGGGCGTGCCGCCGGCGCGCTGCATCACCGTCAAACCTGGCGACGTGATAAAAATCAAAGACGTCGAAATTCATGCGCTGGATGCTTTCGATCGCACGGCGCTGATCACATTACCGGTGGAACAAAAGGCCGCGGGCGTACTGCCGGACGGCATGGATCTGCGTGCGGTCAACTACCTGTTCAAAACGCCGGGCGGCAACCTTTATCACAGCGGCGATTCTCACTACTCCAACTATTACGCCAAGCACGGCAACGATCACCACATTGATGTCGCCCTCGGCTCCTATGGCGAGAACCCACGCGGCATTACCGACAAGATGACCAGCGCCGACATCTTGCGCATGGCGGAATCGTTGAACGCCAAGGTCGTGATCCCCTTCCACCACGATATTTGGTCGAATTTCCAGGCAGACCCGCAGGAGATCCGCGTGTTGTGGGACATGAAAAAAGATCGGCTCAAGTACGGTTTCAAACCCTTTATCTGGCAGGTTGGCGGCAAGTTCATCTGGCCGCAGGACAAAGACAATCTGGAATATCACTATCCGCGCGGGTTCGATGATTGTTTCACCCAGGAACCCGACCTGCCCTTCAAGTCTTTCTTGTAATCAACCGGTGTTGCATACTGATGCGCGCTTTTGAACGGCAATGATTCAAATCGTCAAACGGCGCGCATATAATCGAAGGCAACGACGTTCTTCTCACCCTGATGGAGCCCGCATGACAGAGTCCCAACGCCACAATGCCATTCTCGATCTCTTGCATCGCAAGGGGCAAATCTCCGTGGCGGACGTGATCGCGGCGTTTGACATCTCTCCGGCCACCGCGCGCCGGGACATCAACAAACTGAATGAAATTGGCAAATTGCGCAAAGTGCGCAACGGCGCCGAAGCCACGCAAACCCCGCGCCCGGCCTGGACGCCGCTCAACATCCACCAAACCCAGCATCTCGACGAAAAAATGCGCATCGCGGCAGCAGCGGCGCAACTCTGTCAGCCGGGCGAAAGCGTGGTGATCAACTGCGGTTCCACCGCATTTCTGCTGGGGCGTGAAATTTGCGGCAAGCCGGTTCAGGTGATTACCAACTACCTGCCGCTGGCCAACTACCTGATCGAACAGGACCATGACAGCGTGGTAATCATGGGTGGCCAGTACAACAAGACTCAGTCGATTACCCTGGCGCCTCAGGACGGCGACGCGACGCTGTACGCCGGGCACTGGATGTTCACCAGCGGTATCGGCCTTACCGCCGAGGGTTTGTATAAAACGGATATGCTGACCGCCATGGCGGAGCAAAAGATGCTCAACTACGTCGGTAAACTGGTGGTGCTGGTCGACAGCAGCAAAGTCGGCCAACGCGCCGGCATGCTGTTCAGCCGCACCGAGCAAATCGCCATGGTGATCACCGGCCGCGCCGCCAATCCGGCGATCGTTGAACAACTGCGTCAACAGGGCGTTGAAGTGCTGCTGGTGTGACAAAACCACACCCTTGCTCTGGTCTTAAACGCCGCAGAGTTGGTTACAATAGCGGCGTCCCCCAATTACGAGGCAGTCAGCAGTATGGAACAGTTCGAAGCGATCAACGTTGAGCAAGCGTACGCCCGCTGGAAAGAGGGCAGCGCCGCCCTGGTCGACATCCGCGATCCGCAAAGTTTTGAAGCCGGGCATACGCCGGGCGCCTTTCACCTCACCAACGCCACCCTGTCGGCCTTTATGCAGCAAAACGACTTCGAGCGGCCGGTAATGGTGATGTGCTACCACGGCAACAGCAGCCGCAGCGCGGCGCAGTATCTGCTGCACCAGGGGTTCGACGCGGTCTACAGCATCGACGGCGGCTTCGAGGCCTGGGCCCGCCAGTATCCGCAAGACGTGGAAACCTCTGCCTGATCCCCGCCGCCCGCCGTGCGTCGGCGGGCTTCCCCTTCGATTTTGTGCGCGTTTTCGCGGGTTTTTCGCAGATCCGTTTGCCAGCGCTCAGGATTTCGACGTTATAATCGGCCGTCAGGGTCGCCGGCGGGCAAGCCGCGGCCAAAATCATTCACTTACGACGGAAGAGCAATGGTTAGAGTAATCGCCGTATCCAACCCGCGCCTGGCGCTGGCCTTTGTCGACTATATGGCGACCCAGGGCATCCGGCTTGAGCTGCGCAACAGCGGCGAGGCGGCGGAAATCTGGCTGGCCGACGACGTTCACCTCGAGCAGGTGCAACACGAGCTGCAGCAGTTTCTGACCGATCCGCTCAACCGCCGTTATCAGGCCGCCAGTTGGCAGACCGGCCATACCGACGCCGGCCTGCACTATCAGAGCGAATCCTATCTGCACACCCTGCGCAGCAAGGCCGGGCCGCTGACGCTCGGCGTGATGGTGCTGTGCATCGCGGTCTATATTCTGATGCAGGCGCTGGGCGACGACACCGTGATGTACTGGCTCTCCTGGCCGCAAAACAGCAGCCAATACACGCAGCTGTGGCGCTGGGTCAGCCATGCGTTCCTGCACTTCTCCCTGCTGCATATTCTGTTTAACCTGATGTGGTGGTGGTATCTCGGCGGCCAGATGGAAAAACGCCTCGGCGCCGGCAAGCTTTTCGTGCTGGCGGTGGTGTCGGCCTTCTTCAGCGGCTGGGCGCAATCGCTGTTCAGCGGCGCGCTGTTCGGCGGGCTGTCGGGCGTGGTTTATGCGCTGATGGGCTATGTGTGGCTAACGGGTGAACGGGCGCCGGAGCGCGGCCTGATGCTGCCGCGCGGCCTGATGGCGTTCTCGGTGCTGTGGCTGGTGGCCGGATATTTCGATATTTTAGGAATGTCGATCGCCAACGCGGCACACGTAGCCGGTTTAGTGTTAGGGTTATTGATGGCATTTTGGGATACGCGCCATCGCGCACACAACGAACAATAACAGCCGGGAGCTGTGCCCAGCGGGCATAGCGGGCGTTTTAGGGGATTATCGTGAAGCAAACACAGCGTCATGACGCAATTATCGAGCTGGTGCGCCTGCAGGGTTACGTCAGCACGGAAGAGCTGGTGGAACATTTTGACGTCAGCCCGCAAACGATTCGCCGCGATTTGAATGACCTGGCCGACCAGAACAAGATCCAGCGTCACCACGGCGGCGCGGCGCTGCCTTCCAGCTCGGTCAACGCTGCCTATAACGATCGCAAGGTGATGTGGTCGGAAGAGAAGGCCCGCATCGCGCAGCGCGTCGCCAGCCAGATCCCGGACGGCGCCACGCTGTTCATCGATATCGGCACCACGCCGGAAGCGGTGGCCCATGCGCTGATGAACCACAAGAACCTGCGCGTGGTCACCAACAACCTCAACGTCGCCACCCTGCTGACCGCCAAGGAAGACTTCCGTCTGATCCTGGCCGGCGGCGAAGTGCGCACCCGCGACGGCGGCATCATGGGCGAAGCCACCCTGGACTTTATCTCCCAATTCCGCCTCGATTACGGCATTCTCGGCATCAGCGGCATCGATATGGACGGTTCGCTGCTCGAATTCGACTATCACGAAGTGCGCACCAAACGCGCGATTATCGAAAATTCCCGCTGCGTGATGCTGGTCACCGACCACTCCAAATTCGGCCGCAACGCCATGGTCAACCTGGGCAACATGAATCTGATCGACTACCTGTTTACCGACCAGCTGCCGCCGCCGAGCGTGATGAAAATCATCGAGCAGTACGACGTGCAGCTGGAGCTGTGCTGATCCGCCGTTAACCCGCGGGGCGCGCCGCCGCCCCATTTCCCCCCCGACGCCCCCTTTTCGACAGCCGTTTGCCCGCCCGATCCATATCCTTATCATTTATGCGCCTATCATCACCAAACTGTTACCTTTATCACGCCTAAATGTTTTTGTTTGGTTAAGTCTTGGCTTGCTTGTTGGTTTTTGATTACAATCATGAGCGAAAACGAACATGAAAGAGCTATTTCGAACATCTGGAGGAAGATGACGTGGAAACCAAAGACTTGATCGTTATCGGTGGCGGCATCAACGGTGCCGGCATCGCGGCGGATGCTGCCGGGCGCGGGCTGTCGGTACTGCTACTGGAAGCGCAAGACTTGGCCTGTGCTACGTCTTCCGCCAGTTCCAAACTGATCCACGGTGGCCTGCGCTACCTGGAACACTACGAATTCCGTTTGGTGAGCGAAGCGCTGGCCGAACGTGAAGTGCTGCTGAAGCTGGCGCCGCACATCGCGTTCCCAATGCGTTTCCGCCTGCCGCACCAGCCGCACCTGCGCCCGGCCTGGATGATCCGTATCGGCCTGTTCCTGTACGATCACCTGGGCAAACGCACCAGCCTGCCGGGCAGCAAGGGCTTGCGCTTTGGACCAGAGTCGGTGCTGAAGCCTGAATTGAAGCGCGGTTTCGAATATTCCGACTGCTGGGTCGACGATGCTCGCCTGGTGGTGCTGAACGCGCAGGAAGTGGAAAAACGCGGCGGCGAAGTGCGCACCCGCACCAAAGTGACCCGCGCATGGCGTGAAAACGGCATGTGGATGGTGGAAGCGGTCGATATCGACAGCGGCAAAACCTTCACCTGGCGCGCCAAAGGCCTGGTGAACGCCACCGGCCCGTGGGTGAAAAACTTCTTCGACGACGGCCTGAAGCTGAAATCGCCTTACGGCATCCGCCTGATCAAAGGCAGCCACATCGTGGTGCCGCGCGTGCACGATCAGCCGCAGTCTTACATTCTGCAGAACGAAGACCACCGCATCGTGTTCGTGATCCCGTGGAATGACGAGTTCTCCATCATCGGCACCACCGACGTGGAGTACAAAGGCGATCCGAAGGACGTGAAGATCGACGAGAACGAAATCGCTTATCTGCTGAAAGTGTACAACGATCACTTCAAGAAGCAGCTGGGCCGCGACGACATCGTCTGGACATACTCCGGCGTGCGTCCGCTGTGCGACGACGAATCCGATTCGCCGCAGGCGATCACCCGCGATTACACGCTGGACGTGCACGACGAGCAAGGCAAGGCGCCGCTGCTGTCGGTCTTCGGCGGCAAGTTGACCACCTACCGCAAGCTGGCCGAGCACGCGATGGAAAAACTGGCCCACTACTACCCAGGCTGCGGCCCGGCGTGGACCAAAAACGCCACGCTGCCGGGCGGTGACATCGGCGGCGATCGCGACGGCTACGCGGCCAAACTGCGCCGTGCACACGGCTGGCTGCCGGAAGCGCTGGCGCGCCGCTATGCCCGCACCTACGGCAGCCAGAGCGAGCTGATCCTGGCCGGCGCCAACGGCCTCGCCGATCTGGGCGAAGATTTCGGCCACGGTCTGTATGAAGCCGAACTGCGCTACCTGACCGAGAAAGAGTGGGTCGTAGAGCTGGACGACGCCATCTGGCGCCGCACCAAGCTGGGCATGTGGCTGGACGAAGCGCAGCAGGCGCGAGTGAAAGCCTGGCTGGCGGAACACGCGAAAACGAAAGCGCTGTCGCTGGCTTCCTGAGCCGCAGCGTAACGAAGAAAGGGCCGGTTATCCGGCCCTTTTCTTTGCTCTTCCTCGCACGCTTTACAGCTTCACCGGCTGAATGTGCCAGATTTCATCCGCATATTCCTGAATGGTGCGATCGGAGGAGAAGTAGCCCATGTTGGCGATATTCAGCACCGCGCGCCGCGTCCACTCGTCCTGATTGAGATACACCTCGTCCACCTTGTCCTGCGTATCCACGTAGCTGCGGTAATCCGCCAGCAGCTGATAGTGATCGCCGAGGTTGACCAGCGAGTCGAACAAATTGCCATAGCGTTTCGGCTCTTCCGGGCTGAACACGCCGGTGGCGATCTGCGTCAGCGCCTGATGCAGCTCCGGGTCTTGCTCATAGTACTGCCGCGGGTTGTAACCGTTGCGGCGCAGTTCCTCGACCTGCTCGGCGGTATTGCCGAAGATAAAGATATTCTCCTCCCCCACGTGCTCGCGCATCTCGACGTTGGCACCGTCCAGCGTACCGATGGTCAGCGCGCCGTTCAGCGCGAATTTCATGTTGCTGGTGCCCGAGGCCTCGGTGCCCGCCAGCGAGATCTGTTCGGACAGATCCGCCGCCGGGATAATGATCTGCGCCAGGCTGACGCCGTAGTTCGGAATGAACACCACCTTCAGCTGGGTATGCACGCGCGGATCGTTATTGATCACTTTGGCCACGTCGTTGATCAAGCGGATGATCTGTTTGGCGGCATAGTAGGCCGAGGCCGCCTTGCCGGCGAAGATCACCACCCGCGGCACGCGATCGATCTCCGGATCGTCCAGCAGACGGTTATACAGCGTGATGACGTGCAGCACGTTGAGCAGCTGCCGTTTGTACTCGTGGATGCGCTTGATCTGCACGTCGAACAGCGCATCCGGGTTGACCACCACGTTGAGCGTTTTGGCGATGTACAGCGCCAGCCGCTCCTTGTTCTGCCGCTTGGCGCGCTGCACCGCCTGCAGGAAACTCGGGTAATCGACGTTGGCTTTGATCTCGCTCAGCTGGCTGAGATCGGTGCGCCAGGTTTGGCCGATGCAGTCGTCCAACACCGCCGCCAGCGGCGGGTTGGCCAGCGCCAGCCAACGGCGCGGCGTCACCCCGTTGGTTTTGTTGCAGAAACGATTGGGGAACAGCCGGGCGAAGTCGGCGAACAGCGACTGCACCATCAGTTCGGAATGCAGGGCGGAAACGCCGTTGACCTTGTGGCTGGCCACCACCGCCAGCCACGCCATGCGCACCCGGCGGCCGTTGGTTTCGTCGATGATCGAGACCCGCGCCAGCAGGTCGTTGTCGCCCGGCGCCACTTCCTGCACCATCTTGAGGAAGTGATCGTTGATTTCGAAAATCAGCTGCAGATGGCGCGGCAAGATGCGGCCAATCATGTCCAGCGGCCAGGTCTCCAGCGCCTCGCTCATCAGCGTGTGGTTGGTGTAAGAAAACACCTGCTCCACCACTTCCCAGGCGTCGAGCCACTTGAATTTGTGCTCGTCGATCAGCCGGTGCATCAGCTCGGGAATCGACAAGACCGGGTGAGTGTCATTGAGGTGAATGGCGATCTTGTCCGCCAGGTTGTCGAAGGTTTTGTGCATCAGCCAATGGCGGTTGAGGATGTCCTGCACCGTCGCCGACACCAGGAAATACTCCTGTCGCAGCCGCAGCTCGCGCCCGGAGGAGGTCGAGTCGTCCGGATACAGCACGCGCGACACGTTCTCCGAGTGGTTTTTATCCTCCACCGCGGCGAAATAATCGCCCTGGTTGAACTTGCCGAGGTTGATCTCGTTACTGGCCTGCGCGCCCCACAGCCGCAGGGTGTTGGTGGCATCGGTGTCGAAACCGGGGATCACCTGATCGTAGGCGATGGCCACGACCTCTTCGGTCTCCAGCCAGCGCGCCTTGGCGCCCTCCTGCTGCACGCGGCCGCCGAAGCGCACCTTGTAGCGGGTGTTGTGGCGCGGAAACTCCCACGGATTACCGTACTCCAGCCAGTAGTCCGGCGACTCCATCTGTTGGCCGTTGACGATGTTCTGCTTGAACATGCCGTACTCGTAGCGAATGCCGTAGCCGCGCCCCGGCAGCGCCAGCGTCGCCAGCGAATCGAGGAAGCAGGCCGCCAGGCGGCCCAGACCGCCGTTGCCGAGGCCAGGGTCGTTCTCTTCTTCCAGCAGTTCACCCAGGCTCAACCCCATTTCGTTCAGCGCGTTGTCGATATCCTGATAGATGCCCATCGACAGCAGCGCGTTCGACAGGGTGCGGCCGATCAGAAACTCCATCGACAGGTAATACACCTGCCGCACGTCTTGAGACAGCTGGGCGCGGTTGGAACGCAGCCAGCGTTCAACCATGCGATCGCGCACCGCGAACAGCACGGCGTTCAGCCAGTCGTGCCGGTTGGCGATGGCCGGATCCTTGCCGACGATAAACATCAGCTTATAGGCGATGGAGTGTTTCAGCGCTTCCACACTGACCGTAGGTGAGGTGTAACTAAACGGTGAAGTCATGGCTTTTTAATCCCTTGTAGGGAGCCCAGCCATTCGCCGCGGAATAGCGGGCTCCGCTGAACATGGACGCGGCACGCCGCGCCCCGACAATCAACCCAAACGGCTGCCCGCCGCGCGTCAACCCGAGACGCGAAACGCGGGCTACAAACGTTGATAAAGCGATAAATACTCTTTCGCCGCCACCGGCCAGCCGAAGTCCACGCTCATGGCGTGGCGCTGAACGTGGCGCCAGTGTTTCGGCCGGCTCCACAACACCATGGCGCGGCGGATGGCGTTGCCCAGCGCGACGGCGTCGCAATCGTCGAACACGAAGCCGCTGGCGGTGCCGTCGGCCAGGTTCTCCAGCGCGCAGTCCACCACCGTGTCCGCCAGCCCGCCGGTGCGGCGCACCAGCGGCAGCGTGCCGTATTTCAGGCCGTAGAGCTGCGTCAGGCCGCAGGGCTCGAAGCGGCTCGGCACCAGAATCACGTCGGCGCCGCCGATGATGCGGTGGGAGAAGGATTCGTGATAGCCGATCTGCACCCCAACCTGCTCGGGATAATCGGCGGCGGCGGCCAGAAACGCCTGTTGCAGCACCGCATCGCCGGCGCCCAGCAGCGCCAGCTGCCCGCCCTGCGCCAGCAGCTCAGGCAGTGCCTGCAGCACCAGATCCAGGCCTTTTTGGCTGGTCAATCGGCTCACCACCGCGAACACCGGCAGCGATTCATCCACCTTCAGCCCCATGGCCTTTTGCAGATGCAGCTTGTTTTTGACCTTGCTTTTCAGATCGTCGGCGTCGTAGCGGGCGCTCAGCCGCGGGTCGCGGGCCGGATCCCAAATGTTGTCGTCCACCCCGTTGAGGATGCCGCTCAGCCTGCCCTGCCGCTGCCGCTCCTGCAGCAGCCCCTCCATGCCGTAGCCGAACTCCGGCCGGGTGATCTCGCGCGCATAGGTCGGGCTGACGGCGGTCACATGGTCGGCATAAAACAGCCCGGCCTTGAGGAACGACATCTGGCCGTAGAACTCCAGGCCATAAACATCGTAAAACGACGTCGGCAGCCACAGCTCGGTCACGTGATGGGCGGAGAACAGCCCTTGATAGGCCAGGTTGTGCACCGTAAACACCGAGCGCGCCGGGTGGCCGTTGGCGGCCAGATAGGCGCAGCTCAGGCCGGCGTGCCAGTCGTGGGCATGCACCAGCTGCGGCCGCCAGTAGCGATCCAGCCCCTTGGCCAGCTCGCAGGCCATCCAGCCCAGCAGCGCAAAGCGGCGGTGGTTGTCGGGATAGGCGTACATGGACTGATCGTGGTACGGGCTACCCGGCCGGTCATACAGCCAGGGCGCATCGATGAGATAGATGCCCACGCCATGGTAAGTGCCGTAACGCAGGCCGACCCGGCCGGCGAACGAGTCGATTTCCGCCACCAGCGAGGTGTCGGGGATGCCGTTGCGTACGTCAGGGAAAGCGGGCAATAGCACCCGAACATCGGCGCCTTCGGCGATTTGCGCCGCCGGCAGCGCGCCAACCACGTCTGCGAGTCCGCCCGTTTTCAGCAGGGGGAACATTTCAGAACATACGTGTAAGACCTGCATTATCACTCCTGAAAGTCGGCCGAAGGCCTCTGGATAAGAAATAAAGCAGGCTTGCCGCTGTTATGCGTGCCGCGTTGCGCAAGCCATCGAACCGTTCATCAGGCGGCAGGCTATCGTTCTGCCGCCCACGTTAACTCACAATTTTGACAACATTTCGCGCGTCACCAGCACGATGCCACCTTCCGAGCGATAAAAACGCTTGCTGTCCTCATCGGCGTTTTCCCCGATCACCATGCCTTCCGGAATGTGGCAGGCGCGGTCGATGATGCAGCGCCGCAGGCGGCAGGAACGGCCGACGTTCACGTCCGGCAACAATACGGTAGAGTCGATGGTGCAGAACGAGTTCACTCGCACGCGCGGGAACAGCACCGAATGCACCACCACCGAGCCCGAGACGATACAGCCGCCGGACACCAGCGAGTTCATGGTCATGCCGTGGCTGCCGGAGCGATCCTGCACGAACTTGGCCGGCGGCAGCGGTTCCATGTGGGTGCGGATCGGCCAGGCGCGGTCGTACATGTCCAGCTCCGGCGTCACCGACGCCAGATCGAGGTTGGCGCGCCAGTAGGCGTCCAGCGTGCCCACGTCGCGCCAGTACGGCGGCAGATCGGGGTTGGAGGTCACGCAGGACAAGGTAAACGGATGCGCCCACGCCGCCTGCTGCGCGGTGATTTTCGGGATCAGATCCTTGCCGAAATCGTGGCTGGAGCCGGGGGTCGACATATCCTCTTCCAGCAGCTGAAACAGGTAGGCGGCATTAAAAATATAGATGCCCATGCTGGCCAGCGACATATCCGGGTTGCCCGGCATCGCCGGCGGATCGGCGGGCTTTTCCAGAAACTCGATGATGCGGTCGCTTTCATCCACCTTCATCACGCCGAATTCGCCGGCTTCGCTGCGCGGCACCGGCAGGCAGGCCACGGTGCACTGGGCGCCCTTCTCGACGTGGTCTATCAGCATGCGCGAGTAATCCATCTTGTAGATGTGGTCGCCCGCCAGGATCACCACGTATTCGGCCTCATAGCGGCGGATGATGTCCAGGTTCTGATACACCGCGTCGGCGGTGCCTTTGTACCAATGCTCGGTGCTGAGGCGCTGCTGGGCCGGCAGCAGATCGACGAACTCGTTCATTTCCTCGTTGAGAAACGACCAGCCGCGCTGAATGTGCTGCACCAGCGTGTGCGACTGGTATTGGGTGATCACGCCGATGCGGCGAATGCCGGAGTTCAGGCAGTTCGACAGGGCGAAATCGATGATGCGGAACTTGCCGCCAAAGTGGACGGCGGGCTTGGCGCGGGTGGAGGTCAAATCTTTCAGGCGCGAGCCGCGGCCGCCGGCCAGGATCAGCGCTACGGATTTAATCGGCAGCTGGCGCGCCAACATCAGGGGGTCTTTATTTTCAAACCTAACCATAGCGGACTCCTTTTATTATTTCCGTACCAGAACGCAAAGCGAGCGCGCGGCCTGGTGCCAGGCGGGTAACACCGCCCGTGAGTCTTCCTGAGTGAACGGGGCGACAACCTGCCAATCGCCTTCCGGCAACCTCATCTCCACCGTTTGCGGCGTGGCGTTGACCAGCAGCAGCCAGCGCTGCGACAGCAGGATCTGCATGAGCAGATCGCCCTGCTCCCACTGCTGCGCGTCGAGCGGCTGCCCTTGCGCGTTCAGCCACTGCACGCTGCCGTCGTCCTGCTGCCACCAGCGGTCCTGTTGCAACGCGGGGATCTGGCGGCGCAGCGCGATCAGCGCCGCGACGTAATCGGTCAGCGCGTCATCCGCCGTGGCCCAATCGAGCCAGGTGGTGGCGTTGTCCTGACAATAGGCGTTGTTGTTCCCCTGCTGGCTGTGTCCCTGTTCATCGCCGGCCAGCAGCATCGGCGTTCCCTGGGACAGCAACAGCGTGGCGAGCATCGCCCGCTGGCTGGCCCTGCGGCGTTGCACAATGGCGTCGTCGGCGACCAGGCCTTCCACGCCGTGGTTGTTGCTGAAATTGCGATCGCTGCCGTCACGGTTGCCTTCGCCGTTCGGCTGGTTGTGTTTCTCGTTGAAGCTGACCACGTCCTGCAGGGTAAAACCGTCATGGGCGGTCAGCATGTTGACGGTGGCGTAAGGCGCCCGCCCGCGCTGGTTGTACAGATCGCTGGAGGCGGCGAAACGCCGGGCGAACTGGCCGAGCGACACGCCACTCTGCAGCCAGAAACGGCGCATGTCGTCGCGGTAATGGTCGTTCCATTCGGCGAAGCGGCCGGGGAACGCCCCCACCTGATAGCCGCCGGGGCCAACGTCCCAGGGTTCGGCGATCAGCTTGCAGCGCGACAGCACATCGTCCGCCAACATCGCCTGGAACAGCGGCGCATCGCGATCGAACCCCGGCGTGCGGCCGAGCACGCTGCCCAGATCGAAGCGGAAACCGTCGACGTGGCACTCCCGTACCCAAAAACGCAGGCAATCCATCACCCAGGCCACGCCCTGCGGCTGATCCAATCGCAGGGTATTGCCGCAGCCGGTGTCGTTAACGTAGTCACCCTCCGGCGTCAGCCAGTAGTAGCTCTGGTTGTCGATGCCGCTCAGCGACAGCATCGGCCCGTCCCTGTCCAGCTCGGCGCTGTGGTTGAACACCACGTCGAGGATCACCTCGATGCCGGCTTGGTGCAGCGCCTTGACCGCATCGCGAAATTCGTTCAACGGCGTGCCGTCGGTGCTCAGGCTGGCGTAGCGGTTGTCCGGCGCATAGGGCGCCAGCACGTTATAGCCCCAGTAGTTGATCAGCCCCAGCCGCTGCAGGCGCGGTTCGGAGGTATGTTGCTGCACCGGCAACAGTTCCAGCGCGGTGATGCCGAGGCGTTTGAAGTGGGCGATCATCACCGGGTGCCCCAGCGCGGCGAAACTGCCGCGCAGCGCCGGCGGGATCTTCGGGTGCAGCAGCGTCAGGCCGCGCACGTGCGCTTCGTAAATCACCGTCTGCCCCCAGGGCGTGGCGGGCGGGCGATCGTCCTGCCAGTCGTACTGTTCGTCCACCACCACGCATTTCGGCATCAGCTCGGCGCTGTCGTGCGGATCAGGCTGTTCGTAACCGCCGTGCAGGTGCGGGTGATCCGCCACCGGCCCCTCCACCGCGCGCGCGGCCGGATCGAGCGCCAGCTTGTTGGGGTTGAAACGCTGCCCGTTCGCCGGGTCGAACGGGCCGTAGACCCGGTAACCGTAACGTTGCCCCGGCCTGCCGCCCGGCAAATAGCCATGCCAGATATCGCCGCTGCGCGCCGGCAGCGGCAGGCGCACTTCGCGTTGCTGGCCGTCGAACAGGCACAGCTCCACCCGCTCGGCGTGCGCCGAGTACAGGGTAAAGTTGATGCCCTCGCCGTCGTAATGCGCGCCCAGCGGCGCGGCGAGGCCGGCCGTCAGCTCCGTCATGGCGCCTCCCGCAGCAGATAAATGGTCGCCAGCGGCGGCAGCGTCACGCAGATGGAAAAGTCGCGGCCGTGGCTGCCGACCGCTTCGGAAGAGACCCGCCCCTGATTGCCGGCGTTGCTGCCGTGATAGTGGTGCGAATCGGTATTGAGGATCTCGCGATAGTCGCCGGCGCGTGAGAGGCCGATGCGGTAGCGGTAGCGCGGCACCGGGGTAAAGTTGCTGATGGCGATCAGCTCATTGCCCTGCGAATCGTAGCGCGCGAACGCGAACACCGAGTTGTCGTGATCGTCGACCACCAGCCACTCGAAGCCGTCCGGGCGGTAGTCACGCTCGTACAGCGGCGCCTGCTGCCGGTAGCAGTGGTTCAGATCGCGCACCAGCCGCTGCACGCCGTTGTGCCAGTTATCCAGCCCTTCCAGCAAATGCCAATCGAGGCTGGTATCGAAATTCCACTCGCGCCCCTGCGCGAACTCGCAGCCCATAAACAGCAGCTTTTTGCCCGGATGCGCCCACATAAACCCATAGTAGGCGCGCAGGTTGGCGAACTTTTGCCAGGCGTCGCCCGGCATGCGGTCGAGGATCGATTTTTTGCCGTGCACCACTTCATCGTGCGAGATAGGCAACACGAAGTTCTCGGTGTAGGCGTACAGCATGCCGAAGGTCATCTGGTTGTGGTGATACTTGCGGTGCACCGGATCGCACTTCATGTAATTGAGCGTGTCGTGCATCCAGCCGAGGTTCCACTTGTAGTGGAATCCCAGGCCGTTGGCGTCCGGCGGCAGGGTGACGCCGGGATAGTCGGTGGACTCCTCCGCCAATGTCACCGCGCCCGGCTGCGCCTGGCCGATAGTCTGGTTGGTATAACGCAGGAAGGCGATCGCCTCCAGGTTCTCGTTGCCGCCGTAGTAATTCGGCACCCACTCGCCGTCGGCGCGGCTGTAGTCGCGATAGATCATCGACGCCACCGCATCGACCCGCAGCGCGTCGATACCGAAACGCTCCAGCCAATACAGCGCGTTGCCCGCCAGGTAGTTGCGCACCTCGTGGCGACCGTAGTTGTAGATCAGCGTATTCCAGTCCTGGTGGTAGCCTTCGCGCGGATCGGCGTATTCATACAGCGCGGTGCCGTCAAAATTCGCCAGGCCGTAGGCGTCGCTCGGGAAATGCCCCGGCACCCAGTCGAGGATCACGTTGATGCCCGCCTCATGCGCCGCCGCCACGAACGCCCGGAAATCGGCCGGCGTGCCGAAGCGCCGGGTCGGCGCATACAGCCCCAGCGGCTGGTAGCCCCAGCTGCCGTCGAACGGGTGCTCGTTGATCGGCAGCAGCTCGATATGGGTAAATCCCATGTCCTTCACATAGTCGATAAGCTGCACCGCCAGCTCGCCGTAGCTGAGCCAGAAATGGTTGTCGGTGTGGCGGCGCCATGAGCCGAGATGCACCTCGTAGATGGCGATCGGCTGGTCAAAATCGTTGGCGCGGCGGCGCGCCTGCGTCGACGGCACCACCTCCGGCAGCGGTGCCACCAGCGAGGCGGTGTCCGGGCGCATCTGCGCCTCGAAGGCGTAAGGATCGGCTTTCAACTGGGTATTGCCGTAGCAATCGACGATTTCATATTTATACAGCTGGCCGGCCCGCACGCCGGGCAGGAACAGCTCCCAGATGCCGTTTTCACGCCGCAGACGCATCGGATGGCGGCGGCCGTCCCAGAAGTTGAACTCCCCCACCACCGAGACGCGCTGGGCGTTGGGCGCCCAAACGGCAAAGCTGACGCCGTCGACGTCATCCAGCGTGGCGAGGTGAGCCCCCAGGCGTTCATAGGGGCGCAGGTGCGTGCCCTCGGCCAGCAGCCAGCTGTCGATGTCCTGCAGCAGCGGGCCGAACCGGTAAGGATCGTCGATGGTCTGTTGATGATCGCGCCAGCTGACCTGCAGCTGATAGCGGAAAGGATTTTTGCGCCGCGGCACCACGGCGCTGAAGAAGCCGCGCGGATCGTCGCAGTTCAACTGCACCAGCCGCCGGCCGGTTTGCTGCTCAATCAGCCAAACTTCGGTGGTGTCCGGCAGCAGCGCACGCACCTGCAGACCGTTATCGGTCGCATGCATGCCAAGCAGAGCAAAGGGGTCGGCGTAATGGCCGGAGATGATCTGATCAATCACGTCACGATCGGGAAGTACAGGCATAGTCTTCTTCCTTAGATTAACAGCATGATCTAAGCACGGCTTGTTGGTTATTCCTTGGCCGTTTTGGTCATCATGCAATGCATTCGGTATCCAAAGCGTGATTGCGGTCGGTTATTGACCAATCTTTACTCTGCCGACCTGAATTTCGCTCTTTATGCTTATTTTTAGAAATATTTCAGTCATGGTGAAAAATTGTTCGCCCATGCGTTAAGCATAGCCAATGTCTGTTAAAAACTGCTCAGCATTGCTCAGGAAAATTCTTCATTAAGAAAACTGCCAGCCTGGCGGCGCCGGCATGCGGCGGCCGACGAGGAGATATGCGGGGTACAGCTCATTGAAGCAGGGCTTGCGATGACGTTGCCCGACGCGGACGCGGCGAACAAAAAAGCGGAAAATAAGGCTTTAGGGGGCTGAAAGCAGCCAGCCCCCAGGAAGTGCGGGTTTACAGCAGAATACGCAGCATGCGGCGCAGCGGCTCGGCCGCGCCCCACAGCAGCTGGTCGCCCACGGTGAACGCCGACAGGTACTCCGGCCCCATATTCAGCTTGCGCAGACGGCCGACCGGCGTATTCAGCGTGCCGGTCACCGCCGCCGGCGTCAGTTCGCGCATGGTCAGCTCACGGTCGTTCGGGATCACGCGCACCCAGTCGTTGTGCGTCGCCAGCATCTGCTCGATTTCCGGCAGCGACACGTCTTTTTTCAGCTTCAGGGTGAACGCCTGGCTGTGGCAGCGCAGCGCGCCGACGCGCACGCACAGGCCATCGACCGGGATCACGCTGCCGGTGTTCAGAATCTTGTTGGTTTCCGCCTGGCCTTTCCACTCTTCGCGGCTCTGGCCGTTGTCGAGCTGCTTGTCGATCCACGGGATCAGGCTGCCGGCCAGCGGCACGCCGAAGTTATCGGTCGGCAGTTTGCCGCTGCGGGTGGCCTCGGTCACCTTGCGCTCGATATCCAGAATGGCGGAAGCCGGATCCTGCAGCTCTTTCGCCACGTCGGCATGCAGCATGCCCATCTGGGTCAGCAGTTCGCGCATGTGGCGCGCGCCGCCGCCGGAGGCCGCCTGGTAGGTGGCGACCGACGCCCACTCCACCAGATCGTTGGCGAACAGGCCGCCGAGCGACATCAGCATCAGGCTGACGGTGCAGTTGCCGCCGACGAAGGTTTTGATGCCGTTATCCAGGCCCTGCTGAATCACCGCGTGGTTGACCGGATCCAGGATGATGATGGCGTCGTCCTGCATGCGCAGCGAAGAGGCCGCGTCGATCCAGTACCCCTGCCAACCGCTGGCGCGCAGCTTAGGATAAACTTCGTTGGTATAATCGCCGCCCTGACAGGTAATAATGATATCGAGCGCGCTCAGCGCGTCGATGTCATACGCATCCTGCAGCGTGCCCTGCTGGCCGCCGAAGGCCGGCGCGGCGGAACCGTGCTGCGAGGTGGAGAAAAAGACCGGGCGAATGGCGTCGAAATCGCGCTCTTCCGTCATGCGTTGCATGAGAACCGAGCCGACCATTCCGCGCCAACCGATGAAACCAACGTTTTTCATAATATCTGTGTCCCGCCCGGATAAGGGCTTATGTAGGTGATAACGAGTTGTGTGCAATATCTCCTCACCTTACAAAATGTCGGCGCGGGCGCAAAGTGAATTTATTCGATGGCTGGGGATTTCTCAGCAATCCTTCTTATAGGCAAGGACGCGGCCGGAAAGGCCGAGGCGTTTTCCCGATCACGAGGTCACCATGACAGAGATGATTTCCGCTACGGTATTGCTGTTTTTAATTATGGATCCGCTGGGCAACCTGCCGATTTTCATGTCGGTGCTCAAGCATCTGGAACCGCGCCGCCGCCGGGTAGTGCTGATCCGCGAGCTGCTGATCGCCCTGCTGCTGATGCTGATCTTCCTGTTCGCCGGCGAGAAAATTCTGGCGTTCCTCAACCTGCGCACCGAAACCGTCTCCATTTCCGGCGGCATCATTCTGTTTCTGATCGCCATCAAGATGATTTTCCCCACGCAGGAGGGCAACAGCTCCGGGCTGTCCGCCGGCGAAGAGCCGTTCCTGGTGCCGCTGGCGATCCCGCTGGTGGCCGGGCCGTCGATTCTGGCGGCGCTGATGCTGCTGTCGCACCAGTATCCGCATCAGCTGCCCCATCTGGTGGCGGCGCTGTTGATCGCCTGGGGCCTCTCTGCGGCCATTTTGCTGATGTCGAACCTGTTCCTGCGCCTGCTGGGCAGCAAAGGCGTCAGCGCGCTGGAACGGTTGATGGGGCTGATTCTGGTGATGCTGTCGACCCAGATGTTCCTGGACGGCGTGAGGGCTTACATGAAGCTGTAGGCGCCTGGCGACGCCGACGACAACCCGCGCTCAGCGGGCGGTGATGCGATTGATGCAGGCGAGCGTGTCGGCGACCACGCCGTCCAGCGGCTGGTTGATGTCGATCGCCTGCACATCCGGCTCCTGCTCGCCCGGCTCTTCCAGCGTGGCGAACTGCGAAACCAGCATCTGCGGTTTGAAGAAGTGGCCCTTGCGCTGTTTCAGGCGCTCCTCAATCACCGTCTTGTCCCCTTTCAGGTAGAGGAAATGCAGGTTGCGATTGCCTTCGCGCAGGCGGTCGCGATAGCTTTTTTTCAGCGCCGAACACACCAGCAGCGACACCGGATTGGTGCGTTGCATGGCGAAGATGGCGTCGTTCAAGGCCGCCAGCCACGGGGCGCGATCGTTGTCGTCCAGCGCGTGCCCGGCGGCCATTTTGTTGATGTTGGCGCGCGGATGCAGGTAATCGCCGTCCAGCATGGCGGCATCGGCCTCGCGGGCGACGGCGCTGGCTACGGCGGATTTGCCGCTGCCGGATACGCCCATCAGGATAAATACGTGATTCTGCGGATTACTCATTGTGTCATGCCCTTATGGGAACTGGCGCGAGCGCGCCAAATGCGTCCCGACTGATAAAGATACTCTGGAACGCCGACGCCCCGCAGGGCGCCGGATAAAGATTATACGACCGTCGCCAGCAGCAGGCAGCCCACCAGGCCGCACACCGAGATGATGGTTTCCAGCACCGACCAGGATTTGATAGTTTCCATGATGCTCAGGTTGAAGTACTCCTTGAACAGCCAGAAGCCCGGATCATTAACGTGCGAGAAGATAACGCTGCCGGAACCGACCGCAATCACCATCAGCTCAGGGCTGACGCCGGTGGTGGCGATCAGCGGGGCGACGATGCCGCCGGCGGTGATCGCCGCCACGGTGGCGGAACCCAGCGCCAGACGCAGCGCGGCGGCGATCGACCAGGCCATCAGAATCGGCGAAACGTTGCTGCCTTCCATCAGGCCGGCGATGTACTGCTCGACGCCGCTGTCCACCAGCACCTGCTTGAAGGCGCCGCCGCCGCCGATGATCAACAGCATCATGGCGATGATTTTAATCGAATCGGTGATGGTGCCCATCACTTCATCCATGGTGCGGCCGCGGTTCAGGCCGAAGGTGAAGATAGCGATCAGCACGGCGATCAGGGTCGCCATCACCGGGTCGCCGAAGAACTCGGCGAAGCGCAGCAGGCTGTGGCCCTTCGGCAACACCATTTCAGCGACCGCGCGCAGTGCCATCAGGATCACCGGCACCAGCGACGTGGCGACGCTGACGCCAAAGCTCGGCATCTCCGCTTCTGTAAAGGTTTTCGGGTTGTACAGGCCTTCCGGCACCGGCTTGTCGATGCCTTTCAGGAAGCGGGCATAAACCGGGCCGGCCAGGATCACCGTCGGGATCGCCAGCAGCGTGCCGTACAGCAGGGTTTTACCCATATCGGCATGGAAGATGGTGGCGATGGCGGTCGGGCCCGGGTGCGGCGGCAGGAAGCCGTGGGTCACCGACAGCGCGGCGGCCATCGGCACGCCGACGTACAGCAGCGGGATGCGTGCGGAAGCGGCGATGGTGAACACCAGCGGCAGCAGCAGCACGAAGCCCACTTCGTAGAACAGCGCGAAGCCGACGGTGAAGCCGGTCAGCACCACCGCCCATTGAATGTGTTTTCTGCCGAACTTGTCGATCAGCGTGGTGGCGATGCGCTGCGCGCCGCCGCAGTCCGCCAGCAGCTTGCCGAGCATGGCGCCGAAGCCCATGATCAGCGCCAGGCTGCCCAACGTGCCGCCCACGCCGGCCTTGATGGAGCCGATGACTTTATCGACCGGCATGCCCTGTGCGATCCCGACCGCCAGGGCAACCAGCACCAGAGAGATAAAGCCGTTCAGCTTGAAGCGGATCATCAGCAGCAGCAGCAGCGCTACGCCGCCTGCAACAATCACTAATGGCATAATTTTTCTCCAACCTTTTATCGCGACTCTCTTTACGATAGGCGTAAAGCGTGCGGTTGTTTTATTTTTAGGCTCTTTCCCGGTGTTTAAGAAGAGCTGTAGGTGTTGTTGAGTCAGAGGTTCAGTCTTGCAGCAAGATGACCGCACACTCGTTGTTACCGGTATCATGATACCGGTAACAACATGAGCGCCGGAACCGGGTAAGCGGCTAAAATTCGCGTTCTGGGACAGAGATCAAACTTATGCCGGCAACGAGCGGCGGGCTTACAGGCGGGATAACCCGCGCGCCTCAGGGCGCGCTGCAAAGAGAAAGGGTGTTAAAACAGAACGTTAAAATGGCTCAGATACTGCCGCCGGGGATCACGGTGAAACCGACGTCCACCATGCGCGGGCACACCGTTTCGCCGCGCAGCCGGGCCAGCAAGCGCTCGGCGCCGATCTGCCCCATGCGTTCGCGCGGCGTCAGCACGCTGGCTAACTTCGGCACCATCACCTGGCCGATATCATGGCCGTGGAAACCGGCGATCGCCATGTCCTGCGGGATCGACAGCCCCTGACGCTGGCACTCGAAGGCCGCGCCGATCGCCAGGTCATCGTTGGTGCAGAAGATACTGTCGATCTGCGGGTAGTCGCGCTGCGCCTGGCGCAGCAGCTCACCGCCGGCGGAATAGGAGGAAGAGCGTGCGGTCATGATGCTGTACGGCTCCAGGCCGGATTCGCGCATCGCCTGCTCATACCCCTGCTGTTTGATGATGGTACGTTCATCCTGTCGGGCGCCGAAATAGACCACGTGACGGTGGCCGTGCGCGATGATCTGCTGGGTCATCTGGCGCGCCGCCTCGAAGTTGTTGAAGCCCACCGCCAGATCGATGCACGGCGAGACGCAGTCCATCAGCTCCACCACCGGAATGCCCGCCACCTCGATCATTTTCAGGGTGCGTGGCGTGTGATGGCGCTCAGACAGGATCAGGCCGTCGATATTGTAAGAAAGCAGCGAGGTCAGACGCTCTTCTTCACGCTCCGGCAGGTAGCCATAGTGCGCCAGCATGGTCTGGTAGTTGTGCGCGTCGGTGACGCTTTCGATGCCGCGCAGCACTTCGGCGAACACCTGGTTGGTCAGCGACGGCAACAGCACGCCAATCGCCCGGCTGGTGGCGTTGGAGAGGATGTCCGGCGCGCGGTTGGGGATGTAACCCAGCTCATCCAGCGCGACGGCGATTTTTTGCTGCAGGGCGGCAGAAACCTGGTCGGGATTGCGCAGATAACGGCTCACCGTCATCTTGGTCACGCCCACCTTGTCCGCCACATCCTGGAGTACCGGCCGTTTTTTCTTCATTATCAATGAACTGACTAACCGTGAATGGGCAGTCATTTTAGCAAAAAAAACGGCGGGCCGATATTGTCGGTTATGCGACGGCCAACGCAAAAAGGGCTCACAGCGTGAGCCCTTCATACGGTGACAAAGGGGAAAAAGCGTGGTTTTTCCCCTTTGTGATTGTCAGCCGAAAATCAATAAATTGATTTTCCTTGTTTTTATATGCTGCCGGCTTTCAGTCGGGCAACGTCATCAGGCTTGTCGTTAACCTCAAGGGCTCACATCGTGAGCCCTTGAAATTTACCGCCTAATCACACCGGCGGCAGATCGAACAGCAGGATTTCGCTCTCTTCGTCGGCCTGAATCGTCAGACCCGATTCATCCCACACCGCAAACGCGTCGCTGATGCCGGCGGCCTGGCCGTTGACCGAGACCTTGCCGCGCACCACCTGGATCCAAATGCGACGGCCGGCGGCGATTGGGTACTCACCCTGCTCGCCTTTATTCAGCGCCCAACGCGACAACGTCATATCCTGGAACACCTTCAGCGAACCGTCGCGCGCATCCGGCGACAGCACCAGCTGACGGCCCTGCGGCGCGTCGAACATACGCTGCTCGTAGCGCGGCTCCAGCCCGACCTGATCCGGAATGATCCAAATCTGGTACAGGTGCAGCGGACGATCCTGATTGGCGTTGTACTCGGAGTGACGTACCCCGGTGCCCGCGCTCATGATCTGGAATTCGCCGGCCTGGATCTGCTCCTTGTTGCCCATGCTGTCCTGATGCTCCACCGTGCCGCTCAGCACATAGGTCAGGATTTCCATGTCCTTATGCGGGTGGGTGCCGAAACCCTGCCCGGCGTCGATCACATCTTCGTTGATCACACGCAGCGCCGAGAACCCCATAAAGTTCGGATCGTAGTAGTCGGCAAATGAGAAGGTGTGCCAGCTATCCAGCCAGCCATGATTGGCGTGGCCGCGATCTTCCGCTTTGCGTACATAAATCATATTCAACTCTCCTCAATGTTTTTTTACAGTCTAGTCCTGCGGGCAGAATAAGAAAGCGTAAAAAACTCATGCCTCTGTTCAAAAATTTCGATGGAATGAAACGGCGGATTGGCAACGGATTTGTTGAAGGCGGAAGCGGTTGAAAAAGGGCAAAAAAAAAGCCAGCACCCGAGCTGGCTAAGTAAACACTGGAAGCAATGTGAGCAATGTCGTGCCTTCGCAGCGAGAGTATCAAGGGTTGATGCCCTCCCCGGAACGCATCGCAATAATAATCATTATCATTCGCACCTGTAAAGCGTTTTTTTTGACCCGTTGAAATAATATTGACTCAAGGCAGTAAACCGATAAATTCAGAGGTTATTCAACCGGTAAGCAACAGGAGCAGCGAGATGAGCGAGATCGTGATACGCCACGTGGAAACAACGGATGCGCAGGCTCTGCATCATCTTTATTCTCTGGCGCCCGTCTACCGCGATACGCTGCAGCTACCGCTACCGTCCGTTGAGTCCTGGCAGAAGCGCCTCGCCAATCCCGAACCGGGCACGTATAACCTGGCGGCCGTTATCGACGGGCAGCTTGCCGGCCAGTTGGTTGTGATGCTGAATCAGCGAGTGCGCCGCCGCCACGTGGCTACCTTCGGCATCGGCGTCGATCCGCACTACCACGGTAAAGGCGTCGGCAGCCGCCTGATGCAGGCGATGATCGACCTGTGCGACAACTGGGCGGCCATCGAGCGCATCGAACTGGAGGTATTCACCGACAACCCGGCAGCCATCGCGCTATACCGCAAATTCGGTTTCGAGATAGAAGGCACCAGTCGCGCCTATGCCATGCGCGACGGCGTACTGGTCGATGCCTACCATATGGCGCGTTTTCGCTCCGGGCAGCCGCGCGGCGATGCGTAATCTTCCCCACCCGCAGGGGCCGCTGCGCCGGCCCCTGAACATCAACCGCCGAACCTTTTTACAAGCGCTGGCCGGCCTGACCGCCGCCGTCGGCATATTCTCTCCTCTCACCCCATTAGGTGCCGCTATGCCAACTTCCGCCGCCGGACGCCCAGGCGCCCGCAACCTGATTACCGATGTGCCGGGCCTGAAGGTCGGCGTGGCGCAGGACAGCCGGGTGCGCACCGGCGCGACGGTTATCCTGCCGGACAGCCCGGCGATCGCCGCCGTGGACGTGCGCGGCGGCGGCCCCGCCACCCGGGAAACCGACGCGCTGGGCGAAGACAATTTGGTGCAGACCGTCGATGCGCTGACGTTCAGCGGCGGCTCGGTTTACGGTCTGGCGGCAGCGGACGGCGTCGCTGCCTGGCTGGGGCAACAGGGTAAAGGCTACGCGCTGCGCCCGGCGCCCGGCGTGCCGGTCTCCCCGATCGTGCCCACCGCCTGCCTGTACGATCTGGCCAACGGCGGCGACAAAAACTGGCAGCTCACGCCGCCGTATCGCCAGTTGGGCATCGATGCGGTCGGCAAGGCCGGGCTGGATTTTCCGCTCGGCACCGTCGGCGCCGGCTATGGCGCCATGACCGGCATGGGCAAGCTGAAAGGCGGCCTCGGCTCGGCATCTATCATTGCCGCCAACGGCGCTACCGTCGGCGCGCTGGTGGCGGTCAACAGTTTGGGTGCGGTGGTAGCGCCCGGCACCCGCGCCTTCTGGGCGACGCCCTATGAAATTGACGGTGAATTCGGCAACGGCGGCGCGGCGGCGCTGGCGCAACTGCGCGCCCAGGGCGAAGATTGGATGGAACAAGAGCCGCAGGGCGGCAGAAAGAACACCACCCTGGCCTGCATCGCCACCGATCTGGCGCTGACGCGAGTGGAGTTGAAACGGGTGGCCATCATGGCGCAAGACGGCATGGCGCGCGCTATTCGCCCGCTGCACAGCCCGTTTGACGGCGACGTGGTGTTCGCCCTGTCCACCGGGCAGCGCGAGGTTCAGGGCAGCCGCGAACTGGCGGTGCTGCAAATCGGCGCGCTGGCGGCGGACACCCTGGCCCGGGCGATCGCCCGTGGCGTGCATGCCGCCACGCCGTGGCCAGGCAGCCAGGTTGCAACCTGGCAAACGCTCGGCGGTTAACACGCCGCCATCAAAAAAGGGGCGCCGGCGGCTCCCCTCGAGCTTTATTGACCCTCGCCGCTTAAATGCCGGCGGTTTCCCGAATATAACGGCGCGCTTTCACCGCATACTCGAACGGGTTGGCCAGCGCCGGATCCTGCTCGGCCTCCACCACCATCCACCCTTTGTAACCGCGCTCGTCCAGCAGCTTGAACACCGGCCTGAAGTCGATCACGCCATCACCCGGCACGGTGAAAGTGCCCTTCTTCACGCCATCGAGGAAGCTCAGCTTGTTGGCCTTCACTTCCGCCACCACCTCATCGCGCACGTCCTTCAGGTGGACGTGGTTGATGCGCGGCAGATACTTCTCCAGGATCGCCATCATCGCCTGCTGGCTGCCTTCCGAATAGTAGGCGTGGCCGGTATCGAACAGCAGGTAGACGTCGTCGTTGACCATGCTCATGTAGCGATCGATTTCGGCCGTGGTTTGAATGCCGGTGCCCATGTGGTGGTGCAGACACACCTGCATGCCTTTACCGGCAGCGATCTTCGCCAGCTCGTTGTAACCGTCGGCCACCCGCTGCCACTCTTCATCGCTGAAGTACGGTTTCTCTTCGAACACGCCTTTGGTGGTGCCCTGAATGCTCTTGCTCTGCTCGGAGCAGCCGATCACCCTGGCGCCCATGGCATGCAGGAAATTCATGTGGTTGATAAATTCATCGATGGTTTTGTCTTTCTGGCCGTCGGCGAAAAAGGTGCTGAACCAGGCGTTGCAGATCTGGATACCGCGAATGTCCAGCATCGGTTTCAGCACCGCCGGATCGCGCGGGTATTTGCTGCCCACTTCGCTGCCGGTGAAGCCGGCCAGCGCCATTTCGCTGACGCACTGCTGGAAGGTATTTTCCTTGCCCAGATCGGGCATGTCGTCGTTGGTCCAGCCGATCGGCGCAATGGCCAATTTCACGTTGTCTTTATTCATGGTCTGCCTCGGTGCTTGGAGGGCCGCCGGCGCAAACGCCGCCGGCGAGCCGAATAAGATTATTTGCCCAACAGCTCTCTTTCGATGCGCTCTCTGGTCGCCACCGCCTGGCTCGGCATCTTTTCCGGGTAGCCGAACAGCGAAGTGCAGATGATCGATTCGCCGCCGACCTTGAAGCTGCGGTTGGCAAACTCCATGTCGCGCAGCGTCTGGAACAGGGCGTCGAAATTCACCTCGCCTTCGCCGATGCCGACGTGCTGGTGCACCGCTGCGTCTACCCCCGGCGGGTTGACGATATAACGGCAATGCTTGGTGTGGTTCATGGTGTCGGCAATCAGCACGTGGGAAAGATCGTCCCCGGCGTACTGCAGCATGCCGGCCACGTCGCCCTGCCCCTTGTCGTAGTAGAAGGTGTGCGGCACGCTGTAGAGGTATTTGACGTGATCGCTGCGCAGCGATTTCACCAGATCGGCGGTTTCGTTGCTCAGCTCACAGAAGTCCCACGGGTGCGACTGGATCTCCATACGAATGCCCTCGCGCTCGACGATCGGCAGCAGCTCCTCCATCGAGCGATACCACAGCTCCTCGCAGATCTCCGGTTCGTTGGGGTTGCCCGCCAGTTCGGTGTTGATCACCTGCACGCCCATTTCCACCGCGATTTCGATCATCCGCCGCCAGTTTTTGACCGCCGCCAGGCGGCGATCCTCCCCCGGCCCGGACCAGCGGTACACCACGATAAATGAGGAGATCTCCACGCCGGTCGCTTTCAGGGCGTTTTTATACTCCGCCATGATTTCGCGGCTGGCCTTCGGATGCTTGTAAAACGGGTTGATCTGCGGGTGCGGCGACTGCTCGATGTATTTGTAGCCCCAGTCCGCCACCTGTTGAACCATTTTGGTGATGCCCAAATCCCGGATAACGTCGACATCAAAAGCGATCTTCATGGTCACTCCTCTGCAATCGTGGGTAGGTGGTGCAAGCCGGCTATTTGTTGTAAAACGCCGGGCGCGCCGGCAGGGTCACCGGCACGATTTCGCCGCTGAGCTGGGCCGCCACGCAGGCGTCGGCGGTCACCGCGGCGGCGTAGCCGTCCCAGGCGGAAGGCCCGGTCAACTTGCCAGCGGCCACGTCGTTGATGAAGCCCTGTAGCTCAACGTCATAGGCGTCGATAAAACGATCCTTCCAGTCGGTCAGGATTTCGGTCGACAGGCGGGCGCCGCTGCGCATCTGCACCGAAGACGGCTCCGGCAGTTTGGCGATGCCGGTTTCCCCTACCACTTCACACTGAATGTCGTAGCCGTACTGGCAGTTGACGAAGATTTCGACGTCAATGCGCGTGCCTTTGGCGGTTTCGAACAGCACAATCTGCGGATCTTTTAGGTGTGGGAACGCCTTCGGGCTCTTGCGCGGGAACACCACCTGCACCGACACATAGTCGTCGTCGAGCAGCCAGCGCAGCACGTCGATTTCGTGGATCAGGGTGTCGGTGATCGCCATATCGGTGGTGTAGGCTTCGCCGACCGTCGGGTTGCGGTGCGCGCAGTGCAGCATCAGCGGCTCGCCGATCTGGCCGCTGGTCAGCACCTGTTTCAGCGCGCGATAGCCCTGGTCATAGGGGCGCATAAAGCCGACCTGCACCAGCCGTTTGCCGTGCTTCGCTTCGGCATCGACGATGTTTTTGCAGCCCTGCGCGGTCACCGCCAGCGGCTTCTCGCAGAACACCGGTTTGCCGGCGGCGATGGCCGCCAGCACGAACTCTTCGTGGCTCGGCCCCCAGGAAGTCACCAGCACCGCCTGTACGTCGGCGGCCTTGATCAGATCGTGGCCGTTGTCATACACCCGCGCATCCAGCTGCAGATCGCTCACCACCTTGGCGGCGTTGTCGCGGTTGATGTCATTCACCGCCACCACCCGTGCGCCCTGCAACACTTTGCTGCAGCGACGGATATGATCGCGGCCGATGGCGCCGGTGCCGATAACCCCAATGTTCAATGTCATTTTCGCTACCCTCGAGATTTATGTATGAAAACGAATCAGTAATCGCGCGCCTTATCGATGTTTTCCTGCAGCTTGCGCGCCACTGCGACGATTTTCTCGCTGTCGGCCACCTGAGCGCCGCCCACGCGCCACCAGCTGAGATACTTGTGCACCATGGTCTTCGGCAGCACCTTGATGTCCAGCAGCGTGGACACGGTCTGCCTGCGGGCGTCGGCCAGCGCATCGAGCAGCTGCTGCTCGGTGGTGACGCGATAGGTTTTGCAACCGTAAGCCGCCGCCAGCATGGCGAAATCGACCGGCACCAGTTTGCCGTCGAGCTTGCCGCCCTGTGGATTACGGAAGCGGAATTCGGTGGTGTAGCTGTCCATGCCGTGTTCCATCTGCAGGTTGTTGATGCAGCCGTTGGTCATGTTGTCGAACAGCATCACATTGATCTTGCAGCCTTCCTGAATCGAAGTGACCAGTTCGGAATGCAGCATCATGAAGGCGCCGTCGCCCACCATCGCGTACACCTCGCGCTGCGGCTCGGCCAGCTTGACCCCCAATGCGGCGTTCACCTCATACCCCATGCAGGAGTAACCGTACTCCACGTGATAACCGTGCTCGCCGCGGTTGTGCCACACCCGCTGCAAATCGCCCGGCAGGCTGCCGGCGGCGGCGACGATCACGCTGTCCGCCGGCAGCTCGCGGTTCAGCACCCCCAGCACCCGGCTCTGGGTCAGCGCGGAATCGGTCTGGGCGATAAATTCGGCGAACACCCGCTCGCGATCGAGGTGATCGTCTATCTCCGGCACAAAGCCTACGCCGCCGTATTCCACCGCGTAAACGCGCTCGGTCTCTTCACGCTGGGCGCTGCGCGCCGCGGCGATGGCGTCGCCCCAGCCGGCGCGGTACTCGGCCTGCGCCAGCAGCGCGCCCAGTTCGCTCAGGGCCTCGCGGGCGTCCGCCAGCACCTGCACGCCGTCGAGCTTGCCGGCGTCAAAGGCGCTGACGTTGATATTGAGGAAGCTGACGTCCGGATTTTGGAACAGCCATTTGGACGAGGTGGTGAAATCGGTGTAACGGGTGCCGACGCCGATCACCAGATCGGCCTGACGAGCCAGCGTATTGGCCGCCAGGCAGCCGGTTTCGCCAATGCCGCCGAGGTTGAATTCATGGTCGCTCGGCACCGTGCCTTTGCCGGCCTGGGTTTCGGCGAACGGAATGCCGAAGCGCTCGGCGAATTCGCGCAGCGCCCGCCCGGCCTGCGAGTATTTCACGCCGCCGCCGCACACCAGCAGCGGTTTGCGTTTGGCCGCCAGCAGCGCCAACGCGTCCGCCAACATGCCGTCGGTCGCCGGGCGGCGATCGAGCCGATGCACGCGTTTTTGGAAGAAATAGTCGGGATAGTCGTAGGCTTCACCCTGCACGTCCTGCGGCAGACACAGCGTCACCGCGCCGGTTTCCGCCGGATCGGTCAGCACGCGCATCGCGTTGATGCAGGCGCTCATCAGCTGTTCCGGCCGCACGATGCGGTCCCAGTATTTGCTCACCGCGCGGAACGCGTCGTTGGTGCTGATGCTGAGATCGTAAGACTGTTCGATTTGCTGCAGCACCGGATCCGGCTGGCGGGATGCGTAAACGTCGCCCGGCAGCAGTAATAAAGGAATGCGGTTGGCGGTGGCGGTGGCCGCGGCGGTGATCATATTGGCGGCGCCGGGGCCGACCGATGAGGTGCAGGCGTAGATCTGCCGGCGCAGCTTCTGTTTGGCGAAGCCGATCGCCGCATGGGCCATCCCCTGCTCGTTTCGGCCCTGATGCACCCGCAGATCGCCGCTATCCTGCTCCAGCGCTTGCCCCAGCCCCAGCACGTTGCCGTGGCCGAAAATCGCAAAAATGCCCGCGACGAATTTGGTTTCCACGCCGTCGGCCAGCAGATACTGGTTATCGAGGAATCTGACGAGCGCCTGCGCCATGGTTAGCCTGATCTTGCCCATTTACTCACCCTTTAGATTGAGGGCCGCCCCGGAAAGGGCTCGCGCCGAGCCGACAATTCCGTGTTTGTGTTACGCGGCGGCAGCTATTATCTTGAGCAGGCGATGCCCGCTGCTCACGAAGTCGACAACCTGAAACGTGAAGCGATTATAAACAAATATATTTTTCATAAAATCACATTACAGAAGAAACATTTCATTTTGCGATAAAGATCGCATAATGCATGAAAAGCCCGTTTCATCTCGTGGGTCAGCCTTCACTGGCTTCGCGCCACGCACCGGCCAATAAAAGCCGTTGGCTCATGGGCTGACCGCCTTTTACCCTGTCATTTCCCCTCTTTTATGCGCGCCCCGGCCCCCCTCCCGTAGCCATTTCACCGCCTTTTCCCACGCCTCTGTCGATGTTTTAAACGCATCACATTTTTGGGGTGTAAATTTCATTCTATATTGAAATTGAAATTTTCATTCCCCATACTGTCCACATGCTTCCTGCAGGGCGCCACGCTCGGGCCGCCGCTGGAGTTTTGCTTAAACAGAAGGAAACGGGTATGGCTACACAAGAAAAACAGCTTGATGTCATTTGTCTCGGGCGCATCGCCGTCGATTTCTATGCTCAGCAGATCGGCGCGCGGCTGGAAGACGCCGGCACATTCGCCAAGTACCTCGGCGGTTCTTCCGGCAACGTGGCCTACGGCACCGCCATTCAGGGGTTAAAATCCGGCATGCTGGCGCGCGTCGGCGACGAACACATGGGCCGCTTTCTGCGCGAAGAGCTGCAGCGCGTCGGGGCCGATACCCGCTGCCTGATCACCGACAAACAGCGATTAACCGGCCTGGTGATCCTCGGCATCAAGGATCAGGAAACCTTCCCGCTGATCTTCTACCGCGAAAACTGCGCGGACATGGCGCTGACGCCGGACGACATCGATGAGGCCTACATCGCTTCCTCGCGCGCGCTGGCCATCACCGGCACGCACCTGTCGCACCCGAACACCCGCGCCGCGGTGCTGAAGGCGCTGGAATACGCGCGCCGCCACGGCCTGCGCACCGCGCTGGACATCGATTACCGCCCGGTGCTGTGGGGGCTGACGTCGCTGGGCGACGGCGAAACCCGCTTTGTGGAATCGGACCAGGTCACGCGCGAGCTGCAGGAGGTGCTGCACCATTTCGATCTGATCGTCGGCACCGAAGAAGAGTTTCATATCGCCGGCGGCAGCACCGACACGCTGACGGCGCTGAAAAACGTGCGCCGGGCCACGGCGGCCACGCTGGTGTGCAAGCGCGGCGCGCAGGGTTGCTCGGTGTTCGAGGGCGAAATCGCCGATGGCTGGGAACAGGTGAAACTGCACGCCGGCGTGCGGGTTGAGGTGCTGAACGTGCTGGGGGCCGGCGACGCCTTTATGTCCGGCCTGCTGCGTGGCTACCTGAACGATGAGGGCTGGGATCAGGCCTGCCGCTACGCCAACGCCTGCGGCGCGTTGGTGGTCTCGCGCCACGGCTGCGCGCCGGCGATGCCGACCAAACGGGAGCTGGACGACTACCTGCTGCGTGAACGGCAGGTCACGCGCCCGGACCGCGATGCGCGCCTGAACCACCTGCACCGGGTCACCACCCGCAAGCAACAGTGGCCGGAACTGTGCGTCTTCGCCTTCGATCACCGCAAGCAGCTGGCGGACATGGCACGCGAAGCCGGCGTCGGCGAGGAGCGCATTCCGCGCCTGAAAACCCTGCTGCTGACCGCGGCGCAACAGGCCGCCGCGCAGGCCGGCCTGAACGGCAACAGCGGCATTCTGGCCGACACCACCTACGGGCAGGCGGCGCTGAACGAGATCACCGGCCAGGGATGGTGGATCGGCCGGCCGGTAGAGCTGCCCAGTTCGCGCCCGCTGCGCCTGGAGCACGGCAATATCGGCTCGCAATTGATCGACTGGCCGCAGGAGCACGTGGTGAAGTGCCTGGTGTTTTATCACCCGCACGACGCGGCGGAACTGCGTCGCGAGCAGGATGAGCTGATCGCCGACGTCTACCGCGGCTGCTGTAAGTCCGGCCACGAGCTGCTGCTGGAAGTGATCCTGCCGGACAACAACCCCGACAAAGACGAACGTTATTACCTGGAGATGATTGAGCACTTCTACCAGTCGGGCATTCAGCCGGACTGGTGGAAACTGCCGCCGCTGAGCGCGGAAAACTGGCGGCGGGTCGGTGCGCTAATCGATACCTACGATCCCTACTGCCGCGGCGTGCTGATCCTGGGGCTCGACTCCCCGGAAGCGGTGCTGAAGGCGGGCTTTGCCGCCGCCGCGGATGCGCGCTGGGTGAAGGGTTTCGCCGTCGGCCGCACTATCTTCGGCCAACCTTCGCGCCGCTGGCTGCAGGGGGAAATCGACGACGCCGCCCTGATCGAGCAGGTGAAACAAAAATATCTGACGCTGATCGGTTTCTGGCGCCAGTACCGCCCGCAGGCGGGCGGCGCGCACTGACAGCGAGAGCAGGTTCACGTCCCCTTAAGGCCATTTCGCCGCTTTAAGGGGATTTTTTTGCCTATTTTCTGTGAAGTCGCGCAATGTGCGATCGAATAAATCGCTTTTTGAGGAAATGAAATTTCCGCTCCGTCTGTTAAAATACCCTGTCAATATTTCAGGCGTCAGGCCAATGCGCCTTCACCCCACTGCGAGCCGAATGGATGAACAACCCAACTCAACTTTCGCTGTTACAGGACGAGATCCGCCACCGTTATGAAACGCTGAGCAAGCGTTTGAAGCAGGTGGCGCGCTATATTTTGGATAACAGTAACAGCATCGCTTTCGATACCGTTGCCTCCATCGCCGCACAGGCCAGCGTGCCGCCTTCCACCCTGATCCGTTTCGCCAACGCCTTCGGCTTCAGCGGCTTCAACGAAATGAAGCAGGTGTTCCGTCAGCATCTGATGGAAGAGACGGTGAACTATACCGAGCGCGCGCGCCTGTTCCGCCAAACCTCCACCGACGACAACGTCGCGCCGGAGAAACCGGCGGAAATTCTCAACGTATTCACCATGGTCAACGCGCAGGCGCTGCAGCAGCTGGCGATGCAGATCGCCCCCGAGCAGCTGGATCGCGCCGTCGAACTGCTCAACAACGCCGAAAACATCTACGTGATCGGCCTGCGCCGTTCGTTCAGCGTCGCCTCCTATCTCACCTATGCGCTGCGCCATCTGGAGCGCCGCGCGTTTCTTATCGACGGCCTGGGCGGCATGTTCACCGAACAGCTGAGCATGGTGAAACCGAAGGACGTGGTGATCGCCATCAGCTATTCGCCGTACGCCCGCGAGGCGGTGGAACTGGTGGAATTGGGCGCCAAGCGCGGCGCGCAGCAGATCGCCATCACCGACAGCCAGGTCAGCCCATTGGCCGCCTTCAGCGACGTCTGTTTCGTGGTGCGCGAAGCGCAGGTGGACGGGTTCCGTTCGCAGGTGGCCTCGATGTGCCTGGCGCAGACGCTGGCGGTTTCGCTGGCGCTGAATAACGCCCGGGACGAGTAAGGCTGGGGTGAACGCGCCCGACAGGCTCGGGCGCGGCGGGGTTATTGCAGCAACAAATAGCGGTAGAGCGCGCTTTCCAGATCCTGCTTCATGCTGATGAAAAGCAGAATCTCCACCGTCTGGCCGTCGTAGTCATAGATGACGTAGTATTCGCTGTCGGGATCCAATCGTTCGTGCAACCGCACTCCCATGCCTGCCAGCACGGCGTTGAAGCGGAAGCGGGCAGGATCGTCGGCAATTGCCGCGAGGGACGATAACAACAGATTGTCCACGAACACCCCGGCCGCGACTGCTCCTATCGTTCCGCTCTTATAAGACTCGATGTCTTTCAGGCTCCATTCCGCCGCCGGCGCGACGGTAAAACGTATTTCCTGGGGCATCCTGCACCTCGGGCCTATTTCCGCGCGTCACGCAGCCGCTGCAAGGTTTCTTCGGGCGACAGACCACGCTGATTTTTAATCTCTTGCTTCGCCATCATAGTCAGTTTCAACAACGCGTTGGACTGGCGTTCCAGATTGCGTTCCCGAATTTCGGCCTCTCTCTCAGCCGCCGTTTGTACAAACAGCTCGGCAACACCATTTTTTGTGACGTAAACCCCGCCTTCAAACAGATCGGGCGAACCTAATCCTTCGCGCGCCGCTTTTTGGGACATGGTAGTCGTCATGGTTCTTCCTCCTGTGTACCGGCAATTTCGTTGCATAACAGCGGTTCGTTAGATTCACTCAGCCAGGGAGCGATCGCGTGCGGACAGATTATCATTTGAGCAAGATGGAGGGCAAATTTAGGTCAAATTTATACCCTGATAAAGAATAAGCCCGGCAAGCCGGGCCTCAGGCGCTTATTGCGCGGCGGGATAGCCGTCGCCGTTAATCCAGACGTGATCTTTTTCCCAGGTGAATTTCCATTGCCGCACCGGCCCGGCCATCACGTTGAGATAATAGTTGTCGTAGCCCGCCAGGGTCGCCACCGGGTGATAACCGCGCGGCACTTTCACCACGTCGCGATTGTAGACCGGCATGCATTCGTCGAGCGTGCGATCGTCGGTATAGACGCGCTGCATGCAGAACCCCTGCTCCGGCTGAATACGGTGATAATACGTCTCTTCCAGATAGGTTTCGTCCGGCGAGTCTTCCCGATCGTGCTTGTGGCTCGGGTAGGAACTGGTGTTGCCCTCGTCGGTGTAAACCTCCACCACCAGCAGGCTGTCGGCCGGCTCGCTGTCCGGCAGAATGTTGTGCACCAACCGCTGGTTGCGCCCCTTGCCGCGCCGCTCCACGCCGATATCCGCCGGCGTAATCAGCCGTGAAGGCAGGTGGCCGCTGCCGGGCGCGCTGCACACCGCCAGCTCCAGATCGGTTTCTGCCCGCACGTCGATGCGATCGTGGTGCGGCACATACACCGCGTAAGGCGGCGTGCGCTCGAACGGGCTCATGCGTTTGCCGATATGCGGGTATTCGGCGCGCAGCGTGGCGACGGAGGCGATACCGGCCACCAGCACCAGGCACAGCTCCTTGTCACCGCACTCCAGCTGCAGCGACTGCCCGGCGGCCAGGCGATAAACGTCGAAACCGACATAGCGCCACCCGGCATTTTCCGGCGTCACGTGCTGAATACGCCCCTCGGCGTTCGGCGTCTGACATTTGGCAAGCAGTGAAGACATCTCGATTCTCCTGTTAACTCCCCGTGCAAAGGCCGTTGCCCCGAAGGAGCAACGGCCCGCTCATACTTTGCGATCGCTTAACCCAGCGTCGGCATGCTGAATTCGGACACCGTCTGCTGCCCGGCCGGCCAGCGCGCGGTGGCGGTCTTCATGCGCGTGTAGAAGCGCACGCCGTCGGTGCCGTGTACGTTAAGCGCGCCGAACACCGAGCGCTTCCAGCCGCCGAAGCTGTGGAACGCCATCGGCACCGGCACCGGCACGTTGACGCCGACCATCCCGGCCTGCACTTCCTGCACGAACTGGCGCGCGTAGTGGCCGCTGCCGGTAAAGATGGCGCTGCCGTTGCCAAACTCGTGGCCGTTCACCGTGTCGATGGCGGTGCGGTAATCCGGCACCCGCACGATGCCCAGCACCGGCCCGAAGATCTCTTCGCGGTAGATGCGCATGTTCGGCTTCACATGGTCGAACAGCGTGCCGCCGACGTAGTAGCCTTCAGGATAGCCCGGCACCTGATAATTGCGGCCGTCGGCCACCAGGGTGGCGCCTTCTTCCACGCCCAGATCGATGTAGCCCAGCACCTTTTTCTGGTGGGCGGACGACACCAGCGGCCCCATTTCATTCTCTTCGCCGCCCTGCTGCAAGCCCGGCCCGACGCGCAGCTGCGCGATCAGCGGCTTCAGTTTGGCGATCAGTTTATCGGCGGTGTCGTCACCGACCACCACGGCGATCGGCAGCGCCATGCAGCGCTCGCCGGCGGAGCCGAACGCGCCGCCCATCAGCGCGTTGACCGTGGCGTCCAGATCGGCGTCCGGCATGACGATCGCCTGGTTCTTCGCCGCGCCGAAGGCCTGCACCCGCTTGCCGTGCGCGCTGGCGGTGGTGTAGATATGTTCCGCCACGGTGGAGGAGCCGACGAAGCTCACCGCCTGAATGCGCGGATCGGTGCACAGCTGCGCCGCGTCTTCATTGGCGCAGTGCACCACGTTGAACACGCCGTCCGGCAGGCCGGCTTCTTTCAGCAGTTCCGCCAGGCGCACCGAGGCGGAGGGCACCAGCGCCGGCGGCTTGAGGATGAAGGTGTTGCCGCAGGCCAGCGCGATAGGGAACATCCACATCGGCACCATCGCCGGGAAGTTGAACGGGGTAATGCCCGCCACCACGCCCAGCGGCTGCATCAGCGAGAAACTGTCGACGCCGCTGCCGACGTCCGGCGAATACTCGCCCTTGATCAGATGCGGGATGCCGCAGGCGAATTCGACCACTTCCATGCCGCGCGTCAGTTCGCCCAGCGCATCCGAGTACACCTTGCCGTGCTCGCTGACGATAAGCTCGGCCAGCTCGTCGCGGTGCTGTTCCAGCAGCGCCTTGAAATTGAACATGATGCGCGCGCGGCGCAGCGGCGTGGTGCGCGACCAATCGGCAAACGCCCGATGGGCCACGTCGATGGCCTGCTTGACTTCGGCGGCGGTGCTCTGCGTGACGCGCCGCTCAACCTGCCCGCTGGCCGGGTTGTGCACGTCGACGGTTTGATTGCTGCTGCTCAGGCACACCTGCCCGTCAATAAAGTTACCCACGGTTTTCATGTCACGCCCTCTTTTCAAGTCCGCTGTCGCCTGGCCACTCGCCGGCGGCGCGGCGTTAATCGTCCCGCTCGCCAAACCCCGTCGGCAAGCCGGCTACATCCTGACCGGATGCAGCAAACTCTATTTCATTGAAAAAAAAGTTTCAAATAAATTGTTTTGAAAAATTTGTTTTTAGTGCGCGAGGTCGCAATTTTGCGGTGTCGATCGGGTTGGCGCTTTCATTACTGCGCCAGGGAAAGCGCAACGGCGCAGGAGAAACCAGGGGCAATACACACTGACTTTGCTACAGAAAACCTGCACCGCGCCTGCCCTGTCGCCGTTACCGCCCGTCCCAGAACGCCCAAGGCACCCGGATCGCGCGTGACGGTTTTTTTTGAACTGGATCTAAAAATCAATATTCCATTATTCACTAATTATGAAATAAATGTTCTTGTTTGTTCCAGCATTTATCGACGACATCGCCTTGATGACAGGCACGGTTCACACCCTTCCGCCCGCCCTCTTCCCGACAACCCAACCGTGCGGACGGAAGCCAGGATAAAAATCGGAGCAACACATGTCATATCAGCGTAAGCACAATACCGGCTACATATTGCGAATTTGCGGCATCGCCGCCCTGGGCGGCATTCTGTTCGGCTACGATACCGCCGTGATCTCCGGCGCGATCGAAGCGCTGAAAACCTATTTCAATCTCAGCCCGGCCGAAACCGGTTGGGCGGTCTCCAACGTGGTGATCGGCTGCGTGGTCGGCGCCTTCGCCGCCGGGCCGCTGGCGGCGCGCTGGGGCCGTAAAAAGGCGCTGATGCTGGCGGCGCTGCTGTTCACCGTTTCCGCCGTCGGCGCAGCCTTGGCCCCGACCTTCACCTGGTTCGTCATCTACCGCATCATCGGCGGGCTGGCGGTCGGCATCGCCGCCACCGTGTCGCCGATGTACATGTCGGAAGTGTCGCCAAAGGACATGCGCGGGCGCGCGCTCAGTATGCAGCAGTTCGCCATCGTGTTCGGCCAGATCGTGATTTTCTACGTCAACTTCAAAATCGCCAGCCTCGCCAGCGAAGCCTGGCTGGTGGAAATGGGCTGGCGCTGGATGTTCGCCTCGGGCGTCATCCCCTGCATTCTGTTCTGCATCCTGGTGTTCGTCATTCCTGAGTCGCCGCGCTGGAACGTGATGATGGGCCGCGACGATCAGGCGCTGGCGATGTTGACCAAGGTTTCCAACGCCGCCCACGCGCAGAATCTGCTGAAAGAAATCAAAGACTCGCTGCAGCAGGATCAACAGCAGCGGCATCGGAAGCTGAACTACGGCGATGTGCGGGTGCGTTTCATCCTGTTCGTCGGCTGCATGATCGCCATGCTGCAGCAGGTGACCGGCGTCAACGTGATGATGTACTACGCGCCGGTGGTGCTGAAAACCGTCACCGAAAACGCGCAGGAAGCGCTGTTTCAGACCATCTGGATCGGCGTGCTGCAGCTGGTCGGTTCGGTCATCGGCGCCATGCTGATGGATCGCATGGGCCGCATTCCGCTTATGCGTTACGGCACGCTGGGCGCCATCGCCGGCCTGCTGCTCACCTCGTACGCGCTCTACACTCAGGCCACCGGCTATTTCGCGCTGTTCGGCATGCTGTTCTTCATGGTGTTTTATGCGCTGTCCTGGGGCGTCGGCGCCTGGGTGCTGGTGTCGGAAATCTTCCCGAACCGCATGCGCGCGCAGGGGATGAGCATCGCCGTCGGCTGCATGTGGGTCGCTAACTTCGCGGTGTCGCAGTCGTTCCCGATGATCAACGACCACCCTTACCTGTTCTCGCATTTCCACGGCGCCTTCCCGATGTGGATCTTCGCCGCCTGCTGCCTGTTCAGCTACTGGTTCATCGGCCGCTATATCCCGGAAACCAAAGGCGTCTCGCTGGAAAAAATGGAGCAGGTGGTGCTGGCCAAACGCCACCGCCACCGCCACCCCCTGCCCGACGGCAAGCCGCTGCCGCTGGAAAACGGCAAATCCTGATCTCTCAACCCTGACCGCTGGAGTAATGCCTCATGACCATTGCACTGGACCGCTTCTGCATTAACCGCAAGATTGCGCCGAATCTCGATCTGGACAGTTTTTTCCGCCTGGTGAAACGCTGCGGGCTCAGTAAGGTTGAGCTGCGCAACGATATGCCCAGCGGCAAGGTGACCGACGATCTGAGCGACGCGCAGCTCAATGCGCTCGCTGCGCAATACGGCATCGAGATCGTCACGATCAACGCCCTCGGCATGTTCAATCTGATGGACAACCCGGCGGCGCTGCAGCAGCGCGCCGAAGCGTTGCTGGCGCAGGCGCAGGCCATCCGCAGCCGGGCGCTGGTGCTATGCCCGCACTGCAGCGCCGATGACACGCGCAGCGAGCAGCAAAAACGCGACGACACCCTCGCCGCGCTGCGGCTGCTGGCGCCGCTGTTTGCCCGCTATGGCGTGCAGGGGTACGTCGAGCCGCTGGGCTTCGGCATCAGCTCGCTGCGATCGTCACTGCTGACCCAGGCGCTCATCCGCGATTCGGGCGCGCCGTACCGCATCGTGCTCGATACTTTCCACCACTATTTAAGCGGTGTGGCGCAGGCCGACTTCGACGCGCAGATCCAGGTGGCGCAGATCGGCCTGGTGCATCTGTCCGGCGTGGAGGATGGGCGAGATAAAGGCGCGCTGAGCGACGAAGAGCGCATCATGCTGAGCGAGGGCGATCGGCTGGAGAGCCGCCGCCAGGTGCAAAACCTGGAACGCCTGGGCTACACCGGCGTCTATGCCTTCGAGCCCTTCTCTTCGCAGCTGGACAGCTGGAGCGAGGCGGATATCGAACGGGAAATCCGCCAGAGCATCGCCCTGCTGCAAGGGTAAAAAAAACGGCCTCCGCGGAGGCCGTTTTTCATGGCGTTACTTCAGGTTGCCGACCACCAGCTGGTGGCGCGCGTTGTAAAACTTACGGTAGGCCAGATAGCAGGCAATGATGGTCGACAGGCTGGCGGTGGAAAGCAGCATGAAGGTCACCATAATCTGGTATTTGATCGCTTTCACCGGGTCGATGCCGGCGAAGATCAGCCCGGACATCATGCCCGGCAGGCTGACCAGCCCAACGGTTTTCGCCGAATCCACGGTCGGGATCAGCGAAGCGCGGATGCTGTCGCGGATCAGCGCCGCCGAAGCGAACTTGGGCGTCGCCCCCAGGCTGAGCATCTCCTGAATCTTCTGCTGCTCGCTTTTGAAACGCTGGCCGAGGTTGGTGTAGCACAATCCCACCGCCACCATGGCGTTACCGGCGATCATCCCGGAGATGGGGATCACCTGCATCGGCGTAAATTCGATGGAGCCGGTCAATACCAATACCGCCAACGTCAGCACCGCGCCGGTGGTGATGGCGATAAACGACGTCACGAACGCGTGTTCGACGTACTTGCTGCGTTTCTTGGCGTTGTAGGCCGCGTTAAAGCAGATGAACAGCACCATCAACACTGTGAGCACCGCGTTATCCAGATCGAAAATGTACTTCAGCACGTAGCCGACGATGATCAGCTGCACCACCGCGCGGCAGATGCTCCAGATAATGTCCTTTTCCAGCGCCAGCTTTTCCCGGTGGCTGATCAGAATGGCGACCACCACCAGGATCATCGACAAGCCTAAGGATTCGTTGGTGATGTTATGCTGATTCATGCTGTTGCTCCTGTTGCTCGGCGCCGTGCGCGCGCAGGGTGATCACCTCGTCCGCATGCGCTATCTCTTCGGTATCGTGCGTCACCCACAGCACCGCCAGCCGGTGCTCCGCCACCAGCTGATGGACTATCTCATTGACGTTGCGCTTATTTTCCTCGTCCAGCGCGCTGGTGATCTCATCGAGCAACAGCACCCGGGGCATAAACTGCAGGTTGCGGATCAGGGACACGCGCTGCTTCTCCCCGCCGGACAGCTCATTGATGCTTTTGGTCAGCATCGCCTCCGGCAGCCCGAAACGCGCCAGATCGGCCTGCATTTTTCGTTCATCCGGCGACTGTTGACGGATCTGGTAGGGCAGCGCCAGATTGTCGTAAACCGTATTGCCGAACAGCGCCGGCGTCTGGAAGCAGTAAGAAACCTGTTTGCGATACGCCTCCGGCGACATCTCGGCGATCGCTCGTCCGTCGAAATAGAGATTTCCGCTGGTCGGATCCATTAAGGAAGAGATGATTTTCAGCAGGGTGCTTTTCCCGCAGCCGGAAGGCCCGGTGATCAGTTTGAACTCGCCTTCACCCAGCGTAAAAGAGACGGAGTCCAGGATCACTTGGTTGTCTATTTGATAATGAATATCATCCAATCTCAGTATGTCTTTCTTTTCCTTCATTACGATGCCGGCTCCCTACACCTGTTCCCGTCTGAGCGATAAGTATATGGCCGCAAAAAACATATTAGCAATGCCTGTGCGGATGGCAGCGAGCGGAGAGGAGGATTGACGGAGCAAAACGCCCCGTCAAATGATAAGTTTTACTAATGATTAGCTGTAGGAATAGTCAAAAGCGACCGCCAGGGTCGAATCACTCTTTTTTTATCGCCGCCTGTTCGTCGCAGCTGTACCAGCGTAGAGAATTGTTGATGCTGCGGTGGGTGCAGCGGACCTTGCCCTCCTTTTCCAGCGCCAGCAGCAGGGTGCGGGTGGTATAAATGTTTTCGCCGCATTTATCCGCCAGCTCGCGCGTCTTCGGCCACTGCTCCGGCGGGGGATGCAGGCCCCCGGCCCCTTCCACAAGATCCCGGCACAATCCCCGCAACACATCCAGCATCAGCGATTTTCTACTTTCAAACGTTTTCGGCACCTTGGCCATAGCATTCCTCCTGAGTGGTTACTGCTGAGCCCCCGTTCATGACTGCACGTCAGTGATGCACAGGGGCATAAATCACGGCGGCGTCCGCGCAAACGACGTTGTTCCGATAAAATAGACCTGGCGCTGTCTATCACCGCGCGAATGAATATTTATTAATAAATCCAACCTTTGCCGATAAAATTTCATGCATTGTTCCTCGGATTTTTCACTAGGATTTTTCTGTGCAATTTTTTTCATGGTTATCATGATATGAAGATGTTTAAACAATCCCATAACGAACCGCGAATACATAATTACCAATATTGTCAACGCATGCGCCTTACATCTGCTAAATGCATTAATCGCAGTAATCATTCCATCGTTCATCCTTTGATTATCACTTAGGTCATTATTATGTAATGCCTACGGCATCACCTGCCCTTTTCTGGTTAATCACAATGGGTTAAATAACATAAGCGCGTCCAAAAAATAGCATCTGATAAGAATAATCTCCCCTCTGCCTCATTGTTATTTTTTTGTTAACACCCCTTCGACAACCCAGGAATAGGCGGTGGAACGCCATAGGGACAACTAACCACAAAAAATCATACAAAACAAATGCTTATGTTTTTCATTTTGTTTCATAAAGAAAATTCTTCAATGTTCGTCAAAGCGTAATATTAGCAAAGCGATATTGCGCATTGTAGGGCAACCGCTATTACAGTCGATCTAATATCTCGCATAACCTTATTTATGCAGTCATTTATTCTGGATAATATTTACATACGATCTATTGGTTTTTTATCTTATATTTAACTTTTTCCTTTTGGTTTTATATTCTGAATTTGAGTTATTTCAACAAAATCTATTTCCAAGTAATGCTATTGTTTGCAAGAATATTCCCAGCAAAACGCCATACCGATATTCGGGTTTTAAAATCAAATAAAACCGACCAAACATCACATAACCATTTCGTTATTAAAAGCAAATAACGAAAAGTGTGCGTATTGCCCAAAGCAAAAGGATCTGGCTCCCACCGCAGTGCGGCTAACAGGGCGTTGCTGTTCTGCGGGGATTTAGGTGTGCTTTTCTTTTTATTTAAATACTCTCTACAGGAACCTGAGAAATGAAACTGAATAAATTAATGCTGGCGACCGCCATTGCTTTTTCTACCGCCTCCGTTGCACATGCGGCGCCGCCCCCGAACCAGGGCAGCGGCACCGTGACCTTTAGCGGTGAAATTATCGATGCGCCTTGCAGCATCACGCCGGACTCCGTCGATCAAACCGTCCCGATGGGCCAGATCAGCAGCCGCATCCTGGCCAAAGAAGGCAAATCCAGCGCCGAACCCTTCAGCATTGAGCTGAAAGACTGCGCGCTCAACACCATGAAAAACGTCAAGGTGACCTTCACCGGCACGCCGGATGCCGTCAACAGCAAATTGCTGGCGCTGAGCGGTTCCGCCAGCGGCGCGGGCATCGTGATTTACGACCAGCTGCACGCCAAGGAAGTTGAGCTGGGTACCGCAACGGACGGCCAGGGCCTGAACGAAGGCAACAACGCCCTGAAATTCGCCGCATACCTGCAAGGCAACAGCGCTTCCGGCGCCGTCGTGCCGGGCCAGTTCACCAGCGTGGCGAACTTTACCCTGGCTTATCAGTAAGCCTCGTTGGGGATGCCGGCGCGGGCATCCCCATGCTTAACGACGCCGGCTCCGGCAAAGGAACCGATCTCGACAGGGAGAAGCCAGCATGACCATCCATTGGCGAGGCGCATTGCTGATCGCGCTCAGCATCGGCAGCGCTAGCGCCACGGCGAAAACTCAGGGCCACGGCAAAGTCAGCCTGGGCGGCGAAATCGTCGAAACGCCGTGCAACATCGCCGGCGACAGTTTGGATCAAACCGTTGATTTCGGGCTGGTTTCAATGAGCGACGCCGGGCGAGATGCCCAGCCGAGCCTCATCGGCAGCCGCCGCCACTTCGCCATCAGGTTGGTGAACTGCGAACTGGCCAGCCAGATAAAGCCCGATTTTATTTATCGCGCGGCCAACCTCACCTTCAGCGGCATCGCGGATAGCCAAGATCCGCAATGGCTCGCCGTCCATGGCGAGGCGCGCGGCATGGCTATCGAGTTGCTGACCGACGCCGGCACCCCGATCCCGCTCGGCAGCACGACGGCGGATTATCTGATCGTTGCCGGCGATAACACGCTGCGCTTTGGCGCCCAGCTGCGCATTCACCCCGACAGGGCACGGGCGGGCGGTTTCAGCTCATTGGCCAAATTCACCCTGTCTTATCTGTAGCCGGTTTTCGTTAGGAACGCTGTACAGCATTACGTATTCAGGTCTTACGGGATGACCTGCTATTAGGCGCGGATTTGCCATGAGTGATCATTCTATGACGTCTTTACTGACAATAAAAAAAACGCCCATCATCGTCATTCTCTCTGTTCTCTGGGCAAAACCGGTCTTTTCCGCGACGGAATTCAATACCGACGTGTTGGATATCGGCGAACGCAGCAAAGTGGACTTATCCCGCTTTTCCGACGCCGATTACGTCATGCCGGGCACCTATCTGCTGGATATCAAAATCAACCAGAAAACGCTGCCCCAGCGCAGCATTCAGTATTTCCCGTCGCCGGATAACAAGAGCGGCAGCCAGGTGTGCCTGCCGCCTGACCTGGTGGAAAAAATGGCGCTGAAAGAAGAAGCGGCCAAAAAAGTCACCCTGTGGCGCGACAACCAGTGTGCCGACATTCGCGGCATCAAAGGCGCAACGGTTTCCGATCGCATCAGCGGCGGCGTGCTGGCGATCACCATTCCGCAAGCCTGGATGAAATACTCCGATCCCGACTGGACGCCGCCCGAACAGTGGGACGATGGCATCCCCGGCGTGCTGCTGGATTACAATCTCAGCGGCCAAATCGGTAAACAGCACCACGACAACGGCACCGCCGAAAGCCTCAGCAGCTACGGTACGTTGGGCGCCAACCTGGGCGCCTGGCGCCTGCGCGCCGATTATCAGACCGATTTCAACCAACAATACGGCCGGCGCGACAGCAATTTCGACTGGAATCAGATCTACGCATACCGCGCGCTGCCGATGCAGGCCGCCAGGCTGACGCTGGGCGAAACCTACCTGAATTCGCCGGTGTTCGACGCCTACCGTTTTACCGGCCTCAACCTCGCCAGCGACGAGCGCATGCTGCCGCCCAACCTGCAGGGTTACGCGCCTGAAGTACGCGGCATCGCCAAAAGCAACGCGCGGATCACCGTCTCTCAGGAAGGCCGCACGCTGTATCAAACCACGGTGCCCGCCGGACCGTTCGCCATCCAGGATCTCAGCAGCTCGGTACGCGGCAAACTGGATGTGAAAGTGGAAGAACAAGACGGCAGCGTTTCCACTTTTCAGGTAGATACCGCCAGCATTCCTTATCTGACCCGCCCCGGCTACGTGCGCTATAACGTGGCGCTGGGCAAGCCGTCTGCCTACGATCACCGCACGCAAGGGCCGGTGTTCTCCGCCGGCGATTTCTCCTGGGGCTTGAGCAACGCCTGGTCGCTGTACGGCGGCGCACTGCTCGGCGGCGATTACAACGCCTGGGCTCTCGGCCTGGGGCGCGACCTGAACCTGTTCGGCGCCCTGTCGGTGGACGCCACGCAGTCGATCGCGCGCCTGCCCGATGAACCCAGCGCCAAAGGCATGTCATTCAAGGTCAACTACGCCAAACGTTTCGACGAGCTCAACGGCCAAATCACCTTTGCCGGCTACCGCTTTTCGCAGCGCAAATTTATGACCATGTCGCAGTACCTGCAGGCGCGCTACGGCGACATTGACGATCGCTACAGCGGCCGACAAAAAGAGTTGTATACCGTCACCGCCAGCAAAACCTTTATGGCGGAGGACAGTGCTCAGGCGATCACCGCTTATCTGACCTACTCACACCAGACTTACTGGGACGCAGGCGCGCAAAACCGCTACGGCATGTCGACCAGCAAGCTGTTCGACTTCGGCGGGATCAGCAACATCACCGCCTCGTTGGCGGCCTATCGCACTCACTATCGGGGCCGCACCGACGATAGCGCGATGCTCAATTTCACCGTGCCTATCGGCGAGCACAACCGTCTGGGCTACGCGCTGCAGGTCAATAACCGCGACGTGACCCAAACGGCGACCTACACCGACAACAGCGACATCAACAATACCTGGCAGGTCGGCAGCGGCGTCACCCAGTCCGGCAAACCGACGGCGAGCGGTTACTACACCCATAACGCGTCGTTCGGCACGCTCAACGCCAACGCGTCTTATCAGCAGGGCAGTTACTCCTCGATTGGCGGAACTTTCCGCGGCGGCCTGACCGCTACCCGGCACGGCGTCGCCGCGCACCAGAACGCCGGCAACGGCGGCAGCCGCATGATGCTGGATACCAACGGCGTCGCCGGCGTGCCGATCAACAACGGCCGCGCTTACAGCAACCGCTTCGGATTGGCGGTGATCTCGGACATCACCAGCTACTACAACACCGATACGCGCATCGACGTCAACAAGCTGGCGGACGACGTTGAAGCCACGCGCGCGGTGGTGCAAGGCACGCTGACGGAAGGCGCCATCGGTTATCGCCACTTCGAGGTGGTGAAAGGCAGCAAGCTGTTAGCCACCATCAAACTGGCGGACGGCAGCGAACCGCCGTTCGGCGCCACGGTGCTGAGTGCAACCGGACGGGAGATCGCGGTGGTGAACGACGGCGGCTCGGTGTATCTGACCGGCGTCCAACCGGAAGAGCGGTTGGACGTCGCCTGGGAAGGCCGCCGTCAGTGCCGCATCGCCATCCCAGGCGCCGCCAAACCGCTGGACCGGCTGCTGTTGCCGTGCACCAAACCGTAATCCGCAACACATTGAGAGTAGACGCATAACATGAACAAACATTCGATAGCAGTAACCGCGGGCAGCCTGGCGTTGATAACGCTGGCTTCGACGGCCGACGCGGCGATCGCGTTGGATCGCACGCGCGCCATCTATGTGAGCGACGCCAAATCGATCAGCCTTAACATAACCAATGAGAACAAAGAGTTGCCTTTCCTTGCTCAGGCCTGGATCGAGAATGCGCAACATCAAAAGATCGTTTCGCCGCTGGTGGTATTGCCGCCGTTGCAACGGGTGGAAGCCGGAGAACGCAGCGTCGTGCGCATTACCAAAACGCCGGAAGCCGAGCTATTGCCGCAAGATCGCGAATCGGTGTTTTATTTCAATTTGCGCGAAATTCCGCCCAAAAGCAGCAAAGCCAACGTGATGCAGCTGGCGCTGCAAACGCAGATCAAACTGTTCTTCCGCCCGAAGGCCATCGTCGCGCCGCAGGGTGAGATATGGCAAGAACAGCTGGTGTTCCACAAAACCGCCGACGGTTTCACCATCGAAAATCCGACGCCGTTCCACATCACGCTGACCGGCATCGCCCGTCAGACGCAGAAACAAGGCGGTGGCGCGATCGGCGATTTTCAGCCGGTGATGCTGTCCCCCAAATCCAGCGAAAAAGTGCGTTTGCGCGACCATGGGTTCGACGCCTTCGTCATCACCTATATCAATGATTTCGGCGGCCACCCCGAGTTGCGCTTCACCTGCAGCGCTAGCCTCTGCACCGCCGCACCCGGAAAAAAATAAGGAGATACGGCATGGCTGACTTCACCGGCCGCCTGCGGCCTCTGCTGATCGGCGCCTTGCTGCTCGGCAACGGCGCCGCAATGGCCTCTCCGCCGGGAGAGGTTCAGGGCACCAGCGGCACAGTCGGTTTTCAGGGCGCTCTGCTGAGCTCCCCCTGCAGCCTGGCGCCGGACAGCCGCGATCAGTCGGTCGATCTCGGTGAGATCGGCACGCTCGCCTTCCGGCATGTCGGCGATCAAAGCGCGCCGGTACGTTTTCGTCTCGCCTTTACCCATTGCCTGCTGGGCGCGCGGGCGCTGGTGGACAATCCGGCCGGGATGCGCAACGGCGACGCCGGCAGGCTTTACCTGCGGGGGGAGCAGGCCGCCACGCTGGTGTTCCTCGGTGAAAGCGACCCCGACAATCCGCAGCTGCTGAAGCTGCACGGCGGCGTACAAGGCGTTGGCCTGCGGCTGAAAGATCAACGGGGCCGCGCATTGTCCCTCAACCAACCCAGCGCCCCCTATGTCTTGCAGCCGGGCGGCAATACGTTGTGGTTCAGCGCTCAATTGGAATCAACCCGTCCGTTCATCGAAGCAAACCAATTCAAAGGAGTGGTGCATGTCCAGTTGGTCTATTTATAAACGCCTGGCGTTGCTGGGTTGCCTGGCGACGCCGTTCGGCGCTCAGGCGCTGGAATGCCACCTGAATACCGAGAACGGCATTACCGAAGAGAGCGAGGATATCGGCCGGTTGACCATACCGGCCACCTTACCGGTCGGCAGCCGGCTTTGGACCTCTAAACCGATGAGCCGCGACGTTATGTGCTGGGCGCACGCCAGCAAACCCAAGGGGGAATGGGTTTATTTCTATCCCAATCCGGACAACCGGCAGTTCGCCGCCGGCATCGCCATGGGGGTGATTTATAACGGCCGGGATCTCGGCTTGATCAACTCCCGAGTACAAACCGATATGTTTCGTACCCCTAAGCAACGGGAGCTCGGTCATGTCAACTATCAGGTTTATTTGCAAAAAACCGGAGAAATCACCGAAGGGGGCGCCAGTCAGATCGCCGTTTTTCAGCTCGATGGCGTAGGCGGCATCAACGTCCACCCGGGAAAAAATTACCGTTTCACCCTTACCGGGCTGGATAAAATCAAAGTGATCCAGTGCGCCGCTTCGGTGGAGCTTTCAACCCCGGAAGGCGTTGACTTCGGTGAGATCCCGACCTGGAAACCCAATGCGGGCACCGTAGCGAGCAAGGATTTCAGCATCTTGATCCGCAAAAACGGCTGCAGCGACAGCTTCGCGCTGGAGGCCAATTTCATGGTGAAAAACGGCACGCTGACCGACGCTACCGGCTTGAATATGGACAATGGTTCAACCTTGCGCATCCACGATAATTCCAACCCCAAATGGATTAAATACAATCAGTTCGACAGCTTTGCCGACATGAGTGGCCGCGATCAGGTGCAAAAATCCTACAGCGCCTCATTGCAGGCCAGCGGGGAAGGACAGGAAGGCAATTTCCGCAAGACCGTAATCTTGCTGATTAATTATATTTAATGGTGGTGATGATGAAGAGCTATCGGACAATCACCGCTCTGTGCGGCATCGGTTTTCTATTTTCCTCCGCAGTCGCGGCGGAAAATAAGGAAATAGACTTTTTCGGCTCCGTGGTAAGCAGACCCTGCAATATCGACCCGCAGTCTCTTCACCAGACCGTCGAGATGGATACGGTGTTGATCAAAACCTTGTACCGCTACGGCCATACCAACCCCGTGTCATTTTCCATTCGCTTAACCGACTGTAAAACCGCCGTTTTCAAATCGGTCACCGCCACCTTTACCGGCACCGAAGATGCCGAACTGCCGGGCAAGCTGGCGATCAACAATGGCGCCAACGGCGCCGCCATCGCGCTGTTCGACGGTGCTGGCAAAGCGATTGATCTGGGCACGCCGACCGATGCGGTGACATTGCAAGATGGCCCCAACGCCCTGAGGTTCAGCGCCTATGTCCAGGCCCGGCCGAGCGCGATGAAAGATAAAAGCCTTACCGAAGGCGAATTCAGTTCCGTCGCCAATTTTGTGCTGGCGTACCAATAAGCCCCGCACCGCCCCAGGGAAATCAGGAAAACGACCGGCGCGCGAACGCCGGCGATTGGCCGTCACCGTTCGCTCCGGCGCGGCGCCGCGGCCTTTTAAGGAGCCACCCATGCCAGATATTCGCTTCACGCTGTTCGACAGCGATAACTTCTACCAGCAGGGGCTGCGTCTGCTGCTGCAGGACTATCTGCACTCCCTGAACGAATGCCAACGCCTGTACCCGCAGTTCTCGCCGCTGGCGCTGCAGGCGTTGGATAACATCGAAATCGTGTTCCGCACGCCGGAAGAGCGCTGGGGCTGCGCCTGCTGCTACCGGAGCCCCTACGGCATCCCGCGCCAGCGGCAGCTGACCTTGCTGATCCTCGACGACACGGCCCAGCAACAGGTGAAAAACCTGTCTCCGCTGTTCAGCATCCACCGGCGCGACTCGGTTTACGCCATTCGCCTCAAGCTGCAGATGGCGCTGGAAAAATTCATTCAGCAGCCGTGGATGGCGCTGCACGCCGCCGACATATGGAAATGCCAGGCCTGCCGCCTCGCCGCGCTGAGCCACTGTGAGAAAAAGGTGCTGGGCCTGATGAGCAGCGGCATGTCCGCCTGCAGCATCGCCGGCCTGCTGCAGCGCAGCCAGAAAACCATCAGCGCCCACAAACGTTCGGCGATGCGCAAGCTGAACGTGCGCAAAAACAGCGAGTTGAATCGGGTGCTGCTGAATCAGCGGGAGCTGAATTAAGCGGTATGCGCGATAAGCGAATGAGAATCATCGGGCTGCGCCTAAACGCAGCCCATAACAGATTAACCTGCCATTCTCTTTTCAATGAAAGAGCCTAAACGTCAGCCATAAATCAAAGATTCGTGCATTGGCCTGTAATATCACTGCGCCAGGATTTACCTTTGTCCTTAACCTTGCAGTTATGGGCATCCCGGTGGCTAAGCACCTTCCCGGAACAGTTCTTTGCGCTATAACATGTGCCTGCGGCCGCAGACGCAGTCAGAGGTAGCAGTAAGCATGAAGCGAGAGTAATAACAATCGATAGACTTTTCATAACATATATCCTTATTCGTTCATATTTAAGTTTCATCGTTGTACATATCGCAGAATAAATCTGCTTACGTCTTTCTATCCTCAACCCATTTTGTTTAATACGCCTCCTTACCTCTCTATCAAAACTTCAACAATGAACGACGCCGTTCTATCGAACAACGCCCCAGGTAAATGCATTGATAATCACGCTCGTCCAGCGGCGATAAACACGCGGCGCCTTTTTACCGATATAAGAACTACCAGCCAATGAATGAACAGGCTATGGTGATGACTATTATAACTTTGCCGTCATTCCGGCACAGACCGCGTTGCGACATCCCTTGTCGAGGCGGATTTCCATATTTCCCGGCGCTATCCCCGCGTATCTACCGTAACAGAGGCCGAAAGGCCGCTGTCTATTTGTTGCGGAGAGTCAAAAACAATTTTTACTGGGACGCGCTGGACAATTTTGGTGAAGTTCCCTGTCGCATTGTCTGGTGGTAATAAAGCAAAAGTTGCTCCTGTAGCCGGTGAAATACTATCCACCCTGGCATGAAATATTTTCCCTGGATACGCATCAACTTTCACCTCCACAGGCAATCCTTTACGCATACGTGCTTTCTGCGTTTCCTTAAAATTGGCGCTTATCCATGGGGCCGCTCCGGAGACGATACTGGCAATGGACTGCCCCGCCTGAACCATCATACCCACTTGCAAACTACGGTTGCTGATTACCCCATCAATAGGCGCAATAATCCGCGTGTAACTCAATGTCAATTTCGCCTGTTCCAGGTTTGCCTGAGCCTGTTCAACATTAGCCTGGCTTTGCTCAATTTCGCTTTGCAAGACCTGGAGTTTATCGCTTTGCGTTTTCAAGCTCGCTTGCGTTTGGTGGTATTTTGCCTCTGCGACGCGATAACTGGATGTGGCGTTATCCATGTCTCCCTTGGAAACATAATTCTTTTTCTGCAAAATTTGAAAACGGAGATACTGCTGATGCGCATACTGCAGAGTGGCTGCAGCAGAATTCACATCGCTGCGAAACTCGTCAATAGCACTTTTTTGCATTTGATAACTTGCCTGGGCATTCGTTAACGCCGCCCGACTTTGCGCCAGAGTCGCCTCTGCTTTCTGCAACGCGACAACAAACTCCCTGTCGTCCAACTGAGCCAACAAGTCGCCCTTATTCACCCGATGATTGTCCCGAATCATAGAGTTAACCACCACCGCGCTGATGCGGGCGCTGACGTTTGTAATGTCTGCTTGCACGTAAGCATTGTCGGTGGTTTGAAAGTAGCGCCAATAAAGCAACCAATAAAGAAACCCTGACAAAACCAGTAACACGAGCAGAAGGAAACCTATTTTTTTAGAATGTTTCATGTTGAATTCCAACAACCTGAATGATGTACGCTTAATACCCACCATCCAGGTTGAAAATATTTTCATATTATGCGCAACAGTAGAGTCTATCGTTAGCACATCCGTATCAATTGTTTGCCGAAATGTTTTCCATTAAGTGAATCAATAAAAGCCTGAGGCGCATTTTCCAGCCCATCGACTATTGTTTCTCGGTATTTCAACACACCGTTTTCTGCCGCATTTAACAAGAATGCATCTGATTCGGCGTAGTCTTTGAACCATTCGGTTACCAAAAAGAAACGATTTAAAGGCGCATCCGGCAGGGCAGAGAAAAAGTCCGCCGGGCCGGATGCATCAACATCAGTGCCTTTATTGTAATTGGCCGCATTACCGCAGATAGGCACCCTTGCCCCCTCATTCAGCAACTTGGCGACAAACAGTGATACGCGGCCGCCCACGTTCTCAAAATAGATATCGATACCCTGGGGGCACGCGGCGCGCAAATCCCGGTTAAGGTCGGCAGTCTTGTAGTTAAGGCAACTGTCAAAACCCAGCTCCTCCACGACATACCGGCATTTATCCTCGCTGCCGGCCAATCCCACAACGCGGCATCCCGCCAGTTTACCCAATTGCCCAACGACGGAGCCAACCGAGCCCGAGGCGGCAGAAACGACCAATGTTTCACCCGGTTTTGGCTTCGCGATTTTGTTTAAACCGAAATAGGCCGATCGGCCCGGCGTCCCGACCGCACCGAGAAAAATAGAAGGTGGTAATGTTGTCTCCGGCAAACGATGAACAGTGAAGTTTTGAGCATCACCGATATAATACTTTTGCCAACCGGAGAAGGTGAATACGCGATCGCCAACGTTAAACAAAGGATTACGCGAAGCCACGATTTCCCCAATAGCCTCTCCCTGAATCACTTCCCCCAGCTTTATCGGGCTCACGTATTTGGTGCTTTTATTGAGCCGTGGCCGGAGATAGAGATCGATCGATAACCATTTGTTCTCAACCAGAAACTCTCCTGGATCCAATGGCCTCAACGAGCTGGTCTCCAATCTGAAGTTTTCCAGCGTAGCGGCGCCATCAGGGTGGCTGTTCAATACGATCGATGCATTCTCAAATTGACTCATGTTCTTCCCCCTCTTAACTACGTAGATACATGTTTACGGCATCAGCAACCGCCAGCCCTGTGGGCCAGGATTTAACGGCCTTTTTTACGCAAATGTGACGTCCAACGATATTTCGGCCAATAAAAACTGAACAACACCATCAACAAAGTCAGTGGCCAACCACAGATAAAAATAATCGTGTCAACGGGCAGATCCTCGCGCATTGACAGGCCATATACACCGACGGCTTTCAGAAGGAAAACCAAGATCCACGCCAATGATACTTCGTGCCACACTTTTGCGTATTGAGCGGTACCGTAAACGGGAATATCTTTCAACCTTGGCATCGCCTGTTCTGCCAGCGTACGTATCATTGGCTTGCCTACCAGAGAATAGAAGCCGAAGACCACCACCACTGAAGATGCTCCGCTGACCGCGAGAAACACATTTTCTTTCTTGATTGCGAACGGAGCATAGCCGCGTAAATACAAATAGTGACTAACGCCTGAAACCAGAATTAATGCGATCACCGACAATGAACCGCTACGCTTGTTAAATATTTCCACTGCGCCTGAATAAATAGCCGTCAGCAGTAATGCGAAACCCGCGCCTCCCCACCAAAAGGCGATGTTATAAAGCACGATCGGGGTAATGATAGTAATGCAAGCATCGCGCGACATCAGGTAGTGCCATATCGTCATAGAGCGCTGACTCATTCCTTACCCTCTTTTTTGACATGCAAACGAAAATCGCGAGAAGAGAACATCACAAGCAACGCGGTTGCCAACATCATTCCGCCCATAATCAGAAACAGATCGTTAAACGCCATGATTTCCGACTGACGGGCGATTCTTTTGCCAAGTATCGCGAAAGCCGTACTTTTTATACTCATGACGTCAACGGCCAAACCGCGCGCGATCATCAGACTTTTAACGTCATTGAGATACCCGGCAAAGGCATTGCTGCCGGAGACCAACGACGTCTTAACGACGTCGACATGGGTATAAATGCGCGTGATGAAAAAGGTGCTTAAGATGGCAGTGCCGCAGGAGCCTCCCAGACTGCGGAATATATTGATCAACACCGCCGAAGAGGCACTGTCTTTTTGCTGAATATTGCGGGTAGCCAGCAAGGAAAGCGGCACCATGATAAAGGGCTGGCCTAATGCGCGGATCAACATGGACCAGGCCATCTGTGGGCCGGCAAAGTCACCGTCCATCGCACAGTCCATAAAGGCACTGATGGCCAGACCAACAAACCCTATGCAAATTAGATACTTCTGGTTATATCGTTGAATAAGCAACGGGATAAAAGGCAGGATGATTAACTGAGGAAACCCCATCCAGATCACCACCGTACCGATATCAGAAGCATTGTAGTCATGTACCATCGTCAGGTAATACGGCACCAAGAATAACGTACCGTAGATAGCGACGCCCAACATGGCAAAAACCAAGATGGCGCACGAGAAATTGTAGTCCCGGAATAAGCGAATATTGATAAGCGGCTGGGCATGCGTCAATTGGGCATACATAAATATTAAGAAACTAACAGCGGAAATGACCGCCAACACGCATATCATATTCGATTCTAGCCAGTTTTCTTCACCGCCCTTTTCTAAAATCACCTCAAGCGCGCCCAAACACAGCATGACCGAAATGATGCCGACAAAGTCCCCGCGACGAATAATATTCCAGTCGATAACAGGGTGTTTTAAAGCATAGTGAATCAACCCCCAGGACAACAAAGCGGGTATCGCGTTGATATAAAATATGGCGTGCCAAGAGAAATTATCCGTCAACCAGCCTCCCAATGCCGGCCCTACCGCCGGCGCGAAAGTCCCTATAATGCTAAACAGCGACATGCCCAACGGCCGTTTTTTTAATGGCAGGATCTCAATAATCAAGCGAAATGAAATGGGAATTAGCGCCCCGCCACTGAACCCTTGAAGCGCCCTAAACACGATCATGGAACTCAGATTCCATGCGGCAGAACACAGCAGCGATGCCCCCAAAAAGCCGGCAATGCACCACAGCGCATAACGCCCGGTCCCCAGAGCCTGACAAAGCCAACCACAAAGCGGAATTGCCACTATCTCTGCGGTAAAATAAGACGTCATCAGCCAGGAACTGTCATTCAGCGTCGCAGAAAGCGCGCCTTGAATCACTTTCATGGATGAATTGGCGATTTGGATATCCAAAATCGCCATAAAACCGCCGATTAATCCTCCGAGAATAGCGCACCATTCACGCCTGGAGACCCTGGTGTCCTCGGCTGGCACCGCGGCCGTTGTCAAAACGGCGCTCATGACAATATCTTCCGCAGCTGGCTGGCCGTATGGCTTATCTGAGGCGGATTCATCATCGAGATGTGATTGCCAGGCGCGCTTATTATCGTCATCCCCCCGCGAGCCAGACGAGCCCAACCCAGTCCGGGTATCTCTTGTGCAATGCGGTCCGGCAGAATCTCCTCCGCCTCCGCAACCACGATCCTGCCGTCATATTCTTTGCCCTGATAGCTATCTGTCGCAGCGATATGCGCCTGTAGAATCGTCAGAAAATGCTGGAACTGCGTTGCGCTAATATTGTCAGGAACCAATTTTGCGCGCTTGAATTCCTGCAGGAACAACAATGAACGCTGCGCTTCGGACATCTCTGCCAGCGCAGGTGCGGCGATTGCAAATGACGCACCGGTAAAACGCTCCACCTTGCGGGCGAAATATGCAAGCCGTTCAAATTCATTCATCTGTGCGGCGCGATCAATCTGTATCTGAGGAGCAGGTTGATCGAGTATCAGCACCGTTGGCGTTCGCCCGTCGGCATGCTGCAGTTGGCGCGCCATTTCGAACGCGATTGTCGCCCCCAGGGACCATCCGCCCAGCACCAGATTTCGCCGTTGCGCAATATCCTGCGCCTGCTGCAGATAGCATGCGGCCAGCACCTCTATATCGTGGTTGTAGGCCTGATCTTCACCGAAGTTCGCCACCTGCAGGCCATAGATCGGATAGTCGGCCCCCAACTCACGCGCTAATGGGTAATAACACAAGATGTTTCCGCCTGCCGGATGAATCATCAAGAGCGTCGGTTTATCTTCCTCGACCCCGGTATTCAGCATCACCAACGGCGATAATACTTGCCGTTCAGCCTGCGTCAGAAAGGCCGCCAACTCGCCGACACTGCCGTGCTCAAACAACTGCCCCAAAGACAGGGTTGTGCCAAAATGCTGATTTATTTCGATCACCAACTTCAATGCGGTAATCGAATTTCCCCCCAGCGCGAAAAAGTCATCCCGCGTATCCAATCGCTCGCGTTGCAGCACGCGGCAATAAATGGCATATAAGCGTTGTTCGACGTCCCCTTCCGGCTCTCGCACCGATTGAGGTATGGCATCGTTCATGCGCGGCAAAGCACCATAGTCCACCTTGCCACCGGCCGTTAACGGCAAGCTGTCCAGCCAAACCCACTGATCCGGCTGCATGTAATGAGGGACCTTGCTTTGCAAAAACGCACGCACTTCCGCGCTGCGAGCCTTTCCTTCGCCGCAACAATACGCCACCAGCCAGCTCTCGCCCGCACCGTTCAGCCACTGTTTTACCGCGGCTTGAGCGATCGCCGGTTGCTGCTGCAATACGTGCTCGATTTCCGCCAGTTCCACACGATAGCCCCGCACTTTCACCTGGCGATCCAAACGCCCTAAAAACTCGAGGTTTCCGTCCGGCAGCCAGCGCCCTTTGTCGCCAGTGCGGTAAAGGCGTTCACCCGCCAAATAAGGATGCGGGATGAAATTCGCCCGATTCTGCTCCTCTAAGCCGATATAGCCTGCAGCCACATGCTCACCGCCAAGATAAATCTCACCAGGAAGGCCGATAGAGACTAACTGTTGATAAGGATCCAATACCAACACGTGGCTGTCGGCCAAGGGCTTGCCGACCGGCAAATAGTCGCCCATCTCATCCGGCAAACCGTCCGGCAAGGTATAGGTCGCCACACCGACGGTACACTCCGTAGGGCCGTAGTGATTGACCACACGGCAGTCAGTCTGCAGTTGACGTATGCGTTTGACTAACGCCGTCGGGACTCTTTCTCCGCCCAAGACTAAAAGACGACGTGGCAATAGCGCACCCGCATGGGGTGACATGAGCAATGCGGTCAGGTGCGTTGGCGTGATCTTCATGCAGTCCAAGGGATGCCTCTCCAGATAGGAGAACAATGCCTGCGGATCATTAAGCTGCTGAGTGCTTATCACCTCCAGTTGTCCCTGGTAGATCAGCGCCGGGAACAGCATGGTATGCGCCAAGTCGGTAGTGAAGGCGGAAAACATGCCATATCGCGCCCCGGCAGGTTGATCCAGGACAGAGGCGATGACCTGGCAATATCGGCTTAGCTGAACATGATTGACCCTGACGCCTTTTGGCCTACCGGTGCTGCCTGAGGTATAAATGATGTAAGCGGGAGCGTCTGTCGGCATTGTCAGTAATTGGGGATTCGTGCTCAGCGCGGCGCCGTGGCACTGGTCAATCGAGATTGTCGGCTGTGAAACCGCCGGCGATCCGGCATCCACCACAACGAAGCGCGCCTGTGCGTCCCGCAGAATAAAGTCGACCTGTTCCATCGGCAAAGTGATATCGACAGGCACATAGCATCCCCCTGCTTTCAATATTGCCAGCAGAGCCACGACACAGCGTTCGCTTTTGGCCATAAACAGCGCCACTGACTGCCCCGGCAACAGGCCATGTTCCAGCAAACAGTGCGCGAGACGGTTAGCCTGCTCGTTCAGTTGTCGATAGCTCAAAAGACGGCCATCGCAACGTACAGCCACCGAATCGGCACCCAAAGCATCGGCCTGACGCTCAAACTGCCGATGAACCGCCATGGGAACGGCGTCAAGCAAGCGTCTACACCCGCTCAGCAAGTGGCGATGTTCCTCGCGAGTCACCAATGAAAGATCGCGCACGGTTATTTGAGGCCGTTCGATGAGCGTTTCCAACACCGTGCGCAGATCGCTCAACATACGCGTTATCGTACTGCGGTTAAACAAATCGGGATTGTAGTTTAAGGTAAACAGTAAACTACCGCGGCTTTCTTCAACCCACAGGTTTAGATCCAGTTTGGATACGCCATAATCGATTTTAAGCGGTTTATAGGTAAACAACGTGTTGTTATGAAAATGAGGAAATACCTGATACGTCAGCGCCGCCTGAAAAAGCGGATTAACCTGCGGATTTCGGATATGGCCAATTTCATCAAGAATATCATTGAGGGGAATAGCCTGGTGCAGCTGAGCTTGCTCACTCTCTGAGCGAACGTCGCCAATAATTTCTCGTAACGTCGCCTCTGGAACGATATCCAGTTTCAGGGGTAAGGTATTCATAAACAACCCCAGCATATTCTGAGTCTCGGGTTGGTTACGATTGGCAAAAGGACAACCGATAATGATTTGCTGCTGGTTGCTGTATTTGTGCAACAAGAGCATATAGGCCGAAAGAATCATGTGGAAAGGCGTCGCGCCCAGCTGTGCAGCCTGCATCTGCAAACGCTGGGTGAAATCCCGATCAAAAGTGTGGCTTGCCATACTGCCTTTGGTGCTCATTTTAGCTGGCCGTGGGCGATCGGTCGTTATCTCAAGCAGGCCTTGCGCGTCATCAAACTTTTTAGCCCAATACGCCAAACCCTTTTGATATTCTGCCGTGGCATACCACTGTTCTTCTGCCAATGCATAGTCGGAGAATTGCAGAAAATCGTTTGTACGCGGTGTCTCGCCATGGAGGATTTGGAAATACATCTCCATGAACTCTTTAAAGAACAAGCTGACCGTCCAGCCATCTGAGATAATATGGTGAAACGTCAGCAACAATACATATTCATGTCGATTGGTTTTAATCATGCGCCAATAGGAAAGTGGCCCACAAGTCAAATCGAAAGAACGCTGTCCTTCCTGACGCGCAACGTTTTCTACCCATTCGTCACGCTCGTACTCAGGAAGAGACAAAATATCGTCATAGTGGAAATTGAACAGGACTTCATCACTCACGCACTGGCAGAGTTCGCCCTCCACCACGTTGAATGTGGTGCGAAGAATGCCATGCTTTTTCGTCAGAAAGGTCAGCGCCTTTTTCACTACCTCCATGTCGATGTCATGCTCGACGCGGCAAGTGACGGCATAAGGATTGTTGTACGCCTTACCGTCGTCAAGGTACTGATCCAATACCCAAATACTGCGTTGTGAACCGGTCACAGGGAAGTGCCGCCTGGCCGAGTCAGCTTGTTTTCTGATGATTTTACCGGAAGCCAACACCACTTGCGTTTTCTTCTCCCTGGCAATTTTTTTCAACTCATCCAAACTCAACGATTTGAGCATGGCGCTACTGATTTTAGTCATCATCAAATCCCGCTTTTGCCTGATTGGCATGTTTGCCTACGTGGTTTCCCCCAGGCTCGCACCTGGGGGGAGCCGGGTTATTCGCCTTGCAGCAATACTTCCAACTCAGCAAGGATCAGTTTTGACAATCCTTTAACGGTCTGCTCCTGGTAAAACAGATCGACGCGAATATCAATTTCAAAAATACCTGATACCGTCGACACAACCTGAACCGCCAACAGTGAATTACCGCCGAGTTCAGTGAAATTATCGTTCACGCCAATCCCAGAAATACCGAGGATGGACTGCCAAACTTTGACGATTTCCTTCTCGATGTCGTTTTCGGGCGCCATATATTCCACAGACAACGCGGGCCGCACATGGCCATCAGCGGCTTTTTCCTCCTCATTCTCCAATAAGGTTTCATTTTGAGCCGGGATAGACTCATCGATCAGTTGCCCAAGGTCGCTGGTGACAATAACCAATTGTTCAAATTCCAAATGCGCCAGCTGGCGTTTCAGCGCATCGAGCCCTTCATTGAACAAAATATCCTTGTCCGCAAGATTGACTTTCACCGCCGCGGGCGCCGCCTTCTCGTCCGACTCCACCACCTGATTGACTTGGGTCATTTTAATCAGAGTGTAATTTTCCAACGTCAATAACGGCACGCCGGCATGTGACAGGAAGACAATATCCATCGTAATGGCATTGTCCGTATGCTGATACGGCCCCTTCAGTTTGAGGTGCGCATAGCAATCCGTTTCCAGCGGCGCGTGGTAGGTTATTTTGCCGTAACTGATCGGCAGGAAGTTTTCCTGGGTGATATAAGTCAGGCAGCGGATCGCCGTGGCATCGATCATCGCCGGGTGGAATGGATAGCGCGCAAAATCGTCATGGAAATCTGAACCGATAACTTTATGCATCAACCATTCGTTTTCCCCTTGCAAAATGTCTTGGTGGTTGTCCCACCGCGGGCTCAGCGAAAGGAAGACATCGCCAGTATTGGCGTTGCCCAGCTCGCACTCCAGCGGCTCGTACGCCAATGCTTTCGTACAGCGCTGGCGAAGAGACTCAAGCGATGCCGGTTCATCCTCTGACTCAGCCACTTTTGAGCTGACTAAACCCAGCGCATGCTCCTGCCAGGCCAGATCCAACAGGCCTCTGCTTCGCAGGCTAAACTTGTAACCATGACTCTCTGCGGTGACCAGCAACTGCATGTTGCGCGGCCAGGCATGATGATAAATGACGGGTTGCGTCAACAGCAGATTCTTAACCTGCAATCTCTCTTGAGGTTTAAAATGGCTCATCCATTCGTACAGCATCGATAATATCGTCGCGCCGACCAATGACGGCTGATGCGTCAAGCGATGCTCATCAATGACCCAGTCTTTTTGCACCGCCAGGTTGACCCGATAACGCTCTTGCATTCCCTCACGGCCAATCAACGTCAACAAATCGCCCTCTACTTCTTCAAACTGTGCGGATTTACTATTTTTTTGCTCAATCAGATGATTGCTCCAACGCACCGCCATACCGATATCCCCCCACTTGCCCCAGTTGAGAGAAACCGTATGCCCAGAACGTTGCTGGTTGCGGTAATGGGCGAAAGCGTCCATAAACGCATTGCCCGCGCAATAATCGATGCGCGCCTCATCGCCGACAATCGAAGTGATCGAAGAGAAAAGAATGAAGAAATCAGGCTGTTTATCTTTAAGCAGCTCGTCCAAAATCAAACTGCCGTTCACTTTGGGATTCAACACGCCAGCACAATCGGCGTCATTTTTCAGCGGAATAATTCCGCCGCCGGCAATCCCCGCGGTATGGAAAACGCCATCTATGCGGGTAAACCCGGCCAGCACATCGCGCATACCGGCATAATCGCAGACATCAACCTGCGCAAGATGCACGGTGTTTCCACGTTCTTCCAGCCGTAAAACCCCCGCGATTTTCTCACTCACCGAATCGTCCACCGAATGCTGCTGCAGCCACGCTTGCCATTGATCGCGCGGCGGCAGCTCAGTGCGATAAGTCAGGATCAAAGTCGCATTGCTGACCTCTGACACATGGCCCGCAACCAACATGCCCAGTCCGCCCAAACCACCGGTAATGAGGTAGACACCCTCATCCTTCAGCTCCGCAGCAATTCCCGTATCATCTTGCTTCAGATGAACGGCCTGATAATCTTCCTCCCACCGGTTGCGCCCGCGATAAGCCACCAGATTGCCATGCGTATCGATATGGCTTTCGTCAATCAATTGCTGTGCTAAATCATGGGGCGCCGTGTAGCCGAATAAATCCACATCCACAACGTGGCACCGCACTTCGGGATACTCGTGATAAAAGACGCGCGCAGGCCCAACGACCAACGCTTTTTGCGGTGAATACAGCCGTTCCTCCGTCACATTGAAAATATTGTTGGTCACAAACAAGAGGTGCAGGTTTTCCAGCAGGTTTTCACTGACCAATGCCTGCTGCAAATAAAGAGGGCTGTAAAATGCGTCGACCTGCAGCGCATAGCCATCACCATGGCACTGCGGTGCGCCGTTATCGGCAGAAAGGTTCCACATATTAATGATGCGAGTGGGACGCAGCGCCAGGTTCTTCACACTTTTCAGCAGGCGAACGTAGTCTTCGCGTTTGGAGGGATCGATAACGTAACACCCGTTCGCCGCATCCTCCTCATAGTGAGTGCCGCGCCAGACGGTCAATACGCGCTGTGCGCTTTCCGCCAGCTGCCTTTGAATATGTTCGGCGATAACCATGGCGTCCACGAACAGCAGCCAACATTCCGAGTCTGGATCGATGCGGCTACCTGCCATGAACCTGGCGGGAATGGTGCGTTTCCAGGCCGGCATGTGAAACCATTCGCCAATATCCGCTTTTTTGCGTTTGAGGGCGCTGACGGAACTGGCGCTCTGTCCTCCTTCGGCTCCTCGCTTCAGCGCCGGCAGCTTGAATTCCTTACGTTCGAAAGGATAGCCCGGCAATGGCAACCGGCGGCGATGTTCATCACCGTAAAATTGAGCCCAGGAGATTGTTACACCGCTGGCCCACAGGCATCCCAGCGAGGTAAGTAAATATTCTCCCGTCAATTCCACATCCTTCGCGGTAGGCAGCGAAGAGTAAATCAACGCGCTTTCATCCGCCTTGAAATGCTGCTTCGCGGCCGATTCAAGAGAACGGCCTGGCCCCACTTCCAGGAAGATATAATGCTGATGTTCTTCAGACATCAACGTTTTGAATGCGTGAGAGAACAGCACTGGATTGCGCACATGTCTCACCCAATAATCGCTGTCAGTGGCTAGCGCATCGGTTATCCAATCGCCACTCACCGTAGAGACGAATGGGATTTTTGGGGCGTGCAATTCAATGCCGTCGATGACCTCTTTAAAAGCTGGCAATGCCGGTTCCATCATGTATGAATGGAAGCCATGGGAGGTATCCAGATGCTTGCAAAACACATTGTTGTCTTCAAGCTGCCGTTGGAATACCTCAATCTCATCCAAATCGCCGGCGACCACGCAGAGCCCCGGGTAATTGACGGCGGCAATCTCCAATTTGTCGCCCTGTAACCGCTGACGCAGCGACTCTTCATCCATCAGCACGGCAAGCATTGCGCCAGCCGGCAGCGCTTGTACCAGTTTGCCGCGTAACGCCACCGCGCGCAGCGCATCTTCCAGGGAGAACACGCCGGCAATACACGCTGCGACATATTCGCCAACGCTGTGGCCTATCATGGCATCGGGTTTGATCCCCCACGACATCCATAATTGCGCCAGACTGTATTCGACAATAAATAGCGCAGGCTGCGTAAACTGGGTTTCATTAATACGGTTTTTTCTTAATCCTTCGTCGCCTTGGAAAATTATCGACAATAAATTTACGCCCAAGATCGGGTCCAAATAGCGACAGCAGCGATCCATCACTTCGCGGAATTTCGGGTAAGTGGCGTACAGCTCACGGGCCATATTGATGTATTGGTTGCCCTGGCCGGGGAACATAAACACCACGGCCTTATCGCCTTTCGTCAACGTTGAAATATTGGCGGACGGCTGGTTCAATTTCTCCAGTAACGTTTCACGATCCTGCCCTACGACGACCGTGCTGTGCGCAAACGGCTGGCGGCCCACCTGTAGCGTGTAGGCGACATCGCCAAGATTGACGTCCTTGTTTTCAACCAAGAAATCGTGCATACGTTGTTTCATCGCTTCCAACGCAGTTCGGCTCTTCGCCGAGAATGGCAGCATAACCAAGCCATCATGGCGAGTGCTTGGCTCCGTTCGCGGCGGAGCCTCAAGAATGACACAGGCGTTCGTCCCCCCTACGCCAAACGAATTCACCAATGCACGATGCGGTTCGTCAGAACTCGCCAGTTTGCTCAATTCGGTATTCATCACAAACGGGCTGGTTTCAAATGCAATATTGGGATTTGGCGAAATATAATGCAGTGAAGCAGGAAGGTCCCCTTTCTCCAATGCCAATGACGCCTTAATTAAGCTCGCCATGCCGGAAGCAGCATCCGTATGCCCGATATTCGTTTTTACCGAACCCAGCCGGCAATATTGTTTTCTGTCGGTAAATTCACTGAACGTCTGGCTGAGCGAAGTGAACTCGATAGGATCCCCCAACGCAGTCGCGGTGCCATGCGCCTCGACGAAACTGATGGTATCCGGATGAACCTGCGCGTTGTCGAACGCCTGTTTCGCCACCGAAATCTGGCCTTCGATACTTGGCGCGGTATAGCCCGCCTTCAGATTGCCGTCATTATTAATCGCCCCGCCTTTCAATACCGCATAGACATGGTCGCCATCACGCAATGCGTCACTCAAGCGCTTCAATATGACAACGCCGGCTCCGCGACTGAATACGGTGCCATTGGCACGAGAATCAAAAGCATAACAACGCCCATCCGCGGACTCCATTCCGCCTTGCATGTATTGGTAGCCACGGCGTTCAGGGGTATCGAGGGAAACGCCACCGGCGACTATCAGATCGCTTTCCCCATTCAACAGACTATTAATACCCATCACCACGGCGACCATCGCGGTAGAACACGCCGTTTGCACATTAACGCTGGGCCCTTTTAAATTCAGCTTGTACGACACCCTGGTGGTAACATAATCCTTATCGTTATTGGTCACCACTGAAGCACCGCTCACGTACTTTTGCACATCAGGATGCGTATTGACTTTATTCAAATGCCACGCAGTACCGGTTCCGCCAAAGACGCCGACTTTACCGGGATAGGTACTGGGTACATAACCCGCATCTTCAAATGCATGCCAGCTGCATTCCAAAAATACCCGATGTTGAGGATCCATAATTTCCGCATCACGAGGTGTGATATCGAAGAAATTGGCGTCAAAATATTGCGCATTACCCAAGATGCCTCTGCGACGAATATAGTTTGACGAGGCGATCATTTCCTCTTCAATGCCGCTGGCTCTAAGCTCCTCTTCAGTGAACGTACTGATCGTTTCTACACCATCTAGCAGATTTTTCCAGAACATTGCCTTATCTTCTGCACCCGGGAAGCGCGCAGACATTCCCACGATAGCGATATCCCTATCACGGCACGTTGTTTGATATTTCATCTTTACCTCACCATGTGTAGCACAATTAAAATTAATAAATTATTTGTTTTTTCCTAATAGCTCAGCATTTTTCTCTGCAATGCGTTGACTTAGCATCTGTACGGTTGGGTATTGGAATAAATCCATAATGGTAATGGGCGTGGAAAACTTATCTTTTATTTCCCTGTGTACTTTAGACATCAATAACGAATTACCTCCAGCGTCAAAGAAATTATCTTTCGTTGACAGCTCCTTGTTTTTTAAAATCGTTCTCCATACAGAAATGATTTGCGCTTCTATATCAGAACTCATCTTGCTTTTTATATCAAACATCTCTCTCTCTCCTTTATTTTCATGCGAACTAAGGTTAGATTTATCGACTTTGCCATTTGGATGAATCGGCATCTTATCCAATGAAATAAATCTGGAAGGCAGCATAAAGAAGGGCAGAGACTTCGCCAAAGCGCTCTTTACCTCCTGAACATTAACAGGCTGTTGATGACGAGAAACATAAAATGCAGATAGCGTTGGTATTTTATTATTTTGGTTGAACTCTACAATAACGGCGGCATGCGATATCTGGGGCAAAGCCTGCAAATGCATTTCGATTTCAGCCAGTTCAATCCGATGCCCACGAACTTTTACCTGATCATCAACCCTGCCGATAAATTCCAAGACATTGTCATCAAGGCATTTGACCAAGTCGCCGGTTCGGTACATTTTATGATTTTCGCCCGGGATAAAAGGATCTTTGACGAAACGCTCGAGGGTCAACGTTTCAGCATGCAGATACCCCTTGGCCAGAATGTCGCCGCCCAAATAAAGCTCACCGCAGTTTCCGGGCTGAACAGGTTTAAGCGCGTTGTCCAACACATAGGCGCGCGCATGGGGAATCGGCCGTCCTATGGGAACCATGCCCTCTCCCTGCTCTGGCAAGCACGGCCAATGGCAGGCAAAAATAGTCGCTTCCGTCGGCCCATACAGATTGTGGATCTGCCCGGAGAACTGACGGCTCAAATCGTCGACCAAACTCTGCGGCAGCGCTTCGCCACCGGCGAAAATATGCGTTAAAGTTCGACAATCGCCCACCACATCGGCATCAACGATAATGCGTAACGCAGTGGGTACAAATTGGGCAACGGTAACCCGGTGGCGGCGAATGAAATTTGCCATTAGCAGGGGATCATATTTCATTTCCTCATCGATCAGCGCGCAGCTTGCGCCAGTCATCAAAGGCCAAAATATTTCCCAGACAGAAACATCGAAACTGAAGCTGGATTGGTTCAGTACCACATCATGCTGGCACAGATTGAACGCAGCCTGCATCCATTTCAAATACTGTACAACCGTGCGATGACTGACCATCACCCCCTTCGGCTTACCGGTTGATCCGGACGTATACATGACATAACAGAGATTGGACCCACTGACTTTCGGCAAAGCCGATGCCAAAGGTAAAGTGAGGTCCAGGCGCGTGATGTCCAACCATTCGCAACGCTGGGAGGCGTCTTTCAACGCCTGATCCAGAACACCGCTCGTAATGACCAGTCTCGTACCAGCATGGTCAATCATGTATGCCAGACGGTTAACAGGATAATATGGGTCCAATGGCAAATAGCAGGCGCCTGCCTTGAGTATTCCTAATAAACTGATAACCAGATCCATTCCCTTATTAAGGTAAACGCCGACGATATCCCCTGGTTTTATCCCATGACTAATTAATCGCTCCGCCAATGCATCCGTATATTGGTCCAGTTTTTGATAGGTCAGTGCGTTATTATCACATCGCAACGCCACCAAATCCGGCGTAGCATTACTCTGCCATTTAAATCTAGCATGAATAATATCTTCAGATACCATGATCTGAACCTCTAATTTATATTGTATTGTTTGAAAGTAGATTTCTTAAAAACAGGATGCATCAAAGAGTCATTCTTTCAATTATCCCGATATATTCTTTTGACAGCCGTATCACTTCATCTTTTTTTAGCGCTGCCATATGATAGTTAAAGCAAACATTTAGACATTCTCCTTCATGAATAGACAATGTCATATCGACTTTTGCGAAGTCGCTTTCTACCGCTTTGACGTCAATATCAACTCCACCACAATTGACCGGTGATGGCATCGCACTTAAATAGTTAAAACAGACCGGCGCATACAAGAGATCCATCCAGCCATGCGCGCGAATGTCACTATTCAAAATATCATAAGGTATCGTTTGATTTTCCAATAACCCATACACTCTTTTTCGACAACGATCTAAAAGCGATCCGATATCATCTTCAGGACTGTACTTATCGTAATAAGTCACTCTATTTACGAAACAACCCAACAGCGAGGTTTCTTCATAAAGCATGCGATTGGAGACAGGGATGCCAATTGGCACATGGCGATAACGCGTAAAAGTATTTAGCAACACATTGAATGCCGTCAGCATACAAACAAAAACTGTGGTTTGGTGGCTTCTCGCAAAGGCCATGAGCGATTGCGTCAACGCTTTCGAGATCGTAAACCACACATTTTTTCCCTCCAACGTATCTCGGGGGGAGAACAGGGAAGCATCTGCGCCGGTATGTACGTAATGAGCAAAAGTTTCCAGCCAAAATTCTCTTTCCTGCGGGTAGCGCGTCGGCTGGATGCACTGCTGTTGCCAGCAACGATAGTGCTGATACCCCTTGCCTTGGCCTAGCTCAAAGCCACGATCGCCCGCGCGGTAGGCCTGAAAATAAGCAATGAATTGCTTGAAGAATAAACCGATAGAGTCATGGTCAAAAACGGTGTGGTGGACCTGTAGCAAGAGAATGTGCCAGCTCGCCGGTAGGGACATGAACCGGATATGAATGAGCGGCATGAGTTCAAGATCCATCTCGGGTACGCCGGCGGCGGCCAACAGCCCTTCGTCGCTCAGCTCATCGAAAGTGCAGATCTCCGCCGCGCACTCCTGGCGCACGATCTTCAAATCCGACGCGGGATAGTCTCCCTCACTGCAACTAACGTTGTTTAGATTAAAGCGACTGCGCAATACTGGATTATTCTTCAAGATCTGCTGAATACTCCACTCCATGGCGGAAATATCCAGCGGCCCACCGAAGGCCAACCTAAACGCAATCTGATAAGCGCCAGGCGCCGGGCTGATTTGATCTAAAGTTAAAAAATAGCGCTGTTCACTAGAGATAGACGGGAGCCTAAAATCATTTTCAAGCACAACCGGGTCAGTATCATTGACATAGTAAGGCACGATAAACGATAGCAGATGAGGCGTTGCATTATCGAAAAACAAGGTGTAATCAATATCGCTAAATAATCGGCGCTTAATTAATTGCCTTATCTGAATCACCTGCAACGAACCGCCACCCAGATCAAAGAAATTATCATCTGCGCCTAAGTCACAGAAACCTAATGCCTCCTGGAATATATCAATGAGTTCTTGTTCCAATTCGTTGGCGGCGGGACGAAAAGCATAACTCAGCGCAGGGCGTGATGGAACGGGTTGGGGCAATCGCTGGAGGTCCAGTTTTCCGTTAGGAAGTTTTGGCATGGTTTCGACAAAAATAAAGTGCGAAGGAATCATGGCTGCCGGTAACGTCAAACGCAAAAAATTCCTGATTTCGTTTGCCGAAATAGTCCCCTCAGATTCCGGAACCAGGTAAGCGATCAATCGTATGCCCCCCGTGCTTTCCTCTGTCTTCCGCACCAAGGCGTGTCTAATTCTGTGATCTTCACGTAAGGCGATTTCAATCTCTTCCGGATCGATTCGCACTCCATTTATCTTGATCTGGCGGTCGATGCGACCCAGATAGACAATCTCGCCATGCGAATTGAATTTTCCCAAATCACCGGTTCGATGGCCACGATAGCACGCATGATCGATTTCCTGCGTAAAGAAACGTTGGTGAGTTAATGTATCGCGATTGAGGTAACCGCGCGCCACGCCTTTCCCAACAATACAGATTTCCCCACACCGATCGCCGCTGACAGGTGAACAGTCATCATCAACAATCAGTATTTTACTGCCTCGCAATGCCTTACCCAGAGTGACCGCCTTCCCTTTTTCCAAACGAGCGAAAGAGCCGTTTGCCGTCGTTTCCGTAGGGCCGTATAGGTTATACACCGTTGCGTCTGGACATTGCGCAAAGGTTCGCTCTTTTAGATCAAAGGGAACCGGCTCACCGGAAAGAAATACGGTTGTTGGTAAACGCGACGCGCCGCCTGCTTGACGATCGTAGCGCAGCAACGCATCCCATACCGTCGGCACACAATAAAGCGCTCCTGAAGGATGTTGTTCGTACCAAGTCAGCAATTTTTCAGGCTCATGCAAAATATTGGCAGGTAAAATATGCAACGTATCGCCACGCAGCAAAGGGGCATAAAGTTGCGTAACCGCAGCAGCAAAACTCAAGGTTGAAGTCAGCGGTAATACTGCCTGAGTTTCAGGCCAAAGTGCTTGGTTGAACCAATCCAGGTAATAACTCAAATTCCCGTGCTCAATGACAACCCCTTTTGGTAACCCGGTAGAGCCTGAGGTATACAGCACATAAGCGATATCCGTTTTCTGTACCACGGGCAGGCTTATCGTAGCCGGCATATCTGCATAGGCGATATCCTCTAACGCCAGCGTAGAAGGGAAATTTTTTCCTATCCCCGTTTTACGCATGATGGAAACCGTGGTCAGCAACAAAAAGGCTGCAGCGTCATCGAGAATTTTTAATACTCTCTCGTTAGGCAAAAAATCTGATAAGGGAATATAGGTGTAGCCCGCTTTGAGAATTGCCAACAGCACCACAGGCATCATTAGACCTGGCTCCAGATAGACAGCAATTCTTCCTCGTGGATGCATCGGATATTTTGATAATAAATAGCGCGCTAGTAGATTGGACTGGTATTCAAGCTGGGCATAACTCAACGTTTGCTCGCCAAAAACGACTGCACGCTTAGCCGGTCGTTGGGTTGACCACGTCGAAATGGGTTCAAAAATAGGCTTTCTGTCATTCATAACAGCTCCTTCCATATTTTCCGCCTAAACTCAACAGTAAAATCCAAAGAAACTCAGGTTCAAACCTCGGTATGTTTTTTGATCAAAAAAATGCCCGAAGGTTGGCCATCAGATTCTTAATAAAGCTGGCGTTTTTTTTGCAATCAAAAGACAGTCATTACGACAACTGACATATGCAGAGGAAAGCATGATCGCGCAGTCTTGCCACGATTCATCTGAAATTTAAAATAACCTAGCCTATTTAATATCTCTAAATAGTTATAATTATGGATAATTCCTACTGAATGATTACGTTAAGTAATTAGTTAGGAATAATAATACCATGAGAATGATACTCAAAGACCAAAATGATTCAATTTGTAAAATATAAAAATTTTCGCATACTTTATCTGATTAAAATTTAACCGATATAACCGCAATAAGTTGATTTTAAAAAAAATAAAAAAACAACCTAATCAGAAAGCATTTGTTACATATGATATTTACTTTTGATTTTTTTGGCATTTGACAGAAGATAAAGTTAAACAAACATAAACAAATTGCGGTGTGAAACTCACTTTTAGAATAGGGGTATAAATATAAAACCGTGATGCAATCGACATTTTATCAAATCGTCTAAACAATTATTTTTGTAATTATTAACATATCAATATCTGGGTATCGAGATAAAATCGTCGCATATATTCTCACTGTTAATGCATAACCATGTTACTGACGGGTGATAATTCAACGTTCCCTTTGTATTACCCCTTTCCTTGTCGCTACATGATCAATCCTGCTTCAATGCTCACTTCACAGGACGTGACAGCGTTTGCGCTCAAAACCACCCCACGGATGGGCATGCCTTTATGGCCGCTAATGCTTACTTATTCCCGCAGGAGATTCCCGTTATTTACTCCGTATATTACGAATAAATATCCAAAATCTGGCGACAGGTTTTAAAACATTTTAGAACGTTTCATCACGCTCATTCAGGTGTAGCCAACGCTGAACTTAACAACAGCGAACAAATGATAAAAGATATCCGCTATTAACACCGAAAATGGTCTACTCTGAGCGTTAATTTTCCCTATAGATTGCGAGCCGGAATGCATGCCCAGAACAGCCAAAGCCGTTGACGTCCCCGCCCTCGGCGAGCTCGATCGTCAGGCGGGTCAACTTAGCCACCAGCTGGCGCAGGCCCTGCGCCAGGCCATCCACCGGGGCGATCTGAAAGCGGGCGACCTGCTGCCCTCGACGCGCCGGCTGTCGGCGGCGTTGAATCTGGCGCGCGGCACGGTATTGGAGGCGTTCGCTCAGCTAACGGCGGAAGGTTTTCTCGAACCGCAGCCCGGCTCCGGCACCCGGGTCGCCCACTATCAGGCGCCGCGCCGCACGCCGCACGCCACGGTGCAGGCCGCTCCGTCCACAGCCGTGCCGCTTTCCGCACAGGCGCAGCATCTGGCGCGCTTTGCCGCCCAGGCGCGGGCGTTGCCGCCGGTGCCGTTCACCGTCTCGGTGCCGATCGGCGATACCGCGCCCGACGATATCTGGCGGCGGCTCGGCAACCGCATCCGGGCGCGCGGCCCCGGCGCCCCGTCAGGCTACGGCGATCCGCTGGGCGCGTTGCCGCTGCGCGAAGCCATCTGCGACTATGTGCGCCGTTCCCGCTCGGTAAACTGCACGCCGCAGCAAATCCTCATCACCTCCGGCACGCAACAAGGGCTCTATTTGGCAGCACAGATCCTGCTGGACGCCGGCGACAGCGCCTGGGTGGAAGACCCCGCCTACGCCGGCATCACCGCCATTTTCGACAGCCTGTTTCGCGATCGGCGCATGATTAGGGTGCCCGTCGCCGCCGACGGCATCGACGTCGCCGCCGGTATCCGCCTGGCCGCCGACGCCCGCGCCGCCTTTGTCACGCCATCGCATCAATATCCGCTGGGCATGCCGATGAGCATGGCGAAAAGAAGCGCCCTGTTGGGCTGGGCCAAAGAGCGGCAGGCCTGGATCGTGGAAGACGACTACGACAGCGAGATACGCTACGCCGGCCACCCGTTCCCTTCGCTGCAGGGGCTGGCGCCCGAGCGAACGCTCTATCTCGGCACCTTCAGCAAGGTGCTGTTCCCTTCGCTGCGGCTGGGTTACGCCATCGTGCCGCCGCCGCTGGTCGACGCCTTTTGCGGCGCCAGGATCCTGATGGATCGCCATCCGCCCAGCGCGGATCAACACGTGCTGGCCGCCTTTATCGCCGAAGGGTATCTCGACCGGCATATCCGCAAAATGCGCGGCGTCTACGCCGAGAAACGCCGGGTGCTGATCGAGGCGATCAACACGCATATCCCCGCCGATTTGGCGATAGTGCAGCCCTGCGATCAGGGCATGCACATGGTGCTGTGGCTGAGGAAAGATCTCGACGACGTGCGGGTCGCCCAGCAGGCCAACGAAGCCGGATTGGCGCTGCGGGCGGTGTCGCCGATGTATGCGCCCGGCCACGGTGAGCCGGGCCTGGTACTGGGGTTGGGCGGTTACGCCGACCGCCAGGTGCAACAGGCGGTGGAACGGCTCGGCGAGGTGATCCTGGCCTGCGCCGGCAGCGGCGCCTAGCGGGAAAAGCGCTTGGCGCCGAACACGCAAACCACCACGCCGGCCATCACGGCGATCATCATCGGCTGGACGGTTTCCTGCAGCAGCCAGCCCGCCAGCGCCAGGCCAAAGAACGGCTGCAGCAGCTGCAACTGCCCGACGGCGGCGATGCCGCCCTGCGCCAGGCCGCGATACCAGAAAATAAACCCAATCCACATGCTGAACACCGAGACGTAAACCAGCGACAGCCAGGCGGCGCCGCTGACGGCAGGCCAACCGGCCGGCGCCGCCAGCCAGGTGGCCGCCAGCGTCAACGGCAACGCCGCCACCAGCGCCCAGGAGATCACCTGCCAGCCGCCGATCCGGCGCGACAGCACCGCCCCTTCGGCATAACCCAGGCCGCACAGCAGCACCGCACCGATCATCAGCGCATCCCCCTGCCAGCCGCCGCCGCTCCCCTGGCTTAGCGCGAAAGCGCCCACCAGCACGGCGCCGACGCCTGAAAAAGCCCAAAAAGCGGGCTTGGGCCGCTCTCCGCCGCGCAAAACGCCAAAACCGGCGGTCGCCAACGGCAGCAGGCCGATATACACCAGCGAATGCGCCGAGGTGGTGTGCTGCAGCGCCAGCGCCGTCAGCAGCGGAAAACCGATGACCACGCCGAGCGCCACAAACAGCAGCGGCGGAAAATCGGCCCGCGTCGGCCGCGCCTGGCGGGTGATCAGCAGCGCACACAGCGCCAGCAAGGCGGCGATCGCCGCCCTGACCGCCGTCAGAAACAGCGGTTCGAGCTCCAGCACCGCCACCCGCGTGGCGGGCAGCGAGCCGCTGAAAATAATCATGCCGAGGAAGCCGTTCATCCAGCCCTGGGGCGAATGCCCGGCGGCGGGATGCGCAGGGGGAACAACGAGAGTTTTTTCAGACTGACTGTCCGTCATGTGAACGCTCCGCACGCCTGAGGCATACCGAAATCGGCAACCCGCGAGGCGATGTCATAGTGAAAGAGAACATCGTTCCCCGGCGTCGCTTGCCGGGGCCAGGTTCTATTTTTCAGATAAAGCGGTTCACGGACAGGTCCGGATAGCGAGATTTTCACTGTGCCGGTTCCGCTAACGCCAAAGAAGGGCGTTTTTCGGGCTGTCCTTGGCCGTTTGGCGGCTCTGCCTGCGGGGTATCATGGACTTTTATGCGTTTTTGCAGAACAGGACAAGGTGCGGTGCCGTGGTGAAACCCTTCTTACGCAGTGGCAGTTTGGATGATGTGCTGGCTTTAGGCGAAAACGGGCAACCGGTCTACGCCTGCGCGCAGCAGCTGCGGGAAACCCTGCGTCTTCGCCGGCAGCAGCAGGCCGCCGACTGTCTGGCGCTCCCCCAGCCGAACGAAAGCGGCACCCGCATCGACTGGTATGCGCCCTTCCCCGGCAAGGTCACCTCCTGGCTGGCGGCGAGCGACGCCCAGCGCGCGCAGGCGGTGCGCCACCTGGAACACTGCCTGACGACCTTCCGCAGCCTGACGGAACAGGCCCAGGCGACCGATCACCCCAGCCATCGCCTGTTCGGCGCGCTGCTGGCCAAAGCGATGCACATGCCCGACCCCAACCACGTTTACCTGGTGGACGATCGGCCGGTGCTGACCTTCTGGGGCTTTATCAAGCCGCAGGCGCAGAGCCCGGACGATCCGCTAGCCTGCCTGCGCCCGCTCGAATCGGAAGTGGAAAAACCGGCGCCGATCGCCGCCGCACCGCGCAAGCCGGCCGTTGTCGAACCGGTAAAACCGGCCCCGGCCGCCGAGCCTGAACCGGCGCCCGCCCCGGCAGCGCCTATCGAATCCTCTGCCGTCGTTCGCCCGCGCCGGCGCTACGCTCTCTGGCTGTTGCCCGTACTGTTGCTGGGCAGTGCGGCGCTGGCCGCCTGGCTGCACCGCTCACCGCCGCCGCAACCGGCGATGCCGGCGGAGGTCCAGCATCCGGCGCCGCCGGAAAAAACCGCCGCGCCGTTGCCCAAGCTGCGCTTACCGCTGGCGCACGCGACGCTGATGCCGCCGCCCCCGGCGCCGGTCATCCCGCCGCCGCTGGACAAAAATGCGCTGGTGCTGCCGCCCGAGGCGGTGAAGGCCGGCTCCACCCGTTTCCTTAATGGCAAATGGCGCGCCACCGTGGCGCTGAAAGACCCGATTACCGGCAAGCGCCCCAGCCTGCAATATCGTCTGAACGGCGGTAAAGGCATCGCCGTTATCGCCTACGGCGACGGCGTCAGCTGCCGGGTGGCGGTCGAAGCCGGGCTGATGCAGTCCGGCAATCTGGTGATCAACAGCCGCACCAAGGCGCGCTGCAGTGACGGCAGCCGCTACCAGATCCCGGAGATCGTCTGCCGCCAGGGCGACACCGGCGCGGCGGAGTGCACCGGCCGCTACGATGCGGACACCACCTATCCCATGACGTTCAAGCGCGAGAGTAAATGATGCTGGCACCCCTTACGGACTACAAACACGGCATTACGCTGATTCAGGACAGCGGCATTCAGTTTCTGGACTTTGCCCTGACGCCGCTGCTGGACGCCGAGTTTCCCGGCAAATTCGTGCGCAAGACCGCCAGCGGCCCGCTGCTGCGCCTGCAATGGGAGGCCGAGAGCGGCAAATATCAGCTGCCGGCCGTGGGCGACCAGGCCGCCGAAGTGGTGCGGCCGGAGTTCAGCTATCCGCTGCAGCAGTCGCTGCACCTGCTGGATAAGCTCTGGTTGCCGCTGCCCTGCTTGCGCCACACCCCGGCGGGCCTGTTCTTGTCGGGCCCGGACAACTGGGCGCGCCTGCAGGTGGTGCAGTTGGATGAACCGGATCAGGACGGCAACCTGCTGCGCGTGGTGCTGGCCTTCGACACCCGCGCTGCGGCGCCCGGCCAGGAGGCGCTGGCGCCGGGCGAAAGCGATCTCGGCACCGATCTCCGTTTCGCGCTGGCGCACCGCAACCACGAGCTGGGCGAGTTCCTCGATCTGACCTGGGTGGACGGCTGGCTGCGCGAGGCGTTCAGCCAGCGCGCCACCGAGCGGGAGCAGCGTGCCGAAGTGGAGATCAACGCCGGGCTGAAAACCTTCGAGTATCAGGCGCACTACCTCAATCTGTTGCACATGCTTGGCCATCAGCTGGCGGTGCCGCAGATAAAGATGGTGGCGGCGACGCTGCAGCAACCGGCGATCGACGTCGATCTGGTACTGGACGTCGGCAACTCGCACACCTGCGGCGTGCTGGTCGAGGATCATCCGGAGGAGAGCAACGGCCTGAAGCAAACCTACGAGCTGCAGCTGCGTTCGCTGTCCGAACCGCACCGCGTCTACAACGAACTGTTCGAGAGCCGGGTGGAGTTTTCTCGGGCCGGCTTCGGCAAGCCGCATCTGTCGTTCCAGAGCGGGCGCGACGACGCCTTCCAGTGGCCGTCCATCACCCGCGTCGGCCGCGAAGCCGCGCAGCTGGCGCAGCGGCGAACGGGCCATGAAGGCACTACCGGCATTTCCAGCCCGCGCCGCTACCTGTGGGACGAGGAGCGCTATGCGCCCGGCTGGCGCTTCAACGAGCGGCACGAGCCGATGGCCGCCGCCGCGCCGTTGACCACCCTGATCAACGACGAAGGCGTGCCGCTGTCCGCCCTGCCGACGGCGCAACGGCTGCCGGTGTTCGCCGCCCATTACAGCCGCAGCGCGGTGATGACGCTGATGCTGAGCGAGCTGCTGGCGCAGGCGCTGATGCAGATCAACAGCATCGCCCAGCGCAGCCGCATGCCGAACGCCGCCGCGCCGCGCCGTTTGCGCGCCATCATTCTGACGCTGCCTTCGGCGATGCCGAAACCGGAGCGCGAGATCTTCCGCCGCCGCATGCAGGAGGCGATCGGGCTGGTGTGGAAGGCCCTCGACTGGCACCCGCAGGATGCGCCGTTCGACGGCGCGCACGCCCGCTTCCCGGCGCCGCAGGTGCAGATGGAGTGGGACGAGGCCACCTGCGGCCAGATGGTCTATCTGTACAATGAAACCCAGGTGAACTTCGCCGGCCGCACTGACGCCTTTTTCGCCGCCATGGCCCGGCCCGACCGGCCGCTGGCGCCGGATGAGCAGGCGGGCAAAACGCTGCGCATCGCCTCCATCGACATCGGCGGCGGCACCACCGATCTGGCGATCACGCACTATTCGCTCGACGACGGCGTGGGCAACAACATCAAAATCAACCCGCGCCTGCTGTTCCGCGAGGGCTTTAAGGTCGCCGGCGACGATATCCTGCTGGACGCCATCCAGCAGTTTATCCTGCCCGCCGTGCAGCAGGCGTTCGAAGCCGCCGGCGTAAGCGCCGCCCCGGCGTTAATGGACAGGCTATTCGGCAACGAAGGGCGTATGGACGGGCTTTCCACCCTGCGTCAGCAGGCCGCGCTGCAGATTTTCATGCCCGCCGGGCGCGCGCTGCTCGGCGCCTATGAAGAATACGACCCGCTGGACAGCCGGGCGGAAATCGCCGCCAGCCTGGGCGATCTGCTGCCGCAGCCGCCGACGCCGCAGGTGCTGGCGTTTATCAACGGCGAGGTGCAGCGCGAAGCCGACAGCGACGCCTTCGAGATTCTGCACACCCCGCTGGTGATCCGCCTGGCCGATCTGCACGCCGCCTTCTTGTCCGATCGCATCGGCATCGGCCGCTGCCTGCGCCTGCTGGCCGAGGTGGTGGCGCTGTATACCTGCGACGTGCTGCTGTTGACCGGCCGCCCGGCGCGTTTCCCCGGCGTGCAGGCGCTGCTGCGCCACCTGCAGCCGCTGCCCGCCAGCCGCATTCTGCCGCTCGAGGGCTACCACACCCGCAGCTGGTACCCGTTCAACAAACGCGGCCGCATCGACAACCCGAAATCCACCGCCGCGGTGGGCGCCATGTTGTGCCTGCTGGCGATCGACCTGCGGCTGGAGAGCTTTTACTTCAACGTCGGCGATTTCCAGCCTTACTCCACCATTCGCCACCTGGGCATGCTGGACGGCAACAACATGCTGGCGGACGATAACGTCTATTACCGCGACATCGATCTGGATCGCGCCGACTTCGCGCTCGACCCCGCCGGCAGCTTCCAGCTGCGCGGCCCGCTGCGCCTGGGCTTCCGCCAACTGGACAACGAACGCTGGCCGGCCTCGCCGCTCTATACGCTGACCATCAATGACGCCCAGCTGGCGCGCAAACTGGCCGGCGACGCGGTGATCACCCTGCGACTGGCCATTACCGCCAGTGCCGAACAGGGCGCGGAAAGCGTCAGGATCGCGCAGGCGTTGCTGGCCGACGGCAGCCCCGTCCCGGCGCACCATCTGCAACTGAAACTCAATACCCTGGCTGCCAGCGCCTCCGGCGCGACCCACTACTGGATAGACAGCGGGAGCATTTACCCACGATGAAAGCTATCACTACCGCCCAATCGGCCCCGAACCACGCACTCAGCGCCGGCATTCTGCAGGCGATCGCCTGGGTGGACACCGCGCGCCGGCAGTCCACCCGTTTGGAACGGGAAGCCGATCGCCTGACGCTGCGCCTGCGCCGTTGCCATAACCGCGCACTGCAATTGGCGAAGGCACAACCTGCGCAGGTCGCTATCGGCCTGTACGGCCACAACGCCGCCGCCAAGGCCCACCTGCTGGCGGCGCTGGCCCCCGGCGCAGAAAGGCTGCACGGCGACGCCGCGCTGGCGGTGCGTTACTGCGCCACCGCGCCGACGCCGTCCACCGAGTATCCTCTCGCCCTCGCGCTGCTCGATGAAGCGCAGTGGCTGGCCATCACGCTCGATGCCGCCGCGATGGGCGGCTTCCGGCTGGACTGGGACGCCCGCGCGATCGCCGGCCATCTGCAAGCGTTGGCGCGTCACCGCCAAGCCGTCGCCCTCGACGGCCTCAGCGACAGCGATGTGCTGGCGCTGTGGGATAGCCAACGCCGCCACGGCGACAAGGGGCAACAGACGCTGGACAGGCATTTCTGGCCGCAGGCCGTGGCGCTGGCGCCGCAGCTGAGCATCGACGATCGCGCGCGCCTGTTTGCGCCGCTGTGGGGAGAGGAAACGACGCTGACGGCGCATTATCGCCAGCTGGCGCACACGCTGCATGCCCTCGGCGGCAGCCGACAGGTTCATGCTCCGCACCGCGCCTTACCGCTGCTGACCGCGAGCGCCGCAGCGGAAAACGCCGCGATCGTCGTGATGGCCGAACACGGCGGTGAACGGAAGATCGCGTTGAGCGATCTGACCTGGCTGACCGCCGAAGTCACCACCGTTCTGCCGCAGACGGCGCAGGCGGGCCTGCCCGCCGACGTGGCGCTGATCGACCTGCCCGGCAGCCGCGCCTGCCCGCAGGCGGAACCGACGCAGCGGCTGCAACAGGCGAAACGCGCCCATTTGCTGACCCGCTGCGCAGACGGCCTGCACGCCAACCTGCTGCTGGTGGCCGATGCCGCCGCCACGCCGCAGGACGCCGCTCGCGTCGGCCAGGCGCTCGCCAACTGGGTCAATCAGACTCAGGGAGAAACCCCGGCGCTGCGCCAGCGCCGCAAACCCGGCCTGATCTGGGCGATCACGCCGTTCGATCAACGCGGGGAAGGCAAAGCGCGCCCCGACGACGCCGTACAGCGCCAGGTCGGCGAGCCCGGCGACAGCTGGGCCACGCTGCTGGCGCTGGATGAACAGGATTGCCGCCGCATGGTAAGTTACCTGGCCACCCAGGCGCGCCCGGCCCAGAAGCAAGCGCGCCTGCTCGAACAGCGCGAAGAGTTGCAGCGTGAGCTGACGGAAAGCCTGCTCGGCAACTGGCTCACCGCCGCCGATCCGCACGCGGCGCAGCAGCGCGGCCAACAGCTGCTGCGCGCGCTGCAGGCGCAGGCCGGCCGCCACGGCGAACTGCTGGAACGGCTGTTGCCGCAGCGCGATACGTTGCGCCAGCTTTATCAGCAACAGCAGCACGCCGCGCCGGCCCCGACGACGACGCCTGTACCGTTCGGGCTCGACATCGATCTGTTCGGCGCGCCGGAAACCCCGGCATCCGGCGAGCCCTCCGCGTCGCCCTTTGCCGCGCGGGTATTCGCGGATTGGATCAACCATCTGCGCAGCCTGCCGGACAGCCGCCGGTTGCTGGAGCTGCTCGGCGTCGAAAAGCCGCACCTGGAACTGCTGGTCGATGCGCTGATCGGCGCCGCCTGCCGCCTGCGGCTCGATGATGAGCTGGAACGCGCGCTGTGCGCCGGGGGCCTACCGGAACAGAGTGAAGATCGGCAAATCAGCCAGGCGCTGGCGATACTGGGCGACTTCGTCGCCTGGCTCGGCTTCCAGCGGCGCGATGCGGCAACGCGCCCCGAGAGCCGCGTCAACCCCGGCCAGCCGATCTTTACCCCGCCGCCGCAGCCGGCGGTGGACTGGAGCAGCCAGCAGCGGTTAACCCGGCTGGCGCCGACGCCGACCAAAAACACCGCGTTTTATATCTATGACTGGCTGATCGGCCTGCAAACCCTGCTGGCGGAGAATGCGGCGACGGAAAGCGCGCTCGGCGAGGCGCAGCGCGCGGCGTTGGAAGAGATCGTGGCGACTCTGCGATAAGCGGCGGCTCTGGCAGCAATAGGGGGCGAAAACAGGATAAATCGGGCGTTGCCGATTATGCTGATGAGTAACACAGCGATTCTGGGAGAAAATCATGCCCCCTTTCAGCCTGAAGACTATCGATCATGTGGTTCTGCGCGTGCGCGATGCGGAAAAAAGCCTGCGGTTCTATACCCAGACGCTGGGTTGCGACATCGCCAAACGGCGGCCCGATTTGGGGCTGGTGCACCTGCGCGCCGGAACGGCCATGATTGATCTGGTCGACGTGAACGGCCAGCTTGGAAAAAAAGGCGGCGACGCGCCCGATCCTCACCGGCAAAATGTCGATCACCTCTGCCTGCGCATCGATCCTTTCAACGAAGACGAACTGCTGGCCTATCTGCGATCGCAGGGGATCCCCGTCGCCCCTGCTGAATCGCGCTACGGCGCGGAAGGCGACGGGCCATCGGTTTACTTCAGCGATCCGGATGGCAATCGCATAGAGCTTAAGGGGCCGGCGGCCGATTAAATCACGGTGTGTTCCGGATATCGGATAACCATAAAATAGCCTTCTAAATCGGCCTAGCCCCTTCACGCTGCTGAACGTTAACGCTCCTGCGCCGCCAACGCCTGGGCGCAGGCCCAGGCCGAGCTCCACGCCCACTGGAAGTTGTAGCCGCCCAACCACCCGGTCACGTCCACCACTTCGCCGATAAAATAGAGCCCCGGCGCCTTGTGGGCTTCCATCGTCTTGGAGGAAAGTTCGTTGGTGTCAACGCCGCCGAGCGTCACTTCCGCCGTGCGGTAACCTTCGGTGCCGTTCGGCTGCACGCGCCAGTTCTGCAACAGCTCCACCAGCGCCGTCTGCTGCGGCGCATTCAGCTGCTTCAGCGTGGCCTCCGGCAGTTGTCCCAGGGTTTGCAAGCACTCCACCAACCGCTTCGGCAATTGCAGCGCCAGGGTGTTTTTCAGGCTTTGGTTCGGGTGCTGGCGGCGTTGATCATCCAGGAAGGCCGCCAAATCCAGCTCAGGAAGTAAGTTAATGCTCACATACTCACCCGGTTGCCAGTAGCTGGACAGCTGCAGCACCGCCGGGCCGGACAGGCCGCGATGGGTAAACAGGATGCTTTCACGGAAGCTGACGCCGTTCTCGGCGGTGATCACCGCCGGCACCGAGACGCCGGACAGCGTCTGCACATGCTCCAGCAGCGGCTTATGCAGGGTAAAAGGCACCAGCCCGGCACGCGTCGGCAGCACCCTGAGACCGAACTGCTCCGCCAGCTTGTAACCGAACGGCGAAGCGCCCAGCCCCGGCATGGACAAACCGCCGCTGGCCACCACAAGTGAGCGAGCACTCACTTTTTCACCATTCAGCGCCAGCGCGTAGCCATGTTCGGTTTTCTCCACGCCCAGCACTTCGCTGCGCAGGCGCACCGTCACCTGGCCCAGCTCGCACTCTTTGACCAGCAGATCCACCACCTGCTGCGCCGAGTCGTCGCAGAACAGCTGCCCCAGCGTTTTTTCATGGTAGGCGATGCCGTAGCGGTTGATCAGATCGATGAAGTCCCACTGGGTGTAGCGCGCCAGCGCCGACTTGCAAAAGTGCGGGTTGTTCGACAGGTAGGCCGCCGGTTCGGCGTACATGTTGGTAAAGTTGCAGCGCCCGCCGCCGGACATCAGGATCTTGCGGCCCGGTTTTTTGCCGTTGTCGAGCAGCAACACGCGGCAACCGAGTTGCCCCGCCTGCGCGGCGCAAAACATGCCGGCGGCGCCCGCCCCAATCACTACGACATCAAACTGTTCCACCTGAGCCTCTCTTATCAAAACCACAATCGCGACAAAAGGGCGCCATATTACGCCGTTTCGCCGCCGGTCACCGCCAAATTCACGGCGGCAGATTGTAAAGCCCCGGCGCCGTCAACGCCATAGTAAGAAAATATTACAGAGGTCAGAGGAGAATAACGCATTGATATTCCGTATTTTTGTTATAGGCGCGTCATCGTTTCGTCATGTCCAAATCAAAAAAACGTCATATTTTCCTTTTCCCCGGCCCCGGTTGTCACTGATAATGCGCGGCGTTCATGTCCACAAACTGGCGTAACGCTTATGCTGCATTTGTTCGCTGGCCTGGATTTCCATACCGGCCTGATGTTAATTCTCGCATTGTTGTTCGTGTTGTTTTATGAAGCCATCAACGGTTTTCATGATACGGCCAATGCGGTCGCTACAGTTATTTATACCCGCGCCATGCGCTCGCAACTTGCGGTCGTGATGGCAGGTTTGTTCAACTTTCTTGGCGTAATGCTCGGCGGTTTGAGTGTTGCTTACGCCATCGTCCACTTGCTGCCTACCGATCTGTTGTTGAACGTCAGTTCAGCACACGGATTAGCCATGGTCTTCTCCATGCTGTTGGCGGCAATCATCTGGAACCTCGGCACCTGGTATTTCGGTCTGCCGGCCTCCAGTTCCCATACGCTGATAGGCGCAATCATCGGTGTCGGTTTAACCAACGCCCTGATGACCCACACTTCAGTGGTGGATGCGCTTAACGTCCCGAAAATGATTGGTATTTTCCTTTCTCTGCTGTTCTCGCCGCTGGTCGGCATGATGGTGGCGGGAGTGATGGTGTTCGCCTTGCGCCGCTATTGGAGTGGCACCAAGAAACGCCAGCGTATCCACATGACCCCTGCGGAACGTGAAAAGGTCGACGGCAAACGCAAGCCGCCGTTCTGGACCCGTATCGCGCTGATCCTGTCGGCGATTGGCGTCAGCTTCTCGCACGGCGCCAACGACGGCCAGAAAGGCATCGGCCTTATCATGCTGGTGCTGATCGGCGTTGCGCCGGCCGGCTTCGTGGTCAATATGAATGCAACCGGTTATGACATCACCCGTACGCGTGACGCCGTGACCCACCTGCAGCAATATTACCAGCAGCACGGCGACGCGCTGTCGCATGCGGTGTCGTTGACGCCGCTGGTGCCAAGCCCGGATGACGAAGCTGCGCCGAACAAGCCGGCCGAGTTCCACTGCGACAGTTCGCGCGCCATGCCGGCGATCGAGCTGGCTCAGGGCATGCTGACCAACCTGCAAAGCTACGATCAACTGACGGTTGAGCAGCGCAGCCACCTGCGCCGCCTGCTGATGTGCGTGACCGACACGGCGGATAAAGTCGCCAAGCTGCCGGAAACCTCATCCGCCGACCAGCGCTTCCTGAAGAACCTGCGTCAGGATCTGCTGCAGACCGTCGAGTACGCGCCGATGTGGATCATCGTCGCCGTCGCGCTGGCGCTGTCGCTCGGCACCATGGTGGGCTGGAAACGCGTGGCCACCACCATCGGCGAGAAGATCGGCAAGAAAGGCATGACCTACGCCCAGGGCGTATCGGCCCAGATGACCGCGGCGCTGTCTATCGGCGTGGCGAGTTATACCGGCATGCCGGTCTCCACCACCCACGTCCTCTCTTCGGCGGTTGCCGGGACGATGATCGTGGACGGCGGCGGCGTGCAGAGCAAAACCGTGAAGAACATCCTGTTGGCCTGGGTACTGACCCTGCCAATCTCGATTCTGCTTTCCGGTGCGCTGTATTGGGTTGCGTTGAAGCTGATCTAAGCGATAAGCATCATGAGGAAGGCGGCCGCAGGGCCGCCTTTTTTTTGCCTGCATCAAGGGAAACAGGAAGGCATTAATACCAGATCATCAGCGCTATCAGGCTGATGACCACCAGGCCGCACAGGGCCGAGGTCAGCATGAACTGCCCGCGCACCCGCTCGCAGCGGCGAATAAACTCCGGATCGTGGTGCTCGACATAGCGTTGCGCAAAGATATAGCGCACCAGCCTCAGCTGCTTGCTGGGTTGCCCGTGGGCGGTGAAGAAACCGCCGCCATCGACGTATTGGTACAGCAGCGGATCGCAGCCGCGCAATACCACCAGCAATGCGCGCAGAGAAGAGTAATACCGCACCATGTTTACCACACACACCACACATAAGGCCCAAAACAGCGCGACGGTACTGATCATGATTACCCCCTCAAGGCGTTGTTATCCGCGGCCATCCGCCGGGTCCAACCGCCCTACCTCATTACCCGATACTCTGCTGGAGCTTACCGCTCTCATCCCCTTTTTTGCCTGCACGGGCCATGCCCATAACCCACCGCCTCCGGAGACGTTACCGCACCGCACAGAGAGATTTGCACGGCGTGATTCCACTCAGAGGGGAAATGGTGAGGCCCATATTCATCATTGTAGGTTAATGAAACGCAAACTGGCCTGATCAGTGGATAAAATTTACCGCCACGTGCCGAAACGCCCCCGCCGGGGCGTTATAAGTGATAACCGTTCGTCTGCAATTAGTCGTTTTTCCTGGATAGTCTATCCCGCCCCACGCCGCTGATCTTTCCCCCCACGCTGGCTAGACTCAGGTTTCCGTTACGCTCATCCAAGGAAACTGTTATGGCAAACCATTCAATCAAGGGAAAAACCGTCCTGATCGCCGGCGGCGCCAAAAATCTCGGCGGGCTGATCGCGCGCGATTTGGCTGAACAAGGCGCCAAAGCGGTAGTGATCCACTACAACAGCGCCGCCTCCAAAGCCGAAGCGGATAAGACCGTCGCCGCCATCCAGGCCGCCGGGGCGCAAGGCGTCGCGCTGCAGGCCGATTTGACCACCGCGGGCGCTATCGAGAAGCTGTTCGCCGATGCGGTCGCCGCCGTCGGCAAGCCGGATATCGCCATCAATACCGTCGGCAAAGTGCTGAAAAAGCCGATGGTCGACATCAGCGAGGCCGAGTACGACGAGATGACGGCGGTCAACGCCAAAACCGCGTTCTTCTTCCTGAAAGAGGCGGGCAAACACCTCAACGACAACGGTAAAATCTGCACGCTGGTCACCTCGCTGCTCGGCGCCTTCACGCCGTTCTATGCCGCTTACGCCGGCACCAAAGCGCCGGTGGAGCACTTCACCCGCGCCGCCGCCAAGGAGTTCGGCGAGCGCGGCATCTCCGTGACGGCGGTCGGCCCCGGCCCGATGGACACCCCGTTCTTCTATCCGGCCGAAGGCGCCGATGCGGTGGCGTATCACCAAAGCGCGGCGGCGCTGTCGCCGTTCAGCAAAACCGGCCTCACCGATATCGAAGACGTGGTGCCATTTATCCGCCACCTGGTCAGCGACGGCTGGTGGGTTACCGGCCAAACCATCCTGATCAACGGCGGCTATACTACCAAGTAACGCCGCATGGGGGGCGCGCGTCTGGCGTCCGCCCCCGCCAGGAGGCGCAGCGTAGAGGATATTGCAATGCACATGCTAATGGTCATTGGCGGAGGCGTGGTTCTCCTGGGATTGTTTGTGCTGTTCGGCTGGCTCTGGGGCGCCAGTGCGGCGGGCATGGCGCTGGCGGCAAAAATTTTCGTCCCGGCCTGGTTGCTGATCGCGGCGGTCAATATGTGGGTGGGCGTCGCCCACGCGGGCTACAGCCTGCGGGCGGAGTTGCCGATCCTGCTGCTGGTGTTCGCGATCCCCGCCGCCATCGCCGCGTTCGTATTCTGGCGCCTCGCCCATGTCTGAAAGCGCCGGCGACCTGCTCAACGTGGTGACGCTACTGGGCGCCGCCGTGGTGGCCGTGCCGCTGTTCAAGCGCTTGGGGCTGGGCTCGGTGTTGGGTTATCTGGCCGCCGGTTTGGCGATTGGGCCGTTCGGCTTTGGTTTGTTCAACGATGCGCAGACCATCCTGCACACCGCCGAGCTTGGGGTGGTGATGTTTCTCTTCATCATCGGCCTGGAGATGCGGCCTTCTCATCTGTGGAACATGCGGCGCGATATTTTCGGCCTGGGCAGCCTGCAGGTATTGAGCTGCGGGCTGCTGCTCACCGCCATCGGCATGGCCTTCGGCTTTTCATTGGCCATCTCCTTCATCTGCGGCATGGGATTCGTGCTGACGTCTACCGCCATCGTCATGCAACTGTTGGGCGAGCGCGGCGACATCGCCAGCCCGCGCGGTCAGAAAATCGTCGCCGTATTGCTGTTTGAAGATCTGATGATTGTCCCGCTGCTGGCGCTGGTGGCGTTCATCGCGCCGGCCGGTTCATCGACGCCGGTATCCGGTTCCGCCTGGGGCGGCATCGCCATCGCCGCCGGTGCGCTGGCCGCGCTGGTGGCGGCCGGCATCTGGCTGCTGAACCCGCTGTTTCGCATTCTGGCGCACGCCAAAGCGCGCGAAGTGATGACCGCAGCCGCGCTGCTGGTGGTGCTCGGCGCCGCTTTGCTGATGCAGGTGGGTGGCCTTTCCATGGCCATGGGCGCCTTTTTGGCCGGTGTGCTGCTGTCGGAATCGACGTTCCGCCATCAGCTCGAAGCCGACATCGAGCCCTTTCGCGGTCTGCTTTTGGGGCTGTTCTTCCTCGGCGTCGGCATGTCTCTCGATCTGGCCGTGGTGGCGCGCAACTGGCCGCTGATCGTCAGCGGCGTGCTGGCGATGATGTTCATCAAAGGCCTGTGTATTTACTGCGTGGCCCGGTTGACGAAAAGCTCGCACGGTGATGCTCTCGACCGCGCCGTACTCATGGCGCAAGGGGGAGAATTTGCGTTTGTGCTGTTCGCCGCTGCGCTGGCCAATCAGGTGCTGCCTGCGGAAGCCAACGCCAACATGACCGCCGTCGTGGTGCTGTCGATGGCTTTGACACCGCTGGCGGTGTTGATCCACCAACGCCTGCGCGCCTCGTCCGACGCCTCGTTGGACGGCACGGAACAGCCCATCGGCTTGACCAACAGCGTGCTGATCGTCGGGTTCGGCCGTTTTGGTCAGATCGTCAGCCAGCACGTTTTGGCGATGGGCGCCGATATCGCCATTATCGACCGCGAACCCCAGGTTGCCCGCGACGCGCAAGACTTCGGCTTCAAAGTTTACTATGGCGACGGTGCGCGCATGGATGTGCTGCATGCGGCGGGCGCCGGCCACGCCCGCGCCATCTTGGTCTGCATTGACGATCCGCAAGCCGCCACGCAGATTGTCGAACACGCCAAAACCCACTTCCCGCAGGCCCGCGTGCTGGCTCGCGCTCATGACCGCGAACATGCCATCGCGCTGATCAAGGCCAATGTGGATTACCAAATTCGCGTCACCTTAGAGTCCGCCATGTCTTTCGGGCATGAAGCTATGTTGGCGTTGGGCTCCGATCCGGAAACCGCGGCGGATCTGATGGCCGAGCTGCGGCGCAAGGATGCCGAACGGTTGGCGATGGAGGTGTCCGGCGGCATTTACGCCGGTACATCGATGATTTTGGGCAATGCGCCGACCAAGGCGAAGAAGGAATGACGGGCATGCCGACCCTTTTCCGCCGGCGCAGCGATGCGCTCGCGGCCGATAATCAAACGGCCGATGAGGTGGTGCGGTTTTGGCGAGACGCCGGCGCAGAGCAATGGTTCCGGCAGGATCCGCGCTTCGACCAACGCTTTCGCGCGCGCTTTTTGGGCCTGCATCTGGCGGCGGCCCGGCGTGAACGCGACGACTGGCTTAAGACGCCGGAAAGCGCGCTGGCGCTGATGATCCTGCTCGACCAATTTCCGCGCAACGCTTTTCGCAACACCGCCCACATGTACGCCACCGATCCGCTGGCGCGCCGCTTCGCCCGCATCGCCATTGCGGCGAACTACATGCAGGCCGTCGAGCCTTCGCTGCGCCTGTTTTTTTGCCTGCCGTTCGCCCACTCGGAAAATCTCGCCGATCAGGATCTTTCCGTGGCGCTAAACGCTCAACTGGGGCCGGCTGAACGCGCGCACGCCGAGGGACACCGCGATATCATCCGCCGTTTCGGTCGTTTCCCACATCGCAATCAGCTGCTGTTGCGCGATACTACCACGCAGGAGCAAGCCTTCCTGGAGCAAGGAGGGTTTGCCGGATAACGCCGCAGAATGCTTTAAGCGGCAATAATAAGGACAATAACGGGCGCATCGATGGACAGATTCAATCAATACCGCGTATTCGTGCAGGTGGCGGAGATGGGCAGCTTTATCCGCGCAGCCCATGTGCTGGAGGTGCCGCGCGCCTCGGTGTCCGCCGCCGTGCAACAGCTGGAAACGCAGTTGGGCGTGCGCCTGCTGCACCGCACCACCCGGCAGGTGCGGCTGACCGCCGACGGCGAACAGCTGCTCGAGCGGCTGCGCCCGCTGCTGGCCGAGGTGGAGGATATCGATCAGTCGTTTCAGGCCAGCCAGCGCCAGGCCTCCGGGCGGCTCAGCGTCGACGTGCCGAGCCGCATCGCCCGCCGGCTGATCGCGCCGGCGCTGCCCAGCCTGCTGCGGCGCCATCCCCACCTGCAGCTGGTGCTCGGCTCCGCCGATCGCGCCATCGATCTGGTGCAGGAAGGGGTCGACTGCGCGGTGCGCGTCGGCGATCTGCACGACAGCAGCCTGGTGATGCGCCCGCTCGGCCATATCGCGCTGATCAACTGCGCCAGCCCCGCCTACCTGAGCGAATACGGGCATCCCACTCACCCCGCAGATCTCGTCACCGGCCACTGGCACATCGGTTACGCCTCGCCCAAAACCGGCCGCGAATCCCCCTGGGAATACCTGACCGCCGACGGCCACACCCAGCGGCTCGAACTGCCCAGCCGGGTGGTGGTCAACAACGCCGAGAGCTATATCGCCTGCTGCCGCGCCGGGCTGGGGCTGATGCAAATCCCGCGCTACGACGTGCAACACCTGCTCGACGCCGGTGAACTGGTGGAAGTCCTGCCCGCTTACCGCGCCGCCTCCATGCCGATCGCCCTGATCTATCCCCATCGTCGCCAGCGCTCACGCCGCCTGGCGGTGTTTCACGAATGGTTTGAAAGCCTGCTGCAGCCGCATCTGGAGCGCTGATTGCGCATTTAGCGCTATACTTTGTTTAATAACGCTTATAATTCAAGCGGTCAGACCGGCAGCATCCGCATAATCAATAGGCTTTTACGCCGCACGGGTGTACAACGAAAGGTATCGGGCGGAGAGATTTTCGATGCGGCGCAGTGTGATCGCCCCAACATATCATTGCGTTATCCGAATGATACTATGGAACCAAAAGCGCAAGGCGGGTAAACGGAACGCCTGCTAACCCTTTTAATCGGCATGTTTATGGAAGGAGTATTCTTATGGCTTACAAACACATACTGATCGCGGTGGACCTATCCCCGGAAAGCAAGATCCTGGTAGAAAAAGCCGTCTCGATGGCGCGGCCGTACAACGCTAAAGTTTCTCTGATCCACGTCGATGTCAACTATTCCGACCTCTATACCGGCCTGATCGACGTCAATCTCGGCGACATGCAAAAACGCATCTCTGAGGAAACCCATCAGGCGCTGACCGAGCTGTCGCAAAACGCCGGCTACCCGATCACCGAGACCCTGAGCGGCAGCGGCGATCTGGCGCAGGTATTGGTCGATGCCATCAAGAAATATGACATGGATCTGGTACTGTGCGGCCACCACCAGGATTTCTGGAGCAAGCTGATGTCTTCCGCTCGCCAGCTGATCAATACCGTGCACATCGATATGCTGATCGTGCCGCTGCGCGATGAAGAAGACGAATAAAGTAAGCACTTGCTAACTTAACTACCCAACGCCCGCGCCCTGCGGGCGTTTTTCATGCCGCTACGCCGATTAATCGCTTGATAATCAACCGCCCTCCGATGATATAGTCGCTAAAGACACAACATCCTCCCCCGGGCATCGCCTATACCCATATCTATAAGAAATAGCGGGGGAAAACTTAATGCTAAAAGGAGTTATCCATGGAATATGCCGTATCGGTAGAGTCTTTCCTGTCCTCGTTACAGCGCCATAACCCCCACCAGCCGGAATATCTGCAGGCGGTGCGCGAAGTCTTCACCTCGCTGTGGCCGTTTATCGAACGCAACCCGCGCTATCGCGAACAGGCGCTGCTGGAGCGCCTGGTGGAGCCCGAGCGCGTCATTCAGTTCCGCGTCAGTTGGGTGGACGATCGCGGCCAGGTGCAGGTCAACCGCGCCTTCCGCGTACAGTTCAACTCGGCCATCGGCCCCTATAAGGGCGGCATGCGCTTCCATCCGTCGGTAAACCTGTCGATCCTGAAGTTCCTCGGTTTTGAGCAGACTTTCAAGAACGCGTTGACCACCCTGCCGATGGGCGGCGGCAAAGGCGGCTCCGATTTCGATCCCAAGGGCAAAAGCCAGGGCGAGATCATGCGCTTCTGCCAGGCGCTGATGACCGAGCTGTATCGCCATCTGGGGCCGGACACCGACGTGCCGGCCGGCGACATCGGCGTCGGCGGCCGTGAAGTCGGCTTTATGGCCGGCATGATGAAGAAACTGTCCAACAACACCGCCTGCGTGTTTACCGGCAAGGGTCTCTCCTTCGGCGGCAGCCTGATCCGCCCCGAGGCGACCGGCTACGGCCTGGTGTACTTCACCGACGCCATGCTGCAGCGCCACGGCCTGGGCTTTGAAGGCATGCGGGTGGCGGTGTCCGGCTCCGGCAACGTGGCGCAGTACACCATCGAGAAAGCGCTGGAGCTGGACGCGCGCGTGATCACCGTGTCGGATTCCGGCGGTACCCTGGTGGACGAGGACGGCTTCACCACCGAGAAGCTGGCGCACCTGGCGGAGATCAAAAACCAATGCTACGGCCGGGTGGCGGACTATGCCCGTGAGCGCGGCCTGACCTATCTGGCCGGCCAGCAGCCGTGGAACGTGCCGGTGGATATCGCCCTGCCGTGCGCCACCCAGAACGAACTGGATCTCGAGGCGGCGCAGACGCTGATCCGCAACGGGGTGAAGGCGGTGGCGGAAGGCGCCAACATGCCGACCACCATCCAGGCCACCGACGCCTTCCTCGACGCCGGCGTGCTGTTCGCGCCGGGCAAGGCGGCCAACGCCGGCGGCGTGGCCACCTCGGGGCTGGAGATGGCGCAAAACGCCGCGCGCATCGGCTGGCGGGCAGAGAAAGTGGATGTACGTTTACAACATATCATGGCCGATATTCACCACGCCTGCGTGGAATACGGCGGCGAAGGCAAGCAAACCCACTACGTGCACGGCGCGAATATCGCCGGTTTCGTCAAGGTCGCCGACGCCATGCTGGCGCAGGGCGTGCTGTAATCCGCCGTAAAGGTGATCTTGTTCACACATCGATTAAATGCTTCAATGCCGGCCTCTGCGCCGGCATTTTTTTATGCTTTCTCACCATCCAAATGATGCCAATTGGTTAAATAAAAGTTAACAAGAAGTTATTTATCGCTTCTTAATCGGTAGTAAATTTACCACCACAAAATAATTAAACATTTATTTAACACTAAATACGCCATCATTTTACTTAATTGTGCACTGATCACATTTCGTTAACTTCAGCTACGCCCCCTCTTCCATTCCTTTGTAATCTGCAGCGGTGGAAAAACCGCCACCCCTACAGATAAAAAAAGGTACAGCTAATGAAATTTAACCTCGCATTATTAAATGCATGTGTGGTTTCTGCGTGCATGTTATCGACAACACCTGTGTTCGCCGCTGATAAATATGAGATTGCCGTAGTCGCCAAAGTGACCGGCATTCCGTGGTTCAACCGCATGGAAGTGGGCGTCAACGAAGCGGCGAAAAAACTCGACGTCAACGCCTACCAGACCGGCCCTTCTACCCCGGATCCGGCCGCGCAGGTCAAGGTGATTGAGGATCTGATCGCCAAGAACGTCAACGCCATCATCGTGGTGCCGAACGACGCCAAGGTACTGGAGCCGGTGCTGAAAAAAGCGCGCGACAAAGGCATCGTGGTGCTGACCCATGAATCCCCGGACCAGCAGATCGGCCAGTGGGACATCGAGACCATCGACAGCGAGAAATACGCGCAGGCCAACGTCGATGAGCTGGCGAAAGACATGGGCGGCAAAGGCGGCTACGCGATCTACGTCGGCTCGCTGACCGTGCCGCTGCACAACGCCTGGGCCGATTCCGCCATCAAATACCAGAAAGAAAAATACCCGGACATGTTTGAAGTCACCTCACGCTTGCCGGTGGCGGAAAGCATCGACAAATCCTACGCCACCACGCTGGATCTGATGAAAACCTATCCGCAGATGAAGGGCATCATCGGCTTCGGCTCGCTCGGCCCGATCGGCGCCGGCCAGGCGGTGGCCAAGAAACGCGCCAAGGACAAGATCGCGGTGGTGGGCATCGCCATGCCGGCGCAGGCCGCCCCTTACCTGATGCGCGGCGACATCAAAAAAGCGCTGCTGTGGGATCCGAAAGACGCCGGCTATGCGCTGGTGACGGTGGCCGACCAGCTGCTGCAGGGCAAGGAAGTGAACAAGGATCTGGCGATCGAGAGCCTCGGCAAGGCCGACGTCGATATGGAACACAAAGTGATTCGGTTTAACAAGATTTTGGAAGTCACCAAAGACAACGCCCAATCGCTTGGATTCTGATTTTTCGCGTAATTTCGCCACACCGGGAAAGTAGTTAAACCCTCGTAGGGGCGCAGCTTGCTGCGCCCAGGGCTTCGGCCGCTACGCAAGCACAGGTTAACGTTATGACAGCCTCCCCCGCATTTATCACCCTGGAGAATATCAGCAAGCGATTCCCAGGCGTGCTGGCATTAGACCAGATCAACCTGACGCTCAATATTGGCGAAGTGCACTGCCTGGCCGGGCAAAACGGCTGCGGCAAAAGCACCATCATTAAAATCATCTCCGGCGTCTATCAGCCGGAAAAAGGCGCCAACATTTCGCTTGAAGGCAAACTCTTCCACGCCCTGACGCCGCAGCTGTCCGGTTATTACGGCATACAGGTGATCTACCAGGACCTGTCGCTGTTCCCCAATCTGACGGTGGCGGAGAACATCGCCATCCACCGTTACCTGCCCGGCGGCCGTTTCTGGGTGCGCAAGCGGGTGATGCGCCAGACGGCGCTCGACGCCATGGCGCGGGTCGGCATACGCATCGATCCCGATAAAAAGGTGGAAAAACTGTCGATCGCCGATCGGCAACTGGTGGCGATTTGCCGCGCCATCGCCGCCGAGGCGCGGTTGGTTATCATGGACGAACCGACCGCCTCGCTGACCCGCCAGGAGGTCGACGGCCTGCTGCGGGTGGTCAACGAGCTGAAGGCGGCCGGCATCTGCGTGGTATTCGTCAGCCACAGATTGGATGAAGTGATGGAAGTCGCCGATCGCATCAGCGTGATGCGCGACGGCAAGCTGGTGGGCACCTGGCCGGCCAGCGAACTGGACAGCCACGAACTGGCGTTCCTGATGACCGGCCAACGCTTCCACTACAGCCCGCTGCCGCCGCTGCCGCCGGCTGAACAGGCGCCGCTGCTCGAGGTACGCAACCTCAGCCGCGGCGAGAAATACCGCAACGTCAATCTGGCGCTGCGCGGCGGCGAGATCGTCTCGATCGTCGGCCTGCTCGGCGCCGGCCGCACCGAACTGTGCCTCAGCCTGTTCGGCATGACGCGGCCGGACAGCGGCGAGATCCGCATCGAGGGCCAGGCGGTGCAGCTGCACAACAACCGCGAAGCGGTGCGCCACGGCATCGGCTATGTGTCGGAGGATCGTCTGACGCAGGGGTTGATCATGGAGCAATCGATCTACGACAACACCATCGTCACCGTCTTCGATCGGCTGCATACCTCGCTCGGGCTGCTGGATCACGCCAAAGCGACCGAGCTGGTCAACCGGCTGATCCGCGATCTGAACATCAAGGTGTCCGACAGCGCGCTGCCGGTGAAAACCCTGTCCGGCGGCAACGCCCAGCGCATCGCCATCGCCAAGTGGGTGGCGACCCAGCCGAAGATCCTGATCCTCGACTCGCCCACCGTCGGCGTGGACATCGCCAACAAAGAGGGGATCTACCAGATCGCCCGCGATCTGGCGCAGCTGGGCATGGCGGTGCTGATGATCTGCGACGAGATCCCGGAAGCCTATTACAACAGCCATCGGGTGATGGTGATGCGCAAGGGCGAGCTGATCGCCGAGTTTGCGCCGCACCAGAGTACCGAGCAACAGATCGCCGAGGTGGTGAATGGATAAGTCATTATTGGCCCGCCTGGCCGGGCGGCACGAGTTTTATCTCGGCCTGTTGGTGCTGCTGCTGGCGATCGGCCTGAGCGCCGGCACCGACGAGTTTCTGACGCTCGGCAACCTGACCGACGTCGCCACCAGCTACGCCATTCTCGGCATCCTGGCCTGCGGGCTGTTCGTGGTGCTGATCGCCGGCGGCATCGACATTTCGTTCCCGGCGGTCACCGCCATCGCTCAGTACGTGATGGCCAGCTGGGTGATCCAGCACGGCGGCAGCTTCCCGCTGGCGTTCGCCCTGGCGATTGGCGTTGGCCTGCTGCTCGGGCTGGTGAACGGTTTCCTGGTGTACTGGCTGAAAGTGCCGGCAATCATCATCACCATCGCCACCCTCAACCTGTTCTACGGCCTGCTGGTGTACGCCACCAACGGTACCTGGCTGTACGGCTTTCCGGACTGGTTCATGAACGGCATCAACTGGTTCTCGTTCCAGGGCGCCGACGGCTACGACTACGGCCTGACGCTGCCGCTGCTGTGCCTGTTGGCGACCATCGTCGTCACCGGCGTGCTGATGAACCGCACCCGGCTGGGGCGCCAGATCTACGCCATGGGCGGCAACCGCGACGCGGCGTCGCGCCTGGGGTTGAACCTGCTGCGGCTGCATTTTTGCGTCTACGGCTACATGGGCATTCTGGCCGGCGTCGCGGCGGTGGTGCAGGCGCAGATCACCCAGTCGGTGGCCCCCAACTCGCTGCTCGGCTTCGAGCTGACGGTATTGGCGGCGGTGGTGTTGGGCGGCACCAGCATGAGCGGCGGCCGCGGCTCGTTGACCGGTACCCTGCTCGGCGTGGTGCTGCTGGCCTTCCTGCAAAACGGGCTGACGCTGCTCAGCGTCTCGGCCTATTGGCACCAGGTATTCAGCGGCGCGATCATTTTGATCAGCATCAGCACCACTGCCTGGAACGAAAAACGCAAGCTGCTCAAGGAGATCTGACATGACGCAGTTAACTCGGTTGATCCCAAACGATCGGATCATTCGCCTGCAGGGCGCGATCATCATCGCGGTGGCGCTGCTGTTCGCCGGGCTGCTCGGATCGCGCTTCTTCAGCCTCGGCAACTTCCAGTCGATCGCCTCGCAGCTGCCGATCCTCGGCCTGCTGGCGCTCGGCATGGGCATCACCATGCTGACCGGCGGCATCAACCTGTCGATCATCGCCGGCGCCAACGCCTGTTCGCTGGTGATGGCGGCAATCATCGTCAGCCACCCCGACCAGCCGCTGTTCCTGGCGCTGGCGCTGGTGGCCGGCCTGCTGGTGGCGGTGGCGATCGGCGCGCTCAACGGCGCGCTGGTGGCCTGGATCGGCGTCTCGCCCATCCTCGCCTCGCTCGGCACCATGACCCTGATCACCGGCCTGAACATCCTGCTGTCCAACGGCGCGGTGATCTCCGGCTTCCCGGCGGCGATTCAATTTCTCGGCAACGGCGCCGTGCTCGGCGTGCCGGTGGCGCTGATCCTGTTCCTGCTGGTGGCGGCCGGGCTGTGGCTGCTGCTGGAGCACACCACGCTGGGCCGCAGCCTGTACCTGATCGGCTCCAACGAGCAGGCCACCCGCTTCAGCGGCGTGAACACCGCGCGGGTGCAGGTAGCGGTGTATATCCTGTCGGCGCTGCTCGGCTGGGGCGCCGCCCTGCTGATGATGGCCAAGTTCAACTCGGCCAAGGCCGGCTACGGCGAATCTTATCTGCTGGTGACCATTCTGGCCTCGGTGCTGGGCGGCATTAACCCGGACGGCGGTTTCGGCCGTATTCTGGGGTTGGTGCTGGCGCTGATCGTGCTGCAAATGTTGGAAAGCGGCCTCAATTTGCTGGGGGTTAGCAGCTACCTGACCATGGCCCTGTGGGGCGGCGTGCTGATCCTGTTTATCGCGTTACAGAATCGAAAAGCCTGAGGAGAAAATAATGGCGAGCTATTTTATTGGCGTAGATGTGGGCACCGGAAGCGCGCGCGCGGGCGTATTCGATCTCAATGGCCGCATGGTCGGCCAGGCCAGCCGGGCCATCGATCTGTACCGGCCGAAGGCGGATTTCGTCGAGCAGTCGTCGGATAACATCTGGCAGGCGGTGTGCAATGCGGTGCGCGACGCGGTCAACCAGGCCGACATCAACCCGATCCAGGTCAAGGGGTTGGGCTTCGACGCCACCTGTTCGCTGGTGGTGCTGGATAAAGAGGGCAAGCCGCTGACCGTCAGCCCCTCCGGCCGCACCGAACAGAACATCATCGTGTGGATGGATCACCGGGCGATCGCCCAGGCCGAGCGCATCAACGCTACCAAACACCGGGTGCTGGACTTCGTCGGCGGCATTATCTCGCCTGAGATGCAGACGCCGAAACTGCTGTGGCTGAAACAGCACATGCCCACCACCTGGGCCAACGCCGGCTACCTGTTCGATCTGCCGGACTTCCTCACCTGGCGCGCTACCCAGGACGCCACCCGCTCGCTGTGTTCGACGGTCTGCAAGTGGACCTATCTCGGCCACGAACAGCGCTGGGACAAGAGCTACTTCCAGCAGATCGGGCTGGAAGACGTGCTGGAACATGACGCGGCCAAGATCGGCAGCGACGTCAAAATGATGGGCGAGCCGCTGGGCCACGGCCTGACCCAGCGCGCCGCCGGCGAGATGGGGCTGATCGCCGGCACGGCGGTGAGCGTGTCGATCATCGACGCCCATGCTGGCACCCTCGGCACGCTGGGCGCCACCGGCGTCTCCGGCGAGGTGGCCGACTTCAACCGCCGCGTCGCGCTGATCGGCGGCACCTCCACCGGCCATATGGCGATGTCGCGCACCGCGCGCTTTATCGGCGGTGTCTGGGGGCCGTATTACTCGGCGATCCTGCCGGAATACTGGCTGAACGAGGGCGGCCAGTCCGCCACCGGCGCGCTGATCGACCACGTCATCCAGTCGCACCCGTGCTACCCGGAGCTGCTGGCGCAGGCGAAAACTCAGGGGCAGACCATCTATGAGGTGTTGAACGCCATTCTGCGCCGCATGGCCGGCGAGCCGGAGAATATCGCCTTCCTGACGCAGGACATTCATATGCTGCCGTACTTCCACGGCAACCGCTCGCCGCGCGCTAACCCGACGCTGACCGGCATCCTGACCGGGCTGAAGCTGTCGCGCACGCCGGAGGACATGGCGCTGCACTACCTGGCCACCATTCAGGCCATCGCGCTCGGCACCCGCCACATCATCGAAACCATGAACCACAGCGGCTACAGCATCGACACCATTATGGCCAGCGGCGGCGGCACCAAGAACCCGATCTTCGTGCAGGAGCACGCCAACGCCACCGGCTGCGCCATGCTGCTGCCGGAGGAGAGCGAAGCGATGCTGCTGGGCGGCGCGATGATGGGCACCGTGGCGGCGGGCGTGTTCGACACCCTGCCGGAGGCGATGAGCGCCATGAGCCGCATCGGCAAGACGGTCACGCCGCAGACCAACCAGATAAAAAGCTACTACGACCGCAAATACCGGGTATTCCACGAGCTGTACAACGACCACATGAAATACCGCCGGTTGATGCAGGAGGAGGCGTGATGCAGCAGGAATGGCGGCAGGCGGTGCAGGGTTGGCAAACCTACAGTCAGGAGCTGGCGCAGCTGGGCGAGCGCCTCGACGCGCGCACCTGGCAGCGGCTGCTGACGCTGCTGGCCGACTGCCGCGGTAAAATCGCCGTCACCGGCGTCGGCACCTCGGGGATTGCGGCGCGCAAGATAGCCCACATGCTGGCCTGCGTGGAACGGCCGGCGGTCTACCTCGACGCCACCGGCGCGGCGCACGGCGATCTGGGTTTTCTGCGCGCCGACGATCTGCTGATCCTGATCTCGCGCGGCGGCAATTCCGACGAGCTGACCCGCCTGCTGCCGACGCTGCAGGCCAAGGGCGTGACGATGATCGCGGTGACGGAAAACCCGCATTCCGCCATCGCACAGGCGGCGCAGTTGACGATCGCCACCGGGGTGCAAAAGGAGATAGATCCGCTGAACATGCTGGCCACCACCTCAATTGTGCTGGTGCTGGCGATCTTCGACGCCGCCTGCGCCTGCCTGATGGCGCGCAGCGGTTACGACAAGGACGCCTTGCTGGCGGTGCATCCGGGCGGCGGCGTGGGGAAAAGCTTGCGGGAGGAAAACTGAGGGCCCGACACGGCGGGCCCGGCAGACATTACAGCGGCATGTAGATATCGAAACGGTGGCTTTTGGTCAGCGTGGCGGCGTGCGCCGGCACGTCGGCCAGCGGCGGCGCGTAGTCCGGGCGTTTCACCACCACGCGCTTGGTCGCCAAACGGCGCGCCGGCTCCAGCAGGCCGTCGGCGTCATCGTCGCTGCCCACCAGCGATTGAAACACCCGCATCTCTTTCTTCACCAGCGCGCTTTTTTGCTTGTGCGGGAACATCGGATCGAGATACACCACTTCAGGGCGCGGGCTGAGATCCGCCAGCGCCGTCAGGCTGGAAGCGTGCAGCAGCGTCAGGCGCTCGCGCAGCCACGGGCCGATTTCCGCATCCTGATAGCCGCGCTGCAGGCCGTCGTCCAGCAACGCCGCCACCACCGGATTGCGCTCCAGCATCCGCACCCGGCAACCCAGCGCCGCCAGCACGAAGGCGTCGCGCCCCAGCCCGGCAGTGGCGTCCACCACGTCCGGCAGATAGCTGCCCTTGATGCCGACCGCTTTGGCCACCGCCTCGCCGCGGCCGCCGCCGAAGCGGCGCCGGTGCGCCATGGCGCCAGAGACGAAATCGACGTAGATCCCGCCGAGCTTCGGCTCGTCGCGCTTGCGCAGCTCCAGCCGCTGCGGGGTCAGTACCAGCGCCATCGGCGCGTCGTCGTCGGACGTCAGCTGCCAGCGCTGCGCCAAAACAGACAAGGCGCCGGGATCGGCGCCTGCTTCACACAATAAACACACGCTCACGTGTCGGGTTATCCTTTAATGCCGTAATGGCGCAGCATAGCATCCAGCTGCGGCTCGCGGCCACGGAAGCGTTTGAACAGCGCCATCGGCTCTTCCGAACCGCCGCGCGACAGGATGTTGTCGAGGAAGGATTTGCCGGTTTCGGCGTTGAAAATCCCCTCTTCTTCGAAGCGCGAGTAGGCGTCGGCCGACAGCACTTCCGCCCACAGGTAGCTGTAGTAACCCGCCGCATAGCCGCCGGCGAAGATGTGGCTGAAGGCGTGCGGGAAGCGGCCCCAGCTCGGCGAAGGCACCACCGCCACCATTTTCTTCACTTCCGCCAGCGTCGGCAGGATCTGCGCCCCTTTTTCCGGGCTGTATTCGAAGTGCATGCGGAAATCGAACAGGCCGAACTCCAGCTGGCGCAGGATGAACAGCGCCGCCTGGTAATTCTTGGCCGCCAGCAGCTTGTCGAGCATGGCCTTCGGCAGCGGCTCGCCGCTCTGGTAATGGCCGGAGATAAACGCCAGCGCTTCCGGCTCCCAGCACCAGTTTTCCATAAACTGGCTCGGCAGCTCGACCGCATCCCACGGCACCCCGTTGATGCCGGAGACGCCGGCGGTATCGATCTGCGTCAGCATGTGGTGCAGACCGTGGCCGAACTCGTGGAACAGCGTGGTCACTTCGTTATGGGTGAACAGCGCCGGCTGGTCGCCCAGCGGGCGGTTGAAGTTGCAGGTCAGGTAAGCGACCGGCTTTTGCAGCGTGCCGTCGGCCTTGCGCAGGCTGCCGACGCAGTCGTCCATCCAGGCGCCGCCGCGTTTGTTTTCGCGGGCGTACAAATCGAGGTAGAAGCTGCCGCGCAGCTCGCCGTCGGCGGCGAACAGATCGAAGAAGCGCACGTCCGGATGCCAAGTCTCCACGTCTTTACGCTCTTTGGCGGTGATGCCGTAGATGCGTTTCACCACTTCGAACAGCCCTTCCACCACCCGCTGCTCCGGGAAGTACGGGCGCAGCTGCTCGTCGCTGATGGAGAACAGGTGCTGCTTCTGTTTTTCGCCGTAATAGGTGATGTCCCAGGCGTCGAGCTCGTCCACGTCATAGTGCTGTTTGGCGAAGGCGCGCAGCTGCGCCAGCTCTTGCTCGGCCTGCGGGCGGGCGCGCTTGGCCAGATCGCTCAGGAAGCCGATCACCTGCTCCGGGCTCTCCGCCATTTTGGTCGCCAGCGACTTGTCGGCGTAGGTGTCGAAGCCCAGCAGCTGAGCCAGCTCGTGGCGCAGCGCCAGCGTTTCCGCCATCACTTCGCTGTTGTCCCATTTGCCGGCGTTCGGCCCCTGATCGGAGGCGCGGGTGGCGAAGGCGCGGTACATCTCTTCGCGCAGCGCGCGGTTGTCGGCGTAGGTCAGCACCGGCAGGTAGCTCGGCATGTCCAGCGTCAGCAACCAACCGTCCTGCTCTTTGGCCTGCGCCATCGCCTGTGCCTGCGCCAGGGCGCTCTCCGGCAGGCCGCTCAGCTCGGCTTCGTCGGTAATTAGTTTGCTCCAGCCCATGGTGGCGTCGAGCACGTTGTTGCTGTAGGTGGAACCCAGTTCGGACAGGCGCGCGACGATCTCGCCGTAGCGCTGCTGTTTATCCGCCGACAAGCCGATGCCCGACAGTTCGAAATCGCGCAGCGCGTTGTCCACCGCCTTGCGCTGCGGCACGCTCAGCGCCTCGAACGCCGCGCCCTCTTTCAGGCTGCGGTAGGCCTGGTACAGCCCTTCGTGCTGGCCAACCCAGGTGCCGTATTCGGACAGCAGCGGCAGCGCCTGCTCATAGGCGGCACGCAGCTCCGGGCTGTTTTTCACCGAGTTCAGGTGCCCGATCGGCGACCAGATGCGCGACAGGCGATCGTCCGACTCCGCCAGCGGCTGACACAGATTATCCCAGGTGAATGGCCCCGGCTGCGCGACCACGCGCTCTACCGCGGCGCGGCAGTCCGCCAGCGCGGATTGCACCGCAGGCACGATATCTTCAGGGCGGATCGCCGAGAACGGCGGCAGGGAAAACGGGGTCAGCAACGGATTTGTCATAGGGCAGTCCTGATTAGCGTTGGGGCCCGCCGCGGGGGCGAGCCTTAAAATGCGTATGAATCTCTAACATGGAGCCAGACAACAGGAAAATCAATGCCCGGCGTTGATCGTTCGTGCCTTAAACGGCGCTTTGGCGGATGCGGGCGGCCAGCGCCGCCAGCTGTTCGTCGTCGGCACGCGCGGCGTCGTGGGAGGAGATATAGCCCTCGTAACGTTCGAAAAACTTCGGCGAGGTCGATTCGATCGGCCGCCACTGCTCCAGCGACGCGGTGCCGTGCAGCGGGATCAGTTTGGCGTGCACATGGTCGACGCCGTAGCCCTCGAACACCATGCCGCAGCGGCCGACGTCGTCGAACGCGCGATCCAGCTGCTTCGCCACCCGCTTGCTCGCCAGCATCAGCGCGCTCAACACCTCGTCCGGCAGGTCAAAGGCATAGCTCGGGTGGTGCGCCTTGGGGATCACCACGCTAAAACCGTCGGTGTTGGGGAAGATGGACAGGAACGCCAGATGGTCGTCGTCTTCCCAGATTTTATGGCACGGCGCCTTGCCCGCCACGATGTCGCAAAAAATGCAGCTCATATCGCCTCCAGGGTGCAGCGTCGAGCCGACGGCCCGCCATCAAACACCTCTCGGCAACATAGCGGATATTTTGCTTTTTTACCGCTATTAAACGGCATTCCCCGCCCAAATCGCCGGACGCCGCCCATGCCAGGGCGCGGCGCGTTCCAGCTGTCCGGCCAGCTGCAACAACCGATCCTCACGGCCAAAACCGGCGACAAACTGCATGCCTATCGGCAGGTTGTGCTGCGCATCCTGGGCCAGCGGCACCGACATCGCCGGTACGCCGGCGACGTTAAATACCGGGGGTGAACGGTGAATGATCGAACAAATGCGCCGTCCATTCCAGCCCGTCCATATTCGCCGCATTCGCGCCATAACGGCCAAGCCGCCAGGGCAGGTCGGGTAGCGTCGGCGTCAGCAGCAGGTCGTATTGCTGGAAATAGGCGCCGACTGCGCGAGTCACCCGGTTGCGTACCTCGAGCGCACGCACCATATCCACCGCCCTGACCGCCTGGCCGTAGCGATAGCAGGCCAGCGTTTCCGGCTCCAGCGTTTCGCTTGAAATGGCCCGTCCGCTCGCTTGGCTCAGACCATCGACCCAGCCGACCAGATTGGCGCACCAGATTTGCGCATTGGCGAACACCAACTCTTGCCAACTGACGCCAATCGCCATTTCCGTTTCGCTGACCTGATGCCCCAACGCCGCCAATAACACCTCCGTTTCCGCCGTGGCGCCGGCGATGTTCGACTCGGTTTTTCCGCCGTTCCACGCCTCGGTCATCATGCCGATGCGCAGCCTGCCCGGTTGCCGCGTCACCTGCGATAACCAGCTGTGCGCCGGCGGCGCCGTGTAATACGGCTCGCCAACGTGAGGACGCTGCATCGCATCCAGCAACGCGGCGCTGTCACGCACCGTGCGGCTGAGCCCCAGCTGGACGCCAAAGCCGTTGAAGACCTCATCCATCACCGGGCCATGCGGCACCCGACCGCGCGTAGGCTTGAGACCAAATACCCCGTTTGACGAAGCCGGTACGCGAATCGAGCCGGCGGCGTCGGTGGCGTGAGCGATGGGCACCATACCGGCGGCAACCGCCGCACCGGCGCCACCGCTGGATCCACCGGCGCTGAAATCCAGGTTCCAGGGGTTGCGCGTGGCACCGTAAAGCACGGCCTCGGTGGTGGTGCTGAACGCCATTTCCGGCGTGCTGGTGCGGCCAAAGGTCACCAGCCCGGCCCGGCGGATATTACTCATCAGATGGCTGTCGGCGGCGGCGACGCTGCCCTGCGCCAACCGGCTGCCCAGCTCAACGCGCTTGCCTGCCATGCTGATGGCGATGTCCTTGATCAGGAAAGGCACGCCCGACAAAGGCCCGTCGTCTTGTTCCGGCGGCTGCTCCCAGTGTTCCACCACCGCGTTAATCGCCGGGTTCACCGCCTCGACGGCGGCCCGCGCCGCCTGTTGCAGCGCCGCTGCGCTGACCTCGCCACGCCGCACCAATTCGGCCAATCCCAGCGCATCGTAGCTCACGTATTCGCTCAATTTCATCATCGTCCCCCTCTCCGTTGCGGTTTCACCGGTCTGTTCCGGCGTCCGTTCCACGGTAGGGAGATCGGCGCTATAGTTGAAATTGATAGATTTAATTCGGGGAATAGTTATCAACAATTTAAAGCGGCTCGATCTCAATCTTTTGGTCACATTGGAAGCGTTGCTCAGCGAGCGCAGCGTGACGCGGGCGGCGGCGCGCCTCAATCTCAGCCAGCCTTCGGTCAGCATTCAGCTTGCCAAGCTGCGTGAGATCTACCGTGACCCGCTGCTGCTGCCGAACCCGCGCGGCATGCTGCCGACGGCGCGCGCGCTCGGCCTGTTGGCACCGCTGCGCCAAACGCTGGCCGATGTGGGCCGCCTGGTCGCGCCGGAGCAGCCCTTTGATCCGCGGCAGGCGGAAGTCACCTGGCAGCTGGCCGCCGCCGATGCCGCTGAATACGCAATTTTGCTGCCGATGCTGCCCCGTCTGCGGCTGGCGGCGCCGAAATCCCGTCTGGCGATCCGCGAAGCGGCGCCCAAACGCATGAGCCGCGATTTGGCGGACGGGGTGATCGATCTCGGTTTTCTGAGCCGGGAAGAAGCGCCGGCGGAGCTGCGCCATCGGCCGCTGTTTCACGAGAACTACCTGCTGGTCGGCCGCCGGGATCACCCGCTGTTGCAACGGCCGCCCTCACTCGAACAGTTCTGCCAGCTTGAGTTTGTGATGGTTTCGCAAGATGGCGGCGGTTTTCGTACCCAGATCGATACGCTGCTGGCCGCACAGGGGTTAACCCGACGGGTCGTAATGTCGGTGCCGCACTTCCTGTTTATTCCCGCGTTGCTGGCGAAGTCCGATATGGTCGCCATGCTGCCTTCGCGCATGCTGGGGGAACTGTTGGGGGAATTGCGCACCTGCGCGGCTCCGCTGGAGATGCCGGGTTACGACATGGTGATGGTATGGCATGAACGCTCCCATCTCGACCCGGCCCACAGTTGGCTGCGCGAGCAGGTGGTGGCCGCGCTGGGGCCGCTATAAAATCTCCACCAGCGCAAACTCTTCGAACACCAGCCACATGTCCGGCGCAAAAGTGCCCTCGCGGGTAAAGAACGCCTGATGCCCCTCGCGCCAAAACGCCAGGCTTTTGTCGCCTTCGCCCTCTTTGGCCGCCATCTCGGCGGTCACCTGGTCGTAGCGCACCAGGCGCAACGCCAGGGTTTTGATCACGCAGGCCGGTTCGCCGCGGCCGTCGAGAATAATGCTATCGTCGCCGATCATCGGCGTTTGCTCCCGGCGATAGCTCGCATAGGAGCTGCAGGTGGCGGTCTTTTCCCCGCTCAGCACCAACTGCAGCAGTTCATCGGCCAACTCGGGGCCGTCGCCGAACGCCCAGCGCGCCGCGTCGGGGTAGTTCGCCAAAATCGCCTGTTTGCTCATCGTCCTGTCCCTTTCTGTGAACGTCTGCGGCAACGGAGTCCGGTTTTTCCCGGCCAGACAGTTTATACTGTGCAGATTATAAGCCTTATTGCATTGAATGCTCCGCCTGCGGAGCACAAGGAACCGCCACCCGTCATGTTAAGTTATCGCCACAGTTTCCACGCCGGCAACCACGCCGACGTGCTCAAGCACACCGTTCAGAGCCTGATCATCGAGTCGCTGAAGGAAAAAGAGAAGCCGTTCCTGTATCTGGATACCCACTCGGGCGCGGGCCGTTATCAGCTCAGCGGCGAACACGCCGAGCGCACCGGCGAATACCTGGAAGGCATCGGCCTGCTGTGGCAGCGCGACGATCTGCCGGAAGAGCTGGCGGCCTACATGAGCGTGGTGCACAACTTCAACCGTTCCGGCACGCTGCGCTACTACCCCGGTTCGCCGCTGATCGCCCGCCAGCTGCTGCGCCCGCAGGACAAAATTCACCTGACCGAGCTGCACCCGAGCGACTACCCGCTGCTGCGCAGCGAGTTCCAGAAAGACGAGCGCGCCAAAGTGCAGCGCGCCGACGGCTATCAGCAGCTGAAATCCCAACTGCCGCCCCTGTCGCGCCGCGGCCTGATCCTGATGGACCCGCCGTATGAAATGAAGACCGATTACCAGGACGTGGTCAAAGGCATTCAGGAAGGCTACAAGCGTTTCGCCACCGGCACCTACGCGCTGTGGTACCCGGTGGTGATGCGCCAGCAGATCAAACGCATGCTGCGCGATCTGGAAGCCACCGGCATTCGCCGCATTCTGCAGATCGAACTGGCGGTGAAACCCGACAGCGATCAGCGCGGCATGACCGCCTCCGGCATGATCGTCATCAACCCGCCGTGGAAACTGGAACAGCAGATGAAAAACGTGCTGCCGTGGCTGCACAAGGTGCTGGTGCCGTCGGGCATCGGCCACCATCTGGTGAACTGGGTGGTACCGGAATAATCCCCGGCAGGGCGCGGTTCGCCGCGCCCTGCGTCCACCTATCGCAGCCATCGACGCAATCTTTGCGACAAACCCCGGTCAGGCGTTAAACTCTTACCCTCTTCAAATTCACAACTCATGGAAATCCCAGATGACGAAACATTACGATTATCTAGCAATTGGCGGCGGCAGCGGCGGTATCGCATCGATCAACCGGGCAGCCATGTACGGCCAAAAGTGTGCGCTGATTGAAGCCAAAGAGCTGGGCGGCACCTGTGTAAACGTGGGTTGTGTACCGAAAAAAGTCATGTGGCACGCGGCGCAGATCGCCGAGGCCATCCATCAGTACGGCCCGGACTACGGCTTCGACACCACCGTCAACGCCTTCGACTGGAAGAAGCTGGTCGCCAACCGTACCGCCTATATCGACCGCATCCACAACTCCTACGATAACGTGCTGGGCAAGAACAAGGTCGACGTGATCAAAGGCTTCGCGCGCTTCGTGGATGCGCACACCGTGGAAGTGAACGGCGAGACCATCACCGCCGACCACATCCTGATCGCCACCGGCGGCCGCCCGAGCCACCCGGCGATTCCGGGGGCGGAATACGGCATCGACTCCGACGGCTTCTTTGAGCTGGACGCCATGCCGAAGCGCGTCGCCGTAGTCGGCGCCGGCTATATCGCCGTGGAGATCGCCGGCGTGCTGAACGCGCTGGGCGCGGAAACGCACCTGTTCGTGCGCAAGCACGCGCCGCTGCGCAGCTTCGATCCGATGATCGTCGAAACCCTGGTGGAAGTGATGAACACCGAAGGGCCGAGCCTGCATACCGAATCGGTGCCGAAAGCGATCGTCAAGAACGCCGACGGCAGCCTGACGCTGCAGCTGGAAAACGGCAAGGCATTCACCGTCGACTGCCTGATCTGGGCCATCGGCCGCGAACCGGCGACCGACAACCTGAACCTCGGCGTTACCGGGGTGAAGACCAACGAGCAAGGCTATATTGACGTCGATAAGTTCCAGAACACCAACGTCAAAGGCATCTACGCGGTGGGCGACAACACCGGCGCGGTAGAGCTGACCCCGGTCGCCGTGGCCGCCGGCCGCCGCCTGTCCGAGCGCCTGTTCAACAACAAGCCGGATGAGCACCTGGATTACAGCAACATCGCCACCGTGGTGTTCAGCCACCCGCCGATCGGCACCGTCGGCCTGACCGAACCGGAAGCTATCGAGAAGTTCGGCGCGGACAACGTGAAGGTGTACAAATCCTCCTTCACCGCCATGTACAGCGCCGTGACGCAGCACCGCCAGCCGTGCCGCATGAAGCTGGTGTGCGCGGGTAAAGAAGAGAAGATCGTCGGCCTGCACGGCATCGGCTTCGGCATGGATGAAATCCTGCAGGGCTTCGCGGTAGCGGTGAAGATGGGCGCCACCAAGAAGGACTTCGACAACACCGTGGCGATCCACCCGACCGCGGCGGAAGAGTTCGTTACCATGCGCTAACCGCTGCGGTTAGCCCATTCTCAGGCCGGTAAACACCGGCCTGTTCTTTTTGTGCGGTTTACTATTCCCTTCGCGCCCGCCTGCTTTTTCTGCCATTATTCTGCCTGATAAATTAGCGGGACTGATACAACCTCCCCGCGCCTCTGGAGAACACCGATGCTGTTCAAACTATGCAAAACCCTCGCGATGGCCTGCGTGGCCCTGATTATCGCCCAGAGCAGCGCGCTCAGCTTTACCCTCGAAGTGGCGGGCAAGATCGACAACGTGACCGACCCGGTCAACAAAAGCTATCTGTTCACCGATAAGCAGCTGTTGGCGATGCCGGTGCGCAGCATCACCACCTCCACTTCCTGGACGCCGCAGAGAAAATTCGAAGGAATTTCGGTGGCCGATATCCTGGAGCGCGTCGGCGCCAAGGGCGAGACGCTGACCTTCTATGCGCTGAACGACTATTACATCGACGTGCCGCTGTCCGACGTCAAAAAGTACAACATGATCCTGGCCTATAAGATGGACGGGGAGATGCTGAAACTCAGAAACTTCGGCCCGCTGTTCCTGGTTTACCCGCGCGACGCCGCCGGGCCTGAACTGAACTCGCCGTTGTACAACTCGCGCTTTATCTGGCAAGTGGACAGGATCGTGATCAAATGAAGCTGACGACCTTTAAGAACGGCAGCAGGCTGGCGATCCCGGCCATTTTCGCCGCGCTGTTTTTAGTGGCTTCGACCGTCACGCTCTATTACTACAGCGCCACCCTGTCGAAGAAAGGGCTGTATGCCATCGCCGGCACGCAGGAGAACTACTCCTGGTCAATCGCCAAGTTCTCCATCAAGCTGGCGGAGTTCGACACGCTGGTCGAGCAGCAAAGCCACGCCGCGCAGGTGGACAACGACAACCTGCGGCTGCGGTTCGAAATCCTCTATTCGCGTTTTTACGTGCTGGAAACCGTCTCCGAATCGACCCAGCCGCTGTACGCCGAGCCGGGCTACCCGGAAGTGGTCAAACAGATGCGCCTGCAGATGGATCGCATCGATAAGCTGCTGAGCAGTCGGAAAATCGACTTCGGCCAGGTTTCCGCGGCCATGAGGGCCATCAAGCCTTACGCTATCGAAATGGCCAACCTGACCGACCACGCCGAGGTGAAGCAGCGCACCGCCGCCTATGAGGATTACATCGAGAAACGGCACATTATTTTCTATGGGCTGGTGATCGTCATGTTCTCGGTGATCGCACTGATCGCCATCACCCTGATCGTGTTCCGTCAGCAGCGGCTGACCATTCGCCAGCAGGCCAAGGCCATCGAGGCGGAGAAAGCGACGCGCACCAAAAACGCCTTCCTCGGCGCCATCGGCCACGAGCTGCGCACCTCATTGCAGAGCGTGATGTCGGCCATCGACGTGCTGGTGAATACCCGGGTGTCGGCTGAGCATGCGGACACCTTCCAGCGGCTGGAGACCGCCGCGCAGCAAATCGAAAGCCAGATGAAAGATCTGACCGACTACGCGCACCTCGACAGCGGCATGATGGAATTGCGCATCGTGCCGTTCGACGCGCAGAAGCTGATCGCGGAGACCGCCAACGAAATCGCCACCCTGACCCGCAAAGAGCAGGTCAAACTGAGCTGTGAAGTGGAATGCAGCCACCTGCTGGTACACTCCGATCCACTGCGCATCCGGCAGATTATCGTCAACCTGCTGACCAACGCCTACAAGTACACCGAAAGCGGCAGCATTACGCTGCACAGCTGCCTGCGCCGCCAGCCGGGCGGCAGTTCGTTGATTATCGAAGTGACCGACACCGGCATCGGTATCGAAAAAGACCAGCTCGATCAGATCTTCAAGCCCTTTACCCAGTTGGATCAGTCGCATACCAAGCAGTATGCCGGCGTCGGGATGGGGCTGGCGATCGTGCACGGCCTGGTGACATTGCTCGACGGCACCATCACGGTGTACAGCGAAATCAAGAAGGGCAGCACCTTTATCGTCAGCATTCCGGTGCAGATCAGTGAAGACGAACGCGCCGACGCGCCCGCCGCCGCCAATGCCTCTCTGCAGCAGAAGCCACAGCAGGTGCTGGTGGTGGATGACAACAAGTCGGTGGGTGACGCCTTTGCGGCGCTATTGGACAAGCTGGGCTACCAGCACGAACTGTGCGACTCGCCGGAGCGCGCGCTGCAGAAGCTGCTCAGACGCCCTTACGACGCGCTGTTGCTGGATCTGCAGATGCCGGGCATCGACGGCGCCGCCCTGGCCAGGCAGCTGCGCAACCGCCGCGGCCCCAACCGCCATGTGCCGATCATCGGCATCAGCGCCTACACGCCGGAGCAGCTGACGGCGGATCAGCGCGCCCTGTTCGATAACTACCTGATGAAGCCGGTTCGGCTGGATGCGCTGTCAAACGCACTGGCCGAGGTGTTCCCCGCTAAAGATTAAAACAGCGTTGCAGTGCGGCTTCGATCACATGGAGCCGCACCGGCTTTTCATAAGGGCCGAGCACGTCGTACTCGCGCATCGCCTGAGCGATTTCCGACTCGCGTCGGTCGGTGCCCAGTTCGCCGGTCAGCACCAGTACCGGCGCGTCCGGGTTATCGGAGGCGCGGATGGTGGCGATACAGCGATCCGCCGTTTCCTCACCGATCAGCCAGTCCACCACGTAGCCGTCGAACAGACTTTGCTGCAATGCCTGACAGAAACTGTCGACGTCGTAAAACGCCACCGCGTTGAAGCCGCAGCCGCCGAGATACTTGGCCAGCTCATCGGCCGCCTGATGCGAATCGTCCAATACCGCGATGCTCAGCCGCTCGTCGTCGCCGAAGCCGGGCCGGATTTCGATCAGATCGACGCCGTAACGCGGGCCTGCCGGTGCCTCATCGGCGCGATAGATACGCCACTGCCCTTCCACGCGCAGCGCCACAAATTCCGCCGGCCGCCCGGCAGGAAGCTCATCGCCAATGTGCCCGACGCAAGGCATCGCCACCCCCGCCACGAAAAAGATGGCATCGCGCGCCATGTTTGGCTCGGTGGTCTCGTGTTCGGCGCTCAAATCGGCGATCGCCGCCGGCGTTTCTCCCAACGCGGCCGCGACGCTGTTGATCTGTTCCAGCGTCCAGGGGCTTTGCCCTTTCAGTTTGCGGTGCGCATGTGAAAAACTCAGATCCAAGATGCGGCTGAGCTCGCGGGCATGCTGACGTTTTCCAATCCCGTAATGTAAAAACAGCTCCCTGACCCGATTGGCAATCGACTGTGAATCGAATTTTTGGTGATTGTTATCCATTTGTTCCTTCGATTTTTTTTACTGATTTATCAGTCGTTTTGATTATTTCCGCTGAAAAAGCCACATCTAAAACTGGCATCTCATGCAATTATGCGTTAAAAACGTTGCTTGACATACCATGTTGCATCGTCAAACATGGTATCAAAAGAGACATACAGCAATACACTATAAAAAATAACACCAGCACGTTTTTTAATAATAACCATAGTAACACCAGGGAAAATTTGTTCCGTTGCCGCTACTGAGACGATGAGCACATCGCTCGGACTGCGCAAATCAAACGGGGCTTGAGCCTTTAGCGCTAATCTGTTTTACCCACTTTTAAGCCGGGATCCGTCAGGGTCCCGGTTTTTTATTGCCCTGGCGCCGCGCCATCATACGGACTCACCCCGCAGCCGCAAATAAAAACGGAGCCGGCATGCCGGCTCCGTGGTCATTGCGATGATCGCTGAACGTCAGAAGCGCCAGGTAAAACCGGCGTTGACGCTGTTGTCCTGATGGTTCTGCGACAGCAGCCCGCCATAGCCCAGCGACAGCGTGGCGTTCTCGTTCACCGCCACTTCCGCCCCCGCCTTCAGCACCATCCCGTCGCGCGAGACCGGCACGCTGTCCACCACGAACGGCGCGTTGCCGCCGTTGAACCGCAGCCCGGTACCTCGTTCCAGCCCGCCGTACTGGTGTTGCCACCCCAGCTCGCTGCGCAGCGCCACCGTCGTGCCCGCGCTCACCTGCCATTCGGTGTCCGCACGCAGGCCCAGCGTCGATACCGTCGCGTCCGTGTGCTGCTTGTCGCCGCGCAATGCCGCCGCGCCGCCGCTTTCCGCGATGCCGTTGTTTTCGAAGTTCACGTACGCCAGGTTCACGAACGGCTCCAGGTTCAGCCACTCACCCCGCACGCTGTAGCCCGCTTCCGCGAACAGCTGCTCGGTGCGCGCGCTGTACTTCGCCGTGTCGCGGTCCGACTGCATCCCGTAGTTCACCGACCGCTTGGTGTCGATGCGGTGCCAGGTGTAGCCCGCCCCGCCGCGCAGCGCCAGCGCCCCGAACTGCTTGTCGCCGTACGCCGCCAGGTGGTAGTTGTCGCTGTCCGCCTTCGACCCGTACCCGCCGTGCAGCGAGGTGCGGGTGTAGCCGGTCGCTACCCCCAGCCGCCAGTCGTCCGCCGCCGCCGAGTCCAGCCCCACCAGCACCCCGTAGGTCGAGGCCTGATAGCCGGTAGCATTGGCGTCGCCCGACGCGTGGTCCCACGCCCCCAGCAGCTGCGCCCAGGCACCGCCCTCGTCCGCCTTGATGGCCGACGAGCTCGCCAGCCCTTCCGCCTGACGCAGGCGCCCGTTCAGCGCCTCACGCAGGTAGCGGCTGTCGTTCACCAGCGCCGAGGCGATGTCCGCATGGATTTGCCCCGACAGCTGGCGGAACGCCTGCCGCGCTTCGCCCGCCGTGCCGCTGCCGAGCAGGCTCTCGTACACCGGGTTGCCCGCCGCCAGCGCATCCGCCGCCGCCGCCACCGCCCGCTCGTTCGCCGTCTGCGCCACGCTGGCGAAGCTCGTGCCGTTGCGCCCGACGCTCAGTGTCACCCCGGTCGGCTGGTAGCTCAGCACGGTGCCGAGGAACAGGTAGTTCGGCGCCACCGCGTCAAACTGCCCGCTCACCCCCTGCTGCGCGCTCAGGATGGTGTACTGCTGGCCCAGCAGGCTGCGCACCTCGCTTTGCGTCAGCAGGTTGGGGCTGTTCTCCAGCGTCACCGCCACCTCGCCGCCGCCGATCGTCGCCGATCCGCTGCTCTGGATCCGATCGCTCTGGCCGTTCGGCCCCACTTCCACCGCGTAGCGCGAACCCGGCTCGAAGCTGACGTTGCCGGCCACGTTAAGGGTACCGATCGAGTTGCCCGGCGCCACGGTGCCGCCCTGACGGGCGGTCAGCGAACCGAGCGTGCCGCTGCCGCCGACGATGCCGCCGCTCTGCACGCTGACGGCCGAAGTGACCGAGCCGTTGACAGCCAACCGCCCCTGATTGACCAGCGTCGGGCCGGCATAGGTGTTGGCGCCGGTCATGACCAGCGTGCCCATCCCTTCTTTGGTCAGGCCGCCGTGGCCAGAGATGTTGTTGGAGTAGACTTCCAGTTCGCAGCTGATGTCATCACACTTTCTGGCGTGCAGCGTGCCGGCATCCACCTCGGCGCCCAGGCCCGGAATATTGGCGACAAACTGGGTCGGGCCGTAGGCCACGCCCGTCGGATCCGGGATGCGGAACTCCGCCGGAATATCCTCGACGGTATAGAACATGCCCGGGCCGTTAATGGCTTTGCCCAGGTTGATCATCCCCCAGCCGTAGAGCGCGTCGATGCCCGGCGCGCCCATGTCGGTGGCGGTAGTTTTCAGCACGTCGGCAATCTGCGCCGAACTCATGTACGGGAAACGCTGCAGCAACACCGCCACCGCGCCGGTGACGTGCGGCGTTGCCATCGAGGTGCCGTTTTTATTGCCGTAGTCCGACACCAGGTTGGCCGGATCGGAACCGTTGGCCACGGTGCTGTAGATTTTGCTGCCCGGCGACGAGACGCAGAAGCTGGCGGTATAGCCGCAGCGGGAAGAGAAGCTGCTGATGGTGTAAGGCACGCTGTTGGCCGAAGCCGCATCCTGCGCCACGCTGGCGACCGACAGCCAGTTCGGCGCGATGTCCGGCACGAAGTAGGCCAGCCCGCTGATCACATCCGGCTGGTTGTAGTTGCCGTCGTTACCGGCGGCAAACAGCACCAGAATATTTTTGCGCGCGGCGTCGATGGCGCCCTGATAGCCTGCGCCGGCCAGGCTGCCGAGCAGCGGTTTGACCTGATCGAATTGTTCCTGCGCATCCTTCAGCTCAAAGTGCAGCGCGTTAGGATCGCGGCCGCCGTCGGACAGAAAGTCGGGAATACTGACGCCCCAGCTGTTGTTGATCACCCGCACGCCGTTGTTGATCATCGCCTGCCAGCCGGCATTGGTGACGGCGCCGTCCAGGCCGAGGAATTCACCATAGGCCGGGCCGTCGTTGTCGTTATCGACGCTGATCACCTGCGAATCGAAAGCCACGCCGTGCATGCCGACGCAGTCGCGGTTGGCGGCGCTGATGCCCGCAACGTGCACCCCATGATTGCTCAGCATGCCCTGTGAGCCGCTGTAGAAGTGGAAGGTGCCGTCGAAGTAAAAGCGGTCGCCGGCGTTAATGCCCGGCCGGTGCGGATCGGTGTAGGCGCGATAGCCTTCGGTGACCACGTTGATCAGTTTGCCGTCGCCGGCGAACTCGGGATGGCGGTTGACCGGGGTATCGAAAATACCCACCTTCTGCCCTTTGCCGGTATAGCCAGCGGCGTAGGCCTCATCGGCGTGGATCGCCCCCAGCCCCCAGTTGGCGTTGAATTCGGCGTTGCGCCAGTTGGCCGGATCGCCGGCTTGGCCGTTCACCTCGTGCGGCGCCGCCTGCGCATACCCCGCCAGCGCCATGCAGCAGACCAGCGCGTTCAGCCGCCACGGCGAGCGGCGAGCATTTCCTTTGCTATCAAAACCCATTGTTGTTGTCATTTCCTTACCTTTTGCTTGTTATTGGCCGACGCCCCAGGTGCGCCGGGCTTTCATTAGCAGGATGTGAAAAAGGAACCGTCCGCAGACGGTTCCGGTACAAGGATTGAATCGATGGTGTTTGTGCTTAGAAGCGCCAGGTGAAGCCGGCGTTGACGCTGTTGTCCTGGTGGTTCTGCGACAGCAGCCCGCCGTAGCCCAGCGACAGCGTGGCGTTCTCGTTCACCGCCACTTCCGCCCCCGCCTTCAGCACCATGCCGTCGCGCGAGACCGGCACGCTGTCCACCACGAACGGCGCGTTGCCGCCGTTGAACCGCAGCCCGGTGCCACGCTCCAGACTGCCGTACTGGTGTTGCCATCCCAGCTCGCTGCGCAGCGCCACCGTCGTGCCCGGGGTCACCTGCCAGGCGGTGTCCGCGCGCAGGCCCAGCGTCGACACCGTCGCGTCCGTGTGCTGCTTGTCGCCGCGCAATGCCGCCGCGCCGCCGCTTTCCGCGATGCCGTTGTTCTCGAAGTTCACGTACGCCAGATTCACGAACGGCTCCAGGTTCAGCCACTCACCCTGCACGCTGTAGCCCGCTTCCGCGAACAGCTGCTCGGTGCGCGCGCTGTACTTCGCCGTGTCGCGGTCCGACTGCATCCCGTAGTTCACCGACCGCTTGGTGTCGATGCGGTGCCAGGTGTAGCCCGCCCCGCCGCGCAGCGCCAGCGCCCCGAACTGCTTGTCGCCGTACGCCGCCAGGTGGTAGTTGTCGCTGTCCGCCTTCGACCCGTACCCGCCGTGCAGCGAGGTGCGGGTGTAGCCGGTCGCCACCCCCAGCCGCCAGTCGTCCGCCGCCGCCGAGTCCAGCCCCACCAGCACCCCGTAGGTCGAGGCCTGATAGCCGGTAGCATTGGCGTCGCCCGACGCGTGGTCCCACGCCCCCAGCAGCTGCGCCCAGGCACCGCCCTCGTCCGCCTTGATGGCCGACGAGCTCGCCAGCCCTTCCGCCTGACGCAGGCGCCCGTTCAGCGCCTCACGCAGGTAGCGGCTGTCGTTCACCAGCGCCGAGGCGATGTCCGCATGGATTTGCCCCGACAGCTGGCGGAACGCCTGCCGCGCTTCGCCCGCCGTGCCGCTGCCGAGCAGGCTCTCGTACACCGGGTTGCCCGCCGCCAGCGCATCCGCCGCCGCCGCCACCGCCCGCTCGTTCGCCGTCTGCGCCACGCTGGCGAAGCTGGTGCCGTTGCGCCCGACGCTCAGCGTCACCCCGGTCGGCTGGTAGCTCAGCCCGGTGCCGAGGAACAGGTAGTTCGGCGCCACCGCGTCAAACTGCCCGCTCACCCCCTGCTGCGCGCTCAAAATGTTGTACTGCTGGCCCAGCAGGCTGCGCACCTCGCTTTGCGTCAGCAGGTTGGGGCTGTTCTCCAGCGTGACCGCCACCTCGCCGCCGCCGATCGTCGCCGATCCGCTGCTCTGGATCCGATCGCTCTGGCCGTTCGGCCCCACTTCCACCGCGTAGCGCGAACCCGGCTCGAAGCTGACGTTGCCGGCCACGTTCAAAGTGCCGATCGAGTTGCCCGGCGCCACGGTGCCGCCCTGACGGGCGGTCAGCGAACCGACCGTACCGCTGCCGCCGACGATGCCGCCGCTCTGCACGCTGACGGCCGAAGTGACCGAGCCGTTGACTGCCAACCGCCCCTGATTGACCAGCGTCGGGCCGGAATAGGTGTTGTTACCCGTCAGCACCAGCGTGCCGATGCCCTGCTTGGTCAGGCCGCCGTGGCCGGAGATGTCGTTACTCCAGAAGTCCAGGCCGCACAGCACATCGCTGCAGACGCGCTCGGTCGGTTTGCCCTTGTCCAGCACCGCGCCGACGCCCGGCAGATCCACCACGAACTGGGTCGGGCCGTAGGCCACGCCCGTCGGATCCGGGATGCGGAATTCTTCGGGAATATCCTCGACGGTCGCCAACATGCCAGGGCCGTTGATGGCTTTGCCCAGGTTGATCATCCCCCAGCCGTAGAGCGCGTCGATGCCCGGCGCCCCCATGTCGGTGGCGGTGGTTTTCAGCACTTCCGCCACCTGCGCGCCATTCAGATACGGGAAACGCTCCATCAGCACCGCGACGCTGCCGGCCACGTGCGGCGCCGCCATCGAGGTGCCGCTGTATTTGGCGTAGCCGGTCGTCAGATTCTCCACGCTGGTGCCTTCAATCACCGAGCTGTATACCCGGGTGCCCGGCGCCGAAACGCAGAAGCTGGCGGTGTAGCCGCAGCGGGAAGAGAAGGTGCTGATGCTGTAGTCGCCGCTATTAGAGGGATCCTGCAAGCTGGCGACCGACAGCCAGTTCGGTGCAATCTCCGGCACGAAATAGGCCAGGCCGGCCATGGCATCGGGGTTATTCAGATTGCCGTCGTTACCGGCGGCGAAGATGGTGACCACGCCGCTGCGCGCCGCGTCGATCGCGCCCTGATAGGCGCCGCCGGGCTTGGTGCCGAGGATCTGTTTGATCTGATCGAACTGCTTTTGCGCATCGTTTACCGTGAAGTGTGGATAAGCCGGGTCATAACCCCCCTCCTCAAACTTTTCGGTAATGCCGATGCCCCAGCTGTTGTTGATGATGCGCGCGCCGCTGGCCACCAGCGCATCCCAGCCGGCCTGGTACACCGCGCCGTCGTTGCCGAGGATGATGCCGTCCTCCGGGCCGGGATCGCCGTTTTCGGCGCTGATGATCTGCGCGTTGAACGCCACGCCGTGCATGGCGCCGCCGTCGCGGCTGCCGGCGGCGATGCCGCCCACGTGGGTACCGTGCGAACCGAGCGTGCCATCGGAGTCCACGCTCGGCGTACCGTCATAGCGGAAAGTGTCGCCTTTTTTCACCGGGATATAGGGATCGGTGTATTCGCGGATGCCTTCGGTGACCAAATTGATCACCTTATTCTCACCGGCAAATTCGGGATGCTTGGCGTAGACCGGCTGATCGAAAATGCCAAGTTTGATGCCTTTTCCGGTATAACCAGCGGCGTAGGCCTGGTCGGCGTGGATCGCCCCCAGCCCCCATTCCGCGTTGAACTCACTGCTGCGCCAGCTGGCCGGATCGCCCGCTTTGCCGTTCTCTATATAGCTGGCAGCCTGCGCCCCGCCGATCGCCGTCAGGCAGATCAGCATCGCGCTCCATTGTGCGCGATGAACTCCGATTTCAGGCCAGCCGAAGGCCGCCCGAGCGGATTTGACTCCTCTAAGTTTCTTCTCCATCCCAGATACCGTCCGTTGTTGTTTGCAAATGTTTTATAAGATTTTTTGTGTAACAGTTTGGTAACACCAAATAAATAAAGCACAACAATCTCAAGTGCGCTTAATGTGTCATCCGGCAGTTCGGCGGGAGGAGAGAAAGTTTCAGGGGTGAATCAGGCCAGCGACGATAAGAAATGACAATGACGCTTGGCGGTATCGGAGCGGCGATAGCACGTGAGGGAATAAATATTAATTAACTGATAAATAAAAATATAATTCAGGGGTAAATGAAGGGTGTGGCCGCCTGAAAAGTGCTTAACAGGCGTCTTTTATCACTTTAAATTATAAATTTTGCCAATATTCACTCAGTGAATTATGCTGGTTTTTCAGTCAGGCATCGGCAAAAATTGGATTATCCTGCTGATGTTTTTTTGCGGTTCGTCGCGTCCTCTTCCGCCTGACGAAGGATGGCTTTGGCCATCCATTGCGTGACGTCCTGAATGCTCTCAAGCTCCAGCCCCCAGATATCTTTCAGCACCAGGAACACCTCCGAGCCGTAAATCAGCGAGAAAGCATGAATCACTCTCTGCAGAGAGTCCGGCGGCAATTTGCCCTGCAGCGGTTCTACCGCCAGCGCCAACAGACGCTTGCGGTTGCCGCGCACGAATTTTTCGCCCGGCGTCGCGTGCGCCCACTGCTGCAAAGAGAGCTGCAACGCCGCGCGCAACGCCCCCTCGTGCCGTTCCATCTGAGGATAGGCGAAGGTCAGCAACTGCTGGATGCGCTTCAGGGCATCATCGTCTTGCGGGCGCCATTCCAGAATAGGCCCCAGGCTTTCCGCCACCACGGCGCTAATCAGCGCACTCTGGGTCGGAAAGTAGCGGTAGGCGGTCGCACGCGATACCTGCGCATACGCCGCCAGTTCGGTGATCGAAGGAAACGCGCCTTCGTCATACAGCGCCATCGCGCTGGCCAGCAACAAACGGTAGGTTTTTGCCCGGGTGGACGTCAGTGAAGGATCGAACGGGGTGGGAAAAGCATTTATCGGCACTTAAACCTCATACATCTGTACATGCTTGCGCGGCTGGAGATACGCCACTGCCGACAGGTTGACGACAAAGGCTCGGCCGCGCAAAAAGCTCAAAAATGAGACAGAAGTCCCATTTTGCACTGAGCTGCCCTTGCAAAAATGATACTGCCGTCTCATTATATAAATACATTAATCAATTTAATTTAAATGCCAACACCAGGGCACCTAAAAAAAATATAATGCATTAATTTTTAAAATAAAAATTAGAAGCGCCTCGGAAAACCCATGAAAGATACTTCAAATTTTGTCTATATTGCTACCACAGCAGATACGAAAGGACAAGAGTTGGAGTATGTGCGGCGGCTGATTGCCAGCCTGGATTTACCCACGCGAACCGTCGATCTCTCCACCCGTAGCTTGCCGTTTGACTCCCCGGCCGATATCGGCCCAGAGGAGGTCGCTCGCCACCATCCGGCGGGCGCCGGCGCGGTCTTCTGCGCCAGCCGCGGCCAGGCGATCGCCGCCATGGCGACCGCTTTCGAACGCTTTATCCTGACGCGCCGCGATATCGCCGCCCTGCTTGGCCTGGGCGGCTCCGGCGGCACCGCCATCATCACGCCGGCCATGCAGCAACTGCCGATCGGTCTGCCGAAAGTGATGGTCTCGAGCATAGCGGCGGGTGACGTTTCCGCCTATGTCGGCGCCAGCGATATCAGCATGCTGTATTCGGTCACCGATCTCGCCGGCCTGAATCGCATCTCGCGACGGGTGCTGGGCAACGCGGCGCGCCAGATAGCCGGCGCAGTCCGCTTCGCCGCCGTCGACTCTCACGACGACAAGCCGGCGATCGGCCTGACAATGTTTGGCGTCACCACGCCCTGCGTTCAGGCGTTGATTGCCGAGTTGGGATCGCTATGGGATTGTCTGACGTTTCATGCGACCGGCAGCGGCGGCAGAGCGTTGGAAAAACTGATCGATAGCCGCCAACTGCACGGCGCCATCGATTTGACCACCACCGAAGTGGCCGATCACCTGTTTGGCGGCGTGCTGCCCTGCAATACCGATCGTTTCGGTGCCATCGCGCGTACCGGCATCCCGTGCGTGCTCTCCTGTGGCGCGATCGACATGATCAACTTCGGCGCGCCGAACACGGTGCCGGCTCACTATGCCAACCGTCTGCGCCACCCTCACAACCCGCAAGTGACGCTGGTGCGCACCAGCGCGCGGGAGAATGCGTTAATGGGGCGTTGGATGGGCGAAAAAATCAACGCCTGCGCGGGCGAAGTGCGTTTCATTATCCCGGCGGGCGGCGTATCGGCTCTGGACGCGCCCGGGCAACCGTTCTGGGATCCGGCGGCGCTGGCCGCCTTTACGCAAGCGCTGGAAGAAACGGTGCGCGCCACCGACAAACGCCGGTTGATAAAAACGCCTTATCATATTAACGACCCGCGCTTTGCTCAGGCCGTTGCCGAGCAGTTCCGGCACATGGTCGGCGGAGAATGATTATCACTCACTGCATAGCCTGCCAGTGATAACGCCAAATAGAAAAAGGGCCAGACAAATAGTCTGGCCCTTTATTATTCACCGCGAGCGGATATTACTGATCGGAGGACATCTGCGCCTTCATTTTATTCATGTGGTCCATCATCTTTTGCTCACGTTTCTGATAATTCTCATTGTATTGTTTTTTCTGCTCAGGGGTCAGCAGGTTATACATTTTATTTTCCGCTTTGGCGCGCTCCAGCATGCGTTCGGATTGCGCTTTGCCAATCGCGTCAATTTGCGCCTTCGCCTTCGCTTCGTCAAAGCTGTCGGAAGCGACCAGATTGTGCAGCGCCTGGCGCTCCTCTTTCATGCCCGGCCCACGCTTCTGGTGCGACTCTTTCATGATATCGCGCATCTGCTGGCGCTGCTGCTCGGTCAGGTTCAGCCCGGCGAACGGGCCGCCTTTGCCTTCACCCTTGTGATGCATCATTTTCATCGGCGCCGCATCCGCCGCCGGGGCAGTGGTGTCTGCAGCGAACGCCGCGGAAGCAGAACCCAGGGCCAGCGTGGAAGCAATAAATAAAGCCGTCAATTTACGCATAATCATTTCCTTAAAAGTTTTTCTTCATCAGGAGCGCTGTACGTTAACAGGCTCATTCGTCGTCGGAGATAATAATAGGCTGATAAATTTCAAGTAATGCGAGGGTGTGTAAACTTTTTAAAACCCGTCTCGGATTTATTCACCAATTATGAGAAAACTATGAAGATGGCGTTTATTTGATGGAAATTTTAATTTCCCGGCAACAATCCCCTCGGTGGAGTTATTTTTCCGCTTTCCCCTTACCGCTATAATTTACTCGCCTGCACGGCAACCTTGCATCAACCGTTTTCCGATAACGGGGGAAGTCAGTACCAGCATCACAGGATCCGATGTTCTCCTACACTTTAAGACAACCGGCCGCCGGGCGACGTTTACACCGCAAAACTAATCATTGCTTATATAATAGTTCCCATCACCCGCTCAGCCTGTGAAAACCTGTTATATGATGCACAGATGCGTACGGCGATCGCTTTCGGGCCAACAGGCTGCCCGGAGCTGTGCTGACCGGCCGCCCGTGCTCTTTTGAGGAATCATCATGCCCGCAGACCAAGGCCCTGAGCTTCTTAACGCCCACTTCGGCACCCAAAGCCCCCACTGGCGGCTGGCGTTTGACAGCAATGCCCTGGAGCTGTCCGCCGTTAAAGGCAAAGCCCACGTCGCGGTGGCGCTCAGCGCCATGGAAGCGGCGAAAATCCGTCGCCTGACCGGCGTCACCGCCAGCCTGGAGCTGACCATTACGCTAGCCGGTGCACCGCTGCATCTGCATCTGGTCGGGCGCCGCGTCAACAACCTCGAATGGGCGGGCACCGCTTCCGCCTTCAGCGACACCCAATCTGTGGCGCGCGACCTGGTGCACGGCCTCTCCTTCGCCGAGCAGGTGGTGTCCGAAGCCAACTCGGTGATCGTGATCGTCGATCAACACGGCCGCATTCAGCGTTTCAACCGGCTGAGCGAGGAGTATACCGGGCTGCACGAACACGAGGTGATCGGCAAAAACGTTTTCCAGCTGTTTATGAGCCCAGAAGAAGCCGCCGCTTCGCGGCGCAACATCGCCGGCTTCTTCCGCAACGGTTCGTCCTATGAGGTGGAACGCTGGGTAAAGACGGTCAAGGGCGAACGGCTGTTCCTGTTCCGCAATAAGTTCGTGCACAGCGGCAGCGGCAAAAACGAAGTCTTTCTGATCTGCTCCGGTACCGACATCACCGAAGAACGCCGGGCGCAGGAGCGGCTGCGGGTGCTGGCCAACACCGATCTCATCACCGGCCTGCCGAACCGTAACGCCATCCAGGACAAGATCAATCACGCCATCGCCACGCGCGGCGAAGAGAGTTTCGGCCTGGTGTACCTCGATCTGGACAACTTCAAAAAGGTCAACGACGCCTACGGCCATATGTTCGGCGATCGGCTGCTGGTCGAGGTCGCGCTGGCGATCCTCGGCTGCCTGGGCCCGGACCAGGTGCTCGCCCGCCTCGGCGGCGACGAATTCCTGGTGCTGGCACCGCAAGCCGATCGCGAGCGCCTGCAAACGCTGGCGCAGCGCATCATCGACAGGCTGAAAACCCCTTTCCGCATCGGCCTGATTGAGGTGTATACCGGCTGTTCGATCGGCATCGCGCTGTGCCCGGAGCACGGCAACGATCTCGACAGCCTGATCCGCAGCGCCGATACCGCCATGTACGTCGCCAAGGAGCACGGCAAACGTACCTATACCGTCTTCTCGCCGGAGATGAATAAACGCGTCGCCGAATACATGTGGCTGGACACCAATCTGCGCAAAGGGCTGGAGCAAAATCAGCTGGTGCTGTATTACCAGCCGAAAATCGACGCGCGCAGCGGTGAAGTGCACAGCGTGGAAGCGCTGGTGCGCTGGGATTCGCCGGAGCGCGGCCTGATCCCGCCGCTGCAGTTCATTTCCTACGCCGAGGAGTCCGGCCTGATCGGCCCGCTCGGCCAATGGGTGCTGCAGACCGCCGCCGGGCAGGCGGCGCAGTGGCAAGAACAGGGCTTGAATCTGCGGGTGGCGGTCAACCTCTCTGCCCGTCAGCTGGCCGATGACAGCATCGTCAACGACCTGCTCGGGGTGCTGCGCCGTCACCGCATGGCCCCCTGTCTGCTGGACTTCGAGTTGACCGAAAGCAGTCTGATTGAAGACGAGAACCGCGCGCGCGCGTTGATCACCCGGCTGCGCGAACTGGGCGCGCAGGTGCATCTCGACGACTTCGGCACCGGCTATTCGTCGCTGGCGCAGCTGGCGCGCATTCCTCTGGACGCCATCAAGCTGGATAAAAGCTTCGTGCGCGGGGTGAATTTCAACCCGGTATCGCAATCGTTGGTGCGCGCGATCGTTGCGGCGGCGGAGGCGTTGGCGTTCCGGGTGATCGCCGAAGGGGTGGAGACCGAGAGCGAAAACCACTTCCTCGACGAGGTCGGCGTGGACGAAAAACAGGGCTTTCTGTTTGCGCGGCCAATGCTCCCGGAACAGCTGGAGCATTGGCTGCAGTCCTATCGCCCGCGCTCACCCTCCGCATGAGGCGGGCGCGTTAAGGTTAGCCGGCACGACGCAGGTTCAGGGTATGGCGATCCTGCAACATCACCAACCGCTCGATGTAGGCGCGGTCTTTTTCCTCAATGGTAAAGGCCGAGTGCACCCAATCTTCGGTAATGTCCATCAGCTCGGAACGCGTCAGCTGCAATACGCGCTGACGCGCCCGCAGCATGGCGCGCATGCCGTTGAGCTTCGGCCGGATAGTATCGATGAAGGTGCGCGTCGCCATGTAGGCGTCGCCGGGCTGGAACAGCTGATCCACCAGCCCGCGGCTCTCGAACCACTCTGCGGTATGCGACTCGCCGCCCCAAATCAGCTCCTCGGCCAAGCGCATGCCCGCCTTGCGCGCCACCAGCGAGTAACCGCCCATACCGGGAAACAGATTGAACGCGATCTCCGGAAACCCCATGCGGGCATTGTTCTGCGCCAGCACGAAATGGTGCGCCAACGCCGCTTCAAAGCCGCCCCCCAGCGCGCTGCCTTCGACCATCGCAATGCTGACCGCGCCGGTGTCGAAACCGCGAGCCGCCGCATGCACGCAGTCGATGCAGGCGCGCGCGTAGGCCATCATCGCCTCGCGCTTGCGGTTTTTGATCGCGTCGGCGAAGAACTGCAGATCGCCGCCGACGTTGAACATGTTCGGCACCAGCGAGCCGGTGACCCAGAAATCGAACCGCAGCGAAGATTCCTTCGCCGCCTGCGCCAGCGTCATGATGTCTTCGATCAGCGCCTGGTTGAAGCAGGGGCGCGGCGCGGCGCGCAGCAGCATCCACATGATGTGCCGCCCCTCTTCATAGTAGGCGGACAGCTGCGACAGATTGCCCGCTTCGGTAAACGGGCGGCAGGTGGGGTGATTAAGCAATTTCATAAGACCTTCCAGTTTTTCTGTTGATGACGGATGAGACCGTTCCAGCCCCTACGGGTGCAGCGGAGCGGCGAGCGGCAAAGCGCAACGCCACATCATGAGTAAACGCTTTCTCGCCGACGAAACAGATAAAAATTGGAGGTAGGAAAGTGAAAAAAACTGAGGCGCCACGGGGTTTTCATAGGAATTTTACCTATCGCGCCATCGTCGGCATTTCATGCCGGGCGCTAACGCGCTAAGCTCGGAAAATGACCGTTTGCCGCCCCGGCGCTCAAAACGCCGCGGGGCTTTGGCTATAATCAATGCTGAAACATGCCGTTTAACGTTAAGGAAATCGTGAAGTAATGCCTACAGGACCAGACCAGGAACGCCGCCAGCCCGCACAAGACACGCCGCCGAAGCCGCTTATCGCCATCAAGACCGGCCATGAGACCCTCGACCGCCGCATCGGTGGTTTTTCACGTCTGATTGAACGTATCAAAGCCTGGCCGAGCGTGGCGCACCTGCTGCGCGCGGCCGAACGCTTTAACGATCGGCTGGGTAGCCAGTTCGGCGCCGCCATCACCTATTTTTCATTCCTCTCGCTGATCCCGATCCTGATGGTGTCGTTTGCCGCCGCCGGCTTCGTGCTGGCCTCCAATCCGGATCTGCTGGCCCGCTTGATCAATCGGATCGTCGGCAGCATCAGCGATCCGACGCTGGCCAGCACGCTGAAGAACACCGTCAATACCGCCATTCAGCAGCGCACCACCGTGGGGTTGACCGGTCTGGCGCTGGCACTCTATTCCGGCATCAGCTGGATGGGCAATCTGCGCGAGGCGATCCGCGCGCAGTCGCGCGATGTCTGGGAGCGCAATCCGCAGGATCAGGAGAAAATCTACTTCAAATACACCCGCGACTTCATCTCGCTGACCGGCCTGGTGGTCGCGCTGATTATCACGCTGTCGCTGACCTCGGTCGCCGGGTCGGCGCAGGCGGCAATCGTCAACGCGCTGGGGCTGGACGGCATCGAATGGCTGCGGCCGGCGCTGACGACGATCGCGCTGTCGATCTCGATCTTCGCCAACTATCTGCTGTTCCTGTGGATTTTCTGGATGCTGCCGCGCCACAAACCGAAGAAAAAAGCGCTGCTGCGCGGCACCTTGCTCGCCGCCATCGGCTTTGAAGTGATCAAGTTCGTGATGACCATGACGCTGCCGCAGGTGGCGAAGTCGCCTTCCGGCGCGGCCTTCGGATCGGTGATCGGGCTGATGGCGTTCTTCTACTTCTTCGCTCGTTTGACGCTGTTTTGCGCCGCCTGGATCGCCACCGCCGACTACAAAGGCGACAAAGCGTTGCCGGAACGCGAGCCGCCAGCGCGCTGAAGCCATGCAATCGTGCCGGTGTTATCGCACACACCGGCACGTTCATCTGGTTAACAGCCAAAAAACCAGTCAATACATCTGAATCGCGCGGTGCGCCATCCGGAAACCAGCATAACAAACTGCCCAGTCACTTTTCTTTGCCGTTTTTACAGCCATTCCCTCTGCGCGAACTCCATTTCTCAACGTTTAACGCTGCAGAAAAGAAGCCCGGTAAAACATTAGTCTTTTTAACCGGTTAGGAGCGGCGTTGCCCAAAGCTCCCGCGTTGAAAAGGCCGCATGCTGTCACTAAGATGGATTTTTACCCCCTCTAACGATAAGAAATATTATGCAAGCCACCATCGCACCCCCACTCGACGCCGACGAGGCGTCCACACCGGTGAACTCCCGCGGGAAAGTCATCGTCGCCTCGCTGGTCGGCACCGCCATCGAGTTCTTCGACTTCTACATCTACGCCACCGCCGCGGTGATCGTGTTCCCGCACATCTTCTTCCCGCAGGGCGACCCGACCACCGCGACGCTGCAGTCGCTGGCCACCTTCGCCGTCGCCTTTGTCGCGCGCCCTATCGGCTCTGCGCTGTTCGGCCACTTCGGCGATCGGGTAGGGCGCAAGGTCACGCTGGTCGCCTCGCTGCTGACCATGGGGATTTCCACCGTGCTGATCGGCCTGCTGCCAAGCTATGAAACCATCGGCATCTTCGCCCCTATCCTGCTGGCGCTGGCGCGCTTTGGGCAGGGTCTGGGGCTGGGCGGCGAATGGGGCGGCGCCGCCCTGCTGGCGACGGAGAACGCGCCGGCCAAAAAGCGCGCGCTGTACGGCTCCTTCCCGCAGTTGGGCGCGCCGATCGGCTTCTTCTTCGCCAACGGCACCTTCCTGCTGCTCTCCTGGCTGCTGAGCGACCAGCAGTTTATGGATTGGGGCTGGCGCGTGCCGTTCATCCTCTCCGCGGCGCTGGTGCTGATCGGCCTGTACGTTCGGGTATCGCTGCATGAAACACCGGTGTTCGCCAAAGTGGCCAAGGCCGGCAAACAGGTGAAAGTGCCGCTCGGCACGCTGCTGAGCAAGCACCTGAAAGCCACCATCCTCGGCACCTTCATCATGCTGGCGACCTACACGCTGTTTTATCTGATGACGGTGTATTCGATGACCTACGGCACCGCGCCGCAGCCGCTGGGCCTCGGCTACTCCCGCAACAGCTTCCTGTGGATGCTGATGGTGGCGGTGATCGGCTTCGGCGTGATGGTGCCGATCGCCGGCCTGCTGGCGGATGCGTTCGGCCGCCGCAAGACCATGATCGCCATTACCCTGCTGATGATCGGCTTCGCGTTCCTGTTCCCGCCCCTGCTGGGTTCCGGCAATCAGGCGCTGGTGATGGGCTTCCTGCTGTGCGGCCTGAGCATCATGGGGCTGACCTTTGGCCCGATGGGCGCGCTGCTGCCGGAGCTGTTCCCTACCGAAGTGCGCTATACCGGCGCGTCGTTCTCCTACAACGTCGCGTCGATCCTCGGCGCGTCCGTGGCGCCTTATATCGCCACCTGGCTGGCTGCCCACTACGGGCTGTTCTACGTCGGCATGTACCTGGCGGCGATGGCCGGGTTGACGCTGCTGGCCCTGCTGTTGATGAAAGAAACCCGCCACCGGTCGCTGTGATCCCCTGCGGCCCCCTCACTGCGGGGGCCGCACGCGTTGTTCGTTTACTGTCATAAAACCGGGCTATGCTGGATGTTTCTCTCGGTAACAGGATCGGCCGATGTCTCTGCGTCGTGGGGTATTTGTCTGCGTTGCGCTGCTGGCGGCTCTCGCCATCGCGCTCTATTACGGGTTGAAGCCTGATCATCCCGATGCGCTGTGGCGCATCGTCAGCCAGCAATGTCTGCCCAATCAGCAAGCGCATGACAACCCGGCGCCCTGCGCGCAGGTAGATGTGCCGGCCGGCTTCGTGGTGTTTAAAGATCGCAACGGGCCGCTGCAATACCTGCTGATGCCCAGCGCCAAAATCACCGGGATAGAAAGCCCGGCAGTGCTGGACGCCACCACGCCGAATTTCTTCGCCCAGGCCTGGCGCGCGCGCCACGTGATGGCGGAACGCTATGGCAAGCCGATCGACGATGGCGATATTTCACTGGCGATCAACTCGGAATATGGCCGCACGCAAAACCAGCTGCACATTCATATCTCCTGCCTGCTGCCGGCGGTAAAACAGCGGCTGGCGCAGATCGGCCCCGATTTTATCGATCAATGGCAACCGCTGCCCGGCGGCCTGTTGGGGCATGACTATCTGGGGCGGCGGGTGACCCCCGCCGAACTGGAACAACAGGGCGCCTTCCGCCTGTTGGCTTCCGGCCTGCCGCGCGCCGAAGGGCGCATGGGCAGCTTCGGCCTGGCGATGACCGCGCTGCCGGACGGCGATTTCCTGCTGCTGGCGACCGAGCGCAGCCTGCTGCCGTTTACCCTGGCCTCGGCGGAAGAGATCCAGGATCACGACTGCCGGCTACTCACGCCGCCGCCGCACGCCTGACTATTTTTTGCCTTTCATCTCCCGCAGGATCTGCCCGCACTGGTTCTCCTCGCCGCCTTCACTGGGTGAAACCAGCGCCAGCAGCGCCGCCGCCGGCGTCAGCACCGCCCCCAACGCCACCGCCGCCGCACCGCGCGCGATCAGCGGCCCGGCTTTCACCCCGGCGTCGGGGTGCTTGAAGGTGCCTTTCACGTACAGCGGCGAGCGCAGGGTCAGCACGCGCATCCCCTTGCTTTCCGGATCGATGGACAAATCCAGCCGTTCGGTGGCGAGGTTGGTGTTGCCGGTGATGTTGATCACCGCGTTCTCGGTGTCGAACACGAACAGCCGCGGCGCGGCGACGCCGCTGCGGATGCCGACGTCCGCCGCGGCGCAATTGATGCCCACCACGTCGTCGCCGAACAGCTGCGCCACCAGATAGTTGCCGACGTTCAGGCCGAGGATCTCCATCAGGCTACGGCTGATCACCCCGTTATTGATCAACAGGCGCAGGTCGCCGTTGCTGGTCGCCAGCAGCTCGGCCACCGAATTGCCGCTGCCCGTCAGCCTGGCGTCGCCGTTCATCTGCCCGAGGCTGCGCTTCATCGCCGCCACGTTCGGCAACAGCTGTTTGAGCTGGAGTTTGCGCGCATGCATATCCACCTGGCCGCGCATCGGCTTTTTGCCGCCGTCGAGGCGCACCACGGCGTTCAGGCTGCCGCCCGCCATGCCGAAGCGCAGCGGATCCAGGCGCAGTTCGCCATTGTTCAGCTTCAGATGCGTGGCCAAATCGCTCAGCGGCAAATCGCTGCCGCGTTCGATACGCGCGGCGGCAAACTTCACGTCCGCATCCATCTTGCGCCAGCTTTGCGTATCGAACTGTTCGACCGGCAGCACCTTATCCGCCGGCTGGCGGCTCTTCTCGCCGCGCCCGGCTTTGGCGGCGTTGGAGTCCGCGCCGATCAGCGGCGCCAGATCCGCCAACCTCAGCTGCCGGGAGCTCACCGCGCCGCTCAGCGTCGGCCGCGGCTTACCGGCAACGTATTTCAAATCGCCGTGAATGTCGCTGTCACCGATTTTGCCGTCGAATTTCTGATATTCGAACACGGCGCCGCCCGGCTGATGCAGGCGGGCAATCAGATGGCCATCGGTCGCATACGGCGGCGTGTTCGGCAGCAGCACGCCGGTCAAGCCATAGAGATTACCCAGGCTTTCGCCGGAAAATTTCAGCTGCACGTCCAGCCCGCCGAGGTTCAGCGGATCGGTCAAGGTGCCCGCCACCGCCACACGGGTGCTGCCGGAGCGCACGTCGGCCTGCAGCGGGAACGGCAGATCGGCGCTCTGCAGCGACAGCATGCCGCCAATCTTGCCGCTGCCGCTCAGCGGCTCGCCGTTGTATTTGCCCTTGACCTGCCAACCGAAGACGTAGTCAGGAGTGGCGGCCTTGCCGCTGCTCTGTTTGCCGGTCACTTCACTGAACGGCAGCGGTTTGCCGAGCGGATCGATGACGGCGCGGAAGTCCGCCTTCAGCGTGGCGTCTTTAAAGGCGATCTGCCCCTTGTCGAACACGATGTCGTGAACGGTGAACGACCAGTCGGAAGGCGGTTGCTGCGGATCCTGGCCAGCGGCCAGGTCAAACGTCCAGTTGTTGTCGCCGTTGGCCAGGCGTTGCAACGACGCATTCGGCTGCTTGAGCCAAATGCGCGGGATCAGCAGTTCTTTCTTCAGCAACGCCAGCGGTGCGATGCTGGCGTCGACGCGCTGCAGCGTCACCATGCTGTCGCCGGGCATGTTTTTCGGGTTACCCAGCCACACGTCTTCGGCGTGAATATGCGGCCAGGGCACCCAGGCGCGCCAGCCGCCCTCATCCCGGTTACGCGACCAGTCGACGCCCAGATCGCCGCGGATGGCGAACGGCCGCCGCAGTTCGGCCGACACTTTGTCGTTGATGGTGGGCTTGAGTCGATTCCAGTCGAAGGTAGCGATGAAGATCGCCAGCGCGGCGATCGCCAGCAGCACAATGCCGCCCAGCCAGCTGAAAACCTTTCCTGTTCTTGTCATAGGGCTCCCTCAGCACATAAACCGGGCTGCCGAATGAAAGGAAAAGGAATGAGCAGCCCCGTTTAAGATTAGCTGAGGATAGGCCGGAGTTCACGCCGGCGCGCCGGGCGCGGCGAACAGCGTCGGTACGCTGTGTAAAGTTTCAAAGCATGCCGGGCGGGAAAGATAGTAACCCTGCGCGGCCAACGCGCCGGAACGCTGCACCAGCCGCCACTCCTGCTCGGTTTCCACGCCTTCGACGATCACCCCGTCGCTGTACTGGTTCATCATCTTGATCAGGGTGCCGAGCAGCTGCACGCCCTCTTCAGACTGTTTAAGCAAGGTGAACAATTCGCGCGCTACCTTGATGTATTGATAGCGCCAGGCGCCGACGGCGGAGAAGTTGGCCAGCCCGCTGCCGAAATCGTCCAGCCACAGCCGTTCGCCGCCGACCATCTGGTGCAACGGGCGGTTTGACGCCGTTTCGGCGTGCTCCACCAGTTCGAAGCGCAGATAGGGCATCTCGGCGATCTGCCGCTGCAGCTCGCTATGGCGCTGCAACGCTTGCAGCGCCATGCCGTCGATATTGACCGACACCATCAACGCGTGGCGAATGAACAATGCCTGCCAGCGCTGCAACAGCGCCAGCTGTTCCTGGATCACCCGCAAACGCTGGGCGACGCCGAGCGAGGAAAAATACTGTTCCGGGGATTGCCGTTTGTCCGGTTCATTCGGGTGATATACCGCCGTCAGCAGTTCCACCGCCAGCAGCGCGCCGCTGGTGCGATAAATCGGCTGGAAGGTATACAAGCGCCGGCATTGCCGCCAGTAGCGCCGCGATTTGGCGCAGGCATAGAGGGCAAAACAGGGCGCCAGCAGACCCGAGATCAGGTTGGTTATCATCGGTACTATCGCCGTGGCGGGGAAGTGAGAGCGCTGCCGCTGTTTCTTTACCCAGCTTATCGGCCGCGCCGCGCAAAACTTTAAGCACGAATTGCCGCACGGTTTCTTCTTCACCCTGTTTTGGCATGGGCCGATCGCGATCATAAAAAATCAAAACACCGTTTTAATTTATTGACTCCCTCACCGCCTTGCGTGGAGACTGGCGGTTGTTGCTTCTTCTTTAGCCAGGGCTTATTGACGATGACTATCCGAAATCTCGCCGTGATCGGCGAATGCATGATCGAACTGTCGCAGCAGGGCGCACAGCTGACGCGCGGCTTTGGCGGCGATACCCCCTCAACACCGCCGTCTACCTCGCCCGCCAAATGCCGGAACAGACGCTGCAGGTGCATTACGTCACCGCGCTCGGCACCGACAGCTTCAGCGACGAGATGCTGCAGGCCTGGCGGCAGGAGAAGATCGAGACCGGGCTGATTCAGCGGTTGGAAAACAAACTGCCGGGCCTGTACGTGATCGAAACCGACGCCGCCGGCGAACGCACCTTCTACTACTGGCGCAACGACGCCGCCGCCCGGTATTGGCTGGCGGGTCCCCAGGCCGACGCACTGTGCGCCCGGCTGGCGCAGTTCGATTACCTGTATCTCAGCGGCATTAGCCTGGCGATCCTCGCGCCTGCCGACCGCACGAAGCTGCTGGCGCTGTTGCGCCGCTGCCGCGCCAACGGCGGCCAGGTTATCTTCGACAATAACTATCGCCCGCGCCTGTGGCACAGCCGTGAGGAAACGCAGCAGGCCTACCGTGAGGTGCTGGCCTGCACCGACATCGCCTTCCTGACGCTGGATGACGAAGAGCTGCTGTGGGGCACGCAGCCGGTTGAACAGGTGGTGGCGCGCACGCAGGCGCTCGGCGTCGGCGAGATCGTTATCAAACGCGGCGCGGATGCCTGTCTGGTGTTCAGCGTGGAGGGAGAGCGGCTTGAGGTGCCGGCCATCGCGCTGCCGCCGGAGCGCGTGGTGGATACCACCGCGGCGGGCGACTCTTTCAGCGCCGGTTACCTGGCGGTACGCCTGAACGGCGGCAGCGCCCAACAGGCGGCGCAGCGCGGCCACCAGCTCGCCGCAACGGTGATCCAACACCGCGGCGCCATCATTCCCGCAGCGGCGATGCCCGCATAGCCAATAAGGCGGCGGCGAGGTAGCCTCGCCGCCCGCACAATAGATCCCAGAAGCATTGATGAGAGGATGATTGAAAGAATTTCCCTGGCGTTGGCTTATTTCCGCCCAGAGCTGCTAAGCTCGGGTCTTGGCATTGCTGCCTTTTTGAATTTATTAGCCGAGTATAAATTTCAATCCGCCGCACTGACTAGCTGGACTTTGGTGCAGGTCGGGCTGAGCCGCGAACGACAGGGAGGTTACCAATGACCGTCACATTCGCCAACGCCGTCGCCGCAAGACTGCATCTTGACGGCCGACTGCACGCCTTCAGCCAATTCAAATACGCTTATTTGACCTTCAACAAACACCTTCCCGATCGCCATCTGCTGGTCTCGAGCTACCCGCAAGAATGGCTGGACATCTACAGCGCCAATCGCTATCAGCGCATCGATCCCGTCGTGCGCGCCGCCCATAGTCGCTGCGCGCCCTTTATGTGGCACGACACCCCCGTCACCACCGCGGATCGGCATTACCGGAAGATCTTCAGCCAGGCGCGGGAGTACGACATCGTGCACGGCTGCAGCTTTGTTTTGCACGATCACGACAACAACCTGGCGATCTTGTCGATCAGCGCCACGGCAGCCGATGACGCCGAACTGCGGCAGCTGATGGAAGACGAGAGGGCCAGCCTGCAGATGGTATTGGTCGATACCCACCAGCACGCTCTGGCCTTGGCCAACGCCGAGGCGAGCCGGACAGACCGGCTCTCGCCGCGCGAAGGGGAAATCCTCTACTGGGCCAGCCAGGGCAAAACCTACCATGAGATCGCGCTGATCCTGGGGATAAAAACCGGCACGGTGAAGTTTCACATCGGCAATGCGGTGCGTAAGCTGGGGGTCGCCAACGCCAAACACGCGATCCGGCGCTGCCTCGAACGGCAATTGATCACGCCACCGTAGGCATAAAAAAGCCGGCATCGCTGCCGGCTCTGTGTGCTTTGCCTTGCGGGAAATCAGCCCGCAACGGCGATGCGTTTCATGTCGGTCATGTAGCCACGCAGTTTGCGGCCGACGGTTTCGATAGGGTGGCTGCGTACCGCTTCGTTCACGTCACGCAGCTGCGCGTTGTCCACCGCCGTACCCGCCGCGGCTTTACCCAAATCGCCCGCCTGCAGGGTGGTCATGAAGTCCTTCAGCAACGGCACCGCCGCGTTGGCGAACAGGTAGTTGCCGTACTCTGCGGTATCGGAGATAACCACGTTCATTTCATACAGACGCTTACGCGCAATGGTGTTGGCGATCAGCGGCAGCTCGTGCAGCGATTCGTAGTAAGCCGACTCTTCGATGATGCCGGCATCGACCATGGTTTCGAACGCCAGCTCAACGCCCGCTTTCACCATCGCCACCATCAGCACGCCGTGATCGAAGTACTCTTGCTCGCTGATTTTGCCTTCAAACTGCGGCGCATTCTCGAACGCGGTTTTGCCGGTCTCTTCGCGCCAGGTCAGCAATTTCACGTCGTCTTCCGCCCAGTCGGCCATCATGCCGCTCGAGAAAGCGCCGGAGATGATGTCGTCCATGTGCTTCTGGAACAGCGGCGCCATGATGGTTTTCAGCTGTTCGGACAGCGCATAGGCGCGCAGCTTGGCCGGGTTGGACAGGCGATCCATCATCAGGGTGATGCCGCCCTGCTTCAGCGCTTCGGTGATGGTTTCCCAGCCGAACTGAATCAGTTTCTCGGCGTAAGCCGGATCGGTGCCCTCAGCAACCAGCTTGTCGAAGCACAGCAGCGAACCCGCCTGCAGCATGCCGCACAGAATGGTCTGCTCGCCCATCAGGTCGGATTTCACTTCGGCGACGAAGGAGGACTCCAGCACGCCGGCGCGGTGGCCACCGGTCGCCGCCGCCCAGGCCTTGGCGATCGCCATGCCTTCGCCTTTCGGATCGTTTTCCGGGTGAACCGCAATCAGGGTCGGCACGCCGAAGCCGCGCTTGTACTCTTCGCGCACTTCGGTGCCCGGGCATTTCGGCGCGACCATCACCACGGTGATGTCTTTACGCACCTGCTCACCCACTTCAACGATGTTGAAGCCGTGGGAATAACCCAGCGCCGCGCCGTCTTTCATCAGCGGCTGCACCGCGCGCACCACGGAAGAGTGCTGCTTGTCGGGCGTCAGGTTGACCACCAGATCCGCCTGCGGGATCAGGTCTTCGTAGGTGCCGACCTTGAAGCCGTTTTCGGTCGCCTTGCGCCAGGAAGCGCGCTTCTCGTCGATCGCTTCTTTGCGCAGGGCATAGGCGACGTCCAGGCCGGAGTCGCGCATGTTCAGCCCCTGGTTCAGGCCCTGGGCGCCACAGCCGACAATCACCACTTTTTTACCTTTCAGGTAGCCGGCTTCGTCAGCAAATTCGTCGCGCGCCATAAAGCGGCATTTACCCAATTGCGCCAACTGCTGACGCAGGTTCAATGTGTTGAAATAGTTAGCCATGGTGGTACTCCGGTTTGATGTTGTCTTGCATTGTTATTTTCATTCCCCGCCCTGTCTGTGCGGAGATTCGTTAAACTCAATGTATAACAGGAAATGCGTTGCTTAAATTGATATATTGAGAACGTGATATTGCAATTTTTGCAACACTCTCACTGCGAGCGTATCGATATGGATTTACGTGATTTAAAGCTGTTCCTGCATCTGGCCGAAAGCCATCACTTCGGGCGCACCGCCAAGGCGATGCACGTCAGCCCGTCGACGCTCTCCCGCCAGATCCAGCGGCTGGAAGAGATCCTCGGGCAGCCGCTGTTCCTGCGCGATAACCGCACCGTGCAGCTGACCGACGCCGGCGAACAGCTGAAAGAATTCGCCCAGCAAACGCTGCTGCAATATCAGCAGCTGAAGCACTCGCTCGGCCAGCACGGCCCTTCGCTCAGCGGCGAACTGCGGTTGTTCTGCTCGGTGACCGCGGCGTACAGCCACCTGCCGCCGATCCTCGATCGCTTCCGCGCGCAGCACCCGCTGGTGGAGATTAAGCTGACCACCGGCGACGCCGCCGACGCGGTCGACAAGGTGCAATCCAACGAGGCCGATCTAGGCATCGCCGGCCGGCCGGAAACGCTGCCCGCCAGCGTGGCGTTCACCAAAATCGGCGAAATCCCGCTGGTGCTAATCGCGCCAGCGCTGCCCTGTGCGGTGCGCAGCCAGGCGTTCGCCGACAGGCCCGACTGGGCCGAGATCCCGTTCATCCTGCCGGAGCACGGCCCTTCGCGAAAACGCATCGAGCTGTGGTTCCGCCGCCACCGCATCAGCAATCCGCTGATTTACGCCACCGTCGGCGGCCACGAAGCCATCGTGTCGATGGTCGCTCTGGGCTGCGGCATCGCGCTGATCCCGAGCGTGGTGGTGGACAACAGCCCGGAGCCGGTACGCAACCGCATCTCGCAGCTGGATAACATCTCGATGGTCGAACCGTTCGAGCTGGGGGTCTGCGTCCAGAAAAAGCGCCTCAGCGATCCGCTGATCGACGCCTTTTGGCGCTTGCTGCATCCCCGCTGACGCGGGGTTTACAGATCCGCCGGATCGACCTGCTTCATCGTCTCTACCTGCATCAGCCAGTGGTAGAGCGGCTCAAGCTGCAAAAATGCCCCGGCCAGCAGCGGCGCCAGATCGGCGCTGAACAGCTTTTCCACTTCGCTGTCGGTCACCATCACCGCGAACGATTTGCGGTTGTACCAGGTCGCGATCTCCGCCGCCTGTTCCTTCACCAGCGGGCGCTTGTAGCTCTCACCCACCAGCTCGAACGGCGGCCGGCAGCAGGCGGCCACCTCAAGGAAAGGCTGCGGCCGCTGCCTCAGCGTATGGCGGAACAGATCCATGGTCGGCTTGTTGGCGCTGTAGTAGCCGAGCCCATAGCGCAGCATGTCCGGCCCCAGTTCGAAAAAGTAGACCGGCGCGTCTTTCCAGTCTTTGCTCGGGCGCTTGAACGTCAGCCACATGCGGCTGCGGTAGCGCGATTTGTCATGTGAAAAGCGCGTATCGCGATGAATGCGCGACAGCGTTTTGCCGATCGCCGGGCGAGTCTCGAACTGCGGGTCGATCGCCAGCATGCCGGGAGCCAACTGCTCCACCAGCGCGCGAAACGGCGCCAGCAGCTCGCGATCGTAGATGTCGCGGTTGCCGTCGAACCACGCCTTATCGTTCTCGATCCGCACCTGCTGCAGGAAATTCAGACCCTGCTGGCTAAAGCCGGAGAAGGGTTGCGTCATAAGTTTTTCCGTTCTGACGGTTTATCGGGTGTTGCGCAGATCTTCTCTCTGCCAACGGCGTTTGATAAATACGCGCCGACGCGTGCGAAAATAAGCGACATAGAGATAGAACGCCGCCCGGTTGCTGAATAGCGCCCCGCCAACCACGCCCCCCAGCAGCATGGCGACAGTGGCGATGCCGGTCATCCCCGCCGCCGACGCCGCCGCGGCGCCAAGGCAAAACAGGCCGAGCATGCCAAGGTAATATTGCAGCAATACCACCCCGCTGTTTTTACCCTGCACCAGTTGGAACAGGATCAACGTCATCCACACCGCCACGATCGCGCCGCTGCCCATGAGAACGGCAGCGGAAGTCTTGCCGCTCCAGGCGGCCGCCACGTCCGTGGCCAGACCCATCACGCCCGCCAGCCCCAGCGCCAGGCAAACCATCAGCAACATGACATTGCCGACGCCCGGCGGCGACAGCCGCTGGCCCGGCGTCAGGAAATGCTGCTCGAGCTGCGCATCCACACCGGCGAAAAGCGCGCCATCGCGCGCCGCGATTTGGCGTTCCATTTCCCGGCCCTGCGCGATCAGGCGTTTAATCATCCAGTCCGCCATTACCTCACCATCTGCGGCAATTTCTGCATAATGCCCACAAAATACTGCCCGGTGGTTTTCACATTCACCGGCGCAGACAGGGTGCCGCTGATGCCGCTGCCCACGAACGTCAATGAGTTATTGAGCGCCGAATGCAATTGCTGGCGCAGCCCGTTTTGGATCGCTTCCGTCGGGTAGCGCTTCGGGTATAAGCCGTTCTTCACCATCTCTTTCAAGACGTTATTGGAAATTCCCGGATTTTCCGCCCGAATGATGTTTTCGGTCAGCCGCTTCCTTTCGCTACGGGGCATGCTTTTCAGCCATTCCGTCGCCTTGCGCGCCGAAATGCGGCGCATGGCGCGGTAGGTCATCGTCGCTTCCTTCAGGGCAGCCCCGGCACTGGCCAGCGAGATCACATCTAGCACGGTACTGGTAGCGATATACCACTGTTCTGAGTCGAGCTGAGCCAGTTCATCGCCTTTCCCGTCATAAAGCTTGTTGACGCGGTACAGCCCATTGCCGCACTGCAACGCGCTGGCGGCCATGCCGGCATAGCCCAGATAAGCCACCGCCGAGCTGGTGCCGCCGGTAAACGGCACGGCGACGCTGCCCGACGCCAGTAAAAATACCGATACCAGCAGCGTTCCGCACGACAGCGCGGCCGAGGCCAACTCTTTGCTGACGCTGGGTTTGCTCAACGCTTCCGACAGCGTATTGGTCGCGGCAACGCGTGAAGTATGAGCCACCGTTTTGCTGATGACCACGTGGGTAACCTGCGAAGCGTTTGAGTAACCGGTGTGCTGCGTCGGGCGGACTAAAAATGAGTTCTGCCCGTCGGAAAAAATAATGCCCACGCCATGAAAGGCGAGGCTGCAGTCCAGCGAGTCCTGCAAGGCTTGCAGATTAATATCGCGATAGAATTCTTGTACGCCGGTATTGCCCAACAGGCGGGCAAACTCGGCGTTGGTCAAATCGTCTTCGGGGGAACCGAACGGCGTAGAAAAAGCGGTTTTCATTGTCGTGCATCCCTATACGTCAGAAGTCTTGGCAGTATAAAAATGCACGACAAAATCACAACCATGCAACCCATAAACTGACTAACGCGTCACGGTTGCTTATCAATCCGACTCACCCCTGCAAAAAGAAGCGGAACGCCGGGTTGTCGGTTTCGTCGTGGCAATCGTAGCCCAGCGCCTGCAGGTGACGCTCGAATTCCGGCTCGCTTTGCGCCAGCTCGAAGGCCGCCAGCACCCGGCCGAAGTCGGTGCCGTGGCTGCGATAGTGGAACAGCGAAATGTTCCAGTGCGTGCCCAGCGTCTGCAAGAACTTCAGCAGCGCGCCCGGCGACTCCGGAAACTCAAAGCTGTACAGCCGTTCGCGCAGCGGCTTCGACGGACGCCCGCCCACCATGTAGCGCACGTGCAGCTTGGCCATCTCGTCGTCCGACAGATCCACCACTTGATAACCGTCGGCGTTGAGTTCGTCGATGATCTCCCGCCGTTCTGCGTGGCCGCGCGTCAGACGCACGCCGACGAAAATGCAGGCGTTATCGGCATCGGCGTAGCGGTAGTTGAATTCGGTCACCGAGCGGCCGCCCAGCAGTTGGCAAAACTTGAGGAAGCTGCCCTGCTGTTCCGGAATGGTTACCGCCAACAGCGCTTCGCGTTGTTCGCCCAGTTCGCAACGTTCGGAAACGTAGCGCAGCCCGTGGAAGTTGAGGTTGGCGCCGGACAGCACGTGCGCCAAACGCTCGCCCTGAATGTTGTGCTGCTGCACGTACTTTTTCAGCCCCGCCAGCGCCAGCGCGCCGGAAGGTTCGGCAATGGCGCGCACGTCCTCGAACAGATCTTTGACCGCCGCGCAGATGGCGTCGCTGTCCACGGTGATCACGTCGTCCAGATACTCACGGCACAGGCGGAAGGTTTCGTCGCCGATGCGCTTCACCGCCACGCCTTCAGCGAACAGCCCGACGCGCGCCAGATCCACCGGATGGCCGGCATCCAGCGCCGCGCGCAGGCAGGCGGAGTCTTCCGCTTCGACGCCGATCACTTTGATCTGCGGCATCAGCTGCTTGATCAGCACCGCCACCCCGGCGGCCAGGCCGCCGCCGCCGACCGGCACGAAGACCCGATCCAGATGCGCGTCTTGCTGCAGCAGCTCCATCGCCAGCGTGCCCTGCCCGGCGATCACCGTCGGGTGATCGAACGGCGGCACGAAGGTCATTCCTTGCTGTTGGGAAAGCTCGATCGCCTTCGCCTTGGCCTCGTCGAAATTGGCGCCGTGCAGCAGCACTTCGCCGCCGAAACCGCGCACCGCATCCACCTTGATGTCCGCGGTGGACACCGGCATCACGATCAGCGTTTTGAGCCCCAGCCGTTTACCGGAGAAGGCGACGCCCTGCGCGTGGTTGCCGGCCGAAGCCGTTACGACACCGCGCGCCTTCTGCTCTTCGTCCAGCCCGGCGATCATCGCATAGGCCCCGCGCAGCTTGAAGCTGTGCACCGGCTGGCGATCTTCGCGCTTCACCAAAATGGTGTTGCCGAGGCGCGAAGAGATTTTGCTCATGGCCTGCAACGGGGTGACCTGCGCCACCTCGTAGACCGGCGAGCGCAGTACCGCTCGCAGATATTCCGCGCCGCAGGGGGCGCTGGGTAGGGGTTGAGAGACCGCCATACTGCTTATCCCCCCAGTTTGCTCTTGTCGCGCACTGCGCCTTTGTCGGCGCTGGTGGCCAACGAGGCGTAAGCGCGCAGCGCGAAGGACACCTGACGTTCACGGTTTTTCGGCGTCCAGGCCGCGTCGCCGCGCGCCAGTTCCGCCTCATGCCGCGCCGCCAGCTCCTGCTCGCTGACGTCCAGCTGGATGCCGCGATGCGGAATGTCGATCGCGATCATGTCGCCGTCCTGCACCAGGGCGATCAGGCCGCCGTTGGCCGCCTCCGGCGAGGCGTGGCCGATGGACAGCCCGGAGGTGCCGCCGGAGAAACGCCCGTCGGTGATCAGCGCACACGCCTTGCCCAGCCCCATCGATTTCAGATACGTGGTTGGGTAAAGCATTTCCTGCATGCCCGGCCCGCCTTTCGGCCCTTCGTAACGGATAACGACCACGTCGCCCGCCACCACTTTGCCGCCGAGGATAGCTTCTACCGCATCATCCTGGCTTTCATACACTTTGGCCGGGCCGCGGAAGGTGAGGATTTCCTTGTCTACGCCGGCGGTTTTGACGATACAGCCGTTTTCCGCCAGGTTGCCGTACAGCACCGCCAACCCGCCGTCCTGACTGTAGGCGTGCTCACGGGTGCGGATGCAGCCTTCCTTGCGGTCGGTGTCCAGCGAATCCCAGCGGCAGTCCTGAGAGAATGCCTGCGTGGTGCGGATACCGGCCGGCCCGGCGGAGTACATTTTCTTGACGCTTTCGTCGCGGGTCAGCATCACGTCGTAGGCTTCCAGCGTCTGCGGCAGGGTCAGCCCCAGCACGTTGTTCACCTCGCGGTTCAGCAAACCGGCGCGATCCAGCTCGCCGAGGATGCCGATTACGCCGCCGGCGCGGTGCACGTCTTCCATATGATATTTCTGCGTGCTCGGCGCCACCTTGCACAGGTGCGGCACTTTGCGCGACAGGCGGTCGATGTCTTCCATGGTGAAGTCCACCTCGCCTTCCTGCGCCGAAGCCAGCAGGTGCAGTACGGTGTTGGTCGAGCCGCCCATGGCGATATCCAGCGTCATGGCGTTTTCAAACGCCGCCTTGTTGGCGATATTGCGCGGCAGCGCGCTTTCGTCGTCCTGCTCGTAATAGCGTTTGGTCAGCTCGACGATGCGCTTGCCGGCGTTGAGGAACAGCGCTTTGCGATCGGCGTGAGTCGCCAACAGCGAGCCGTTGCCCGGCTGCGACAGGCCCAGCGCTTCGGTCAGGCAGTTCATCGAGTTAGCGGTGAACATGCCGGAGCAGGAACCGCAGGTCGGGCAGGCGGAACGCTCGATCTGCTCGCTGTCGGCGTCGCTGACGTTCGGGTTCGCGCCCTGGATCATCGCGTCCACCAGATCCAGCTTGATGATCTGATTGGAGAGTTTGGTCTTGCCGGCTTCCATCGGGCCGCCGGAGACGAAGATCACCGGGATATTCAGGCGCAACGCCGCCATCAGCATGCCCGGGGTGATCTTGTCGCAGTTGGAGATGCACACCATCGCGTCGGCGCAGTGGGCGTTCACCATGTATTCGACCGAGTCGGCGATCAGTTCGCGCGACGGCAGGGAATAGAGCATGCCGCCGTGGCCCATGGCGATGCCGTCATCCACCGCGATGGTGTTGAACTCTTTGGCCACGCCGCCGGAGGCTTCGATCTGTTCGGCGACCAGTTTGCCCAGATCGCGCAGATGCACGTGGCCCGGCACGAACTGGGTAAAGGAGTTGACCACGGCGATGATCGGCTTGCCGAAATCGGCGTCGGTCATCCCGGTCGCGCGCCACAATGCGCGGGCACCCGCCATATTGCGGCCGTGGGTGGTGGTGGCGGAACGGTACTTAGGCATGCTCTTTTCACTCCAAATGTATTTATGACAGGCGGCGAACGAACCGCCTGGATATTCTTATCTTGTCTGTCTTGTCGTTACGGATTGACCGGATCCAGCCAGCCGTATTTGTCTTCTGTCTTGCCGCTGAACAGGCCGAAGAACGCCTGCTGGATCTGTTTGGTCACCGGGCCGCATTTGCCGATGCCGACCTGAATGCCGTCCACGCTGCGCACCGGCGTGATTTCCGCCGCGGTGCCGGACATGAACACTTCGTCGGCCAGGTACAGCGATTCGCGCGACAGCACCTGCTCACGCACTTCGAAGCCCATGTCTTTCGCCAGCTTGATGATCGCGTCGCGGGTGATGCCCGGCAGCGCCGAAGAGGTGAACGGCGGGGTGTAAATCACGCCGTCTTTCACTTCAAACAGGTTCTCGCCCGCCCCTTCGGAAATGTAGCCGTGCACGTCGAGCGCAATGCCTTCCTGATAGCCGTGGCGACGCGCTTCGCTGCCCACCAGCAGAGAGGAAAGATAGTTGCCGCCGGCCTTGGCCGCGGTGGGGATGGTGTTTGGTGCGACGCGGTGCCAGGAGGAGACCATCGCGTCGATGCCTTGATCCAGCGCTTCTTCACCCAGATAAGCGCCCCAAGGAAACGCCGCGATAATCACGTCCGTTTTGTAACCGGCCGGCGGGTTGACGCCCATGCCGACATCGCCGACGAACACCAGCGGGCGGATGTACGCGCTGACAAGGTTGTTCTTGCGCAACGTGGCGCGGCAGGCTTCCATCAGTTCGTCAACGCTTTGCGAAACCGGCATGCGGTAGATTTTCGCCGAATCGTGCAGGCGCTGCATATGCTCGCGATGACGGAACACTACCGGCCCCAAGTGCGAGTCGTAGCAGCGCACCCCCTCAAATACCGACGTGCCGTAATGCAGCGCGTGCGACATCACGTGCACTTTGGCCTCGGCCCAGGGAACCATCTCACCATTGAACCAAATGTAATCGGCTTTCTTTGTCATTGTTATTTATCCTTCTCGGCGCCTCAGGCGCGTATTTGTTGTGATGTTGGCTGCTGGATCTCGACGCAGGAGACGTCCATCAGTTTGCTTAATTGAGATGACAACAGGGCAACCGGACGCGGGCTGGCAACGGTCAATTCGATATTGATGCTGTCGGCGTTGGCCGGGGAAACCATATTCATAGCACAAACCTGAAAGCCGCGATGACGCACGACCCGCAATACGCGCTCTAACATTTCGGGGCGAAAACGCGCCTGGATCAAGAGTTGATGCTGCATCATGATATTTCCTCCAACATGGTTTCGTTGCCGGCGCCCGGCGGCACCAGCGGCCAGACGTTTTCGAGTTCGTCGATAGAGACCTGCAGCAGATAAGGGCCTGCGGTGTTGAACAGCGCCTCGAGCGCGCCCTCCACCTGATCCTTGCGGCTGATGCGCTGGCCGGGAATGCCGAAGGCGGCGGCCAGCATCAGGAAGTCGGGGTTATCGGACAGGTTGGTTTCACTGTAGCGGCCGTCGAAGAACAACTGCTGCCATTGACGCACCATTCCGAGGCGCTGGTTGTCCAGCAGCACGATCTTCAGCGGCAGCTGTTTGCGCTTGATGGTGCCCAGTTCCTGCACGTTCATCATGAAGGAGCCATCGCCCGAGACGCAGATCACCGTATCTTGCGGGCGCGCGATCTGGGCCCCTACTGCCGCCGGCACGCCGAACCCCATGGTGCCGAGGCCGCTGGAGGTGATGAAATTCTCCGGGCGTTCGAACGTCATGTGCTGCGCGCTCCACATCTGGTGCTGGCCCACGTCGGTAGTCACTACGCTGTTGGCCGGCTTGCGGGCGGACAGCTGGCGCAAGAACAGCGGCGCGTAGATCGGCTGGCCGGGGTGATCGTAGCGACAGGCGTGGTCGGCTTTCAGCGCCGTCACCTGCTGCTGCCAGGGGGCGATGTTCAGCGGGCGCTGCAACGCCGGCAGCAACGCTTTCAGATCGCCCTGCAGGGCCACATGCGCCTGGCGCAGCTTGCTCATTTCCGCCGGGTCGATATCCATGTGGATCACTTTGGCGTGCGGTGCGAAGGCGTTCAGTTTGCCGGTCACGCGGTCATCGAAACGCGCGCCGACGGCAATCAGCAGATCGCACTCCTGCACCGCCAGGTTGGCAGCCTTGGTGCCGTGCATGCCCAACATGCCGAGGTACAGCGGATCTTGCGCATCCGGCGCGCCCAGCCCCTTCAGGGTGGCGACGTTCGGCATGCGGGTCACGGCGATGAACTCGCGCAGCGCCGGCACCGCCTGCGCCATGCCCACGCCGCCGCCGACGTACAGCATCGGTTTGTGCGCCTGCGCCAGCAGCTCGGCCGCCTCCGCCAACGCCGCCGCCGGGAATGCCGGCACTTCATCGACCGGTATCAGATGCGGGTGCAAGTCGCCCTGCGCCAGCTGGATGTCTTTCGGGATATCGATCAGCACCGGGCCAGGGCGGCCACCGGCGGCGATGGCGAAGGCTTCCGCCATGATGCCCGGCAGCGCGTCCAGCGATTCCACCAGGAAGCTGTGTTTGGTGCAGGCCAAGGACAGGCCGAGAACATCGATCTCCTGAAAGGCATCGGTGCCGATCAGCGCGGAACCCACCTGACCGGTGATGGCGACAACGGGAACGGAATCGAGCAGCGCATCAGCCAGGCCGGTGATCAGGTTGGTGGCGCCGGGGCCGGAAGTGGCGATGCAAACGCCGACTTTGCCGGTGGCGCGGGCGTAGCCGATGGCGGCCATCGCGGCGCCCTGTTCATGGCGGCACAGCAGGTGTTCCACGCCGCCGTCGTACAGCGCATCGTACACCGGCATGATTGCCCCGCCCGGATAGCCGAATACGGTATCCACACCCTGCGCACGCAACGCTTGAACTACCCACTGAGCGCCATTCATAGTTATTTCCCCGCCTTACTTCGACAACTGCAGGATTTTGTTCTGTTTTTCATGTTATGACCCTTGCTCCACTTTTCTCTTGCCAATAAAAAACCCCCGGACCTGACGGTGCGGGGGTTCTCTTGCGATTCCGGCTTGTTTGCTAAGCCTTTCTTCGTCCAAGTGCAGCCCCGCACGGTGGGATAATAATCACCACCACGCTAATCACGACTAGGCTAATCACTTGGGCAAAGGCTTTCATAATGGGTTTGTTCACTGTGCTCATTCAGAACTAATGCTTACAGAGGTACCATAGTCGCGCGCGGCATGACAACACTTTTTTTGCGTTATTATTCGGCGCAATCTGGTCATACCTCACGCGAATCGCCCGGATTTCACACGTTGGCGCGCACGCCCGGATTTCTCACCGCGTCTGTGATCGCCTTGCCGCGCGTATCCTTGCCGAAGAACACCAACAGGGCGATCGCCAGCGCCACCGTACCGGCGACGATCGCCATCGCCAGGCCGTAATTATGCCCATGATGTTCGGCGATGGTGGCTTGCAGCGTGGCGTTGACCGAAGCGATCAGGTTACCCAACTGGTACACGAACCCCGGCAGCACCGCGCGGGTGTTGGCCGGCACCAGCTCAGTCAGGTAGGTCGGCACCACGCCCCAGGCGCCCTGCACCATGAACTGCATCAGGAAAGCGCCGATCCCCAACATCAGCGAACCGCTGGAAAATGCCCACAGCGGGATCACCGGCAGCGCCAGCAGCGCGGCGATGATGATCGCTTTTTTGCGGCCGATCTTTTCCGATAACGAACCGAAGAAGACGCCGCCGATAATTGACGCGATATTGTAGCTAATAGCGATAATACTGACGGTTTTTGGATCGAAACCGTGCTGAACTTTCAGAAACACCGGATACAGATCCTGCGTGCCGTGGGAGAAGAAATTGAACGCCGCCATCAGCAGCACCAGATAGCAGCACAGCTTCCAGTGGCTCTTCAACACCGGCAGCAAGGCAGAGCTTTCCTTGCGTTCACGCGCCGCCAGCCACACCGGCGACTCCTGCACGCAATAATAAATAAACGGCAGCAGCAGGATCGGCGCCGCGCCGATGACAAACATGCCGCGCCAGCCGACCGTTTCGAACAACAGGCCGTACACCACCGCCGCCAGCAGATAACCGAACGGATAGCCGGCCTGGAAAATGCCCGACATCAGGCCGCGCGAGCGGTCCGGTATGGTTTCCATCGCCAACGACGACGCCACGCCCCAGATGCCGCCCATCGCAACGCCGTACAACACCCGCAACAGCAAGAAGACCGTCAGCGAGGGCGCGGCGGCGGAGAGCAGCTCAAACACCGAGAAGAAGACGATATTCAGCATCAGGATCGGCTTGCGGCCATATTTTTCCGCCGCACGCCCGAAGATCAGCGCGCCAATCGGGCGCACCGCCAGCGTGAGCAGAATCGCCAACGTCACCTGTTCCAGACCGACGTGAAAGGATTGCGCGATGTCACTGAGTAAGAATACCAGCACGAAAAAATCGAAAGCGTCGAGCGTCCAGCTTGAAAAGCTGGCGATTGCCGCGTTGCGTTGCAGCGGGGTCCAACCAAACATAGTGTTATCCCTACCGTAGAGTACGAAGTCAGGAGGTTTAGCGGCTGCCGGGCAGAATGCGGCGGCGGTCGGGGTTTGTTAAATACGTGATTTTTCTTTTAATCAATTGTTAAATACACCCGTTAACCCTATGATTGCAATGCGTATGGACCGCTAATGTGTTGCAGCCTTCAGCGAATTGTTAATGGGTATTGCCGCAGGTTGCGAGGCGGCTCGCACAACCTCATTTATTTCGATGAAAATCAGCGATTACTCTGCTAAATGCATCGAAAAACCACCAATAACGCCGCGCAATGCCCGGATGAATCACGCATCATGTCGCCCTTAGCAAGGAGAGCGATATGTCACTGGCGGTAATCTATAGCCGCGCCATCATCGGCGTTCAGGCCCCTTCCGTGACGGTGGAGGTGCATATCAGCAATGGCCTGCCCGGCCTGACGCTGGTCGGCCTGCCGGAAACCACGGTAAAAGAGGCGCGCGATCGGGTGCGCAGCGCCCTGATCAATAACGGTTTCACCTTTCCCGCCCGGCGCATCACCGTCAATTTGGCGCCCGCCGATCTGCCGAAAGAAGGCGGGCGTTACGATCTGCCGATAGCGCTGGCGATCCTCGCCGCCTCCGAGCAATTGCCCCTCGCACCGTTGGCGCGCTACGAGTTTCTTGGCGAGCTCGCGCTGTCCGGCTCACTGCGCGCGGTCAGGGGCGCGATCCCGGCGGCGCTGGCGGCGGCTGATGCCGGGCGGCAACTGATTCTCTCAACGGACAACGCCGCCGAAGTCGGCCTGATCGCGCAGTCGCACTCCCATACCGCCCGGCACCTGTTGGAAGTCTGCGCCTTTCTGCTCGGCCAGGGCGAACTGCCGGTGGCGGCCACGCCTCCCGCTGCGGACACCGCCTGCGACAGCGCCGATCTGCGCGATATCATCGGCCAGGAGCAGGCCAAGCGGGCACTGGAGATCGCCGCCGCCGGCGGGCATAACCTATTGCTGATTGGGCCGCCGGGCACCGGTAAAACCATGCTGGCCAGCCGCCTCACGGGCCTACTGCCACCGCTCACGGAGCCTGAGGCGCTGGAAAGTCTGGCGGTCGCCAGCTTGCAGCATCACATTCCCACTGCCCTACCATGGCGCCAGAGGCCGTTTCGCGCACCGCACCACAGCGCCTCGATGGCGGCATTGGTCGGCGGCGGCTCACTGCCGCGACCGGGCGAGATCTCGATGGCGCATAACGGCGTGCTGTTTCTGGATGAACTGCCGGAATTCGAGCGTAAGGTACTGGATGCGCTGCGTGAGCCGTTGGAATCCGGCGAGATCGTGATTTCACGCGCCAACGCCAAGGTCTGTTTCCCCGCCAGAGTGCAGCTGATCGCGGCAATGAACCCCAGCCCGACGGGGCACTATCAGGGGTTGCACAATCGCGCCTCACCGCAGCAGGTGTTGCGCTATCTGGCCCGGCTGTCAGGGCCTTTTCTCGACCGTTTCGATCTGTCTATCGAAGTGCCGCTGTTGCCGCCGGGAACACTCAGTCATCGGAAAACACACGGAGAAAGCAGCGAACAAGTGCGGAAAAGAGTGCTGCTGGCACGCGCCCGGCAACTTGAACGCGCCGGTAAAGTCAACGCGCTGCTGAGCAACCGCGAAGTGGAACGGGATTGCGTTCTGCAGGCGGCAGACGCCGAGTTTTTGGAGGCGACATTAAACGCGCTGGGGTTATCGGTTCGCGCCTGGCAGCGCATCTTGAAAGTGGCGCGCACGCTGGCGGATTTGGCGGGAGATGCTGAGCTCGACAGGCGCCACCTCAGCGAAGCACTGGGCTATCGCAGCATGGACCGCCTGCTGTTACAACTGCATCGTAGTCTGGAATGAAAATGGGGCCCGCAGGCCCCATCGTCTTTAGTCTTCGCTGTCGCTGTAATCTTCTACTGCGTCAGCCTGCGGTTTACCGCCGGACAGAGTATGGAATTTCTTCGGGCGACGTGTGCGCGCCAGATATTTAGCCCATACTTTTTCCTGTTCGGTAGCCGCTTCGCGCTCACCGCGGCACACTGCGACGAACAGTTGTTCTTCTTCAGTGGCCGGCTGGCGTTTGCCCGAGTCCAGCTCGTTAAACGCGTAGCCGAAGCGCTCTAGCAATTGCGCCTCTTTAATGGTGAAATCGCCGTGACGGGAGAACCCGCGAGGGTAATGTTTATTATCAAAAAAACGATTGGTCGTGGTGAAGCTATCCGCCATCTGACACGCTCCTAATTCTCTTATGGCCGTGCTGTTTATGGCGCGGAGTATTAGATAGGCTTGACAGCGTGTAAAACAAAACATTTAAATCTTAACGACAAATTTTTTTGGAGATAGGTGTGGATACCGAATTACTGAAAACCTTTTTGGAGGTCAGTAGAACGCGTCACTTTGGCAGAGCCGCAGAATCTTTGTACTTAACGCAGTCCGCGGTCAGTTTCCGCATCCGTCAGTTAGAAAACCAGCTGGGCGCCAATTTATTTACCCGTCATCGCAATAATATCCGCCTGACGCCTGCCGGCGAGCGGCTTCTGCCCTATGCCGAGAGCCTGATGAACACCTGGCAGCTGGCGAAAAAGGAGGTCGTGCGTTCGCTGCAACACACCGAGTTGTCGATCGGCGCTACCGCTTCGCTGTGGGAAGCCTATCTGACCCCTTGGCTACAGGCGCTCTATCAACAACGCGAAGCGCTGCAGCTAGAAGCCAGGGTGGCATTAAGGCACTCTTTGGTAAAACAACTGCATGAAAGGCAGCTCGATTTACTGATCACCACTGAACCGCCTAAGATGGATGAATTGGCCAGCCAGCAACTGAGCAATTTCTCATTACGCCTGTTCTCATCCGCTCATCGTGACAAACAGGCCCCCATGCCCTACATCAAGCTGGAATGGGGAGCCGACTTCCACCAACAGGAAAGCCGCATGCTGGAAGGCGATAACGTGCCGGTGCTTACTACCACCTCCGCTCACCTGACGCGTCAGCTGTTGGAAACCACGGGTGGATGTGCTTTCCTGCCCAGCCAGTGGGAAAAAGAGTATCCACAGTTGGTGGCCGCCACCGAGATCCCGCCGATTATCCGCCCACTGTATGCCGTCTGGTTGCAAAACAGCGATCAACAGCCTTTGATTCGGCAATTACTTAAAATACCTTTAAATACCGCAGCCTAAAGCGTTATGGCGGCCTTAAACGCCGTCATCGTGGTCATGCCTGTCTATCACGCCAAAACGCGCTCATCGCCTTCTGAGAGAAGATAATGCAAAACGAGATAAGAATCAGGAGGCCGGCAGGATAGAGTTCGGAGGAACATGAAGCAACCAGGATCGGGCAAACATCGGCATATAGCGTCAAAAGCGCTCTATTCCAAAGCGGTAAGGAAGAAAAATGATAGGCAAAAAAAAACCCTTTGCTTTCGCAAAGGGTTCTTAATATGGCAGGGGCGGAGAGACTCGAACTCGCGACACCCGGTTTTGGAGACCGGTGCTCTACCAACTGAGCTACGCCCCTAAATCTCGCTTAACATTATGCCTGCTAATAAAGCAGGCATAATTAAATAAGTGGCGGAACGGACGGGGCTCGAACCCGCGACCCCCTGCGTGACAGGCAGGTATTCTAACCAACTGAACTACCGCTCCACCGATTCTTTTACGTTGCATCTTTCGATGCCGGCAATATCGCGCT
>NZ_JBPIZA010000005.1:0-248427 GCF_051172435.1 Serratia sp. G204Y | reverse complement strand
TTTTCGCTTTCTGGGGTACGGACTCTCCATCGAACTGCGTTCGATTATTCGGCCTGAAGGCCTCACCCTGCGGGCCAGCGCTAAAGCGCTGTTCAACGCGGCGCCAGCGCCGGTTGTCCGAGTCCGGTCGCCCTATTCAGAAGAACCCGCCTATGGCGGGTTTTCGCTTTCTGGGGTACGGACTCTCCATCGAACTGCGTTCGATTATTTGTCAGGCACGCCATGCGTTAAGCGATAGTGATCGGGGTCGGTTACAGCCAGGCAATCATCAATGGCAGAAAGGTTGTTGTGCAGCATACCAGCCTGGGCTCGTATCAGGCGGAAAACACTCTGGTTAGCCTATTCTGTTGGTTAATCAGCAAGTGGCCGCCGGCGAGGAAATGCCTTTCCAGGTGTGAATGAGCAATACCCCGGCGCTTCTTACCGGTGCCCAAGATGAATAAGCCGGCTTCGTCGTTTATTAAAATTTAACGCGTTGTCTCCTACCATAAAATTTTATGACGGCTAATAATCAGCCGTTTTTTCCTGACTAATTTAATATGCATATAAAAAGACAACAGGCTAAATAAAAAGAGTATTGCTGCAGAAAGCAAAAAAAACACTTAAGTTCCTTTTGTTAGAAAAAGAAAGCTCTAAAACTGATAAAATAGTAAGCCATCATTTTCAAAAAAAAGATTAGTCATCTTGCGATATTAACCAATACATAAATTCTCGTTGGCGATTCAGCATCAGTTTTTTCATCACCGACCGTTTATGGCTATGTACCGTTTTTACGTTTATCCCTAGGAGTTTGGCTGTTTGTGATTGATCAAAACCTCTTTTTAGAAAACCGATTACCTGTTTTTCCCTACTCGTCAGAACATAACCGAGAAGCTGTTTTTCAGCAGAGTTTTTAACCAAGCTTTTCGCCAACAACTCAAATAGTCTGCTCCGGTTATCGGTTCGATAAAGGACACTCTCACTCTCATTAACGCGTCCTACTCTTTTTTCTTTAATGGTCATGATAGCCGATACAGCTTCGCAAGGATTCATTTTACGCCATCGCTGTGCGCGCCACATCGATGCTGCAATCACCATATCAGCCTGTACGCCATCATCAGGCGACAAAAAACTTACCGTCTTATGATTTTTTTCCGCATATTCCGTAATGCTGAAACGTAATCCCGCCACGAAATAAGCATTGTCATCATCAATAACGATATTGATTCGTTCCATTATTCACCTCTTAAACAATGCAGATAGACTGGCGGAAAACGAATTTATTGGCCCAGGCAGAGGAAAAGCATAAGGAATGGATTACACCGTAAAATAACCGCGATGGCAGAATGCAATTCCTTAACCAAACCTCCCATACCTATCTATTCATATTCCAGGTTAAAGGTGACAGCAGCACTAAAATCCCCACGAACAATGGTTCTGCTTTGTAGAGCAAGCGGCTCACCTCGAATATAGGCCTGAAGACGGATCTGATTATTACCGCTTACCAGTGAGATCTTTTCTCCCCGTTTATTCAGCGGCAGCGATTTACCTTCCATACTCTCTAAGCCGATTGCAACGCCTCTGGCCTGGCTGCCGGTATCCAACGCTAAATAACCTGGTAAGCTACCGTTTTCGCTACCGACAAAAGTTACCGTCAGGGATTGCCCCAGACTCAGATCGCACTCCGCCAGCTGAATGGCCAATGGAACGGCTAACGTACGTTGATAGCTATAAAGGTATTTATCTATCACGGTACCAAAATCGAGCGGGATAATTTCACTGCCAGGCGGGATCACGCAGGGTTCCGCCACCAGCTCGCCATGAAAATACAGGTTATCCTCTGCCCGGGCGTGTGGAGTGAAAACAATCAATAACGCCATTGCTGCAGAAAAAAACGGAAAAACTTTCATATCAAGCTCCTAGAAAAATTCAGCCAGCAAAGTCGCGGTCGCGAAAAAAGCGCCTTCCGTCAACGTGGCCCCCGGTCTGCTCACCGGCACCGCCTCCAGCCGCGGCGGGCTACTGGGATCGATAGAAATGGAGCTGTAGATCACAAAAGGCTCGTCATTTTGATAAACGCGAATCCCCAGATCTGCTTTATTGCTCTGTAGCGCGGCCCCATCAAACGCGGTGCCATTCCCCTTCAGGGTTAACCTTAGCTCCCAAGGGCGCGCCCCCGGTTCACAATCAAGGTGGTAATCGATCGCCTGGCGGTAGTTAACGCCATCCACTTTTTTGATCCCAACGCGCGAGCCAAAATCGACATCTATTTTCGCCCCGGCGTTAATCGTGCATGGAGGCGGGGCAATCAAGCCGCCACGAAATTGCATCGCAACCTCCTCTGCAGCCAGCGCAGCCCCCTGGAAACATAGAGCCAAACACACTACAGGAAAGACAAAACACGGCTTCATGCATTCACTCCAGGGGTTATTGATAGTCGACTCGCAACGTTGCGGATGCGGTGAATTCTCCCGTCGCCAGATTGACGCCGCTCCGCTTTACCGGCACGGCATCCAATTTAACCGGATTGGGATAGGAAAAATTGTGCCAGGAATTCAGCGGCAGTTGATCCCCACCTTGCCTTTGCAAGATGAGGATAGCCAAACCATCCCGACTGGTGCCGAGCAGCCCCTGGCCGAAATTGGCGGTGCCGCCCTGCACCTGCAACCGCATGGCGTTTTTATAGGGATTATTACAGGTGAACGAAAAATCTATCGGCATACGGTAAAAGTTACCGTTAATGCGTGTTGTCATCACCTCATCGCCAAAATCCACCTCAATCGGCCGTCCGCCGTTGATGGTGCAGGGCAAAGGCTGCATCACCGTCACACTGACTTTCACTGTCGCCGTCTGTGCGAAGGCCATTACGCTACTGCCGCACAGAAGCAACGCCGCAGCGGTTTGTCGTACTCTGGTTACCATTTTCACCCGTTACCCCTCAGTCATAGCTCAGATGAAAATCCACCACGGCACGATAGCTGCCCGCCACCAGAGGCTGCGCGGTACGCTCAGCCATAATCCAGTAAGCCAGCGCATTGCTCCCCGGCGTCAGCCACAGCGGCTCACCTCGGCTGCCCAAACGCACGTTGCGGCCGTGCTCATCCAGCATTCGCAATCCCATGCCGCTCACCCCCTGCGCTTTTATCAGCTGCGGGTTATCCCGATCGGCCCGCGCGCTGAAGCTCACTCTGACCGCCGGTTGATCCGGCGCCCAGCTTAAAGCTCCCGTACGCTCATCCCGGCTGGCCGACCGAGTACGCAAGCAATCGCGCAGGCGCAACTCAACCGCCACCGGCGTACCGCGAGCCCCCACCTGTTCAAGCCTTCCGGTCGCCATTTCTCCCAGCCATATATCCTGGCGAGCAGAAGCCATCTCCAACCGGCAAGCACTCTCGGCCAGCGCCCCCTTGATATGCAGCACGCCATTGGAACCCTCCACCTGCCAGTTATCCGCCGCCCGTGTTGCAGGCAGCAGCCACAGCATCATCGCCACGCTGAGCGGCGCCATCAGCGCCAGCCCCGCCAACGTCAATCCGTAACGCCATCCGTTCACCCCATAGCGCCAGATTTCCGGTATTGCATGCCTACGTGCCATTCGTTTTCTCCTTTAACTGCGGCCGCCGGTTATCTCACGAGCTTTTCTTCTCCGGTACGACGCTGCATTTGTCCGCCTGACAATTGAACGCCAGCTGCGGCCGGCCGCCATAGTCATTGATATAGGTCAGCACTGGATTACCGCCCAGGGTAGCGGCGTTCACCGACAATGGCGCGCTGCCCTTCGGCGGCACCATAAACGGTTCGAAGTTTTGCGCGCCCGCAGCGCCTTTACGGCTGGCCGCATCGATAAGGGTGACGTAATACGGCGTCGGGTTATTGACTATGTATTTATCGCCTTGCCTGGTCAGCGTTAATTGCTCCTGCCACGGCGCAGCGTTGCGTTCCGGCGCTATCGCCGCCGGGCGATAAAACAGCTTGATGCGCGTCTGCAGCGCGATCTGCAGCGAGTTCGGCTTGTTGCTCTTCGGCGGGATCTCACGCAGGTTAAAGTAGTACAGCGTTTCCCTGTCCTGCGGCAGCTGTTTGGCCGCCGGCAACGCCTGGATCTTCACCTGGCTTGGCTTGCCCGGCTCAATGCGCTGCACCGGCGGCAGCACCGTCAACGGGCTTTGAATCTTGTTGCCCTGCTCGTCTTCCAGCCAGCCCTGCGCTAAATAAGGCAGCTGCTTATTTTGGTTGCTGACGCTCAGGCTCACCGACTGCAGGCCACCATCGAAAATAACGCGGGTGCGATCCAAGGCAATGGCCGCCTGTGACGACATCGACAAAAAGACACTGCCAATTAATGCTATTGCCGGTACGGCTCGCGCGACATTATATTGCATAGATATATTCATAAATAACCTTCCTCCCGGCAGCTCAATAAATACCTCAGCCACCGAATTAAATAACGGCATAAAATTTAAAACTGCTAAATGACTTCAAACACAATCAGCGCATTGCCTGAAAAAGTGCCGCCGTCAATACCGCTCAGCTGCGCGCCGTCCAATTTGGCTACAAAGGCATAGGTCGCATTAAAACCTGGCGAGACGTCAATCACCTGCTCATTAGACGAATTTGGATCGCCAATCGACAGCTTCGCTTTTATTTCATCACTCGTGCCGCTCTTACGCAGCGTTACCGTATTTGCCCCCACCTGATTGACATCGGTAAATCTGAGGCGGGCTTTTCCTGAAGTCCCGCCCTGGCAGGCCAGTTTGGCGGCAATGCCCTTCACTTTGTTTTCACCCTGCGTCATCACGCCAAAATCAATCTCGCCGCTGCTTTGCCATGTCACCGCGCAAGAAAGCGGCTCCGGTGGGCGCGGCGTAATTGGCGGCAGAGGCGGCAATAAACCAGTGCAGTCGGAACCTAATAGGTAAGAGGTCCACCCCGTTACTAGTCGTAATTCTAAACAGTACGGATGACGCTCCTCCCGGCGGCTAAATTGAACTGTTTCCGCTAAGGGCAAAATATTTCTCATCACTGCATTTGCCTCGTCAACACTAAACATGCCTCGTCCATATTCAAAGGTAATACCTTTAGTCTGTACATGATTACCAAATGCATTGTAGGTGTGAAACTGAAGTCGACAAAAACCGAAACAGTCTAACTTACCTTCCTTATTAATATCACCAAATGCCTTGTCGCCAGCCTGAAAAACAACCGTAGTAAAATTAAAATCTAACTCCCCCATCCTCGGATAGCTAGTATTGCTAGGCGGATCAATCCAGCGCCAATCGGAGTACCACCCCTCCACGTACGTTGCCTGTACCATTGCACTATAAAAACAGATGGGCAAAGCAAATATAAGGGAAATTAGCTTTTTCAATTTACGCTCCACTTTTCAATTCATCCGCTCCCGCTAATACCCGGCAAGGAAGCAGTAAATTATTCACCAGCATTTCTGGCGGCAATAACATCGGCATTTGCACTTCGCACTGTGCTGTGCCCCCCCAGTGCACGGTCATATTTTCTCCGGCTTTGATACCGCTCAGATACACGCTGCCGCCGTCGTTGACGATGCCGGTTTCCTGTTTCCGCGCGTTCCGCACCGTGGCGCCGAACGGCGGCTCGCTGCCATCCGCCAACTTGATCACCGCCATCGCTTTCTCCCCGGCAATCACTTCAAACTTGCGGTAGCCGATGGCGCCTTCGGTCAGCGTCGCCTGCACCACCGATTTGATCGCCTCGGCGCTATCGCCCAGCTCGTCCAGATCGATGCTGGCCTTGTTGCGGTAGTAGCTGTTGACATCCGCCACCACCGCTTTCCCCCAGCGGTTGGTCGCCGCAACGCTGCCATAGCCGCGCACCGGCACCCCGCCCACTCCTTCGGTATCCAGCAGCAAGCGAGTGCCGCCCGGCAGGTTGCTACGGTGCAACGCTCCGCCTTCGGCGGTCAGCGTTATGCCCCCCTGTGCCGACAGGCCGAAAGCGCTGTACCTGTCCTGCTGATAGCCGGCGTTAGCGGTTACGCGCGCCATATCGCTATCGCGGGTGTAATAACCGCTCAGATTGGCGCCGCTGCGCGAGCCGCCGGCGCTGAGCTGGTAGTTGCTGCGGCCGTCGAGGCGATCGTAATAGCTTGCCCGATGAGTGTTGTCATTGCGGTTGAGCGTCGCGTTGTAGCTTAACGTGGCGCCGTTGCCCCACGGCAGCGACAGCGACAGATACATGCCGTCGTCGTTGCGCTCGTTGTAACGGTTACGATACGCCGACAGCGACAGCGCCAGATTTTTGAAACGGCCGACGTCGAAATAGCGCGACAGCGTCAGGTTATAACGATCGTTGGCCGGTTTATCCCAATAAGTCTGATGGCTGTAGTTGAGATAAGCGCTCACCCCCAGGTCCCGCAGCTGTTGGTTATAGGTAATGGTGTACATCTCTTTACTGTTACCGAAACGCCTGCCGTACTCGCGCGCATCCAGATATTCGCTCATGCTCATAAAATTCTGCTCCGAGAAGCGGTAACCGGCAAAGGTCACCTGGCTGTCCAGCTCATCGAAACTCTTCGAATAGCTGAGGCGGTATGAACCGCCGCCCAGCGTTTCGCCGTTATACGGCAACCTGGCGCGCGACTGGGTGGCGTCGAACGACAGCGCCCCCAGCAGCATCAGATCGCGGCCGATGCCCAGCGCCGCAGCGTTATAATCCCCCCCGAACAACCCGCCGCCGTACAACGACCAGCCGTTGCTCACCCCCCAGGAAAACTCACCGGTGCCGAACAGCGGCTCGCGATAGCGGTGATCGAGATCGGAGGGTTTACCCAAAGCCAGCTTGTAGCGCAGCGATCCCGGCCGCGTCAGATACGGAATGCTGGCGGTGCTCATCGTGAACGCCTGCACGCTGCCGTCTTGCTCTTCCACCCGTACGTCCAAATCGCCGGACACCGCATCATTCAGATCCTGGATGCGGAACGGCCCCGCCGCGACCATGGTCTCGTATAACACCCGCCCCTGTTGGCTGATAATCACTTTGGCATTGCTCTTCGCGACTCCCGTCACCTCCGGCGCATAACCACGCAGGTTAGGCGACAACATGTTGTCGTCAGAGCGCAGGCTCAGGCCGCCGAAGCGGAAGCTGTCGAACAGCCCGGAATCAAGATACCCTTCACCAAGCGTCAGTTTTGATCGCAACGCCGGCACGGCCCGATAAGCATAGTAACGGCTCCAATCCAAACGCTTGTCAGTCGGTTGCCCCGACCCGGTCTGGTGATTTAGCTGCGCCTGCCAATCTGCCCGCAACCGCCAGGCCCCCAGGTTAGCCCCCGCCGTGCCGTTACCGCTCATGCTATAACCACGCGTACCCGCCTGTATCTGATGCTGAGTTTGCGCACTGAGGTTGTAATCAAGCAACAGCCCCGGAATGCCTTCATCCCAGCGCGACGGCGGATCCCAATCCTCCGAAACATAGTCCAGATAGGCCTGCGGAATGCTGAGATAAAGTGACGAAGTGGCCAGGTCACCGCGCACTTCCATGCCTTTCAAGCTGGCCTCATCCAGGCACTCCCCCTGATGCCACCAACTCAAGTCTCGGTACAGCGCCGTTTTCAGCCCCAACTGCTCCACTAAAGAACGCGAAACGCAGGCGCGGCTGCCGTTAGGATCATCATCCGGCGCATAGAAAGCGATTTGCTGTTCCGGCAAATCACTTTTATTGACGTGCACCGCCATACCGTAAGTGCCCGGCATAATGTAGCCGCTGCGAGCGAACTGGCTCAGATCGATGTTTTTGCGATCGTTCACGTCCAGTACATCAATATTGAACTGGATTTCTTCCTGAGCGCCGGCAGCAGAGGTGAAACCAAAGCAGCACAACGCCACCCAGGCACTCAGAATAGATAAACGAAATGACTTTCCGGCAGGCAAAAACATCATGTTCCAAACCTTCTATCTGTTAACTTCCCTGAAATAGTCGATCGACTCAGTAATAATCCATTTTGAATCTAACCGATGAAAAATAACTTCCCGCCGTTAATGGTTGACGATTCGCCATGAGGTTTATGACGTAATTCAACCGATAACTCCCCAGAGGAATATTCATTAACGGCAACGGCATGCCCGGCCTGGCGATATTGCCGTCATCATCGCTTATTTTTAACGCCACTCCGGAGGCTTCTCCGCGAATGCCAAACATTTCGCCATCGGCATGGCCATCAAAAGCCACCTGAAATTGCTTCCAACCCGGTAACTTTTTATCTGCTCTCTCCAAGATGCAATTCACTAACTTGATACTGAAAGAGACGTTTTTCCCCTGCCCATCGCGAGCAATATCGGAGACAGGAATAACCTCCATATCGATAATCTGTTCACGGCTTTCCATAGCGATCGCACAAGCTGCATCATTAATGGCTCCTTGCATATTGACGCGCCCCTCGCCCTGTGAAGCAGCAATAGCCTGCGACACAAAGAACAACGGCACCGACAATAGGCAAAACGCCCCTAACTTTGTTATCTGATGCTTCATTATCTCTTCCCGTGAAATAACGATTCCCTATAAATGGCATGCGGGTTGCCCCACATGCCAATAATCATGCGTATTTCGTTAGGCTAACGAATTACTGGTAAGCCAGGGTAAAGTCGGCAACAGACTGGAATTCACCCGGAACGATCGTCGCATTGGACGCGCTGCTGCCCTGCAGGTAAGCGGAGAAACTCAGGGTGTTGGCGCCGTTCTGCAGATCACGTGCTTTAGAAGCCTTGCCCAGTTCGATGTTAGTGCCGGCGCCGTCGGTGATGGCGATGCCAGCCCCTTTAGCGGTACCGGTGATGCCCAGCAGCTTGCTGTCCGCTTCCGACGCTGAACCTGAGAAAGTCAGCGAAACAGTGTTGTTTTTGCCTGGCTCGACGGTGGTCAGCTCGCAGTTTTCCAGCTTGATCTGGAAGTTACGCGGCGTGGATTTACCGCCGTTTTTCAGCGCCACGTTGGAGATGGCGCCCAGCTCAACGGTCTGATCGATTGACTCAGGCGCGATAGAGCAAGGCGCATCGATAATAGAGCCGCTGAAGGTCACTTTACCGTGCCCTTGATCTTTAACCGCAGCATGAGCCACAGAAGAAACACCAAACGCCATGACGGCAGCCAGCATGATTTTATTCAGTTTCATATAACCAATTATCCTTAATCGTATTAATACATAAGGTATTTTCTTAACAATGAGTAATGTGTATCAACGGCCTGGCCTGATGCTTTAAAAAACCAAGCCGCCTTTTCACGCGGCTATTACTGATGTAGTGGATAACCATGGTTAATAGGTCAGCCACATACTATTCAAGAAATAAACCAATTACCCATTCTGTTTTCCCAACCGATGAAATCCTCCATCGCCGGGGTGAAGCCACTTTAGCGCCCCTGCCGCAATCTTGAAATATTATTTCATCAAACACGATAAATACGAGATTAAAACCCAATAAATACCATTAAATTACACATATAGTCTAAAAATGACATCTTTTAGTTCAATAGTTAGATCTCCATAAAAAATTCATTATGGATAAATTATCACTTAGTGACAGATATCAATATTATTGGAAAACACAGAGAATCAGGGTTATTGAAAAATATAACCTCTCAGCGCAAAATCCCTTCCCGAAACAAAAAATGAGAGGATTCCTATGATTTTCATTATAAACGGAAGGGTTAAGTTCAATGAATACGAAGGAACCCTGGAGAGCGTCAATGCCCCGCACAATATGCAGCCGCTAGCGGCCGCGGCTTGCCGTTTGCTTTCTATTTTCGTCAGGAACAATGAAATGTTGATTAAGCGTCAACAATTACTTGAAGAGGTCTGGGAAGAACGAGGACTAAAAGGAACAAACAGCAACTTGAATAACTATATCTCACTATTGCGTCGCCATCTGGCGCAACTTGGCGAGACGGAGTTGATAATCACTTACCCTCGGCAAGGCTTTAAGTTCGTTGCAAAAAAAATTAGCCGACATGCCACTGCCGAACCTGAAAAAGAACAAAACATAATGGAGGAAACCGCTGTTCCCACGCAACCGCCGGGGCAAGCCGCCCCCAGAGGGCGTGGTAGCGGAAAACTATTATCGGCCTGGCGGCAGTTTCAGAGTTGGAATAAATGGGTTAATCTCATCCTATTCATCAGCATCGCTGCATTGATCATGGCCAGCCATCAGTACTCCGTGCGTAACAACCTATTCAGCGGCACTCAGTTCGCGGGTTGCCAAATATACAACATGGGGTGGGATTACTCAGAGAAGGAAACGGTAACCGACATGGTAAAGGCCTATGTCAATTGCCAGAAAAAGACTAAAGTTTATTACTATAACAAAATCACGCAGGATAACAGGCAGTTTGAAGAGAAAATGCTCGTATCCTGCCGAGAAAATGCAGGCCGCCAACCTTGCGAAGTGGTTTATATTCCATAATTGAGTAACGTTTTTCACTACCAGTGATACAAAAACAGCAAGATGTCCGTTCACGGACACGTTCAACCTGCCGTTATTTGCTATACACGCCATCACCAACCACATCCCATAATCGTCTCATTATGGGATGTTTCCATCATTTTCTGGTTACGGAACACAGCAACTCAGGCTGCCTGCCGTAGTACATAATAAAATTGTCATCATTCAATTTGGCAATTTTTAAAACATAGTAATGTTTTTCCTCACCCAACAGAAAGGTCTGCGCATCCGAGTAGGTGAAGTTATCCATGGATTGAAGGATTTTCTTTTCAATGGCGACATAGTAGTACCCACGATGATAGTGATACTTCGTTTCGAGCACGCGGGCTATCACCTGCTTCTTTCCATCCCGATAGGCTAAACCGTTAAGCGTAATGGTCGCGCGGCGCCATCCTGAACGCACGATGTTCACATACAAACCGCTGGTTACCGTCCCATTCGGCGTCATGCGCGTCGTCGATAAAGACGCATTGCACTCAGGGAAATCTCGCGAGGCGGTCAATAAATAAATCAATATAACAATAACAAGGGCAATAGCAGCAGATAATGCCAGGTAGAAAGCACGGCGCGAGCTAACCTTCATTGATCACCTCAAACTCATCTTCACAGTGCGCATCCATATTCTTAACGCGGTGTTTCGGGCAATACGAGATGAAATCAATCAGCTTTTTGTAGTTCGTATAATGGTATGTCAATCGAGAGTAATAAACCGTTGCCGGTACATCACAATCAAAACCACGGCTTTTGAGCCTTTCCAGGGCGTCGGCAATATACCGCTCGTCGATCCGCTCGCTGGCGTTCAGCGTCTCCACGCGGCAAGATTTGTAGCTGGCGATCTGGGTCTGATAAGCGGTGTCGTAACGTTCGGTAAAAAAGTAAACGCCCGCCAATACCAACGCAATCCCGATAAACAGCAGCGTTACCTTAGGTAAAATGGCATCGCAACGGCGCCGGACGGGTAAAGGCGCGGCTGGAACAGTTTCGTCCTGCGTCATATTGTCCGCCACGGAATGAATGCTGGCGGCGGTAAACATAAATCCCTGCCTCGGCACGGTAACCAGAATTTCGCTCTCTCCCAAGCCGGCAAATGTACGGCGCAGGCTGGCGATATAGTTGTTCAGGTTACTGTTCGAGGCCGTTTTGCCATGATCGTCCCAGACGGTGGAAAAAATAAAGTCCCGGCTAATCAAGATGCCGTTATTTTTTACCAACAGCGCGAGCAGACGATTGGCTATCGTGGTGAGCGTCACCGGTTCGAGGTTCTCCTCCGCCAACGCCAGCGTCGAGTTATCCTCATCGAAGATAATTCGGTTATTGATTAAGAACCTCATAATCGCTCTCTTAGACCTACTCCTGGCGCGGATTATAGCTGAAACATAAGAATCTTCCTATCACACGAACAATTAACCGCCGCGCGGTTAGACAAGTCTTTCTCACAACGTAACCACGTCGAGCGTGGCAGCCAGCCTCTCTGACCTTCCGCCGGCATTGAGCCGGTGTCCACTAAACGAACAGCGCATTTTGCATGCAGCATGAGCAATCTTTGCTCAGCCGATGAGTGCCCGCAGGGAGGGAATACTTAGGATTCAGGAGGGATACAGCGAAGGAAAAGGCTCACTGCAGCAGGAAAAACCCCAGCTCACTGGCTCGCCACGCCATTACGAATAACAACTCAACACTTTGAATTATATGAAAAAAAATAAATTATGATAAGCTGATTTCATAATTTCACTTTTAATTTCATATTTTCAAAACGCCCTCTGCTTCTAATATCATGTTATTTCACCTTCCCAGGACGCATTTTAGGGCTATTCTAGGCAACGAATACTTGATCCCAGAGACATAAGACGAACGCAGACCAGCGTCGACACGAGAACAACTGATGAAAACCCAGCGGTTTTTCTTTTCCCTGGGTTGGCGTTTTTATGGAATGATAAATAAGACTTTATCGGATTTATACCTAAACGAGTTAATTATAAACACACGCAAGCTTTCATTGGGACTTTCATGGAAAGAAATACGCCCGTAGCCTTTACCTGATGTGCTACCGAATTCTAAACGGGCATTTAAATAATGCGGTATCTTTGGCCCGCACACCTTTTAATTACATTTAATTCGTGAAGCTTACTTATAAGAAAGAGGCAGCCTGGTTGCTATAAGCCGCCCTTCTGCAGCCGTATTTCTGGGTATTATTCTCATTATACTGGAGCTTATTAATGAATCAGCGTTTGGATATCATCGGTATTGGCCTTGGCCCGTCGAATCTCAGCCTGGCGGCCTTAGGGAGTGAAATAGAGGGATTTACGGGGCAATTCCTGGAACGCAAACCCCATTTCTCCTGGCACCCAGGGATGATCCTGGCGGATTGCAGCATGCAGACCAACTTTTTAAAAGACCTGGTGAGCGCGGTTGCCCCAACCAACCGGTACAGCTTTCTCAACTATCTGGTAACAAACAGGAAGTTCTACCGTTTCCTGACCACGGAGCAGCGCACCGCATCGCGTGAAGAGTTCGCCGATTACCTCTCCTGGGCCGCCGGCGGCATGCGCTCATTAGCATTTAATCAAGACGTTCAACGGGTCGAGTTTGACGATCGGCAGCGTCAGTTTGTGGTGACCACCTCGAATAAGGTCTTCCACGCCAGGCACGTCAGCATTGGGATTGGCAAGAAAATAAAGTTGCCTGATTGCGTGACGGCGCAAAGCGATCGCTGTTTCCATGCCAGCGAAATGATGCTGCGCAACCCCGATCTGACAGGCAAACGCGTGGCGATCGTCGGCGGCGGCCAGAGCGGCGCCGACCTGTTCCTGAATATTTTTAAAGGGGAATGGGGGCAACCGGAACAGCTCGACTGGATATCGCGCCGCAACAATTACAACGCGCTCGATGAAGCGGCCTTTGCCAACGAATATTTCACGCCCGATTACGTCGAGAGCTTTTACTCGCTGGATAGCGCGGCCAAGCGGCATATGCTGGCCGAACAGAAGATGACCTCAGACGGCATCACCAGTGAGTCGCTGCTGGCGATTTATCGTGCCATGTACCACCGCTTCGACGTCCTGCGCGAGAAATTATGGGTGCGCCTGCTGCCCAGCCGTTCGCTGACGGCCGTGAAACACACGCTGGATAACGCCTACCAACTCGAAACGCGCCATCATCTCGATCACGGCGAAGAAGCCTTCAAGGCGGACGTGGTGATCTTTGCCACCGGTTACCAATCGGCAACGCCAGAGTTCCTTGAGCCTTTGGCCCACCGTTTGCTGACCACTGCGGATGGCGAATACCGCATCGCCCCCGACTTTACCTTTGAGTGGGAAGGCCCTGCGGAGAACTGCTTATTCGCCATGAACGCCAGTATGCATAATCACGGCATTGCCGATCCGCAGTTGAGCCTGATGGCGTGGCGATCGGCCCGTATTCTTAATCGCGCTTTAGAACAACAGCCGTTTGATCTGAGTACAACGCCGAGTGCACTTCAATGGCGAAGTGAAGGTGTCTCTCCCACGTTTTAACCGCGAGCACGCCTTAATCATTATCACAGCGCTATGATGGAATGACGTATATGAAAAGACAAATTATTAAATTTATTATAAAGCAGCTGGCCGTATTGGCCCCCGAATTCAAGGCCAGATTGCTCTACAAAAAAGCGTTTGGCAAACCGTTAAACTTGCAGGCGCCGTCCACCTGGAATGAAAAGATCAATCACCTGAAGTTGAATGGCTATAGTCACAATGCGTTGGTAAAGCAATGCGCAGATAAATATGCGGTGAGAGAGTACATCAAAGAAAAGGGGTGCGAAGAGATCCTGAATGAATTGTACTTTGCCTGCGATTCAGTAAACGATATTCCGTGGGACACGTTGCCGGACAAATTTGTGATCAAAGGGAATCACGGTTCCGGGTATAACCTGATTTGCCAGAATAAAAAATTGCTGAATATCACGAGCGCCAAAAAATTGATCGACGGCTGGATGAAAGACGATTATTGGAAAACCTATGTAGAACTCAACTACAAAGGGATACAAAAAAAGATCATTGGCGAGAAGTATATCGAATCGGCCAATGGTCACGGGCCTGAAGACTATAAGATCTATTGCTTCCGCGGCGTGCCTTACTGCACCTTACTGTGTGTCGGCAGGGATACCGGGTCGCCGAAGTATTACTTCTTTGATAAAGATTTCAAGTTTCTGTGCTACAGCGATGACTGTCTGGCCTTGAGCCAGGAAGAAATAGACGCCTTCGTGAAGCCAGAGGGTTACGATGAGCTGTTTGAGTACGCCTCGCGCTTGTCCGCGCCCTTCGAGTTTGTTCGCGTTGATTTCTACATCTCGCAAGGCCGAATCATTTTTGGCGAGCTGACCTTTACCCCTTCCGCCGGGCTGGATACGGATATCCTGCCGCCGACCGATGTTTTGCTTGGCGAGATGCTGACGCTGCAACAGCACTGATTTTCACCTGGCCCCACGGTGAAGATCGGCAATACCGGCCGGCATGTTCGCGGCCTGCCGGCCGGTATTGCCCTGAGGGTTATCGGGCCGCCGATCTCGCCGGTTCATGCCGCCGTTACAGCAAAACCCCTGCCGGCAATCCCTGGCAGCCCACGCCCGGCCCAAGAACAATACCTCAGCCAGACCACATAACCATTTGAAAAATAATGGCATTAAACGATTAATAAGAATCACTTACATATTTATAATAAAATGTTCTATATGTATAGGAAGCTATAATATAAGATACCGGAAAGTTTCCCTGGTGTTGTTGTGTGTCTTTGCCCTATTTTATAGGGCTTTTTTTGCTCAAAATCGTTGATAACCGTGTGTTTTCATCCGCCCTCGCCGTTTCTCCCCGCATAAAAATCATAACCATTTCTAATTAATGATAATCCTTCTTATTCCTGACTTACCAATAATAACAATGAGTTGCTATTAACCCGGCAAAGCAACTGGCGGCGCGCTTCCGGGTTCCGCGGTCGGAATGTCCACCCTAAAGGTAGGTTTTTGCCTGACGCGAACGGATGCTACTATCGGCCTTTTTCGAGGATGTTGATCCGCATGTTCTTGTCCAACCGGCATTTTATCTCCGCGCTTCTGGCGCTCGCCATCGGCCTTTGGCTGCCGGGCTCCGTGCTGGCCAGGCCCGATTTGGAACGCAAGATCGGCACTACCGTAGCCGATAGCGATTCTGCGGATTATCGTTTCAGCGATCTGCGCTTCACCTCCGCCGATGGCCAACGGCATTACCGTGTGCGCATCGCCCAGCCGCGTCGGGCGCCTGCGCCTGGCGGCTATCCAACGGTTTATTTCCTCGACGGCAATGCGGTGCTGATGGAGTTGAACGCCGCCTTACTGGCCAAATTGGCAGCGGCGAAGCGGCCGCCGGTGCTGGTGATGATCGGTTATGACAACGATCTGCGCATCGATGCCGCCGGCCGCGCCTACGACTATACGCTCCCTCTGCCGGCAGGCATGAAGAAAGCGCCGCGGGCCGGCGGGGGCGCGGATGCGTTCCTGCAATTGATTGAAACTCGGATCAAACCGGCGATCGCCGCCAAACTGGTGGTCGATCCTCAGCGGCAAACGCTGTGGGGCCACTCCTACGGCGGGCTTTTCGTTCTGCACACGCTGTTCACCCATCCCGCCACCTTCCAGCGCTACATCGCCGTGGAACCCTCACTGTGGTGGGGCAACGGTATGATCCTGCAAGAAGCGCAGCAGATGACGGAACGACGTGCGGTGCCGGCGACAAGGCTGCAACTGTGGGTTGGCCTGGCAGAACGCGATCGCGCGGCTCCGCCCGGCGTGAAGAGCCCCACTCTGCCGGCGGATGCAACGCATTTGCTGGCCGAACAGCTGGCGCAGCTCGGCGGTCTCACCGTCGGCTATCGGGAGTGGCCCGCCTTAGGGCACGGCGCCATGCTGGGCGCGGCCATCGAGCCGGCGCTGAGCAGCGTCATCGCAGAGGATTGAATCCGCGGATTGGAAGGTATCGGCCACATTTTCATCTGCGGCACATATCTTCTGATGAGAAGAGTGTTTACTATCTGAGACGGTGAAGGGTGGTCGCGGATGGGGGCGTCAAAAAACAAAGTGGCTCCCCCGTCGGCAAGTGAGCTTGCTCTATCCGGTGGAGCCATACAGTACTGCAGTTTTCCCGGTGGGGCCCTGGTGAGGCGCAAGTAGGAAAAGATGGTGTTGGCAGGGCATTTCAGCGTTTTAATACCGCCTGTTCACTATTTTCTTCTCCCTGTGACGCCTACTATAAGCGCCCGCTCACCGGGTGGAAAAGGGTGAAAACCACCCTTGAAATACATTAATTAAAGTGATATTAGAAGCGGTTGGAGCGAAAGCGCCTAGTTCGGTTTTGAATAATTAAATCAGGGAATTATATTAAAAATGAATATTAATATCACCGACAAACCCAACCCGCAGGATGAAGAGTTCGTTATCGACAGCCTTTGGGCGCACAATCACAAAACCCAGCCCGTAGACATTCACCCGCTGTTCCTGACCGTCACCGACGACAACCAGCAGATCGTCGGCGGCCTGGTCGCACGCACCTGGTGGGGCGGCCTGGAAGTGCAGTATCTGTGGGTCGGCGATCAGTGCCGCAAAAGCGGATACGGCCGCCAATTGATGGAGCTGGCCGAAGAAGAAGCCCGCAAGCGCGGTTGCCATATGGCCTATGTCGATACCTTCGATTTCCAGGCCAGAGGCTTCTACGAAAAACTGGGCTACCGGGTCTACGGCGAGCTGGGCGACTATGCGCATCGCCACACCCGCCATTACCTGGCTAAAAGCCTGTAACGCAGCCTGAGCGGCACAGAGGTGGGTATGGGTTCATCGCATAAAAATAATGAATCTTATTTTAAGGGCCTCATCACCATGATGGAGCACCTGAGCGAACCCTGGGGCATCAAAGATCAGCTGTCCCGCCACCTCTATATGAACCGCGCCGCTTATCTCTATACCAATACGCCGCTGAATTTCGACGTCGCCGGTAAATATGACCACGAATTCCCCGCCGACTGGGCCGACTCCGCCGCCGACTTTATCGAGCATGACAAGATGACCGAAGCGGCGCGCGATCGGGTCACGGTCATAGAAACACACTACTGGTACGGCAAAGACAGCCTGACGCCGTTTATCAGCGAAAAGCTGCCGGTGTACAATGATGACAAACAGGTGATTGGCGTGATCTGGAACGCCAAGCCGATGAACAGCCTGTCGCCGCTGAAATACATCAATCAGCAAAAACCCAGCGTGCTGACCACAGAAGTCAATAACGAGCTGTTCACCCGTGCCGAACTCGATGTCATTTTCCTTATGCTGCAACGATTTACGGTGAAAGAGATCGCCAAAATCTATAACGTCAGCAATAAGACCATCGAAAACCGCATTTATAACATCTACCAGAAGGCCAACGTGCATACTCAGCAGCAATTTGAGGAATACTGCAAATACGCCAATCTGGATAACTACATTCCCGATCGCCTGATAACCAAAGGCATTCAGTTTATTTGAACCGCAAGGAAGATCTCACCGTGATAAAGATCGAAGATTATCCGCTCACCCGGGTGCCGCAGGATAAACGAGTTTCGTTTTTAAGCGTGGCCATCGTACATATGGGCATGTTGACCGCGCTGGACCAGTTCATGCTCGGCGCCGTGCTCGGCAACTCCATGACGCTGATTGACGCCTTCACCGCCATTTTCGTCGGCAGCCTAATCTTCGGCGTGGTGACCTACGGCCTGGGGCTGGCGGGGATGCGCGAAGGCATTTCCGGCAGCCTGCTGGCGCGCTGGTGCGGCTTCGGCCGTCTGGGCTCGGTGCTGATCGGCGTGGTGGTGGCCGTCAGCCTGCTGGGTTGGTTCGGCATTCAGAACGCCATTTTCGCCAAGTCGCTCGACTTCGCGCTCGGCAATAAGCTGGGCTTCGGCCTGGCCGCCGGGCTCTCGGGCACGCTGCTGACCATCCTGGTGGCATTCGGCTTCAAGGCGCTGCGCATCGCCGCCCGTATCGCGGTGCCGATGTTCATCATGCTGGTGGCCTATATTTCGGTGACCGCGCTTTCCGGCCATAACCTGCAGGAGATCATCCAGCTGGCGCCGCCGGGTGAACCGCTGACCATCAGCGCCGGCATCACCATCGTCGTCGGCGGCGCCATCGTGGCCAGCCTGATGACCCCCGATCTGACTCGTTACTCCAAAAACGGCAAGCACGTGCTCGGCGTCACGCTCTTCACCATCATCGCCGGCGAGTTCGTGGTGAACGGCCTGGCGATCCTGATCGCCAAAACCCTGGGCACCGCCGATGTGGTCACCATCATGTCACAAGCGGCCGGCGGCGCCGGTTTGCTGGTGGTGGTGTTCTCCACCCTGCGCGTCAACGATCTCAACCTGTACTCTTCTTCGCTGGGCATCGTCAACGCGGTGGAAGGCATCACCGGCAAAAAGCTGAAGTACACCTACACCACGTTGGTGATCGGCATTCTTGGCACCACGCTGTCGGTGCTGGGCATTCTTGACCGCTTTGTCGACTTCCTGACGGTGCTTGGCGTGGTCTTCCCGCCGATTATCGGCATCATGCTGGTGGACTATTACCTGCTGCGCAGCCACCGCAAGATCCTGGACGAGAGCCGCCGTACCGGCCAGCTGCCGAGCGAAACGCCGACCATCGGCTGGGCGGCAATCGTCGCCAGCATCGTCGGCGGCGCCGTTGGCCTGGCGACCGAATGGGGCGTGCCGACCATCAACTCTCTGGTGGCCGCCAGCCTGCTGTATTGGGTGCTCAAACTGGCCTTCAGCCGGGCGCAAAAACCGCTGGCCTCACAGAAATCGCTCTGATTTTCGCGCACGCGTTATTGCACTCCTCCGGTAACGGGGGAGTGTTTGATGCTCGAAAAGGGAGATTCAGTGCAAAAGAATAGGCCGATCGCGTAGACAAACGGCCGTGGTAGTTAGGGTCCCTGGTGTCGGTAGCAAGCTATCCATTATGCTCAGAGTGTGGCAACGCCCCCTCTGGGCTTTTTATTATAAAAATTGTTGGCTTCCGTGTTTGATCATAAAGAAAAACTTCAGCTTGCATGAACAGTAGCCCATGAAATCGGTTTTGGTCAACATAAAAGTAAACATAAAACCGGCTTTTGTGTTCACTTTTCCATAAGCAAAACCTAATCAATTGATTTACACGGCTTTATCTTTCGCACAGAGAAAGCAGGCCATCCCCGCTGACATCACTGCGCTAAACGGCTGACGAGAAACAATAATTACCGCCAATAATCAGCCTGTTACCCGCGCGTCCGCGCCTTTTTATCTGGACAACGCCAGTGCGTAGGATATAGTGAAGCCTGCGTAATGTTTGTAAGGACAGCCAATGAAAACCACCAACGCACAGCGCAAAATCAACATCATTAAAAATATTGAATATCTGATGCGTACCCGCGGTGAAACCAAGGCTTCCTTTTCCAATCGCAGCGGCCTGACGCGCACGACTCTCTACAAAATTCTTGACGGAAGAGTGAACAACGTTCAGCAATCCACCGTGAATCGGATCTCCGATTTCTTCGGTGTCTCCTGTGAAGAGATCGAAGACTACGATCTGGAAAAGCTGGAGCTGCTCAACGAGACGCTGTCCACCGAGGGCAACAAGAACCCTTCCGCCATTCCGGTGATCCCGCAGTCGCGCTATCTGGCCGTCTCGCAGCGCAAGATCGGGCAACTGGTCACCGAGTTTCCTCTGACTTATTTCTTCGGCGATGAGTCGAACATGTTGGCAATGAAAATAGAGACCGAAATTAAAGGGTCATTTATTCCCGGCGAGATCATCATCATAAAACGTCCGCCGGTACTGATTTGCGATTCGCCTTTGCTGTATCACTCGGGAAAAAGCGGCTTCTTTGTGGTTGACGACAAAGACAGCGAAAGCATGGACAAACGCCCTCAGGACACCGTGCAATTCCTGGGTTACATCGTTGGAGAAAGGTTATAAATGGAACCGAATCAGAAGTTCAAGCTGTTGGGCTTCACCCGGCATGGCACCATCGCGGCCAATGTCATGGTATTGGCCACCGGCAAAACCATTACCATGGGGCTGAATGAGCTGGCAGACAGCGAAATATCGGAAGATCTGAGCCGGCACGAGCTGCAGGCGCTGTACCGCAAACTCTATGGCGACAACCAACAAAAAACCGCCTACGAGCTCAGCGATCGCCATGAACGATCCTGGTACGCCTACCTGATTATTACCGTGGCGCTCAGCGTGATTTACATTTTCTCAACGCTGTGCGGCGTCAAGCCGATCCAAATCCCGGTGCTGAATCTCATCACGCCGCCGGCGATCTTCATCTACCCGCTCACGTTCATTCTGGTGGACATTCTCAACGAATTCTACGGGTTGCGGCTGGCCAGGCGCACCATCATCATCTCGTTTATCGCCAACCTGACCTTCGTCCTGGGAGTTTGGGTGACGACGCTGGTGCCGAGCATTCCGCAGTGGGAGTACAGCGAGACCTACAACGGCATCGTACACAGCATCATGGCGGTGCTGGTGGCCTCGTCGGCGGCCTATCTGATCTCCGAGAACGTCAACTCCTACCTGCTCTGCAAAATCAAAGAGTTGACCAACTCCCGCTACCTGTTTGTGCGCGTGATCACCAGTACCGTAGTGGCTTCGGCCATCGACAGCGTGGTGTTCTGTACGCTGGCGTTCTACAACGTGCTGAGCTGGGACATCATCAAAACCATGATCCTGTCGCAGTTCCTGATCAAGGTGGTTTACGCCCTTCTGGGCGTCGGGCCGATCTACGCCACCCGCAGTCTGTTTAACCGCTACATCAATACCGAACAAGCAAAGGGCAATGAATATGCATATCCAAAAGCAAGATAAGATCACCCATCTTGGCGCCAACTCCGATTATCCGGATCAATATGCTCCCGCATTGCTTGAAGCCTTGCCGCGCGCGCGCGGCCGCGATCTGATCGGCGTGGACGAGCGGCAGCTGCCGTTCAGCGGCTTTGATCTGTGGACCGCCTTCGAGCTGTCCTGGCTCAACGCCAAGGGCAAGCCGGTGGTAGGCATCGGCGAATTTACCTTCCCGCACTCCTCGTCGAACCTGATCGAGTCCAAATCGTTCAAGCTGTATCTCAACAGCTTCAACCAAACGCGCTTCGACAGCGTGGAACAGGTGAGCGCCGCCATGCAGCAAGATCTGTCGCAGGCGGCCAACGGCCAGGTCACCGTCAAACTCTATCCGGGGCTGGAAGGTTACCCGGCGCAGATCGATCGCCTGCCGGGCATCAACATCGACGATCTGGATATCGCGGTCGACGACTTCGCCTTCAAACCGGAATACCTGAGCGGCGCGGCCGAGAGAGGGGAACCGGTGGCGGAGACGCTGTCTTCCAATCTGCTGAAATCCAACTGCCTAGTCACCAACCAGCCGGACTGGGGCAGCGTGGTGATCCGCTATGAAGGCCGCAAAATCGATCGCGAAAACCTGCTGCGCTACCTGATCTCCTTCCGCCAGCACAACGAATTCCACGAGCAGTGCGTCGAGCGCATTTTCAACGACATCAAGCAGAGCTGCCGCCCGGAAAAACTCAGCGTGTTCGCGCGCTACACCCGCCGCGGCGGCCTGGACATCAACCCCTTCCGCAGCGATTTCGAAACGGCGCCGGCGCTCGGACGCCTGATCAGACAGTAAGCGTTATCCCCCAATGCTCCCGCCGGGGAGCATTGTTTCCCTCGCATTCATCTCCCTGTTATTTTTCGCCATTATCGTCGTCAGCGGCTATCTTCAAAGCACACTGACGGAGATTAACGACGCATGCCTGACCTTTCACGCAGAGACATCCTGCGGGCTGCCGCCATCGGATCGGCTTTCTCACTGTTGCCCGCCTCGATTCGCAAAGCGCTGGCCATTCCCGCCAATAACCGCACCGGCACCCTGCGCGACGTCGCACACGTGGTGATCCTGATGCAGGAGAATCGCTCTTTCGACCACTACTTCGGCACCTTGCCTGGCGTGCGCGGCTTCAGCGATCGCTTCACCATTCCACTGCCCGGCGATCGCCACGTCTGGCAGCAGCAGGGCGCCGAGCGGCTGGTGCTGCCCTACCACCTGGACAGCAAACGCGGCAACGCCCAGCGCGTCACCGGCACGCCGCACTCGTGGGTGGATGAGCAAGCCGCCTGGGATCACGGCCGCATGAGCGCCTGGCCCACCTACAAAACGCCGGCCTCGATGGGCTACTATCGCCAGCAGGAGCTGCCGTTCCAGTTCGCGCTGGCCAACGCCTTTACCCTGTGCGACGCCTATCACTGCTCCATTCACGCCGGTACTAACACCAACCGGCTGTTCCACTGGACCGGCACCAACGGCCCGTCCGCCGCCGACGTGGCGGTGGTGGTCAACGAGTGGGACAGCCCCGGCCCGGCGGAGATTGGCTACCAGTGGACAACCTATCCGGAACGGCTGGAGGCAAACGGCGTCAGCTGGAAGGTGTATCAATTCCTGCCGGACAACTTTACCGACAACCCGCTGGCGGGTTTTCGCCAATACCGCGCCGCCAGCATTCAGGTGGGCAATCCGGCGCGACCGCCGAAAGACTTCAACGCCTTCGTGCCCTACAGCGATGCGCTCAACGAGGCCGCGCCGCTGTACAAGGGCAACGGCAACACCCTGCCGGCCGCCGACGGCAACGATCTGGACGCCATGCTGGCCGGATTCCGCGCCGACGTGCAGCAGGGCAAACTGCCGCAGGTCAGCTGGATCATCGCGCCGGCGGCCTATTCGGAACACCCCGATCCCTCCAGCCCGGTGCAGGGCGGCTGGTTCACCCAAGAGATCCTCAACGCGCTGACCGACAACCCGGAGGTGTGGAGTAAAACCGTCCTGCTGGTCAACTACGACGAAAACGACGGCTTTTTTGACCATATGCCTTCGCCTTCCGCGCCGTCGCTGCGCGAAGACGGCAGCTTCGCCGGTAAATCGACCGTGCCGTTCGACACCGAGATCTTCCAGCACGTGGCCCCGCCCGGTTCGCAGGATCAACCGCCGCCGGACGGCCGCATCTACGGCCCCGGCCCACGGGTGCCGATGCTGGTGCTGTCGCCCTGGAGCCGCGGCGGCTGGGTCAACTCGCAGGTCTTCGATCACACCTCGGTGCTGCAATTTTTGGAAAAGCGCTTTCAGGTGCATGAACCCAACATCAGCGCCTGGCGCCGCGCCGTGTGCGGCGATCTCACCTCGGCGTTCAACTTTGTCGATCCTAACGGCGAAGCGCTGCCGAGCCTGCCCGCCACCAGCCGCCACGCCGCCGACGGCCTGCGCCTGCGCCAGGAACAGCTGCCGCAGGTGCCGCTGCCATCCCTCGCCCACCAGCGTTTGCCCCACCAACGCCGCCTGGCGCGCCCTTCCCGCGCGTTGCCCTACCAGCTGCACGTCGAAGCCACCGTCGCGGCCGAGCAGCGCCGCGTGACGCTGAACCTGTTCAATACCGGCGAGCAGGGAGCGGTGTTTCACGTCTACGATCGGCGGGATCTGACGCAGATCCCGCGCCGTTTTACCGTCGAGGCGGGTAAGGCGGTCAGCGACGACTGGCTGGCGAAGAATGAGTACCATCTGTGGTTGCTCGGCCCCAACGGCTTTCATCGCGAGCTGCGCGGCACCCTGAGCCGGCCGCAGCCGGAGGTGCGTTTGCGCCCGACGGGCCGCAGCCTGCTGCTGCAGCTGAACAATCCGGGCACCGAAGCGATAGCGGTCACCCTCGAACGCTGCCCCTACACGCAGCAAGGGCCGTGGCCTATCACGCTGCCGGCGGGCGGCAACCACCAGCAAGCGTTTGACGCCCGCGCCAGCGGCGGTTGGTATGACCTTACGCTGCAAGGCGCCGACGGCTGGCTGCGCCGCCTGGCGGGGCGGCTGGAGGATGGCGAACACAGCGTCAGCGACCCGCTGATGGGCCAGGGGTAATCGATCGGCATCAAGGGAGTTCAAAAAGCGAAAGGATATCGCTTATCATTGCGTTCTCGTTCCCAGCCGATTACCCAAGGATCTTCATGCCCGCTGTTCTTATCGCCAAAGCCGGCCGCTGGTTGGCCGCCTGCGTTTTGCTGTTGGCCGGCGCCGCTCAAGCCGCGCCTATCGTCGTCACCGATGTCGCCGGCCGTCAGGTCACCCTGCCGCAACCGGCCAAACGCGTTCTTCTGGCCGATGCCCGCGCGCTACTGGCGCTGAATATTCTGCACCCGCAGCAGCCGCTGAAAAACATCATCGCCTGGGACAACTCGCTGAAGGTCAAAGCACCGGATCTGGTTGAGGCCTATGCGAAAAAATTTCCGCAGGTCATGCAAATCCCTACCTTCGACAACCCCTACACCAGTGATTTCAGCGTGGAAAGCGCGGTGGTGCGCCAACCGGACCTGATCATTTTCGACATCGGTCTGCTGAGCAAATTGAAAGACAGCGGCGTACTGACCCAGTTGGAAAAAGTCGGCATCCCGGTGCTGATCATCGATTTTCGCCAGCAGCCGCTGACCAACACCGTCGCCAGCATGGCGCTGTTGGGTAAAGTGTTTGACGAGCAGCCCAACGCCGACGCCTTTATTCGCCTCTATCAGCAGCGCCTCGAGCTGGTGCGCCAGCGCGTCGCCACGCTGAAACCGGAGCAGCGCCCCAGCGTCTTCATCGAGCGCAGCGCCGGCATCAAAGGCGAGCAGTGCTGCAACACCTTCGGCAAAGGCAGCTTCGGGCAGTTCATCGATACCGCCGGCGGCAACAATATCGGCAGCAAGCTGTTTTCAGACATGGGCGGTGAAGTGAACGTCGAGCAGGTGATCAGCAGCAACCCGGATTTCTATCTGCTGACCGGCGCCGACTGGAGCCGCGGGCATCGCGGCACGCTGGCGGTGCCGCTGGGTTACGCTACCGATATGGCCACCAGCCAAAAGAAACTGGCGCATTTGCTGGATCGCACCGGCATTAACGTGCTGAAAGCGGTGAAAGAAAAACGCGTGATGGCGATTTACCATCAATTTTACGACACGCCGCTCAACTTTATCGCGGTTGAGGCGATCGCCAAATTCCTGCACCCGACGCTGTTTAAAGATATTGATCCGCAAGCGGATATCGAAATGGTGCATCAGAAATTCACCGCGCTGGATTACAGCGGCGTCTTCTGGCTTACGCCGCAATAACCCCCGCCAGGGCCCGCCAGCCGGGCCCTGTTTCCCGCATTCATTATTTAGTTACCCACTTAACTATCCCGTAACAATTCTATTTACTTGCCAATAATTATCATTAAGATTGTCTTTTCTAAAAAAACACATCCGGGTCTGAAACTCTTAAGGCATTATTATGTCACCTCTTTTTCGGCTTTCCCTGCTGACGGCTGCCATCGCCGTCGCGTTCCCTGTCCTTGCTACTGATAATTCATCTCAGAACGATACCGATACCGTGACCGTCGTCGGCAACTGGCTGGACAACCCTGATACCAGTTCGGTGCTGCTCAACCATCCGGGCGCGCGTTCCATCGTCACCCAGCAGCAGATGCACGAACAGGGCGACCAAACCATCGCCGACAGCCTGCGCGGCGTACCCGGCGTGCAGGTGCGCGACAGCAACGGCACCGGCGGCAGCGACATCTCGCTCAACGTCGGCGTGCGCGGCCTGACTTCGCGTCTTTCTCCGCGCTCCACCATTTTGATGGACGGCGTCCCGCTGGCGGTCGCGCCTTACGGCCAGCCGCAGCTGTCGATGGCCCCGCTGTCTATCGGTAATCTGCAATCGGTGGACGTGGTGCGCGGCGGCGGCGCGGTGCGCTACGGGCCGCAGAACGTCGGCGGCGTGATCAACTTCGTTACCCGAGACATTCCCAAAACGTTTGGCGGCACCGCCAGCGTACAAACCCAGGGCGCCAGCCACGGCGGCCTGAAGACCCTGACCAGCGCCTCCGTGGGCGGCACCGCAGACAACGGCCTCGGCGCCGAGCTGCTCTACTCCGGCCTGCACGGCCAGGGCTACCGCGACAACAACGACAACACCGACATCGACGATTTCATGCTGAAAACGCGTTATGCGTTCAGCGATCGCGACGAGCTGCTGGCCAATTTCCACTACTACGACGCCAAAGCCGGCATGCCGGGCGGGCTGAGTGCCGCGCAATACGCGCAAAACCCGTTCCAATCCACGCGGCCGTGGGACCAGTTCGAAGGCCGCCGCAAGGATATGTCGTTCAAGTATAAACATCAGGAAGACGACAAACAGTTCGAAGTGTTGACCTACTTCACCGACAGTTATCGCGGCAGCAACATCGAATCGGAAGGCACCGGCAAAAACGCGGGCCAGCGGCGCATGGTCTCCTATCCGCGTCACTATTCAACCTGGGCTATCGAACCAAGCTATTCGCAGGTCTTCCGCTTCTGGGATATGGCGCACGAGATCACCCTCGGTTACCGTTACCTGAATGAAACCATGGACGAAAAGGCGTCGCGTTCGGCCTGGTATAACCCGGCGGATATCGGCTCGACGCCGGAGACCCCGGACTATTACCAGCACACCTCCGGCGGCACCGCGGCCAACGCGTTCTATATCGACGACACCATCAACGTCGGCAACTGGACGGTCACGCCGGGCCTGCGTTATGAAAGCATCCGCACCCACGTGGACGATGCCTTCAACAACATCAGCCGCGAGAAAAGCTACAGCGAACCGCTGCCGTCCTTGAACGTGATGTACCACCTGTCCGATTCCTGGAAGCTGTTCGCCAACGCCAACACCTCGTTCGGCAGCATGCAGTATTTCCAGCTGACCAAAGGCGGCAACGGCAACCAGCCGGCGCCGGGGCTGACGGCAGAGAAAGCGCATACCTATGAATTCGGCACCCGCTACGACGATACCGTGGTCAAAGCCGAAGCCACGCTGTTCTATATCGACTTCGATAATCAGCTGCAATACATCAGCAACGACGTGGGCTGGACCAATATGGGCGCCACCAAGCACAAAGGTATCGAGCTGGCGCTCAGCTACGATCTCAGCGAGCTGAACCGGGCGCTCGACGGCGCCAGCGTCTATACCAGCTATACCTACACCAAGGCCAGCACCGATAAGGGCGACTTCGCCGGTAAAGACCTGCCGTTCTACTCGCGCCAGGTCTATACCGTCGGCACGCGCTACGCCACCGGCAGCTGGGTATGGAATCTGGACGGCTACGCGCAGTCCAAACAGCATTCGCCGGGCACCGGGCCGGAGTACGTCACGCAGGAAAGCGCCGATGGTCAGTTCGGCGATATCGCCGGCTACATGGTGTGGAATATGCGCGGGGAATATAACTTCGGGCCTCAGCTGTCGAACCTGACGCTGGGCGCCGGGGTGAAAAACCTGTTCGATCAGCGTTACTTCACCCGCTCCAACGACAATAACTTCGGCAAGTACGTCGGCGAACCGCGCACCTTCTTCGTGCAGGGGGCGATCGCCTTCTGATACCGAGGCCCCGCCGGGGCCTCGGTATCACCGACAGTAAAGGCGAAACAGGCGCGCCAGGTGCGCGCCCATCGGCGTCAAAGTGGTGTCCTTGCGTTGGATAAGATAAAACGTCGCTTTCGGCAGACTCTCTTCCAGCTCGAGCGGCACCAAATGCTTGCCCAGAATCGGATCCGAAATCACGTCCACCGACAGAATGCTAACAAAATCGCTCTGCGCCACCAGGCTGGTACAAGCCATAAAGGTCTCGCAGGTCACGCTGATCGACGGCGCCATGCCCAAGTCCCCGAACAGATCGTGCAATAACCGGTAATAACTGCCTTTCGGTGTCGGCATGGTCCAGTCGCAGTGCTGCAGCTGTTTCAGCGAGGTCGCCCCCTCCATCGGATGCCCTTTGCGCACCACCACCCGATACTCTTTTTCCATCAGCCGTTCGTACTGCAACTCGTTGTCGAGGCTGCTGGGATAGTAGGTATTGACGGTAAAATCCAGCTCGCCCTGGCGCAGTTCAGGGATCATCGACACCAGCTGCCCCTCGACGATGCGCACCTTCACGTTGGGATACTCACGATGAAACTGCGTGACCACCTGCGGCATCACGGTGCGCGCAATGCTGCCACCAACGCCGATATTCACCGTGCCGCCCGCCAACCCCAGCCGCTGCTGGATATCTTCCTGCGCCACCCGCAGCTCTTCAAGGATCAGGCTGGCATGCTGGAAAAAGTTATCGCCGCAGTCGGTCAAGACCACACCCTGGCTACGGCGAATAAACAGCTTGGCGCCCAGCACCTCTTCCAGCTCCTGAATGGCCTTGGTCAGTGCAGGCTGGGAAAGGCGTGAGGTGCGGCTGGCGGCGCGGATGCTGCCCTGGCGGCTAACGTCCACAAATGCACGCAATTGGTGCAATTTTATCGAGGCTGGCATAGGCGAAAGGCGATAACCGTTATTTATCAATAGCAAGATATTGGCATCTTATTTAGCCAGATTCCATTGTGTACATTCGGAAAAAACATAATAAATAACCAAATTCTTATTTCGCTTAATTAAGCGCATTTTCTGCGCCAATAAGCGCCATTCACGGCAGTTAGTAACCAAATACACCTTTTTCTTTGCAATAGCTTCACCGTCTGATTTCAGTTCAGAGCATAACTGCTGCCTGGAGCGATCCAGCGCGCGATAACTTATGAGATATCACTATGACTAATTCGCTTTCGATGTTGGTGGCCGATTTGTACCCGCAATTGCAGGCCTGGCGCCGCGACTTCCATCGCTATGCCGAGTCCGGCTGGTTTGAGTTCCGTACCGCTACCCTGGTGGCGGAAGAACTCGATCGGCTGGGTTATCGCCTGCAGCTGGGCCGCGAGGTCATCAAGGCAGAGTCTCGCATGGGGCTGCCTTCGTCCGATGAGCTGGAAGCGCAGGAACAGCGCGCCCGCAATCAGGGGGCGTTGGAAAAATGGTTGCCGCACTTTTCCGGCGGCTTCGCCGGCATCGTCGCAACGCTCGATACCGGCCGCCCCGGCCCAACCATCGCCTACCGCGTGGATATGGACGCCCTCGATCTCAACGAGTTGCTGGAACCCGAACACCTGCCGTTCCGTGAAGGCTTCGCCTCTTGCAACAGCGGCATGATGCATGCATGCGGTCATGACGGCCATACCACCATCGGCCTAGGGCTGGCGCACGTCTTCAAAAGCCTGGAGCCCCAGCTTAGCGGCACCGTCAAACTGATCTTCCAGCCGGCGGAAGAAGGCACCCGCGGCGCAAAATCGATGGTGGAGGCCGGCGTGGTGGACGACGTCGATTTCTTCACCGCGGTGCATATCGGCACCGGCGTGCCGGCCGGTGAGCTGGTGTGCGGCAGCGACAGCTTTATGGCCACCAGCAAGCTGGACGTCACCTTCCGCGGCGTCGCCTCCCACGCCGGCGCCAGGCCGGAAGACGGTCGCAACGCTCTGCTGGCAGCGGCCCAGGCTGCGCTGGGGCTTTACGCCATCCCGCGCCACAGCGAAGGCAGCTCGCGCATCAATGTCGGCGTGCTGCAGGCCGGCACCGGCCGCAACGTGATCGCCGATCGGGCGTTTATGAAGGTGGAAACACGCGGCGCCACCAATGAGATCAACGCGTTCGTCTATCAGCAGGCGCTGAACGCCATCGAAGGCGCAGCCAAGATGCACGGCGTCGCCTGCGACATCGCGCTGATGGGCGCTGCGCAGAGCAGCAAACCGACCCAACCGTGGGTGGATTACATCCGCCACCAGGCACAGCAGGTAACCGAGCTGACCTCGGTGGTCGATCGCCGCGAACAGGCTGCGGGTTCAGAAGACGCCACCTACATGATGGAGCGGGTGAAATCCCGCGGCGGCCAGGCCTCATACGTCATTTTCGGCACCGAGCTGAGCGCCGGGCACCATAACGAAAAATTCGACTTCAACGAGCAGGTGATGGCGGTGGCGGTGAAAACGCTGGCGTCGCTGGCGCTGAACCTGCCGACATTCGGGAGCGAAGCATGAGCAACTCAGCACTGCAGGCATTTATCGACGACTACATTGACCAGCGCCGGCTCCGCTTCAGCGCGCTGAGCGACGCGATTTGGGACCACCCGGAAACGCGCTTCAACGAGACCTATTCCGCCACGTTACTGGCCGATGCGCTGGAGCAGGAAGGCTTCTCGGTCGAGCGTGGCGTAGGCGACATCGAGACGGCGTTTATCGCCAGCTACGGCAGCGGCCACCCGGTCATCGCGCTGCTGGGCGAGTACGACGCGCTGGCCGGGCTGAGCCAGCAGGCGGGCTGCGCCACGCCGCAGCCACTGGTGGAAAACGGCAACGGCCATGGCTGTGGCCACAACCTGCTGGGCACCGCGGCGCTGGCGGGCGCCTTCGCCGCCAAGGCGTGGATGCAGCAAAACCGGCTGACCGGCACCCTGCGCTTCTACGGTTGTCCGGGCGAAGAAGGCGGCTCCGGCAAAACCTTTATGGTGCGCGAAGGCCTGTTTGACGACGTCGACGCCGCCCTCACCTGGCACCCGGAAGGCTTCAGCGGCATGTTCAATACCAGTACGCTGGCCAACATTCAGGCGGCGTTTCACTTCAAGGGCGTCGCCGCCCATGCCGCCAACTCGCCGCACCTGGGGCGCAGCGCGCTGGACGCGGTGACGCTGATGAATACCGGCGCCAACTTCCTGCGCGAACATATCGTGCAAGAAGCGCGGCTGCACTACGCGGTCACCAGCACCGGCGGCAGCTCCCCCAACGTGGTACAGGCCGACGCCGAGGTGTTGTACCTGATCCGCGCGCCGCAGCTCGACCAGGCGCAGGACATTTACCAACGGGTGATTAACATCGCCAAGGGCGCAGCGCTGATGACTGACACCCAGATGGAGGTGCGCTTCGACAAAGCCTGCTCCAACTATGTGCCGAACCGCAGCCTGGAACACGCGATGTATCAAAACCTGTGTGATTTCGGTCTGCCCGAGTACAGCGACGCCGAACGCCGCTTCGCCGAGGAAATCCGCCAGACGCTGAGCCGCGACGATCTGCGCAACGCCAAACTCAACATTGCCCGCACCGGCGGCGCGGCCGGACGCGAGTGGGTGCAGCATTTGGGAGATAAGGTGCTGATGGACGAGGTCGCTCCTTATGTGGAATCCGACGACCTGCTGTACGGTTCTACCGACGTTGGCGACGTAAGCTGGGTGGCGCCGACTGCACAATGCTTTAGCCCCTGTTTCGCACTCGGCACCCCTCTGCACACCTGGCAACTGGTGGCGCAGGGCCGCACCGCTATCGCCCATAAGGGCATGTGCCTGGCCGGCAAGGTGATGGCGGCGACCGCCATCGATCTGCTGAGCGACAGCGCTCTGCTGGCGCGCTGCCGCAGCGAGTTTGAACGCCGGCGCGCCGAACAGCCGTACCGCTGCCCAATCCCGCAGGGGGTGAAACCCTCCCCATTGAAATAGCATGAACAGACAGGGCCCGGAGAACCGGGCCACTAAGCATAATTATAAATAAATCAAATAATAACAATCACACAACAGAGCAAACACAGAGGGTAAAATCATGAGTGAGGCCACAACGCCAATCAATAAAAGCCCCGGACGCGTTTTTTACTGGGTGGAACGCATCGGCAATAAGATCCCCAATCCGTTTTTACTGTTCGTCTATTTGATCCTGGTGCTTATGCTGGCCACCGCGCTGTTTTCCTGGCTCGACGTGGCGGTGAAAAATCCGGCCACCGGCAAGCTCATCAAGGTGAATAACCTGATGAGCGTGGCGGGCATGCAGTGGATATTTCCCAACATCATCCATAACTTCAGCAGCTTTGCGCCGCTGGGGGCTATTTTGGCGCTGGTGATAGGCGCCGGCCTGGCGGAAAAGGTCGGCCTGCTGCAGGCGCTGATGTATAAAATGGCCTCACGCGTCAGCGCCCGCTACGCCAGTTATATGGTGCTGTTTATCGCCTTCTTCAGCCATATCTCGTCGGACGCCGCGCTGGTGGTGATGCCGCCCCTTGGCGCGCTGATGTTTGTGGCGGTGGGCCGCCACCCGATAGCCGGACTGCTGGCGGCGATCGCCGGCGTCGCCTCCGGCTTTACCGCCAACCTGTTGATCGTCACCACCGACGTATTGCTTTCCGGCATCAGTACCGAAGCCACCAAAGCGGTGGATGGCGCGGTTCACGTTAGCGTAATCGACAACTGGTACTTTATGGCCACCTCCGTGATCGTGCTGACCATCGCCGGCGCGCTGCTCACCGACAAGTTTATCGAGCCCCGCCTGCCGAAGTGGCAAGGCGGCGCCGAAGACAAAATCGCAGCGCTGACCCCGTTGCAAAACCGGGGACTGATGATGAGCGGCATCGCCGCGCTGGTGTTTATCGCCATCATCGCCGCTCTGGTGGTGCCGGAGGCCGCGCCGCTGCGTGACCCGAACACCGGTTCGGTGATCCCTTCTCCGTTCATCAAGGGCATTGTGCCGATCATCATCCTGTTCTTCTTCACCGTCGCCATTACCTATGGCGTGGTCACCAAACAGATCCGGCGGCCGGATGACATTCCCCACCACTTGCTCGATCCGATGAAAAGCATGGCGGGTTTTATCGTGATGGTGTTTCCGCTGTCGCAGTTCGTGGCGTTCTTTAACTGGAGCAACATGGGCAAGTTTATGGCCGTCGGCCTGACCGATATGCTGGAAGCCGCCGGCATGAGTGGCGCGCCGGCATTTCTCGGCCTGATGTTCCTCTCCGCCTTCCTGTGCATGTTCATCGCCAGCGGCTCGGCGATCTGGTCAATTTTGGCGCCGATCTTCGTGCCGATGTTTATGCTGCTCGGTTTCCACCCGGCGTTCGCCCAGATGATCTTTCGCATCGCCGACTCTGCGGTGCTGCCGCTGGCGCCGATGTCGCCGTTCCTGCCGCTGTTCCTCGGCTTCCTGCAGCGCTACCGCAAAGACGCGCAGCTCGGCACTTATTACGTGCTGATCCTGCCCTATCCTGTGGTGTTCTTCAGCGTGTGGATTTTGCTGCTGCTGGTCTGGTATGCGCTTGGGTTGCCAATCGGCCCGGGCGTGTATCCGAAACTGGGCTAAACCGCCCCGCGACCTCGCCCCCGAGCCGGCTCGCGGGGCGGGTTCTCTTCCCCCGATCCCCGAAAAAAATTGATCTTCCTCACCCTCCCAACGCCCCAGCGCATTATTTCATTGCCTTGCTAAACCGGTTCTTCTATTTTAGCACCCCATCTGACAAGGACAAAAACAGGGATTAAGCATGATGAATCGCGTATGGGTACTGGGCGACGCCGTGATCGACCTGGTGCCGGAAAATGCCAACGGTTATCTCAAATGCCCCGGCGGCGCGCCGGCTAACGTGGCGGTGGGTATCGCCCGGCTCGGTGGCGACAGCGCTTTTATCGGGCGAGTGGGGCAAGACAGCTTCGGCGCCTTTTTGCAGCGGGTGCTGAGCGATGAAGGGGTGGATATCGGCCATATGCGGCCGGATCCCGAACACCACACCTCCACGGTCGTGGTGGATCTCGATCTGCAGGGTGAGCGCTCATTCACGTTTATGGTGCAGCCCAGCGCCGATCTGTTTTTGCAGCCCAACGATCTGCCGGCTTTCCAACGGGGCGAATGGCTGCACCTCTGCTCCATCGCGCTCTCGCAGGAGCCCAGCCGCAGCGCGGCCTTTACCGCGATGGAGCGCATTCGGGCGGCCGGTGGCCGGGTCAGTTTCGATCCCAACATCCGCGAAGAGGTCTGGCGCCAGCCGGAAGCGCTGCGCCCCTGCCTGCAAAAAGCGCTGCTGCTGGCGGACGTGGTGAAACTGTCGCGCGAAGAGCTGGCTTTCATCAGCCATCTTGACGATCTGGAGAACGCCATTCGCTGGATGATGCAAACCTATCCGCTGCGCCTGCTGCTGGTGACGCTGGGCGGCGACGGCGTCTGCGTACACGATGGGCAGCGTCTGCGCCATTTCCACGCGCCATCGATCGTGCCGGTCGATACCACCGGCGCCGGCGACGCCTTCGTCGCCGGGCTGTTAGCGGCGCTGGCGCGCCTTCACGAATTGCCGCAGGAAGCGCAATGGCCGGCGGTTATCGCCCAGGCCCAGGCCTGCGGCGCGCTGGCCACCACCGCCAAAGGCGCCATGACCGCCCTGCCCCGCGCCGACGAGCTGGCCGCTTTCCTGCGTTGATCTTCAGCATTCACGGCGATCCGCAGGTTCGCCGTGCTTTTACCCACGATTTGCGCGCTCGATCACAATAGCTGAATCGGGTTAGCTAACTGAGTTGCCAGCTCGCTTCGCTCTCGTTATCTTTCGCCATGAAAAACCGGTTTAGCAATTTAGCAAACAATAATAACAACCCTTACCCGGATGATAGACGATGATGAAAAAACTCAGCTATTTGGCGATAACAACAGGGCTTTTCCTCTCCGCTTCCAGCGCAGCGGCCTCGGGCAGCGGCAGCATCGAGGCGCGTCTCAACGCGCTGGAACAACGTCTGGCGCAGGCGGAACGGCGCGCCGCACAGGCTGAAACCCGCGCGACGGCGGCGGAACGTCGGGCGCAACAGCTGGAACAACGCACCACCAACACCGAACGGCAAACCGCGCAGATTGCACAGCATGCCGCCACGCCGGAAACGCCGGTTGCCAACTCCAGCGTGCTGAAACTTAGCGGATTCAATGACCTGAAGCTGTACGGGGATGTGGAGTTCAATCTGGACGGCGCCAGCCGCAGCGGCCAACTGACGTCGCTGAAAGGCAGCGACCACAAGGACTGGAAGCCCGGCAACAAAGAACGTTGGGATATCAACGGCCGTATTCTGGTCGGGTTGGACGGCTACCGCCGCAATCAGGACGGCAACTTCTCCGGCTTCAGCGTGCAGCCGCTGGCGGACATGACCGGCAAAATGAACCTGGACGACGCCGCCTTCTTCTTCGGCAATGAAAAGAACTGGCAAACCAAAATCGGCCGCTTTGAAGCCTACGACATGTTCCCGCTGAATCAGGACACCTTCATTCAATACTCCGGCAATACCGCCAACGATCTGTACGCCGACGGCTTCGGCTATATCTACATGATGAAAGAGGGCCGCGGCCGCAGCAGCAGCGGCGGCAACCTGATGCTGAGCAAATACGCCGGTGATGTCTATTTCGAACTGAACACGCTGGTGGAGGACGGCACTTCGCTGTTCCAGGACAACAGCTACCACGGCAACGCCCTGGACAATAAGAAAAACGTCGCCTATTTACGGCCGGTGATCGCCTGGAAAAAAGACGCCTTCAGCATCGCGGCGGCGATGGAAAGCAACGTGGTGAATAACGCCTACGGCTATCGGGACAGCCAGGGCCGTTTCGTCGATCAGTCCAAGCGCAACGGCTACGGCATGACGATGAGCTGGAACAACAGCGCCGCCGATCCGGACAGCGGCGTGGTGGCCAACCTGAGCACCGCCTATCTGGATGCCTCAGGCGAGCAAGACTTCACCGCCGGCGTCAACGTGCTGTGGCGGCGCTTCGAACTGGGTTATATCTATGCTCATAACAATATCAAAGAGTTCAATACCGCCGGGATCGCCGCCGATATCCACAACCCGCTCAGCGAACCGGGCAACTACGACATCCACACCGTTCACGCGTCGTATCAGATACCTAACATTATGAATATGAAGAATTTCAATTTGTATTTGGGCGCCTATGTGTCGCTGCTGGAAGCCAACGCCGACAACAAGATAGCCAACGGCGACAGCGATCAACGTTACGGCATGCGCGCCAGATTCAAGTATTTCTTCTGACATCGATTCACGTCGCTGCGCCGCAAACGGCGCGGCGGCATTTTTATTTAGCAAGGGGACAACATGGACATTACCGCAACCGCCAACGCGCTGTTGCCGCTGCTCGGCGGTAAAGAAAACATCGCCAGCGCCGCCCACTGCGCCACGCGCCTGCGCCTGGTGCTGGTGGACGACAGCAAGGTGGACAAAGAGGCCATCGGCAAACTGGACGGCGTCAAAGGCTGCTTCAGCAACGCCGGTCAGATCCAGGTGATCTTCGGCACCGGGCTGGTCAACAAGGTGCATGCGGAATTCATCAAGGCGGCGGGCGTCAGCGAATCCAGCAAGGCCGAAGCCGCCGATATTGCGGCGAAAAAGCTCAACCCGCTGCAGCGCATCGCCCGCCTGCTGTCGAACATCTTCGTGCCGATCATTCCGGCGATCGTCGCTTCCGGCCTGCTGATGGGGCTGCTCGGCATGGTGAAAACCTACGGCTGGGCCGATGCCAACAGCGCGCTGTTCATCATGCTGGATATGTTCAGCTCGGCGGCGTTCATTATCCTGCCGATTCTGATCGGCTTCACCGCCGCACGCGAATTCGGCGGCAATCCCTACCTGGGCGCCACGCTCGGCGGCATTTTGACGCATCCGGCGCTGACCAACGCCTGGGGCGTCGCCGGAGGGTTCCACACCATGAACTTCTTCGGTCTGGACATCGCCATGATCGGCTATCAGGGCACCGTGTTCCCGGTGCTGCTGACGGTGTGGTTCATGAGCGTGCTGGAAAAACGGCTGCGCAAGGTGATCCCCAACGCGCTCGATCTGATCCTGACGCCGTTCCTGACGGTGGTCATCTCAGGCTTTGTCGCTCTGCTGTTTATCGGCCCCGCCGGCCGCGCGCTGGGCGACGGCATCTCCTTCGTGCTCAGCACGCTGATTGCCCATGCGGGCTGGTTCGCCGGGCTGCTGTTCGGCGGTCTCTATTCCGCTATCGTCATCACCGGCATTCACCACAGTTTCCATGCGGTAGAGGCCGGGCTGCTCGGCAATCCCAATATCGGCGTCAACTTCCTGCTGCCGATCTGGTCGATGGCCAACATCGCGCAGGGCGGCGCCTGCCTGGCGGTGTATTTCAAAACCCGCGACGCCAAAATCAAAGCCATCGCGGTGCCGTCGGCCTTTTCCGCCATGCTCGGCATCACCGAAGCGGCGCTGTTCGGCATCAACCTGCGCTTCGTGAAGCCTTTCCTGGCGGCGCTGGCGGGCGGCGCGCTCGGCGGCGCCTGGGTGGTGGCCAACCACGTCGGCATGAATGCGGTCGGGCTGACGGCGATCCCCGGCATGGCGATCGTGCAGGCCAGTTCGCTGGTCAGCTATATCATCGGCCTGGCGATCGCTTTTGGCAGCGCCTTCGCGCTCTCCCTGCTGCTGAAATATAAAACGGACGCGCAATGATGGAAGAACTCAGCTTAATCAAACAGGCGCTGCGGGCGGTCATGAACGGCCAGCCACGCGCGCTGCGCGATCCGCACCGCCCGGCCTGGCATCTGGCGCCCAGCGTTGGCCTGCTGAACGATCCCAATGGCTTTATCCAGCACAATGGCGTTTATCACCTGTTCTATCAGTGGAACCCGCTGGGCTGCGATCATCGCAACAAGTGCTGGGGACACTGGCAATCGACCGATTTATTGCGTTGGGAACATCAGCCGATCGCTCTGGCGCCGGGCGCCTGTTACGACAGCCACGGCTGTTACTCCGGCTCGGCGGTGGTGGCGGAAGACAAAATCACGCTGATCTACACCGGCAACGTGAAATTCCCCGACGGCTCGCGCACCGCTTACCAATGCCTGGCTCAGGAAAGCGATCGGGGCGAATACCGCAAACTCGGGCCGGTGCTGCCGCTGCCGGAGGGCTACAGCGGCCACGTACGCGATCCGAAAGTGTGGCGTCATCAGGATGCCTGGTACATGGTGCTCGGCGCGCGTGACTTGCAGGATCGCGGCAAGGTGCTGCTGCTGCGTTCCTGCGATCTGCGCGACTGGCAAGCGCTGGGGGAGATCGCCGGTTCCGGCCTGAACGACCTGGGTGAATTCGGCTACATGTGGGAGTGCCCGGATCTGTTCTCGCTGGACGGCGACGACGTGTTGATCTGCTGCCCGCAGGGGCTGGCGCCGCAGCCGGAACGCTATCTCAACCGTTATCAGGCCGGCTATCTGCTCGGTAAGCTGGATTACCGGCAGGCGGCCTTCAGCCACGGCGAATTTCGCGAGCTGGACGCCGGCTTCGAGTTCTACGCGCCCCAGACGACGCAGGCGGAAGATGGCCGCCGCCTGCTGTTCGGCTGGATGGGCGTGCCCGAGCAAGATGAAGAAGCCCACCCGACGCGCCGTTACGGCTGGATCCACACCATGACCTGCCCGCGCGAGCTGTCGCTGCAGCATGGCCGCCTCTACCAGCGCCCGGCGCGCGAGCTGCAACAGCTGCGCGGCGAGCGGGCTGGCTGGCAAGGCCACGCCGATGACGCCCCCGCCTATGCGCTGGGCGCCGCGGAGCTGCAGCTGACGCCGCAGGGCGCGTTCAGCGCCGCCTTTGGCGACGCCATGACGCTGAGCTGGGACGGCGAACGGCTGCAGCTGACGCGTGCTTCCCTGGCCGACGGTAGGCCGGAGCACCGTTACTGGCACGGCCCGGTCACGCATCTGCAGCTGCTGTTCGATCGTTCCAGCGTGGAGATTTTCATCAACCACGGCGAGGCGGTGATGAGCGCGCGCTACTTCCCGGCAGCTGAACCGCAATTGCGGCTGAACGGGAGCGCGCCGCTGGCGTTGGAATACTGGCCGCTGACGCCATGCATGCTAGAATGACGCATCCTCCGATGACTTCAGATGGCGTCAGTGAAAAAAAATAAACGCATTACCATCAGTGACATCGCCACGCTGGCCGGGGTGTCGAAATCGACCGCCAGCCTGGTGCTGAACGGCCGCAGCAAGGAATACCGGGTGTCCGACGACACCCGCGATCGCATTCTGGCGCTGGCGCACGAACACCATTATCAGCCCAGCATCCACGCCCGCTCTTTGCGCTCCAACCGCAGCCACACGCTGGGGCTGGTGGTGCCGGAGATGACCAACTACGGCTTTGCGGTGATCTCGCGCGAGCTGGAAACGCTGTGCCGCGAGGCCGGTCTGCAGCTGTTGATCGCCTGTACCGATGAAAACCCAGCGCAGGAGATGATGGCGGTGAACAGTCTGGTGCAGCGGCAGGTCGACGGCCTGATCGTCGCTTCCAGCCAGCTGAACGACGCGGAATACCAGAAGATCAACGCCGGGCTGCCGGTGGTGCAGATGGATCGCCTGATCGCCGGTTCCGAACTGCCGCTGGTGATCACCGATTCGGTCAATTCGACCGCCGACCTGGTGGAGAAGGTCGCGCGCCAGCATCCGGATGAGATCTATTTTCTCGGCGGGCAGCCGCGCATTTCACCGACTCGCGATCGGCTAGCCGGCTTCCAGCTTGGCCTGGAGCGCGCCGGCGTATCGTGCAAACCGGAATGGATCATCAACGGCAGCTATCACCCCAGCTCGGGTTACGAGATGTTCGCTCAGCTGTGCGCGCAGCTGGGGCGTCCGCCCCAAGCGCTGTTCACCGCCGCCTGCGGCCTGTTGGAAGGGGTATTGCGTTATCTGACTCAGCATCAGCTGATGGAAAGCGACATCCACCTGTGCAGCTTCGACGATCACTACCTGTTCGATTGCATGACGTTGAAGATAGACACGGTGGCGCAGGACTGCCGGGCGCTGGCGCAACATAGCTTCAGCCAGGTCACCGCGCTCATCGACGAGCGGCCGCTGGAACAGAACGCGCTTTATCTGCCGGGCCGTATCCACTGGCGCCATGCCGGTTCGCGGGCGTTGTTGGCCGGGGAGTGATATTTCTGAATCAATAAAAAAGGGCGCCTGAGCGCCCTTTATCGTTTTTCTGCCGCTACTTGGCGGCGCCTTCCATGCCCACCAGCCCCACTTTCAGGTAGCCGGCTTTACGCAGGGTGTCCATCACGCTCATCAGCGTTTCATAGTCCACGCTCTTGTCCGCCTGGAAGAAGATGGTGGTTTCTTTGTTGGCCTGAGTGCGTTGATCCAGCACCGAAGTCAGCTGATCGGCATTCACCGGCTGATCGCCAACGTAGAGCTGCTTGTCGGCCTTCACCGACAGGAACACCGGTTTTTCCGGCCGCGGCTGCGGTTTGGCGGAAGAAGCCGGCAGATCGACGCGGATATCTACCGTTGCCAGCGGCGCGGCCACCATAAAGATGATCAACAGCACCAACATGACGTCGATAAACGGCGTCACGTTGATTTCATGCAGTTCGCCGCTGTCGTCCAGATCTTCATTTAAGCGCATCGCCATGACTCACCCCGCCCGCAGTTGGTGTGCGTGCTGTGAGCGCTTGGCTTCCGCCGTCGCGGCCAGATCCAGATCGCGGCCCTGCAGCAGCAAGACCTGCGCCGCCACGTCGCCTACCTGGGCGCGATGGCCGCTGATGACGCGGGCAAAGATGTTGTAGATAACGACGGCAGGGATCGCCGCGACCAGGCCCAGCGCGGTCGCCAGCAGCGCTTCCGCGATGCCCGGCGCCACGACCGCCAGGTTGGTGGTCTGCGAATGGGCGATGCCGATGAAGCTGTTCATGATGCCCCACACGGTGCCGAACAGGCCGACGAACGGCGAGATGGCGCCGATGGTGGCCAGGAAACCGTTGCCGCGGCCCATGTTGCGGCTGTAGGCCGCCACGCGGCGCTCGAGGCGGAAGCCGGTACGCTCTTTGATGCCGTTGTTGTCGCTGGACTCTGCGGACAGCTCCAGCTCATTTTGCGCGTCGTTCAGCAAGACAGCGCTGACGCTCTGCGAGCCGAAGTTTTGCGCCAGCTCGGAAGCTTCATCCAGCGAGCGCGCGTCGGCCAGCGCCAGCTGTTCGCGGCGCAGGCGGCGTTTGGCGCGCAGCAATTCACTGCCTTTGGAGAACAGAATGGTCCAGGTCACGATCGAGGCCAGCACCAGGCCGATCATTACCGCTTTCACCACCGCGTCGGCGTGCTGATACATGCCCCAAACGGACAGATCCATGCCGCGGGTTTCCGGTGGCTGGATCGTTGGCGCCGGGTTCACCGGCGTGATGCTCTCCGGCGCGGCGGCTGCAGGTGCAGGCGCGGTGGTCGGCGCAACGCTTTCGGTAACGGCCGGATTGGCCGCCGGCGCCGCCTGCGCGCTGCCGGCCAGCCCCACGACCAACACCATTGAAGCCATCAGGCTGCGGCCAAAGGCCTTGCCCCACTGCGCCCGGCCCTGGCCGAACGATCCTTGATTTAAATTCTTGCCAGCCGTTTTCACGCTGTGCCTCCACCCATTACCGATCAAAATTAAGGAATAATTCAGCGTGCGATCATATCAAACCAACCGGGGATTGATAGTAGTTCTCATTATTATTTACCAAATAAACGAGAAAATTTTAGCCAACCCCGCGGCAAAGCGCCAATCCGCGTCCGTTCACCGCCAAACGCCCCTTTTATGGGGTTATTTCGTTACTTTTCCCCCACAACGGCGCAACAAGGCCACGCTGCCGAACGGCATCTCGACCGATGAATGGGCTTCTCTCTCGCCGCTCGGCAGAAGGATGAGGCGAGAAATGCGCGGTCGGCAGCCAATTATAGCCGTTTCTGTATCTGGAAGTTAAAACGTCTGGATGGCTATATTAACTCATGATAACGTAAGGGCTATCGCAAACCGGCACGTGCAGAGCAACCAGAGGTGAGCCAGGTACCATGACGTCAAAACATATCGAAACCACGCTGATCGGCGCCGGCCGCGGCAAGCGCTACACCCAGGGCTCCGTCAATCCCGTCACGCAACGCGCCTCTTCTTTGGTCTTCGACTCCGTCGCCGCCAAAAAACACGCCACCGCGCAACGCGCCCACGGAGAACTGTTTTACGGCCGACGCGGCACCCTGACCCACTTCGCGCTGCAGGATGCGATGGTGGAGCTGGAGGGCGGCGCCGGCTGCGTGCTGTACCCCTGCGGCGCGGCGGCGGTAGCCAATGCGATCCTGTCGTTCGTCGGCGCCGGCGATCACCTGCTGGTCACCGGCTCGGCGTACGAACCGACCCAGGATTTCTGCACCCATATCCTCGGCCGCATGAACGTCAGCACCACCTATTTCGATCCATTAATTGGCGCCGATATCGCCACGCTGATCCAGCCCAATACCCGCGTGGTGTTCCTGGAATCCCCCGGCTCCATCACCCTGGAAGTGCAGGATATCCCGGCGATGGTGCAGGCCATCCGCGCCGTGGCGCCGGAGGTGGTGATCATGATCGACAACACCTGGGCGGCGGGCGTGCTGTTCAAGGCGCTGGATTTCGACATCGACATTTCGATTCAGGCCGGCACCAAATACCTGATCGGCCATTCCGATTACATGCTCGGCACCGCCGTCGCCAACGCGCGCTGTTGGGATCGGCTGCGCGAGTACTCCTACCTGATGGGGCAGATGGTGGATGCCGACACCGCCTACATGGCGAGCCGCGGCCTGCGCACCCTGAGCGTGCGCCTGAAGCAGCACGAGCGCAGCAGCATCGAAGTCGCCCACTGGCTGGCGGCACGGCCGGAGGTGGCGACGGTCAATCACCCGGCCCTGCCCAGCTGCAAGGGCCACGAGTTCTACCGCCGCGACTTCAGCGGCTGCAACGGGCTGTTCTCCTTCGTGCTGAAAGAGCGGCTGGATGATGCGCAGCTGGCCGCCTACCTGGACAACTTCAGCCATTTCAGCATGGCCTACTCCTGGGGCGGCTTCGAGTCGCTGATCCTGGCCAACCAGCCGGAAGAGCTGGAAGCGATCCGTCCGGCGGGCGGCGTCGATTTCTCCGGCACGCTGGTGCGCCTGCACATCGGCCTGGAGAACGTCGAAGACCTGATCGCCGATCTGGCGGCCGGCTTCGATCGCCTCAACGGCGTGCGCCAAGACGGATTCCGGTAATTTTCTTCGCCTTGTTTAATGTCGGCTTAAGCTATTAGCGGTACACTAATCGGGTAACTGTCAGATACGGTAACCGCCGCATCCTGGAGAACGTGACCCCGGGCGCAACCGGCATGCAACAGGACATAAAATGGATGTATTACGAGAGATTATTCATGCGCTTTGGCAGCAGGACTTTATCGCCCTCGCCGATCCAAGCGTAATTTGGGTGGTTTACGCCGTACTTTTCACCACCCTGTTTTTGGAAAACGGACTGCTGCCCGCCTCCTTCCTCCCCGGCGACAGCCTGCTGCTGCTGTCGGGCGCGCTGATCGCCAAAGGCGTGATGGGCTTTGCCCCCACCCTGCTGATTCTGACCGCCGCCGCCGGCCTCGGCTGCTGGCTGAGCTATATCCAGGGCCGCTGGCTGGGCCACACCGGCCTGGTGAAGAGCTGGCTGCTGCAGCTGCCGGCGCAGTACCACCAGCGCGCGCACAACCTGTTCAATCGCCACGGGCTGACGGCGCTGCTGATCGGCCGCTTCCTCGGCTTCGTGCGCACGCTGCTGCCGACCATGGCCGGCATTTCCGGGCTCAACAGCTCGCGCTTCCAGGTGTTCAACTGGCTGAGCGCGGCGATCTGGGTCTGTGCGCTGGTGGGCCTCGGCTACGCTTTCAGTCAAATCCCTCTGGTAAAACGCTACGAAAGCCAGGTGATGACCGGCCTGATGCTGCTGCCGCTGCTGCTGCTGTTCGTCGGCCTGCTGGGCGCCATGCTGGTGATCTGGCGCAAAAAGCGCGCTTCCTCTTCCTAAATCCGGCGCGCTACAGCGCCTTCTCGACCAGCGCCCGGCAAGATCGCACTGCCCCCGTAAACGCGGCTCAGCCCTCCAGCAGCAGCGGGTTGGCCTCGCGCAGCCGGGCGACTTCATCGCTCGGCGTCATGCCGAACAGCCGCTTGAATTCACGGCTGAACTGCGACGCGCTCTCGTAGCCGACGCGGATCGCCGCGGTGCTGGCCTTCAGGCCGTCATGCACCATCAGCAGGCGCGCCTTATGCAGCCGGTACGACTTCACGTACTGCAGCGGCGAGGTGTTGGTCACCGCTTTGAAATTGTGGTGGAACGCCGAGACGCTCATGTTGACCTCGCCGGCCAACTGCTCGACGTTGAGGTTGTCGGCATACTGATGTTCGATGCGCCGCAGCGCCTTGGCGATCTGGCTGAAGTGGGTATGGCGATTGACCAACTCCTGCAGCGACGCGCCGCAGGTGCCGCGCAGCACGTAGTAAAGGATCTCGCGCACGATCTGCGGCCCCAGCACCCGGGCGTCGAGCGGCTTGGCCATCACGTCCAGCAGGCGTTCGGTGGCGCACAGCAGCGCTTCCGTCAGCTCGGCCAGGTTCACCCCGTTGCTCTCCGCCCGCGGTTGCATCAGGTAGTCGTCGTCGCCGATGTCGATCAGCAAATCCTGCAGCATTTGGGTATCGATATTGACCGCCAATCCAACCAGCGGCAGTTCCGGGCTGGCGAAGGTTTCGCATTCGAACGGCAGCGGCACCGTCATCAGCAGGTAGTTGCGCGGATCGTACTGGAACACCTTACTGCCGCAATAGCCGACCTTGTGCCCCTGAAAGATGATGACGATCCCCGGTTCGTACATCACCGGTTGGCGCGGGCAGTGGCGATCGACATACAGGATCTTCACCCGCGGCACCGGCGACGGCGTGTAGCCGTTGCCGGTGGCGATAGCCATCGCCTGGCGCGCCATGCGGCTGCGCTGCGCATCGATTTCAATCACGGAAACACCCTCTTACAGTCAGAACGATTCGGCATAAATCATAATTTAGAATTCACCATTCCTACAGAGGATTGTAGAAATAGGCAAGAACCAAACAGGAATGTGCATTGTGCGCTGCCGGCAGGTTGCTGACAATACGGGCCAGAAACCTTTGCGCCGCGTTGGCGCCCGCCTGACAGAAAGAGAGAAATCAACCATGCAAAACTTCATTCTGCATACCCCAACCAAAATCCTGTTCGGCAAGGACCAAATTGCCGAAGTGGCCGGCCAGATCCCGGCGGACGCACGCATCCTGATCACCTACGGTGGCGGCAGCGTGAAGAAAAACGGCGTGCTGGATCAGGTGTATAGCGCGCTGGCCGGCCGCGACGTGCGGGAGTTCTCCGGCATCGAGCCGAACCCGACCTACGAAACGCTGATGAAAGCGGTCGAGGTGGTGAAGGCGGAAAACATCGATTTCCTGCTGGCGGTCGGCGGCGGGTCGGTGGTTGACGGCACCAAGTTCATCGCCGCCGCCGCCCGTTATACCGCCAACGGCGACGCCTGGCATATCCTGCAGACCGTCGGCAGCCACATCGCCGACGCGGTGCCGATGGGCTGCGTGCTGACGCTGCCGGCCACCGGCTCCGAATCCAACAGCGGCGCGGTGATCACCCGTAAAAGCAGCGGCGACAAGCAGCACTTCTTCTCGCCGCTGGTGCAGCCGCGCTTCGCCGTGCTGGATCCGGTGGTGACCTATTCGCTGCCGCCGCGCCAGATCGCCAATGGCGTGGTCGACGCCTTCGTACACACCCTGGAGCAGTATCTGACCTACCCGGTCGACGCCAAGGTGCAGGATCGCTTCGCCGAAGGCCTGCTGCTGACCCTGCTGGAGGACGGCCCGCGCGCGCTGGCCGAACCGGAAAACTATGCGGTGCGCGCCAACGTGATGTGGAGCGCCACCATGGCGCTGAACGGCCTGATCGGCGCCGGGGTGCCGCAGGACTGGGCAACCCACATGCTGGGCCACGAGCTGACCGCCATGCACGATCTCGACCACGCGCAAACGCTGGCCATCGTGCTGCCGGCGCTGCTGCACGAGAAGAAAACGCAGAAGCGCGCAAAACTGCTGCAGTACGCTGACCGCGTTTGGGGCCTGCGCGAAGGCAGCGAAGACAGCCGCATCGACGGCGCCATCGCCGCCACTCGCGCCTTCTTCGAGCAGATGGGCGTACCGACCCGCATGGCGGATTATCAGCTCGACGGCAGCAGCATTCCGGCGCTGCTCGACAAGCTGCATCAGCACGGCATGACCGCCCTGGGCGAGCATCAGGACATCACCCTGGACGTCAGCCGCCGCATTTACGAAGCGGCGCGTTAATCGCAAAACGGCGATTTTTTGCTAGGCTTTAGTCTCCGCCAGCCATTTTTCGCCGCATCCGGCGCCCGGCCGATCACCGGGCGCCGTCAGGCGCCTCAGCGCGCCGCCGATCGTTTCGCACCACCCGTCTTACCGCTCATTCGCAGGGAGAGCGGCGAGAAGATCGCCCTCCCGCCACCGCTGAAATTAGGCTGGCAAACCCGGCAACCGCCCACTTTGCCAACTAGAATTTATCTATAGCCATTTCGGTGCCGCAGGCGCCGCAATCCGTACACAAGGAGATGCGCATGACAACGCAACAACCCATCATCAAACTCCACGATGGTAATCTGATGCCGCAGTTGGGTCTCGGCGTTTGGCAGGCGAGTATTGAAGAGACCACCCGCGCGGTGAGCAAAGCGCTGGAGATCGGTTACCGCTCCATCGACACCGCCGCGATCTACAAGAACGAGGAAGGCGTCGGCGCCGCGCTGCAGTCCAGCTCGCTGCCGCGCAGCGACCTGTTCATCACCACCAAGCTGTGGAACGACGATCAGGGCGATCCGCTGGCGGCGCTGGAAACCAGTTTGGAAAAACTCAAGCTGGACTATGTGGATCTGTACCTGATCCACTGGCCGCGCCCGCAGCAGGATCAATACGTCTCCGCCTGGCGCGAACTGATCAACCTGCGCGATCAAGGCCTGGTGAAAAGCATCGGCGTATGCAACTTCCATACGCCGCACCTGCAGCGCCTGCTGGATGAAACCAACGTGGCGCCGGTCGTCAACCAGATAGAGCTGCATCCGCTGCTGCAACAGCGCCAGCTGCGCGCCTGGAACGCCACGCACCACATCGCCACCGAATCCTGGAGCCCGCTGGCGCAGGGCGGTGAAGGGGTGTTCGACCAGCCGCTGATCAAGGCGCTGGCCGAAAAATACGAGAAAACCCCGGCGCAGATCGTGGTGCGCTGGCACTTGGACAGCGGCCTTATCGTGATCCCGAAATCGGTCACGCCGTCGCGCATCCGCGAAAACTTCGAGGTGTTTGATTTCAAACTCGATAAGGACGAACTGGGCGAGATCGCCAAGCTGGACGTCGGCAACCGCCTCGGGCCGGATCCGGATACCCTGTAATTCCTCCCCAAGCCCTCTCCCGCCGGAGGGGGCTTTTCCTTTCCGCACATTGCTCCCTTGCGCCGCCTGACGTTATGATGACGACGCCGGAGGCTCCGCCCGCCGGTTAATACCGTTAAAAAACAGACAAGCACGGAGCACCATGAAATTCTCTTTCTCACACGGGTCACGGCTGGGCATGCTTTGCATCATGCTGGTGCTGGCGGGTTGCGCCGGCAAGAAACAGCGCGTCAGCTACGATCGCCACGCCTTCGACAGCGCCATTAAAGACGCCGCCAGCGAATACGGCGTAGACGCCAAGCTGATCACCGCCATGATCCAGGTGGAGTCCGGTTTCAACCCCGCCGCAGTGAGCAGATCCAATGCGATCGGCCTGATGCAGCTGAAAGCCGATACCGCCGGCTGCGACGCCTATCGTTACAAAGGCAAACGCGGTTGCCCGGACGATGACGATCTGCTGGATCCCGACACCAATATCGATCTCGGCGCCGCCTATCTGGCCACCTTGCAAAAACAACAGCTTAAAGGGATCGCCAATCCCGTTACGCTGCGCTACGCCACCATCATCGCCTACGTCAACGGCACCGGCGCGCTGCTGCGCACCTTCTCCAGCAACCGCCAGCAGGCCATCGCGATGATCAACAACCTGTCGCCGGAAGCCTTTAACTGGCACGTGCGCAAATACCATCCCGCTCCGCAGGCGCCGCGCCATTTGATGAAAGTGGAAGCCGCCTACGATCGGCTGTGATGAGTAAAAGTAAAAAGGAGAACCCGAGGGTTCTCCTTTTTGTTTGCGCCCGCGGCGTGGCCGTTACGGCTTGGCTTTGCGAATCGGTTTGCGCGGCGGCCGGTTGGACGGCGTGCGCTGCCGATTGATATCGGTATGTTTGGTCAGCGCCGGCCGGGTATGGCGCTGCAGGCGTTTCGCTTCGCGCTGCTCGTCGATGCTCGGCGCCGGCACCAGACACTCGCGGCGGCTGCCGATCAGGTGCTTCAGCCCCATCTCTTCCAGCGCGGCGCGGATCAGCGCCCAGTTGGCCGGATCGTGGTAACGCAGCAGCGCCTTGTGCAGGCGGCGCTGGCGATCGCCGCGCGGCACCACCACGTCTTCGCTCTTGTACCCCACCTTGCTCAGCGGGTTTTTGCCGCTGTAATACATGGTGGTGGAATTGGCCATCGGCGAAGGATAGAAGTTCTGCACCTGATCGAGGCGGAAACGGTTCTTCTTCAGCCACAGCGCCAGGTTCACCATGTCTTCGTCGCGGGTGCCCGGATGCGACGAGATGAAGTACGGGATCAGGTACTGCTCTTTGCCCGCCTGCTTCGAATAGTGATCAAACAGCTGCTTGAAGCGATCGTAGCTGCCCATGCCCGGCTTCATCATCTTCGACAGCGGCCCTTCTTCGGTGTGCTCCGGCGCGATCTTCAGGTAGCCGCCGACGTGGTGGGTCGCCAGCTCCTTGATATAACGCGGATCTTCCACCGCCAGATCGTAACGTACCCCGGAGGCGATCAGGATCTTCTTGATGCCCTCCAGCGAACGCGCGCGGCGATACAGCTTGATGGTCGGCTCGTGGTTGGTGTCCATGTAGGTGCAGATCTCCGGATACACGCACGAGGCGCGGCGGCAGGTCTGCTCGGCGCGCGGGTTGGTGCAGCGCAGCATATACATGTTGGCGGTCGGGCCGCCGAGATCGGAGATCACGCCGGTAAAGCCCGGCACCTTGTCGCGGATCTCTTCGATTTCGCGAACGATCGAATCTTCCGAACGGCTCTGGATGATGCGCCCTTCATGCTCGGTGATCGAACAGAACGAGCAGCCGCCGTAGCAGCCGCGCATGATATTCACCGAGAAACGGATCATGTCATAGGCCGGAATGCGATCCTGGCCGTAGGACGGGTGCGGCACGCGCTGATAAGGCAGCGCGAAGACGCTGTCCATCTCCGGCGTGGTCAGCGGGATCGCCGGCGGGTTGATCCACACGTAGCGGTCGCCGTGTTTCTGCATCAGCGCACGGGCGCAGCCCGGGTTGGTTTCATGGTGCAGAATGCGCGAGGTGTGCGCATACAGCACCTTGTCGCCCTTCACTTTCTCGAAGGACGGCAGCAGCACATAGGTCTTCTCCCACGGCTTCGGCTTGGCGGCGCGCACGGTGACAGGCTTGGCTTCCGGCTCTTTCGGCTTGGCGCCGTCGGCGCACGGCAGATCGTCGCCGTACGGGTTCGGGATAGCTTCGATGCGGCCCGGCTTGTCGAGGCGGGTGGAATCCACGCCGCTCCAGCCCGGCAGCGCTTCTTTGCGCATTACGGCGGTATTGCGAATATCGTGGATGTCGCCAATCTTCTCACCGGCGGCCAGGCGATGCGCCACTTCCACCAGCGGGCGTTCACCGTTGCCGTAGATCAGCATGTCGGCCTTGGAATCCACCAGCACCGAGCGGCGCACGCTATCCGACCAGTAATCGTAGTGGGCGATGCGGCGCAGGCTGGCTTCGATGCCGCCCAGCACGATCGGCACGTCTTTGTAGGCTTCTTTACAGCGCTGGCTGTAGACCAGGGTGGCGCGATCCGGGCGTTTGCCGCCGACGTTGCCGGCGGTGTAAGCATCGTCGTGGCGCAGTTTGCGATCGGCGGTATAACGGTTGATCATCGAGTCCATGTTGCCGGCGGTGATGCCGAAGAACAGGTTCGGTTTCCCCAATCGCATGAAGTCTTCTTTGTTGCTCCAGTCCGGCTGCGCGATGATGCCGACGCGGAAGCCCTGCGCTTCCAGCATGCGGCCGATGATCGCCATGCCGAAGCTCGGGTGATCGACATAGGCGTCGCCGCTGATGATGATCACATCGCAGCTGTCCCAGCCCAGTTGATCCATCTCTGCTCGCGACATCGGTAAAAACGGCGCGGTGCCAAAACATTCCGCCCAATAAGGCTTATAGGAAAACAGTTCACGATCGGGTTGGATCAGGCTGGTGGTGCTCATTCTGCTGCTCTTTTTACAGGTTAATTAATCGCCGGGCGGCGATTATACGCACTAGCTGCAAAAAGAGCATGGTTATTTCGCTAACCGTTCACTTCGAATTCATAAACGTCGCTGCGGCACAAGATATCGCTGAACTCCAGCGCCTCACCCTGGGCATTGCGGCTGGTCTGGGTGATGTGCAACAACGGCGCGCCGCACGGCACGTTGAGCAGCTCGGCAACCTCGTCGCTGCAGGATACCGCCTTCAGCAGAAAGTGTTTATCTTCAGGCACGATGCCGCGCGATTGCCATAACGCATACAGCGAATGTTCCAGCTGCCCCGGTTCGGGCAGGAAGCGCGGCGGAATATAGGTGGTTTCCAGCGAGACCGGGCTGCCGTTCAGCAAGCGCAAACGCCGCAGTTTGACCACCTCATCTCCTTCCGCCAGCCCCAGCGCCGCCGCGGCCTTGGCCGGCGCGCCGACCCGGGTGCGCAGCAGCCATCGATTGCTGACGCTGCTGCCGTGGCGCAGCGCCTGAGCGGTGAAACCGCTGTCCTTATCGAGGGAATAGCCAATGTGCATCGCCACGCGGGTGCCAACGCCCTGCTGTCGCAAAATCAGCCCCTTCTCCTCCAGCAGTTTCATCGCCTTGCTGACGGTGACGCGCGACAGCGCCAGGCCTTCCGCCATCTGCCGTTCGGGCGGCAAAAACGCCTCTGCTGCCAGCACCTGCTGCCTGATCGCGGTTTCTATCGCCATCGCCAGCTGAATATAACGCGGCGCTACCGCCCCCTGCGCCAGATGGCCACGCAGCCAGGCCATAAAATCCGTCATTCGCCCGCCCTCTTACCTATGCCATTTGTCTGGATTTCGTTTTTTATCCTATCGCCGCTCCGGCGATAAGCCCCTCACCTTAACTAAAATATCGCTAATGTTTTCAGAGTGGCATCACAATTTTTGCCTAATGGACTTTCATTGGATCTAGATCGCGCGTAATCTGTGCTTATTGATGTTGATACATCAATCGCACCAACACCAGGGACCCACTTTAAAAACAATAAAAAACCCGCTGCCAGCCCTAAAGGATACCCTTGATGGCCGGTAGCGGGGATATACTGTCAGCACAAACGGCCGAGAATAAGCAACGTAGCTAATGGATAGCTTGCTCACTGCTCATAGCCACATCACAGGATCCCCTCGCGGTGGGCGCAACGGATCGATGTCGGCAAATAGAAACGTTCCCGCTTCGCCAAACCCCGCTGCAGACCCACTCTTTGACTACACTCATTGGCGCCGTGCGGCCGACGTGCCTCACCCGATAAGGCGGATACCGCCCTCACTTTGACAGACCCGGCGGTATCAGCCGCTACACACTGCGCGGAATCGGCGTCTTCACCGACAACGGAATAGCCGGCGTCAACCGCGCCAACGGAATCGATTTTCAGTCAACTGCGGCGGCCCTCGCGGCCCTGCGCTACAGGGATCACTTGCTATGACCGATATCAATCGCAATGAAGCATGGAAGGTAGAAAGCACCGGTATCGATCGGGTGCCGGACGCGGAACAGACCGGCAAGCCCATCGAGCTGTTTTGGATCTGGTCGGCAGCCAATATCGGCATTCTCGGCGTGGTGTACGGCGCCATTATCGTCGGCTTCGGCTTATCCTTCCTGCAATCGGTACTCGCCGCGCTGGTCGGCGTCGCCAGCTTCGTGCTGGTCGGCCTCACCAGCTTCGCCGGCAAGCGCGGGCGCACCTCTACGCTGACGCTCTCGCGGGTGATTTTCGGCCTGAAGGGCAACGTGGCGCCCACCCTGTTCAGTTGGATCAACCTGATGGGCTGGGAAGCAGTCAATGTGATCACCGGCACCCTGACGCTGGCGGCGCTGTTCGAGGCCTTCGGGTTGGGTAGCAGCCACCTGCTGACCGCGCTCAGCCTGCTGCTGTTCGGCGGGCTCACTGTCGTCGTCAGCCTGCTGGGGCAAAATACCGTGGTCTGGATGCAAAGCTGGTTCAGCCGCATCTTCGGCACCATGACGCTGATCGTGGTGCTCTATATCCTGTCCAACACCGAGTGGAGCCAGGTGCTGGCGCTGCCTTCCGGCAGCTGGTTGACCGGCTTCCTGCCGGCGGTATCGGTGATTGCCGCCGGCACCGGCATCAGTTGGGCGATCGCCGGCGCCGATTACAGCCGCTATCAAAGCCCGAGCTCGTCGAGCAAAAGCATTTTCGCCGCGGTGATGGGCGGCGCCTGTTTGCCGCTGATGCTGCTGATGCTGGCCGGTATCCTGCTTTCCGTGCAGCTGCCCGATCTGGCCAGCGCCGCCAACCCCATCGCGCTGATAGGCTCGGTGCTGCCCGCCTGGATGGCCATTCCTTATCTGCTGGCCGCCACCGCCGGCATCGTCACCATCGCGGTGCTCAGCCTGTATTCCGCCAGCCTTAACCTGCTGACCATCGGCGTGCAGGTCAAGCAGTGGCTGGCGGTATCGATCGACGCGGTGGTGGTGTTGGGTATCGCCCTGTATGTGCTGTTCATCTCCGGAGATTTCATGGGGCCGTTCATCTCCTTCCTGGTGTTCTGCGGCGTCTTCCTGGCGGCCTGGGAGGCGATTTTCCTGCTCGATTACCTGTGCCTGCGCCGCCGCCACGGGTATGATGGCAACGCTTTGTACGGCCTGCATGGCCAGAACCGCGGCGTGCGCAAAGCCCCGCTGTTCTGCTGGTTCCTCGGCGCCCTGTGCGGCCTGCTGGTCACCAAAACCGGTTTTATCGACGGCCCGCTGGCCAAAGGCCTGTTCGCCGATTCCAGCCTGGGGCTGTTTGTGTCGTTCGCGGTGAGTCTGATCGCTTACGGTCTGTACCTGACCCAACGCAGAGAACATCAATGAGTGAGTGGGAAGCTGTAACACCTGTCCTGGTGATTGGGGGCGCGGTCGGCGATCTGGTGATGACGCTGCCGCGCCTGCCGACCAGCGGCGAAGATATCGAAGCCCAGCCGCAGGCGCGGCAAATCGGCGGCTGCGCGTTCAACGTGGCGCGCGCGCTGGTGCGCCTGGAAACGCCGGTGATTAACGGCATGCCGGTTGGCAACGGCGAATGGGGCGCGGCTGCCGAAGCCGCCATGGGCGAGCTGGGGCTGGAGGTGCTGCTGCGCCACGGCCAGATGGACAACGGCTGGTGCCTGGCGCTGGTGGAGCCAAACGGTGAACGCACCTTCATCACGGTTTCCGGCTGCGAAAGCCAATGGAATAAAGCGCAGCTGGCGACGCTGCCGCTGACGGAGCACACCCTGATCTACGCCAGCGGCTACGAGCTGGCGGGCGAAAGCGGCGAGGCGCTGCGCGAGTGGCTGACGCGCATGCCGTTCGACCAACCGCGCCTGATCGATCCCGGCCCGCGCATCGCTCAGCTCAGCGAAGATTTCTTCGCCATGCTCAGCGACAGCCACACCCTATTGACACTCAACCGCGACGAAGTGGCCGCGCTGTGCGGCGGCGGCGACGCCGTGGAGGCCGCGCAGCGCTATGCCGCCGCCCGTAACCTGACGCTGATTTGCCGCCTGGATCGCGACGGCGCGTGGATCTGCGACGGCCGCACGCCGCCGCTGCACGTGCCCGCCTATCCGGTAGACGTCGTCGACACCATCGGCGCGGGCGATGCCCACTGCGCCGGTTTGCTGGCGGGCCTGTCCGCCGGCTGGCCGCTGCCGCAGGCGGTCGATCTGGCCAACCGGGTCGCCGCTTGCGTGGTGGCCAGCCTCGGCGCCGCCAATCCGCCGGACCGGCAGCAGTTGCAACAGCGCTTCCCGCAGGCCTGACGTTTCAGGGCGCAGCCAGCGGCGCCCCCAGTCTTACTGCGCCGCTACCGCACTCTCTTGCGGCGGGTGGCGGTAGTTGAAGCTCAACGCGAACACGATCCCCAACACCAGCGTATACAGCGCAAACACCAGCCAGATGCTCTGCCAGTCTTTCACGCCGTCATGGCTGAAGAAGTCCACCACCTCGCCGCTGGCGAGCGCCCCCAGATAGGCGCCCAAACCGTTCACCATGGTCATGAACAGCCCCTGCGCGCTGGCGCGGATGCGGCGATCGGCCTCTTTCTCGACGAAGATGGCGCCGGAGATATTAAAGAAGTCGAACGCACAGCCGTAGACGATCATCGACAGCAGCAGCAGAACGAAACCAAAGCCGACCGGCGTGCCATAGGCCAGGAACAGGAAGCGCAGCGTCCAGGCCGCCATGCTGATCAGCATCACCTGCTTGATGCCGTAACGGCGCAGGAAGAAGGGAATGGTGAGGATAAAGAACACTTCGGAGATCTGCGACAGCGACAGCAGCACCGCCGGATACCGGACGCTGAGGCTGTCCTGATACAGCGGGTTGAGCGACAGATCGTGCAGGAACGGGTTGCCGAAGGTATTGGTTATCTGCAGCGCCGCGCCAAGCAACATGGCGAACAGGAAAAACAGCGCCATGCGCCGCTGGCGGAACAGCACCAGCGCATCCAGCCCCAGCACGCTCACCCAGCTCTTCGACTCGGCCGCGCGGTTGGTCGGGCAGCGCGGCAGCGTCAGTGAATAAGCGGACAGCAGCAGCGACGCCGCAGAAGCCAGATACAACTGCAGATTGCTGAGCTCGATTCGGCTGAAGCCGACCAGCCACATCGCCAGAATGAACCCCACCGTGCCGTACACCCGCACCGGCGGAAAGTCCTTCACCGTGTCAAAGCCGTGCTTTTCGAGACAAAAATAGGAAATGGCGTTGGAGAGCGCGATGGTCGGCATATAGACCATGGCGTTGAACAGCATCACCCAGAACATCAGCATCGGTTGCTCGACCTGCGCCGCGCAGTACAGCGCCAGCGCCCCGAGCAGGTGACAAAGCGCATACAGGTAGTTGGCCTTCATCCACCGATCGGCGATGATGCCCGCCAGCCCCGGCATGATCAGCGCGGCGATGCCTTTGGCGCTGTAAACCATCCCCACCTGCATGCCGCTGAAATGCAGCGTGTTGATCATGTAGGAGCCCAGCGTCACCAACCAGGCACCCCAGATAAAGAACTGCAGGAAAATCATGACCTTCAATCTTGCTTTTATCGCCATCGCCATCACCTTGTTATTATGCTTTCAACGATGATTGGTGCGGCGGGCCCCCTGCAGCCCGCCGCCGGTTTGCCTGCGGTGTTACAGCGTTTTGAACAGCTCGCGGATCAGGCGCATGAAATCGTCCGCCGCCAGCGCCGCGCAGCTGAGCGTTTGTTCATGGGAGAGCGGCGTATCCGACAGCCCTTCGGCGTAGTTGGTCATCGCGGACACCACCAGCACCTTGAGGCCGCAGTGGCGCGCCGTCAGGACTTCCGGCACGATCGACATGCCCACCACGTCGCAGCCCAGGGTCTGCATCATGCGGATTTCCGCCGGCGTTTCGAAATTCGGCCCGGTGTAGGCGGCGAACACCCCTTCCGCCAGCGGAATGCCCGCGCTTTCGGCCACCGCCGCCAGCCGGGCGCGCAGATCGCGATCGTAGGCGTTCGCCAGGCTGAAGAAGCGCGGCCCGAAGCGCTCGTCGTTGGCGCCGACCAGCGGCGATTCCGGCATGAAGTTGATGTGATCGGTGATGGCCACCAGGCTGCCCGGCGCCACCGAGCGGCGCAGCGAACCGGCGGCGTTGGTCGCCAGCAGGAATTCACAGCCCAGCAGTTTGAAGGTGCGCACTGCGGTGGTCATCACCTGCATGCCGCGCCCTTCATAGAAATGACCGCGCCCTTTCATGCACAATACCGGCACGCCTTCCAGCTTGCCGGCGACCAACTGCCCGGCATGGCCGGCGACGCCGCTCACCGGGAAGCCCGGCAGCTCCGCGTAGTCGATGGTGACGGTTTCGGTCATCACCTCCGCCAGGGCGCCGAGTCCGGAGCCGAGAATCAAGGCCGCTTTCGGCTGAAAACCCGGCAGGCGTGCGCGGACGACATCGGCGCAGGTAAAAGCATCTTCTTGATTAAACATCGTATTCTCTCTTTCAGCGGGGGATAATAATCCCCATAGTAGAGAGCGAGGCGCGGCCGAGACCAATACATTCTTGGCGGCCGATTTATTCCATTTACCTATAAGTTGAGCTGCGTCACAAGGAGGCGATACCCCGGATGAACCAGCCCCATGCCCTGCCCGATCCCGGCCGGATTAACTTCCGCCTGCTGCACTATTTCCGCGTGGTGGCGGAAGAGATGAACTTCACCCAGGCGGCGCGGCGGCTGAATATGTCACAGCCGCCGCTCAGCAAGCACATCAAGGAGCTGGAAAGCCAGCTCGGCGTGGTGCTGTTCAAACGCACCACCCGCTCCATGACGCTGACGCCGGCCGGCCGCACGCTGCTGCGCAACGTCGAGCGGCTGCTGGATCAGGCCGACAGCGCGCTGCATCAGGTGCAACAGATGGGGCGCGGCGAAGGCGGCCACATGGTGGTCGGCATGGTCGGCACCTCGGCCTGGGGCGGCCTGATCGCGGCGCTGCGGCGGTTCAGCGAGCAAAACGCCGGCGTCACCTGGTCGTTGAACGAGCTGACGCCCAGCCAGCAAATCGCCGCGCTGCAAAAGCGGCATATCGATATCGGGGTCTGGCGAGAGGCGCAGCAGCAGACGCTGCCGGGGTTGACCTGCCAACGCTTGGCGAGCGAGAGCATCGCCGTGGTGCTGCCGCTCGATCATCCGCTGGCGCAGCAGGAAAGCATCCCGTTGGCGGCGCTGCAGAACGACAGTTTCATCGTGCTGCCGCCGCACGAGGCCAGCCTGGGGCTGTATCTGCACAATCTGTGCCTGCAGCAGGGATTTTTGCCGGACGTCGCTTATCAGGTCAACGAACCGCAAACCCTGCTGGCGCTGGTGGCGGAGGGCTGCGGCATTACGCTGCTGCCGGACAGCTACGGCCGCATCCCGTGGCCCGGCGTCCGCTTTTGCTCGCTGCAGCAGGCGCCGCCGGCGGATCTGTACGCGGTTTACCGCGCCGACAGCGTCACGCCGGTCGTAGAGGCCTTTCTGGAGATGCTGCGGGCGCCGTAAGCGGCCCGCAGCGCAGATTACATCGTCGGCTGCACCATCAGCTGGCCGGCGGTGCCGCGATCGGCCATCTCCAGCGTCTGGCTGTAATACAGGAACGGGAAGTGTTCGGAGGTAGGTTGGTTGAAATACACCAGCAGCTCGACGTCGCCATCGACCCAAACGGTGTCCTTCCAGCCGCGATCTTCCGCCATCGGCTGCGCGCCGTTGACGCGTTTGATCAGGAACTGCACGCCCTGAATATGGAACGACTGCGGCGTATCCGCATGAATGTTCCAGCGTTCCCAGGTGCCTTGCTGCGCCTGCACGTCGATGCGGTTCATGTCCCAAATCGCGCCGTTGATGCCGACGCCGCCGTCGCCCAGGCGGAAATCGCGGGTGCGGCTGGCGCTGCCGTCCAACAGCTGATCCGCCAGCAGGCGCATCGGCAGGTTGTCGGTCACCAGCGGCAGTAGGCCGGTCGGGCGCAGCGTCAGCACCTGGGTGGACACCAGAATGCTCGACGGCTCGAACAGGCCGCGCAGGCGATCCATGATGCCCGCCGCTTCACCGGCGGTGATGGTCACCTCCTCGCCCTTCGACATGTCGATCAGCACTTCCCGGCGTTCGCCCGGCGCCAGCGACAGCTGCTGCACCGCGACCGGCGCGGGCAGGAAGCCCTGATCGCTGGCGATCACGTTGAATGGGCGCCCGTCGCTGAGCTGCAGGGTATAGCGGCGCGCGTTGGAGGCGTTGAGCAGGCGCAAACGCACCCAGCCGCGCGACACCTCGACATACGGATTTTGCACGCCGTTGACCAACAGCGTATCGCCGACGAAACCGCCCTGCGACGGCGCATCGTATTGCGGCGTGCCGAAGTTATCGAAGCGCTTGTCCTGAATGATCAGCGGGAAATCGTCGACGCCGTAGTGGTTGGGCAGCGGCAGCGCTTTGCTGACGGCATCCTCCACCAGCCACAGCCCGGCCAGCCCGTTGTAAACGTGCGGCGCCATGCGGTTCGGCGTATTGGCGTGGTACCAACAGGTGGCCGCCGCCTGACGAATAGGCAGCACCGGCGACCAGTCGACGTTGGGCGACATCATGCGCGGCGCGCCGCCCATCAGCGTGCCCGGCACCTGCAGACCGCTGACGGTCATCGCCACCGGCTCCTGCAGGCGGTTGCTGTAGATCAGTTTGACGTCGTCACCGCTGTAAACCCGCACCGTCGGCCCCAAATACATGCCGTTGATGCCCCATACCGCCGCCTTGCGGTTATCCATAAACGCCCAGTGGGCGCGCTGCAGGGTCAGGAACAGCGGCTGACCGCGGCGAGACTCCAGCAGTGGAGGGATGGGTAATGGGGTCTGCGTTCCGCTCGCCTCTGCCCTCAGCGGCACGGCGCTCGCGCACAGCGCCAGGCCCGATGCCTGTATAAACTGACGTCGACTGAGTGACATATTTTCTCCATGAAAAGCAATAACTAAACCGTGTGCAAAACCCAAACGCCCGCCAATCAAGATTAGCAGGCGCTCAGGCGTTAACGGCGCTGAACGCCAATTAAAAACGTATTCTTTGAAGCCGGTAGACTCTTATTTTTTGGCGGCGTTGCGCTGGGCGACTTCGGCGTCCAATTCGGCGATTTTCGCCTCCATCAGCTCGCGGCAATGCGCCGCCAGCTCGCGCACGTTTTCTTTGCCGTATTTGCTGGTATCCACCGGCGCCAACATCTCGACGATCACGTGACCGTTATTCCAGCGATTAAGATTTATATTACCGCTGGTGGTCGATACGCAGATCGGCACAATCGGCACGCCGGCGGCGATGGCCGCGTGGAACGCGCCGGTTTTAAACGGCATCAACCCGCGACCGCGGCTGCGGGTCCCTTCCGGGAACATCCAGATCGAAATGTCTTTCTTTTTGAACTGCTCCGCCACCTGGGCGATGGTGCCGTGCGCCTTGGCGCGATTATCACGATCTATCAGCAGATTACCGGTCAGCCAATACAGCGGGCCGAAAAACGGGATCCACACCAGACTTTTTTTACCGACGGTCACGGTGCGCGGCTGCACGATATTCGAGGCCGTCACCATGTCGTAGTTATTTTGGTGGTTGGCGATATAGATGCAGTTGCCGTTGTTGGCCGCATCGGCCGGCACGCGGGTTTCAACCTTGATGCCGAACAGCGTCGACAGGCGGCCGAAAAGGTGGCCGAAGGTCGCCACATGGCGGGGATTGCGCGGGCTGAACAAGCAATAAACAGAACCGAAAATACACACCAGAATACAGAAAAGAGTGGCGAGAACGGCACGCAAAATCAATAACATAACAACCTCATTAGCACACTGCCAACGCAGTTTACTTCGCTGCGCAGATTCCTTTACTCATTATTTGCCGGCCAGGCGATAAGCACGCCGATGTCGCCTGCCTTTCTCGCTATTTTCCCGCCAGCCGGCAATACGCACAATAATTTTATGCGCAGAAATGTTAACTATTTGGAAAATAAACGCCAGCAAAAATAAATAAGGCGGCCACAGCATGCTGCGACCGCCCGTTAACGCTAGCGCCAACGCTTACTCTTCGCTGTCGCCGCCCGACGCCCGCACCGGCGCATCCACTTCAACGCGATCGATACGCTGCAGGCCGCGCGGCAGCTGGGTGCCCTTGCGACCGCGCTCTGCACGGAACTTCTGCAGATCTTCCGGCCGCAGCGTCAGCTTGCGTTTGCCGACGTGCAGCGTGACGGACGCCTGCGGCGGCAGCACGAACAGCCAGGCCAGCTTGTCTTCACCGGCCGCCGCCTGGGCTGCCGGAATGGAGACGATCTTGTTGCCTTTGCCCTTCGACAGCTGCGGCAGATCGGCAACCGGGAACATCAGCATGCGCCCGGCGGCGGTGATCGACAGCAGCATGTCGTCTGCGCCGTGGATCTCCATCGGCGGCAGCGCTCTGGCGTTGTCCGGCAGCGTGATCATCACCTTGCCGGCGCGGTTGCGCGCCACCAGATCGTTAAAGGTACAGACGAAGCCGTAACCGGCGTCGGACGCCATCAGCAGCTTCTGATCGTCGGCCGCCATCAGCACCTGCTCAATGGTGGCGCCCGGCGGCGGCGTCAGCTTGCCGGTCAACGGCTCGCCCTGCCCGCGCGCCGACGGCAGCGTCATCGGATCGAGCGCATAGCTGCGCCCGGTAGAGTCGATGAACACCACCGGCTGGTTGCTCTTGCCGCGCGCCGCGCCGCGGAAACTGTCGCCGGCCTTGTAGCTCAACCCGGTCGGATCGATGTCGTGGCCCTTGGCGCTGCGCACCCAGCCCATTTCCGACAGCACGATGGTCACCGGCTCGGACGGCACGAAGTCGTGCTCGCTCATCGCCTTGGCTTCCGCACGCTCGGTCAGCGGCGAACGGCGATCGTCGCCGTAGGTCTGCGCGTCGGCCTGGATCTCTTTCTTAATCAGCGTGTTCAGTTTGCGCTCGGACGCCAGCAGCGCCTGCAACTGATCGCGCTCTTTCGCCAGCTCATCCTGCTCGCCGCGGATCTTGACCTCTTCCAGCTTGGCCAGGTGACGCAGTTTCAGCTCGAGGATCGCTTCCGCCTGGGTGTCGGAGATGCCGAAACGCTGCATCAGCACCGGCTTCGGTTCATCCTCGCTGCGGATGATGTGGATCACCTCGTCGATGTTGAGGAACGCCACCAGCAAACCCTCGAGGATATGCAGGCGTTTCAGCACTTTCTCGAGGCGGTAGTTCAGGCGGCGGCGCACCGTGTCGCGACGGTAGGCCAGCCATTCGGTGAGGATCTCCACCAGCCCTTTGACCTGCGGGCGGTTATCCAGACCGATCATGTTCATGTTGATGCGGTAGCTGCGTTCCAGATCGGTGGTGGCGAACAGGTGGTTCATCACCTGTTCCAGATCGATACGGTTGGAGCGCGGCACGATCACCAGACGCGTCGGGTTTTCATGGTCGGACTCATCGCGCAGATCTTCGACCATCGGCAGCTTCTTGGCGCGCATCTGGCTGGCGATCTGCTCCAGCACCTTGGCGCCGGACACCTGGTGCGGCAAGGCGGTGATCACCGCGCTGCCGTCTTCTTTCTTCCACACGGCGCGCATGCGCACCGAGCCGCGGCCACTCTGGTAAATTTTGCGGATTTCATCGCGCGGGGTGATGATCTCGGCTTCGGTCGGGAAGTCCGGCCCCTGCACGAATTCGAGCAGGTCATCGAGCGAGGCGCCCGGCTTGTCGAGCAGCGCCACCGCCGCCGCCGCGACTTCGCGCACGTTGTGCGGCGGAATGTCGGTCGCCATGCCGACGGCGATGCCGGTGGTGCCGTTCAGCAGGATATTCGGCAGGCGCGCCGGCAACATCTTCGGCTCTTGCAGCGTACCGTCAAAGTTCGGGATCCAGTCGACGGTGCCCTGCCCCAGCTCGGCCAGCAGCACTTCGGCGTATTTGGAGAGGCGCGATTCGGTATAACGCATCGCCGCAAACGACTTGGGATCGTCCGGCGCCCCCCAGTTCCCCTGGCCGTCCACCAGCGGATAGCGGTACGAGAACGGCTGCGCCATCAGCACCATGGCTTCATAACACGCGCTGTCACCGTGCGGGTGGTATTTACCCAGCACGTCGCCCACGGTACGGGCGGATTTCTTGAATTTGGCGCTGTTGTTCAGCCCCAGCTCAGACATGGCGTAGATGATGCGGCGTTGTACCGGTTTCAAGCCGTCGCCAATGTACGGCAACGCCCGATCCATGATGACGTACATGGAATAGTTCAGATAGGCGTTTTCAGTGAATGTGTGCAGCGGTAAACGCTCTACACCGTCATGAGTCAGATCACTCATTACTCAATTATCCTCAGACCGTGGCTTGGCAATCCCTGGACGACAATAAGGCATCGCTTGTCGATTCTGCCCGCGATAGTAACCCATCTGCGGGGTGGCTGTCACAGTTGGCGCAAGGATCGCCGGCCGAAGGCGCTGTCGCCGGAGCGTTTAGGCAAAATTCCACCGTGATTGTTGATTAAGAATCAACACTGTTGTGCCTGCCGTCACGTTTTTACTTGCCTGGCCAACGATTACACTCTCGTTCAGCAAGCTGTTTTTGCGCACCGCAGCGGAAAACGGCATCTATCTTAACTCTGACGGGAGCCGCAAAAGATGAGCAATATCCTGATTATCAACGCTAAAAAGCAATTCGGCCATTCCAACGGCGAACTCAACCAAACCCTGAGCGACGTGGCGGAAAGCTTCCTGCGCGATCTGCAGCACGATGTGCAGGTCACGGTGGTCGACGACGGCTATGACATCGAGGCCGAGGTGCAGAAATACCTGTGGGCCGATGCGGTCATCTATCAGATGCCGGGTTGGTGGATGGGCGAGCCGTGGATCCTGAAAAAATACATCGACGAAGTGTTCACCGCCGGCCACGGCAGCCTGTACGCCAGCGATGGCCGCACCCGCTCCGACGCCGGCAAGAAGTACGGCTCCGGCGGCCTGATTCAGGGCAAAAAATACCTGCTGAGCCTGACCTGGAACGCCCCGCTCGAAGCCTTCACCGATCCGAACCAGTTCTTCCACGGCGTCGGCGTCGACGGCGTTTACCTGCACTTCCACAAGGCCAACCAGTTCCTGGGGATGGAAGCCTTGCCGACCTTTATCTGCAATGACGTGATAAAACAACCGGATATCGAAACGGACATCGCACGTTATCGCGAGCATCTGGCGGGAATTTTTGCTTAACTGGCAGCGAAGGACTTAACCAACGAGGTAATGATGATCACCGTAATCGCAGAAATCAAAGTCAAACCCGGCCACCGCGCCACCGTGTTACAAGCCATTGAAAAACTGGTGCCACTGGTGCTGGCGGAAGAAGGCTGCGGCGAATACACGCCGATGGTAGACAGCCACACGCAGGCCCCCTGGCAGAAACTGTCGCCGGATTCGGTGTTTATGCTGGAAAAATGGCAAAGCCAGGCGCATCTGGAAAAACACCTGCAGATCGACCATATGCTCAAGCACCGCGAGACCATCAAGGACTACGTGCTGGGTACCGAGATCTACGTGCTGGAAAACGCGCTGTAATCCCCTCAGAGGCCCTCTGCGGCCTCTGGCGGTTCTCCCTCAAGGCGGGCGCTGACGTAGTCGAGAAAACAGGTGAGGCGCGCTGCCAGCTGGGCGTCGTGGTAATACACCGCGTGGATCGGTTGACGCACGTCCAGCGTCTCCCGCACCAACAGCGGCACCAGCCTGCCCGCTTCCCGATCGCGTCGCGTCATAAAGTCCGCCAGTTGGACAATGCCCGCCCCGCGCAGCGCCAATTCACGCAGCGTCTCCCCGCTGGAGGCCGAGATCGTCGGTTCGATGGCGAAATGCCGCGCCTGCCGGTGACGCAGCGGCCACTGGTTCAGCGACTCCGGATAGGTGAATCCCAACAGGCAATGGCGGTGCAGATCTTCCACGCCGCGCGGTTCGCCATGCCGTTGCAGGTAATCCGGGCTGGCGAGAATGCGCAACCGGCTGTTGCCCAGCAGGCGCGCGTGCAGCGTAGAGTCGCGCAGCGCGCCGATGCGGATCGCGATGTCGGCGCGTTTCTCCAGCAGGTCGATATTGCGATCGTCGGTGTCCAGCTCCAGCTCAATCTGCGGATAACGGCGGCGGAACTCCGCCACCATCGGCACCAGCACGTGCGCCATGAAAGGGGCGGCGGCGTTGACCCGCAGCCGACCGGCGGGCAGCCGGCGCCGCAGCGCCATGAGTTCTTCGGCCTGATCCACCGAACGGAGGATTTCGCGCGCAGGCGCCAGGAAGCTCTGCCCTTCTTCGGTCAGGCTCAGGCGACGCGTGGTGCGGCGCAAGAGCGTAGCGTCGAGCTTCGTTTCCAGACGGCTGAGTGCGCGGCTGACGCCGGAGGTGGTTTGGCCGAGCCGTTCGGCGGCGGCGGTGACCGAACCGCTGTCGACCACCGCCGTGAACGCCAGCAGCTCTTCAAGGGTGATCTTCACGCGGTTCGCCCCAGGTTGACGGGCGCCGCATGCAACGCCCTGCGGGAAAGCAGGCCCGGCGTTTCACCGGGCCAGGGTCAGGCTCAGACCGCCAGTTCGGCCATGTCGCCCTTGTCTTGCAGCCAGTTGCGGCGATCTTCCGAACGCTTCTTGGCCAACAGCATGTCCATCACCGCCAGCGTCTGATCGACGTCATCCTCTGCCACCGTCAGTTGCACCAGACGGCGAGTGTTCGGATCGAGGGTGGTTTCGCGCAGCTGCAGCGGGTTCATCTCGCCCAGCCCTTTAAAGCGCTGTACGTTCGGCTTGCCCTTCTTGCGCTTCAGCTGTTCCAGCACGCCGGCTTTCTCTTCTTCATCCAGCGCGTAGAACACCTCTTTACCGAGATCGATACGGTACAGCGGCGGCATGGCGACATAGACATGGCCGCCTTTCACCAGCGAACGGAAGTGGCGCACGAACAGCGCGCACAGCAGCGTGGCGATGTGCAGGCCGTCGGAGTCCGCATCCGCCAGGATGCAGATTTTGCCGTAGCGCAGCTGGCTGAGATCTTCGCTGTCCGGATCGATGCCGATCGCCACGGAAATGTCGTGCACTTCCTGCGAGGCGAGCACTTCGTCCGAGGAGACTTCCCAAGTATTCAGGATCTTGCCCTTGAGCGGCATGATCGCCTGATATTCACGATCCCGCGCCTGCTTGGCCGATCCGCCCGCCGAGTCCCCTTCCACCAGGAACAGTTCGGTCATGGCCAGATCCTGCGAGGTGCAGTCCGCCAGCTTGCCCGGCAGCGCCGGCCCGCTGGTCAGCTTCTTGCGCACCACTTTCTTGGCGGCGCGCAGACGGCGCTGGGCGCTGGAGATCGCCAGCTCGGCCAGCTGTTCCGCCGCCTGAACGTTCTGGTTCAGCCACAGGCTGAAGGCGTCTTTCACCACGCCGGAAACGAAGGCCGCGCACTGGCGCGAGGAGAGACGCTCTTTGGTCTGCCCGGCGAACTGCGGATCCTGCATCTTCACCGACAGCACGTAGGCGCAGCGATCCCAGATATCCTCCGCCGACAGCTTCACGCCGCGCGGCAGGATGTTGCGGAATTCGCAGAACTCGCGCATCGCGTCCAGCAGCCCCTGACGCAGGCCGTTGACGTGGGTACCGCCCTGCATGGTCGGGATCAGGTTGACGTAGCTTTCGGTCAGCAGCTCGCCGCCTTCCGGCAGCCACAGCAGCGCCCAGTCCACCGCTTCGGTATCACCGGCGAAATTGCCGACGAACGGCGCTTCCGGCAGGGTAATCAGGCCGTTGACCGCTTCCATCAGGTAGTCGGTCAGACCGTCCTGGTAGCACCAGCGCTGTTCGGTGTTGTTCACCTTGTCGATGAAATAGATCTCGACGCCGGGGCACAGCACCGCCTTGGCTTTCAGCAGGTGAGTCAGGCGCGATACCGAGAAACGCGGGCTGTCGAAGAACTGTTCGTCCGGCCAGAAGTGCACGCTGGTGCCGGTGTTGCGTTTGCCGCAGGTACCGGTCACCGTCAGATCCTGCACCTTGTCGCCGTTTTCGAAGGCGATGCCGTAGACGTTGCCGTCGCGGCGCACGTTGACTTCCACCCGTTTCGACAGGGCGTTGACCACCGAGATGCCAACGCCGTGCAGGCCGCCGGAGAACTGGTAGTTTTTATTCGAGAATTTACCGCCGGCGTGCAGCCGGCACAGGATCAACTCAACCGCCGGCACGCCCTCTTCCGGGTGGATGTCCACCGGCATGCCGCGGCCGTCGTCGATCACTTCCAGCGACTGATCGGCGTGCAGAATCACGTCGATACGCTTGGCGTGACCAGCCAACGCTTCGTCGACGCTATTATCGATCACCTCTTGGCCGAGGTGGTTTGGGCGCGTCGTGTCGGTATACATGCCGGGACGACGGCGCACTGGTTCTAGACCGCTGAGTACTTCAATGGCATCAGCGTTATAGCTGGATTGAGTCATCGTTGATTATTTTTTCGTGGTTAAAGGGAGGTGCCGGAACGGTCCGTCAGACCGCGTTTAGCCCTAAAAAATCCACAATCTGGGGGAAGTAGTGCTCGAAACCGACGAAGGCGTGGTTTCCACCCGACTCCACCGTTTGCCGACACGCGGTGTAATACGCCACTGCCTGGCCGTAATCGAGAATTTCATCGCCCGTTTGCTGCAGCAGCCAGATTAAATCCGGCGACTCCAAGGGATCGATCTGCATCACTTTCAGATCGTAAACGTGACGAGACTCTAACACATATTGCTGGCCGGTGTAGGGGTTCTCGTTGGCGCCGAGATAGTCGACCAGCAGCTCAAACGGCTTGACCGCCGGGTTGACCACCACCGCCGGCAGCGAAAAACACTGCGACAGCCAGGTGGCGTAATAGCCGCCGAGCGAAGAGCCGACCAGCCCGAGCGTTTGGCCGGCGCGCTCCAGCACCAGATTCTCCAGCATCTCGGCGGCCTCCGCCGGAAAAGCCGGCAGCTGCGGCACCAGCATCTCGATATCGGGATGGTGCTCGGCCAGCCAGGCCTTGAAGGCCACCGCCTTGGCCGACTGCGGCGAACTGTTGAAACCGTGCAGGTAGAGCAGTGTCGAAGGCATCAGTATCCATCCGAGTCCATATCGGGGCGGAAATCGTCGTTTTCCAGGCGGAACACCTGCGTCTCGACGCGGCCGTCCGGCAGCAGATCGAGGTAGCGCCAGCCGGGGGAGACGTCGTCAATGGTGAAGTTCGTGCAGTGCGGCTTGAATTGCACGCAGGTGGACGGCGTCGCCAACAGGCGTCGGCCCTGCCATTCCAGATCCAGATCCTGGTGAATGTGCCCGCACACCACGGTATTCACTTTCGGATAACGCAGCAGGATCGCGCCCAGCATATGCGGGTTGCGCAGGCTGTGCTGATCGAGCCAGGTGCAGCCGGACGGCAGCGGATGATGGTGCAGCAGCAACAGCGTATAGCGCTCGGGGTGAGCCTGCAGGCAGCGCTCCATCCACTCGAGCTGGTATTCGCTCAATTCGCCGTGCGGCACGCCGAACACCTGGCTGTCCAGCATCAGCACCTGCCAGCTGTCGCCCAGCAGCACCTGTTTGGAAGGCGCGATGCCGGCGGCGGCCAACGCATCGACCATCGCCGGTTGAAAATCATGGTTGCCCGGCAGCCACACGCAGGGAGCCGGCAATTGCGCGATGCCGGCGGCGAAGTGGCGGTAGGCCTCTTGCGAATGATCCTGCGCCAAATCTCCCGTGGCGACGATCAAATCGACGTCGCGGCGCTGCGCCTGGATGGCGTCCAGCACCGCGTGATAGCTGCGATAGGTATTGATGCCGAGCAACGTCTCGTGTTCGCCGGCAAAAAGGTGGGTATCTGTTATTTGTAGAATCCTGACCGCGGCCCCACTCGCCACGGGCAGTTTAAACAGGCTTTCCAAATGGTGTCCTTTGTTATTTCAGTCTGTCTAACAAACCGGAACCGCCATCGCTCCATGCGCCAAACAGTAGCGCAGCCAATCAGCAAGAAACTGGTTAATTTGATGCTTTTCGTCGCGTTGATGCAACTTTTTATTAGGATAATCATAACGCGCTTTAAAGCGATAGATCTGCTGACTGGAACACACTTCCGCAACCATGGCGTCATGGTACAGCCGCACCGTCATCGCGGGCAGGCTCCAGTAGCTGACCGCCGGAAAAATCTGCTCGATCTCCACCAGCGACGTGTAACGCGTGGACTCAACGATGGTCAAACGATAGCCGGCGCCGTTCACCTGATAAGTCACCGTTTCGCCCGCTTCGTCGTTGCGCGGCAGCAAGCGGCGCAATTGCGCGAAGTTGGTTTCGCACAATCTCATCATTTCGGGGAAATCAGGGGTATAGCGCTGTTTCATTAGTTGGCCCACTCTTTTCTCAACGATTCATGGTGCAACGCCAGCCATTGCAATGCAATCACTGATGCGGCGTTATCGATCGCGCCCTCCTCCACCCAGCGGTAAGCCTGCTCACGGCTGACCACGTGGACGCGGATATCTTCATGTTCTTCCGCCAGGCCGTGAATGCCCTCGGCGGTGCCGGCGTCCACCTCGCCGACCATGATCGACAGACGTTCGCTGGTGCCGCCGGGGCTGGCCAGGTAGCTCAGCACCGGCTTGCAGCGCCCGACCACCACGCCGGCCTCCTCCTGCGCTTCGCGGCGGCACACGTCCTCGACGCTTTCGCCGGTCTCGATCATACCCGCCACCATTTCCAGCAGCCAGGGCGAATAGCTGGTATCAACCGCGGCGATGCGCAGTTGTTCAATCAGCACAACCTCGTCGCGCACCGGATCGTAGGGCAGCAGCACCGCCGCATGGCCGCGTTCAAAAATTTCACGCGTGATTTCAGGGCTCATTTCGCCATTGAACAACCGATGGCGAAACCGGTATAAATTGAGTGAAAAAAAACCACGGTACAGCGTCTCGCGTGCAATAATTTCTACATCTTTTTTCTCGAAAGTAACGGGCGACGGCTGCGAACGGTTCATGCGCGAATTCTCCTGCTTGAGTATGCCGATAAAATAATCGGTTTTGATGACAGAAACAGCGGGACTCTCCGCCGCGGCTTTATGTTAGGCTGTTTTCCGCCGCCGGATGCGGCACGTTTGTGCGCTCGCAGGTAATAGCGGGAAACAATCCGGATTGTCAGCCATAATATCAGCTGCAGTCGACCCAGGCAGTACGCCAAGGTAAATGGGCGGTCTGAAAGGTAAAAGTTACGTGAGATGGCACATTCAGCCACCTGATGCGTACCCCAGACTCTGCTAGAATCGGCAACTATTTCGTCTATCGTCAGCGCTAACATAGCAATATTGCTGCACAACAAGGAATGCAAATGAAGAAACTGCTCCCCCTTCTTATCGGACTGAGCCTGGGCGGCTTCAGTGCAATGAGCCAGGCAGAGAACCTGCTGCAGGTCTACAAACAGGCCAGGGAAAGTAACCCGGATCTGCGCAAAAGTGCTGCTGACCGCGACGCCGCATTCGAAAAGATCAATGAAGCGCGCAGCCCGTTGCTGCCGCAGCTCGGTTTAACCGCAGGTTACGATTACACCAACGGTTATCGTGACAGCAATGGCGTTAACAGTAACGTGACCAGCGGTTCGTTGGCGCTGACGCAAACTATTTTCGACATGTCGAAATGGCGCCAGCTGACGCTGCAGGAAAAGACCGCCGGCATCTCCGACGTCACCTTCCAGACCGCTGAGCAGCAGCTGATTCTCAACACCGCCACCGCCTACTTCAACGTGCTGAAGGCGATCGACACGCTGTCCTATACCCAGGCGCAGAAAGATGCGGTATACCGCACGCTGGATCAAACCACCCAGCGCTTCAACGTGGGCCTGGTGGCGATCACCGACGTGCAGAACGCCCGCTCGAACTATGACACCGTGCTGGCGGCGGAAGTCTCCGCCCGCAACGATCTGGATAACGCGCTGGAAACGCTGCGCCAGGTGACCGGGGCCTTCTACCCGGAGCTGGCCTCGTTGAATACCGATCGCTTCAGTACCCAGCGCCCGGAAGCGGTGAACAACCTGCTGAAAGAAGCGGAAGCGCGCAACCTGAGCCTGCTGTCCGCCCGTCTGAGCCAGGACCTGGCGCGCGAGCAAATCCGCGCAGCCCAAACCGGCTATATGCCGACGATTGACGTCAGCGCATCAACCGGCATCAGCAATACCAAATACAACGGCTCCAACACCGGCGGCGCGAATGCCGCACGCTACAGCGACTCCGATGCGGGCCAAAATAAGGTCGGCATCAGCTTCAACCTGCCGCTGTACAGCGGCGGCGCGACCAACTCACAGGTCAAGCAAGCGCAGTACGGCTTCGTCGGCGCCAGCGAGCAGTTGGAAAGCTCACACCGCAGCGTGGTGCAGACCGTGCGTTCGTCGTTCAACAACGTTAACGCCTCGATCAGCAGCATCAACGCCTACAAACAGGCGGTGATCTCCGCGCAAAGCTCCCTGGACGCGATGGAAGCCGGTTATCAGGTCGGTACCCGCACCATCGTCGACGTGCTGGACGCCACCACCACCCTGTATAACGCCAAACGTCAGCTGTCCGACGCGCGTTATACCTATCTGATCAACCAGTTGAACATCAAGTCGGCGCTCGGCACGCTGAACCAGAACGATTTGCTGCTGCTGAACGGCGCATTGGGCAAACCGGTGTCGACCGCACCTGACGCCGTGGCGCCGCAGAATCGCGCGCAGGACGCCTATGCAGACGGCTATCAGGACAATGCGCCGATGCAGCAAACCGCGGCGCCGGTACCGGCGGCCACTCGCGCATCCGCGCCGGCCGTGACCACCAGCCAACCGGCTCGCAACAGCGGCAACCCATTCCGCAACTGATGCGCGCACATTGATAAACACGGGGTCCGGCCTGCGCCGCGCCCCGTTTTTTTTGCCTCGATTTCACCACTTCTGCCCGCCGTCTCACAGCCGCCGCCACGTCAGGTGGTATCATCGTCACTCTCGTTTTTGCAGTCTGGATGAGGTTCGATGGACAACGATTCACGCTGGCAGCGCTTGATTAACGACGGCGAACTGCCGCCGCCGCTGCGCCCGGCACAGGCGGTTTACGCCTCCTGGCTGCGCTGCCGCAGCCTGATGCAGCCCGACGTCTGGCAAGCACCGCACCGCGCTCAGGGCGCCACCTTCGAATCGATTTGCCGCCGCAAGAACGATCTGCTGACGCTCGGCCAGGCGGCGCTGGAAGACGCCTGCGAGTACATGGAGCCACGTCGTTGTCTGTTGATGATCCTCGACGAAAGCGGCTGCATGCTGTGGCGCTGCGGCGACGCCCAAACCTGGGAACATTTACAGCAACTGGGGTTCGCCCCCGGCGCTTACTGGGCCGAAGGGCAGATCGGCACCAACGCCCCGGCGCTGGCAGCGACGGAAGGCCACCCGGTGCGGGTGAGCGGCGGGGAGCACGTGCGCCGGGCGCTGCACGGCTGGTCGTTCTGCGCTACGCCGGTCTACGACAACAGCGGCCGCCAGCGCGGTTCGATCGCGCTGGGCTGTCTGTTGGCCGACTGCGCCGCCGGCGATCTGTCGCTGACGCTGGCCATCGCCCGCGAAATCGGCAACTCGCTGAACGCCGACGGCCTGCTGGCGGAATCCAACCGCCATCTGAATCAGCTTTACGGCCTGCTGGACGGCGTGGACGACGGCGTTATGGCCTGGGATCACCGCGGCTATCTGCAATACATCAACCAGCGCGCCGCCGCCCTGCTGAAGCTGGACGAGCAGCAGAGCCAGGGCAAACCGCTGGCGCAGCTGCTGACGCTGCCCGCCCTGCTCAAGCGCGCTATCGCCGACCGGCAGCCGCTGCAACACGTCGAAGTCACCTTCGAAAGCCAGCGGCAGTTTATCGCCGCCCTGCTGACGCTAAAGCCGATTTTCGACGGCGATCGCTGCAGTTTCATCGCCCTGCTGCACCCGCTCGAGCGGCTGCGCCAGTATGTCAGCAGCCAGTTGGGGCGCGTCAGCCACAGCTTCGAGCAAATGCCCTCCGCCTCGCTGGAGATGCGGCGGCTGATCCGTTACGGGCAGCAGGCGGCCAAGGGCCAGCATCCAATCCTGCTGCGCGGGGAGGAAGGGGTTGGCAAAGAGCGGCTCAGCCAGGCTATCCACAACGCCGGCGAACGCGCCGCCGGGCCGTATATCGCCCTCAACTGCCAGCTGCTGCCGCAGGCGCAGGGGCTGCGTGAACTGCTGGGCAGCGACGCCAACGAAGAAGAGGCGGGCCAGCTGAGTAAATTCGAATTGGCCAACGGCGGCACGCTGTACCTCGAACAGATCGAATACCTGCCGGCGGAGATGCAATCGGCATTGCTGCAGGTGCTGAAAACCGGCGTGGTGATCCGCCTCAATTCCAGCCGGGTGATCCCGGTCGATGTCCGAGTCATCGCCGGCAGCGCCGCCGATCTGCCGCTGCTGGTGCAGCAAAACCGCTTCCGCCGCCAGCTGTTTTACAGCCTGCAGGCGTTCGAGATCCAGATCCCGCCGCTGCGCCAGCGGCTGAGCGATATTCCGCTGCTGGTCAAACACCATCTGCGCACGCTGGAGCAGCATTTTCAGTGTCGCTTTCGGGTGGATGACGAAGTGATGGCCCAGCTGGCGCTCTACCTGTGGCCGGGCAACGATTTGGAACTGAAAGGGGTGGTGGAGCGCGCGGCAATGATCTGCCACGGCCACCACATCCAATTGGCGGATCTGCCGGCGCACCTGCTCGGCCAGCCGTCGCTGCTGGAAAGCGATCCGCAGCCCGGCGCGCCGCTGCTGACGCTGACGGACATGGAGCGCCAGGCGATCCTGCGCGCGGCGACCGTCAGCCGCGGCCAGCTGACGGAAATGGCGCAGCTGCTGGGCATCGGCCGCACCACCCTGTGGCGGAAGATCAAACAGCACGGGATCGACATCCGCCAGTTCAAGCTGCGCGCCTGAACGCCTAGTGGCTGAGCTGCAGTACCCCGCGCGCGGCGTCCAGCATCGCCTTCTGCCCGCTGCGGGTTTTGCTCAGGCAATCCTGCATGCCGACCACCATCGGCATGCCCATCGCCTTCGCCAGAATGGCGCTGTGTGACAGGGCATTGCCGCCGCTCAGGCAGATGCCGAGCACCAGCCGCCTGTCGAGCATCACCACCTCCGAAGGCATCAGTTCGTCCATCACCAGTATCGACGGCTCTGCCAGCGCAATCGTCGGTAACGGCAGCCCCTGCAGATGGCACAGCGTGCGGCGCAGCATGTCGCGCACGTCCAGTTCGCGCGCCCGCATGTAGTCGTCATCCAGCTCGCGGTACTCTTCGGCGATCGCCTCCAGCACCTGTCGCCAGGCCTGCTCGGCGTTGCACAACTGCTGCGCGATGCGGGTGTACGCCGCCTGCTGCAGATCCGGATCGTCCAGCAGCATGCTGTGGGCGCCGAAGATCGCCGCCTGCGGCTTGCCGATCAGCGTGCCGGTGCGCTCTGCCAGCCGGTTCAGATCGCTTAGCGTGCGCTGCAGCGCCTCACGCAGGCGTTGCTGTTCGCCCAACACCTCGTCCGCGCCGATTCGTCGATCGACGGTTGGCGGCCAGAAGCTGTGGGCCTGGAACACCGGCCCGCTGGTGACGCTTTCCGCCACCGGAATGCCATGCAGCGAAGGCTGCTGCCGCTCGGAAACCGTCTCGCCGAAATGTTGTTCCGCCAGCGCTTTGAACGCCGCCAGCGCTTCGTCCGCCTGCGCGCCGTCGGCGATCAGGCGAATGGTGTCGCCGTGGCGCACCTGCAGCAGCGCCAACTGATTGAGGCTGCGCGGATCGACGCACTGCCCCTGCTTTTCCAGCACCAGCTCAGCCTTGAACGGCGCCAGCGTCTCGACCAGCCGCGCCGCCGGGCGCGCATGCAGCCCGTGCGGGTTCTGCACCGTCCAGGTTGCGCTTTTGCCCTGCGCTAGCGGCAAAGCCGCGCTTTTTGCGGCCGGCGAGCCTTCGCCCAGCTGCGCCTGTTTGGCCTGCAGCGCGCCCTGCGCCTCCGCCACCACCTGCTCCAGCGAGGCGCCGGAGTTGGCGGCCACCACCGCCGCCAGCGTGCCTTCGACCAGCGGCGCCGCACACAGCCGCACGTTGGCGGCCAAATCCGGGTCCAGCAGATCGAGCGCGGTTTCGGCGCTGAGCAGCGCGCTGCCCAGATCCATCAGCACCAGAACGCCGTCGCCGTCGGCGACCGCTTCGATCGCCTCCATCACTTTGACGGCGTCCGTGCCGATCGGGTGCTGCTCGTCATCCACGCCCGCCGCCAGCGCCAGTTTGCAGCCGTCGCCGCGCATCATCTGCCGCGCCAGTTGCTCAACGCCACGCGCCAGCAACGCGCTGTGCGAAACCACCACGATATTAATCATCTCGCCTCCTGCTAGCTGCCGGCGACCTCGGCCAGCGTTTTCATCATCAACATCACCGAAGTGGCGCCGGGATCCTGGTGGCCGATGCTGCGCTCGCCCAGGTAACTGGCCCGCCCCTTGCGCGCCTGCATGGTAATGGTGCTCTCCACCGCCCGCTCGGCGCTGTCGGCGGCGCGCTGCAGCGCCTCCGCCACGCTCAGGTTCTGCTGCGCGGACTGCCCGAGGCTTTCCACCACCGGCCACCAGACGTCGCACATGGTCTTGTCGCCCGGCTCCGCCTTACCGCGCATCACCACGCCTTCAACCCCCTCTTGCATCATTTGATGCAGCTCCGCCAGATCCAGGCTTTGCTTGGCGTTCGCCGCCTGCGCCGCGCGGATGAAGAAGGTGCCGAACAGCGGGCCGCTGGCGCCGCCCACGCTCGACAGCAGCGTCATGCCGGTGTTTTTCAGAATGAAACCGATATCTTTGTCCGCCACCGACGGCAGCTTTTCCACCACCTTGTTGAAACCGCGATTCATGTTCAAACCGTGGTCGGCATCGCCGATCTCGGTGTCCAGCCGGGTCAGAAAATCGCGCTCCCGGCTGAACACCTCGCCGCAACGCATCAGCCAATCGACAACCTGTTGTTTGGTCAACGCCATGATTCCTCCTCAGCAACCCCAACGCAGCGCAGGCGTTTTCACCGGCGCATCCCACAAGGACAACAGCTCGTCGTCCACGTTCAACAGCGTGATGGACACGCCCTGCATATCGAGCGAAGTGCAGTAAGAGCCCACCAGATTGCGCTCAATGATGATGCCCGCCTCGGCGCAGCGCTCCGCCAGCCGATGGTATACGCCGTACAGCTCCGACAGTGGCGTGGCGCCCAGGTTGTTGACCAGCGCGATCGCTCGATCGCCGCGCGTCAACGGCTGCTTGGTCTGCATCTCGTCGCGCCACTCGCCCTGCTGACGATCCCAGACGCGGATCGTGCGCTGATAGTGGCCGTGGTCGATCAGCGTATGGAACATGTCGTCCACCGCCGCGTTGAGCGTGGTGAACGGACGGCGCGCAATGCCCGGCTCGCCGTGAATGCCGACGCCGAACTCCATTTCGTTCTCCGCCAGGGTAAACGACGGCTTGCCGGCGGCCGGCACGGTGCAAGCCCCCAGCGCGATGCCGATTGAGTGCCCGTGGTTGTTGATGCGATGCCCTAACGTCACCACGCTGTCCAGATCGTCGCCGCGCGCCGCGGCGGCGCCCAGCAGTTTCTCCATCAGCACGGTGTTAGCCACCCCGCGCCGCCCGGCGGTAAACAGGCTGTCTTTGACCGCCACGTCGTCATCCACCAGCACCGTCGCCACCGCGACGCCGCTGTCGTGCAGCAGCTCGGTGGCGGTTTCGAAGTTGAGCACGTCGCCGGTGTAGTTCTTGATCAGCAGCAGCACCCCGGCGCCGCCGTCGATCGCCTGGCCGCACTCGTACATTTTATCCGGCGTCGGCGAGGTGAAAATCTCGCCCGGACAGGCGCCGTCGAGCATCCCTTCGCCGACGAAACCGCAGTGCATCGGCTCATGGCCGCTGCCGCCGCCGGACAGGATCGCCACCTTGCCCGCCACCGGCGCGTCGGCGCGGGTCACGAACAGCGGATCCGCGTGCACCAGCAGCTCGGGATGGGCCTCCGCCAGCCCCTGCAACTGCTCTTCCAACACCGACTCGACCTGATTAATCAGTTTTTTCACGATGGTTTCCTCTGTAAGAACAGGGGCGCGGCGCACCGCGCCCCAACGATATCAATGACGCTGCAGCCAGGCGGCGCCCAGCCGATCCGCCGTCAGGATCGCCGCCTGCACGCCCGCGGGTGTAACCTTGAACGGCATGTTGTGAATGGTTTCGCCGGCTGCGCAGCTGGCTTCGGCCACCGCCATCATCTTCGCCGCCGCATCGCCGGTGACGCCCATCTGCGCCAGCGTGATCGGCAGGCCGATGCCATGACAAAACGCCAGCACGGTTTCAATCTGCGCCATCGGGCTGTTCTGCAGTACCAGCTGCGCCAGGGTGCCGAACGCCACTTTCTCGCCGTGATACAGGTGGTGGCACTCTTCGAGCACGGTAAAACCGTTGTGAATGGCGTGCGCCGCCGCCAGCCCACTGCTCTCGAAGCCGATGCCGCTCAGATAGGTATTGGCCTCAATGATGCGTTCCACCGCTTCCGTCACCACGCCGGCCTCGACCGCCAGTTTGGCTTTCACCCCTTCCGCCAGCAGCGTGTCATAACACAGCCGCGCCAGGCTGAGCGCCGCCAGCGTCGATTTGCCGCCGGCCATGCTGGTGGCCTGGGCGTCGAAGCAGGCCTGCGCCTCGAAATAGGTGGAAAGCGCGTCGCCCATGCCGGCCACCAGCAGACGCACCGGCGCTTTGGCGATGATGGCGCTGTCCATCACCACCATGTCCGGGTTGCGCGGGTAAATCAGGTACTCGGCGAATTCGCCCTGTTCGGTGTAGAGAACCGACAGCGCGCTGGTCGGCGCATCGGTGGAGGCGATGGTGGGAATGAGCACCACCGGCAGCTGTTGGTAGTGCGCCACGGCCTTGGCGGTGTCGAGCGTCTTGCCGCCGCCGACGCCGATCACGCCGCGGCAGCCGTGAGCCTGCAGCTCATGGCCGAGCCGGTCTATCTCCTTGCGGCAGCATTCGCCGTTGAAGCGCGCCGCATGATGTTTCACGCCGTGCTGCTGCAGGCTGCCCATTAGGGTGTCGCCCGCCAGCTGCATCACGAAGTCGTCGGCGATCACCAGGTAATGATCGGCGAGGGATTTGGCGTATTCGCCGACGGCGGCCAGCGCATTGGCGCCCTGAATATATTTGCCTGGTGACTGGATGATTCTCAACATAACCGGATCCTTGTAGGGAGTTGGCGATGGTAACGTTCAGATATCAGGTGATGACGCGCCGACTTCGCCGCCGGCTTGTTGTTGTGCTTCGACTATGAGCGCCCGCCGCCCGCCTGGCGAGCCTCGCGATTTTTGTTCCATTATGGAACATCATCATAGCGACAACGTTTCATGATGAAACGCCAACGCGCGTTTTTTCGCCGCGAAAGCGAACTGGCGCACACCCCAACGTATAACTGCGTAAAGAGTCGATTCTGCGGGCGTTTCAGCTTTAATTTTGACCATGTTTCCCCTATCCTTAGCGCCACTACTGGGAAAGGGCGAAAACAGCCCGCATGATGGGATTGATAACGATGAAACGGACAAAAAACATCAACCAAGAGACGTTCCGCAAATCCTGGCGCAGCTACCGTGTCGCGCCCGTGGCTTTGGCGATCAGCGCCGTCTTTATGCTGGCCGGCTGTGAGAAGAGCGATGAAACGGTCTCCCTGTATCAGAATGCCGATGACTGTTCGCGCGCCAATCCTTCGATGAGCGAGCAGTGCACCACCTCCTACAACAATGCCCTGAAGGAAGCGGCGAAAACCGCGCCGAAATACGCCACCCGCGAAGACTGCGTCGCCGAGTTCGGCGAAGCGCAGTGCACCCAGGCGCCGGCACAGGCCGGCATGGCGGCGGAATCGCAAAGCAGCGGCAGCTTCTGGATGCCGCTGATGGCGGGCTACATGATGGGCCGCCTGATGGGCGGTTCCGGCTTCGCGCAGCAGCCGCTGTTCACCTCCAAGAACGCCGCCAGCCCGGCGAACGGCAAGTTTGTCGACGCCAGCGGCAAGAGCTACGGCCCGGCCACCGCCGGCGGCCGCACCATGACGGTGCCGAAAACCGCCATGGCGCCGAAGCCTGCAGTCACCAACACCGTGACCCGCGGCGGCTTCGGCGAGACCGTAGCCAAGCAGACCAGCATGCAGCGCAGCAGCGCCACCTCCAACTCCGGCTCTCGCAGCATGGGCGGTTGATGCATGAAACGTATTGCTATTACCGAGCGCCCGGACTGGCGTGAAAAAGCAACCGAGTTCGGTTTCCGTTTCCACACCATGTACGGCGAGCCGTACTGGTGTGAAGACGCCTATTACCAGTTCACGCTGGCGCAGATTGAAGAGATCGAAAGCGCCACCGCCGAGCTGCACCAGATGTGTCTGCAGGTGGTGGAAAAAGTGGTCGGCAGCGACGAGCTGATGGCCAAGTTCTGCATCCCGAAACACACTTGGGAGTTCGTGCGCAGTTCGTGGCGCACCAATCAGCCGTCGCTGTATTCGCGTCTCGATCTGGCCTACGACGGTGTCAACCCGCCGAAGCTGCTGGAGAACAACGCCGATACGCCAACCTCGCTGTATGAGGCGGCCTTCTTCCAGTGGCTGTGGCTGGAAGACCAGATCAACGCCGGCAAGTTGGATCCGGAATCGGATCAGTACAACAGCCTGCAGGAGAAGCTGATCGAGCGTTTCGCCGAGCTGAAAGCGCATCACGGCTTCGGCCTGTTACACCTGGCGTGCTGCCAGGACAGCGAAGAAGATCGCGGCACGGTGCAATATCTGCAGGACTGCGCGCAGGAAGCCGGTCTGCCGACCGAGTTCCTGTTCATGGAAGAGATTGGCCTCGGCGAGAAAGGCCAGTTTACCGATCTGCAGGATCAGGTGATCGGCAACCTGTTCAAGCTCTACCCGTGGGAATTCATGCTGCGCGAGATGTTCTCCACCAAGCTGGAAGACGCCGGCGTGCGCTGGCTGGAGCCGGCCTGGAAGAGCATCATCTCCAACAAAGCGCTGCTGCCGCTGCTGTGGGAAATGTTCCCGAACCACCCGAATCTGTTGCCGGCTTATTTCGCGCAAGACGATCATCCGCCGATGGATCATTACGTCACCAAGCCGCTGTTCTCACGCGAAGGCGCGAACATTCAGATCGTCGAAAACGGTCAGGAAGTGGCGCGCGTCGATGGGCCATACGGCGAAGAGGGCATGATCGTGCAGCAGTTCCATCCGCTGCCGAAGTTCGAAGACAGCTACACGCTGATCGGCAGTTGGCTGGTGAACGATCAACCTTGCGGCATTGGCCTGCGCGAAGATCGCGAACTGATCACGCAGGATCTGTCGCGCTTCTATCCGCACACCATCCTCGGCTGATAGCCCCGCCGAGACCAAAACGCCAGTCTCTGACTGGCGTTTTTTCTTTAGCCCACCTGCACCGACAGCATGCTCAGCGCTCCCATTTCGATACCGTCGATCGGCACGCTGATGGCCTCTTTGCCATCCCAGCCGCCAAGCACGTACAGCAACGGCAGATAGTGTTCCGGCGTCGGATTCGACAGCGCTGCCCCCTCATGGCGCATGAAATCCACCAGCGGATGGTTATCGCCCCGATAACGCAGGTTATCCCGGACAAAGTTATTGAACGATTCCGCCCACGGGTAGGCGCTGGTATCGCCCTGCCATTTCACCATGCGCAGGTTGTGCACCACGTTGCCGCTGGCGACGATCATCACCCCCTCATCGCGCAGCGCCGCCAGTTTGCGCCCCAGCTCATAGTGATAGGCCGCCGGCTGCGTGCCGTCGACGCTGAGCTGCACCACCGGGATGTCAGCATTGGGGTACATCTTGATCAACACGCCCCAGGTTCCGTGATCCAACCCCCACTCGCCGAGATCGGCCGTCACCGGCACCGGCGCCAACACTTGCTGCAGCTGCGCAGCCAGCGCGGGAGAGCCCGGCGCCGGATAACGGGTATCAAACAGCGCCTGCGGGAACCCGCCGAAGTCGTGAATGGTTTTGGGTTTTTCCATCGCGGTGACCGCAGTGCCGCGGGTATACCAATGCGCGGAAACCGCCACGATCGCCTTCGGGCGCGGCAATGACTCACCCAACGCACGCCATGCCCGGGTGTAGCGGTTGTCTTCCAGCACGTTCATCGGGCTACCGTGGCCAAGAAACAGTGCCGGCATACGAGAGGTGTTCATAGGGAGATCCTTAGTTCAAATTGTGCTATGCCGCTACATTACGCGCTTTGCCGCGCCAACACAGCCGGATAACCGTGATGAAGATATTCAATAAATTTGAATTAAAAGCGGAGGAATGCGCCGGCAGACAGAAAGATAAAAAATTAATATATTTCAATAGATTAATAAGATCAGTGAATGCCATGACATTACTGCCACACAGATCTAATTTGTGAATAATTTATGTATTTTTTGTTAACACGATCTATACACTCCTCCTCTGCCGACGGGTAGCAGGCAACCCCGCCGCGCGATGGGAATTACGTCTCACCAAGGAGGAATTCATGTTCAGACTCACACTGGCAACCCGCCTGGCGCTTTCCATATCCTTGCTCACCGGCTGGACGGCCACCGCCGGCGCGGCGGACAACGCGCAGCTGACGCAGCGCGAAGATCCTTACTTCCTTCAGGCGCAAGCTCAGCTGCAACAGCGGCTGAAACAGACGCCAAACACCAACCGCGCCAAAAACGTCATTCTGGTGGTCGGCGACGGCATGGGGTTTTCCACCGTGACCGCCGCCCGCATTTTTGAAGGGCAGCAGCGCGGCGTGGACGGCGAATCCAACGTGCTGGCCTGGGAGGCCTTCCCCTATCTGGCGGCGGCCAAAACCTACTCCGCCGACGCCCAAATCACCGACTCCGCGCCCAGCGCGGTGGCGATGACCACCGGCGTCAAAACCATCAACGATCTGATGGGCCTCAACCATACGGCCACCCTCAACAATTGCGAGGATCAGCAAACCAAGACCGTCACCACGCTGTGGGAGATGGCCGCAACGCTCGGCATGGCCACCGGCGCCGTGACGACCGCCACCATCACCCACGCCACGCCGGGCGCGACCTATGCCCATATCGCCAACCGCGATTGGGAATCCGACGCCAAAATGCCGGCAGCGGCTCTGGCCGCAGGCTGCCGCGATATCGCGCGCCAGCTGGTGGAAATGAAGTACGGCGACGGCCTTAACGTGGCAATGGGCGGCGGGCGCGCCAACTTCCTGCCCGATAGCGTGAGCGATCCGGAATACCCCGGCAAGAAAGGCGCCAGAAAGGATGGCCGCGATCTGACGCAGGCCTGGCTGCAACGCTATGGCGAGCGTGGGCAATACGTCTGGAATCAGGCGCAGTTCGACAAAATCGAACCGGGTAAGATCGATCATCTGCTGGCCCTGTTCGAGCCGTCGCACATGAACTTCGAGCACGATCGGCGGCAAGACGCGGCGGGAGAGCCTTCGCTGGCAGAAATGACCGGCAAGGCCATCGATATTCTGGCCAGGAATCCCGAAGGCTATCTGCTGTTGGTGGAGGGCGGACGCATCGATCACGGTAGCCACAACGGTAACGCCTACCGTACGCTGAGCGACGCGGTCGCCCTGAACGAGGCGGTGAAAACCATCGTCGACAAGGTCAACCTGGAGGAAACCCTGGTGATCGTGACCGGCGATCACAGCCACACATTGACCATCGCCGGCTATGCCAAGCGGGGTAATCCTATCCTCGGCATTTCCGTCGGCGTCGACGGCAAACCGCGGCTGGGCAGCGACGGCAAGCCTTACACCACCGTCGGCTTCGCCAATGGCCCCGGCGGCACGATCCCGCTGACCGAACGCCCGACATTGACCATGGAACAGGCCACCGCGCCCGACTTTATTCAGCCGGCGCTGGTGCCGCTGAAAAGCGAGACCCACGGCGGGGAAGATCTCGGCATCTACGCCATCGGCCCCTGGGCCCATCTGTTCCAGGGTACGGTGGAAGAGAACTACACCTTCCACGTGATGAATTACGCCAGCCGCATCGGCGAACGCCTGTCAGAACGGTAGATACAAAAAAGCCGCGTTACGCGGCTTTTTTTATCGTTGAAAGCGACCGGCTATCAGCTGGCCTTTTTCTCGTGCGCCTGGCGGTAGGCCACCAGATCTTCGATGGTCAGCACCACCATGTCGTGCTGTTTGGCGAAGGCGATCACTTCCGGCGCGTGCGCCATGCTGCCATCGTCGTTGGTCAGCTCACACAGCACGCCGGCAGGTTTGAAACCGGCCATGGAAACCAGATCGATGGTCGCTTCGGTGTGGCCGCGACGGCTCAGCACGCCGCCCGGCTGCGCGCGCAGCGGGAACACGTGGCCCGGACGGTTCAGGTCGCTCGGCTTGGCGCTGTCTGCCACCGCCGCACGGATGGTGGTCAGGCGATCGGAAGCGGAAACCCCGGTGGTCACGCCCTGCGCCGCTTCGATGGTCACGGTGAAGGCGGTCTGGAATTGGCTGGAGTTGTTGGTCACCATCATCGGCAGCTCAAGCTGCTGACGGCGTTCTTCGGTGATGCACAGGCACACGATACCGCTACCGTGGCGAATGGTCAGCGCCATCTGCTCAACGGTCATGGTTTCCGCGGCGAAGATCATGTCACCTTCGTTTTCACGGTTTTCATCATCGAGCACCATTACGCCGCGCCCGTTGCGCAGTGCGTCGATCGCGCGTTCAACGCGTTCTGTCGGCGTGCCGAAGTCTGAAAGTAGCGTCTGATTCATGGTAAAAAACCTCATTAAAAATTATGGATTACCAGAACCAGGGCGATCTTGAGGAGTAGCTAGCAATAGCTAAAAAAATAACGCAAGCGGGCGCAAGCCCGGCAGATACCGTTACTCTCTCCCATCCGGACTATAACCGTCGGCCCCGGAATTGCACCGGATCTGCTGACCTCTAACCGGCCCTGACAGGCTGGCTGAGCGCTCGCGGGCTTTCACCGTAGAAGGTGATTTACCGCCGGTGGGGACTTTCACCCCGCCCTGAGAATAAGCAGGATGACTATAACGCTAATGGGTAGACAGGGCAATTGGCAAAAGCACAATTCGGCCACGCGCGGCGAATGCGCTTAATGGTGTTTATCCGGCGGGCAACTCGCATTACACTAAGCGGCAGCAATTAAACTCTGAAAGGGATACGCCATGATTGACCCGAAAAAAATCGAACAAATCGCACGCCAGGTTCATGAGTCCATGCCTAAAGGCGTTCGTGAATTCGGGGAAGACGTTGAGAAAAAAATCCGTCAGGTCCTGCAGTCGCAGCTGACCCGCCTGGATTTGGTTAACCGCGAAGAGTTCGACGTGCAGACTCAGGTGCTGTTGCGCACCCGCGAGAAGCTGGCGCTGTTGGAACAGCGCCTGGCCGAGCTGGAAAGCAAGCTGAGCGCGGCGCCGGCAGCCAAGCAGGAAGACGAATAAATTCCCGCCAAGGGCGCGCACCTGAACCGCGCGCCCCTGTTCTTTCGGTCGCCCGGCGTTAGCCGCGCCCGTCTTTGATCGCTTTGATGATGTTGGTGGTCGACAGCCCGTCTTCAAAGTTCAACACTTTGACATCGCCGCCGTTGGCCCACACTTCCGCACTGCCGGCAATCTCTTCCGGTTTGTAATCGCCGCCTTTCACCAGCAGATCCGGCAGAATGTCGGCGATCAAGCGCTGCGGCGTGTCCTCTTCGAACGGCACCACCCAATCCACCGCTTCCAGCGCGCCCAGCACGATCATGCGATTCTCCAGCGCGTTGACCGGGCGTTTTTCCCCTTTCAGGCGTTTGGTCGAGGCGTCGCTGTTCACCGCCACGATCAGGCGGTCGCCCAGCTTGCGGGCGTTGGCCAGATAGGAGACGTGGCCGGCGTGCAAAATGTCGAAAATGCCGTTGGTCATCACCACTTTCTCGCCGCGCTGACGCGCCTGAGCAACAGCGGTTTTCAACTGCGCTTCGGTCATCACGCCAAAGCCGGTTTCGGCCCGGCCGCGCACCGCGTTTTCCAGCTCGATTGGCGACACGGTAGAGGTACCGAGCTTGCCCACCACCACGCCGGCGGCGGCGTTGGCCAGGAAGCAGGACTCTTCCAGCGAATTGCCGGCGGCCAGCGAAGCGGCCAATACGCCGATCACGGTGTCGCCCGCGCCGGTCACATCGAACACTTCCTGCGCCTGGGTCGGCAGGTGCAGCGGCTCAACGCCTGGCTGCAGCAGCGTCATGCCGTGTTCGGAACGGGTGACCAACAGCGCCGACAGCTCAAAATCCGCCACCAGCTTCATGCCGCGTTCCACCAGTTCCGCCTCATCCTTGCAGTGGCCCACCACCGCTTCGAACTCGGACAGGTTCGGCGTCAGCAGCGTCGCGCCGCGATAGCGTTCGAAGTCAGAGCCTTTTGGGTCGATCAGCACCGGCACCTTGGCGGCGCGCGCCAGTTGGATCATGCCCTGCACCTGGCTGAGCGCGCCCTTGGCGTAATCGGACAGCACCAGCGCGCCGATCTGCGGCAGCGCCTGCTGAATGCGCTCCAGCATCGGCTGCGGATCGACGTTGGAGAAGCCTTCTTCGAAGTCGAGACGGATCAGTTGCTGGTTGCGCGACAGCACGCGCAGCTTGGTGATGGTCGGATGGGTCGGCACCGAGACGAAGTCGCAGCGCACGTTGACTTCATTCAGCTTGGCGCTCAGCGCCCGCGCCGCATCGTCGATGCCGGTCAGGCCCACCAGGCGGGAATTGGCGCCCAGCGAAGCGATGTTCATCGCCACGTTAGCCGCGCCGCCGGGACGCTCTTCGATGGTGTCGACCTTGACCACCGGCACCGGGGCTTCCGGTGAAATGCGGCTGGTCGGCCCATACCAATAGCGATCCAACATGACGTCACCGACCACCAGCACACCGGCGCGGCGAAAATCAGGCAGCGTAACTTTCATCCGATAACTCCAAAAAAGAACAAAATTTTAGTGGCGCAGATATTACCACAGACCGCCGGAATACCCGCAAAAAGGTATTAATCCAGCCATTTGGCCCAGCTGGCGCGCACCTGCTCGCGCTCGGCGGTGAACAGCTCGCTGCCGACCTTGCCGGAATGCTCCTGCAGCGCCAGATGGTGGATCTCGTCGCGCATGGTGACATAGGCCTGGATCAGCGCGCGCGCCTCCTCTTCCGGCATGATGTCGTAATTGGCCATCAGCTCGAAGATGCGCACGTTGTCTGACCAACGCGTCAGCCGCGGTTCATCCGGCGCATAGCGTAAGACCAGATATTGGGCGATAAATTCGATGTCGGTAATGCCGCCCTCATCGGTTTTGATATCAAACAGATCGCGCTGCTTGTTGCCGAGATGGTTGCGCATCTTTTCGCGCATCTCGCGCACTTCGCGCTTCAGGGTCTCCGCATCACGCGTTTTGCACAGGATTTCGCGCCGAATCGCGTCGAACTGCTGGTGCAGCGCCGGGTCGCCGTGCACGATGCGCGCGCGCACCAGAGCCTGATGCTCCCAGGTCCAGGCTTCGTTTTGCTGGTAATCGGCGAACGCCTCGACGGTGCTGACCAGCATCCCCGCGGCGCCGGAAGGCCGCAGACGCGCGTCCACCTCATACAGAATGCCGGAGGAAGTGCGGGTGCTGAACAGATGCATCACCCGCTGCGCCAGCCGCAGGTAGAACTGGCGGCCGTCGATGCAGCGATCGCCGTCGGTCATCACCTCCGGCGGGCAATCCAGCAGGAACACCAGATCGAGATCGGAACTGTAACCCAGCTCCCAGCCGCCCAGCTTGCCGTAGCCGATCACCGCAAAGCCGCGCCCTTCGCGCTCCTGCAGATGGGTCGGCTGGCCGTAGCGCGCCACCATGTCGCTCCAGGCCTGTTGCACCACCGCGTCGATGATCGCCTCCGCCAGATAAGTCAGGTGGTCGCTCACTTTCATCACCGGCAGCGCGCCAGCGATATCCGCTGCGGCGATGCGCAGCTGCTGCGCCTGTTTGAACTGGCGCAGCGCCTCCAGCTTTTGCTCTTCGTCGTCTTCCGGCACCCGCAGCAGGTACTGGCGCAGCTCGCTGCGGTAGGCGTCCAGCGCCACCGGCTGATACAGCGTGGCCGGATCCAGCAGTTCGTCCAGCAACAGCGGGTAGCGCGACAGCTGGTTGGCAACCATCGGCGAAGCGGCGCACAGACGGATCAGATGGCTGAGCGCCGCGTGGTACTCCACCAGCAGCTCGAGGTAAGTGGTGCGGGTGACGATGCTGAGCAGCAGCTGCGCCAGCCGCACCAGCGCGGTCGGCGCGTCCTGGCGCGGGCACACCTCCGCCAGCAGGCGCGGCATCAGCTGATCGAGCACGTCGCGGCCGCGCGGGCCGATGGTGCGCTTGTCGACATCATGGCGGAAATCGGCGATGGTGCGCAGCATCTGTCGGCGCCCCTCTTCGTCCAGGTGCGGCGTCAGCGGCGCCAGCTCGTTTTCCTCCAGCGCGTCCTGCCACAGGCTGTGATAGTGCTGGTAGTCGGGATCTTCGCCGATATCCGGGCTATCGTCGCCGATCAGATCGTCGAACACCGCCCGCACCGCCTGCATGTGCACCTCCAGCGTCGCCATCAGCGCCGGCCAATCCGCCAGCCCCATGCCGTAGGCCAGCCGCGCCTGGTCGAGCGCATCCTGCGGCAGCGTCTGGGTTTGCTGATCGCCGATCGCCTGCAGCAGATTCTCCAGCCGCCGCAGGAACAGGTAGGCGGCGCTCAGCGCCCGCACCTGCTCGGCCTCCAGCAGCCCCAGCTCACCCACCGCCTGCAGCGTCGGCAGCAGCGAACGCCCCTGCAGCGCCGGCTCACGGCCGCCGCGGATCAGCTGAAATACCTGGGTGATGAATTCGATTTCGCGAATGCCGCCGGCGCCCAGCTTGATGTTGTCCTTCAGGCCGCGCCGCCGCACTTCACGGGCGATCATGCCCTTCATGTTGCGCAAAGACTGGATGACGCTGAAATCGATATAGCGGCGGAACACGAACGGCCGCAGCGTTTTGCGCAGCTCCTGGCTGTAGGCGTCTTCCGCGCCGCCCATCAGGCGCGCCTTCACCATCGCATAGCGCTCCCAGTCGCGCCCCTGCTCCTGATAGTAGTCTTCCAGCGCCGCGAAGCTCATCACCAATGGGCCGCTGTCGCCGAACGGCCGCAGCCGCATGTCGACGCGATAGACGAAGCCGTCGATGGTCTGCTGATCCAGCGCCTTGATCAGCCGCTGGCCCAGGCGGGTGAAGAACTGGGCATTGTCCAGCTCGCGCCGCCCGCCCTGGGTCTGGCCGTTTTCCGGGTAGGCGAAGATCAGATCGATATCCGACGAGAAATTCAGCTCGCCGCCGCCCAGCTTGCCCATGCCGAGGATCAGCAGCGGCTGCGGTTCACCGGCGGCGTTGCACGGCGTGCCCCACTCGCGGCAACAGGTTTGGTACAGCCAGTCGCGCGCGCTGACGATCAGCGTCTCCGCCAGCCCGCTCAGCTGCAGTAGCGTTTCTTCGGTCGAACACAGCCCCTGCGCCTGCGCCCAGGCAATGCGCACCAGCGTTTCACGGCGAAACAGACGCAGCGTGCGCATCAGTTGCGCCTCATCGCGCACCTCTTCCAGCTCGTCCTGCAGCCAGGCGGCATAGTGTTGCCACTCACCGGGCGCCGGCGGCTGTTCGCGCAGCGTCGCCAGCCAGGCCGGCTGGGCGAGCAGTGCGTCGCTGACGAAGTCGCTCGACGCCAGCACCCACTGCTCCTGCTCGCTAAAGGCGCTGTCCGCGCCGTGAACTTCCTGAAAACGCTGCACAACCTGCTGTGCCTGAGCCTGTAACGCGGCTGAAAGTGGCGACATAGTGTATGACCCGTTCTGCGGCCCACGGCTGGCGGGCCGGCTTGATTAACGAAGCGCGCCGTTTAACCAGAATGGCGCATGCGATAAGGCCTGTTTGCGGCTGGCTTCATACCAGCCCTGACGGCGCTCGCTCAGCGCCGCCTGCAGTTCGCGCCAGGCCTCGATATAAGGGCCGGTCTGCTCGTCGGGGTAGGCGCCCGACAGCAGGACCAGCGCCGAAATCTGACGCGTCAGGCGCGGCAATTGTTCCTGATATTCATCTTCGTTCAGCGTACGGCTGAAGGCCTCTTTCAGCTCCGCGCCGCTGCGCCCCAGCATGATGTCGCTGAAGCGTTTGAAAGAACCGTCCAGCTTGGCCTGCCCTTTGGCGTCAATAAACGGCCGCCAGGCGCCGCTCACCAGCCATGATGTGAGCGCCAACTTACATTGCAGGTAGGCCGCGCTGTAGCACAGGCTCTCTGGTTGCGCGGCTTTGTCCGCCAACAGCGGCTCGAGCTCGGTCAGGCGGGCGCGCAGATCGGCGCTGGCCTTGCGCGGCACCAGGCCGCCGAAGATCACCAGCGCCTGGCGGATCGTGCCGACCGCCTCAATCACCGAAGCGCGCGCCTGCGCGTCGCCGCGCAGCCACAGCTCTTCATGGTACTGCCAGTGGCTCAGCGCCAGCTCGAAGGCGGCGATCATCCCCTGTTCGACGGTCGCCTTCGCCGCCGGCTTCAGCACCCGCAGCGGGCGCACCTCACGCGGCGGATTGCCCTGCGCCAGGTGGTAACCGCGCGCCGCCTTGCTCAGGCTGCCCTGACGCAGCCCGTCGTGCGCCGCCAGCTCACCGGCCAACGCCAGCAGATCGGCGGTATTGCCTTTCAGCAGCTCCAGCTCGATCTCGCTCAAGGCTTCGCTGAGATCACCGGCGCGCACCTCGCCCTGATCCAGGCCAATCTCTATCTCGCTTTGGCCGTAAGTAACCACCCACTTCTCACGCACGAAATCGGTACGGAACAGCGGTTGCAACGCCTGCTGCAACGCTGCGATATCGCAATCCTGCGGCCAAATGTCGGCAGGAAACTGCGCCAACGCCAGCTGCGGCTCGGCGATAGCGACATTGTATTCCGGGCGCTGGTGCAGGCCGCCCACCACTTTACCGGCGGTTTTGATGGTCATCTCATAGCGATCGTCGAAACCGCGAATGCGCAGCCCCATGTCGTGACGGCGCAGGAAGTTGTCGGCCGTTTCGAAGTAGATGTTGGTCAGTTTTTGCGGCGCGGAATGCTGATGCGGCCAGGCGGCGAGCCAGTGTGGCAGAGCGGCCACCGCTTGCGGCGCGGCGATGAATTTCAGTTCAATTTCAACGGTCATAATTCTTTAACACCAATAAGTTATGCATTCACGTCGGTTTCAGCGCGGCGCATTCGGCCCGCCGTATGCTGCCCACTGACGCACAGTTGCCGTTATCTTACCGCGATTCCCGGCGCCTTAACCCTGCTAACTGTAGAAAAAACCTGTTACGTTATAAAACACTGCGCAACTCACAGAATCAGCCACAGTAAGATAGTTCTCATTCCGGTTTTGGCGTTGCGTCGTCAGACTGAACCCTCTACTATCGTTCCATAAATTCACCCAGAAACGATGAACTAATGCAGAAATTACGCCTGATTTGCCTTGCCGCGCTGAGCTTCAGCATCACTTGGGCCGCACATGCCGAAGATAAACGCTATATCTCCGATGAGTTAAGCACTTACGTCCATAGCGGCCCAGGTAATCAGTACCGTATTGTCGGCACTCTCAACGCCGGTGAAGAAGTGACCCTGCTGAGCGTCAACGACAGCACCAACTACGGCCAGATCCGCGATCCGAAAGGCCGTACCACCTGGATCCCGCTCGACCAGCTCAGCCAGACGCCAAGCCTGCGCACCCGCGTGCCCGAGCTGGAACAGCAGGTGAAAACCCTGACCGACAAGCTGGCCAACATCGACAACACCTGGAACCAGCGTACCTCGGAAATGCAGGAAAAAGTCGCGGGCAGCGACAGCACCATCAGCAGCCTGCAGAAGGAAAACCAGGATCTGAAAAACCAGCTGGTGGTCGCGCAGAAGAAGGTCAACGCCGTTAACCTGCAGCTCGACGACAAGCAGCGCACCATTATCCTGCAGTGGTTCATGTACGGCGGCGGCGTCGCCGGCGTCGGTTTGCTGCTGGGCCTGCTGTTGCCGCACCTGATCCCGCGCCGCAAGAACAACAACCGCTGGATGAACTGATCTCAGTATCGTTCAGTTTGAGTATGGGCGCCTGCGGGCGCCCTTGTCATTGGCGCCGACATCCCGCGGCCAATTCATGTAATCTGATAGACAGAGCCTTACACGATATTCAGGAGTCAACAGTGCAGATTTATCTGGTCGGCGGCGCCGTTCGCGACAGCCTGCTCAATATTCCGGTGGTCGATCATGATTGGGTGGTGGTGGGCGCCACGCCGGCAGAGCTGCTGGCGTTGGGCTACCAGCAGGTCGGTAAAGATTTTCCGGTGTTCCTCAACCCCGACTCCCACGAGGAGTACGCGCTGGCGCGCACCGAGCGCAAATCCGGCCAGGGGTACACCGGTTTTACCTGCTATGCCGCGCCGGACGTGACGCTGGAAGAAGATCTGCTGCGGCGCGATCTGACCATCAACGCCATCGCCCGCTCCGCCGAAGGAGAGCTGATTGATCCTTACGGCGGCGTGGCCGATCTGCAGGCGCGCGTGCTGCGCCACGTTTCCGACGCGTTCGGCGAAGATCCGCTGCGCGTACTGCGCGTGGCGCGATTCAATGCTCGCTTCGCCCATCTGGGTTTTCGCATCGCCGACGAAACGCTCGCCCTGATGCGCCAGATGGCGCACAGCGGTGAACTGGCCGCGCTGACCGCCGAACGCGTCTGGAAGGAAACCGAAAAGGCGCTGCAAAGCCAGAGCCCGCAGGTCTATTTTCAGGTGCTGCGCGATTGCGGTGCGCTGGCGGTGCTGTTCCCGGAAATTGACGCGCTGTTCGGCGTGCCGGCTCCCGCCAAGTGGCACCCGGAGATCGACACCGGCGTACACACGCTGATGGCGTTGGCGATTGCCGCCCGCCTCACGCCGGAGGTGGACGTGCGCTTCGCCACCCTGTGCCACGATCTCGGCAAAGGGTTGACGCCGAAAGAGTTCTGGCCGCATCACCACGGCCACGGCCCGGCGGGCGTGCGGCTAGTCGAAGCGCTGTGCCAGCGGCTGCGGGTGCCCAACCCGGTACGGGATTTGAGCAAGCTGGTGGCCGAGTACCATGATTTGATCCACACCGTGAACAAGCTGCGTCCGGAGACCCTGTTGAAGCTGTTCGACGCCATCGACGTCTGGCGCAAACCGCAACGGCTGGAGCAGATGATCCTGACCAGCGAAGCGGATGCGCGCGGCCGCACCGGCTTTGAGGAGAATCCTTATCCGCAGGGCGACTATCTGCGCCAGGCGTATCAGGTGGCGAACGCGGTATCTATTAAAGAAGTGGTAGCCAGCGGGCTGCAGGGCACCGCGATCCGCGACGAGCTCAAACGCCGTCGCCAGCAGGCGCTGGCCGACTGGAAGCTCAATCAAACCATCCTCAACGATCAGGCATAAAAAAACCCCGCGGAGCGGGGTTTTTTCCTGGCATCGGACTTACAGGAACACCATGTAAACCACGGCCGCCACGATAAAGCGGTAGATGGCGAACGGCACGAACGAGATGCGTTTAATCAGCGACAGGAAGGTCTTGATCGCAATCAGCGCCACCACGAAGGCAGTAACGAAACCGACGGCGAACATCGGCAGGTCGCCCCAGGTCAGGAAGTGCAGGCTCTTGTATAGATCCAGGCCGCTGGCGCCTATCATCATCGGCACCGCCAGGATGAATGAAAATTCGGACGCCGCATAGCGGTTTACGCCCACCAGCATGCCACCGGCGATGGTCGCTCCCGAACGGGAGAAGCCCGGCCACAGCGCCAGGCACTGGAAGCAACCGATCAAAAACGCCTGCCGGTAGGTGATGTCATCCAGCCCTTCCGCACGCGGCTTCTTCGGCTTCAGCCATTCCGCCGTCAACAGCAGCAGGCCGCCGACCACCAACGCGTACATCACGTTTTTCGGCGCGAACAGCGATTTAATGACATCGTGGAATATCAACCCCAGCACCACCGCCGGGATCATCCCCAACAGGATGTGCCCCAGCTTCAGCCGGCCGTGGGTTTTGCCCTCGTGCTCCACCGGCTTGCCGCCGAAATGGATGCCGATCAGGCCGAACAACCGGCGCCAGAACATCACTACCACCGCCAGGATCGACCCCAGTTGGATGATGACTTCAAAGGTCTTGGCTTTGTCGCCGGTAAAGCCCAGCCACTCGCCAACAATGATCATATGCCCGGTGGAAGACACCGGCAGAAATTCGGTTAATCCCTCGACAACCCCAAGAACAAACGCAATAAACAGTGAATGCATGTCCGTCATGTGCTTCGCTCACCCCATAAATTTGCGACTAACATAAACATAAAAAAGCGGCAGTGCTTAAAAACAATGCCGCTAAAACAATTCTCAGGATTAAGACCAGCTTAACGGTCTTTCGTTGCAAGCAGATGACATAAAATCATGCGGGACGAGTGCCGCGCTCAATGATCACGCCGACCCGATTGGCATGTGCTACAGCGCCCGGTTTGCTGACCTTAATACGGACCCACGGGGAATTGAAGCGCTGAAGCAAAATTTCGGATATTTCCTCCGCCACGCGTTCCACCAGCGCGAACCGGTTCGATTCAACGTGCCGGATCACGGCGTCGCTGACGTCGGCATAGCTCAGACAGTCAGTTACGTCGTCGCTGGCGGCGGCCGGCCGGTTATCCCAGCCCATTTCGATATCGAACACCAGCTTCTGACGAATGCCCTGTTCCCACTCATAAACGCCAATGGTGGTAATTACGGTAAGCTCTTCAATAAATACGATATCCATCACGTCATTCTCTGTTTTTGGCCTTGCCGGATACCACTTCCAGCGGAATGTGCGTATTATCCATGGATGTTGCGAGTAAAACGACCATTATTAAACGGAACCGCGTTATGAGTGCTACCGCGCTTGGCATGATTATCTTCGCGTATCTGTGCGGCTCGATTTCCAGTGCGATCCTGGTTTGCCGGATCGCCAGGCTGCCGGATCCGCGTGAACATGGCTCAGGAAACCCCGGGGCGACCAACGTCCTGCGCATCGGCGGCCGGCTGGCGGCGGCGGCGGTGCTGGTGTTCGATATTCTGAAAGGGATGCTGCCGGTCTGGCTGGCCTACAAACTCGATGTGCCGCCGCTGTACCTCGGCCTGACGGCGATCGCCGCCTGTCTGGGGCACATCTATCCGGTGTTCTTCCACTTCCGCGGCGGTAAAGGCGTGGCGACGGCATTTGGCGCCATCGCGCCTATCGGCTGGGATCTGACCGGCCTGATGACCGGTACCTGGCTGTTGACGGTGCTGCTCAGCGGTTACTCTTCGCTCGGCGCCATCGTCAGCGCGCTGATCGCCCCGTTCTACGTCTGGTGGTTCAAACCGCAGTTCACCTTCCCGGTAGCGATGCTCTCCTGCCTGATCCTGATGCGGCATCACGACAATATTCAGCGCCTGTGGCGCGGCCAGGAAGGCAAGATCTGGGGCAAGCTGCGCAAGAAGAAAAACGACGCGGATAACGGCGACCAGCCGAAAGACGAATAGCAGAAGGGCCGGATAATCCGGCCCTTTGTTTTATACCGCAGGCAATTCCGCCAGCGGCCAGCGCGGCCGCACCGAAACGCTCAGCTCCGGGTTGGCGCCGCTCTTCAGGCGCACCATGCCGGCATAGGCGATCATCGCACCGTTGTCGGTGCAAAATTCCGGGCGGGCATAGAACACTTCCCCACCGCGTTTATGCATCATCTCCGCCAGTTTGGTGCGCAGCGTGCGGTTGGCGCTTACGCCGCCGGCCATCACCAGGCGCTTGAAGCCGGTCTGCTCCAGCGCGCGTTTGCATTTGATCGCCAGCGTATCCACCACCGCATCCTCGAAGGCGCGGGCGATGTCGGCACGCGTCTGATCATCGTTGCCGTTGGAGCGGATGGTGTTGGCGGCGAAGGTTTTCAGCCCGGAGAAACTGAAGTCCAGCCCCGGACGATCGGTCATCGGCCGCGGGAAGGTGAAGCGCCCCGCCGTGCCCTGCTGCGCCATCTTCGACAGCATCGGCCCGCCGGGATAATCCAGGCCGAGCAGCTTGGCGGTCTTGTCGAACGCTTCGCCGGCCGCGTCGTCGATCGACTCGCCCAGCAGCTCATACTCACCGATGCCGGTGACGCTGATCAGCTGGGTGTGGCCGCCGGAGACCAGCAGCGCGACGAACGGGAATGCCGGCGGATTGTCTTCCAGCATCGGTGCCAGCAGGTGGCCTTCCATATGGTGCACCGGCACCGCCGGCACGTTCCAGGCGAACGCCAGCGCGCGCCCGACGGTCGCGCCGACCAGCAGCGCCCCCACCAGACCCGGCCCGGCGGTGTAGGCCACGCCGTCGATGTCGGCCGGGGTCAGGTTGGCCTCTTTCAGCGCCGCCTGAATCAGCGGCACGGTTTTGCGCACGTGATCGCGGGAGGCCAGTTCCGGCACCACGCCGCCGTAGTCGGCGTGCAGCTTCACCTGGCTGTATAATTGGTTGGCCAACAAACCGGTTTGATCGTCATACACTGCAATTCCGGTTTCATCGCAGGACGTTTCTATACCCAGTACTCGCATTACATTTCCCATCATTCACGTGCGGCCGCCAGTCTACCACATTCCGCCGTATTTACCGCCAGCGCGGCGCATCTTGTCACCGGCTCGCACCTATGTCGATGATTCATCCAGAAAATGCCCAGGCGATTAAACACGAGCATTTTTTTCTGATTAGTCTATAATCAGCGCCCGGTGCAAAATTGCGCACGTTGCGGCAGAGCGACGCGGGTTTCAATTTGCTGTGGTGCTTTACAAAGCAGCATCCATTGGAGTAAAATTCCGCACCATTTTGAAAAGGCTGGCGCTTGGCCAGCAGCAAACCGAATTTTATTGAGGTGAGAGGCACATGCCGGTAATTAAAGTACGTGAAAACGAGCCATTTGACGTTGCTCTGCGTCGTTTCAAACGCTCTTGCGAAAAAGCGGGTGTTTTAGCTGAAGTTCGTCGTCGTGAGTTTTATGAAAAACCAACTACCGAACGTAAACGCGCTAAAGCTTCTGCTGTGAAACGTCACGCGAAGAAACTGGCTCGCGAAAACGCACGCCGCACTCGTCTGTATTAATTCTTCGGGGGCAACCCCACCGCGTGAATTTCTGATTTTCAAAATCGCGCAGACCGAGTAGTTGCATACGAAGGCCGTGCTTTCCGAAAGGAATGCGCGGCTTGTTCTCGTTTATAGGCTAATGAAGTAAGGGCTTATGGCTGGACGAATTCCGCGCGTATTTATCAATGACTTGCTGGCTCGCACCGACATCGTCGATCTGATCGACGCCCGCGTGAAGCTCAAGAAGCAAGGCAAGAACTACCACGCGTGCTGTCCGTTCCACCACGAAAAGACGCCTTCATTTACCGTTAATGGCGAAAAGCAGTTTTATCACTGTTTTGGGTGTGGTGCGCACGGCAACGCCGTCGACTTTTTGATGAATTACGACCGGCTTGAGTTTGTCGAAACCATCGAAGAGCTGGCGACCATGCACGGGCTGGAAGTGCCTTACGAAGCGGGCACCGGGCCAACCCAGATCGAACGCCATCAGCGCCAGAGCCTGTACCAACTGATGGAGCAGCTCAGCGCGTTCTATCAACAGTCACTGCAGCAGTCCTCCGGGGCACCGGCGCGCAGCTATTTGCAGCAGCGCGGATTAAGTGACGACGTTATTCGCCATTTCGCCATCGGCTTCGCGCCGGCGGGATGGGACAACGCCCTGAAGCGTTTCGGCCGCGACGCCGACTCGCGCCGCGCATTGAACGATGCCGGCATGCTGGTGACTAACGATCAGGGGCGTTCGTACGACCGTTTCCGCGAACGGGTGATGTTCCCCATCCGCGACAAGCGCGGGCGCGTGATCGCCTTCGGCGGCCGCGTATTGGGTGACGGTATGCCGAAGTACCTGAACTCGCCGGAAACCGAAGTTTTCCATAAGGGCCGCCAGCTGTATGGCCTGTATGAAGCACAGCAGAACCACCCTACCCTCCAGCGGCTGCTGGTGGTGGAAGGGTATATGGACGTGGTGGCGTTGGCGCAATTCGGCATCGATTATGCCGTCGCCTCGCTCGGAACCTCGACGACGGCTGAACACATTCAGCTGCTGTTCCGCGCCACCGACAACGTCGTCTGCTGTTACGACGGCGACCGCGCCGGCCGCGAGGCGGCATGGCGGGCGCTGGAAACCGCGCTGCCGTACCTGAACGACGGGCGCCAGCTGCGGTTCATGTTTTTGCCCGACGGCGAAGATCCGGACACCCTGGTGCGCAAGGAAGGCAAAGAAGCCTTCGAACAGCGAATGGAGCAGGCGCAGCCGCTGTCCACTTTCCTGTTCGAAAGCCTGCTGCCGCAGGTGGATCTGAGCAGCCCGGACGGGCGCGCCAAGCTGAGCACGCTGGCGCTGCCGCTGATTACTCAGGTGCCGGGCGAAACGTTGCGCTTGTACCTGCGCCAAGAGCTCGGCAACAAGCTGGGGCTGCTGGACGATAGCCAGCTCGACAAGCTGATGCCCAAGCAGGCGGAAAATGCGAATCCTTATCAGGCGCCCCAGCTAAAACGCACAACCATGCGTATACTGATAGGGCTACTGGTGCAAAATCCGCAGTTGGCTACACTTATCCCTTCGCTTGAAGGGCTGGAGCAGACCAAACAGGCGGGATTGCCGCTGTTCGTCGAACTGGTGCAGACCTGTTTGGCGCAGCCGGGCCTGACGACCGGGCAATTGCTGGAGCTGTATCGCGACAACAAATTCAGCCAGCAGCTTGAAACCTTGGCGACCTGGAACCATATGATCGTTGAGGATATGGTCGAGCAGACCTTTTTGGATACGTTGGCCAGCCTGTACGACTCGGTGCTCGAGCAACGGCTGGAAACGCTGATCGCCCAGGCCAGAACGCGCGGCCTGAGCCCGGAGGAACGTGAAGAAGTCCGTTCCCTCAACCAGGTTTTAGCGAAGAAAAACTGAATACCAAACGGCTTAAGTGCCGATAATTGCGAGGGCAGAGCCCTGCACAGTGCCGCCATAGTGGGCCGCGGCGATAACGAAAACGCCCCAAATGCTATTGTTGGCGGTTTCGCCGACCGACACCAACCTAAATACTCTGAAGTGTGGATACCGTCTTATGGAGCAAAACCCGCAGTCACAGCTGAAGCTACTTGTCACCCGTGGTAAGGAGCAAGGCTATCTGACCTATGCTGAGGTCAATGACCATCTGCCGGAAGATATCGTCGACTCCGATCAGATCGAAGACATCATCCAGATGATTAACGACATGGGCATCCAGGTGATGGAAGAAGCACCGGACGCCGATGACCTGCTGCTCGCCGAAAACTCGAACAGCACGGACGAAGATGCGGAAGAAGCCGCCGCACAGGTTCTGTCCAGCGTGGAATCCGAAATCGGCCGCACCACCGACCCGGTGCGCATGTACATGCGCGAAATGGGTACCGTCGAACTGCTGACGCGCGAAGGCGAAATCGACATCGCCAAGCGCATCGAAGACGGCATCAACCAGGTGCAGTGCTCGGTTGCCGAATACCCGGAAGCCATTACCTACCTGCTTGAACAGTACGATCGCGTCGAAGCGGGCGAAGCGCGCCTGTCCGACCTGATCACCGGCTTCGTCGATCCTAACGCGGAAGAGGACATCGCCCCAACCGCCACCCACATCGGTTCCGAACTGTCGAGCGAAGAGCAAGACGACGACGAAGAAGATGAGGATGCCGAAGAGGACGACACCGAAGACGACAACAGCATCGATCCTGAGCTGGCGCGTCAGAAGTTCGCCGAGCTGCGCGATCAGTATGAAGCGACGCGCTTGGTGATCAAAAAGAACGGCCGCAGCCACGCCAGCGCCGCGGACGAGATCCTGAAGCTGTCCGAAGTGTTCAAGCAGTTCCGCCTGGTGCCGAAACAGTTCGACTTCCTGGTCAACAGCATGCGCACCATGATGGACCGCGTTCGCACCCAGGAACGCATCATCATGAAGCTGTGCGTTGAACAGTGCAAAATGCCGAAGAAAAACTTCGTCACCCTGTTCGCCGGCAACGAAACCAGCGATTCCTGGTTCGAAGCCGCGCTGGCGATGGCCAAGCCATGGTCGGAAAAGCTGAAAGACGTGACCGAAGACGTGCAGCGCAGCTTGCAGAAACTGCGTCAGATCGAAGAAGAAACCGGCCTGACCATTGAGCAGGTCAAAGACATCAACCGTCGCATGTCGATCGGTGAAGCGAAAGCCCGCCGCGCGAAGAAAGAGATGGTTGAGGCCAACCTGCGTCTGGTTATTTCTATCGCCAAGAAATACACCAACCGCGGCCTGCAGTTCCTGGATCTGATTCAGGAAGGCAACATCGGCCTGATGAAAGCGGTAGACAAGTTCGAATACCGCCGCGGCTACAAGTTCTCGACGTACGCCACCTGGTGGATCCGTCAGGCTATCACCCGCTCCATCGCCGACCAGGCGCGCACCATCCGTATTCCGGTGCATATGATTGAGACCATCAACAAGCTCAACCGTATTTCGCGCCAGATGCTGCAAGAGATGGGCCGCGAGCCGACGCCGGAAGAGCTGGCCGAGCGCATGCTGATGCCGGAAGACAAGATCCGCAAGGTGCTGAAGATCGCCAAAGAGCCAATCTCGATGGAGACGCCGATCGGCGACGACGAAGATTCGCATCTGGGCGACTTCATCGAGGATACCACCCTCGAGCTGCCGCTGGACTCCGCGACCTCGGAAAGCCTGCGTTCCGCCACCCACGACGTGCTGGCCGGCCTGACCGCGCGCGAAGCGAAAGTGCTGCGCATGCGTTTCGGTATCGACATGAACACCGACCACACGCTGGAAGAGGTAGGCAAGCAGTTTGACGTTACCCGTGAGCGTATCCGTCAGATCGAAGCCAAGGCGCTGCGCAAGCTGCGTCACCCAAGCCGCTCCGAAGTGCTGCGCAGCTTCCTGGACGACTAAGTCCGGCTGCCGCACCAAAAACAAAAACCCCGGCCTGCCGGGGTTTTTTTATGCCCTGAATACGCCTCGCCGCATCATTGCAGCGCCAGGAACAGCTCGCGATAGCTGGCGGTGAGCTGCTCCAGGGTGGCGCGGTTCAATCCGCTGGGGTTGGGCAATACCCACACCTCGGTTTCCCCCAACGTCAGCGTCTGCTTGCCCCAGGGCGCATTTTTCACCCCGAAGGCGGTGGTGAACGCCTGCTTGCCCAAAATCGCCAGCGCGCGCGGCTGATAGCACAGGATCTTCTCTTGCAGCGCCTCACCGCCGCTGCGCAGCTCGTCGCGCGACAGCTCGCTGGCCGCCACCGTCGGGCGCGCCACCAGCGCGGTAATGCCGCAGCCGTTGTCCTTCAACTGCTGCCACTGCTCCGGCGCCAGCTGGCTCTCGGTAAAGCCGGCCTGATGGATCACCTTCCAGAAGCGATTGCTGCCGTTGGCGAAAGGATAGCCCTGATGGGCGGAAGAAAGACCGGGGTTGATGCCGCAAAACACCACCCGCAGATTGGGCGCCAGAAGTTCCATGAGTGTCGTGAGTCCATTGCAGGGATTTACTGCGGTTATCGCAAAATCCGCCAGCAATTACAACAGGCTAGAACTGTGCAGAAAAGCAACATACGGGCGAGTAACAGTAGACCGCCGCTTAAGGATTCCCTATAATCTCGCGGCTTGGCCCCTTAGCTCAGTGGTTAGAGCAGGCGACTCATAATCGCTTGGTCGTTGGTTCAAACCCAACAGGGGCCACCAAATTTTTGCTGTTTTCACAGCCTTACAAGCCATCCTGTCCGGGGTGGCTTTTTTGTTTCCCGCCTGCGTGCCACACTTCTCTCTCGGCATTCTCGTTTATTCCGACCCATAAGGATCCCGCATGATCGTCATCTGCGACCACGACAACCTCGACGCCTGGCTGGCGCTGCGCACCGCGCTGTGGCCCTCCGGCTCGCCTGAAGATCACCGCGCGGAAATGCGCGAGATATTGGCTTCGCCGCACCACACCGCGTTTATGGCGCGGGGGCTGGACGGCGCTTTCGTTGCCTTTGCCGAGGTCGCGCTGCGCTACGATTACGTCAACGGCTGCGAATCGTCGCCGGTGGCGTTTTTGGAAGGAATTTATACCGCCGAACGCGCCCGCCGCCAGGGCTGGGCCGCGCGCCTGATCGCGCAGGTGCAGGAGTGGGCGAAGCAACAGGGGTGCAGCGAGCTGGCGTCGGATACCGATATCGCCAATCTGGACTCCCAGCGCCTGCATGCGGCGCTGGGCTTTGCCGAAACGGAGCGAGTAGTGTTTTACCGCAAAACGCTGGGCTGATCAGGCGGTCTTGCTTTGCCGCTGATGCGCCAGCTGCTCGGCGCGCAGCAGGATCTCCTGCAAATCGTCCTCGTCGATATCGAACAGATCCCCCTCCATCAGCGCCTCGTGCAGATCGCCGCGGGTGATGGACACGGCATCGATCGGCAGATTGGCCGGCTTGGCCTCCGCCGGCGCCAGCGCGTGCGGGTAGCGTCGCCCGGCCAGGTTATTGAACAGAATGGCCAGCGCCGCCAGCAGCACCGAGTTCAGCAGCACCGGGTACAGCACGAAGTGGTAGCCCATCTGATGAATGCCGGGGCCGCCGAGGATAGCGGTGAGCGCCACCGCGCCACCCGGCGGATGCAGGCAGCGCAGCTTGAACATCAGGCCGATGGCCACCGCCGCCGCTATGCCGCAGGCCAGCCCCGGATCGGGGATCAGCAGGCCGGCGCTGACGCCCACCGTCGCCGCCAGCGCATTGCCGCCGACGATCGACCAGGGCTGCGCCAGCGGGCTGTTGGGCACGCCGAACAGCAACACCGCCGAGGCGCCCATCGGCGCGATAAACCACAGGTTCACCTCGCCCAAAATAAAGTGGCTGATCCAGCCGGCGAGCATCAGCCCCAAACCGGCGCCGACGCTGGAAATCAGCATCTCTCGTTTGCCCACCGCCAGCGGGTGCGGCCACAGGCGCGCGCATCCCACTTTTACTCGTTCTATCCACTGCGTCTTCATGTTACCCAATACGGCTCAATTCACGTGTTGGCAACAAATATATCACATCATCCTGAAGGAGCTCACGGCGCTGCAGGCCGCGGCATCAAACAACTTTTGACCTAACAGATTGATTTTTAGCCATCCCTCAACAATGATGAATGTTCTCCCCTTAACCCCGAGGAACCGCCGATGTCTCAACCGATCACCGAGCTTTACACCGACAGTGAATTTTTCAGCCCGTACGCCATGTCCGCCTTTGTCGTGCTGACGGAAAAAGGCATTCCGTTCACCGTGAAGACGGTGGATCTGGCGAAGGAAGAGAATAAAGAGGCGGCCTACGCGGCGCTGTCGCTCACCCGCCGGGTGCCGACGCTGGCCATCGGCGAGTTTCAGCTCTCAGAGTCTTCGGCGATCGCCGAATACCTGGAGGACATCCATCCGGCCCACGCCGTGTACCCGCGCGACGTGAAGCTGCGCGCCAAGGCGCGCGAGATTCAAGCCTGGCTGCGCAGCGATCTGCTGCCGATCCGCGCCGAGCGCTCGACCGAAGTGGTGTTCAACAACGGCAAGTTCCCGCCGCTGTCCGAAGCCGCACAGGGGGCCGCACGCAAGCTGATCGACGCCGTCGAAAAGCTGTTGAGCCATGGGCAGGATAATCTGTTCAGGGAGTGGTGCATCGCCGACACCGATCTGGCGCTGATGCTCAACCGGCTGGTGATGCACGGCGATCCGGTGCCGGAGCGCCTGCGCCACTATGCGCACAAGCAGTGGCAGCGCCCGTCGGTGCAGGCCTGGCTGGCGCTGTCGGCAAAGCGGCGCGCCTGAGAAAAAAATCGGCGGCCACGACGCCGCCGTTCTCAATGCCGAGAAACAACATCACTGCTTGAGGGAAGGCAAATCACCATCCAGAGGGCAGATAGCCTAACAATGAAGCGATGGCGTACACCGCGCTGGCCAGGTACAGCAACACAATGCTGACCTGCAGCAGCGGGTGCGTGATCCAGTTGCACTGCCAGCGCGGCGTCTGGTCGCCATGTTTGCGTGCGCCGCGCAGGATCAGCATCGGCATGATCGACAGGATCACCCCGCTGAACACCCCGGCGAAGTAGAGCGCGTTGACGAACGACACCAGCCCGCTGTAGGCCAGCGCGAACGGCGGCACCACCACCAGCAGCAGCACGCCGAAGCGGCGCAGCGGCAGCTCGTCGTTGCCCAGCCGGAACTTGTCGAAAATATTGGTCAGGAAACTGCCGCCCAATCCCCAGTAGGAAGTCAGCATCGCGCACAGCGCGAAGATGTTGGCGGAGAAGAACGCCCACTGCCCCAGCGCCTCGCCCCAGGAGATGGTGGCCACGTCGGAGATGCCATCCAGCCCGCTGAGCGCGATCACCGACATCGGCACCGCCGCCAGCAAAATGAAGGTCACCGCCATGCCGACGATGATTGCCTTCGGCAACTGCTCCGGCTTGTCGGCAAAGCCGCGCGCCATTTCCGGCACGATGTACTGCGCCGAGAAGCAGAACACCACCACGTTGAACACCGGCACCATAAAGCGCCAGTCGCCGTCCAGCAGGTTGCGCATCTGGGTGGTGTCTTTCAGCAGCGTCGCCGCCACCAGCGCGGTCAGCATCACCACCATGCCGATGCTGATGAACTTCTCGCCGCGGCCGATCGCTTTCAAACCGAGATACAGCACGCCGGCGGCAGGCACGAAGAACAGCAGGCTGCCCAGCGCCGGCGAGATGCCGAACAGCGATTGCAGCAGCTTGCCGCTGCCGGTCATGTAGGCGGTAAGCGCCCCGACGCTGTTGACGCACACCGAAGCGAACATCAGCCAGGCGCCCAGGCCGCCGACGTAGCGCTTCGCCAGCCCGCTCAGCTGCAGATGCGCGCGGGTGCGCAGCGTGGATTCGGCGACGTACAGCATGGTGATGGTGGTCAGGCTCCCCACCAGCACCAGCCAGAACAGCAGCGGCAGGAAACCGGCCTTGCTGGAGGCGTAGGCGATGGAGAGCACCCCGGCGCCGATATTGGTGCCGACGATCATCGCCACCCCTTCAAGGAAACTTAACGATTTGGCGGGTGCAGGTGCTCGCACCCCGGCGGCAAGCGCCGGAGAAACAGAGGTATTATCAGACATGCATCATCCTTTATCGCCCGGCGACGCTGGCCGCCGGGATGGGTTAACGTCCTGACGCTCAACGGCTCACATCGATACACAGGTATTTCAGCTCCAGATATTCTTCTATCCCGTAGCGCGATCCTTCACGCCCGAGCCCTGACTGTTTCACGCCGCCGAACGGCGCCACTTCGTTGGAAATCAGCCCGGTGTTGATGCCGACCATGCCGTACTCCAGCGCTTCCGGCACGCGCCATTGGCGCGCGGCGTTCTGCGTGAACAGGTAGGCGGCCAGGCCGAATTCGGTGTCGTTGGCCATGGCGATGGCTTCCGCCTCGTCATGGAAGCGGAACAGCGGCGCCACCGGCCCGAAGGTCTCTTCTTTGGCGAAGCGCATTTTCTGCGTCACGCCGGTCACCACCGTCGGCTGGAAGAAGGTGCCGCCCAGCGCGTGCGGCTGGCCGCCGGTGGCGATCTGCGCCCCTTTGATCAGCGCGTCGTCGATATGGCTCTGCACCTTCGCTACCGCATCGCTGTCGATCAGCGGCCCCTGGGTGGTGCCTTCCTGGCTGCCGTCGCCGACTTTCAACTGCTCGACCGCCGCCACCAGTTTCTCTGCCAGCCGCTCGTAGATGCCGTCCTGCACGTAGATGCGGTTGGCGCAAACGCAGGTCTGGCCGCTGTTGCGGAACTTGGAGGCCATGATGCCCGCCACTGCCGCGTCCAGATTGGCGTCGTCGAACACGATGACCGGCGCGTTGCCGCCCAGCTCCAGCGACAGCTTCTTGATGCTCGGCGCGCACTGCGCCATCAGGATGCGGCCGACCTCGGTCGAACCGGTAAAGCTCAGCTTGCGCACCATCGGGCTGTCGCACAGCACCTTGCCCACCTGCGCCGCTTCCCCAGTCACCATCTGCAACACGCCGGCGGGAATGCCGGCGTCCTGCGCCAGCTTGGCCAGCGCCAGCGCGGTCAACGGCGTTTGCTCGGCAGGTTTGACGATGATGGTGCAGCCCGCCGCCAGCGCCGGCGCCACCTTGCGGGTGATCATCGCCGCCGGGAAGTTCCACGGGGTGATGGCCGCGCACACGCCGATCGGCTGCTTCACCACCACCAGGCGCTGCGAAGCCTGCGGCGCCTGCAATACCGCGCCGTCCACCCGCTTGGCTTCTTCGGCGAACCAGGTGATGAACGACGCGGCGTAGGCCACTTCGCCGCGCGCTTCCGCCAGCGATTTGCCCTGCTCGGCGGTCATCAGCTGCGCCAGATCTTCCTGTGCGGCCAGCACCTTGTCGGCCCAGGCCAACAGCAGCACAGAACGCTGCTTGGCGGTCAGCTGTTTCCAGTCGTTTTGCGCCCGCTGCGCCGCCGCGATCGCCTGCTGGGTTTCCTCTTCGCTGACCAGCGGAATGCTGGCCAGTTCGGCGCCGGTGGCCGGGTTGATCACCGCTTCGCGCTTGCCGCTCAGGGCATCGCACCATTCACCGTTGATCAGACACTGGCTGCGCAGCAGCTCGGGATTGTTCAATTTCATGCCGTTCGCTCCTTAGTGAGCCAGCGCGCGAGACAGAATGCCCATCGCCTTGGTGAACTGATCGTCCGGGATGGTCAGCGGATACAGGAAGCGGATCACGTTGCCGTTCACGCCGCAACTCAGCAGCAGCAGCCCTTCTTCCATCGCCTTCTGCTGCACCTGACGGGTGATCTCCGCCGAAGGCTTGCCGGTAGCCGGATCGTTGAACTCCACCGCCACCATCGAACCTTGCGCCCGCACATCCGCGATCGCCGGGCTGGTTTTGCGCGCCTGCTGCAGCACTTCCACCAGGTGCTGCCCCAAACGCTGGGCGCGCTGGCACAGCTGCTCTTCGTCGATCACGTCCAGCACCGCGTGCGCCGCGGCCACCGCCAGCGGGTTGCCGGCATAGGTGCCGCCCAGCCCGCCCGGCGCCGGCGCGTCCATCACCTCGGCGCGGCCCGCCACCGCCGACAGTGGCATGCCGCCCGCCAGGCTTTTCGCCATGGTGATCAGATCCGGTTTAACGCTGTAGTGCTCCATGGCGAACAGCTTGCCGGTACGGGCGAAGCCGGTCTGTACTTCGTCGGCAATGAGAAGAATGCCGTGCTGGTCGCACAGCGCGCGCAACGCCTGCATAAAGTCGGCCGGCGCCACGTTGAAACCGCCTTCGCCCTGCACCGGCTCCAGCACGATCGCCGCCACCTGCTTGGGATCGATATCCGCTTTAAACAAGCGATCCAGGCTGTTCATCGCGTCTTCGGTAGTCACGCCGTACAGCGCATTCGGGTACTGGCCGTGGAACACCGAGCCGGGGAACGGCCCGAAGCCCAGTTTGTAAGGCGCCACTTTGCCGGTCAGCGCCATGGTCATATAGGTGCGGCCGTGGAAACCGCCGCCGAAGGTGATCAAGCCCGGACGGCCGGTGTAAGCGCGGGCGATCTTCACCGCGTTTTCCACCGCCTCCGCGCCGGTGGTGAAGAAGGCGGTTTTACACGGGCCGGCGATCGGCGCGCGCTGGTTGATGCGCTCCGCCAGCGAGACATAGCTTTCGTAAGGAACGATCTGATAGGCGGTGTGGGTGAAGGCCTGCAGCTGCTTTTCAATCGCGGCGATCACCTTCGGGTGGCGGTGGCCGGTGTTCAGCACGGCGATCCCCGAGGCGAAATCGATCACTTCTTTGCCTTCCACATCCCACAGCGTGGCGTTCTCTGCGCGCTCGGCGTAAAAACCACACATCACGCCCACTCCGCGCGGGGTGGCGTCCTGACGGCGTTGGTTCAATTCTGCGTTTTTCATGCTGTTCTCTCCGGTCGGTGCCAGTTACACGTTTCGTTCACATTCGTGAAACAATGCCGTTTATTTACACAGGATGTGGCCCTATAATCGAGTGCCAGTTACGAATAATTGAGGGATCCAATTGCGCTCATTGAGTGGTGATCTGTTGCTGCAGCGCCTCGGCGAGCAGCCCGATGACAAGCTGCACAAGCGGCTTTACAACGCGATCCGCACCAGTATTCTCGACGGCAGCCTGCCGCCCTCCAGCCGCTTGCCCGCCTCGCGCGATCTGGCGCAGGAGCTCAGCCTGTCCCGAAACACCGTATTAACCGTTTATGAACAACTGTTGGCGGAAGGCTACGTATCGGCGCGCGCCGGCAGCGGCACCTTCGTCGCCGACACGGTGCCGGACAGCTGCCTCTCCACCGGCGGCGCGCCGGCCGACGGCAGCGGGCAACCGCGGCGCGTCGAGCTGTCCGAGCGCGGCACCACGCTGCTGCACCACGCCAGCGCCAGCCCCAAACAGTGGGGGGCGTTCATTCCCGGCGTGCCCGACGTCAACGCCTTTCCCCATCAGCTGTTCAGCAAGATCCAGGCGCGCCTCAGCCGCCGCCCGGCGCCGCAGCGGCTGACCTACAGCAATCAAGGCGGCAGCCCGGAGCTGCAGCATGCGTTGGTGGAGTATTTACGGGTGGCGCGCTCGGTGCGTTGTTCGCCGGAACAGATCCTGATCACCGAAGGCATCCATCAGGCGATCGATCTGGTGACGCGCATGCTATGCAATCCGGGGGATGACGCCTGGATCGAAGAGCCGGGCTATTGGGGGATCCGCAATATCCTGCGCATCAATGCGCTGAACATCTGCCCGCTGGCGGTGGACGAAGCCGGGCTGGTGCCGCCGGAGCAGCCGACCACCTCGCCCCGCCTGATTTTCGTCACTCCGTCGCACCAGTATCCGCTCGGCTCGGTGATGAGCCTGGCGCGCCGCCAACGGCTGCTGGCGCTGGCGCGCAACGCCGGCGGCTGGATCGTCGAGGACGATTACGACAGTGAATTCCGCTTTTCCGGCCAACCGATCCCGGCGCTGCAAGGGCTGGATGCCGACGCGCCGGTGATTTATATCGGCACCTTCAGCAAAACGCTCTATCCGGCGCTGCGCCTCGGCTATGTGGTGTTGCCGCCGCCGCTGGTGCAGGCGCTGAAAACCGCCCACGCCGAGCTGTACCGCGGCGGGCACCTGCTGATCCAGAGCGCGCTGGCGGAGTTTATTCAGGCAGGACACTACACCGCACATATCCGCCGCATGCGGCTACTGTATGCCCGGCGGCGTGCCTTCCTGACCGGATTGATCGAACAGCACCTCGGCAAACAGGCGCTCAGCGAATTCAACAGCAACGCCGGATTGCACCTGATCCTCAACCTGCCGGACGAGGCCGACGACGTGGCGATCGCCGCCGCCGCCGGCGCGCGCGGGGTGCTGGTGCGGCCGCTGTCGCGCTACTACATGCTGCCCAACCGCCGGCGCGGCCTGCTGATGGGGTTTGCCTGCGTGCCGGAAGAGCAGATGGCCGCGGCCTTCACCCAGCTGCTGGCGTGCATCAACGCGCCCGAAATGAAAAAGGCGGCTCCTTAGGGCCGCCTTCGCGCGTTACCAGGCCTGAAGCCGCCAACCGTCCGCCTGCCGATGCAGACGGTGCGTCGGCCGCAGCGCCTGCAGGAAGTCTTCGTCGTGCGACACCACCAGCATCGCGCCGGGGAAATCCGCCAGGGCGGTTTCGATCGCCAGCGACGACGCCAGATCCAGGTGGTTGGTCGGTTCGTCCAGCAACAGCAGCTGCGCCGGTTGCCGCCGCCACAGTGCGCAGGCCAGCGCCGCCTTCAGCCGTTCGCCACCGCTCAGCGAACCCAGCGGCAGCGCGATGCGATCGGCGCCAAGCTGCAACTGCGCCAGCCGGGTGCGCAACGCGCCTTCCACCAGCGGCGAATCCTGCAGCCCGAGATGCTCCATCACCGACAGGCTCGGGTCGAGCTGCGACAGGGTTTGATCGAGATAGGCCGTCGACAACGGACAATGACAATGGCCGGCAAGCGGCGCCAGCTGTCCGAGAACGGTCTTCAGCAAGGTGGACTTGCCGCAGCCGTTAGGGCCGGTCAACGCCACGCGCATCGGGCCGTCGATCCGCAGATCCAGCGGCGGCGCGCTGACGAACGGCAGCTGCAGCTGTTCGAGCACCAGCACCTGCTTGTTCGCGCTCACTTCGCTGCCCGGCAGCGCCAGCAACACCGGCTGTTCCTCTTCCACCCGCTGATAGGCCTCGCGCACCGCCGCATCGAGGCTGTCGCGCTGGTCCTGATGTTGTTTGCGCAGCGTGCCGAGGCTCTCCTTCGCCGCCGATTTGTAGGCCACCCGCTCGAAAGAGGCGATATTGAGCGTATCGACGACGCGCAGCGTTTGCGCCGAGCGCCGCTGGCTCATGTCGTGCTCTTTCTGCTGACGCGCGCGGGTGCGGCGGCGCTCCTCGCGCGCATGCTCCAGATCGGCGCGCGCCGCCTGCTGCTCCGTGTCGCGCTGGCGGCGGTAGTCGTCGTAGTTGCCGCCGTAGCTGCGCAGCGCGCCGGGCGTCAGTTCGACGATGCGCTCCATACGCCCCAGTAGTTGCCGGTCATGGCTGGCGATCAGCAGCCCGCCCTGCCACCGCTCCAGCTGCTGATACAGCCAGGCGCGCCCGGCGCTGTCGAGGTGGTTGGTCGGTTCGTCCAGCAGCAGATAATCCGCCTCCCCCAGAAAAGCGCCGCATAGCGCCGCGCGCATCCGTTCGCCGCCGCTCAAATCGCATGCGGATCGCAACGGATCGAAGGCCGGCAGCCCGGCGGCGGCGAAGGCGCTTTGCAGGCGATCGTTGAGATCCCAGCGCCCTTCCAGACGATCGATGTCGTCCGCCAACGGCCGCCCCTGCTCGATGCGCGCCAGCGCGGCGAACACCTCGCCGTAGCCCAGCAGCTGCGCCAGCGTGGTGTCGGCCGCGATCTCCGGCTGCTGCGCAACGTAAGCCAATGCGGCATGGGATTCGACGTGCCCGTTGCCCGGCCGATCCCGCCCGGCGATCAGGCGCAGCAGCTGGGTTTTGCCGACGCCGTTGCGCCCCACCAGGCCGCAGCGCTGCCGATCGAAAGCGAGATCCAGCGGGCCGAACAGCGTTTCGCCGTCAGCAAATTGGCAGGTCAGTTGATGTAAAACGAAATAAGGGGACTGCGCAAAATGAGCCATAAGCACTCCTGAATGAGATCAAAACATCCCCACAGGGCGCGAGAGCGCACGGCGTGGGACCAGATATCAACAGGTGTGGTTGTTCATTTTCGGTTATGGCTCCGCAGAGAGAAGGTATTTGCAACGCGCAAAGGTTAACCGATCTTTTGTTCGTTATGCAAACAGTGTCTGAGATTCATGACGTCTATCACATTCGGCGCAACGCAGATTCCCAAGCGGCGCGACAACGGCTAGATTTATCTCATCCGACCACTTTTGTTCACATAATTATAACAACGGGCCCCGATTTCACCTGATGGAGAGTGCAATGAGCAATTACCCTCACCTGCTGGCGCCGCTGGATCTCGGCTTCACCACCCTGAAAAACCGGGTGCTGATGGGATCGATGCATACCGGCCTGGAAGAGCTGCCCGACGGCCCGCAGCGCCTGGCCGCGTTCTATGCCGAGCGCGCCGCCGCCGGCGTGGCGCTGATCGTCACCGGCGGCATTGCCCCGAACGAACAGGGCGTGGTTTTTCGCGGCGGTTCGATCCTCAACAGCGAGGAGCAATTGCCTCACCACCGCCCGGTGACCGAAGCCGTCCACCGGGCGGGCGGCAAAATTGCGCTGCAGATCCTGCACACCGGCCGCTACAGCTATCAACCCAAGCTGGTCGCCCCTTCTGCCCTGCAGGCGCCAATCAACCCGTTTACGCCGAGCGCGCTCAGCGAAGCGGAGATCGAGCAGACCATCGCCGACTTCGCCCGCTGCGCGGCGCTGGCGCAGCAGGCCGGCTACGACGGCGTGGAAGTGATGGGATCCGAAGGCTATCTGATCAACCAATTCTTGACGACGCGCACCAATCAGCGCGACGACCAATGGGGCGGCAGCTTCACCAACCGCATGCGCTTCGCGGTCGAGACCGTCAGGGCGGTGCGCCAGGCGGTGGGCGCGGAGTTCATTCTGATCTACCGGCTGTCGATGCTCGATCTGGTGGAAGACGGCTCCAGCTGGCAGGAGATCGAACAGCTGGCGCTGGCGGTTGAACAGGCGGGCGCCACGCTCATCAATACCGGCATCGGCTGGCACGAAGCGCGTATTCCGACTATCGCCACCATGGTGCCGCGCGCCGGGTTCAGCTGGGTGACCCGCAAGCTGATGGGCAAGGTCGGCATCCCGCTGATCACCACCAACCGCATCAACGATCCGGCGGTGGCCGAGCAGGTGCTGGCGGAAGGCTGCGCCGACATGGTGTCGATGGCGCGTCCGTTCCTCGCCGACGCCGCCTTTGTGCAGAAAGCCGCCGAGGGGCGCGCCGACGAGATCAATACCTGCATCGGCTGCAACCAGGCCTGTCTCGACCAGATTTTTGAAGGCAAGCTGACTTCCTGCCTGGTCAACCCGCGCGCCTGCCGCGAAACCGAAATGCCGCTGACAATGGCGGAGAAACCGAAAAAACTGGCGGTGATCGGCGCCGGCCCCGCCGGGCTGGCCTTCGCCACCACCGCCGCCAGCCGAGGCCATCAGGTGACGCTGTTCGACGCCGCCGAGCAGATCGGCGGCCAGTTCAACATCGCCAAGCAGATCCCCGGCAAGGAAGAATTCCATGAAACCCTGCGTTACTTCCGTCGCCAGCTGGCGCTGCGCGAAGTGACGGTCAGGCTGGGCGTCAAGGTCGAGGCGGCGGATTTAAGCGAATTCGACGAAGTGATCCTCGCCTGCGGCATCGTGCCGCGCACCCCGGACATCCCCGGCATCGGCCACGCCAAGGTGCTGAGCTATCTGGACGTGCTGCGCGATAAAAAACCGGTCGGCCAGCGGGTGGCGATCGTCGGCGCCGGCGGCATCGGCTTCGACACCGCCGAGTACCTCAGCCAGCATGGCGTGTCCAGCAGCCTGGATCAGGCGGAATTCAACCGCGAATGGGGCATCGACGGCCGCCTTGAGCAGCGCGGCGGGCTGGTGGCGCAAGGGCCACAGGCACCGCGCGCCGCGCGGCAAATCTACCTGTTGCAGCGCAAAACTAGCAAAGTGGGTGAAGGCCTGGGGAAAACCACCGGTTGGATCCATCGCGCCAGCCTGGCGATGCGCGGCGTGAAGATGCTCAACAGCGTCAGCTATCGGCTGATCGACGACGAAGGGCTGCACATCACCCGCGCCGAGCAGGACAGCTGCCTGCCGGTGGACACGGTGGTCATCTGCGCCGGGCAGGAACCGCGCCGCGAGCTGCAGCAGCCGCTGCTGGCGATGGGGAAAACCGTGCATCTGATCGGCGGCGCCGACGTGGCCGCCGAGCTGGATGCCCGCCGCGCGATCGATCAGGGGACGCGGCTGGCGATGGCGCTGTAAAAAAGGGGCGCACAGCGCCCCTAACATTGATGACAAACCTCATCCCCATGCCGGGTGGCAGAGAGCAGCGAATAGAAAACAAGGAAAATCAATTTATTGATTTTCGGCTGATAACCACAAAGGGGGAAAAACCACGCTTTTTCCCCCCTTTGTCAACAGCATGAGGGGCGCACAGCGCCCTTGGTCATCACGCTCAGCGACGCGCGCCGGATTTCACCGCTCTCAAGATCACGAACTTCTTGTTCGAGGCCACCAGCGTGCAGTTGCCGAACAGACGCTTGAGCTTCTGGTGATAGTCGAGGTGGCGGTTGCCGACGATGCGCAATTCGCCGCCCACCTGCAGGCAGCGCTTGGCGTCGCAGAACATCTGCCAGGCGGTGTGATCGGTAATGGCGTGCTGCTGGTGGAACGGCGGGTTGCACAGCACCGCCTGCACGCTTTCGCGCTCGATGCCCGCCAGCGCGTTATTCACCTCAAACTGGCAACGATCCAGCTCTTGCGGCAGGTTGTGCTCCACGTTCAGTTCGCTGGAGGCTACCGCCATGTAAGATTCATCGACGAAGGTCACCTGCGCTTCCGGGTTTTGCGCCAGCGCCGTCAGGCCAATCACGCCGTTGCCGCAGCCCAGATCGACGATATGGCCGTTCAGGCCACGCGGCAGATGCTCCATAAACAGGCGCGCGCCGATATCCAGGCTGCCGCGCGAGAAAACGTTGGCGTGGTTGTGAATAAGCCAATCGGTGCCGTCCAGCGTCCAGTCGGTGGTTTCCGCTGCCGCCGGCGGCACGATGTCCGCCGCCTGGCAGAAGATCAGGCGCGCTTTCTTCCACGCCAGGCTGGTGCGCGTCGGGCCCAGCACCTTTTCAAACAGCTGCATCGTCGAGGTATGCACGTCGCGCGCCTTGGCGCCGGCGACGATCAGCGTGTCTTCGGTCACGACGTGGCGCAGCGCGCGCAGCTGCTGCTCCAGCAGCGCCAGCGCCTTCGGCACGCGAATCAACACTACCGCCGGCGCCGCCGGCAGCTCGGCCAGGCTGTCCAACAGCGTGACCTGCTCGGGATCCAGACCGTTGAGCTTCAGGTTGTGGCGCGTCGCCAGCTGGCTCATGTAGGAGTCGCTGACGCTGTAAGGGCGATGCGCGTGCAGCGCACAGGCCAGGGTGCCGAAGTTATCGTTGAAAATCAGCACCGGACGGCCGCCGGTATCTACGTTTTCAAGCTGTTGCAGCAGATATTCGTCCGCCGCTTCCCACGCCTGCAGCTGGGTGGATTCTTCCTGTTGGGGATAACGCTCCAGCTCAAGTTGCTGTGTTCCCAGATCGAGTTGGCTCATTGCCCCTCCTGACTGATAAAATTTGGGCTGTTTATCCCCTAAAAACGCCCGTCAGTAAAATGTTTTTTCGGATAAATTGCGTATTGCGCCGCGTATCTGAAAACCCGCGCCCCTTTTCCCCTTTAACAACATTAACCTTCCCTTCCCGAGTCTCTATTTCGACGTTTTTTTAATCTAACGAGGTGTAACTTTAAATGTTACACTGTCAGTCCCTATGGAAGGGGGAAAGCATGATTAAATCTTTCCGCGATCGCTATCTGGAAGGCAAGCGCAGCCGGCTGATTCCCGGGGCGCTCGAGCGGCAGTTGGCCAGAAAGCTCGATATGTTGACGGCCGCGCAGCAAGAGCGTGATTTGCATCACCCCACGGGCAACTATTACAAGCGGCTGTCCGGGCCGTTTCAGGGATGGTCAAGTCTGCGCGTCAATATGCACTGGCGGCTGATGTTCCAGTGGCGGCATGATGCCGCTGAAAAAATTTACCTCGATCCTCACCAAGATACCTGAACGAGGGGGAACCAATGTTGGAAACCACGACTCGCGAACCCACCACGGTGGGAGAAGTGCTGCAGGAAGAATATTTAACGCCGCTAGGCATCGGCCAGGAGGAACTGGCAAAGGTCTTGGGCGTCACCCGCGCCACCGTCAATCGCCTGTGCAACGGGCATCGACGCATGAGCGTTGCCGAGGCCAATCTGTTTGCCGATCTGTTCGAAACGACCGCTGACTTTTGGCTAAACCTGCAGGCGGCACACGATCGCTGGGAAGCCAGACAGTCCGATGCGCAGCGTGTGCGGCTGCGGCCAATCAAAGAAATACTGGGGCGCAATATCACTCATGCATGACACCGAACTCGCCTACCTGCAAGGCTACCCAACGCATCTGCAAAGCCAGGTGCAGCAACTGATCCATCAGAATCGGCTGGGAGACGTGCTGCTGCAGCGCTATCCGCAGGTGCACGGCTGCACCACCGACAAGTCGCTGTATCAGTTTACCGTCGATCTGAAAAACCAGTATCTGCGCAACGCCCAGCCGCTGAGCAAGGTGGCCTACGACAGCAAGATCCACGTCATGAAGCACGCGCTTGGCCTGCACACCGCCATCTCGCGCGTGCAGGGCGGCAAACTGAAGGCCAAGGCGGAAATCCGCGTGGCGACGGTGTTCAAGGTCGCGCCCGAACCCTTTTTGCGCATGATCGTGGTGCATGAGCTGGCGCACCTGAAAGAGAAAGATCACAACAAGGCGTTCTACAGCCTGTGCTGCCATATGGAGCCGGATTACCACCAGCTGGAGTTCGATACCCGGCTGTATCTGACGCACCTTTCGCTGTTTGGCGAGCTGTATGCATAGCGAGTGAGGGCGTGATAATCTGCGGTTTTAGGCCTGGACCGGAGCTCGCCATGATTCGCTTTGCCGTCGTCGGCACCAACTGGATTACGGAACGTTTTATCGATGCCGCCCATGAAAGCGGCAAACTCAAGCTGAGCGCCGTGTATTCACGCTCGCTGGAACAGGCGCAGGCGTTTGGCGCCAACTATCAGGTCACGCAGTTTTTCGACTCGCTCGAGGCGATGGCGCAGTCTGACGCCATAGACGCGGTGTATATCGCCAGCCCCAACTCCCTGCACTGCCCGCAATCGCTGCTGTTCCTGCGCCATAAAAAGCACGTGATCTGCGAAAAACCGCTGGCCTCCAACCAGCGCGAAGCGGAACAACTGGTCGCCTGCGCGCGGGAAAACCAGGTGGTGCTGTTCGAGGCGTTCAAAAGCGCCTATCTGCCGAATTTCCTGGCGCTGCAGCAGGCATTGCCTAAAGTCGGCCGGCTGCGCAAAGCCTTTATCAACTATTGCCAATACTCTTCGCGCTATCCGCGCTATCTCGCCGGCGAGAATCCCAACACCTTTAACCCGCAGTTCTCCAACGGCTCGATCATGGACATCGGCTACTACTGCCTGGCCAGCGCGGTAGCGCTGTTCGGTGCGCCGCAGTCGGTGCTGGCCAGCGCCACGCTGCTGGATACTGGCGTGGACGCCCACGGCACCGTCTGCCTGAACTACGGCGATTTCGACGTCACGCTTTCCCATTCCAAGGTCAGCGACTCGGCACTCCCCAGCGAGATTCAGGGGGAAGAAGGCACGCTGATTATCGACAAGATTTCCGAGTGCCAGGGCGTGGCACTGACGCCGCGCGGCGGCAACCGGCAGGACCTGAGCCAGACTCAGCACATCAACACCATGCTGTATGAAGCGCTGGCCTTCGCCGAGCTGGTTGAGCAGCGTCAGGTGGAACATCCGGGGCTGGAGAATTCGCTGATCGTCGCCCGCCTGCTGACCGACATCCGCCGCCAGACCGGCGTCGTCTTCCCCGCCGACGGAGAATGAGATGAAACCGCTGCTCGTGATGCAAACCGGCGACGCGCCGCAGGCCATTCGTCAGGAATTGGCCAACTTTGATGGCATGTTCCTGCAACAGGGGAATATCGACGCCGAACGCGCGCACATCGTGCATCTGCCCGCCGGCGAAAGGCCGTTGCCGCCGGCCGCCTATTGCGGCGTGGTCATCACCGGCTCGCCGGCGATGGTGACCGAACGGCTGCCGTGGAGCGAGGAGGCCGCCGAATGGCTGCGTCAGGCGATGGCGATCAAACTGCCGCTGTTCGGCGTCTGCTACGGCCACCAGCTGTTGGCCTACGCGCTCGGCGGCGAAGTGGGCTATCACCCGCAGGGCATGGAGGTCGGCACGCTGGAGATCGAACTGCTGCCCGCCGCGGCCGACGATCGGCGGCTCACCCTGCTGCCACCGCGATTCAAGGCCAATCTTATCCACTCGCAGAGCGTGCTGACGCCGCCCGCCGGCGCGCAGACGCTGGCGCGTTCGCAGCAGGACGCGCACCAGATCCTGCGCTATGGCGATCACGCTCTGACCACCCAGTTCCACCCGGAATTCAACGGCGCGGTGATGAGCCAGTATCTGCAGTGGCTCGGCGAACTGCATCCCGAGCAGCAAGCCCGCTATCAACAGCAACAACAACAGGTTAGCGACACGCCGTTCAGCCGCCTGCTGCTGCAGGGATTCGTCGTCAGCCTCGGCGCGCAAAAAGCGATGGCCGGCTAACGCGATTCACGTTGACCGCCGACACATTTTGCATTACTTTCTGCTCTGCAAAGGGGAGTAACTTCATTGCCGGTCAATCGTCATTACGATGCGCAAGCATCCGGTTACCGGGCAACCTGATGTCAAAGGTGTAACCACCTTCATCAACGTTGTAAGTGAGACCTTGCCGGAAGGCGAGGTTTGCTTGCAGCGTTCACAGAGCGGCTGGCGTCTTCCGACGTTGGCCGTTTTTGTTTTTGAAGGATACCTCTGATGATGAATTCCGTTGGCACACCGTGGTTATGGGGCAGCTTCGCCGCCGTCATAGTCGTGATGCTCGCAATCGATCTCCTGTTGCAGGGCCGTAAAGGCGCGCACACCATGTCTATGAAGCAGGCCGCCAGCTGGTCGCTGGTGTGGGTCAGCCTCTCCCTGCTGTTCAATTTCGGTTTCTGGTACTACCTGAATGAAACCGCCGGGCGCGCCGTCGCCGATACCCAGGCGCTGGCCTTCCTCACCGGCTACCTGATCGAAAAAGCGCTGGCGGTGGATAACGTGTTCGTCTGGCTGATGCTGTTCAGCTACTTCGCCGTGCCGGCCAACCTGCAGCGGCGGGTGCTGATCTACGGCGTGCTGGGGGCGATCGTGCTGCGTACCATCATGATCTTCGCCGGCAGCTGGCTGGTCAGCCAGTTCCAGTGGCTGCTGTACCTGTTCGGCGCCTTCCTGCTGTTCACCGGTATCAAAATGGCGCTGGCGAAGGAAGATGACTCGGCGATCGGCGACAAGCCGCTGGTGAAATGGCTGCGCAGCCACCTGCGCATGACCGACAACCTGGAAGGCGAGCGCTTCTTCGTGCGCCGCAACGGCATCCTGTTCGCCACCCCGCTGGTGCTGGTGCTGATCCTGGTAGAGCTGAGCGACGTGATCTTCGCGGTGGACAGCATTCCGGCGATCTTCGCCGTGACCACTGACCCGTTCATCGTCCTGACCTCCAACCTGTTCGCCATCATGGGCCTGCGCGCCATGTACTTCCTGCTGGCCAACGTGGCGGAGCGTTTCTCGATGCTGAAATACGGCCTCTCGGTGATCCTGGTGTTTATCGGCATCAAGATGCTGATTATCGACTTCTTCCACATCCCGATCGGCGTATCGCTGGGCGTGGTGGCGGGCATCCTGACGCTCACCTTGCTGATTAACGCCTGGGTCAACCGTCGCAACGATCGCCTGGCGAATAAACAACCATAATCTGTTATCCGGGGCGCTAGTCGCCCCGTGATTGTTTGGCAATTCCCCCAAAACGCCAAACGTTATTGCGATCACACAAATGTAACCAGTATGTTATCAAGTGTTGATCCGCGCTTAGAATTTCACCTTCGCCTCTTTCCAACATCATTCGATTGCTGAATACTGATTCGGCAAACACACTTAGTTACAGAATCATATAAAGCCACCCGGCGTCGTTCCCGCCGCGGCGGCCAGATAACATCAGGAAGAAAGCACTATGCAAAAACTACTACAAAAGATCACGCAGGGTAGCCTGGTCAAACAAATCATGGTCGGCCTGGTGGCCGGCATTCTGTTGGCGCTGGTTTCGCCGGCGGCGGCCTCCGCCGTTGGCCTGCTCGGTTCCCTGTTCGTCGGCGCGCTGAAGGCGGTGGCGCCGGTGCTGGTGCTGGTGTTGGTGATGGCCTCGATCGCCAACCATAAACAGGGGCAGAAGACCAACATTCGCCCGATCCTGTTCCTCTACCTGCTGGGTACCTTCGCCGCGGCGCTGGTGGCGGTCGTCGTCAGCTTTATCTTCCCTTCCACGCTGGCGCTGAGCACCGGCGCGACGGACATTACCCCGCCGGGCGGCATTGTGGAGGTGATGAAGGGCCTGTTGATGAGCGTGGTGGCCAACCCGTTCCATGCGCTGATTAACGCCAACTACATCGGTATTCTGGCGTGGGCCGTCGGGCTGGGGCTGGCGCTGCGCCACGCTTCCGAAACCACCAAGGGGCTGATCAACGACATGTCCCATGCGGTCACGCTGGTGGTGCGCGCGGTGATCCGCTGTGCGCCGCTCGGCATCTTCGGCCTGGTGGCTTCTACGCTGGCGGAAACCGGTTTCGGCGCGCTGTGGGGCTACGCCCAATTGCTGATGGTGTTAATCGGCTGCATGCTGCTGGTGGCGCTGGTGCTCAACCCGCTGATCGTTTACTGGAAGATCCGCCGCAATCCGTATCCGCTGGTGTTCGCCTGCCTGCGCGAGAGCGGCGTAACCGCCTTCTTCACCCGCAGCTCGGCCGCCAACATCCCGGTGAACATGGAGCTGTGCAAGAAGCTGAACCTGAATGAGGACACCTACTCGGTTTCCATCCCGTTGGGCGCAACCATCAATATGGCCGGCGCGGCGATCACCATCACCGTACTGACGCTGGCGGCGGTAAACACGCTGGGCATCGCGGTGGACGTTCCGACCGCCCTGCTGCTGAGCGTGGTGGCCGCCCTCTGCGCCTGCGGCGCCTCCGGCGTGGCCGGCGGCTCGCTGCTGCTGATCCCGCTGGCGTGCAACATGTTCGGCATTCCGAACGACGTGGCGATGCAGGTGGTAGCGGTCGGCTTTATCATCGGCGTGCTGCAGGATTCGGCGGAAACGGCCCTCAACTCCTCCACCGACGTGCTGTTCACCGCCGCGGCCTGCCAGGCGGAAGACCAGCGGCTGGCGAACGAAGACCCGCTGAAGGTGCGTTAATCCCACCCTGGCTGCATTGCAAAGGCGCTCTTTCGAGCGCCTTTTTTGTCAGCCTTACAGCGTCACTCCGCTTTTAAAGATCGCCAGCTCGCGGAAATCGTTGGCTTCATTGCGCGCCGGACGGCCGTTGGCGATCTCGACGATCAGATCGACGAAGCGGCTGAGCAAGGTCTCCATCGCCACGCCGTGAACCAGACCGCCGGCGTCGAAATCGATCCAGTGCGGTTTCTTCGCCGCCAGCTCGCTGTTGGTGGCCAGCTTCACCGTCGGCACAAAGCCGCCGTACGGCGTGCCGCGCCCGGTGCTGAACAGCACCATATGGCAGCCGGCGCCGGCCAGCGCGCTGGTCGCCACCGCGTCGTTGCCCGGCGCGCTGAGCAGATTCAACCCCGGCACGCGCAGCCGCTCGCCGTATTTCAGCACGTCCACCACCTGGCTCAGGCCCGCTTTTTGGGTGCAGCCGAGCGATTTCTCTTCCAGCGTGGTAATGCCGCCGGCCTTGTTGCCCGGAGACGGGTTCTCATAAATCGGCTGTTGATGGGCGATGAAATAGCGTTTGAAATCGTTGATCATGTCGACGGTTTTGTCGAAAGTCTCCCCATCGCGGCAGCGGCTCATCAGGATGCGCTCGGCGCCGAACATCTCCGGCACTTCGGTCAGCACCGTGGTGCCGCCATTGGCGATCACATAATCGGAAAACCGTCCCAGCAGCGGGTTGGCGGTAATGCCCGACAGTCCGTCCGAACCGCCGCACTCCAGGCCGAACTTCAGCTCGCTCAGGCGGCCCGGCTCGCGGCGATCGTGGCGCATCTCACGGTACAGCTCGTGCAGCAGCCCCAGCCCGGCCTCCACCTCGTCGTCCTGCTGTTGGCACACCATAAAGCGCAGCCGCCGCTCGTCCTCCATCCCCAGCGTGGCGCGAAAGGCCTCCACTTGATTGTTCTCGCACCCCAGCCCGATCACCAGCACCGCGCCGGCGTTGGGATGGCGCGCCATGTTTTGCAGCATGATGCGGGTGTTGGCATGATCCTGTCCCAGCTGCGAGCAACCGAACGGATGGCTGAACAGATGCACGCCGTCGATCCCCTCCGCCTGCGTTTGCTGCAAAAAGCGCTGCTGGATCTGGCGGGCGATGCCGTTGACGCAGCCTACGGTCGGCACGATCCACAGTTCGTTGCGGATCCCCACGTCGCCGCCGGCCCGGCGGTACAGCTGCACCTCGCGATCCGCCGCCTGCGGCGGCAACGCCGGGAACTGTGGCTGGTAACGGTAGCTGTCCAGATCGCTCAGGTTGGTTTTGGCGTTTTGCGAATGAATATGTTCCCCGGGCCCGATGGCCGCGAGCGCGTGGCCGATCGGCTGGCCATATTTGATGATGTCCTCGCCCTTTGCGATCGGGCCGAGCGCAAACTTGTGCCCGCGCGCCACCGGCTGCGCCAGTTGAACGCGCTCCCCGTCCAGCTCAACCGTTTCTCCGGCGGCCAGATCGCGCAGCGCCACCGCCACGTTATCCTGCTCGTGAATCTTTATCGTACTTTGCATAAACCGGTCCCGGATAACGGCTACGCCAGTTCAATGGCGAAATAGTTTTTGGCGTTGTCGAAACAGATGTTTTTCACCATCTCGCCCAGCAGCGCGAGATCCGCCGGCGCTTCGCCGTCCGTCACCCAGCGGCCGATCATCTGGCAAAGAATGCGGCGGAAGTATTCATGCCGCGTATATGACAGGAAGCTGCGACTGTCGGTCAGCATGCCGACGAAGCGGCTCAGCAACCCGAGCTGCGCCAGCTGCGTCATTTGGCGCTGCATGCCGTCCTTCTGATCGTTGAACCACCAGCCAGAGCCGAACTGCATCTTGCCCGGCGTGCCTTCCCCCTGGAAATTGCCGATCATGGTGCCGATCACTTCGTTATCGCGCGGGTTGAGGCAATAGAGAATGGTTTTCGGCAGGCCGCCCTGCCGCGCCTGGGCATCCAGCAGCCGCGACAGCGGCTCCGCCAGCGGCCGATCGTTGATCGAGTCGAAGCCGATATCCGGCCCGACGGAGGCCAGCATGCGGCTGTTGTTATTGCGCAGCGCGCCGATATGGTACTGCTGCACCCAGCCGCGGCGCCGGTATTCGCCGGCCAGGAACAGCAGCACTGCGCTTTTGAACTGGGCGTTCTGTTCCGGGGTCGGCAGCTCGCCGTTCAGGCGGCGCAGCAGGATCGCATCCAGCGCCGCTTCGTCGGCCTCGCCGAACACCACCACGTCCAGCGCATGATCGGCCACCTTGCAACCGTGGGCGGCGAAGTGATCCATGCGCTTGTACAGCGCGTCGCACAGCGCGCTGAAGCGGCCGATGGCGGTGTCCGCCGCCGCCTCCAGCTGCCGCAGATAGTCGTTGAAGCCAGGCGCATCGATGGCGAAGGCCTTGTCCGGCCGCCAGCTCGGCAACACCTTGATATCGAAGCTGTGATCGTCGGCGATCGCCCGATGGTGGCGCAGATCGTCGATCGGATCGTCGGTGGTGCCGACCATTTTCACGTTCATCTGCCGCATGATGCCGCGCGCGCGAAACTCATCCTGCGCCAGCAGCGCATTGCCGCGCTGCCAGATCTCATCCGCCGTGGCCGGCGACAGCAGCGTTCCGGTGATGCCGAACGGCCGGCGCAGCTCCAGATGCGTCCAGTGATAGAGCGGATTGCCGATGGTGTGCGGCACCGTGGCGGCCCAGGCGTCGAATTTCTCGCGATCGCCCGCATCGCCGGTGCACAGCCGCTCCGCCACGCCGTTGGTGCGCATCGCCCGCCATTTATAGTGATCGCCCCGCAGCCAGATATCGTACAGGTTGCTGAAGCGGGTATTCTCCGCGATCTGCTGCGGCGGCAAATGGCAGTGGTAATCGAAAATCGGCTGGTCCGCCGCGTAGTCATGATACAAACGCCGGGCAAATTCGCTGTCCAGCAGGAAATCTTCGCTCAAAAACGTCGCCATCTCGGGCTCCTTACCTTACTTGCCGTGCGGCATGGGGATCGAATTACAAAAGTTATCACACCAATTTTAATGAGCGTCCAGCAAATTTTTCTCGACGCCTGCCGTTTTGCTGTCCCTTAATCCCTTTTCTGCTCGTTTTTACGGCAAACTTGCGCCATAAATGCGCTATTTCATCGGCGACAGTATCGCTCAGGCGAATAATTCCTTTTGTGATATCACTCAACTTTTAAACCTGTATGACAGGTTATTGTCTCGCCAGCCGCATCGTCGGCCATACCTTCAAACGGGGAGACATTTCGGATGCGTAAAATTAAAGGGTTACGCTGGTACATGATCGGGCTGGTGACCGTCGGCACCGTGCTGGGTTACCTGACCCGCAACGCCATCGCCGTGGCGGCGCCGACGCTGGAAGATACGCTGCACATCACCACCCAACAGTATTCCTACATCGTCGCCGCCTACTCCGCCTGCTACACCGTGATGCAGCCGGTGGCGGGCTATGTGCTGGACGTGCTGGGCACCAAGGTCGGCTACGCCATGTTCGCCATTCTGTGGGCGCTGTTCTGCATGGGCACCGCGCTGGCCAACAGCTGGGGCGGCCTGGCGCTGGCGCGCGGCGCGGTCGGCATGGCCGAGGCGGCGATGATCCCCGCCGGGCTGAAGGCCAGCAGCGAGTGGTTTCCGGCCAAAGAGCGTTCGATCGCCGTCGGCTATTTCAACGTCGGTTCGTCGATCGGCGGCATGATCGCCCCGCCGCTGGTGGTGTGGGCCATCGTGGCGCACAGCTGGGAGATGGCGTTCATCATCACCGGCGTGCTGAGCCTGATCTGGGCCATCTGCTGGCTGCTGTTCTACAAACACCCGAAAGATCAGAAGAAACTGAGCCAGGAAGAACGCCGTTACATCCTCGAAGGCCAGGAAGCGCAGCACCAGACCTCTAACGCCAAAAAAATGTCCGCCTGGCAGATCGTGCGCAACCGCCAGTTCTGGGGCATCGCGCTGCCGCGCTTTCTGGCGGAGCCGGCCTGGGGCACCTTCAACGCCTGGATCCCGCTGTTCATGTTCAAGGCCTACGGTTTTAACCTGAAAGAGATCGCCATGTTCGCCTGGATGCCGATGCTGTTCGCCGATCTCGGCTGCATCGTCGGCGGCTACCTGCCGCCGCTGTTCCAGAAGTATTTCAAGGTCAATCTGATCGTCTCGCGCAAGCTGGTGGTGACGATGGGGGCGGTGTTGATGATCGGCCCCGGCATGATTGGCCTGTTCACCAGCCCTTACGCGGCTATCGCGCTGTTATGCGTCGGCGGCTTCGCCCATCAGGCGCTGTCCGGCGCGCTGATCACCCTCTCTTCCGACGTGTTCGGCCGCAATGAGGTGGCGACCGCCAACGGCCTGACCGGCATGGCAGCCTGGACCGCCAGCACGCTGTTCGCGCTGGTGGTCGGCGCCCTGGCGGACACTCTCGGCTTCAGCCCGCTGTTCGCCGCGCTGTCGGTCTTCGATATTCTCGGCGCCATCGTCATCTGGACGGTGCTGCAAAACCGCCCGGCCGCCGAAGCGCAACCGGCCGCGCTGCAGCCGTCTCCGGCGCGCAGCTGATCCCGCCGCCCGGCCCCCGCGCCGGGCCTTCTGCTCCTCTGGCAGCGGTGCCGAATAAGTGGTATAACAAATCTGATGGCCACGCGCCCCTTCCCACCGCACCGTATAGAGCATTCACTATGGAATTCACTGAAACCAGACGCCTGTATCAGCAACTGGCCGCCGAGCTTAAACAACGCATCGAAAGCGGCCGCTACCCGGTGGGCGACAAGCTGCCGGCCGAGCGATACATCGCCGAAGAGATGAATGTCAGCCGCACCGTGGTGCGCGAAGCGATCATCATGCTGGAAGTGGAAGGCTATGTGGACGTGCGCAAGGGATCCGGGATCCACGTGGTGTCCAACCAGCAAAAACACCTGGTGGTGCCGGGCGACAGCATCGAGTTCGCCACCGCCGGCCCGTTTGAGCTGCTGCAGGCGCGCCAGCTGATCGAAAGCAACATCGCTGAATTCGCCGCCACCCAGGTGACCAAACAAGATATCGTGCAGCTAATGGAGATTCAGGAGCACGCCCGCAAAGAGGATCGCTTTCGCGACTCGCAGTGGGATCTGAAGTTCCACGTGCAGGTGGCGCTGGCCACCCAGAACACCGCCATGGCCACCATCGTGGAAAAAATGTGGGTGCAGCGGGTCAACAACCCTTACTGGAAGAAACTGCACGAGCATATCGACGAACGTTCGATCGCCAGCTGGTGCGACGATCACGATCAAATCCTCAAGGCGCTGATGCGCAAAGATCCTTACGCCGCCAAACTGGCGATGTGGCAGCACCTGGAAAACACCAAGCAGATGCTGTTCAACGCCACCAGCGACGATTTCGAATACAATGCCGACCGCTATCTGTTCGCCGAGAATCCGGTGGTGCATCTGGATGGCGTGAGCCACGAACCGAAATAGCCACGGCGGTCAAAAACCGTCGGCTTATGTCAGGTAATGTAAAATCCGCTGAATCGATGCCGGAACCGCCGTTTGCCGTGTACTATTTCACCGTCGGCAACGTAGATTTCCCTGTTGCCAATCGTGCTATTTTGGTAGAGTTAGCCCACTTTTTTACCCATTGCTGCGGGGGCGGGACGCGAATAAATGCGCTGGTTGTTTGCCATGCTGATTGCTGTTTTTTGCTGGACCGGTTCGGTCTCCGGCCAACAGCTATGCGTGGCGTCACCCAAGCCAACCCCCAGCGCGCTGAGCAGCCTGCCGCTGCTGGCGGAGCCGGCGCTTTCCCCCTATGATCATGTGTATCGGGCACCGGCCGAAGCGCGCCGCAAAGCCCCCGGCAAGTTGCCGCTGCTGCTGCCCAGAGCGCACTCTTTCCCCGGTTCGCTGCTCGCATCCTCCCTGCCGGCGCCGGTCTATACCTTGGCCGCAGAGCCGGGCTACCGAATTCGCTTCCCTCGCCAGGACACTCCGGCTCCCAACCGGCTTGCCCAGGTCGACTGGATGCTGGACGCCTCCAGGCAACAGAGTCGGCAGGCCGGCTGGAAAGAAAGTAACATGCAGTACCGTGGCACGCTGACTTATCACCTATGACCGGTGTCGCACCGCTAAAAACCTTAAAGCAACGCCGTTTCATCGTTATCAGCATTCAGGATCGCCGCGCGCTTTCAGCCCACGCCCGTTCCGCCGCTGAGATAAAAATAAACAATGACGTTTTAGGAACACCGGATGGACATCATTAAAGAACTGATACATGCCCTGTGGCAGCAGGATTTTGAGACGCTGGCGAACCCTTCGTTGGTGTGGACCCTCTACATCCTGCTGTTCATGATTCTGTTTTTGGAAAACGGCCTGCTGCCGGCCGCTTTCCTGCCGGGTGACAGCCTGCTGATCCTGGTCGGCGTGCTGATCGCCAAAGGCACCATGGGCTTCCCGCTGACCATCGTCATACTGACCGTCGCCGCCAGCCTGGGATGCTGGGTCAGCTACATACAGGGCCGGTGGCTCGGCAATACGCGAACGGTGCAAGGCTGGCTTTCGCACCTGCCGGCCCACTACCATCAACGCGCTCACAACCTGTTCCACCGCCACGGGCTTTCCGCCCTGCTGGTCGGCCGCTTCCTGGCCTTCGTGCGCACCCTGCTGCCGACCATCGCCGGCCTGTCCGGCCTGAGCAACGCGCGCTTCCAGTTCTTCAACTGGATGAGCGGCCTGCTGTGGGTCTTGATCCTGACAACGCTGGGCTTCGCGCTGGGCAAAACCCCGGTGTTCCGCAAGTATGAAGATCAGCTGATGTTCTGCCTGATGATGTTGCCGCTGGTATTGCTGGTGGTCGGGTTGATCGGCTCGTTGATCGTGCTGTGGCGCAAGAAACGCGCCAGCGGCCAGAACCCGGGGAAAGGGGCGTGACAGCAAAGCGCCCGCGCTGGCAATACGTCCTGATGATCGCGCTCGCCCTGCTGGCGTTGGCGACGCTGTTGGTGCCCTGCATGGTGCGCACCGAGAGCGAGCTGCGCATTCGCGCCAGCCAGCAAGGGCTGTCGCTGCCCGACGGTTTTTACGTCTACCAGCGCCTGGATGAGCGCGGCATCCGCATCAAAAGCATCACGCCGGAAGGCGATGGCCTGGTCATCCGTCTGGATTCGCCGGAGCAGCAGTTGCTGGCGCGCGAAGCGCTGCAAACCATCCTGCCGCCCGGTTACCACATCGCGTTGAGCGAATCCCCCGTGCCGTCGCATTGGGTACGCGAATTTGCGCGTTCCCCACTCAATCTGGGATAATCCCCCTTCATATGAAGGGGTTTCCTTTCATTGCATTATTTTCATTTTCATTCGCACCGATTAGCTCAAGAATTAATCAGTCAGCACCGAGTCACGGCTGATTCTTTGGGGGCGCGCCGGTTTCATGACTATGCTGAAGGGTAACTTCAGCCGGCGATGAACGCCCTCCTCTCGCGCTGCCGCCTTCGGCAGTCAGGAAAGCGGGTGCCTGTTCAGGCATCCCATGAAAAGGAACTGAAAGATGAAATTACGCCATTCACTGTTACTGCTGTTGCCACTCTGCACGCTGCCGGCCCTCGCTTCGGCCGCTGAGGGCGGCTGCGCCGCCAAAGCGCAAGACATCCAGCAGCAAATCGACTATGCCACCCAGCACGGCAACACCCACCGCGTGGACGGGCTGAAAAAAGCACTGAGCGAAGTGCAGACTCACTGTACCGAAGCCGGCCTGCAGGCCGAACGCCAGGAAAATATCGCAGAGAAACAGCGCAAGGTCGACGAACGCCGGCAGGAGCTGAAAGAAGCGCAGCAAACCGGCAAGCTGGACAAGGTCGCCAAGAAGCAGCAGAAGCTGGCGGAAGCGCAGGCTGAGCTGAAACGCGCTCAGGCGGAATAATTTTTTTGTACCAGCGGATTTATCGATGAGAGCCCCATCACACGGGATTTATTAAGCATATGGGATTGATGCCTGGTGTTATCTGCTGGCCATCACCCCTTTGCTCCGGCGAAAAAATCCGCTATGTTAAAAGTCTGTCGAAATAAACGTTAAGGAATAATCACATGGCACATGATTCAAATGCAGAAAACTTACGCGCTGAACTGAAGTCCTTAGCCGATACGCTGGAGGAAGTGCTGAACTCCTCTACCGACAAGCCGAAAGCCGAGCTGGAGAAGCTGCGCTCGAAGGCGGAAGGCGCGCTGAAAGAGACCCGCGCTCGCCTGAGCGACGCCGGTGACAAGCTGGCTTCGCAAACCAAGCAGATCGCCGGCCAGGCCGACGACTATGTGCGCGACAACCCGTGGACCGGCATCGGCATCGGCGCGGCGGTCGGCGTGGTGTTGGGCGTGCTGCTCGCGCGTCGTTAATCATGGCTGAACAACCGCAAGTGCGCGCGCAGGGCCCCGCTAAAGGGGTCCTGGATATCGGTCAGCGCATCATCACGATCCTGGTCGGCATGGTGGAAACCCGTGTCCGGCTGGCGGTGGTCGAGCTGGAAGAGGAGAAAGCCAACCTCATTCAGCTGCTGATCATGGCCGGTATGACGCTGCTGTTTACCGCCTTCGGTTTGATGAGCCTGCTGATCCTGATCTTCTGGGCCATCGATCCGGTCTATCGGCTGATGGCGCTGGGTGCCACGACCGGCGTGCTGCTGTTCCTGGCCGTGGTCGGCACCATTTGGACGCTGGTCAAGGCCCGTCGCACCACGCTGCTCGGCGCCACGCGCAAGCAGCTGGAACTCGATCGTGCCGAACTGGAGCGCGAGCCATGAGCCGCCGCCGCTATCTGGAATGGAAAAAAGAGAGGCTGATTCGCCAGATCCAGCAACAGCGTCTGGATCTGGCCGAACACAAGTCTTTATGGCTGGAAAAGACCGAACGCATCGACCGCGGCTGGCAGACGGTGTTTGGCCTGCGCCGCTATCTGGTGCTCGGTTCCAGCGTCATGGCGCTGTACGGCATCCGCCACCCCAGCAAGATGATCCGCTGGTCGCGCCGCGCTTTCGGCGCCTGGAGCGCTATCCGCCTGTTTAAAAAGACCTTCTCCGCCAAGTAAGCCCCGCGCTTTTCCTTCAAACATCCTGTTGCTCCGCCCTCGTTTTCCCCCTAAAACAGCGCTGCTTATCCCGAGGGCCGGGCAACCTGCTGACAAGCGTCAGTTTATTAGCACGCTAAAGATTCAGATTTTTTGAAAAATTACGACAGTTTTACTTGCTAACAACCTGAGCACTTCCCGCTTAACATTCACTCCATCAATACGATATGGGCCGAACAGGGTGAGAGACCCAATATACCGCCCGTTGATATGACTACCGCCGAACAGGCACACAAAAACACTTTGGAGTAGATGATGAAAAAATTAGAAGATACAGGTTTGTTGGTTGCTCGTATTCTGATGCCAATCCTGTTTATCGTGGCAGGCTACGGCAAAATGGGTGACGCTTATGCCGGTACCCAGCAGTACATGCAATCGATGGGCGTGCCTGGCTTCTTGCTGCCACTGACCATCCTGCTGGAATTTGGCGGCGGTCTGGCGATCCTGTTCGGCTTCCTGACCCGCACCGTGGCGCTGTTCACTGCCGGTTTCACCATTCTGACCGCGCTGCTGTTCCACACTGACTTTGCGGAAGGCGTAAACCAGCTGATGTTCATGAAAAACCTGACCATCGCCGGCGGCTTCATCGTGTTGGCGGTCGCAGGCCCTGGCGGCTTTAGCATCGACCGTCTTCTGAACAAGAAATGGTAATCTAAACTGTCATTCAGGGCCCGGCATGCCGGGCCCTGTCGCTTTTCACTCGGACACCAAGGAGACTCCCATGGGACAACTCGTCGATGGCGTTTGGCAAGACATCTGGTATGACACGAAATCTACCGGCGGCCGTTTCAAACGTTCAACCGCTCAGTTTCGCAATTGGGTGACCGCCGACGGTCAGCCGGGCGAACACGGCGCGGGCGGCTTCCAGGCCGAAGCGGGCCGTTATCACCTGTACGTTTCCCTCGCCTGCCCCTGGGCGCACCGCACGCTGCTGATGCGCAAACTGAAAGGGCTGGAGCAGATCATTCCGGTCTCGGTGGTGCACCCGCTGATGCTGGAAAACGGCTGGACCTTCGGCCAGGATTTTCCTGAAACCACCGGCGATCCGCTGTATCACGCCGATTTCCTGTACCAAATCTACCTGCGGGCCGATCCGCACTACAGCGGGCGCGTAACCGTGCCGGTGCTGTGGGATAAACAGCAGCAAACCATCGTCAGCAACGAATCCGCCGATATCATCCGCATGTTCAACAGCGCGTTTGACGGCGTGGGCGCCCGCGCGGGCGATTACTACCCGGCCGATCTGCGCGGCAAAATCGATGAGCTGAACGGTTGGATTTACGATCAAGTGAACAACGGCGTGTACAAGGCCGGTTTCGCCACCAGCCAGGAAGCGTATGACGACGCGGTCAGCGGGGTCTTCAGCGCGCTCGAACGCCTGGAGCAGATCCTGGGGCAGCACCGCTACCTGACCGGCGATCGGCTGACCGAAGCCGACCTGCGCCTGTGGACCACGCTGGTGCGCTTCGATCCGGTGTACGTCACCCACTTCAAGTGCGACAAACACCGCATCAGCGACTACCTGAACCTGTACGGTTTCCTGCGCGACATCTACCAGATGCCGGGCATCGCCGAGACGGTCAGCCTGCCGCACATTCGCAACCACTACTACCGCAGCCACGCCACCATCAACCCGCACGGCATCATTTCCATCGGGCCGGCGCAGGATCTGGACGAGCCGCACGGCCGCGACCAGCGCTTCGGCTAAGGCAAAAAAATCCCCTTGCCGCCCGGCAAGGGGATGTCATCCAACCGGCGTTAACGCTGTGCGAACAGGCGCGGAATTTCGCGCAGGAACCAGGCCTTCGCCTCCCCCATGCTGTCGCGCCGCCAGGCCATGATGATATCGGCTTCGCGGCTGTATTCCGGCCCCACCACGCGCAGCCGCCCGGCTTCGATATCTTTCTCCACCATCGGGTAGGGCATGGTCGCCACCCCCAGCCCGGCCAGCAGCGCCAGGCGTTTGTCTTCGATGGTGCTCACCGTCAGGCGCTGTTGTTTATCCAGCAGCTGTACGGTCAACACCGGGCGCTCGCGGGCGGTATCCGCCACCGCGATGCCGCGGTACTTCACGCGGGTCACCTCGGACAACGGCTCCGGCTCCTGATGGATCGGGTGATCCGGCGCGGCGACATAAACGCTCATCACCTTGTACAGTTTGCGGGTGTTGATCTCCGACGACGCGCGGAAGTGCATGTCCGGCGCGATCACGATGTCGGCGCGCCCCTGCTCCAGCCGTTCCCAGGCGCCCGCCAGCACCTCGGTGAAAATCGACACCTGGGTGTTGGCCTTCAGCGCCAGCTTGTCCACCAGCGGGAACAGCAGGCTCGGCGGCGACAGCGCTTCGCTGACGATGGTCAGGTGAGTTTCCCAACCGCGCGCCAACGCTTCGGCGTCGGTGGTCAGCTTGTCGGCCGCTTCCAGCAGCACCCGCCCGCGTTCCAGCAACATGCGCCCCACATTGGTGAACTTGGTGCGGTGGCCCGAACGGTCGAACAGCACCACGTCCAATTCTTCTTCCAATTTTTGCATGGTGTAGCTGAGCGCCGACGGCACCCGGCCCAGTTCGTCGGCGGCCGCGGCGAAGCTGCCGCGCCGGTCGATCGCGTCCATCACTCTCAGCGCCTCAAGCGTGAGCGCCCGATCTCTGGCCATCACATCCCTCTGTCAGGAAATTTGAATATGCTGACCAGATTAACTGGCTAACAATCCGACGTCCAGATGCTTACCATTTGGATAATGAATTTAGAGAGCCGATTGCCATGATTACATGCAGAACAGCACAACAATGCGGGCAAGCTGACTTTGGTTGGCTGCAGGCTCGCTACACCTTTTCCTTTGGTCACTACTTCGATCCCAAACTGATGGGCTACGCGTCGCTGCGGGTGCTGAATCAGGAGGTGCTGGCGCCGGGCGCGTCGTTCCAGCCGCGCACCTATCCCAGCGTGGATATCCTGAACCTGATCCTGCAGGGCGAGGCGGAATACCGCGACAGCGACGGCAACGCCGCGCGCGCCAAAGCCGGCGAAGCGCTGCTGCTGGCCACCCAGCCGGGCCTGAGCTACAGCGAACAAAACGTCAGCAGCGATACGCCGCTAACCCGCCTGCAGCTGTGGCTGGACGCCTGCCCGGAACGTAACAACGAGCGGGTGCAGCGCCTGACGCTGCCGGCGGCAGGCAACCTGCTGCTGGCCTCGCCGGACGGCGCGCAGGGCAGCCTGCAGCTGCGCCAGCAGGTTTGGATCCACCATCTCGATCTGCAGCCGGGCGAAGAACAAACGCTGACGATTAACGGGCCACGCGCCTATTTGCAGTCGATTCACGGCACCATCGCCGCCACCGGCGAGCGCCACGAAGCGCAGCGCCTGACCTGCGGCGACGGCGCCTTCGTGCGCGAGGAGAATCGCCTGACGATCCGCGCCGAGACGCCGCTGCGCGCACTGCTGATTGATCTGCCGGTGTAAGCCGGCCGGAAAACGAAAAACCCCGCGCAACTGGCGTTGCGCGGGGTTTTCTTTTGTCGAGGGAGTTGACCGGTAAGCCGGGTTCTGTCGTGGACAGTCATTCCTCTAGGCCAGCAATCGCTCACTGGCTCAAGCAGCCTACCCGGGTTCAGTACGGGCCGTACCATGTGAACCCCTATTTGGCCTTGCTCCGGGTGGAGTTTACCGTGCCACGAACTGTTGCCAGCCGCGCGGTGCGCTCTTACCGCACCCTTTCACCCTTACCTGATCCCGCTTGCGCGGGCCATCGGCGGTTTGCTCTCTGTTGCACTAGTCGTAGGCTTGCGCCTCCCAGGCGTTACCTGGCACCCTGCCCTATGGAGCCCGGACTTTCCTCCCCTCCATCTGTCTCCCCGAAGAGGACGGCAATGAAGCGGCGACTGTCTGGTCAACTCCGGCGCGGATAGTAGCGTCGCGGCGGCGGCAGGTCAACCGCTTTACGGCTGTTGTTGCTCCAGCGCGTGCTTATACAGCGCATTTTTCTTCACGCCGTGGATTTCCGCCGCCAGCGCCGCCGCCTTTTTCAGCGGCAGCTCTTTTTGCAGCAGCGCCAGCGTGCGCAGCGCCTCGAGCGGCAGCGCATCCTCCTGCGCCTTGTGGCCTTCGACGATCAGCACCATCTCGCCGCGGCGGCGCACTTCATCTTCCTGAACCCATGCCAGCAGCTCGCCCACCGGCGCGCCGTGGATGGATTCCCAGGTTTTGGTCAGCTCGCGCGCCAGCACCACATAGCGCTGCGGCCCCCAGACGGTGACCATGTCCTGCAGGCTTTCCAGCAGGCGGTGAGTGGACTCGTAGAAAATCAGCGTGCGCGGTTCCTCCGCCAGCGCCATCAGCGTATCCTTGCGCCCCTTGGTTTTCGCCGGCAGGAAGCCCTCGTAGCAGAAACGGTCGGAAGCGACGCCCGCAGCGCACAGCGCGGTGGTGGCGGCGCAGGCACCCGGCAGCGGCACCACGCGAATGCCGGCCTCGCGGCAGCGGCGCACCAGGTGATAACCGGGATCGTTGATCAGCGGCGTGCCGGCGTCGGACACCAGCGCGATGCTCTGGCCCTCCTGCAGTTTCGCCAGCAGCTGATCGGCCTTTTGCTGTTCGTTGTGGTCATGCAGCGCGAACAGACGCGCGTTGATCGCGAAGTGTTGCAGCAGCAATCCGGTATGGCGCGTGTCTTCCGCCGCGATCAGATCAACGCTTTTCAGTACCTCTAACGCGCGGTGGGTGATATCGCCCAGATTGCCGATTGGGGTGGGCACCACATACAGCGTTGATGCAGAAATGACTGATTGTTGGTGTTGATTCATTGTTTCATCCGGGTTGCCGATTTAATATTGAGCATCTTGAAAAAAACATCACTGGATACAGTATGCTTTCCTCAACATTCGTTCGTACCAAAGCAGGGCGTTCCAAGCCTGTCCGACTTACCGCAGTCATCGCGGCAGCCCTTTTCCTGGCGGGCTGCCCAAGTCGGGCCCCGCAAACGCCGCCCGCCAATATACAGGACGAAGCGAGCGCCAGCTCCGATTACTACCTGCAGCAGTTGCAGCAAAGCAGCGATGATAACAAGGCTGACTGGCAATTACTTGCTATTCGCGCCTTGCTGCGTGAAGGAAAACTGCCGCAGGCCGGCGACCAGTTGAATCAGCTGCCGAAAAACCTCAGCGGCGCGCAGCAGACTGAACGCCAGTTGCTGACCGCCGAACTGCAGATCGCCAACAAGAGCTACGTCAGCGCCCGCAGCACGCTGGGCCACCTGGACAGCGGTTCGCTGTCGCCGAATCAGAAGGTGCGCTACTACCAGGCGCAGATCGCCGCCAATCAGGGCAAAGCGTCGCTGCCGTTGATCCGCGCCTATATCGCTCAGGAGCCGTTGCTGACCGGCAAACCGCATCAGGACAACCTGGATCAGACCTGGCAGGCGCTGCTGCAGCTGACGCCGCAGGAGATGAACAGCCTGGTGATCAACGCCGACGAGAACGTGCTGCAAGGCTGGCTGGATCTGCTGCGCGTCTATCAGGACAACAAGCAGGATCCCGATCTGCTGAAGGCCGGCATCAAAGACTGGCAGAACCGTTATCCGAAGAACCCGGCGGCCAAAACGCTGCCGGCTCGCCTGAACCAGGTGCTGAACTTCACCCAGGCCTCCACCTCGAAAATCGCCCTGCTGCTGCCGTTGAACGGCCAGGCGAAAGTGTTCGCCGACGCCATCCAGCAAGGCTTCGAAGCGGCGAAAAACGGCGGTTCCATGCCGGCGCCGCAGCCTCAAGCCGCGCCACCGGCCAGCGCACCGGCCCAAACGGCGCCGGCCGATCAGGCCGCCACGGGTGACATCAACGCCAACGGCGCGGTCAGCCCTTCGGCGCAAGAAAGCCAGCCTGCCGTGACCGCCGCGCAACCCGCGGCGCCGTCCAGCGCGCCGATAACGCCGCCGCAGGCCGCCAACGCGCAGGTCAAAGTGTACGACACCACCAGCCAGCCGCTGGCCGCCTTGCTGAGCCAGGCGCAGCAGGATGGTGCTACCCTGGTGGTCGGGCCGCTACTGAAAGAGAACGTCGATCAGCTGTCCGCCAGCACCACTACGCTGAACGTGCTGGCGCTCAACCAGCCGGAAACGCCGAAGGACAACCTGAACATCTGTTACTTCGCCCTGTCGCCGGAAGATGAAGCGCGCGACGCCGCTCGCCACATCTGGGAACAGCAGAAGCGTCAACCGCTGCTGCTGGTGCCGCGCGGCGCCTTCGGCGATCGCGTCGCCAAGGCCTTTAACCAGGAATGGCAGAAGCAAGGCGGGCAAACCGTGCTACGTCAGGACATCGGCTCCGCCGGCGAGCTGCGCCAGATGGTGAACAGCGGCGGCATCCGCATGACCGGCACGCCGATGTCGAGCGCCCCGGCGCCGCAGAGCGTGACCATCGCCGGGTTGACCATTCCGGCGCCGCCGAGCGACGTGCCCGCCGCAACCGGCGGCGTCGACGCGGTGTATATCGTCGCCACGCAGTCTCAGCTGACGCTGATCAAACCGATGATCGACATGGCCACCAGCTCGCGCGGCAAGCCGGCGATGTACGCCAGCTCGCGCAGCTACCAGGCAGGCGCCGGCCCGGACTTCCGTCTGGAAATGGAAGGCCTGCAGTTTAGCGATATCCCGCTGCTGGCCGGTTCAAACCCTCAGCTGTTGCAGCAGGCCAGCGCGCGCTTCCGCAACGACTACTCGCTGGTGCGCCTGTATGCGATGGGGATGGATGCCTGGACATTGGCCAACCACTTTGCTGAAATGCGCCAGCTGCCGGGCTTCCAGGTTTCCGGCACCACCGGTATGCTGAGCGCGTCGCCGAACTGCGTGATCAACCGTAAGCTGCCTTGGCTGCAATACCGTCAGGGCACGGTCGTTCCGGTCTCTTGAACCCACGCGCCTCAGGGGCGGGCTATGAGTTACTGGCCCGCCGTCACCTGGAACACGCCGGGCTCACCTTCTGCGCCGCCAACGTCGCGGTGCGCGGCGGTGAGCTCGACCTCATCATGCGCGACGGCGCTACCTGGGTATTCGTCGAAGTGCGCTACCGCCGCAACGACGCCTTCGGCGGCGCGGCCGCCAGCGTCACCTTTCGCAAACAACGGCGGTTGCTGCACGCCGCCGCCGTCTGGCTGGCGGGGCGCGGAGCCAGTTTTGACACATCATCTTGCCGTTTTGATGTTTTGGCCATTACCGGTAGCCAGTTAGAATGGATACCCAACGCCTTCAATGCGGATTAATCGGGGTTTTGCGGCGCAGACCGGCCCTTTGACTTAGTGGATTAATACAACGTGCTGGATAGAATTAAAGTCTGTTTTACCGAAAGCATCCAAACCCAGATTGCGGCGGCGGAAGCATTGCCGGACGCCATTTCCCGCGCTGCGATGACGCTGGTTCAATCCTTACTCAACGGCAACAAAATCCTGTGCTGCGGCAACGGCACCTCGGCGGCCAACGCGCAGCACTTCGCCGCCAGTATGATCAACCGTTTTGAAACCGAGCGCCCCAGCCTGCCGGCCATCGCCCTCAACGCCGACAACGTGGTGCTGACGGCGATCAGCAACGATCGGCTGCACGACGAAGTGTACGCCAAGCAGGTGCGCGCGCTCGGGCACACCGGCGACGTGCTGCTGGCGATTTCCACCCGCGGCAACAGCCGTGATATTGTGAAAGCGGTCGAGGCGGCCGTCACGCGCGATATGACCATCGTCGCGCTCACCGGCTACGACGGCGGCGAGCTGGCCGGGCTGCTCGGCCAGCAGGACGTCGAGATCCGCATCCCGTCGCACCGCAGCTCACGCATTCAGGAAATGCATATGCTGACCGTAAACTGCCTGTGCGACCTGATAGACAACACGTTATTCCCCCACCAGGACGATTAAGGAACTGAGATGAAGCTAAAAGCCACATTTGCAGTGCTGTCCAGCGCCCTGCTGTTGCAAGGCTGTATCGCCGGCGTCGTCGTCGGCAGTGCGGCCGTCGCCACCAAAACCGCCACCGACCCGCGCAGCGTAGGGACCCAGGTGGATGACGGCACGCTGGAAGCCAGGGTCGAAAACGCCCTGAGCAAAGACCAGCAGTTGAAGAAAGATGCCCGGGTGGTCGCCACCGCCTATCAGGGCAAGGTGCTGTTGACCGGCCAGTCGCCTAACGCCGATCTCACCGCGCGCGCCAAGCAGATCGCCATGGGCGTGGAAGGCACGAGCGAAGTGTATAACGAAATCCGTCAGGGCACGCCGGTCAGCCTCAGCACCGCGTCCTCCGACACCTGGATCACCACCAAGGTGCGTTCGCAGCTGTTGACCAGCGATACGGTGAAATCGTCCAACGTGAAGGTCACTACCGAAAACGGCGAAGTGTTCTTGCTGGGCCTGGTCACGCAGCAGGAAGGGCAGTCGGCGGCGCAGATAGCCAGCCAGGTCAGCGGCGTGAAGCACGTCACCACCGCCTTTACCTATGTGAAGTAATCCGCTTGGCGGGAACGGCGCCCTGCCGTTCCCGCCGGTTTAATCCAGCGAGTTCTCGCGTAAAAACGCTTCCCCGCCCAGTTGCCGCATCTGGCGCATGATCCACTGTTGACGCTGCACCACATAGCCGGACGGCGCATCGGCCCTGAAACGATGCGGATTCGGCAATACCGCCGCCAGCAGCGCCGCCTCGGCCGCGCTCAGCCGTTTAGCCGGCTTATGGAAAAAGCGCTGTGAAGCCTCCTCCACGCCGAATACCCCGTCGCCGAACTCGACGATGTTCAGATACACCGTCAGAATGCGCCGTTTGGTCCACACCAGCTCGATGCCCGACGTCAATCCGGCCTCCAGCCCTTTGCGCAGCCAGCTGCGGCCATCCCACAGAAACAGGTTCTTGGCGGTTTGCTGCGACAGCGTGGAGGCGCCGCGGATGCGCGTCGGGCGCTTCTCGTTGTGGCTGAGCGCCTTTTCAATGGCCGCCACGTCGAAGCCCCAATGGTCTGGAAACTTCTGATCCTCCGCCGCCATCACCGCCAGCGCCATTTGCGGCGAGATGTCGTCCATCGACACCCAGTCCGAATGGGCGACGTAGCCGAAGTCGCCGCTCAGCCAGGCGCTGACTTGCCTCTCCACCATCACGGCGGAAAACGGCACCGGCAGGAAGGCGAAGAGCACAATGCCCAACGCCCACAGGCCGAGGATCGCGATGACGCCGCGCTTCAGCCAATACCACGGGCGCAGCCGCCGCCATCCGCCGAGCGATTTTCTCATTCAGCCAGTTCCAGCACCCGCGCCACCAGCTTATCGATGCCGAGGGCCGCCTGCGCGATCGACGGCGCCAGCATATAGGCCGGCGTGGTCACGATCTTGTGATCGCTGTCCACCACGATGTCGTCCACCGGGCAAATCACCGGTTCGCCGCCCATGGCGTCAATCACTTCCCCCAGGTCCGGATCGTTGCCAATGGTCAGCCGCGCTTGTTGATCCAGCAGTTTCGGCAACAGCGCCGGCGCGATGCACATCAGGCCAATTGGTTTGTTGGCCTTATGCATCTCGCGCGTCAGGCGCGCCAAATCTTCATCGACCCAACATTCCGCGCCGGCTTCGGCGAAATTGCTGAGGTTCTTGGCGGCGCCAAAGCCGCCGGGCACGATCAGCGCATCCAGCTGCGCGGCCTCCGCCAGCGTCAGCGGCTGCACCGCGCCGCGGGCAATGCGCGCCGACTCAATCAGGACATTGCGCGTCTCCGCCATCTCATCACCCGATAAGTGATTAATAACATGGCGTTGTGGTTTATCAGGCGCAAAGCACACCGCCTGCGCGCCGGCACGATCCAACGCCAGCAGCGTCAGCACCGCTTCATGGATCTCCGTACCGTCATAAACGCCGCTGCCGCTGAGGACTACACCCACCTTTTTCATCACTCTTACTCCTGTCGCTGCTGTCAACTGGTTCGTACTCGGAGTTGACAAACACTAATCTACATCACACATTTTAATGAATCTTCTAACAAGAGCGCTTACATTTGCTATGTTGTTGGCTGTATGATGTTTAGGAATTCGCTACAACCTGCTCGACCAGAACACTGAAACCAATACGCAGGTTCACAATTTCCCTGGTGTTGGCGCAATATTCGCGCACCCCGGCTTAGGTCGGGGTCATTTTTTTTCAGCGTTCTCTACCCAAGCCCGCAGTACCTGCACGTCGTTGCGCCACTCTTGCTTCAACTCATCCACCCAATCCTGCACGTTATCCCACCAGGCCGGCAGCGTCGGCGTTTGAATCTGCTGAGCCAGCTGCTGCAGATGGCGCAGACCGACCGAACCGGCGGCGCCCTTGATCTTGTGCCCTTCCTCGGTGATACCTTTCTGATCGCGCGCCGTCATGTTGGAGTCCAGCACCGCCAGATAGCCCGGCATCATCTGTTCGAACATTTCCAGGCTTTGGTGGATCAGCTGCGGGCCAACCAGATCCATGTACTGTTCCAGCATCGCGGTATCGAGTAACGACTCATTAATCTGCATCGCCTTGTGCTCCGTTTTCTTTGAAGTGTGAGAAGGTTGATGATCCCAATAGTGTTTGATGACCTGGGTCAACGCCGGCACCGACAGCGGCTTGCTCAGCACATCGTCCATGCCCGCCTCGAGGTACTCTTTTTTGTCTTTCAGCACGTTGGCGGTCAGCGCAACCAGCGGCGGCAGCGCCTGACCGGCATAGCGCTCACGCAGCGCCCGGGCGATGTCCAGCCCGGTCATGTCCGGCAGTTGAATGTCTAGCAGCACCAGATCGAACTCGTCCGGATCGAACATCGCCAGCGCATCGTGGCCGTTCATCGCCACCTCGACGCTGTTGCCCAGCTTCTCCAGCACCGAGCGCGCCACGATCACGTTCAGTTCGATATCCTCCACCAGCAGGATGTGCAGCGCCGGCAACGGCAGCTCCTCTTCCTCCGGCGCCGCGCTGACGGCTTCCTGCACCGCCGGCGCCTGGATGGTCAGAGTGAAGCAAGAACCGTGCCCCTGTTCGCTGCGCACGGTGATGTCGCCGCCCATGCTCTGCGCCAGCCGCTTGGAGACCGCCAGCCCGATGCCGGTGCCGGTGGCCGGGCGGCCGCCGCGCTGATCTTTCACCTGGTAATACATGGCGAAGATCTTGTCCTGCTCGTCCTGCGGGATGCCCATGCCCGAGTCTTCCACCTCGAACACCAGCTTCTCCTGCGCCTCGCGCCGCACGCGCACCACGATTTGCCCCTGCTGGGTAAATTTCACCGCGTTGCCGATCAGGTTCCACAAAATCTGCCGCAGGCGCGTGCCGTCGGTCACGATCTGCTGTGGCAGCGGCGTTTGCGGCTCCATGATGAACTGCAGCCCTTTCGGCTGCGCCAGCAGGCCGGAGAGATTCTCCAGATCCGCGAGGAAACCGGTGAAGTCCACCGGCTGGTTGTCGAGCTGCACCTTGCGCCGCTCGAGCTTGTCCATTTCGATAATGTCGTTGAAGATATTGCCGAGGGTGATGGCGCTGACGTGAATGGTCTTCAGGTATTTCAGCTGCTCGTCGTTCAGCTCGGTATCGAGCAGGATGCGGCTCAGGCCGACGATGCCGTTAAGCGGCGTACGCAGCTCGTGGCTGATGGTGGAGATAAAGGTGGTCTTCTCCCGGCTGGCGTTCTCCAGCGCGTCCTGGTAGCGCTTACGCTCGGTAATATCGCGGCCGAAGCCCATCAGCCCGTGGCGTTTGCCCACCCGGTCGTAAAACGGCACCTTGCGCAGTTCGAAACAGGCCTTGCGGCCGTCGGGATACACCAGCCATTGTTCGTAGGTCAGCGAGACGTTGTGGCGGAACACCTTCTCGTCGGTCTCAATGACCTTTTCGGCGATCTCCTGGCCGTAGACGTCGAACGGCGTCAGGCCGATCAGCTGCTTCTCGCTCTTGCCGGTCAGCAGCTCCATCGCGCGGTTGCAGCCGGAGAACTCTTTGTCTTCGTTGCGGTAGTAGACCAGGTCCGGCGAGGCGTCGAGGAAGGAACGCAGCAGCGCCGACTGCTGGCCCAGCTCAATCTGCGCCAGCTCGCGCTGTTCCATCTCTTCCGTCAGCTTCTCCATCACCTGCAGGCGCTCTTCTTCCGCCTTGATGCGATCGGCGATCTCCTGATTCAGCTGGCTGATATTGTCTTTGAGCTGCTGATTGAGCTCCAGATCGCGGTGGCGCATCTCTTCCAGCTTGTCCACCAGCCGCGCCAGCCGTTGGCGCGACTCCTCCAGCTGCTCCACCACCACCGAGAGGAAGTAGACCGCCCACGGGGTGATCAACAGGCCGAAGAAGATTGAACGCACCACGTCGATGCTTTCCACTTCGCCGCGCAGCAGCATGGTCACCGCCATCTGCACCACCATCGCCAGCACCACCAGCGCCGAGGCCAGCAGCAGCGAGAAGCGCACCAACCCCAGTTTCACCATTAAATCAACGTAGTACTGGGCCAACACCCGGATTTGCTTCATAGCGGCTCCCATCAGACACAATCTTTTGAATCATACCGTAAATTTTTCCGCCGTGTCTGAGAGTCAAGTCCTGCTAACGGAAAATAGCGGCGTCTGGCGTGCATCGGGCGGTTCATTGCCGTCGACACCGTGGAAAAGCACGTTGATCAATCCGCTCATACTTAGGGATTAATCACTTGTAACTAAAAGACTTTTTATGTGACGCACCCCACACCTCAGCCGCTTGAGAAGGCCTTTCCGTTAATATATTAATGATGCACCGTGCATGACGCATGCTTTAGCAGACACGGATAGCGAAGCCCTGAGGCTTGAAGTAAGGGAAAGGATGTTATCCCGCGGTTTACTTTCACCGGCAGCAGCGTTGTGGCCAGCCCGGCAGGCTTCCTCATTTCCCTGACGTGAGGATTGACCATGTTAACCATCTATCGCACTACCCTGTTCGTCCTGTCTTTGACCGTTATTTTGCCCCTGAAGGCCGCCACTGCCGTGACCGGCTATCTGAGTGCAGAGCAACGGCAAATCGCCACGCTGTTGCCGCCGCCACCTTCAACGGATACGCCGCAGAATCGGGCGGATCTGCAGGCGGTGCTGGCCATTCAGGCTAACCGCACGGCGGAACAAATCGCCAAAGCCAAGCGGGATGACCACCTGGAAGACGCCGCCTTCCCCTTCGCCCGCGAGATCTTCGGCCCGACCTTTACCGTCGATCGCCATCCGCTCACCGCCGCCCTGTTCCGCCGGGTCTATCAGGACTTTGAACAAAGCCTGATGCCCGCCAAGGCCTTCTATGGCCGCCCGCGCCCCTATGAGGCCGACAGCCGCGTGAAACCGCTGCTGCCGCCGCCGGAAGGCGATTCCTACCCTAGCGGACACGCGATGGACAGCTACCTGACGGCGCTCCTGTTGGCGCAGATGGTGCCGGAAAAACGCAGCGCGCTGTTTGAGCGGGCGGCAAGCAATGCGCAAAGCCGGGTGATTGCCGGCGTTCACTACCCGAGCGATCTTGAAGGCGGCAAGTTGGCGGCGACGGCGCTCGCCGCACGACTGCTGGCGAATCCGCAGCTGCAGGCCGATCTGCAGCGCGCCCGCGTGGAGGTGCGCGCCAACCTGCAGTTATAACGTCGGTGAATAATGCAGGGCGGCATCCAGCGCGCTGCCCTGCCCGCCGTATTGCTGCAGATAAGCGCCCACCGCCTGCATGCCGCGCCAGCGGTTTTCGCACCACAGCGGCGCCAGCAGCGTAGGCCGACGGGCGCTGGCGGACAGGCGGTGATACACCACCTCGCCCGGCGTGTGGCGGATCATCTCCCCGGCGCTGACGGCGTAATCTTCCAGCGCCAGTTCGGACAAGCGCCCGGCGCGCCACGCGCGGGCCAGGGTGCTGCCGGTAACGACGTGCAGCGGATGCAGCTTGATGCCATCCACGCCGCTCTCCACCACCCGCTGCAGCGTGAGCAGATGATCGCGCTGGGTTTCTCCCGGCAGCCCGACGATCAGATGGCAGCACACCTTCAGCCCGCGCTGCCGAGCCCGTTGCGCGGTCTGCTGATAGCAGCGGAAATCATGGCCGCGGTTGATGCGTTTGAGCGTTTTATCGTGCGCCGTCTGCAGCCCCAGTTCCAGCCACACTTCATAACCCTCTTCGCGATACCCCGTCAGCAGATCCAATGCGGCGGACGGCACGCAGTCCGGGCGAGTGCCGACGCACAGGCCGACCATGTCGCTCTGCGCCAACGCCTGCCGATACATCGACGCCAGCAGTTCGACCTCCGCATAGGTGCTGGTATAGGCCTGAAAATAGGCCAGATAGCGCCGCGCCCGGTCGACCCGCGCGGCCTGCTGCGCCAGCTGTTCGGCGATACTTTGCCGCTGCATCGCCTCATCGGCGAATGAAGCGACGTTGCAAAACGTACAGCCGCCGCGCCCCAACGTGCCGTCGCGGTTAGGGCAGCTGAATCCGCCATGCAGCGTGAGTTTATGGATCTTTTCGCCATGGCGGCGCTGGAGATCTGCGCCAAACATATTGACTAATTGCGGCAACTGCATAATCTTGGTGATTCTCTGTGTTCAAAGCCGCGATGCTAATAAGAAACGGCTTTTCCCGCGATGACAGAGATCAACGCTTTCCCCGCAAGGCGCCACCAAGCATAACTATTCATCATAAACGCAAATCAATTCACTATAATTCTGATGAATTATTCTAATCGTCACGCAACCGTTAACGGCAATATGACAACACGGTGAAAAATAGTCATAAACATCAACCAAGCAATATCTTATAGAATAAAACTCTGACATTAACCCCCGCACTAGCATGGTGCAGAGATTAAGGGGTTGCACTATAGTGAGACAGCTCACACTTCTGCGGGGATCGGCGTTGCCCCACGATAGTGCAAAAATGCATTAAACACCTTATTTTTCAAATAAATAAATACCATAAATTCGATAAGAATCTATCTTAAGCCCACATTTGACCTGCGAATTCTTTCTCGCTAAGTTGGAAGTCCGCTGGAAGCTTTCTGGACGGGCAAACGTCTCGTCATATTTATGCAGTAATTGAAGACTCCCTCTTAAAACAAGTCCTATACCACTTGTGAGACCGTCACGAGAGGCCATTGATGGAGGGCGGAAAAGCAGATTGGCGGGGTTAACTTGCTGATTGGACTTCTGCCTGAAATTGGGAAGCCCCCTCGCAGTAGGTTGTGAGAGTCACGCAGAGCCTGGGGAGGTTCACGATATGTTGTACGATAAATCCCAAGAGAGGGACAACTGTGGTTTCGGCCTGATCGCCCACATAGAAGGCGAACCTAGCCACAAGGTGGTGCGCACCGCCATTCACGCGCTGGCCCGCATGCAGCACCGCGGCGCGATCCTGGCCGACGGCAAGACCGGCGACGGCTGCGGCCTATTGCTGCAAAAACCCGATCGCTTCTTCCGCATGGTGGCGGAAGAGCGCGGCTGGCGTTTGGCCAAGAACTACGCCGTCGGCATGATGTTCCTCAGCCAGAATGAAGAGGAAGCGCGCCTCAGCCGCCGCATCGTGGAAGAAGAGCTGCAAAATGAAACGCTGTCGATCGTCGGCTGGCGCGAAGTGCCGACCAACCCGGACGTGCTGGGTGAAATCGCCCTCTCCTCCCTGCCGCGCATCGAGCAAATCTTCGTTAACGCCCCGGCCGGCTGGCGCCCGCGCGATATGGAGCGCCGCCTGTTCGTGGCGCGCCGCCGCATCGAGAAACGCGTGCAGGACAACAGCTTCTACGTCTGCAGCTTCTCCAATCTGGTGACGATCTATAAAGGCCTGTGCATGCCTGCGGATCTGCCGCGCTTCTATCTCGATCTGGCGGACCTGCGCCTGGAATCGGCCATTTGCCTGTTCCACCAGCGCTTCTCCACCAACACTGTGCCGCGCTGGCCGCTGGCGCAGCCGTTCCGCTACCTGGCGCACAACGGCGAAATCAACACCATCACCGGCAACCGCCAATGGGCGCGTGCCCGTACCTACAAATTCCAAACGCCGCTGATCCCGGATCTGCAGGCCGCCGCGCCGTTCGTCAACGAAACCGGCTCCGACTCCAGCTCGCTGGACAACATGCTGGAGCTGCTGCTGGCGGGCGGGATGGATCTCATCCGCGCCATGCGCCTGCTGGTGCCGCCGGCCTGGCAGAACAACCCGGACATGGACGGCGATCTGCGCGCCTTCTTCGACTTCAACTCGATGCACATGGAGCCGTGGGACGGCCCGGCCGGCATCGTGATGTCCGACGGCCGCTACGCCGCCTGTAACCTCGATCGCAACGGCCTGCGCCCGGCGCGCTATGTGATCACCAAAGACAAGCTGATCACCTGCGCCTCCGAAGTCGGCATCTGGGATTACCAGCCGGATGAAGTGGTGGAAAAAGGCCGCGTCGGCCCCGGCGAGCTGATGGTGATCGACACCCGCAGCGGCCGCATCCTGCACTCGGCGGAAACCGACAACGATCTGAAAAGCCGCCACCCGTATAAAGAGTGGATGGAGAAAAACGTCAAACGTCTGGTGCCGTTCGAAGATCTGCCGGACGATCAGGTCGGCAGCCGCGAACTCGACGACGCGCAGCTCGAAACCTACCAGAAACAGTTCGGCTACAGCAGCGAAGAGCTGGATCAGGTGATCCGCGTGCTGGGCGAGATCGGCCAGGAAGCCACCGGTTCGATGGGCGACGATACCCCGTTCGCCGTGCTCTCCAGCCGGCCGCGCATCGTTTACGACTATTTCCGCCAGCAGTTCGCGCAGGTCACCAACCCGCCGATCGATCCGCTGCGCGAAGCGCACGTCATGTCGCTGGCCACCAGCATCGGCCGTGAAATGAACGTGTTCTGCGAAGCCGAAGGCCAGGCGCACCGCCTGAGCTTCAAATCGCCGATCCTGCTGTACTCCGATTTCAAACAGCTCACCACGCTGGAAGGCGAATACTATCGCGCCGAGACGCTCGATCTGACCTTCGATCCGCAGCAACAGGATCTGGAGCAGACCATTCGCGCCCTGTGCGACGAAGCGGAACGCAAGGTGCGCGAAGGCGCGGTGCTGTTGGTGCTGTCCGACCGCGCCATCGCGCCCGGCCGCCTGCCGGTCCCGGCCCCGATGGCCGTTGGCGCCGTGCAAACCCGCCTGGTGGAGAAAAGCCTGCGCTGCGACGCCAACCTGATCGTTGAAACCGCCAGCGCCCGCGATCCGCACCACTTCGCCGTGCTGCTCGGCTTCGGCGCGACCGCCATCTACCCGTACCTGGCCTATGAAACCCTGGCCAAGCTGGTGGACAGCCAGGCGATCGACAAGAAATACCGCGACGTGATGCTGAACTACCGCAACGGCATCAATAAAGGCCTGTACAAGATCATGTCCAAAATGGGCATCTCGACCATCGCCTCTTACCGCTGCTCCAAGCTGTTCGAAGCGGTCGGCCTGCATCGCGATCTGGCGGATCTGTGCTTCCAGGGCGTGGTCAGCCGCATCGGCGGCGCCAGCTTCAGCGACTTCCAGCAGGATCTGCAGAACCTTTCCAAGCGCGCCTGGCTGAAACGCAAACCGCTGGAGCAAGGCGGTCTGCTGAAATTCGTGCACGGCGGCGAATACCACGCCTACAACCCGGACGTGGTGAACTCGCTGCAAAAAGCGGTGCACAGCGGGGAATATAGCGACTATCAGGCCTACGCCAAGCTGGTGAACGAGCGGCCGGTCGCCATGCTGCGCGATCTGCTGGCCATCACGCCGAAAGGCGAACCGATCCCGGTCGATCAGGTTGAACCGGCGGAGTCGCTGTTCAAACGCTTCGACACCGCGGCGATGTCGATCGGCGCACTGAGCCCGGAAGCGCACGAGTCGCTGGCGATCGCCATGAACGGCCTCGGCGGCTTCTCCAACTCCGGCGAAGGCGGCGAAGATCCGGCGCGCTACCGCACCAACAAGTTGTCGCGCATCAAACAGGTGGCCTCCGGCCGCTTCGGCGTGACGCCGGCCTACCTGGTGAACGCCGACGTGATCCAGATTAAGGTGGCGCAGGGCGCCAAGCCGGGCGAAGGCGGCCAGCTGCCGGGCGACAAGGTGACTCCGTACATCGCCAGACTGCGTTACTCGGTGCCGGGCGTAACGCTGATCTCCCCGCCGCCGCACCACGACATCTACTCGATCGAAGATCTGGCGCAGCTGATCTTCGACCTGAAGCAGGTCAACCCGAAGGCGGTGATCTCGGTGAAACTGGTGTCCGAGCCGGGCGTCGGCACCATCGCCACCGGCGTGGCGAAAGCCTATGCCGATCTCATCACCATCGCCGGTTACGACGGCGGCACCGGCGCCAGCCCGCTGTCCTCGGTGAAATACGCCGGCTGTCCGTGGGAGCTGGGCCTGGTGGAAACCCAGCAGGCGCTGGTGGCCAACGGCCTGCGCCACAAGATCCGCCTGCAGGTGGACGGCGGCCTGAAAACCGGCGTCGACATCGTCAAGGCGGCGATCCTGGGCGCGGAAAGCTTCGGCTTCGGCACCGGGCCGATGGTGGCGCTGGGCTGCAAATACCTGCGCATCTGCCACCTCAACAACTGCGCGACCGGCGTCGCGACTCAGGACGACAAGCTGCGCCGCGATCACTACCACGGCCTGCCGGAACGCGTGACGAATTACTTCCAGTTTATCGCGCGTGAAACCCGCGAGATCATGGCACAGCTGGGCGTGAGCCAGCTGGTGGATCTGATCGGCCGCACCGAGTTCCTGACCGAGCTGGACGGCATCTCCGCCAAGCAGAACAAGCTGGATCTGTCGCCGCTGCTGAAAACCGCCACGCCGCATCCGGGCAAAGCGGTGTACTGCACCGAAAGCAGCAACCCGGCGTTCGACAAGGGCCTGCTGAACAAAGAGCTGCTGGCGCAGGCGCAGCCGCATATCGAAGCGAAGCAGGGTAAAACCTTCTACTTCGACATTCGCAACACCGACCGCTCCGTGGGCGCCATGCTGTCCGGCGCAATCGCCGACGTGCACGGCGATCAGGGCATGGCGGCCGATCCGATCAAGGCGCACTTCTCCGGCACCGCCGGGCAGAGCTTCGGCGTCTGGAACGCCGGCGGCGTCGAGCTGACCCTGACCGGCGACGCCAACGACTATGTCGGCAAAGGCATGGCCGGCGGCAGCATCGCGGTGCGTCCGCCGATCGGCTCCGCCTTCCGCAGCCATGAAGCCAGCATCGTCGGCAACACCTGCCTGTACGGCGCCACCGGCGGCAAACTGTTCGCCGCCGGCCGCGCGGGCGAACGCTTCGCGGTGCGCAACTCCGGCGCCATCACCGTGGTGGAAGGCATCGGCGACAACGGCTGCGAATACATGACCGGCGGCATCGTCTGCGTGCTGGGTAAAACCGGCATCAACTTCGGCGCCGGCATGACCGGCGGCTTCGCCTACGTGCTGGACGAAGACGGCGAGTTCCGCAAGCGCGTGAACCCGGAGCTGGTGGAAGTGCTGGATGTCGATCAGTTGGCGATCCATGAGGAGCACCTGCGCGGCCTGATCACCGAACACGTGCAGGCGACCGGCTCTTCCCGCGCGGAAGAGATCCTGGCCAACTGGCCGGAATGGGCGCCGAAGTTCGCCCTGGTCAAACCGAAGTCCAGCGATGTCAAAGCGCTGTTGGGTCACCGTAGCCGTTCCGCAGCCGAGCTGCGGGTGCAGGCGCAGTAAGAGGTAGGTCATTAATGAGCCAGAACGTTTATCAATTTATCGACCTGCAGCGTGTTGATCCGCCAAAGAAACCGCTGAAGATCCGCAAAATCGAGTTCGTCGAGATCTACGAACCGTTTTCGGAAACCCAGGCCAAGGCCCAGGCTGACCGCTGTCTGTCCTGCGGCAACCCGTATTGCGAGTGGAAGTGCCCGGTGCACAACTACATCCCGAACTGGCTGAAGCTGGCCAACGAAGGCCGCATCATGGAAGCGGCGGACCTGGCGCATCAGACCAACAGCCTGCCGGAAGTGTGCGGCCGCGTGTGCCCGCAGGATCGCCTGTGCGAAGGCTCCTGCACCCTGAACGACGAGTTCGGCGCGGTCACCATCGGTAATATCGAGCGCTACATCAGCGATAAGGCCATCGAAATGGGCTGGAAGCCGGACATGTCACACGTGCAGCCGACCGGCAAGCGCGTGGCGATCGTCGGCGCTGGCCCCGCCGGGCTGGCCTGCGCCGACGTGCTGACCCGCAACGGCGTCAAGGCGGTGGTGTATGACCGTCATCCTGAGATCGGCGGCCTGCTGACCTTCGGTATCCCGGCCTTCAAGCTGGAAAAGGAAGTGATGGTCAAACGCCGCGGCATTTTCAGCGAGATGGGCATCGAGTTCCAGCTGAACACCGAAGTGGGCAAAGACGTCAGCATGGAGACCTTGCTGAGCGAGTACGATGCGGTATTCCTCGGCGTCGGCACCTATCAGTCGATGCGCGGCGGCCTGGAGAACGAGGAAGCGCAGGGCGTGTACGACGCGCTGCCGTTCCTGATCGCCAACACCAAGCAGCTGATGGGGTATGAAGCCGATCAGCACGAGCCTTACGTCAGCATGGAAGGCAAGCGGGTGGTGGTGCTGGGCGGCGGCGATACCGCCATGGACTGCGTGCGCACCTCGGTGCGCCAGGGCGCGACGCAGGTCATCTGCGCCTACCGCCGCGACGAAGCCAACATGCCTGGCTCCAAGCGCGAAGTGAAGAACGCCCGGGAAGAAGGGGTGGACTTCCAGTTCAACCTGCAGCCGCTGAGCATCGAACTGAACAGCGCCGGCCGCGTGGCCGGGGTGAAAATGGTGCGTACCCAGCTGGGCGCGCCGGATGCCAACGGCCGTCAGGCGGCGGAGCAGGTACCGGGTTCCGAACACGTGATCGACGCGGACGCGGTGGTGATGGCGTTCGGCTTCCGCCCGCACCGCATGGACTGGCTGGCGGCGCACGACGTGCAGCTCGATAAACAGGGCCGCATCCTGGCGCCGGAGGGCAGCGACAACGCGTTCCAGACCAGCAACCCGAAAATTTTCGCCGGCGGCGACGCGGTGCGCGGCTCCGACCTGGTGGTGACAGCGATTGCCGAAGGCCGCAAAGCGGCAGATGGCATCATGAACTACCTGGAAGTGTAAACCTTCCGTACCATCGGAGGCCCGGCATATTGCCGGGCCTCCGTTTTTAGCCTGCCACGCTTTGTCACCCCTCCCCCTCTCCTCACCGTCTCAACGCGCTATAGTATTGAGTTGGCACCATTGCGGGGCGCGGCTGCGCCTGACACCGAGATAAGGATAGCGAACATGAAATGCTCCATTTCCCTGTTGGCCGGCGCGCTGCTGGCCGTCAGTTTCAGCGCTTCAGCCATGGCGCTGGATTCGCAGGAGGTTGGTTACAATATCGAAGCGCGCGGCGCGCGGCCGGTCGTGGCTCAGTTAGGCAAGGCCGGGCAGTTCAACGCCGTGGAAAACAGCATCCGGCTGGGGGACGACAATTGGATTGCCCTGGCGCCCAAGCTGGCCGGCGGCGGCAATGCCGGCTTTACCGCCGGCATCAAATCGGCCCTCTCCGCCGCCCTGATCTACAATCCGGCGGCGGTGTTGCAGGCGCTCAACAAAGGCAACGATCTGCCGCTCAATGACATTTGCACCGCGCCGCCGGAAGTGCAAGGCGACACCGCCGTCACCAGTTTCCGCCAGCGCGCAACCCGCGCCTTGTCCACCGTGCGCGTAGGCGATCTCAGCGCGCCGCGCGATGCCTGCATTGCCGCCTTGAAAGGCTGATTCATTTCTGCCGGGCAAAAAAAAAGCACCCCATAGGGTGCTTTTTCGTTTGTTCGCGCGGGCTTATTTCACCACGCGCAGCGCCGGGCGGCCACCGCGCGGCGGCTGCGGCGGTTCGTCGTCCGGGCCGTTGTCTTCCGCGGTGTCCGGGCGATCGCCGTCGATCACGGACATCAGCGTTTCCGAAGGGATCGTCTCATTGTCCAGGCCTTCGAACACGCCTTCGCTCTCGTCGTAGGCGGCTTCCGGTTCGAACATCGTGCCGGCACCGTTTTCACGCGCATAGATCGCCAACACGGCGGCCATCGGCACCGAAACCTGACGCGGCACGCCGCCGAAGCGCGCGTTGAACTGCACGTCTTCGTTACCCAACGCCAGGTTGCCTACCGCCCGCGGCGCGATATTCAGCACGATCTGGCCGTCACGCGCGAACTCCATCGGCACCTGCACGTCCGGGCGAGTCACGTCGACCACCAGGTGCGGCGTCAGCTGGTTATCCAGCAGCCAGTCGTAGAACGCCCGCAGCAGATACGGGCGACGCGGCGTCATCTGAGACATGTCCATCGCGCTTAGCCCCGGGTCTGCAGGCGCATTTCACGCTCGGCTTCGGTCAGGGAAGCCAGGAAGGCGTCGCGTTCGAAGACGCGGGTCATGTAGCCTTTCAGCTCTTTGGAGCCGGCACCGCTCAATTCGATGCCCAGCTGCGGCAGACGCCACAACAGCGGCGCCAGGTAGCAATCCACCAGGCTGAACTCTTCGCTCATGAAATACGGCGTCTGACCGAAGATCGGCGCGATCGCCAGCAGCTCTTCGCGCAGTTGGCGACGGGCGGATTCCGCTTCCTGGCCGCTGCTCTTCTCGATCTTGTCCATCAGCGAGTACCAGTTCTTCTCGATGCGCAGCATCATCAGACGGCTCTCGCCACGGGCAACCGGGTAAACCGGCATCAGCGGCGGGTGCGGGAAACGCTCATCCAGGTATTCCATGATGATGCGGGATTCATACAGGGTCAGTTCGCGATCGACCAGCGTAGGCACCGTCTGGTAAGGGTTGAGGTCAATCAGATCTTGCGGCAGGTTATCCATTTCGACCTGCTCGATCTCGACGCTGACACCTTTCTCCGCCAGTACGATGCGTACTTGATGGCTAAAAATGTCGGTCGGGCCAGAGAACAGCGTCATTACCGAACGTTTGTTGGCAGCGACAGCCATGAAAACCTCCAAGTTATCTAGAAAATACTGCGAATAGCCAACTGACAGGCTGCTATCCTGAATAATCTTGCCGCAGGCCGGCAGCACGCAGCGCGACCCGAGCCCATGAAAAACCGGCTCAGGGGGTCAACTGCACGGCGAACAGGCACAAAAGTGGGTGATAGTTTACCAGATTTTGCTTGTCTTGTGGGGGCGGTGCGGCGAATTCATGTTGAATTGTCTGATATGCCACAGATTTTAGTCGGGGATGGCGGATTTCAGGCATAAAAAAACCCGGTGAAGCACCGGGTTTTTTGCGTAAATCGCACTGCCGAAGCAGCGAAAATTAACGCTTGGAGAACTGCGGACGACGACGTGCTTTACGCAGACCGACTTTCTTACGTTCAACCTGACGAGCGTCACGGGTGACGAAGCCAGCTTTACGCAGTTCAGAACGCAGAGTCTCATCGTATTCCATCAGTGCACGGGTGATACCGTGACGGATAGCGCCAGCTTGACCGGAGATACCACCACCTTTAACGGTGATGTACAGATCCAGTTTGCCAACCATGTCGACCAGTTCCAGCGGCTGACGAACTACCATGCGGGCAGTTTCGCGACCGAAGTACTGTTCCAGGCTGCGCTGGTTGATAACGATGTTACCGTTGCCCGGCTTGATGAAGACGCGAGCGGCGGAGCTTTTGCGGCGACCAGTGCCGTAGTATTGATTTTCAGCCATTGCCATTAATCCCGATTAAATGTCCAGAACTTGCGGTTGCTGTGCCGCGTGATTGTGCTCGGTGCCCGCGTAAACTTTCAGTTTACGGAACATAGCACGACCCAGCGGGCCCTTTGGCAGCATGCCTTTAACCGCGATTTCAATCACGCGCTCAGGACGGCGGGCAATCATCTCTTCAAAGGTCGCTTGCTTGATACCACCGATGTGGCCGGTGTGGTGGTAGTACACTTTGTCTGTACGCTTGTTGCCGGTTACAGCAACTTTGTCAGCGTTCAGAACGATGATGTAATCACCGGTATCCACGTGCGGGGTGTATTCCGCTTTATGCTTGCCGCGCAGGCGACGAGCCAGTTCAGTAGCGAGACGGCCTAAAGTTTTACCATCTGCATCAACAACGTACCAGTCGCGTTTTACGGTTTCTGGTTTAGCTGTAAAAGTTTTCATTAGAAAGCTTACCCAATAATTAGTTACACGTTGGTGAACACCCAAACGCTCGAAAACAGTTGAGGCTCACACGACCATACAAGTCCAGCAAACCTACCCCTTCGAATAGCCATTGCCGGCACTATAAAGTTTTTGGGAAAAAAAACTTTGTTGTAACGTGGGGTCGCAAGATTATAGAGAAGTCGCTCACAAAGATCGAACGGTTTTTGAATGGAAAATAAATTTATCGCCGGCGGCAGGCAACCGGCGATAGGCCCGGCGGACTCAGGGCAGATGCGGCAGCTTGAGGTACTCTTCGCTCTGCATTTCCTGCAGGCGCGACAGGCAGCGCTGGTACTCGAACTTAAGCCGTTCCCCCTGGTAGATCTCGAACATCGACGCCTCGGCGCCGATCACCAGCTTGACGTGCCGCTCGTAGAATTCGTCCACCAGCGCCAGGAAACGGCGCGCGGTATTCTCTTTCAGCGGCCCCATCACCTGCACATTATACAGGATCACGCTGTGATACAGCCGCGACAGCGCAATGTAATCCAGCTGGCTGCGCGCCTCTTCGCACAGCGTGTGGAAATCCACCGCCAGCACGCCGTCCACCGAACGAATGGCCTGCAGAGGCCGATGGTTGATCTGCAGCACCGGCGCCTCCTCCCCCGCCTTGCCCGCCAGTTTGACGAACATCCGATCCAGGGTCGCGCGCGTCTGGTCGTTCAGCGGCATCAGATAGAGGTGAGCCTGGGTCAGGGTGCGCAGACGATAGTCGATGCCGGCGTCGACGTTCATCACGTCGCAGAACTCGTTGATCAGATCGATAGCCGGCAGGAAACGCGCCCGCTGCAGGCCATTGCGATACAGATCGTCCGGCGGGATGTTCGACGTGGCCACCAGCGTGATGCCGCGGGCGAACAGCGCCTGCAGCAGCGTGGCCAGCAACATGGCGTCGGTGATGTCAGACACGAAGAATTCGTCGAAGCACAATACGTCGGTTTCGGCCTTGAAGCCGTCGGCGACGATGTCCAGTGGGTTTTCCCGCCCTTGCAGTTCGGTCAGCTCTTCATGCACCCGCAGCATGAAGCGGTGGAAGTGCAGACGCATTTTGCGATCGCCCGGCAGGCTGTGGAAGAACATGTCCATCAACCAGGTTTTGCCGCGCCCGACGCCACCCCACATATACAGCCCCTGCACCGGGCGCTGCGGCGCCGTTTCGCCGCCTTTGCCCAGCAAACGGCTGAGCTTGCCGCGCAGCCCGCCGGCCGGCGCGCTCGCCGCCGGTTTTTGCAGCAAGGCCTGATAAATGCGATCCAGTTGAGTGACGGCCCGGCGTTGAACCTCATCGGCCTGATATTCCCCCGCCTCCAGCGCCTGCTGGTAGCGAGATAACGGTGATAGTGCCTGCATCTGTTCGATGTTCCCTAAGAACGCTTAGAAATTATTTAGCCAACGTTGGCGGCAAGTTGATGCCGATTCGCACCGTTATCGCCACAAATGCCCGCTGCGGGCGCCGCTGAAAACCCTGTAAACACTGGGTGGAAGCGCATCAGGATTCCACTCTGACAAGGTTAACGGTTATAGTGGATATTATTAAGTGAAAAATCCCTGCGGAACAACGAAGTCAAAATAGGAGTCATCATGACCTGGGAGTATGCGCTGATTGGTTTGGTCGTCGGTATCGTGATTGGTGCGGTGGCGATGCGTTTTGGCAACCGTAAATTACGTCAACAACAAGTCCTGCAGAACGAGCTGGACAAGAGCAAAACCGAGCTGGAAGAGTACCGTCAGGAGCTGGTCGGCCACTTTGCCCGCAGCGCCGAGCTGCTGGACAACATGGCGCGCGATTATCGTCAGCTGTATCAGCACATGGCGAAAAGCTCCAACAACCTGCTGCCGGATCTGCCGATGCAGGAGAACCCGTTCCGCTATCGCCTGACCGAAGCGGAAGCGGACAACGATCAGGCGCCGGTGGAAATGCCGCGCGACTATTCTGAAGGGGCCTCCGGCCTGCTGCGCGGCCAAAGCGCGCGCCGCGACTGATACCCCTTCTTCACCCGCGGGGCCACCCGCGGGTTTAACCCCGTTTGTGCCTTATTGACCTTCCTTCGCATTACCTTTACTGAACTTTGCACGCAAATTCACGGTCTTACCCTTCACTATGACAAGGTGATTGCCTTATCATCAAATTTTCATCGGCAGGTATTGAGAGAGTTATCATCAATGAAGAAAAAGTCGTTAATTCTTAGTGCATTGGCAATGAGCCTCGGCCTGGCGCTCAGCGCCGCACCGGTGGCCAACGCGGCCCTGCCCGTCGCCGTTCAGGGGCAGCCGCTGCCGAGCCTGGCGCCGATGCTGGAAAAAGTCTTGCCCGCCGTCGTGAGCGTGCATGTCGCCGGCACCCAGGTGCAGCGTCAACAGCTGCCGGAAGAGTTCAGACGCTTCTTCGGCCCCAATTTCCCCGGTCAGCAGCAGAGCTCTCGCCCGTTTGAAGGGCTGGGCTCCGGCGTCATCATCGACGCTGCCAAAGGCTACGTGCTGACCAACAACCACGTCATCAACAACGCCGATAAAATCCGCGTGCAGTTGAACGACGGCCGTGAACTGGACGCCAAACTGGTCGGCCGTGATGAGCAATCCGACATCGCCCTGCTGCAGCTCAGCGACACCAAAAACCTGACCGCCATCAAGATGGCCGATTCCGATCAGCTGCGCGTCGGCGACTTCGCCGTGGCGGTCGGCAACCCGTTTGGCCTGGGCCAAACCGCCACCTCCGGCATCATCTCGGCCTTGGGCCGCACCGGCCTGAATCTGGAAGGGCTGGAAAACTTCATTCAGACCGACGCCTCGATCAACCGCGGCAACTCCGGCGGCGCGTTGGTTAACCTGAACGGCGAGCTAATCGGCATCAATACCGCCATTCTGGCGCCGAGCGGCGGCAACGTCGGCATCGGCTTCGCCATTCCGAGCAATATGGCGCAGAACCTGAGCCAGCAGCTGATCGAATTCGGCGAAGTGAAACGCGGCCTGCTCGGCATCAAGGGCAGTGAAATGACCCCGGACATGGCCAAAGCCTTCAACACCGACGCGCAGCGCGGCGCCTTCGTCAGCGAAGTGCTGCCGAAATCCGCCGCCGCCAAGGCCGGCATCAAAGCCGGGGATATTCTGGTTTCCGTCGACGGCAAGCCGGTGAACAGCTTCGCCGAACTGCGCGCCAAGGTCGGCACCACCGCGCCGGGCAAAACCCTCAAGGTGGGCCTGCTGCGCGACGGCAAACCGCAGGAAGTCTCGGTCACGCTGGACAACAGCGAGAGCGCCTCGACCAATGCCGAAACGCTGTCGCCGGCGCTGCAGGGGGTTTCCCTCAGCAACGGCGCGCTGCCGAGCGGCGACAAGGGCGTGAAGGTGGAGAACGTGGATAAAGGCTCGACGGCGGCGCAAATCGGCCTGCAAAAAGGCGACGTGATCATCGGCGTCAACCGCCAGCGCGTGGACAGCATCACCGCGCTGCGCAAGGTGTTGGAAGCCAAACCGCCGGTGATGGCGCTCAATATCGTGCGCGGTAACGAAACCATTTATCTGCTGCTGCGTTAATTTGTGCAAAAACCGGGCTCGGTGACATACTGCGCCCGGTTAACTCATGCTATCCTCCGAACATCGTTCACCACACCACGAAAACTCCATGTTTGCTAAGCTCTTGCGTTCTGTCGTTATCGGTCTCATCGTTGCCGGCCTGCTGTTGGCCGCTCTGCCCGTGCTGCGCTCTTCCAACGGCCTGTTTGCAGAGAAAACCGAGAATACCAGCGACGAAACGCCGGTGAGCTACAACAAAGCGGTGCGCCGCGCCGCGCCCGCCGTGGTGAACATCTACAACCGCAACCTGAACGGCGCCGCCAACGTGCTGTCGCTCGGTTCCGGCGTGATCATGAACGAACGCGGCTATATCATCACCAACCGCCACGTGATCAAAGACGCTCAGCAGATCACCGTGGTGTTGCAGGATGGCCGCCGCTACGAAGCGCTGCTGGTCGGCTCCGACGGCCTGACCGATTTGGCGGTGCTGAAGATCGATCCCGGCAACCTGCCGGTGATCCCGACCAATAAAAATCGCGTTGCCCACGTCGGCGACGTGGTGCTGGCAATCGGCAACCCGTACAACCTGGGGCAGACCGTGACTCAGGGCATCCTCAGCGCCACCGGGCGCATCAGTATGAGCACCACCGGCCGGCAGACATTCCTGCAGACCGATGCCTCAATCAACCGCGGCAACTCCGGCGGCGCGCTGGTCAATTCGCTGGGCGAGCTGATCGGCATCAATACCCTGACCTATGACAAAATCACCGACGGCGAAACGCCGGAGGGCCTCGGCTTCGCCATTCCGATCGAACTGGCCACCAAAATCATGGACAAGCTGATCCGCGACGGCCGCGTTATCCGCGGCTATTTCGGCATTCAGGGTAAGGAGATCATTCCGCTGCGTTCCTCCAATTCCGGCATCGATCGCCTGCAGGGCATCATCGTGACCGAAATCACGCCGAACGGCCCGGCGAGCAGCGCCGGTTTCCAGATCAACGACATCATCATCAACGTGGATAACAAACCGGCGGTGTCCGTGCTGGAGACCATGGATCAGGTGGCGGAGATCAGGCCGGGCACCGAGATACCGGTTATCGTGCTGCGCGACGGCAAACGCATTACGTTGAAAATGACGGTGGGCGAATTCCCGGAAGACAACAATTAAAAAAGGGCCGGCATTGATAGCCGGCCCTTTGATTTTCATCCTGCCGACGCAGCCGCGCCGGCGCTAATGACTTACTCGCCTTTCACGCGCTCGATGTTCGCACCCAGCGCGCGCAGCTTGTCTTCAATACGCTCATAGCCGCGATCGATGTGGTAGATGCGATCGACGACGGTCACGCCGTCGGCGATGCAGCCGGCGATCACCAGGCTGGCGGAAGCGCGCAGATCGGTCGCCATCACCTGAGCGCCGGACAGCTGCTCAACGCCGTGGCAGATCACGGTGTTGCTCTCGATTTCCGCGTGCGCGCCCATGCGGATCAGTTCCGGCACGTGCATGAAGCGGTTTTCGAAGATGGTCTCGGTGATGACGCCGGTGCCTTCCGCCACCAGGTTCAGCAGACTGAACTGGGCCTGCATGTCGGTCGGGAAGCCCGGGTGCGGCGCGGTGCGCACGGTGACCGCTTTCGGGCGTTTGCCGTGCATGTCCAGGCTGATCCAGTCCTCGCCCACTTCGATATCGGCACCGGCTTCGCGCAGCTTGGCCAGCACCGCGTCCAGCGTGTCCGGACGAGTGTTGCGGCACATCACTTTGCCGCCGGAAACCGCGGCGGCGATCAGGAAGGTGCCGGTCTCGATGCGGTCAGGCAGCACTCGGTACACGCCGCCGCCCAGACGCTCGACGCCCTCGATGGTGATCTTGTCGCTGCCGGCGCCGCTGATCTTCGCGCCCAGCGTATTGAGGAAGTTGGCGGTATCGACAATTTCCGGCTCACGCGCGGCGTTCTCGATAACGGTGGTGCCGGTCGCCAGGGTCGCGGCGCTCATGATGGTCACGGTCGCGCCCACGCTCACCTTGTCCATGACGATGTGTGCGCCCTTCAGGCGGCCCTCGACGGACGCCTTGACGTAGCCTTCTTCCAGCTTGATCTCGGCACCCAGCTGCTCGAGGCCGGTGATGTGCAGATCGACCGGACGCGCGCCGATCGCACAGCCGCCCGGCAGGGAAACCTGACCGCGGCCGAAACGCGCCACCAGCGGCCCCAGCGCCCAGATGGAAGCACGCATGGTTTTCACCAGATCGTAAGGGGCGCAGAACTCGTTCACGCCGCTGGCGTCCACGAAGACCGAACCGTTGCGCTCAATCTTGGTACCCAACTGATTGAGTAGTTTAATGGTGGTGTCGATGTCCTTCAGCTTGGGGACATTCTGCAGCTCGACCGGCTCTTCCGCCAACAGGGCGGCGAACAGGATCGGCAGGGCGGCGTTTTTGGCCCCGGAAATAGACACTTCACCGCTCAGGCGGGTCCGACCCTGCACACGAAATTTATCCATCTGACTACTCTCTGTTATCTAATCTGAAGCTGCCCGCCCGGCAGGGCAAACAGCCTTAAAATCCGTTGAGTTTGCGGTCTCGCTGCCACTCTTCAGGGGTGTACGCCTTGATAGACAAGGCATGAATGCGGTTGTCCGCAATGTATTCCATCAGCGGTGCGTAAACCGTCTGCTGTTTTTTGACGCGGCTCATGCCGGCGAACAATTCGCCGACCACGATCGCCTGAAAATGGCTGCCGTCGCCCGTCACATGTACTTCATCCAGTGCCAATGCCTGCATCAGCACGTCTTTAATCTCGTTGGTTTCCATAGTATCCAGTTCTGCCGCTAAAGGATCATAAACAGCCTAGTATCTTAGTGGAATACGATGTTTTCTTAAACTAAAGAAAAAGCCCCTGCATAACAGGGGCTTTGTATCGTTTTACCACGCAAGGGCGGCGTAAAACGCCGCTAACCGGCGGTATCGACAGGCATTATCGCCTGCAGGTTGTAGAGCGCAATCAGCGTTTTCAGGCGCTCGGTGGCGCCGAAAATTTTCAGCGCGACGCCGCGCTCGCGCTGCTCTTCCTGCAGATGCAGCAACAGTGCCAGCCCGGCGGAGTCTACGCGCTGCAGTTGCGCCACGTCGATCGCGGTTTTATCCGCCATCAGCGCGTCGCGCTGCCGCCACAGCGGCTGCAGCGTTTCCCGGTCCAGTTCACCGCGCAGGATCAGCGTCTGCTGCTCTGATTCGAAGCTGAGCGCTGCCGACATCAGTTTTTCTTGTCCAGCGTGATAGGCTGCGCGGCGGCGGCCTGCAGCTGTTTGGTCAGGCCGTCGATGCCCTGAGTACGCAGCGTGGACGCCCACTCGTTCTGCTTGGTGGTGATCATGCTGACGCCTTCGGCGATCATGTCATAGGCCTGCCAGTAGCCGGTTTTGCTGTTCTTGCGCCATTGGAAATCCAGACGCACCGGCGGGCGGCCGCCGTTGTCGATGATGGTGACGCGAATGGCCACGATGTCGGCATTGCCCAGCGGCTGTTCAGGCGCGATCTGGTAAGTCTGGCCGTGATACATCGCCAGCGCCTGGCCGTAAGCCTGCTCCAGGTAAGCCTGGAAGGCGGTGAAGTAAGCTTCGCGCTGTGCAGGCGTCGCCTCTTTATAGTAACGGCCCAGCACCAGCGCGCCGGCGTATTTCACCTGCACGAACGGCATCAGTTCCTGATGCACGATGGAGCGCAGGTAGTTCGGGTCCTGCTTGATCTTCGGCTGTTCATTCTTCAAACGGCTGAAGGTCTTCTGCGCCGCTTCTTGCATCATGCTGTAAGGATTGGTTTGGTCGGCTGCGCTCGCCAGCGGTGCAACCACCAGCAGAGCCACCATCAGTAAACGTTTAAACATGCAGGTATCCCCTCTTAATGATTTGGAACAGCGGGTTGCGGTGCGGCACCGGCAGCCGGCTCAGCGGCCGCGTCTCCCGGTTTGGCGCTGTCCTGACCGCCGCTTTTATACAGGAACTGGCCGATCAGGTCTTCCAGAACCATGGCTGATTTGGTGTCCTGAATGGTGCCGCCGTCTTTCAGGATGGCGGTGCCCATATCAGGATCTTCGAAGCCCACGTTAAGCGCCAGATATTGCTCGCCCAGCAGGCCGGAGGTGCGGATCGCCAGCGAGCTGGTATCCGGGATTTGGTCGTACTTTTTCTGGATATCCAGCGCCACGCGCGGCGTGTAGGTTTTCGAATCGAGTTCGATGTCCGCCACGCGGCCGATCACCACGCCGCCAATCTTCACCGGCGAACGCGGTTTAAGGCCGCCGATGTTGTCGAACGTCGCGTAAATGCGGTAGGTCGGCTCGCTGCCGATCGATTTAAGGTTCGCCACCTGCAGGCAGATAAACACGATGGCGCACAGCGCGATCAGCATAAATGCCCCAACCCAGATTTCACTCTTCTTCGTTTGCATCGAATCAATTCCCAAACATCAGTGCTGTCAGCACGAAATCCAATCCCAACACCGCCAGTGACGAATGCACCACGGTACGCGTCGTCGCCCGGCTAATCCCTTCAGAGGTAGGCACGGCGTCGTACCCGTTGAAAATGGCAATCCAGGTTACGGTAATGGCGAATACCACGCTTTTGATCAGGCAGTTGAGCAGATCTTTTTTCCACTCTACGGCGCCCTGCATCGCCGACCAGAAGAAGCCGCTGTCGATGCCCTTCCAGTCCACGCCGACCACCGAGCCGCCCCAGATGCCGATCGCCACGAAAATGATGGTCAACAGCGGCATGCTGATCAGCCCCGCCCAGAAGCGCGGCGCCACGATGCGCCGCAGCGGATCGACCGCCATCATCTCCAGGCTGGAGATCTGCTCCGTCGCCTTCATCAGGCCGATTTCCGCCGTCAGCGCGGAACCGGCGCGGCCGGCGAACAGCAGCGCCGTCACCACCGGCCCCAGCTCGCGCAGCAGCGACAGCGCTACCATCATGCCGAGGCTGGCCTCGGCGCTGTAGGTGGTGAGCACGATATAGCCCTGCAGGCCCAGCACCATGCCGATGAACAGCCCGGAGACCATGATGATCAACAGCGACTGCACGCCGACGCTGTAGAGCTGTTTCAACAACAGCGGCCACTGCTTGCCGGGTTCCGGCCGGCCAATCAACGCGTTGAACAGCATCAACCCGGCGCGGCCGAAGCTGGCGCTGGTGTTGATGCCACTGCGCCCCAACGACGCTAACGCTCTTAATAACATGAGCTTATTTACTCCCTAAGCCTAGCAGTTCGGTCTGATAATCCCCGGCCGGATAGCGGAACGGCACCGGCCCATCCGCTATACCATCCAGAAACTGGCGCACGCGCGCATCAGGATTGTTCTGCAATTGCTGCGTGGTGCCTTCGGCGATCACCCGGTGATCGGCCACGATATAGGCGTAGTCGGCGATGCTGAGCACCTCCGGCACGTCGTGCGACACCACGATGCAGGTAATGCCCAGCGCATGGTTCAGCTCATCGATCAGCTTGACCAGCACCCCCATGGTGATCGGATCCTGGCCGACGAAAGGTTCGTCGAACATGATCATCTCAGGGTCCAGCGCGATCGCGCGCGCCAACGCCGCCCGGCGCGCCATGCCGCCGGAAAGCTCATTGGGCATCAGCTGGGCCGCGCCGCGCAGCCCCACCGCTTCCAGCTTCATCAGCACCGTGCTGCGCAGAAGGGGTTCAGGCAGGTTGCTGTGCTCGCGCAGCGGGTAGGCCACGTTTTCGAACACGGTCAAATCGGTGAACAGCGCGCCCGACTGGAACAGCATGCTCATCTTTTTGCGCGCGTCGTATAACTGACGGCGGGACAACGCGGGAATGTTGTCGCCGTCGAACCAAATCTCCCCGCTGTCCGGCGCCAGCTGGCCGCCTATCAGGCGCAGCAGCGTGGTTTTGCCGATGCCCGATGGCCCCATGATCGCCGTGACCTTACCGCGAGGCACCGTCAGGTTGATGTCTTCAAATATCCGTCGGTCGCCGCGCGAGAAGCTCATGTCGCGCACTTCGACCAAATTATCTGCCTTTTGGAGCATGTTAATGGACCCTTTACGACTCATCTTTTGCTGAATCTACCCGTGATGTTAAAGCAATGGGCGCAATCCGTCTCATCTTTACAAAAACTTACTGCCATTTCGCAACCAATGGTGCCATTGGTTTTACTTTTCCGCGCCACCCGGTCAAAATTGGCGCCATAACGAAAAAAAACGAAACTGTTCAACTATTAGCCGGGAAAAACCGTTGCTGCGGCTCATGCGCGCGCAACGGAGGGCAAGCAATACCGCCGCATTGACGGCTTTAACCAACGAACCGGGATAATACCCGACAAAGGACCCTGCATGTTTCTCGCGATAGCATTATTAATCGTTGGTTTATTTCTACTGGTGTATGGTGCAGACCGCTTAGTTTATGGTGCTGCCGTGATTTCCCGCTCGCTCGGCGTCCCGCCGTTGATCATCGGCATGACCATCGTCGGCATCGGCACTTCACTGCCGGAGCTGATCGTGTCCACCACCGCCGCGCTGAACGGGCAGATAGATATGGCCGTTGGCAACGTATTAGGTTCCAACATCACCAACATCTTATTGATCCTGGGTGTGGCGGCGCTGATTCACCCGCTGGCCGCGCGTTCCGAGATACTGCGGCGCGAACTGCCGTTGATGTTAGCGGTCACAGTATTGTGCGGTTTTGTGTTGATGGACGGCACCCTGAGCAGGCTGGACGGCGTGCTGCTGCTGGCCGCCGCCGCCGGCTTCATCCTGCTGATGCTGAAAATCGCCCGGCTGGCGCAGCGCGAAGGCAGCGACAGCCTGACCATGGAGCAGATCGCCGAGCTGCCGCAGGACAGCAGCAACACCGTGGCGGTGCTGTGGCTGGTGCTGGCGTTTATCATTCTGCCGCTCTCTTCCAGAATGGTGGTCGATAACGCGACGGTGATTGCGCACTATTTCGGCCTGAGCGAACTGGTGGTCGGCTTGACCATTATTGCCATCGGCACCAGCCTGCCCGAATTGGCTACCTCCATCGCCGGGGCGCTGAAGGGCGAGGATGATATGGCGATTGGAAATATCATCGGCTCCAATATTTTCAACACGGTGATCGTGCTGGGCGTCCCCGCCCTGCTGTCGCCGGGCAGCGTAGACGCCGCCGCCTTCCAGCGCGATTACTGGGTGATGCTGGCGGCCAGCGTGCTGCTGAGCGTACTGTGCATCGGCCGCAAGCATCGCATCGGTCACCTGGCGGGCGCTCTGTTATTATGTGGCTTTATTGCGTATCTTGCGGTGCTGTTCTTTAACCCTTTCAGTACTTTCGGCTAAACCGACGGGAATGAGTATGTCGAACATTGAGTTGCAACCGGGCTTCGATTTTCAGCAGGCCGGCAAAGAAGTGCTTCAGATAGAGCGTGAAGGGCTGGCTCAGCTCGACAGCTACATCAACGCAGACTTCACCCGCGCCTGCGAAACGATCGCCGCCTGCGGCGGCAAAGTGGTGGTGATGGGCATGGGCAAATCCGGCCATATCGGCTGCAAGATCGCCGCGACCTTCGCCAGCACCGGCACCCCCTCATTCTTCGTTCACCCGGCGGAGGCCAGCCATGGCGATTTGGGCATGGTCACCCCACAGGACATCGTGCTCGCCATCTCCAACTCCGGCGAGTCCAGCGAGATCCTGGCGCTGATCCCGGTATTGAAACGCCAGCAGATCACCCTCATCTGTATGACCAACAATCCGGAAAGCTCGATGGGCAAGGCGGCGGATATCCACCTGTGCATCAAGGTGCCGCAGGAAGCCTGCCCGCTGGGGCTGGCGCCGACCACCAGCACCACCGCCACGCTGGTGATGGGCGATGCGCTGGCCGTCGCGCTGCTGAAAGCGCGCGGTTTCACGCAGGAAGATTTCGCGCTGTCGCATCCGGGCGGCGCACTCGGCCGCAAACTGCTGCTGCGGGTTAGCGATATCATGCACAGCGGCGACGAAATGCCCCACGTCAGTGCCGACGCCTCGTTGCGCGACGCGCTGCTGGAAATTACCCGCAAAAATCTGGGCCTGACGGTTGTCTGCGACGATTTGATGAAAATCGCCGGCATCTTCACCGACGGCGACCTGCGCCGGGTATTCGACATGGGCATCAACCTGCACGAGGCGAAGATCGCCGATGTCATGACGCCGGGCGGCGTACGGGTGCGCCCCAACATCCTGGCGGTCGATGCATTGAACCTGATGCAACAACGCCACATCACCGCGCTGCTGGTTGCCGATGGCGACCAGTTGCTGGGTGTGGTACATATGCATGACATGCTGCGCGCCGGCGTCGTTTAATTAAGGAATAGAACGGAATGGGTATGGTAGAAACCTGCTACGGGCCGGTAGAACAAGAGGTTATGGCGCGTGCCGGGAACATCCGCCTGTTGATTTGCGACGTTGACGGCGTGCTGTCGGACGGCCTGATCTTCATGGGCAACAACGGTGAAGAATTGAAAGCGTTCAACGTGCGCGACGGCTACGGCATCCGCTGCTTGAAAACCTCGGACATCGAGGTGGCGATCATCACCGGTCGCTCCGCCAAGCTGCTGGAAGACCGCGCGCAGACGCTCGGTATCACCCATCTGTATCAGGGGCAATCCGATAAGCTTTTGGCCTTCCGCGAACTGTTGGATAAACTGTCGTTAACGGCGGATCAGGTCGCCTATATCGGCGATGACCTGATCGACTGGCCGGTAATGGCGCAGGTCGGCCTGGCGGTCGCGGTGGCGGACGCCCACCCGCTGCTGACGCCGCGCGCCCACTACGTCACCCGCATTGCCGGCGGCCGCGGCGCGGTGCGCGAACTGTGCGACATCATTCTTTTGGCTCAAAATAAGCTGGAGGACGCCAAAGGGCTGTCGATATGAGTAAAACCAAACTGTGGATCACCATCCTGTTGACGGTGATCGTTCTGGCGCTGATCGGCTGGAACATGACGGATTTTAGCGACGACACGGCCCCTGGCCCGGTCAACGATAAGGATCCGACCTACCAGAGCCAGCACACGGTCACCGTGGTGTACAACCCGGCCGGCAAGCTGAATTACAAACTGGTGGCGGAAGACGCGAAGTATTACACCGCCGGCGAGCTGAGCTGGTTCACCCAGCCGGTGATGACGCTGTTCGATGAGAATGCGGTGGCCACCTGGTCAGTTCGCGCCGATCGCGCCAAACTGACTAAAGACCGGATGCTGTATCTGTATGGTCACGTCGAGGTAAACAGCCTGACCACCACCTCGCAGCTGGAAAAAATTAAGACGGACAACGCTCAGGTAAACCTGGTCACCCAGGACGTCACCTCCGATGACGAAGTCACGATTTACGGGACCAATTTTACCTCTAACGGCATGAAAATGCGTGGGAACCTGCGGACCAAAACCGCTGAGCTGATTGATAAGGTTAAGACCAACTATGAAATTCAGAACCAAAAACCAACTCCGTAACCTGTTGCTCGGCAGCTTAGTTTTGGCCGCCAGCGCCCCCGCTCTGGCGCTGAAATCCGACTCCAGCCAGCCGGTCAGCATCGACTCGCTCAAGCAGTCGTTGGACATGCAGAGCAACGTCAGCACCTTCACCGACAACGTGGTGATCAAGCAAGGCACCATCGATATTCGCGCCGACAAGGTGGTGGTCACCCGCCCGGGCGGAGATCAGAATAAGACCTATATTGAAGCGTTCGGCAACCCGGTAACCTTCTACCAGATGCAGGACAGCGGCAAGCCGGTCAAAGGCCACGCGCAGAAAGTGCGTTACGACGTGGCGACCCAGCTGGTGACCCTGACGGGCAACGCCTATCTGGAGCAGCTCGACAGCAACGTGAAAGGCGATCGCATCACCTATCTGGTGCAACAGCAGCAAATGCAGGCGTTTAGCGACAAAGGCAAACGCGTGACAACGGTTCTGGTACCGTCGCAGTTGCAAGACAAAAACGAGCAGAAAAAGAGTAACTAATCACTTATGGCAACACTCATCGCAGAAAACCTGGCGAAAGCCTACAAGGGCCGTAAAGTTGTCGAAGACGTCAGCCTGAAAGTGAAATCCGGCGAGATCGTCGGCCTGCTCGGGCCGAACGGCGCCGGTAAAACCACCACCTTCTACATGGTGGTCGGCATCGTGCCACGCGACGCCGGGCGCATCGTGATCGACGAAGAAGACATCAGTCTGCTGCCGCTGCACGCCCGCGCGCGCCGCGGCATCGGTTACCTGCCGCAGGAAGCCTCGATCTTCCGCCGCCTGAGCGTGTACGACAACCTGATGGCGGTGCTGGAGATTCGCCCCGACCTCACCAGCGAACAGCGCGAAGACCGCGCCAAGGAGCTGATGGAAGAGTTCCATATCTCCCATCTGCGCGACAGCCTCGGCCAGGCGCTGTCCGGCGGTGAGCGTCGCCGTGTCGAAATCGCCCGCGCGCTGGCGGCCAACCCGAAATTCATACTGCTGGACGAACCCTTCGCCGGGGTGGATCCGATCTCCGTTATCGATATCAAGAAAATCATCGAGCACCTGCGTGACAGCGGCCTGGGCGTGCTGATCACCGACCACAACGTGCGCGAGACGCTGGACGTGTGTGAACGCGCCTACATCGTCAGCCAGGGCAAACTGATTGCTCACGGCACGCCGGATGCTATTCTGGCCGACGAGCAGGTTAAACGCGTTTATCTGGGCGAAGAGTTCCGCCTCTAAGCGCCGGCGCGCCCTGCGGGGCGACACCGTTAACGGAAGTAGACAGAAAACTATGAAGCAAGGTTTGCAACTCAGGCTCAGCCAACAGCTGGCCATGACTCCTCAGCTCCAGCAGGCGATCCGCCTGCTGCAGTTGTCCACGCTTGAGCTTCAGCAAGAGATCCAGCTGGCGCTGGAGAGCAATCCGCTGCTTGAACAGACCGATCTGCACGACGAAATCGACGCCAAAGAAACCCAGGAGACCGAGGGGCTCGATACCCGCGAGGCGCTGGAACAGAAAGACATGCCGGAAGAGCTGCCGCTGGACGCCACCTGGGATGAGATCTACACCGCCGGCACGCCGTCCGGCACCGGCACCGACTACAGCGACGACGAACTGCCGGTCTATCAGGGCGAGACCACCCAAACGCTGCAGGATTACCTGATGTGGCAGGTGGATCTGACGCCGTTCTCCGATACCGACGCCGCCATCGCCACCTCCATCGTCGACGCGGTGGACGACACCGGCTATCTCACGGTGCCGCTGGAAGACATTCTGGAAAGCCTGGGCGACGAGAACGTGACCCTCGAGGAAATCGAGGCGGTATTGAAGCGCGTGCAGCGTTTCGATCCGATCGGCGTCGCCGCGCGCGATCTGCGCGATTGCCTGCTGGTGCAGCTCTCCCAATACGCCAAAGACACCCCTTACCTGGCCGAAGCGCGGCTGATCATCAGCGACCATCTGGATCTGTTGGCCAACCACGACTTTCGCAGCCTGATGCGATCAACCCGGCTAAAAGAAGATACACTGAAAGAAGCGATGCTGCTGATTCAGTCGCTCGATCCGCGCCCGGGGCAGTCGATCAATACCGGCGAGTCGGAATACGTGATCCCGGACGTGCTGGTGCGCAAGACGCAGAACAAATGGACGGTCGAGCTCAACGGCGACAGCGTGCCGCGTTTGAAGATCAATCAGCAGTACGCCGCGCTGGGCAACAGCGCCCGCAGCGAAGCCGACGGCCAGTTTATCCGCAGCAACCTGCAGGAAGCCAAGTGGCTGATTAAAAGCCTGGAGAGCCGCAACGAGACGCTGCTGAAGGTCACCCGCTGCATCGTCAGCCAACAGCAGGCGTTCTTCGAGCAAGGCGAAGAGTTTATGAAACCCATGGTGCTGGCGGATATCGCCCAGGCCGTGGAGATGCATGAATCGACGATCTCGCGCGTCACCACGCAGAAGTTTCTGCACAGCCCGCGCGGCATTTTTGAATTGAAGTATTTCTTCTCCAGCCACGTGAATACCGACAGCGGCGGCGAAGCCTCCTCGACGGCGATCCGCGCGTTGGTGAAGAAATTGATTGCGGCGGAAAACCCCGCCAAGCCACTCAGCGACAGCAAGCTAGCCACCCTGCTCGCCGATCAGGGGATCATCGTGGCGCGGCGCACCGTCGCCAAGTACCGAGAGTCTTTGTCCATCCCGCCGTCGAACCAGCGTAAACAGTTGGTTTGACCTCTATTGAGAAGGAAGACACTATGCAGCTCAACATTACCGGACACCACATCGAAATCACCGATCCGTTGCGCGAGTTCGTGAACAACAAGTTCGCCAAACTCGAACAGTATTTTGATCGCATCAATCAGGTGTATGTTGTATTAAGTGTGGAAAAAGTGCAGCAAATTGCGGAAGCAACGGTGCACGTGAATGGAGGCGAGTTGCACGCCACCTCGGAAGACGAGAATATGTATGCCGCAATTGATACGCTGATCGACAAATTGGCACGTCAATTGAACAAACATAAAGACAAATTGAAGCAACACTGACACCCTAACCCACTCCATGAGGCGGCATCCGTCGCCGCCTCGCCCTTCGGCGCGTGACCCGCATGGGTGACGCGCCGAACGGTAATCAGGGTTAAAACCGACGAAAAACCGCCTTGCCGGGTGCGCCCGGCGGCGCGGTTTTAAGTGAAGATGAGATGAACAACGAATATATGCAATTAAGCTCGGTGTTAAACATCGAGTGCACCAAAAGCTCGGTACACTGCACCAGCAAGAAGCGGGCTTTGGAAATTATCAGCGAACTGGCCGCCAAACAGCTCAATCTGCCTTCGCAGGTGGTGTTTGACGCGGTTCTCACCCGGGAGCGCATGGGCAGCACCGGTATCGGCAACGGTATCGCCATTCCCCACGGCAAACTGGAAGAGGACACACTGCGGGCCGTTGGCGTGTTTATCCGTCTCGACCAACCCATCGCTTTCGACGCTATCGACAACCAGCCGGTCGACCTGCTGTTCGCGCTGCTGGTGCCTGCCGATCAGTGCAAAACCCATTTGCATACCCTGTCGCTGGTCGCCAAACGCCTGGCCGACAAAACCGTATGCCGCCGCCTGCGCGCCGCGCAAAGCGACGAAGAACTTTACCAAATCATCACCGAGTAATGTCCGGCCGGCGTGACTTCCAGCCCGGATAACGTTACTGTTTCACGATGATGGATCCGGCCTCGGCCGGAATAACAAAGTTTCCACCGGTGGCGATGAACGCCGCCGCGATGCCAGGGGAGTTGCCACATGGTGCTGATGATTGTCAGCGGCCGTTCCGGTTCCGGAAAATCCGTCGCCTTGCGGGCGCTGGAAGACATGGGTTTTTACTGCGTTGACAACCTGCCGGTGGTGCTGCTGCCGCAACTCGCCAATACGCTGGCGGAACGCAATATCTCCGCGGCGGTCAGCATCGACGTGCGCAACATGCCGGAATCGCCGGAAGTGTTCGAATACGCGATGACTCAGCTGCCAGACAGCTTCTCGCCGCAGCTGCTGTTCCTCGACGCCGATCGCAACACGCTGATCCGCCGTTACAGCGACACCCGCCGCCTGCACCCGCTCTCCAGCAAAAACCTGTCGCTGGAAAGCGCCATCGACGAAGAGAGCGATCTGCTCGAACCGCTGCGCTCGCGGGCTGACCTGATTATCGACACCTCGGAAATGTCGGTGCACGAGCTGGCCGAAATGCTGCGCACCCGCCTGCTGGGCAAGCGTGAGCGCGAGCTGACCATGGTGTTCGAATCCTTCGGCTTCAAGCACGGCATCCCGATCGACGCCGACTACGTGTTCGACGTGCGCTTCCTGCCGAACCCGCACTGGGATCCGAAGCTGCGGCCGATGACCGGTCTGGATAAGCCGGTCGCGTCGTTCCTCGATCGCCATACCGAAGTGCACAACTTCATCTACCAGACCCGCAGCTACCTGGAGCAATGGCTGCCGATGCTGGAAACCAACAACCGCAGCTACCTGACGGTCGCCATCGGCTGTACCGGCGGCAAGCACCGCTCGGTGTACGTGGCGGAACAGCTGGCCGATTACTTCCGCTCGCGCGGCAAGAACGTGCAGTCGCGCCACCGCACGCTGGAAAAGCGCAAACAATGACGGTCAAACAGACGGTTGAAATCAAAAACAAGCTGGGCATGCACGCGCGCCCGGCGATGAAACTGTTCGAGCTGGTGCAAAGCTTCGACGCCGAAGTGATGCTGCGCAACGAAAGCGGCACCGAAGCCGAGGCCAGCAGCGTCATCGCGCTGCTGATGCTGGACTCCGCCCAGGGCCGGCATATCGAAGTCGAAGCGACCGGCCCCGACGAAGTCAACGCACTGGAGGCGGTCGTCGAGCTGTTCAACTCCGGGTTTGATGAAGATTAGCCGCTGAGCCCAATCCCCCATATCCTCTCCCACTCAGCTCCGGCTCAGGCAGTCCAGCGCCACCGCTTTAAAGCTGTCGAAGCTGTCGCTGCTCAGCAGGAGGCTCATTGAGCGTTCACGCACGAAGGTGACGAACAGCTCGTAGATCGCCATCGCCTCTTCATAGTCGCTCTTGCTGATCGCCAGCAGGAAAATCACGTGCGCGACCTCGCCTTCTCCCCAGGCGACGCCCTGCGGCGCCAGCAGCGTCACCACCACGGTCTTTTTGGCCAGCAGCCCCAGCGAGTGCGGCAGCGCGATGCCCTCGCCCAGCAAGGTGGAGACGATCGCCTCGCGTTCGACCACCGACGGATAAAAGTCCGCGCCGACGTACCCTTCCCGCTCCAGCTGGCCGCACACCCGGCTGAACAGTTCCGCCTGCGTCAGCGGCTCGTTGAGCACCATGAAATGCTCGGCGTCGAAAAACTTCTCCAGCATGTACGGTCGGGTGCGATCCACCAGCACCAGCTTGCCCAGCTGCTCCAGCTGGTAATCGGTTGGGAACGGCGACATCACCACCACCGGCTTGTTCTTTTCGCCGATGCGGGCGGTGGAAATCACGAAGTCTTCGTCGATATGCGCAAGCATCTCGTAATCGCGCAGCGAGACGATGCGCGTCATCACCAACTGCGGATACTTACGCGCAATCTGCGCCTGGATCATGCGCACCGTCGAGTTGCCGGTATCGCACACCAGCATCACCTGCGGGTGGCGTTCATAACCGATGTTGTAATGCCGCTCCAGCCCCACGCCGATGTGCAGCACCAGGTAGCCTATCTCATTCTCGCTCAGGGTATAGGGGGTGTATTTGCCCCAGCTGGAGACCGCCGCCAGCGTCACGTCGTAAGCCATCGGATAGTGCTGCTTGATGTTGGCCAACAGCGGATTGGGGATATTGATCTGGTATTTCACCCGCGTAATCATGGTCTTGATATGGGTGAGCAGATCGGCCCGCAGCTGCTCGTCGCCCTGCAGGTTGTAGTTATAGTGTGCGTTGATGTAGGACAGGATGTAGTCCACCAGCGCTTCTTCATCGTCGGCGTTGATCTCGGTCGGCTGCACGTCCTGCACGCGCCGCGCGGCGATATTGACCCGCAGATAGGCCTCTTCGGCCATCGAGATCTCTTTGCCGGAGGCCGAACGCAGTTCCGCCGCCAGGCGGGTCGATACCTGGCGCACCGCGTCGTCGCCGTCTTCCACCTCGAAGTCCGGCAGCGGATAGCCGTCGTTGATGCGCCGCAGCGCCACCGCGCAGTAGAAGATCAGGTACTGCTCGCCCTCGTCGGTCAGGCGAATGGCGTATTGCGACAGCAGCGGGTGCAGCAATCCGGCGAACGCCGCTACCTGCGGCTGCAGCAGGATCTCGTTGTTGAGCAGCGGGTTCTCGGCGTCGGCCAGCTGCAGTTGGAACAGCAGATCGGTCAGGCAGGCGCGGATCGCCATCTCCGTGCCGAACAGCTTCATGCCGTAACGCGGCTTGGTTTCAATCGTCAATTGATAGTGCGCCAGACGCTCTCTCACCTCAGCCATGTCGTTTTGCAACGTACCGCGGCTGACGAACCACTCGTCGGCCAGATCTTCCAGTTTAAGGGAGAAGGCTGAGGTCAAAAAACGCACCAGCAGATAATGCACACGCTCCTGCGCGCTGCGCGGGGTGGCATGCTTGCGGCGCTCCTGATGCTGCAGGGCGCTGAACAGCGCGGCGTTATCGACCTGCAGGCGATAGCCGGCCCCGCGGTTATGCACGAAACGCGCGCCGTATTTGTCCAGAATCTCGTTCAGCGCGGTGATGTCCGCCCGCACCGTGCGGGTGGACACGGCGAAACGCTTCGCCAGCTCATCCTGCGGCAAAGTCTCGGTTTGCAAAGCATCGAACAAGTAAGCCAAACGCGGGTAAGGAAATCGCACCATTCTGTGTCCGTCAATCAGGCGACCCGCCCGGCGAACCGGGCGGGCCACGGGTTACTTCGGCGGCGGCAGAAACGCCATTTGCGAGGGGCTGCCGATCGGCAGATAGCCGCCCACAACGCTGAGTTTGCCGTCCGTCGGGTTTACGCTGAAGCGGGTGATGTTATCGCTGCGCTGGTTCAACGCATACAGATAGCGGCCATCCGGGCTCAGCGCCAGCGAACGCGGGTAATCGCCGCGCGTCCAGGTTTCCGCCACCGGCTTCAACTCACCGCCGGCGCCCACGCTGAACTGGGCAATGCTGTTATGCAGCCGGTTGGCGACGTACAGCGTGTCGCCGTTCTTGCTGAGCGCCAGCCCCGAAGCGAAGCTGGTGCCCTGATAGTCGGCGGGCAGCGCGGAAACCGCATGCAGTTGTTTCAGAGTACCTTTTTGGCGATCAAAACGGTAGCTGGTCAACGTCGAGGCCTCTTCGTTCACCAGCAGCACGGTTTCGCCGTCCGGATGGAACACAAAGTGACGCGGACCCGCGCCGGCGGAAGAGGCGGCGATCCACGGCGGATCGTTCGGCGTCAGCCGGCCGCTCGCGGCGTCAAAGCGCCATTGGTAGATGCGATCCAACCCCAGATCGGTGGAGAACACGAACTTGCCGCTCGGATCGCTGGCGATCATATGGGCATGTGGGCCGTTGTGATCGCTGATGGCGAAGCTGCCGTTCACCGCCGCCGCCGGTTTGGCTGCGCCCGCCGGGCCCTGCTGTTGCTGCACCGAGCTGGCGGCGCCCAGGCTGCCGTCCGCTTCGATCGGGAAAGCCGCCACGCTGCCGCTGACGTAATTGGCCACCAGCAGATGGCGCCCGTCCGGCGTCGATGAGAGATACACCGGCCCCGCTCCCTGCGAATCCACCTGGTTGAGCTGCGTCAGGCCGCCGTCGGCCGGATTGACCCGGTAAGCGGTGATGCCGCCGTGCTTGCCGCCGTTGAAATCGGCCACTTCGCTGGCGACATACAGCGTCTTGCCATCGGCGCCCAGCGTCAGCTGCGCCGGATTCGGCACTTTGCTGACCAGCGTAGTGTGACTCAGCGCGCCGCTGGCCGGATCGACCTGCACCCGGTAAACGCCTTCGCCGTTGGGATTGTAGGTGCCGATATAGGCGAAATGAGATGACGTGGAATTCATTGCATCCTCAGCATGCAGCGCCGGGCCGGTCACGGCCAGCAGCGCCAGGAACAACGCGGTGCGTCGGGTTGGAGCCTGCCAGTTTCGCATAGTTATCCTCAGACCTGAGTATAGGTAACGGCGCGGCATGCCGCGCCAGGGGAAAGCCTTCGCCTCCCAGCCTTTACCTCATCCCATTGCGCGTTCAGCCCACCAGCTTTTTGGTCATCGCCAGCAGGGTTTTCACGTCCTGTGGGCGCGTGTCGCCGCTGGCGGCGTCGATGATCGAACTGTAGATATGCGGGATCACGCGTTTCACGCCGGCCGCCAGCGCGATCTCGACGATCGGCTCGTAGTTCTCCAGATCGATGCCGCCGGTCGGCTCCAGCATAAAGTCATGCTCGGCGCAGGCCTTGGCTACGTACTGATATTCGTCCTTGCACTTCAGGCCGCCCATCGGGAAATACTTGATGGAGCTGCCGCCCATGTCTTTCAGCAGGGCGATGGCGGTTTCCACCGGCACGATGCCGTCCGGCGCCGCGGCGCTCAATGGGCCGGTAGAGATCTTCACCCAACCGACGCGGCCGGTTGGCGACACCAGGCCGTTGACCACGCTGTCGTTCTGGCCCAGCAGCGCGCGGCTGGCGCCAACGCCGGTAAACACCTGGTTGACGTGCTGCGGCTGCACCTGCTGAGCGATCAGGCTGACCATCGCCGACTGCTTCGGATCGCCGGCGCCCAGGCCGACCGAGAGCGCGTTGTCGATCAGGCGCGCATAGCGCAGCATGTCGGTCACCGCGCTGTCGACGTCCGGGTAGTTCTTGGAGAGCACGCCCACCAGCACATGGCCTTCCGCCGCGGCGTAGATGTCCTGCGCATTGGCTTTGGAGCCGGCCAGCACGTTCAGGCAGACGCGGTCGCGATAGTAGTTAGGCTGCAGCTTCATGCTTGTTTCTCCGTAAACAGGTTCTTGATACAGCTAAAGACGGTCATCAGCTGTTGCTCATCGACGCTGCGCACGTCGACCTCAATCTTGCCCTCGTTGGCCTTGTAGCCGCGGAAGTAGATGGCGATGTCGCCGGTTTTCAGCGCCTGGACGATGTCATAGGTCGACCGCCCCAGCACCGCTTCGTCGAAGGCGATCTCGGCGCGGGCGATATCGCGGCCGGCGCTGTCCCAGACGGTTCTGGCGCTGACGCCGGTCAGGGTGTTGAGGCTGTCGAGGAACGGCGTCATCCGCGCCACCATCTGTTGCCCGGTGGTTTTCTCAAGCGTCAGATAGCTTTCGATCGCCTGCGTCAGGCCGAGGATGCCCTCTTTGCCGACCTTCATCGCCCGGCCGATGCCGCCGGACTGCAGCTTCACCCACTCGACGTACTGTTTCTTGCCGATAACCAGGCCGCTGGTCGGCCCCTCGATGGCTTTGGCGCCGCTGTAGATCACCAGATCGGCTCCCATCTGGTAATAACACATCAGATCTTCTTCCGCCGCGGCGTCGACGATCAGCGGCAGGTTATGCTTGCGCGCCACCACCGCCGCCTGTTCGACGGACAGAATGCTTTTCTGCACGCAGTGGTGCGATTTGACGTACAGGATCGCCGCCGTCTGCGGCGTGATGCAGGCTTCAATCTGCTCCGGCGAACATTCGTTGGCGTAGCCCGCTTCCACCACCTTGCCGCCGCCCAGCGCCACCATGGTGTCCACCGGCGCGCCGAAGTTGACGTTGTGGCCGCGCGGCAGCACGATCTCACGCGGCACGGCGATCGGCGCCGAGTGCAGGTTCACCAACAGATTGGCGTTATCTTTGACGATCACCGCCGCCACCGACTGGGCGATGCCCGCCGAGGCGCAGGAAACGATCACCGCGTCCTCCACGTTGAGCAGATCGGCGATGTAGGCGCCGGTCTTGTTGACCAGATCCTTGATTTCGAAATAGTGATTCAGGCCGTAGTCAACGGCGTCGATCACATCCTGGCGCGGCGTGGAAACGCCGAGAATGGTCATGCGGCCGGAGGTGTTGATCACCTGCTTCAAACCGTATTTTTCATAAATCGAAGACATGGCTTGCCTCCCCTTGTTCGGTTAATAGGATTTCCCCGGCCACCACCGCGGCCAGCGGCACCAACAGCTGTTCGCCCTCGGCGGTTTGCCCTTCGGCGTCGGCGAACACCTGCGGTTCGCGGCGCAGTTCAAACAGCGTGAAATCGGCGTCATAGCCCGGCTCCAGCCGCCCTTTGCCGCTGAGCTGCAGCGCCGACGCGGCGTTCTCCGTCACGCAGGCGATCACCTGCGGCAGCGTCAGGCCGACGCTGAAAAATTTGGACATCACCGTCGCCAGGCTGTGCACCGGCCCGTTTATGCGGTTGCGGCAGTAAATATCGGAGCTGATGGTGTGCGGCAAAATGCCCAGCTTGATCGCCTGGCGCGCCACCTCGAAGCTGAAGCTGGCGGTGCCGTGCCCCACGTCGAGCAACACGCCGCGCCGCAGCGCGCGCTGGATCGACTCGCGCAGCGTGCCCGCCGGCGTCAGAATGCGGTTCGGTTTGCCGTTGTAGCAGTGGGTGATGATGTCGCCACGGGTCAGCAGATCGGCGATCTCGTCCAGATCCGGCGGGTTGTTGCCGATATGCACCATCAGCGGCAGCTGGCGGTTTTCCCGCTGGATCTCTTTGGCCAACACCAGCGGCCGGGTGCCGTTCTTGCCCACCACACTGCTGCTCATGCGCGCCTTGATGCCGATGATGAAGCCGGGATGATTGGCGATGGCCTGGCCGGCCTCGCGCTTGTCGATGTCCGTCAACTCCGCCAGCTCGTTCTGCCGCAGCAGGCCGATGCGCGAGATGTTGAGGAAGGCGAACACGTTGGTTTTGGCGCTGCGCGTCAGCTGATAAAAGGCGTCGATATCGTCGGCGCCGGTGCTGCCGGCATCGACTACGCTGGTGACGCCGCTGGCGACGCCGACCCGATCCGGCTCGTCATGGTAAATCGGCGAGTCGGGATAGCAGTGCACGTGCGCATCGATCCAACCGGGGCTCAGGCGGCAGTTGCCCGCCAGATCCAGTTGGCGAACGGCGCTGACGTCCGCCGCCAGCCGCCCGACCGAGGCGATTTTGCCGTCTTTCACCGCCAGATCGATCAGCGTGTCGTCCGCCAGTCTGGCGCCTCTGATTACTAAGTCATACATACCGCATTGCTCCTGTTAGCCCGGGCGCCGCCGCATCGGGCGGCGCCTGGCGCAGGCCTCTCAAGAAATGGCTACCGGGAAGATCGCCCCCAGGATCATCGCGCCGAGGATCGCTCCGCCGGTGATCGGTTTACCCCAGATATAGAACAGCAGCGCGCCGAGCAGCGAACCGATGCCGATCGGGATCGAGGCGGTCATCGCCGACAGGATGATCAACGGCCCGAGGAAACGGCCCGACGAGTTGCCCGCGCCCATCATCACGTCCGCCCCGTAGGTGGAGTTGCTCTGATTGATGGTGAATTTGCGCGCCAGGATGATCACGTAACCGATCGCCAGGCCGATGACCAGGCCGGTCACCAGCGAAGCGGCGAAGTTGGCGACCGGGAACACGATGCCGGCTCCCAGCAGCAGCGCCGGCACGCCCAGCCCGACGCCGGTCTGGATCGCGCCGCCGATGTCCAGGATGCCCACCAGCGAGCCTTCGATGATGCGCGCGAACAGGAAGCTGGCGCCGAACGCCGCCACCGCGCCGTATACGCCGGTATCCATCCCCGCCCGCAGCATGGAAACGAACGCCACTTCGTTAAAGGCGCCGATGCCGTACAGGTAATACATGTGCGTCCCGGCGAACACGCCGGAGGACAGCAGGCCAACAAAAATCGGGAATGACCAGTCGGCGTACCAGAAGCCTTTTTGGGTTTGCTCTTCCATCATCCCGCTCCTTATTTACCGCTCAGGGTGTTGTGAATGGCGTCCAGCCAGCCCGGCACGCCGAGGCTGAAGGACTCGAGAACTTTCATGTCGAAGCCGCGGAAGAAGCCGCTCAGCACGAACAGCAGCACGATCACCGCCATCATGATCTTGGTGATCTTGTTCCAGCCGCTCTCTTCCACGCCTTTGCCGATCAGAATGCCCAGCACCAGGCCCGGCACGGCGTTGCCCATGATCAGCTGCGCCAGGCCGCCGAAGATGGTGCCCCAGAAGCCGGAACGGCGCCCGGCGTCGATCGCCGCCAGCCAGAAGATCACTGGCATCACGGTGTTCACCAGCAGGTTGGCCGCCGGCACCAGCACCTTGATCGCGGTGACCTGCAGCGCGGCCGGCACGGCGGAAGCGGTGGTATTGAGGAAGGCCACCACCAGCATGCCGATGATGCCGCAGGCGATGGCCATTTTTTTCGGATCGTGCAGCGTTTGCGCCAGATTGCGGTTCTTGACCATCAGGGCCGCCGCGCCCCAGTGCGGGATGATGCGGTGGTCGACGTCCTGCGTGAAGGAACCCGCCGCCACGGAAGACGCCCAGGCGTTGAAGAAGAAGCCCAGACCGAATGAGAAGTGGGAAGCCGGATCGCCCTCGCAGGAATTCAGCTCGCCCAGGGTGCGAAACGCCCCCATGCCCTGTGTTGTCGGCGCGTGGAACATGCGTGCGGCGCCGGCCCCTACGCCGACCCCCACCAGCCCACCGATAATAATCGATTTAAATAAGATGATTAAAAACATCAGTATACCCTTTCATTTATGCTAACGTTTTTATTTCGTGACGAAGACAACCTTCTCGGTATTGATAATGGTTACGCTCACGGTTATTTCCAGAGAAACGGCATAGCTCTTTCTTTCACGCGGCAAAAAGAAGAAAAGAAATTTCTCTTTAGTTATTTTCTCTTCCGCTCTCACGACGCTGACGTCCTGCGGCTCGATACGCAGCAGAATATTGTTGGTGGACTTTAATACCGCACCCTGCACATTAGCCAAGGCGGAAGCAAAAGCTTTCGCTTTGCTGTCGCCTTTACCCTCCACCTTTACCGATGTGGTATATTGCTCTTTCATTATGGATTGCCATGTTTTTTGATGTAGGCTTCCACCAATTTCTGGCCCAACTCTTCTTTATCCATAAAGCCGAAGCCCAGCACGTTGCAGCCTTCGTTAATTGCCGTCACGCCCTCTTCCACCGAACGCATGCCGTATTTAGCTTTGTAGCCGTGTTTGGTTTGCGCGGTAATCGCGCCGGCGCCGCCGCTGCCGCAAAAAGAGATGCCCAGCTGCGCGTTTTCCGCTTTCATGACGTCACCCAGCTTCATATCCGCCGCCACGCCGGGGATAACCACCGCTTTTCCGCCTGCGTTTTCAACGCCCTGGCCGACTTTTTGCCCTTTACCCAAACGATCGCCGATCACTACGGTAATTTGACCCATGGTATATTCTCCTGATTGAAATCGATGCGTTAACCGCTATGCGTTATTATCTTTCGCCACTTCGAAGTGCACCGACAATAAATAGGCTTCTTCGATAGGCAATGTGCCAAACTGATTCACCACGCGCTCCGCCATTTGCATGGATTCGGCGGAGATTTCGTCGAACAACGATTTATCCACCTCCGGCAACGGCTCGCCGGTTATTGAACGCTGCACCATGGCGCGAATATGCGATTCCAGCATCTGTTGCTGCACCGCATTGGTATAAATATTTTCAGCATTCAGCATCGCGGCAATATCCGCCAACACCCGAGCGGTGATCTCACCGGCTGCGCTGACATCGGATTGTTCAATTTCTTTTATCGAAGCAGATCCATCATTCACTTTTCAGTACCCCTAGATCCCACATTAATCAGTAAGCCGTAAAGCGCATCACCTGAATAACCCGCTTTCTGTGATGTCTTTACCCTACCCCCGGTAGGATTTTCTGTGTAGACCGGTTTTTTCCAGTTCGAAGTGGAAATCGCATGACGCGCGGGGATCCATTTCGCAAAACGGCGCTGCGGTGAAAAAGTTAATGAGATAACAAATAGATAACCGGGCTAACCGTTTCTTTCGCCACAATTGACGATAAAAGCCTTCGTGATCGGGATCTCTTTCTTTTCTCGTCCCAACCGCCTACTATCAATGGGACAAATCGACATTACCCACACCCCCGCTCCTCTGGCGCGGGGGTGTTGCTTTGTGTTGTTTTTCCGAATTTATGGGTGCACAGACTGGCACCCTTTGATTTGACTGGAGAGTGGAATGACCAAACCCATCATTACTATTAATGAGCTGGATGCGGAACGCCTGGATGCGCTATTGGAACAACCGGCCTTTGCCAACACCGACGTCGCCGCCGCGCTGAACGACGAGTTGGATCGCGCGGAAATCCTGCCGCCGGAAAAAATGCCGGCCAACGTGGTGACCATGAACAGCCGCGTGCGTTTTCGCGATCTGCACACCGATGAAGAGCACGTGCGCACGCTGGTTTACCCGGCATCGCTGAAAGACAGCCACGATCAGCTGTCGGTGATGGCGCCGCTGGGCGCAGCGCTGCTCGGCATGCACGTCGGCAAGCAGATTTCCTGGCAATTGCCGAACGGTGAAGAAGCGCGGATTGAAGTGCTGGAGTTGCTGTACCAGCCGGAAGCGGCGGGCGAATACCACCGTTAAGCGGTTCTCAGGGCGGCATCCGGCCGCCCTTTCTGTTTCAGACGCAGATAGCGATCAGCACGGCGATCAGCAGCAGCACGTAGATTTTGGCATGCAGCGCATCGCTCACCTTAGGCAAACAGCGCCTGGCAAATACGATCCCCGCAATCCCCGCCACCACCAGCAGCCCCAGAACGTTCAGATTGACGTAGCCCAGATACTGCGGCCCGCTCATCTCGCGCCACCCCAACACGATATACATCAGCGCGCCGATCACCGCCACCGGGATCGACAGCGGGTTGGCGGCGCTGACGCAATACTTCATGTCGTAACCATGGCGGCGCAGCAGCGGCACCGTCATCACGCTGCCGCCCACACCCAACAGGGTGGCGATGCCGCCGATCAGCGGCCCGCCGCCCCACAGCGTGGCGGGGGAGAGTTCGGCGCGCGCCGGTTTGATCAGGAAGCCCCGGCGGAACAGACAGTCGGCGATGGTCACCGCCATATAGGCCACGAACAGCCCGCGGATCACGCCGTCCGCCAGCAGCGAAGAGGCGAACGCGCCCAGCGCCGCGCCGATGCCGATGAAAAAGATCAGCGGCACGATGGTTTCGCGCAGCAGGTTGCCGCTGCGCCAGTTGGTCAGCGTGGCGTAACTCGCGTTGAGGATCATCACCGCCGTCGAGGTCGCCACCGCGATATGCATCGCCTGGCCGGGCTGCTCGCCCGACGCGGAGATCAGGTGATAGACGAAAGGCACCACCACAAAGCCGCCGCCGAAGCCGAACAGAATGGTGGTGATGCCGGTCAGAAAACCGGCACCCAGTACAATCAAGGTTTCAATCATGGCCGTGCGCCCGCACGAAGTCGTCGAACCCGGCGCAGAACTGCCCCGCTAGCGGGTGGAAACGATCGCCGACGAACAGCCCCAGATACTGCTCGCGCACGGCGTCATGGTCCACCAGCTCAATGCCCGCCTGTTCCGCCTGCGCCAGCGTCTGCGCGTCCGGGAAGCCCCAATAGCGCGAATCGCCCTGCTTTTCCGCCGCGATCGCTTCGCTGTGCTCCGCCAACATCAGCCGGCGCGCCAGGAAAGAGCCACTCTGCACGCCCAACAGCATCATGTTTTCCAGGAACGACAGATCGTGACGCAGCTCGGCGGGCAGGCGGGCGATAACCGGGCCGGCGTCCCAGTGCTCATCCATTTCATGCAGCGTTACCGCACAGTCCCTGTCACCGTTCATCAACGCGCGGAACAGCGTCATCACCCCGCGATAACGCGGCAAGTCCCCCGGATGCAGGTTCCACAGCAGCTTGCCGCGTCGGCTGAAGGCGCGCACATAGTCGGCGGAGAATTTCTGATAACAGCGCAGGGAGATCACCCCATCCATATGCCCCAGGCTGCTGATAAACGCGGCGTCATTGATGTCGAGAACGCGATGCGCTTTGACCCCGGCGGCGGCCAGGAACAGGGCCGGCGGCTGATAGGCCCCCTCGCAGGCGGCAGCGTTGCGGCCAACGAACGGGAACACGAAATCGTTCAGCACTTCGCGCTCATACAGCCCCAGGCGGCGAACCGCCGGCTCCTGCGTGCGCCCGGCGCTTTTCGCCAGGGGGAAATACACCGTAAAGGCACACTCGCCCTTCAGGGTGGCGATCAGATCCTGACACACCAGCCAGGAGAAAATGTCGTTGCCGACAAAGAGCGCTACGTTTTTCATGCTTCAGCCTTCTTTGCGTTGAAAATAGGGTTGTTGAACACGATCTTGCTGATATCCCGCGTGATGGACTCCATCGCCGAGGTGTAAAAAAGATCGCCCTTGGCAGGCGCGCCGAGCGAGTAGAGATGCTGCTCGCGGCCGCGCCGGTCGGCGATTTTCAGCGTGTGCGGGTTGCACTTCACGCCGCCGAACAGGTTCTCTTGCACCAGCCCGTCTTGCAGCAGTTGCTGGCTCAGCCGGTTGGGCGGCAGTTGATAGGACGGCGTGGTGCAGTTGAACAGATACTGCGCATGTACCCGCGCCTCATGGCAACGAAGGATAAACCCGTCCGTTCCCTTGCTGATATCCGCCAGGCCGCCACAGGCGCGCAGGCGTTGGCTCTCCAACGCCGCTACGATCTTGTTGGCGTTCTTGATCGGCATGGCGTGCCGATTGCGCATCCAGGAGGAGTTGTAAAAGCGCATGAAGACCTGCCGGTTGTTGGCATCCATCTTGACCCAGGCGGCGCACACCGCCGGGTGGATCGCCGCCAGATAGCTGCAGATATGCTCCCGGGCAAAACGCGCGCGATCGAGGCTTTCCGCCAGATCGCGGTAACAATCGCGCCTTTCCCCCAGCGCCGAGAGCACCGTCAACCGCTCCGGCCCCGGATAGTGGCGCGCCAGCGCGGCGTTGATCGCATGCACCAGTTGATGCGCGTCAATGAAATCGCGGCCGGCGACAAAGCGCCGAACCCCCTCCACAAACGCCTCCGGCGGCGGACGCATCAGCGCCGGCTGCACGCTGGGGAACAGGCCCGAGCGCGACAGGGCGCAGATGTCGGTCGCCCCCAGACGCTCCATCAGCTCAACGATGGCGTCAATCGCCGTCAGGCTGCAGCCGATCACGCCGATGCTCGAATAAGGGTTGATCGGCGGCAGATCCTGGTGGGCCTGATAAGCGATCACCCCATCCACCGGATAGAGACATTCCGGCGGGTTGTGCCCCGAACACAGCACCAGCGCGTTCATCTGTTCGGCGCCGCCACAGGTGGTGGTCAGCCGGTAGCCGGCCTCCAGCGGCGCGATGGTATTCACTTCGGCGGTTATGAAATTCAGCGCTACGTTGCTGTCCGCCGCCATATAAATCGTCATGTCGCGAATAAAATCGAGATATTCCCGATACAGCCAGCGCGGCGGATAACGATCCTGGCAAAACTGTGGGAAATGCATGGCGATCCAATCGACGAAGTGCGCATCGTCGAAAATATCCGCCGACATATTTTCCGGCGTCATATTTAATATATGGCTGTCAAAATCGCTGCTGTATGCCATACCGCCCTTGAAGCCCTGCTTGTCGAACACCGTCAGGGAAAGCGGCCTTTTGCAATGATTAACCGACTTATTTTTTATAAAGTTATACGCAAAAGCGATCCCGGCGGCTCCGCCGCCAACCACACCGAACTTATACATGAAATATCACCTTATAGTCATTGAACTGCGCTAAGAACTATTGCTTCAGGTGTTGGAATAAAAAGACGATTTATTCCTTATTAACTTCTTGTATTGCGAGAACGAAAATCTTCGTCCCACCCCGGTGTGAAAACTTGCACGGGCTATATGGCCGATAAAATAGCGGCGCCCCGAACAAGCGTTATTTTTCTGCTCCGATAGTAGGGCGACGGCCGTTGGCTTGCTTTATATGAAGGGCCAACTATCATTGCGTTTCGGCCAATCTGCCCGCCAAAGGGAACACATGCGCAACGTCCGCATTGATGACATCGACCACGTAACGCGCGCGGTGATCGCCATCGGCACCGATTATCCGCCGGGGCACCTGCTGCCGATGCACAGCCACCGGCGCGCGCAGTTGTTGTACGGCGCCACCGGCGTCATGCACGTTTTCACGCAGCAAGGCAATTGGGTCGTCCCGCCGCAGCACGCAGTGTGGCTGCCGCCGCAGATGCCGCACGCGGTGAGGATGGTCGGCGTCACCACCCGCAGCCTTTATCTCGAACCCGGCGCGTTGCCCGCCGAACGGCCGCAGGTCTGTCAGGTGGTCAGCGTCACCCCGCTGATGCGCCAGCTGTTGATGGCGGCGGTGGATATGCCGCTGGAGTATGCACAAGAGGGGCGCGACGGAGCGCTGGCGACGCTGTTGCTGCATGAGCTGGCTCGGCTGCAGCCCTTGCCCCTGCACATTCCGCTGCCCGCCGATCCCCGGCTGGGCGAGCTGTGCCGCGCCTTTTTGCAGCACCCCGACGCCCACGACTCCGCGCAGCGGTGGGCCCCTCGTCTGTACATGAGCATTCGCACCTTCAGCCGCTTCTTTCGCGCGCAGACCGGCCTGCCGTTTTCGCAATGGCGCCAGCGCGCCTGCGTGGTGCTGGCGTTGGCGCTGCTGGCCGAAGGGCGCAGCGTAACGCAGGTGGCGATGGAGATGGGATATGACAGCAGCGCGGCGTTTTCAACCATGTTTCGCCGCGTGCTGGGGCAGGCGCCCTCCTCCTATCTGACGGAAGACGGGCGCGACGGTTGACGGGTTAGCGGAATTTCTTGTGGTTGGCGTCGCGGGTTTGCTTGAAGCCCTGCGCCAGCTGCTTCGCTTCGGCGACTTTGCCCTGGTTAGCCATCGCCAGCGCCTGATCGATCTGGCCGATCAGGGTATCCAACCCGCTGCGGAAATCTTTCATCTCCGGGCTGTCGGCGGCTTTGTCTTCCAGCTTCGGCGGGGTGCCCTGTTTGGCGTCCTGCGCGGCGGCGCGCATGTTTTGCAGGCTCTGTTTGAGGGTGGCGGCGGAATCGGTATTCAGCACCGTTTTGTAGTTTTCCGCCAGGGTGTCCATATCGTCGCCCAGATCGGCGGCGACCGCCAGCGAGCTGGCTGCCAGCAGCGTCAACGCCGCCAGCGCTTTCAGGGTATTCTGCATGTTTGCTCACCTTCCAGTTATTGTTTTAATTAACCCACCGTTACCATAGGCAAGGCCGGGCAAAACCGAAACCGGAGATTTGTAAGCAAGGTTGAGGCGGGATAACGCGCGACCGGCGGGCGCCGGCCGCGCAGAGGATCACTGGCCGGCGATCTTCATTTCCGGCAGCAACACCGAACCGCACTGGATATTGCTGCGGGTTTCGATATCGCTGCCGACGCTGACGATGTTGCGCAGCATGTCTTTCAGGTTGCCGGCGATGGTGATCTCGCTGACCGGATATTGGATCTCGCCGTTTTCCACCCAGAAACCGGCGGCGCCGCGCGAGTAATCGCCGGTGACGCCGCTGACGCCCTGGCCCATCAGCTCGGTGACCACCAGGCCGGTGCCAAGCTGTTTCAGCATGCCGGCGAAGTCGGCGCCCTGCCCGGCAATGCGCCAGTTATGGATGCCGCCGGCATGGCCGGTGCTGTGCAGGCCCAGCTTGCGCGCCGAGTAGCTGGTCATCAGCCAGGTTTGCAGCACGCCGTCCTTGACGATATCGCGCCGCTGGGTGCGCACGCCCTCGCTGTCGAACGGCGTCGACGCCAGCCCTTTCAGCAGGTGCGGATGCTCTTCGACGGTCAGCCACGCCGGCAGGATCTGCTTGCCGAGCGAGTCCAGCAGGAAGGTCGATTTGCGGTAAACGCTGCTGCCGCTGATGGCGCCCACCAGATGACCGAACAGCCCGGTGGCCACCTCGGAGGCGAACAGCACCGGCGCCTTCATGGTCGACAGTTTGCGCGGCGCGAGACGCGCCAGCGTACGGCGGGCGCACTCCTGCCCCACCCACTCGGGGCTTTGCAGATCGCCCATCGCACGGCCGATGGTGTAAGCGTAATCCCGCTCCATATCGCCGTCCTGCTCAGCAATGACGCAGCTGGACAGCGAGTGGCGGCTGGAACAGTAGCTTTGCAGCATGCCGTGGCTGTTGCCGAACACCTTGATGCCGTAGTGGCTGTTGAAGCTGCCGCCTTCGGTGTTGGTGATGCGCTTGTCCGCCGCCAGCGAAGCCTGCTCGGCGCGCGCCGCCAGCTCGATGCCGCGCTCGGCGTCCAGCTCGATCGGGTGGAACAGATCGAGATCCGGCGCCTCGAACGCCAGCAGATCTTTCTCCGCCGGGCCGGCGCAAGGATCCTCAGAGGTGTAGCGCGCGATATCCAGCGCCGCCTGTACGGTGCGGGCGATGGCGTCCGGGCTGAGATCGGTGGAAGAGGCGCTGCCTTTGCGCTGGCGGTGATACACGGTGATGCCCAGCGCGCCATCGCTGTTGAACTCGACGTTTTCCACCTCGCCGAAGCGGGTACTGACGCTGATACCGGTCGATTTGGTGACCGCGACTTCCGCCGCGTCGGAACCGGCGCGGGCCAGCTCCAGCGCCTGAGAAACGGCCTGTTCCAGCGCCTTGCGCTGTTCTGCAACTTGAGTGACTACTTTCATCAATCTGCCATAATTAATCAGAAAATCGTTGAGAAAAGTGCCGGAGCGGCGTAGTTGTGCACGCGGAGCGGCGCGCAAAAATCCTGAGATCTCTGCCGTTGAGTCTAACAGGAACCGCGTTGAATTTCGCATAAAGCCGAACGGCAAAGCCGGGATAACATGCAAAAGCCGTGCATCACTCGACGATCAGTTTTACCGACTTGCCAATATTCGCCATCATGTTGACCAACGCATCCAGCGTGAACTTCTCGGTTTTCTGATTCACCACGTCGGACACGCGCGGCCGGGAAGTGTGCAGATAACGCGCCGCCTCCTCCTGGCGATAACCTTCTTCCTCAATCCACGCGCTGATCTCACCCATCAGCTGTTTTTTCAGTGCGATAAGCTGCGCAATTTCCGCATTGGACTGCGCTTGCAATTGCCGAGCCTCGTCGGCGGAAAATCCCAGATCCACAAACACATTGCCGCCTGCGGGCGTAACGTGGCGCGAATCGATATCAATCGGCTTGGTCATGACCTTTACTCCGCTCATTAATGACCGCGTCATAACGCGCTTTGATTATCTGAATATCGTGGCGGCTGGTTTTCTCCGCCTTCTTCTGAAAGCTGTGCAAGACATAGATCGCTTCGCTGAACTTTGCCACATAGACCACCCTGAATGCCCCACCGATGGCATATAAACGGATTTCGATAACGCCGCTTCCGCAGTTGGCCATCGGTTTCCAATTACCGGGTTCCAGACCTCTTTGCACTTTACTCAGTTCAAATCCTGCCGCTTTTCGCGCATCGATTGGGAAGGCCAGCAAATCCTCTAGCGATGAGCCACGCCAATCAATGGCTTTCTCGATGCCATCATCCATGAATATCACCTCCTTTTGTATAAAATTTTATACAGACAGGGTGATAAAAACAACCGTGCAAATTCCCAAGACGGGCAGCCAGGCGCGATAATCCCCCAACGTGGCAGCTATACTCAGTTTGCTCAAGGCACGCAATTGGCGGGTTGCCGGACAACCTGTTAGGATTAGCCTCTTTTTAACGGAGCCTACCATGAACAAACAGCCTGAAGACTGGCTCGACGATGTCCCGGAGAATGAAAACGAGGACGATGACGAGATTATCTGGGTCAGTAAAAGTGAGATTAAACGTGATGCCGAAGCGCTGAAAGACCTGGGGGCCGAAATGGTCGATCTGGGCAAAAACGCGCTGGACCGCATCCCGTTGGACGAAGATTTGCGCGCCGCCATCGAGCTGGCGCAGAAGATCAAGAAAGAGGGCCGTCGCCGTCAGCTGCAGCTGATCGGCAAGATGCTGCGCGCCCGCGATATCGAGCCGATCCAGACCGCGCTCGACAAGCTGAAAAACCGCCACAACCAGCAGGTTTCGCTGTTCCACAAACTGGAAGCGCTGCGCGACCGTCTGGTGGAAGAAGGCGATGACGTGATTCCGTCGATCCTGGATCTGTATCCGGCCGCCGATCGCCAACAGCTGCGTTCACTGGTGCGCAACGCACAGAAAGAGAAGGCCGCCAACAAGCCGCCTAAGGCTTACCGCCAGATCTTCCAATACCTGCGCGAGCTGGCCGAAGCGGCCGACTAAGCGCCGCCGCCATCCCGGGATGAACCCGTTTCATCCCCGGTGATGGGCCGGTTCGCCGCTGCTTTCGCGGATATTGAAACGCAGGCTGCCTTCCAGCTCTTCTTCCGCCTCTTCAAACAGCAGAATGATCGCGCCGAAACGACGCTTGCTGCGGGCATTCAGGTGAGTGAACTCGATTTCCACCGGCAGGCCGATATCGCCGGTCACCACGTCCCACAGCGCGTCGAGGTTGGCGCCGAACCCCTCGTCCAGCGCAAACTTGTGCGCGAAATCGCGGTAGAAGGTCGGCACATCCTGGATCTGTTCGAAATCAAACTCTACTTTTGCCATCAAACTCACTCCACACGAATGAAGTTTTTGTAATGGTCGCGCGTGACGAAGATCAGACCGTCGCTCGAATACAGCAGGCGATCGGCGCCGCGCCGGCCACACTGATAATTGATGTCCGCTTCGCGCCAGACCCGGCCGCCGGCGCTCGGCAGTTGCCCTTCACGGTTAGAGAACCGATCGCCGCCGATCGCCTTGCCCGGCAATACCGCACAGAGGTTGCCTGAACGCGGATCCCAGCCCTGCTCGCGCGCCTGCTTCTTGGTGACGTAATAGCCCGGCAGCCGCTGATGCTGCTGCAGGTAACTCACCACCGTTTGCTGCTGCGTGAGCCGATCGATGCTCTGCTGCTGTCCCGCCGGCGCTTGGGCCACCGCCGGGTTGCCGTCGATCGCACGGTGCTCGTTGCCGCGCAGCGCGCTGAAGACGGCGATGACCACGGCGATGACAATCGCCAACAGAATCCGCTTGTTCATGACATTCCCTGAAATTATGCCGCCGAAGGCACCGCAGCGCCCCCAGGCTAGTTAGCTATATAGTCGACCTGGATGAAACTAAGATGACCGGCACGTCACATTTTCGCGGCGGTAAGAGTTTCATCCATTCATGACAATGATGCCACTTTCCAGCCGTTCTGGCACTCGGAGTCGCTCTGAAAACGGGCCGCACCACATGAGACGGCCCGCCGTGCCAGGCGCTGCTTTCAGTATAGTCGGGGAAGGCGCCGCACAACGCGGCGCAACAGGCGGGAACGCATCAATCGATCAAGGCGTGGCGATAGCGATGCAGCATGTCGGCCAGGCGCTTCACCGGCCCGGTGACGCTGAGCGGCGCCTGATTGTCCACCAGCTTCTGCTGGTACTCGTTCATTTCACCCAGCAAGCGATCGTAGTAATAGGCGCGCTTGACGTCGTTTTTGGCCGAGACCACCCGATCGGCGGTGCTGCGGATCTGGCGGTGGAAGGCCGACAGCTCTTCGCTGACCGGAATCTCCGCCCGCTGCATGCGCTGGTGGGCGATGATCAGGTTCAGCGCCAGACGATACTTGGCGATGTCGTTCGGGAACATCATCAGCAGTTGGTTAAGCTGTTGATACAGCGCAGGCAGGTGGTTCTGCCGACGGCGCGCCGCCTTGGTGGTCAGCGCCGACACCGCGCTGCTGACGAACTGGTTGAGCAACGTGCGGCCGGTGCGTTCGCGCGAATTGTCGCGGATCAGCAGCAGCACCATCAGCCCGACGCAGCTGCCGAGGAACTGGCCGAGCGCTCCGTCGAGAAACTGGGTGACGTTGAACTCCATCGGGTTGCTCAGCACCAGAATGTTGATGGTCCCCGCCAGCAGCCCCAGCGAACCGAGCCGCCGCTTCTGCACCTCGATGCCGATGAAGAACGCCAGCAGGCCGAGGCTGAGGCACAGCAGCAAAATGCTCTGCTGCGTCGCCGGCAGGATCACCATGAAGAACAGGGAGCCGACCGGGATCGCCGCCAGCATGCCCAGCACGAAATCCATCGCCACCATGCGCGGCGCCGGGGTGCGCATCGCCAGCGAGGTGATTACCGCAATGATCACCATAAAGCCGCTGCCGGACGTCCAGCCGGTCCACAGCCACAGCAGGCAGCCGAACGCCGTGGCCACAAAGGTGCGCAGGCCGTTGATCATCGCATGATGCCCTTCCGCCGAGGTCGGCTTGACCACGGTTTCATTGCTCAACACGTCCTCTTCCACCGCGCTGATGCTGCCGTTGGTGTGTACGCCCTTCGACAGCAGCAGGTAGCGCGTTGCCGCGCCGACCCAGCCGGTGAGGGTCGGCAGCGTTTCTTCGGAGCGATGCGTGGTCAGCACCTGGCGCAACAGCTTCATGCGCCTGTGGATCTCCTGCGGGGTTTCCGCCGGCACCATCAGTTGCTCCCGCAGGCTCGCTTGCAGCACGTCCGGATGATTCACCAGGATCAGGTAGGTTTCGCAAGCCTGGGTAATCAGCGTCAGCGACAGGGTATGCAGCGCCTTCACCCGGCGATTGACCTTCTGCCAGCGCGAAGACTCCATCATCAGGTTGTTGCGCATGCCGTCCAGCGCCGTGGTGCTCTTCACCAGATTGCTCCAGGCGCGGTCGATGTCTTCTTTGTCGGCGTTGCTGATGCACATCTGCATCAGGCGATATTGATCCACCAGCAGCTGATCCACCGCCCGATCGATATCCTGCTTGATCGAACGCGGCGAGAACAGCAGATCCGCCAATACGGCGCTGACGATGCCCAGCACGATCTCGCTGCAACGCTCGATGGCGAACTGCGGCGCTTCCAGCAGATGGGCCTCGCTGGTGGCGACCGTCACGATGATGATCAGCGCGGTATAGCCGGCCAGGCCCCAGGCGTAGGAGTTCTCGACCTTGATCAGTGAAGAGAGCCAGGTGCAGAAACCGGCCCAGATGCAGCACAACAGCAGCATCACCACCGGCGCGCGGGCGGTGGTGATGATAATGAGCAGGCCGACGAAGCAGCCGATAAAGGTGCCGATAATACGCAGCCAGCCGCGGTGGCGGATGGCGCCGGAGAAGGGTTCACCGCCGGCGGCAAAGGCCGGGCCGGCGGCGACGATGGCGGCGGTCATCGCCGACCAGCGCGGGGTTTCCAGATTGAGATGGAAGCCGACGAACAGCGCAAACACAATCGCGAAGCTGAGCTTGAAGGCGAATCTCAGCCGGATAAAGGTTGGGCTGTTCATTAGCCGAACTCACGCAGCCGGTGCATCAGGCGCACAAAAGGCGAGCCGCTGTCGGCATTGCGATCGTTCTTGCCGACGATCACCACGGTGGCGGTGGTGCCGGCCGGGTACGGATGCTGTTGGTCCTTGGCGTCCAGCAGGATCTTCACCGGCACGCGCTGCGCCAGGCGCACCCACTCCAGGTTGCTGTCGATCGAGGCTAATCCTTTGTTGTTCACCGTGCTGCTGCTGTTGTTCACCGCCGCCGCCACGCTGTCGACGGTGCCATGCATGATGCGGTTGCTGCCGAGCGGGGTGATCTCCGCACGATCGCCCTTATTCAGGCCGTTCAGCTTGGTTTCTTCCAGATAGGCCAGGATGTAGAAGGAGTCTTTCTTCACCAGCGCCACCGCCACCGAACCGCGGGTGATGTATTCGCCGGCGTGTACGTTGAGGTTGGTGATCCAGCCATCGGCCGGAGCGCGCACCGTGGTGCGTTCCAGATCCAGCTGCGCCAGCTCACGCGTCGCCACGGCCTTCGCCAGCTGGTGTTGCACGGTCTGCAGCGAGTTGTTCGACTGGTCGATTTCTTCCTGCGACATCGCCTGCACGCCCAGCTTCACGCGGCGGCCGGCCTCGCGCCGCTTTTCCGCCGCCAGCGTCTGATAGTAGGCGACGTCGGCACTGGCTTGCGCCAGCGCCTGCTCATAGCGCGGCCGATCGACCACGAACAGCACCTGCCCTTTCTTCACCAATTGGTTATCCACCACCGGCACGTCGGTCAGCAGGCCGCTGACGTCCGGCGCGATCGCCACCACGTCGGCGGTGAACTTGGCGTCACGCGTCCACGGCGACTCGGTGTAAAACACCCAGGCCTTGAATACCGCGACGATGCCCAGCAGCACAAGAATCAAAGTGATCGCGATTCGGGTTATTTTTATCGAAAAATTTTTCACAGCGACCTCAAACAAAAAGACATGAAATCAGATAAAACAAGCAGCAATACAGCGCGGTGTTAAACAGCGCCGGATGCCAGACAAAATCGTAAATCCCCGTCGGCTGCAGCAGGCGGCGCAAGAGGAAAAACAGCGCCAGCGACACCAGCAGCTCGAAAAACACCGGCGGAAACGACAGTCCGAAGATGACCATAACCGGAAGCAAACTCATCACTTTTTCCTTATTGTTCACTGCGCCGGGGAAAGACAGGTCTCGCCATTCACATTCTCTTTACATTTTAGCGTGCGCGCGCCACAAATCTTGACCAGGCAGCTTGTCCAGGTCACGAACCCGAAAAAAGGTTAAACTTTGGGGCAGACATCCACGACAGGGATTGCGAGGGTGCCGGAGGAGCGGCAGGATTGCGTTGCCGATCGCTCTCGCACGTTGGTAAGGTCTATTCACCCGACCACGTTATATTAGCCTGCTTACTATCAAGGCATCAACAATCTGTGATCTAAATCACTTTTAAGCCAGAGTGAATAATGGAAAGATTAAAACGGATGTCGGTATTCGCCAAAGTGGTTGAGTTCGGGTCGTTTACCGCGGCCGCGCGCCAACTCGGCATGAGCGTTTCATCGATCAGCCAAACCGTCTCGAAACTGGAAAATGAGCTGCAGGTCAAGCTGTTGAACCGCAGCACGCGCAGTATCGGCCTGACCGAGGCCGGCAAAATCTACTATCAGGGCTGCCGGCGCATGCTGCAGGAAGTCAGCGAAGTGCATGAGCAGCTGTACGCGTTTAACAATACCCCCGCCGGCACGCTGCGCATCGGCAGCTCATCCACCATGGCGCAAAACGTGCTGGCGAACATGACCGCCGAGATGATGAAAGAGTACCCTGGCCTGACGGTCAACCTGGTGACCGGCATTCCGGCACCGGATCTGATCACCGACGGGCTGGATCTGGTGATCCGCACCGGTGAGCTGCAGGACTCCAGCCTGTTCTCCCGCCGCCTGGGGCAGATGCCGATGGTGGTGTGCGCCGCCAAAAGCTACCTCAGCCAGCACGGCACGCCGCAGAAGCCGAGCGACATGGTCAACTTTTCCTGGCTGGAGTACAGCGTGCGGCCCGACAGCGAATTTGAACTGATGTCGCCGGAGGGCATCACCACGCGCATTTCCCCGCAGGGGCGCTTCGTCACCAACGACTCCTCCACCATGATCCGTTGGCTGAAAAACGGCGCCGGCATCGCCTACGCCCCGCTGATGTGGGTGATCGAAGAGATCAAGCGCGGCGAGATCGAGATCCTGTTCAAAAGCTACCATTCGGATCCGCGGCCGATCTACGCGCTCTATACCGAGAAGGACAAATTGCCGCTGAAGGTACAGGTGTGCATCAACTACCTAACCGACTATTTCGAACGCGTGGCGGCGGTCTATCAGGGCTATCGCTGAGCGGCGCTCAAATAGCGGTGCGCCAGCGCGCCCAGCAGCATCAGCGCCAACATGCCGAGACCCCACAGCAGCCAGACGGCGTAGCCCGCCCAGTTCAGCAGCAGAGGAAAATAGCTCGCCAGCCCACTGCCCAGCTGTTTCAGCCACGGCAGCCAGGCGTCCAGCACCGCCTGCGGCACCAGGCTCAGCGCGCCGTTCACCGGCAGCGATGCGCCGCCGGCCGCTTCCGCCAACGCCGGGAGCCAGGCCAGCACGCCGGCTACGCCCCAGGCCAGCAGCGTCCATAGCGCCATGGCGCCCAGCAGCAGCGCTAGCGTCCAACCGCCCCGGTTCACGGCACACCGCCGCCGCACTGCGGGCAAAAGCGGCTGCCCGGCGGCAGCGGCGCGGCGCACTGGCCGCAGGTGGCGCTCAGCGCGGCAAACGGCTGACCGCAGCGGTGGCAATAACGCGCGCCCGATTTATTCACCGCCTGGCATTCCGGACACTGCGGCCCCGGCTCGCCATGCTGGTTATAGCGGTTGCCATGATGCCCGCCGCCGTGGCCCGCGCGCTGATGACCGCGGTTAATACCGCCTTGCCCCAACAACCTTTTCAGTAAGCTCATCCCGCCTCTCCTCTGTGCATTGACGCTGAAGCTCACTGTAAACCCTGGAGTAACCTCTAGGGTAAAGCCCCGCGAGCAGGCTTTACGTTTCATTACATCGTAAAAGTGGCAAGGCTTTGATGCCGTTAACAAAAGCACCATCGGCATTATCCCACGCCGCCGCGCTGCGTTATGCTGCGGGAACCTCTCCCTGCATCAGGAATAACCATGAAAAAAATCATACTGGACTGTGACCCGGGGCATGACGACGCCATCGCCCTGCTGCTGGCCTGGGGCAATCCGCAGATCGACCTGCTGGCGGTCACCACCGTGGTGGGCAATCAGACGCTGGACAAAGTGACGCGCAACGCGCTGGCGGTGGCGCGCATCGCCAATATCACCGGTGTGCCCTTCGCCGCCGGCTGCCCGCGCCCGCTGGTGCGCAATATCGAAGTGGCGCCCGATATCCACGGCGATTCCGGCCTCGATGGCCCGGTGCTGCCGGAACCTCACCTGCAGCTGGACTCGCGCCACGCGGTGGATCTGATCATCGATACGGTGATGGCCCACCCGCCCGGCAGCGTGACGCTGGTGCCGACCGGCGGCCTGACCAATATCGCCATGGCGGTGCGCAAAGAGCCGCGCATTGCCGAGCGGGTCAAGGAAGTGGTGCTGATGGGCGGCGGCTACCATGTGGGCAACTGGAGCGCGGTGGCGGAGTTCAATATCAAAATCGATCCCGAGGCGGCGCACATCGTGTTCAACGAAAAATGGCCGCTGACCATGGTCGGGCTGGATCTTACCCACCAGGCTTTGGCCACGCCGGCAGTCTGCGCGCGTATCGCCGCCCTCGGCACCCGGCCGGCCGCCTTCGTCGGCGAACTGCTGGCATTCTTTGGCCGTATGTACCAACAGGCGCAGGGCTTCAGCGCCCCGCCGGTACACGATCCTTGCGCCGTCGCCTACGTGATCGATCCGAGCGTGATGACGGTGCGCAAAGCGCCGGTGGATATCGAACTCACCGGCACCCTGACGTTGGGCATGACGGTCGCGGATTTCCGCGCGCCGCCGCCGCCGGACTGCCACACTCAGGTGGCGGTCAAACTGGATCAGGATAAATTCTGGGATCTGGTGGTGGATGCGCTGGAACGGATTGGCGAAGTGGAGTGAGGTCTGTGAAGCGTGGATTAACGCGCTTTTACAGGCGCGTTAATCCGTCTTGCGGCACGGCAACAGGGATAGGGGGATCATCACCCCTTTATTTCCACAGTAACAGAACAATCTTAATAAAATGGATTTAAATAAAATTTAAAAACAACCAATAAAAAACAAGAAGAATCTTAATGAAAATAAATACAGGTTCAATAAAGAAAATATAAAATAAAAATAAAAAACAGCGGTAAATAAAACCACGATCGCCGTGCCGTCATTGGCAACAACGATTTAACAAGAAAATGCTTATCTCATTGGCTACATCGCCTGTCGGCCCAGGCGTTCGTTGTCGTACACACGGCGTTTTACTACATACAAAAAATCCCAATGTTTTGATTTTAATACAAAAATAAAATAAAGGATCAAAAATTGACTGGAGCAAGATGAATTTGAGAAAATGACAACCCTGTTTTTTCAAACAAATAAAACACCCTTTGCAGGCAACTGAAATACGGCTTACCCCTTTTTATATAAACCGTCCCCGCGCTCACAGGGGAAAAACTTATTTATCGCTTCAACAGGAAGTCTTTTCAATTTCCATAAAAAATTTTAGGTATTGAAGCTTCAGCGAATTTAAACACCAGGATAAGGATAGGGAATCCTAATAATATGCATTCAATGATCGATATCGAAACATGGCAGGTTCACCATGACCGATAAAACCGCCATTAACGCGCCGGCTATCGCCGTGCTGCCCCTGCTGCTGATCTGGATGGCGGCGATCCTGCCGTTTTATCACCCCAACATGGGCGGCGGCGGCCTGGCGCTGCCGCAAAACATTCTGGCCTGGAGCGCCATGGCGCTGACCACGCTGCTCGTGACCGCCAGCGTTTGCCTTGGCCGTACCCGTCTTTCGCTTACCCCCACGGCACGCCTGTTGCTGCTCGGCATCGCCGTATTGGCGCTGCCGCTGCTGTATACCCGCGCCGAGTGGCGCGAAGACGCCCTGTGGCGCAGCGCCGGTTTGCTCGGTGGCTGGCTGTTCTATGTCGCCTGCCTGCAGCTGCGCCTCACCACCCGGCAACGCGATCTGTTGCTGTACGGCCTGCTGTTCGCCGTAAGCGTTCAGGCATTGCTGGCGGCGCTGCAACTGTTCGCCCCCGCGCTAGCCTGGGTGGCCCCCAACGGCCACCGGGTCTATGGCGTCTTCCAACAGCCGAACGTGCTGGGCAGCTTTATCGCCACCGGGCTGGCTTTGGCGCTCTGGCTGCTGCTTGCCCCCCTCTCCACGCCGACGCGGCGGCGGCAGCTCCCGCTGCTCGCCCTACTGGCCGCTTTCTCCGCCCTGCTGGTGCTGATCCAGTCACGCGCCGCCTGGCTGGGCGGCGCCTTGGCGGCGGCGCTGCTGCTGTGGCGCTTTGCCCGCCAGCGCCCGGCCGCAAGCTGCTGGGCCGGCGGCGCGCTGCTGTTGGGCGTGGCGATCGGCACCACGGTGTTGTTCACCGGTTTCGGCCTGGATGGCCGCGCGGGTCTGATCGGTCGGGAGCTTTCCAATAGTGCGCGCCTCACCATGCTGCATGACGTCGGCGCCATGATCCTGGCCAAACCGCTGCTGGGCTGGGGCTACGGCGGCTTTGAATACAGCTTCGCGCACTTCCGCCTACAGGCAATGCCCTGGCGAGAAGTGCTGGAAGTCGCCGGGCATCCGCACAATGAAATCCTGCTGTGGTGGGTTGAGGGCGGCCTGCCGGCGCTGGCGGGGATCGTTATCGTCCTCGTCGCCGGCGCGCTGCTGCTGAAACGCGCCTGGCAACGGGATCGCGAGCAACCGGCCGGTGCCCGCGTCGGCCTGTTCCTGGTGCTGCTGCCGATGCTGGTGCACACCCAGTTGGAATACCCTTTCTATCTGTCTACGCCGCACTGGCTGGTGTTTCTGCTGTTGCTGGCGCTGCTGGACGGCCAAACCGGCGAGCCGCGCCCCCTGCCGTTCGCTAAAGCCCTGAGCCTGCCGGTGGCGATGGCGGCAGTCGGCGTGTTGGCGATGGCGGTCTTCACCTGGCAAGGGCGCATGGCGCTCACCCAATCGGAGCGCACCATGCTGGCCACCATCGACAGCATCGAGCAGATGCCGCCGCCGGCCGCCTGGATCTACCGGGAGCGCAAAACGTTCGACGAGCAATCTCACGCGCTGCTGGTCTATAACCAAACGCGTGATGATGCCCTGTTGACCGGCTATCGGCAGTGGGCCAACGCCTATCTGCAACGCCGCATCGATGCCAACGTCTACGCCACGCTAATCATGATCTTGCGCTATCAGGGGGCTCAGGCGGAAGCCGACGCTCGCCTGCGGGAGGCCGCTTTCCTGTTTGCGCGGGATGCGCGATTCAGATAGGAAGAATAAGGTGAGAGCGCATCGCTCTCACCTGCCGTCTTGAGATTAACGCGGCAAAATCGCGCACGTTTTATCCAACAGCGATTCTACCGAGGCGCGGTTGCCGACGTCCCAGCCGCGCTTCGAGGCCAGCAAGATAAAACCCCGTTGGCCGGCAAACGTGGTCGGGACGACGGCCACGCCATACTCCGCCAGCTGCGGCGGCGACAGATGAAAATAATCCGCAAGATCCCTAATCGGGTAGATGCCCATCGCGGCCGGCTGCATCACGCGGCGGGCATAGTAGGTGTGGCGCAGCAGCTTATCCGGCAAGGGGCGCCATTGTTCCTGTATGTAGGGGCGTTCCGCCTGCAGCTGGCGCCGCACATCCTCGCGCAGACAGGTCAGGTGAATGTGCAATTGGTTCTGGCTGCGGCCGTAAGCGGAGTTGATCGCCATGCCCAGCCTGTCGTCCGGCACCGGCCCGCCATACTCGGCGGCCAGCCGGTAACGCATCAGCCATGCATAGCCAAAATAGTCCGTTCGTTCTCCGGCCAGCAGCAGCGGGCTTTCAATGCCGGAAAGCGGCGCCGTCGGCACCAGAATGAAATGATAGGGATAACGCGGGTTTTGCAGCACGCTAAAGCCCTGCGCTTTCCCCTGCGGCATATAAATCTGCTCACACGGGGCCGGATCTCGCTTTTGCTGATAGTTGGCCATGCAGAGCTTATCGACCACGCCCCACAGCGCATCGGAACGGGCGCAGCCCGTCAGGGACAAAACGCCCAGTAACAGCAGCCAACGCTGGATAGAGACACCAAAGCACGCCATCGTCATCTTTCTCGGCATCATCGCCGCACAGCACTCTTTGCGCGGGCGAGAAAAAACGCAACATGGGGAATGAACAAGGAGCCAGCGCGTGGCCCCTTGAGGAAAGATTACGCCGTGCCGCCGACGGTCAGCGTATCCAGTTTCAGCGTCGGTTGGCCGACGCCCACCGGCACGCTCTGGCCTTCCTTGCCGCACACGCCCACGCCTTTATCAAGCGCCAGATCGTTGCCGACCATCGAGATCTGCTGCATCGCCTCGATGCCGGAGCCGATCAGCGTCGCCCCTTTCACCGGTTTGGTGATGCGGCCCTTCTCGATCAGGTAGGCTTCGGTGGTGGAGAACACGAACTTGCCGGAGGTGATGTCCACCTGGCCGCCGCCAAAGTTCGGCGCGTACAGGCCGTACTCGACGCTGGCGATGATCTCTTCCGGCGTCGATTGGCCCGCCAGCATGTAGGTATTGGTCATGCGCGGCATCGGCAGATGCGCGTAGGACTCGCGGCGGCCGTTGCCGGTCGGCGCGACGCCCATCAACCGCGCGTTGAGTTTGTCCTGCATGTAGCCTTTCAGCACGCCGTTTTCGATCAGCACGTTGTACTGGCCCGGTACGCCTTCGTCGTCGATCGCCAGCGAGCCGCGGCGCCCTTGCAGGGTGCCGTCATCCACCACGGTGCACAGCTCGGAAGCCACCAGCTCGCCCATATGGCCGCTGAACACCGAGGTGCCGCGCCGGTTGAAATCGCCTTCCAGGCCGTGGCCCACCGCCTCGTGCAGCAGCACCCCAGGCCAGCCGGCCCCCAGCACCACCGGCATATTGCCGGCCGGCGCCGCCACCGCTCCGAGATTGACCAGCGCCATGCGCACCGCTTCTTTGGCATAGGCATCGGCGCGCACGTCACCGTCGACGCTTTCCAGGAAATAGTCGTAACCGAAACGGCCGCCGCCGCCGCTGGAGCCGCGCTCACGCTTGCCGTCCTGCTCCACCAGCACGCTGACGGAGAGCCGCACCAGCGGGCGAACGTCCGCCGCCAGCGTGCCGTCGGTGGCAGCCACCAACACCTGCTCGTAAACGCCGGTGATGCTGGCGTTCACTTCCTGCACCCGCGCATCGGCGGCGCGCGCCACTTTATCGACGCGGTGCAACAGGGCGATTTTCTCTTCGCGCGGCAGGCTTTGCAGCGGATCGAGCAGCGGGTACAGCGCCCGGTAACCGATTTCGCCCAGGGTGTGCGCCCGCCCGTCGCCCTGCTCGCGCACGATGCTGCGCGCCGCCTGGGCGCTCTGCTGCAGCGCATTCAGGGTGATCTGATCGGCATAGGCGAAACCGGTCTTCTCGCCGCTGACGGCGCGCACGCCGACGCCCTGGTCGATATTGTAAGAGCCATCCTTGATGATGCCGTCCTCGATCACCCAGGCTTCGTGATAGCTGGACTGGAAATAGAGATCGGCGTAGTCGATACGGCGTTCTGCCAGTTGACCCAGTACCTGGTACAGGTCTTGATGACTCAGCTTGTTGGTAGCGAGTAACTGCTCACTGACAAACGTCAGGCTCATAATGGTTTCACTCTTGATTGGAGGATAACGTGTCAGACGGCGCCGTCAGCGACGTCTGGAATCGGTTGTGCTGCAGCACCGGCATCTGTTGCCGCAGGGGCTGCAGGCTTGTGGTGTCCACGCGCACCTTCAGCGCCGCCACGGCGTCCGGGTTCTCGGCCAGCACCTTGCCCCAGCCGTCGACAGCCAGCGTGTGGCCCCACGTGCGGCGGGTCGGCCCGTGGCGCCCCACCTGCGCCGGCGCCAGGATCATGCACTGGTTTTCGATCGCCCGGGCGCGCAGCAGGATTTCCCAATGCGCTTCACCGGTGACCCGGGTAAAGGCCGCCGGCACCGAAATCAGTTCAGCGCCCTGCGCCCGCAGCGCCTGGAACAGCGCGGGGAAGCGCAGATCGTAGCATATGGTCATGCCCAAACGCCCGACCGGCGTATCCACCACCGTCAGATGCTGCCCGTGCTGGTAGGTATCCGACTCGCGGTAGTGGGCGTGCGCGTCGTTGATGTCCACATCGAACATGTGCAGCTTGTCGTAGCGGGCGCGGATCTCGCCCTGATCGTCGAACAACAGGCTGCTGGTGGTGATAAGCTCCGGGTTTTCGCGGCTGATCAAGGGCATCGAGCCCACCAGCAACCACACGCCATAGCGGCGCGCCAGTTCGCGCACCGCGTTCTGCAGCGGGCCATCGCCCTGTTTTTCCGCCTGTTGGCGATAGGCTGCGGAGTTGGCGAACAGCAGCGCGTTCTCCGGCGTCATGACCAGTTTTACCCCGGCATTGAGCTGCTTGATCTGCTGTTCAATCTGGGCCAGGTTATCGCGCACCTGATCGCCACTGCACAACTGCAACAACGCAACGTTAGCATTCCTCATGACGCCTTATCCTCCTTTGCCTTACGAAGTACCTCATTGATCTTCGGCTGGTCGAGATCGCCGCTGATATGGTAACGAATCAGCGAAATCTTGCTCCACAGCGGCCCCAGCACCTGCGAGGCGGCGAACACCGCCGCGCCGACGATCGGGTTAACGACAAACGCAGTGGCCACGCCGACCGTCGCCGAAATCGCCGGCGCCACCACCGCTTCCATATCGATGCGGCGGCGCGCCAGATCGATCTGGCCACTCATGGCGATATCCGCCGCCAGGCCGTCGATCAATAGATTATCAGTATGCATTATGCCATCTTTCAGCCAGGCGGTGCTGCGGATGGAATCAAAGTAGAAGCCTTTACCGAAGGTATCGCTGAAATCGAACTGCAGCTTGCGCAGCAAGGCGTCGAAGCTGACCAGTCGCAGCAGCTGGCCGGCGCGGCCGCCGCCCATGCTGTCGATTTCTCCCTTGCCCATTTTGACCTGCAGCGCACCGCTCAGCGTATTGACCTGCGGCTGCCACGGCGCGCCGCGCCAGTACAAATCGAAGTCCACGTCGTAAGGCGCGCCTTTCAGCGGGATGGTGATGCCGAAGAAGGCGGCGGTTTCATCGATCTTGCCGCCGAGCAGCTTGCCTTTCAGCGAGCTGCGCTCTTCCTGCGCGTTCTGCTTCCACAGACCGGTGGCGCTCATGCGCCCTTTGCCGGTATCGACCAGGCCGTGATCCAGCGTCAGAGTATCGCCCCGATTGCTCAGATCCGCCTCGACCTTGCCGAGGTTCTGCCCCAGCACCCAGCACGACTTGCAGCGCAGCATCAGCGAAGGCCAGTCGCGGAAGCTGACTTTCTCCGGCGGCGGTGGCGGCGAACCCGCCGCGCTTTTCGTTTCGGCGAACTGCGGGTTGTAGTACAGGTAGTTGATATCGGCGCGCCACGGCCCGCGATCGGCCACCCGCAGGCTGCCGTCCACTTCATCGCTCTTGGCGCTCACCACGGTGGCGCCCAGCTGTTTTTCGGCCGACAGCGTCAGCTTATGCCAAGCCTGGCCGCCCAACAGCAGCTGCGGCGTGGTCAGCGCCACGGTGGTGGGGAAGCTGAAACCGCCCACCTGACCGCTGCCGCCGCCCTGTTTCAGCGCCGGCGCCAGCAGCGCCAGCCATTGCTCGCCGTCCAGCGCCGGCAGGTTCAGCGTCATCGACTTGCCGGCCGGCAGCGGTGGCGTGCCGCCACCGTTGGTTCGCCAGGCGGCGCGCGCCAGATTCACCTGTTTTTTGTCGAAGCTCCATTCACTGTTGAAGCGGTTCTGCTTGCCCGCACTGCCGGTCAACATGAAGCCGTTCAGACCGCCTTTGACCTTGACGTTCACCGGCAAGGCTTCGCCCGGCGCCTTGTCCAACGGCGAAGGTAAGTGACTGCTCACTTTCTTCAGATCTGCGTCAAGGCCGATATCGTAGCTGGCCGAGCCCTGATGCGGCAGCGTGATGGCCACCTGGCTCTGCCAGGGCGCACTGCCGCGGAGCGCATCGGCGGCCTCTTTCGGCAGGCCGGGGAACTTGCCCGGCTGCCAGTCGCCCTTCAGGCCGACGTTGACCTTGTAGTCACGCTCGCCTTCCTGAGTGGTGAAGTTGACCGCCACCGGCTGCCCGAACCAGGTGGCCGACAGGGGGTCGCTCTGCAGGTTGCCGTTGTCGAAGCGGAACTTGCCGCTGAGCTTTTGCAGTTCGCTGTCCAGCGGCTTGATCAGCAACGAGTTGTTGTTCAGCGCCACTTCACCGGTGGCTCTGACCTGCTCGCCGTCCAGGGGAATATCGAGATGTAAGCGCCCACTGACATCACCGCCAATCTGCAGCTGATCCAGCGCCGCCCCCAGCGAATCGTGCAGCGGCGTCTGCATGAAGTAGTCATGCACGTCGCTGCCCGCACCCGCGACTTCGGCGTCGATCAGCAGCCGCTCTTTCAGGTAATCGGGGATCACCGCGCTGATATTTTTGCCCGCCACCTTGCCCAGCCGGGTTTGCGGCGCATGCATCCACAATCCTTCGTTAGCGAAGTCGAGGTCGATCGCCAAATCGGTCAGCGCCGGCCAGCCCGGTTGGAACTGGAAAGTGGCGTGACGCAGCGGCACGAAGACTTCGAACTGCCCTTCGTTTTTACGGTACGGGAAGTGCTGCGGATCGCCGGAATAAATCAGCGTGGCGTTATCCACCTGGCCGCCCTGAATGGCGCCGCTCAGGTAGTCCACCAGATGCTTGCCCATCAGCGGTTCCGGGAAATAGCGCCAGGCCTCGGCGCCGTCATACAGGCGGATGCCCGCCAGGATATTCAGCCACGGATCGCCCTTGGCCGGCTGCTGATAACGGAAATCGCCGTTGACCCACAGCGACTTCGCCTTGACGTCCAGCCCCTGGCTCGCCAGCTCCCAGCCTTGATCGTTGTAACGCCAGGTCAGCGCGCCGCGCGCGCTGCTGATTTCAAGCGGCGCACGGAACATATCGCCGTAAGGCAAGGTGCTGCCTGCCAGCCCCAGCGTCAGGCGGCCGTTCTCCACCCCGCCGCTCAACGCGCCGGAGAAGTGGTTGACGCCGGGCAGCAGCTCCCAACGCTGCCAGCTGACATCGCGCCACAGCGCCTGGAAACGGCTCTTTTCCGGCTGCTTCAGCGGGATGTCCAGCGCCAGGGCCTCCATCGTCCCCTGCGGCTGCAGATCGTTCCAGCGATCGAGCACGTCCGGGCTGAGGAACGAGAAGGTCGGCAGCAGCGCCGACAGGCGCTCCAGCTGAAGGTTAGTCGCACGCACCCGCAGCTCTTCATTCTGCGCCGGCCCCATGAACTCGGTGTTTTCCGGCAGCCACAGGGCAGAAAGCGTGCCCTGCGGCCAGGCCTGGCCATCGGTGCTCAACCGCAGCTGCGGCACGTCGAGCTGCCAACCGGTGCCCTGGCGGCGCAGCGACAGCGCCAGATTGTCCACGTCCAGCCGGTGCTGCGCGGCGCCGGTATCCCAGTTGGCCGCCCCCTGCTTGAGCAAAGCATGGCCGCCGGCAATCTCGCCGTTCTGCACCTGCAGCCAGGCCGCCAGGCTGAAGTCGGCGCTTTCCAGCCCGGTGTTGGCGCGCAGCCAGCGGGTAAACCAGGGTTTCATGTCGATGTTATCGGCCTGCAGGTAGACCGTGCCGGTGTCCAACAGGCCCTGATTATCGCGCAGGTCCATGCGCAGCTGCACCACGCCGTGCTGGCCGTTCAGCGTCGACAGGCTGATCTGCCCCTCGGCGCGGTGGCGCTCGCGGCCGTTGAGCCAGGTCAGTTGGGGAATGTCGAATTCGGCGCGCGCGCCGGCAGGCGTCAGGAATGAGATACGGCTGTCGCGCAGATCGAAATGGTCGAGCTGGCGCAGCATCAGATCGCCGATTTTGCCCGGCTCAAGGCCTTCGCCCTGCCGGTCGCCGCCCAGCGTGGCGTTCAGATCGAGGCGGAATTGATAGAAGGTCAGATCGCGGAACTGCCAGCGCCAGTGCAGCAGCGATTGCCACACGTCCAGCGCCAGCGTCACGCGTTCGATATGCACATCGCTTTTGGGCAGCGTGGCGCTCAGGTTGCGCATTTCAAGCTGTGGGCCGAACGTTTCCCAGCTGCCCTGCAGGAAATCCATCTGCACGGGCACGCCGGACAGCTTCTCCACCTGCGCCAGCAGTTGGGGACGATAGTCGTTCAGCTTCGGCAGCATCAGGCGCAGCCCGCTGATCAGCAGCGCCACAATCACGATTAGGGTGGCGCCTGTTGCTAACAGAATCCCAGGCAGTCGCCTCACGCAGTTCTCCTTGCTCCGCTGCCTGGCAACGGGAATATCTATGCTCTGACGGGCCCGGCATGCCGGGCCCTTACGATGTCGGACGGGCTACATCATGACGACGTCGAACTGCTCCTGGCTGTACAACGGTTCGATCTGCACCTTCACCTGTTTGCCGACGAAGATCTCCACTTCGGCCAGCGCATGCGACTCTTCGCTCTTCAACGCTTCGCCGACCGCCGCGGAGGCGTACACCAGGAAGCGATCGGAATCGTAAGCATGGTGCACGCGCACAATCTCGCGCAAGATCTCGTAGCACACGGTTTCCACCGTTTTCACGGTGCCGCGCCCATTGCAAGTAGGACAATCGTGACAGAGCACATGTTCAATGCTTTCACGCGTGCGTTTACGCGTCATTTCAACTAAGCCTAGCTGAGAGAAGCCGTTGATCGTGGTTTTTACCCGATCTTTACTCAACGCCTGCTCCAGCGAGTGCAGCACCCGGCGGCGATGCTCTTCGTTGTTCATATCGATAAAGTCGATGATGATGATGCCGCCCAGGTTACGCAGCCGCAGCTGGCGCGCGATGGCCTGCGTCGCCTCGATGTTGGTATTGAAGATGGTTTCGTCGAGGTTGCGGTGGCCGACGAAGGCGCCGGTGTTGATGTCAACGGTGGTCATCGCCTCGGTCTGATCGATGATCAGATAGCCGCCGGACTTCAGCTCCACCTTGCGCTCCAGCGCGCGCTGGATCTCGTTTTCCACATCGTACAGATCGAAAATCGGCTGGCTGCCGGTATAGAGTTCGAGCTTGTTGGTGATGTCCGGAATGTACTCGCCGGTAAACTCCACCAGCAGATCGTGCGTCAGCCGCGAATCGACGCGGATGCGATCCAACGCCGCGCCGGCGAAATCGCGCAGGATGCGCTGCGCCAGCGCCAGCTCGCCGTACAGCTTGTATTTGGTCTGGTTGCGCTTCTTGCGCTCCATCACCTTGGTCCACAGGCGTTTGAGGAACGCGGCGTCCTGCGCCAGCTCTTCCTCGCCGATGCCTTCCGCCGCGGTGCGGATGATAAAACCGCCCAGCTCGTCGCAGTGCGGCGCAACGATGGCTTTCAGGCGCTCGCGCTCGGCTTCGCTTTCAATGCGCTGCGAAACGCCGACGTGCGCCGCGCCCGGCATGAAGACCAGATAGCGCGAAGGCAGCGTGATGTCGGTGGTCAGGCGCGCGCCCTTGGTGCCGAGCGGATCTTTCACCACCTGCACCATCAGGTCTTGCCCCTGGCGCACCAGCTCAGCGATGTCGCGCACGTGGAAGTTTTTCCGCTCGTCGCCGGCGACGCATTCGGTATGCGGCATGATGTCGGAGGCGTGCAGGAAGGCGGCCTTGTCCAGGCCGATGTCGACGAACGCCGCCTGCATCCCCGGCAGGACGCGGCTGACGCGCCCTTTATAGATATTGCCGACGATGCCGCGTTTGGATTCGCGTTCGATATGGATCTCTTGCAGAATGCCGCCATCGATATAGGCGACCCGCGTTTCAGACGGTGTGATATTAACCAGTAGCTCAGCTGTCATGCCTTCTCCTCAGAGCCGGTCGATAATGGCAGCGCCCATCAACCGGTTCTTACATCACGTAATGCGACAAAATTACTGAGCAGCTCATGTGTTTCGACCAGCGGCAGACCAACCACCGCGTGATAACTCCCGGTTATCGTTCTGACGAAACAACCACCCTTTCCTTGAATTCCATAGGCGCCCGCCTTATCCATCGGTTCGCCCGTAGCAATATAGTCGCGGATATCCTGTTGTGACAGGCTGCGGAACGTCACGTCGGTCACCACCAGCTGGCAGCGCACGTCGTGGCGATCGGCGATCGCCACCGCCGTCATCACCTGATGCTGCTTGCCGGACAGCGCCGCCAGCATTTCCGCCGCATGGGCTTCGTCGCGCGGCTTCTCCAGCACCCGGCCGTTGAGCACCACGATGGTGTCGGCGCCCAGCACCAGCCGATCTTCCTGCGCCAGCGCTACGCCGGCTTTGGCCTTGTCCTGCGCCAGGCGGCGCACATAGGCTTCGGCGGCTTCGCCTTCCCGGCGCTGCTCTTCGGTATGCGTCAGCAAAATGTCGAACGACACGCCGAGCAGGGTCAGCAGTTCACGTCGACGTGGGGAGCCGGAGGCCAGATAAAGCGAAGTCATTGAGATACCCTTACTGTACGGCGAACTGACGGCGGATTTTGCGCATCAACAGGAATAACCACGGCCACAAAATGCCGTTTACCACACTACTCCAGAACACCTCTGGGCGGAAAGAGACGTTGATCACTAAAAACTCAGCCCAGAACACCACCACGTCCATCGACAGCGACAGCAGCACGACGATCAGCGCCTGTTGCCACAGCGCCATATTGCGGAACAGTTGGAATTTGAACGCCACCAGATAGGCGATGATGCCCAGCGCCAGCGCGCGCACGCCCAGCGTAGAGCCGAGGATCAGATCCATGATCAACCCCAGCACGAAGCCGGTGCCGACGTTGACGCGGTGCGGCAAGGCCATCACCCAGTAGATCAGGATCAGCACCAGCCATGAGGGCCGGAACATGTAGATCTGCTCCGGCCACGGCATGATTTGCAGCACCAACGCCACCAGGAACGACAGCCAGATGATCCAGCGCCCGTGGCTGCGGTAGCTGTTCATGGCACCACTCCCGCCGCGGCAGGCTGAGCTTGGGGCTGGACAGAGGCCGGAGCCGCGGTTTGCGGCGCCACCCCGGTGGCCGGAGCCGGCAGCTGCGGCCCGACGGAGCCGGCAGGCGGCAGCACCTGCGGCATCATCTGCATCAGGCGTTCATTGGCCACGCGGTGCACTTCGTCCGGCGGCAGCGGCATGTCGCCGTTGCGATCGGCGCCCCACAGCAGCAGCAGGTAGCGCAAGCGCTGCAGACCGGCGGTCGGCCGCGCCTGAATCACGGTGTAAGCGCGCTGGTTATCGACCTTGACCGAGGAAACCACCGCCACCGGATAGCCTTCCGGGAAGCGGCCGCCGAGGCCGGAGGTGACCAGCACGTCGCCAACGCGGATGTCGGTGTTGTTCGGCAGGTGCTCCAGCTGCAGATCGTCGGCGCAGCCGCTGCCCGCGGCGATCACCCGAATGTCGTTGCGCAGCACCTGGATCGGCAGCGCGTGCGAGGCGTCGCAGATCAGCAGCACGCGGCTGGTGACTTTCGCCACCGCCACCACCTGGCCGACCACGCCCTTGTCGCTGATCACCGGCTGGCCTTCATAGACGCCGTTGTCCGACCCTTTGTCGATCACCACCTGATCGCTGTAAGGATCGGAGCCGGTGGAGATCACCTGGGTGACCATCTTGTGTTCGTCCTGGCGCAGCGGAGAACCCAGCAGCTCGCGCAAGCGGGCATTTTCCTGCTTGAATTGGCCAAGAAGAAGAATATCGCTGTTTTTCAGCAGCAGTTCCTGCCGCAGAGCGCGGTTTTCCAGCTCCAGCTGTTGGCGGGTGGCCAGCGTTTCTGACACGCTGTCCAAAACTTTACGCGGCCCATTGGCCAGAAAATAGAAAGGGCTGACTGCGGTGTCCATGTAGTTGCGTATCTTCACGAACGTGCCGAGCCGGCTGTCGGCAACGATCAGGCCAATGGCCGCAATCACCGCCAAAAAAAGTCGCAGTTGCAGGGAAGGCCCCCTGCTAAAAATCGGCTTCATAAATTATGCGAGTTCCTCGACAACAGAAAGAGGAACCGTACCCGATTCTCGCTGTGCGCATTCATCCGATACGATTCCTCCTTCCAGGGGCTGACTATTCTTCGCTGAACAAATCGCCGCCGTGCATGTCGATCATTTCCAACGCCTTGCCGCCGCCGCGCGCCACGCAGGTCAGCGGATCTTCCGCCACCACGACCGGGATGCCAGTTTCTTCCATCAGCAGGCGATCGAGGTTGCGCAGCAGCGCGCCGCCGCCGGTCAATACCATGCCGCGTTCGGAAATGTCGGAGGCCAATTCTGGCGGGCACTGCTCCAGCGCAACCATCACCGCGCTGACGATGCCGGTCAGCGGCTCTTGCAGGGCTTCGAGGATTTCATTGGAGTTCAGGGTAAAGCCGCGCGGTACGCCTTCGGCCAGGTTACGGCCGCGGACTTCGATTTCGCGCACTTCATCGCCCGGATAGGCAGAACCGATTTCGTGCTTGATGCGCTCGGCGGTCGCTTCGCCGATCAGCGAGCCGTAGTTGCGGCGCACATAATTGATGATGGCTTCATCGAAACGGTCGCCGCCGATGCGTACGGAAGAGGAGTACACCACGCCGTTCAGCGAGATCACCGCCACTTCAGTGGTACCGCCACCGATATCCACCACCATGGAACCGGTCGCTTCGGAGACCGGCAGACCAGCGCCGATCGCCGCCGCCATCGGCTCTTCAATCAGGAACACTTCACGCGCGCCGGCCCCTTGGGCGGACTCGCGGATAGCGCGGCGTTCAACCTGGGTCGCGCCGACCGGCACACAGACCAGCACGCGCGGGCTTGGGCGCATGAAACTGTTGCTGTGAACCTGTTTGATAAAGTGCTGCAGCATTTTTTCGGTCACGAAGAAATCGGCGATCACGCCGTCTTTCATCGGGCGAATAGCCGCGATGTTGCCGGGGGTGCGGCCCAGCATCTGTTTGGCGTCATGACCGACGGCCGCGACGCTCTTTGGGGAGCCGGCACGATCCTGACGAATGGCAACCACCGAAGGTTCATTCAGTACGATGCCTTGCCCTTTAACATAAATCAGGGTATTGGCGGTACCCAAGTCGATGGACAAGTCGTTGGAAAACATGCCACGAAATTTCTTAAACATAACGAAAGGATAATCCTGCAAGCTGGGGGCGGAAAATAAAATCCGCCTACTTTACCAACCACACGAAGCAGCGACAAGGCGCAAAAACGTTCTACTTCGGTGAAAAATAGTCTGTATTGTTTCTGCTCGAATGCACGGAAATTGGATGAGGCCTGAATTCCCTGAACAAAGGCTCAGTTTACCACCCTGTCAACGCACGAAACGGCGTAACACAGCTCATAAAATCTAACATATTCCCTGATTGCCGCCGATGGTAAGCACCTACCAACGCCAACCAGATAAAAGCTGACAAGAGCCTATCTCAAATAGGCGTCGTTGTCGCAGGCAGATTGGAGAAAACTCCAAAATGACGGGTGACATGGCCCAGATGGATCCGGCGCTCATTCTACGTCAATTTTTGTCCGGCAATCAGCTTAAACGCGATAACGACGTGAATATTTTTTACGCCCCGCGTCGATCGGTTCCGGCGGCGCGAAAAAGTCGCCCTGCCCGCCGTGGATCCCTCGCTCTTTCAGCGTCTGCCACTCGTTGCGCGTGCGTACGCCGGCGGCGAACACCTGCGCGCGCGTGCCCGCGCAGGCGCCGGTCAGGCTCTGCACGAACAGCTGGTTTTCGTCCCGCTTATCGATGCTCCGCACCAATCCCGGGTGGAGCTTGACGATCTCCACCTGCAGCGACTTGATATAGGACGTACTGACCACGGTTAAACCCGCTTTGGACACCGCGAGGCGGCAGCCCAGCCCTGACAACAGCCTCAGCACCGGACGCAAACGGTCGATATGTTGACACACATCTGCCTCCGCAAGTTCAATCAGAATTCGCCGACGTTGACTTTTTTCGCACTGCAGCAATGTATCACGCAGCCAGCGCTGGAAAGAGCGCTGCAAAATCGAGTCCACGCACAGCGGAAACGCCAGCGTTTCCTCGGGCCACTGCGTCAACAAGGGAATGATGCGGCTCACCTGTTGGCGATCGTAACTTTCCGCCAGCCCGAGCTGCTGCACCAGCGGCATATATTCCGCCGGCAGCAATTCCTGGGTGCCGTCATAGATCCGGCTCATGATCTCGCGATGGTGCACCTCGCCCCCCACGGTCACCGCCGGTTTCTGATACAGCCGCGGGCCGCCGCGCGCCAGCACCTGTTCCAGCAGCGTGCGCCATTTGACGCTGCCGCGCCCCTTTTCCGGCACCTGGCTGTCGTACACATACCACCCGTTTTCGCCCTGCAGCGTAGCGTGGCGCGTCGCCTGCTCCGCATAATCGATCACCTGCTCGGTGGTTTGACCGCTGCGGTACGCCACGATGCCGATGTGCAGGAAGGCCTCGCGGTCGATCAGCGCCGTGGAAGGCAAGGCATCGATGGCGTTGACCAGCTGTGAGGCGATGCCGTCGGCCTCCTTCAGGGTTCGATGCGGCAACAACACGGTAAAATCGCTGTGGAAGTAGCGCGCCAGCAGCGCCGACGGATAGCGCATCACGAAGGTAGACAGCAGATTGACCAGCGAATACATCAGCTCCTGCACCGCCACGCTGCCGTGCGTCTCGCGCAGGGTCTCGAAATCGGGCAGCCGCACCATCATCACGATGCCGTGCGAGCCTTCGTCTTCCAGCTGAGTGGTCAACTGGTTATCGAAGAACAGGCGATTATTCAGCCCGGTTTTGGCGTCCTGCGCGGCAAAGGCGCGGATCAGCGTATCGACCCGGCTGCGCTCTTCCCGCGCTTCCGCCAGATCGGCCAGCAGGCGGTCGAGCGCGCCGCTGACATTGGCCGGCCACTCACGCACGTCGCCCTGCATGACGTTTTCGCGTTCGCCGTTCAGAATGCGCCGTGCGCGGCGTTCCAGACGATCTTCGCCGTCGGCCTGCTCACGCAGCCAGCGCAGGCTGAACAGCAAAACCACCACCATCACGACGATCGACAGCGTGACGGCGGCGGTGGATTGCAGCGTGCGCACGTCGCTGGCGAAGGGGTCGCGGTAGGTGATGTGCAGCGTGCTGCCCGGATGCTGCAACAGGGGACGCGAGACCTGACGATAGCCGTTCAGCGCATCCCAGTGCTCTTTTTCCTGCGTGGGCAATTGATAGTCGAGCAGTTGGCTGCTACCGGCCTCTATGCGGATCGACACGATGCCGAGCGTGCGCATGACGATCGGCAACCATTTTTCCTGCTCCTGCGGCGGCTCGCTCAGCATGGCTTGATCGAGAGTGGTGACCAGCGAATCCAAGCGGCGCTCCTGGCGATCCTGGGTAACGTAAAAGAAGCTGTATGAGCATCCCATCAGCATCAAAAACATCGCCAGCGCGACCAACAGAGTGATCAATGCAGAGAGTTTGGTGGTAAATCGCATCCCTGTGCCTTGTCCGCTATGGTTAAGTGAGTGTTCACCCTTTAGCTAAAAGGGGCCGTCCAACCCTAACAAGCCTTGCCGAGGAATTAAACCTGCAAGCGCCATTTTTGTCCTTTATCAGGACTTGGGCCGCTTATTATGCATATAGTCAAATAACTGTGATTCAGCCATTGATAGAAAAGTGTAAACGAGAGGAAGAGTGACATGCGTGCACTGTTATTGGAACAACAAGACGACCAAACTCTGGCTCATATCAAAGATATCGACAGCGATCGGTTGCCGGAAGGCGATGTCACCGTCGACATCAACTGGTCCAGCCTGAACTACAAGGACGCGCTGGCGATCACCGGCAAAGGCAAGATCGTGCGCAACTTCCCGATGGTGCCGGGCATCGACTTCGCCGGCACCGTGCGCCACAGCCGCGACGATCGCTTCAAAGAGGGGCAAAGCGTGGTGCTCACCGGCTGGGGCGTGGGCGAACACCACTGGGGCGGGTTGGCCGAGCAGGCGCGCGTCTCCGGTGAGTGGCTGGTGCCGCTGCCGAACGGCCTGGATGAGCGCAAGGCGATGATCATCGGCACCGCCGGCTTTACCGCCATGCTGTGCGTGATGGCGCTGGAGGAAGGCGGCGTGCACCCTGACGACGGCGATATCCTGGTCACCGGCGCCAGCGGTGGCGTGGGCAGCACCGCCATCGCCCTGCTGGCGGCGCTGGGTTACCGGGTGACCGCCATCAGCGGCCGCGACAGCAATACCGACTACCTGAAAGCGCTCGGCGCCAAAGAGGTGATGCCGCGCGATGGCTATATCGACACGCCGCGCCCGCTGGAGAAACAGCTGTGGGCCGGCGCGGTGGACACCGTCGGCGACAAACTGCTGGCGCGGGTGCTGGCGCAGATGAACTATAACGGCACCGTCGCCGCCTGCGGCCTGGCGGGCGGTTATCAGCTGCCGACCACCGTGATGCCGTTCATTCTGCGCAACGTGCGCCTGCAGGGCGTGGATTCGGTGCATACGCCGCTGCACCGCCGCCAAACCGCCTGGGAACGGCTGGCCGGCATTCTGCCGGACAGCTTCTATCAGCAGGCCACGCACGAAATCTCCCTCGAGCAGGCGCCGGCCACCGCTGCCGCGCTGTTGAACAACCAAATCACCGGCCGCACCCTGGTGAAAATCCGCTGACCTTCTCCCCCCGGCGACGGGGGGAGCGCCCGCTTCTGCGAAATTTCATATTTTCCCGCGTCCCCTCGCTTCCGGCCGCCTTTAGCGCCATGCTTATTTCATGAAGACCCGTCAGCCGCTCGCGAACGGCGGGAATCAGTCGCGGAGAACATAAGCATGAACAAACACCCGAAATTGACCGAGGCCGACGTCACGCCGGAGAGCGTATTCCACCAGCGGCGCAAGGTGCTGCAGGCGCTCGGTATCACCGCCGCTTCGCTGGCGCTGCCCACTGGCGCACAGGCGGACCTGCTGTCGTGGTTCAAGGGCAACGATCGCCCCAAGGCACCGCCGGGCAAAGCGCTGGAATTCAGCAAACCGGCCGCCTGGCAGGCGCAGCTGGCGATGACGCCGGAAGACAAGGTCACCGGCTACAACAACTTCTATGAGTTCGGCCTCGACAAGGCCGATCCGGCCGCCAACGCCGGCGGGCTGAAAACCGAAGGCTGGAAAGTGCGCATCGACGGCGAAGTGGCGAAGCCGATAACGCTGGATATCGACGATCTGATGAAGCGTTTCCCGCTGGAACAGCGCATTTACCGCATGCGCTGCGTCGAGGCCTGGTCGATGGTGGTGCCGTGGATCGGTTTCGAGCTGGGCAAGCTTCTCAAGCTGGCCGAGCCGAACGGCAACGCGCGCTACGTGGCCTTCCAGACGCTGTACGATCCGGAGCAGATGCCCGGCCAGAAAGATCGCTTTATCGGCGGCGGCCTGAAATACCCCTACGTCGAAGGGCTGCGGCTCGACGAGGCGATGCATCCGCTGGCGCTGCTGACCGTCGGCGTGTACGGCAAAACCCTGCCGCCGCAAAACGGCGCGCCGCTGCGGCTGATCACGCCGTGGAAATACGGCTTCAAAGGCATCAAATCGATCGTGCATATCCGTTTGGTGCGCGATCGGCCGCCGACCACCTGGAACCAATCCGCACCGAACGAGTACGGTTTTTACGCCAACGTGAATCCGCACGTCGATCATCCGCGCTGGTCGCAGGCCACCGAGCGTTTCATCGGCTCCGGCGGCATTCTCGACGTCAAACGCCAACCGACGCTGCTGTTCAACGGCTATGCTGACCAGGTGGCGTCGCTGTATCGCGGCATGGATCTGCGGGAGAATTTCTAAGTGCGCCTGACGCCTGTTCATATCAAATGGCTGAAAGCCGCCCTGCATCTGGCGGCGTTTCTGCCCTTTCTCTGGCTGGTGCTGGCGGTGGATCAAGGCTGGTTCAGCGCCGATCCGTCCAAGGACATCCAGCATTTTACCGGCAGGATGACGCTGAAACTGCTGCTGGCCACGCTGGCTATCGCCCCGCTGGCGCGCTACACCCGCCAGCCGCTGCTGATCCGCTGCCGCCGCCTGGTGGGGCTGTGGTGCTTTGCCTGGGGCACGCTGCACCTGATAAGCTACTCCACGCTGGAACTGGGGCTAAGCAACCTCGGCCTGCTGGGCAGCGAGCTGGTGAACCGCCCTTATCTGACGCTCGGCATCCTCACCTGGCTGATCCTGCTGGCGCTGGCGGCCACCTCGACGCTGTGGGCGATGCGCAAACTGGGCGCCAAATGGCAACTGTTGCACAACTTCGTCTATCTGGCGGCGATCCTCGCCCCCATCCACTACCTGTGGTCGGTCAAAACGTTTTCCCCCCAGCCGTTCATCTACGCGCTGCTGGCGGTGGCGCTGTTGGGCCTGCGTTACAAGAAATTCCGCGCCTGGTGGCGCTGAACTACGCGGCGGCGCGCGTTATTGGTACGGAAAAACGCGCGCCGCCGGCGGGAACTTTTTCTGTGTTCCAGCGCTCATATTCCTGTCACGGATCCCCGAGTTCGTCGATTTGGGGTTGAATATCTTCGCTGATAAGACCAGTATTTAGCTGCGAATTGCTACGATATCGTTATAATGCCCGACCTTGTTTCTGTTCTCAGGGTGAATTTGCCCCTTAACAGGTGACAAATCGATAACATCGGGTTATTTTCTACGATGATGGTTTTATTGCCGGAGATACCAGCACAATGGCGGATAAGTTTCACATTTTGCTTCTGAACGGCCCCAATCTCAATCTGCTGGGGACGCGTGAGCCGGAGAAGTACGGCAGCACGACGCTGACAGAGATTGTTAACGGATTGGAAAACCAGGCATCCGCATTGGATATTACCCTGAGCCATCTGCAGTCCAACGCCGAGCATCAGCTGATCGATCGCATCCATCAGGCGCGCGGCAACACCGATTTCATTCTGATAAATCCGGCGGCGTTCACGCACACCAGCGTGGCGTTGCGCGATGCGTTGCTGGCGGTGCAGATCCCGTTCATCGAGATCCACCTGTCCAACGTGCACGCCCGCGAACCTTTCCGCCATCACTCTTATCTCTCGGACGTAGCGGTAGGCGTGATTTGCGGCCTCGGCGCGGATGGCTACGCTTTCGCTTTACAGGCAGCGGTTAACCGTCTGTCGAAAACCCACTAATTGCTCCACAAAAAGAGTACGGAATCACACTCATGGATATTCGTAAAATCAAGAAACTGATCGAACTGGTTGAAGAATCAGGCATTTCTGAACTGGAAATCTCTGAAGGCGAAGAATCGGTTCGCATCAGCCGTGCCGCACCGGCGCAGGCTTATCCCGTCATGCAGCAGGCCTACGCGATGCCGGCACAGCAGCAGCCAGCCCTGGCTAACGCCGTTGCCACCGCGCCTGCGGCAGAAACCCCTGCAGCACCGGCGGCCGTGAGTGGCCACGTCGTTCGTTCCCCAATGGTAGGCACCTTCTACCGCACCCCAAGCCCGGACGCGAAAGCCTTCGTTGAAGTGGGCCAGAAAGTGAACGCCGGCGATACCCTGTGCATCGTTGAAGCCATGAAAATGATGAACCAGATCGAAGCGGACAAGTCCGGCGTCGTGAAAGCCATCCTGGTGGAAAACGGCCAGCCGGTCGAATATGACGAGCCGCTGGTCGTCATCGAATAACGAGGCGCCCCCATGCTTGATAAAATTGTTATCGCCAACCGCGGCGAGATCGCGCTTCGCATCCTGCGTGCCTGTAAAGAACTGGGCATCAAGACCGTTGCGGTTCACTCCGCGGCCGACCGCGATCTGAAACACGTGCTGCTGGCCGACGAGACCGTCTGCATCGGTCCTGCGCCATCGGTAAAAAGCTACCTGAACATCCCGGCCATCATCTCGGCGGCGGAAATCACCGGCGCGGTGGCGATCCACCCGGGCTACGGCTTCCTGTCCGAGAACGCCGACTTCGCCGAGCAGGTTGAACGCTCCGGCTTCATCTTCATCGGCCCTAAAGCCGAGACCATCCGCCTGATGGGCGACAAGGTTTCCGCGATCAACGCCATGAAGAAAGCCGGCGTGCCGTGCGTACCTGGCTCCGACGGCCCGCTGACCGACGACATGGATAAAAACCGTGCCTTCGCCAAGCGCATCGGTTATCCGGTGATCATCAAGGCCTCCGGCGGCGGCGGCGGTCGCGGCATGCGCGTGGTGCGCAGCGACAAAGACCTTGAGCAGTCCATCAACATGACGAAAGCGGAAGCCAAAGCGGCTTTCAACAACGACATGGTGTACATGGAAAAATACCTGGAGAATCCGCGCCACATCGAGATTCAGGTATTGGCCGACGGCCAGGGCAACGCCATCTATCTGGCCGAGCGCGACTGCTCCATGCAGCGCCGCCACCAGAAAGTGGTCGAAGAAGCGCCGGCGCCGGGCATCACCAGCGAAATGCGCCGTTACATCGGCGAGCGCTGCTCGAAAGCCTGCGTGGAAATCGGCTACCGCGGCGCGGGCACCTTCGAGTTCCTGTATGAAAACGGCGAGTTCTATTTCATCGAAATGAACACCCGTATTCAGGTAGAGCACCCGGTTACCGAAATGATCACCGGCGTGGATCTGATCAAAGAGCAGCTGCGCATCGCTGCCGGTCAGCCGCTGTCGATCAAACAGGAAGAAGTGAAGATCCACGGCCACGCGGTAGAATGCCGCATCAACGCCGAAGATCCGAACACCTTCCTGCCGAGCCCGGGCAAGATCACCCGCTTCCACGCGCCAGGCGGTTTCGGCGTGCGTTGGGAATCTCATATCTACGCCGGTTATACCGTACCGCCGTACTATGACTCCATGATCGGCAAACTGATCACCTTCGGCGAAAACCGTGACGTGGCGATTGCCCGCATGAAAAACGCCCTGGCTGAACTGATCATCGACGGCATCAAAACCAACGTTGAGCTGCAGCAGAAGATCATGAACGACGAAAACTTCCAGCACGGTGGCACCAACATCCACTATCTGGAGAAGAAGCTGGGTCTGCAGGAAACCTAAGGCAGCACGCAGCATCGTCTGACGAAAGGCCGGTTAATCACCGGCCTTTTTCTTTGGCGTTGCCGCCAGTAACGGCTTGGCAAAACGCCGTCATGCCGTAAAATTCCCTACCTTTGATGAATCCATCACCGTAAACCTATGGGAGACACGGATGGACAAACGCTTTATTCAGGCGCACCGCGAAGCGCGCTGGGCGCTGGGGCTGACGCTGCTCTACCTGCTGGCCTGGGGGCTGGCGGCCTATCTGCCGGACAGCGCCGTCGGCGTCACCGGCCTGCCGCACTGGTTCGAAATGGCCTGCCTGCTGGTGCCGCTGCTGTTCATCGGCCTGTGCTGGCTGATGGTGCGCACGGTGTTCCGCGACATTTCGCTGGAGGACAGCGATGCAAACTGAAGTGATCCTGCCGCTGGTCGCCTACCTGCTGCTGGTATTCGGCCTGTCGGTATACGCCTATCGCCGCCGTCAGAATGGAAATTTCCTCAGCGAATATTTCCTCGGCAACCGCTCGATGGGCGGCTTTGTGCTGGCGATGACCCTGACCGCCACCTACATCAGCGCCAGTTCGTTTATCGGCGGCCCCGGCGCCGCCTACAAATACGGCCTGGGCTGGGTGCTGCTGGCGATGATCCAGCTGCCGGCGGTGTGGCTGTCGCTCGGCGTGCTGGGCAAGAAATTCGCCATCCTGGCGCGGCGCTACAACGCTATCACCCTCAATGACATGCTGTATGGCCGCTACCAAAGCCGCCTGCTGGTGTGGCTGGCCAGCCTCAGCCTGCTGGTGGCGTTCCTCGGTGCCATGACGGTGCAGTTTATCGGCGGCGCACGCCTGCTGGAAACCGCCGCCGGCATTCCTTACGACACCGGCCTGCTGATCTTCGGCATCAGCATCGCACTGTACACCGCCTTCGGCGGCTTCCGCGCCAGCGTGCTGAACGACGCCATGCAGGGGCTGGTGATGCTGCTCGGCACCGTGCTGCTGCTGGTGGCGGTAATCCATGCCGCCGGCGGACTGGACAGCGCAGTCAGCAAACTGCAGCAGATCGATCCGGCGCTGGTGTCGCCGCAGGGCGGCGATCAGATCCTCAGCCTGCCGTTTATGGCGTCGTTCTGGATCCTGGTGTGCTTCGGGGTGATCGGCCTGCCGCACACCGCCGTGCGCTGTATCTCCTACAAGGACAGCAAGGCGGTGCACCGCGGCATTCTGCTCGGCACAGTGGTGGTGGCGGTGCTGATGTTCGGCATGCACCTGGCCGGCGCGCTCGGCCGCGCGGTGTTGCCGGATCTCAAGATCCCCGATCAGGTGATCCCGACGCTGATGATCACCGTGCTGCCGCCGTACGCCGCCGGGATTTTCTTGGCGGCGCCGATGGCGGCGATCATGTCGACCATCAACGCCCAACTGCTGCAATCCTCCGCCACCATCATCAAGGATCTCTACCTTGGCGTACGCCCACAGCAGATCCACAACGAGCGGCTGATCAAGCGCTTCTCCAGCCTGACCACGCTGATCCTCGGCCTGTTGGTGCTGTTGGCGGCCTGGCGGCCGCCGGAGATGATCATCTGGCTCAACCTGCTGGCTTTCGGCGGGCTGGAGGCGGTGTTCCTGTGGCCGCTGGTGCTGGGCCTGTACTGGGAACGCGCCAATGCTCAGGGAGCGCTTAGCTCAATGGTGTCGGGTGCGGTATGCTATACGCTATTGGCCAGCTTCAACCTGCAGCCGGCGGGGCTGCACCCTATCGTGCCTTCGCTGTTGCTCAGCCTGTTGGCGTTTTATCTCGGTAACGTCGTCGGCGAAAAGCGCCGGACGGCGTCATCATTACCCTCTTGAAGAGAATTGCTATGCCTTGGATCCAACTCAAACTGAACACCACCGGCAGCCAGGCGGAAGACCTGAGCGACGCGCTGGTGGAAAGCGGCGCCGTGTCGGTGACCTTCCAGGACACCCACGACAACCCGGTGTTCGAACCCTTGCCGGGTGAAACCCTGCTGTGGGGCGATACCGACGTGATCGGCCTGTACGACGCGGAAACCGATATGGCCGAGGTGGTGGCGATGCTGGAACAGCACCCGCTGCTGGGCGCCGGTTTCCGCCACAAGATAGAGCAGCTGGAAGATAAGGACTGGGAGCGCGAATGGATGGATAACTTCCACCCGATGCGCTTCGGCGAGCGTTTGTGGATCTGCCCGAGCTGGCGCGACGTGCCGGATCCCGATGCGGTCAACGTGATGCTCGATCCGGGCCTGGCGTTCGGCACCGGCACCCACCCGACCACCGCGCTGTGCCTGCAGTGGCTGGACGGCCTCGATCTGGCCGGCAAAACCGTCATCGACTTCGGTTGCGGTTCCGGCATCCTGGCAATCGCCGCGCTGAAGCTGGGTGCGGCGCGCGCTATCGGCATCGACATCGATCCCCAGGCCATTCAGGCCAGCCGCGACAACGCGCAGCGTAACGGCGTTTCAGAGCGTCTGGAGCTGTATCTGCCGAAAGACCAGCCGGCGGACCTGCTGGCGGACGTGGTGGTCGCCAACATCCTCGCCGGCCCGCTGCGCGAGCTGGCGCCGCTGATCGGTTGCCTGCCGAAGGCCGGCGGCCATCTGGGGCTGTCCGGCGTGCTGGCCAGTCAGGCGAGCAGCGTTGCGCAAGCCTACGAAGAGAAGTTCACGCTCGACCCGGCCGCCGAGCGTGAAGAGTGGTGCCGCATCACCGGCCGCCGCAAGTAAGCGTCACGGTCTATTGCTCCCTCATCCACCGGCCCTGCGCCGGTGGATTTTTTTTGCCTGGCGATCGGCCCGCGGGCGAGACAAAATTTTATGCAATTTTTCGCCGTTCAACGACGGATCGCCCTGACAATGCGCCTTCCAGGCAGGCTATCCCGGCAAAAAACGCGGGTGAATGCAGATAATATTCTGCGCAAAGGCGAATATTTTACCGCACACAAAATAAGCACTTTTCGTCAACTCATTGTAAAATATATACAATATTTTTATGAATCACTGCGCAGCGCATTTTTTGCCCTAATATCGCGCCAATTGGTTAAAGTTTGGCCTTTCATCTCGGCGCAAAAATGCGTAATATACGCGCCCTTGCGGACACAGTATGGTCACTCTTTGTCTATGCGCATTGGACACCACCAGCTTACTAATTGCCTGATTGCGGCCCCGATGGCCGGTATTACAGATCGCCCGTTCAGAACCCTCTGTCATGCAATGGGTGCTGGGATGGCTGTATCCGAGATGCTCTCCTCCAACCCGGAGGTGTGGCGGACGGATAAGTCGCGTCTGCGTATGGTGCATAGCGATGAACCAGGGATCCGCTCCGTGCAGATTGCCGGATGCGATCCTGATGATATGGCCGCCGCCGCGCGTATCAACGTGGCCAGCGGCGCGCAGATCATCGACATCAATATGGGATGCCCGGCCAAAAAAGTGAACCGGAAGCTTGCCGGGTCCGCCTTGTTGCAGTACCCGGATCTGGTTAAACGGATCCTCCACGCGGTGGTTGACGCGGTGGATGTGCCGGTAACGCTGAAGATTCGCACCGGCTGGGCGCCAGAGCATCGTAACTGTGTAGAGATTGCCCAACTGGCCGAAGACTGTGGTATTCAGGCCCTGACGATTCACGGCCGAACCCGCGCCTGTCTGTTTAACGGCGACGCGGAATACGACAGCATTCGGGCAGTTAAGCAGAGTGTTTCCATTCCGATTATCGCGAATGGGGATATTACTGACCCGCATAAAGCCAGAGCAGTGCTCGACTACACCGGGGCCGATGCCCTGATGATAGGCCGCGCTGCTCAGGGGAGACCCTGGATCTTCCGGGAAATCCAGCATTATCTGGACACTGGGGAGTTGCTGCCGCCGCTGCCGCTTGGCGAGGTGAAGCGCTTGTTGATTGGGCACATTCGGGAATTGCACGGCTTCTATGGCCAAGGCAAGGGATTCCGGATTGCTCGTAAGCACGTGTCCTGGTATCTCCAGGAACACGCTCCGAATGACCAGTTTCGGCGCACATTCAACGCCATAGAGGATGCCAGCGAACAGCTGGAGGCGTTGGAGGCATATTTCGAAAATCTTAGCGTAAAAAAAGAGCTGACAGAACTATGTTCGAACAACGCGTAAATTCTGACGTACTGACCGTTTCTACCGTTAACTCACAAGATCAGGTGACTCAAAAGCCTCTGCGTGACTCGGTTAAACAAGCACTGAAGAACTATTTTGCTCAACTGAACGGTCAAGACGTAAATGACCTGTATGAGCTGGTACTGGCTGAAGTTGAACAGCCACTGTTGGACATGGTGATGCAATACACCCGTGGCAACCAGACCCGCGCAGCCCTGATGATGGGCATCAACCGCGGCACGCTGCGCAAGAAGCTGAAAAAATACGGCATGAACTGATACTAGTCAGTTAACGTGTTGATAAAAGGCGCTTTATCTATTTTGATAAGCGCCTTTTTCTTTTGTGTTTATACAAATGTTTATACAGTTTCAAGCGAACAAATAAAAAAGCATCAGAACAATGCTGATGCTTTATGGGTGGCGTCTCATTATCTATGCGGTGTCGGCTTCTTCCATTCGTAAGCCGGTGCGTTCATGCGTCGTCTGTGCCTCTCCTTCGCCGCCAGGGTCGCGGATACACGGGTGCGAATAAGCAAACGATCCTGCCCATTAACATTGTGGCCCTGCTGCCGGGCAATTTCTTCCACAGCAGCAACAATTACCGATGATTTCAAACGGGCGCTCATTACTGTTGATCCTCCGAGTAGATGCCCGCTGAAATGATTGCGCCGCCGATCCGCCGTTTACCGTAGCCAATCGGAATCGGGTTTCCCTGGGCGATGGTGTTCACCGGGCCGCCGAATGCGTAAGAAGGTTTGTTGTCTGGGTCTTCGCGCCGTGCTAATCCGCCCTGCATGGGCGACAGCATTTGAACAACGCCCCCCAGCACCATACCCGCACCAGATGCAACGAGCGGCGCGCCCATTGGCGTAGCCCATAGAAGGGCCCCAGCAACCACCAGCACCGCGCCGAGGATGGTCTGGAACATACCGGCCTTTTTGCTGCCGATGATAACCGGAACGATTTTGATCTCTTCCACACCGCTAAAATTCAGCTCGTCGCGATCTATGTTGCGCTTACCGTTGAAAATCGCAAAGGTTAGCCCCCGGCGCTTGCTGGTCTGCATGAAAGTTTCAAAGCCAGGCAGCACGGTACACAGCGCCTTAATCGCCTCCTGCGGCGTGTTCACGCACAGCTTGATTACCCCTTTGCGGTTGTCCTTGATGAACTGGCGCAACGGCCCATAAACGCGGATGGTTCTGTATTTATTTTCAGTCAGTTGCATCATGTTCACCTGCTATTGCTGATCTTCGGTGTAAATCCCTGCGGAGATGATCGCCCCGCCGATTTCGCGTGTGCCGTACAGCACGCCGACAGGATTACCCTGCGCGGTCGTGTTCACTGGCCCGCCAAAGGCATAGCTCGGCTTGTTGTCCTGGTCTTGGCGCATACGTAGGCCACCCATTTGTGGGGAGAGCATTTGAACCACACCACCAAGGGACATTGCTGCACCTGCATAAGCCATAGAAGTCCACCCACCCGTTGCCGAAAACACACCAAGCCCAGCAGGTGAAAACGCTATGGCGGCACCAATCAAGGCAACGCCCAGCACGGTCTGGAACAAGCCTGCGCGTTTACTGCCGATAATCACCGGCACCAGATGAATATCTTCCGTGCCTTTCGTCAGCTCCAGCTCGTCCTGGCCAACGTTGCGTTTACCCACAAAGACGGCAAAGGTCAGCCCCCGCTTGTGAGCCTCCAGCATGTAGCGCTCAAAGCCGTCCAACAGATTTTTCATCGCCTCGAGCGCCTTTGGCACGTTATGGGCGCGATACTCAAACTTCGGCCCAAAGATGTCTACCATCGGGCCGTGGAAGCGTACTGTTCTCAGTGGAACCTCAATAAAAGCCATAAATCCTCCGTTAAATACCGTCGAACGCCGCAAGGCGCTGTTGCTGCTCGTCGCTCATGTCGAACGCAAATTCTTCATGCTGGAGCTGATAAGTACCAAAGCTCATGAGGAAGGCGATTGCCGGGTCTATCTTGTTGGCGGCCTTCTTCTTGTTCGGCTTGATGTTGGCGTTGGCGTCGGTTTCCATCACCACGTTAGCCATCGCCCAGGCCAGCACCGGATCGCCGTTGTGCTCAATCACCTTGCGGTTAACGAACACTTCCGCCGATTTCGCTACCGGGCTGAACTTCATAAAGGTTTGCGGGAACGGCTCCACATCGAGGCCTGCCCCCTGTAACTGGGTGCGCAGGTGTGTGGCATTCCAGGTGTCAAAGCCCACCAGCTCGATACTGAAACGCTCGGTATCGGCAAGCACATCATCGCGGATACGGTCATAGTCGATGCAATCGCCCGGCGTGGTACGCAGCCAGCCCTGTTTTACCCACTGGCGGTACAAGGCGCGGTTTTTGTTGGCGGGGTTATGCAATTGGGCTTCGGGGATATAGTGGCGCGTCAGCAGGCGCACACCGCGCTCAATCGGGAAGGTGTAGCACACGCTGGTAATATCACTGGTGGAGGACAAATCCAGCCCGGCATAACAGGCCAGCCCTTCGAGGTCGGATTCCGTGTATTCCGCCTTGCAGGCTTTCCAGGCACCTTCCCCCATCCACGGTGTTTCCCCCTGGCACCAGATGTTAAAGCGCTTGGTCAGCATCTCTACCCACTGCGAAGGGATGCCACGGGCCTTCTGAATGGTATCGGCCAACGCGGCGGCATCGACGGAAATATGCAGGTTGGGGTTAGCCTTGGCCCACTGGCTCGGCTCGTCCACTTCCTTCTCGTCGTCCAGCTCGTAGATCAGCGCAAACAGCGACGCATTCTCTTCTTCACCGGCGAGGATTTGGCAACAATAATCATAATGCTGCTTGCAGGCCGATACGATGTTGCTGCCGGCGGTGGTAATGGCGAACAACACACCTTCGGGCCGTGCGCCCATACCCAGCTCAAGCGCGGAATACACGCCGTTATCCGGGTGGAGGTGATATTCATCGACTATCGCCAGGCTGGGGTTAGTTCCTTCAATTGTCGCCGCCTTGGCCGCCAGCGGCTTTAACAGGCTGTTGGATTTGGCGTAAACCAGCTTATGCTGCTGGATTGCCAGGCGCTTACGCAGCGGTTTGGACAGCAGGCACATCTGGCGGGCATCGTCGAACACGATACGGGCCTGATCGCGACTCACTGCGGCGGTGTAAATATCCTGCTGGCCGTGCTCCATCACCAGGAACCAGTTAGCCAACATCGCGGCCACCGTCGATTTGGCGTTCTTGCGCGGTACCTGAATGTAGGCGCTGCGGTATTTGCGGCGGCCGGTTGCCACCACCTTGAATCCCAGCAGGTTAGCAAAGGCGAACTGCTGCCACGGCTCCAGCGCGATAGGCTGGCCGCGCAGGGGGCCTTTGACGTGCGGACAGAGGCGAGAAAAAGCGATAAAGCGCTCTACCACCGCCGTATCGAACACATAAAGCGGGTCGTTAAGGTCGGAAAAATACCGGTTCACCGCCTGTTTTAGCCGCTTACACGCCGGGATTTCACCGCTTTTTATCGCTTCTGCGTACTCATGCCAGGCGGTCAAGTTCGTCTTCCTCGTCAGTTTCCACCGGGTTGCGGCGGCGGGATACGGGGTCAAAGCCCAGCAGGGCCGACATTTTGATCATGATTTTCTCGGCGTCAGCCTTGGCGCTCAGCGACGGATTGCGACTTTCCCCGCCCTGGCTGTTCACAATGCTGAACCCGCGCTCGGCCAGGTCGGCAACGGCGCGGCGGTACATGGAATAGTTGACGCAAAATAATTCGAGGTTGCCCCAATCCGCCGGGGTCAGGTCGTCCCGTTCGGCCAACTGTTTGGCGCGGGCTTTCCATTGCTGGCTGGCGATTTCATCCAGATAACTGGGGGCTTTCGGTGGTCTTGCCATAACTTACTCATTTCCCATTGGTTTTATTTTCAAAAAAATCACCGCGCATAAAAATCTGAGGGAGGCGTGGTTCCAAAGCCGAGAGGGGTTGTCCTCAAACCTCCCCCCACCCGGTCTCGGCGGCTTGCGCCTCCAATGCTCGGAACTGTCCTGCCCGGCGCTGCTGTTTGGTCACAGGGTCTTGCGTGGTGGTCTTGCGACTGTGGCAGCTATGGCATAACCCTTGGTGATTGCTGGCAGGCCAGAACAACACATCGCGTTCGCCGTCAATCGGGATGACGTGATCGACAATCGTGGCTGGCGTGTGGATACCACGCTTGGCACACTCCACGCACAGCGGGTGGGCCTTGAGATACATCAGGCGATACTTACCCCAGCGGTTCGAATAGCCACGCTCGGTGCGCGTGCCACGGCTGGTGTTAGCCTCCTGCCGGTGTTCAGGGCAACGCCCAGACTTAACGCGGTTACGGCAACCGGGGTAGCTACAACGTTTAAGTGGGTGCCAGGGCATCAGTACACTCCAGGCTCACGGTAAACGTTCCACAGGCAGGCGATACTGAACGGGACTTCTTTCAACTCGGCATCGCTCACCATCTCGCGGTTATCATTCAGCAGGCCGATGTACATCAGGCAGCCCACCTTGATTGCGGCGTTGAACTCCAGGTCGCTATCAAAACGTTTACCGATATGGGTCTGGCAGACCTCCAGCGCAGCGGCGGCGAACCCTTGAAGCAAGGTGTCATCGTCGTTGAAGTCCAGCTCGATACGGCAGTGGCGCTTAATCTCGTCGAGGCTGATTTCTGGCTTGGTCACTTGACACCTCCCTGACACAACAGCTCAAGGCGGGTACGTTTGGCATCGGGGATAATCGCCTTGATACCGTATTCGTTACCCCGCACGCCGGGCATCTGGTGAAGTATCGTGCAGTCATAATCCACATCTGACCGATAGCGCATCCAGATTCGGAGAGTGGCGGCGGATTTAAGCTGCCCGGTAAAGGCCCCGCTGGTGACAAGCTCCCGCCCGCTGATACCCTTGACCTCGGCCCAGACCGTGGCAATTTCAACAACCCGCCAAAGCTGTTGGCCGGTCTGAGGGTCACGATAGCTTTCACGCTTTTGGATTTTTATCCTGTCGCGCAAACGTCCTGCTTTCATGCTTTCTCCTTATCGTTCTTACCCTTAACCTCAACAGTCTGTTTCCATGCCTGGCTGAACTCGTCGCCGCCTTCGCGTGGAGGCATCCCCTCACGTTCGCGGGCTTCATTCGGGCACATCACGCCGGACTTGATCGCCGTCTCATAGCTTTGGAAGCGGTCTTGCGGATTGGCGCGTAACAGGTCAGCGGTATCAAACTCCACCTGGTAGCGAATACCGGGTGTGCCCGATGCCACCAGCAACGCGGCCTTAAGCTGCTGCTCAAAGTTGGTGAGCCAGGGGCGCATGGTCATGGTGAGAAAAGCGCGGCTCGCTTCGCTGAAGTTGCTGTAGGTGCTGTTGGAATACTCCTGCAGAAAGATCGGGCTGATATTGAAAATCCGGGCAATGTCTTCAATGGTGAAACGGCGAGAGGACAACCATTCGGCATCCTGGTTGCTCATAGCCAACTGCTTGTAATCCATCCCACCTTCAAGGATTGGCGTCTTACCGGCATTTCTGGCCCCCTTGTAGCGCTCCAGGGCATCCAGCGCTTTCTGGCCTTTGGCCTTGTCGAACCACTCGGCGGTAGTAATGACGCCTGCGGCCATCATGCCGTCTTTCATCACACTGGCGCCGTGACGCTGCTGAGCAATCCCCAGCCCCAGGGTTTCACGGCAGATAGTGATCGGCGAACGAGATAAGAAACCATCGTCAGTGGCATAACGCAGGTGCAGGACTTCTTCTTGCAGATAGGTACGCACCCGGCCGCTGAATGGCTCGGTAATGGTGTAGGCGTAGCGGTGTTCGTCCAGGCGCTTCGGCACAACGGCATGAGGCGGATACGGGTGTAATGATTGTGGTTGCCCGTCTTTGCCCCACTGGATCACCGCATAAGCGTTACCGTTCAGCAGACAATGGCGCATCATGGTGCGCTTGAACTGGTATGGGGTCTGGCAGTCGTTCGGGCGTTCATTGAGCAACGTATCAACAGGATGATCTGCCAGCCAGGTACGCGCCTCACGCTGGTTGCTGTGCGTTACCCGGTACAGGTAGCACGGCATCGACGCCACCGCCTCACTGATTACGGCCACGGCGTTGAGAACGGCGGGAAGCCCCTCAGCTGTTGTAGGTGAGACGTATTCGCCCGAGTTGGTATTAGGGACGCCCAGCATAGACAACAACTCGTCAATGCTCATGCTGCGGGTTTCAGTCTTGCGCTTGAACGGCCACATATCACAACCCCGCCAGATAAGCCCAATGGGCGCGCAAATCCACCAGCTCAGGGTGCTGGGTCAGTAATGAACGCTTGGCGATCTGAATATCGGTTTCACGGTAGGCCGGTAAGCTGGTTACCGTGATTTCGCGCAGCTCGGCAGCCAGCACGGTACGCACATACGGCTGTTGGGTACTGTCCCACTGGTCTTTCAGCGCCCGGAACCCAAAGGACATGCCGGAAATATCGCCACGCTCTACCAGCGTCAGCACATCGCGGCCCAACTGGGTATCGGGCGGCGTCAGCTCGAAACGCAGGCCGGTAGCATCCTCGCTTAACATTAAGGTGCCGGAAGTGTTGCGACCCAGCAGCGCGGTGTAGTCATGCTCGTACAGGGCGCGAACATCAGCACCGGACGCCAGGCTATCTTTGAAGGCGTTGGGGGCGAACTGCTCTACAAACTCGTCCCACAGCACTTCGGAGCGGCTATTCCATTTCACGGCATAACCCACCAGCTTTTTATCGTCGGCGGAGAGCGTCGCGGTGCGGATTTCAAAATCGTTTTCTTTCATCGGTGAACTCCATCAGACAGAAAAGGGGCCGTAGCCCCTGTGGATTACTTCGCTGCCTTGATTTCCAGCACCTTGATGGCGTTGGAGTCCACCAGCCCGCCGCCCAGGTACTTATCGGTGTGCACCTTGTAGAAGCCTGGCTCGGTGATGTTGTCCGGGCGGGTACGGGTGCCGGTTTCGTGATCGACGATGAAGTAACCGCGCTTGAAGTCACCCACGGCCAGCACCGGCTTACCGGCAGCGGCATCCGGCATGTTCTCCAGGTAATGCACCGGTTTACCCAGCAACATATCCGGGTCGCCTTTCTGCATACCGTCGCGCCAAATGTAATCACCGTTGCCGTTCTTCAGCTTTTGCAGGCTGGCGGCGGTGTTGGAGTTCATCACCCATACGGCGTTTTTGCGGTATTTTTTCTTGAGCTTGAACAGCAGGTCGATAAGTTCATCAGCGGCCACGGTCGCCCCTGCGGCGTCCATCTTCTCCAGTGTGCCGAATGGGCGGGTTTTGTCTGCGGTTGCCGCGCGAGGGCAGGACAGGAAGCCTTTTGCCTTTTTGCTGCCGTCACCGGCTACCAGGTCGGTTTCTTCGGTTTCAACAAAGGTGTCGCTGATCTCTTCGGTCAGCCAGCCCAAAATATCTACGTCGCTGAAATCCAGAATTTCCTGGGTGGTTTTGGGGTAAGCGTAGATCGGGAACAGTTTGATACTGACCTCTTCCAGCTTCGGCGTCGCGGTTTCGCTACGGGCTTCACCTTCTTCACCGTGAGCTACCGCCGCGCCGCCAACGGACACGAGCTTTTTATATTCGTTGCTGCTGGTCGTCTTAACCGTACAGATTTGGCGCATCTCCGATTCATCAGAGAGCTGGCGCATAATATCTTTATCCAGGTCGGGAATGACCGTAAAACCACCGTCAGCAGGAACACCGGTAGACAAGGAGCGGGTGTCGCCGGTCATGATGTAGTGGCGCAACTCGGCATTGGTCACTTTCTTGCCATCGGTCGCGGGCTTGGACTTATCGCCCTGGCTGCGTTCTTCATCGGCAATCGCTTCATAGCGGACAATATCGGCCTGAATGGCGTCGGTCTGGGTGCGCAATTCGTCGAACTGTTTGGATTCGTCGGCGTTGAGGCTGCGCTTCTCTTCTTCCGCCTTGGTCAGCAGGGAGCGCATTTGGGTGGCTAATTCGGTTTTCTTCTGGCGGAGTTCAAGCAATTTTTTCATGTGTGGTTTCTCGCAGTAATGATTAACGTGACGTGAAACCAGCACTAAATAGGGGGTGGCCGTCCGACTGGAGTCCGTATGTCAGCGGAATATCGAACGGCCTGTGGCGGCTCACGTCTGAGTGCCACTCTTCAAGATATACATTAATGTCTCAGAGTAAACAGGCTGTTTTTGTCCCAAAAAACAATAAACAGCGGCGAACAAATAATTTACAAAACCCATATAGATATAGTTTATGATAGTCGTTTGGTATCTGTGATAAAACGTTCTTCCGGGGGGAGAGTATGACGGTTCTGTTAACAGTCTTTTCAGGTGTAATGGTCTACGTTATTGGGCAAATAATCATGAAAATGCTTATTGAACCAGTGAGTGAGCAAAGAAAGGTGATATCCAAGATAACGTATGACTTAAGATTTTACGCAAATAAGCTTAGCAATCCCAAAGGTACTGATGATGATGAAATGGTTGAAGTATGTAAAATTATGCGCCAACACTCATCTCAACTACATGCTGCAACCAACTTAATACCCGCATATGGTTCATGGTGTTATGTATTTGGTCTTCCAAAACCAGATAAAATCAAGGATGCGACTGGTAACTTAATCAGACTTTCACATGGCTTTAGTAATGGTCCTTTAGCACATCAAGACATACTTAATGCCTATGCAATGCAAAAAGTTAATCTTGCTTTAGGAGTTTCCATTCCTCCAGATGAGCTGCTTGATCCTGACAACGAGAAACATTTCATTAAAGCTAGGTAGCCCTGCATTGCAGGGCTTTATACTCTACTCACTGAGACGCTTCGGCGGCATCGGCATTTTCTCGCGATAGCCCTGTAAATGTTCAATCATGGCATCGAGTTGTTCGCGGTTAGTTGCAAATATCTCCTCCGAAAATGTGCTACGCACAAAATCATGATGGTCAATCCAGAATAACGCACCTTCATCAAGCACCCGGCGATAATCGTTTGTGTGCATGGTGTCGAGGTTATTAATTCCATAATAATCTTTGTGCGCTTTAATTTCTTTAATAACACGCTTGGAGCGTTCAATATCAACCTTTAATTTATCGTTCATAGCTTTTCCTCATTTGAAAAATACAGTCACCAATTTGTGCCCTACAGGCGCTTCAAATGGCACGGCCTCACCATTAACTTTAATGCATGGCATTAATCGCTTTATTGGTTCATCGCTGTAGATGTGCCAATAGTTCACATCGACATAGCTGATAACGTCATGCACGGCGACCACTTCTTTTGTTTTGCGGTTCACGACCTCAACAATGATGCCTGGCAGAGCCGGGTGCATATCCAGAATTTCGATGCCCGATTTTCGCTTTTCAGTCTGACTCATAGATAATCCTCAACGAACAAAAAATTTTTTTACCCCTAAAACTGTCCACACTGTCCACCGTGTTAATTTCTCTATATATAACATTAGGTTAAAAGGTGGAGAGTTAAAGCCAAACTGTCCACTACTCTCCACTCAAACCCTCCACCGGCGGTGGACAGTGGACACTTAAAATCAAACTACCCACCAACTATCCACCGAGATAACTATATGTAATTTATATAATTTCCCCTTTTCGGTGGACAGTTGACAGTTTAAAGGTAAAAAAAACTATTCTTTGTGGTGGTTGGCTCCTTTCTCTCCTCCTGTCGCACTTGGCAGCCACTCCTCAGCATCATCACTCAGCAAAACGTTTGACTGGACGTGCCCTTTGCTTGGCCCCTTGGTAGAGCGTTCTTTCTTGTACTCCGCACCATATTCAGCCATGGCCCCCGGCATATCCCTGCCAAAGCGGGTTAACGATACCGGCTTGCCAAGACCGTGTGCCGACATGTAGGCCATGTAGGCGTGATACAGGTAACGCCGTGGCGCAAAGGGGATGATTTCAGCGTTGCCGATAAACATACCCTCACACCCCACCAGCGCCATAAGATACCCGCAGAAGTCCACCAGCGAATCGCCTTCGCGCTTAATCGCTAATGCCTCCTCGGATTTCTGCTGCTCATGCAATAGCTGCTTAGCCTGCCGTTGGTCAGCAAAACGATTAAGTAAGTGCCGGATGATTACCGGCAACTCAGCACCAATCTTTTCAGCCAGGAACGGATCACGTTCGTTCTCCTGAACAACCTCCGTGAAATTAAATATGACTCGGCGGCGGCTAATCCCTCCGCTACGGTCACTGAACGTCATTGAGTTGTTGTTCACCGCTAACACCACAGCCGGTATACGCATCGAATACGGCGTTTTGTATTTCGGGTTGATGGCAACCTTATCCCCGCCGGTTATCGCCTTGATGCCTGCGCCGTCGCCTGCGTATCGCGCCATGTCGGACATAACGATTAACGAACAGCCTACGAGTATTTCCCGCTCCTTTGGGTTCTCCAGACATGACATGCTGGCCGATGCCGTATTGTTTTTCCCTGCCAACATTTCGCAGATGTCTGCAAATACGCTTTTCCCACTCCCGCCGGGGCCGGTAAGTTCAAGGAATAGCTGCCAGTCGTACCGGTTCGCCATGACCATATACAACGCTGCCAGAACGCGGTCAGCTTTGCGGGTGTTGTTCGCTACTGAATGGCAGAGCCACCGCCAGAAGCTCGGTGCATGGCTCGCCAGCGTCTCCCCCTCTACGGCTGGGCTAAATTCGACGTTGCTGGCAATCAGCAGCCAATCTTCTTGGCGGTGTGGCCGGAATTCACCGGCCTTGGTATCAAATACGCCATTGACGAAACCGATCAGATTACGGGCGGTAGTCCCCATCATCGGCAAACTCAACTTCATCGTATCCACTGCCGATTTAATGCTGGGCTGTGAATACGCTATCTCCGCCTCCCGGAATATTGAGGACATAACCCGCTGTAAGTCCTTGTCAGAAATTGGCGACCAAACAACGCCGTTATAGTGGTGAACGGTGTCAGAGTCGCCATGAATAGCAAGTGCGTTGCCGTAGTGTGCCTTGAGCACATCCCCCCGCTGGCTCGGCCCCATGCGTGACAGGTCAGTAACACCACCGCTATATGCGACCACCGGTTGGGATGAAAGCCGCTCAAGGCTCTCTGTCCAATCCTCCAGCAGCTCACCGGCTTCACTGTATAGCCGCGCCTGCTTGATGCCTGCCGCCGCCAGTTTCTGCGCAATCAGCGTTAGCTTTGACTGATCCACCAGCCCCGCCTGGTAAACACGGGCATACATGCGGCCCTTGTCGATGATTTTCAGGTTATCCAGCTCACTGAGCTGTTGGTGATCAAGAACTATCGGCGGTACATCGTCGCCGTTTTTATTCCCGCCCTGATAAGCCTTTGCCAGCTCCCAGGCCTTAGTCCCAGCAAAGATTACCGCCTCAGTGCCTTTATCCTTCGGCAGGTGCTTTAAATTTGGGGCATTCTTCATGCTGATGCCTCCGGCACAAACTTAAACTCAGACATAAAACGAACTACTGGAACGACACAAGGAGCCGGATACCCTTCGCGAATATACTCAACGCGGTTAAAGGCACAGGATTTTACCGTGACTAACTTACCGCTTTTGTCCTTATAGCGGCTGTTAGGCATTGGATTGTTCATCACTGGCCTCCTTATTTAAATCTGCGATAATATTGTTGTTGGCATCGCAGGCTATAGTTATTAAATCAATAACAACCTTTGATACATTTTCGCTATATGCTGCATTAATAATTACCTCAAAAAGCGAGCTATTAAGCGTTGCACGGTATAGCGCCATATCTAATGCAATTGTGCCAGGGCGGTTACGCATGGTTAGCCTCCCTAACTTTTTGTTCATCATTAAGCCAGGCTGATATCCGTATAGATAAATCTTTGGCAAGGGAAATTAAACTTTCCATCTCTGTCTGTTCTAAAGCGTCAACATTATCTTCCAGTACCATAAGAAGTGATATAAGTTGATCTGTTCTGCGGATAGCGGAATTAAACTCCATTTCATGCTGATTCATGGCGCACCTCCTGCAAAATCGTTCTTGTCAGGCGGATATAGCGGAATCCATCTTCTTCTGCCCGTTTTTCAGCCTCGATAACGGCCTGAAGACCGTCTGCTGATTGCACATCGTAAAAAATACCGATGGTGTTACCGCGCTTATTTACGGCGTAGCCTGATACTTGGAAATACTTAAGCATGGGCCACCTCCAAAATTTCCGCTTCGCAGGTGATAACCGCGTTAACCCCATCTGGTTTAAAAGCGTAGCGGTAGCCTGATGCCGCTTTTTCTGCACCTGAATAAGTTTTGTAGCGGTTGCCCGGCGTAAATACCTCGACCGTATCAGTCTGATGGTCAGTGACGGTAATCTTGAGCTTAAACATTACGCACCTCCTGAACCATTGCGCTGTCGAACTCCCAGCCCTTACGGGTGGCGTAATCGAAGAATGCAACTCGGCAAGGAGCTTGAGTGCGGATTTTCGCTGCAAACACCAGCTCCCAGCCTGGGAACGCTGCTCGAGCGGCCGCCTCAGTGTCAGCATCAAAGCGCAGCACAACAGGTGTGCATTCCGGTGTGTGGTCAGGTGTGGCCAGGAATAGGAATGTAAATTTAGTGCGAGTTTGGGTAGACTGAGTGTCAGCCATGATCGTTACTCCGATTAACGTTATGGTTAGAGGCCCGGCCAGTGCTGCTAACACTGCCGGGCTTCGCGCTTTCATGGTGTATGTCACCATTACTTTTAACGCTACACTCAAGTGAAATACACTTCAAGCCTTTTTTTATCATTTTTTTTGCGTATACTGACATACACCAATCATAAGGAGAGCCAACAATGGCAACCGGTGCAAAGAACGCAAAATCACAAATGACAACTATTAGAATCCCGCATGAAGTAATGGACGATATAGAGCTGCTGAAAGAGGATGGAGAAAGCACGGCTGGTTTTCTCGTAACGGCAGCCAAAGGCGAGATCAAGCGCCGACAGCGCAAGCAGGCCCGCCAGGATAAGCCGTCAGACTCGGAATGATTTAAGCCATTGACCTGATCGATCAGCGTGCTATTCTGACTGCGTACCAGTTTTGTGTAGTAGCATTGGCGGCCCGGCATGGCCGCCTTTGTTTTATTCAGCATCTGGAGCGCTCCCTGGCAGGTTTAGCGAAAGCTGGCTTAAGCTGCTAACCAAGTGTTCAGCCCTTTCCAGCAAAATAAGATCGCCTTGCCGCTTTTTCAGACGCCGACCTGCATCACTTGAATCCTCGTCGGAATACTGGCGAGCAGAAGCCACAATGTTTTGCAGCTCGCCAATGGTGTAGCCCAGATAGCCGCCTTTCTGGTGATCCAATTCCTCCATGTAGTCATACACCGCCGCCTGAAGCTCATAGCTGTAGCTCATTGCCATCAAACAGGCTTCGCGTTTAGGGAAGCGATAAATATCACGTTCAACCTTGCCGCCGGTGCCATTGATGAAAACATCAACTGCAAAAAATTTTGCAGCTGCCTCGCCAAGTACCTTTGGCACTTTAGCCATTAAACTTCGATGCTCCAGCTTGCGATATTTCTTGCAGGGGAAATCCATTCCTTCCGCCTGGGCCTTCCCTTTTCGCTCCGCGTTGATGTAATCGACCATTTTAAGGCTGCTCATCGTCGCTACAGAAATATCTTTCCGGCTGTTTTCAGGCTGATCGAATCCCTGCCCGCCAAGGGCATTTATTTTTTTCATCTCTGATTACCTATGTTGAATTAAGCGGAACGGCGGCTATATGGATTGTTGACGTTTTCCACGGCTGGCGGATTACGAACCCACCACAACACATCGCTGAGAAGCCAGGCGCAACTATTACGACCAAAGTGGCAGCGAGGCGGGAACTTGCCTTCATTCTCAAATTGCCAGCGTGTTGTGCGGGATAAGCTGGTTATCTCAAGGCATTCGCGTTCACGGATGCGCTTATCGTAGATGAAGCCGTATTCCGCAAGGATGGTACGGCGTTGTGCTGGGGTAGGTGATGTAAAGGTAGCTTTAGGCATGTTGCCTCCACTGTTCATATGTTGTGGAGGCTATTTTGGATTCACTGAATCAAACCTGCACTAGACAGGAAAAAATGATTCTTTCTCATAGAAAATAGAGAAAATTACTTATTAGATATTTCATGCTCGATTTTCTCTATACTTTTGTAGTCAAGAATTGATTCAATAAATGGCTTTATGGTTTGAGCAATGTTTATAGAGTCATAGTCACCATCGGGGAAGAGGGACACAGCTAAAACACCATTAGTTATTTTATTACCCGTAGATTTTTCCCACATCATTAAATCAATCAATGGGAATACGGAATAGGAAATTATCTTATCCTTTATTACAGGCCATCCATTTTTAATTAATGGTATTGGCTCTGGTATTCCAAGTTGCTTTCTCCACATTTTAACAAGAGTCAAAAACTCAGACATAATAATGGCATCTTGCTTTAAGATGTCCACCTTACAATAAAAGCCATCGAAAAAAAATGAAATGTCACTCATTGCTGATATATGCTGATAGGAGTCCATGAATTCATCATCAACCCTATCATTAATATCAATATCATTATTATCCTTCAAGTCTCTAGCAATAAATTTAACATCTCTTACAGACAATGGGGAGATTGATGAGCTTTTGCTTAAGAACATAGATTTATCATAATCTTCCCTCACCCAAAATGGAATTATATGGTCATCCACATTGAAATATAATCCATTTTTTAATCTATCCCCAAAGAAACCATCGTTCTTATATTCCTCAACCATCATAGCATTGCAACGACATGATAATTGATGCACTATTTCATCGTCTGACATCACCTTATAGCAGTCATAGTCAGCTAACTTAAACCATTCAGGCAGATTTTGTTTTTTATCAATTCTCATTTTCCACCAGCCTTTAAAAGAATAACGTTTTCATGATTTCCCGCCAATACCTCAAGACGGTCTATCCACTTGTTCAGCGCATCCAACTTCTCCGGTAGATACTGGCTGCGATTATAGATCGCCATAACTCCGGGCATCGTATGCCCCAGCAGCTGCTCAACCACGTGGGGAGCGATACCTAACTCATTAAGTTTGGTTGCAAAAGAACGACGCAAATCGTGTAAAGTCCAAGGCTCCGCATGGTTTAGCCGTTTATGCATATTTCTACCAGTCTGGCTTACTGCTTCTGACTTTTTCACTAAACCCAACAGATACCCGCTCTGTTTATTATGGCTGCTAAGTTCTGTAATAAATTCACGTAGCTGCAGAGGAACCGGTCTAATGATTTTCTCACCTGACTTGCTATGCTCTTTTGGCACAGTCCATAGCCATTGCTCTAAATCCCATTCTTTCCATTCGGATAGACGGGCCTCTTGTGAACGACAGCCAAAAACAATCAATATAACTAACAATGAAGAATAATATGATGAAAACAATTCATCACTATTAGAAAAATTCCATAATTGCCCTATCTCACTATCAGTTAGCACCCTATCTCGTTTTTGTTGTTTTTTACCTACGTCAGGGATAGTTAAATCATCCAAATGGTTACTCACTGCGTATCGGCGTACTCGACAAAACTTTAGAGCCTGCTTACACATTTGGAAAATATAACCGGCGGCGACAGGCGATTCACGTTTGATGCGGTCAAAACATTTAAGCCAGTACCGTGTTTCACAATCAGAAAGCGCCATACCGCCAATGTAAGGATAAATATGCTTTTCGAGCTGTGCCTTGTGCCTCTCAACATTAGCCCTATTATCGGTGGCATACTCAGTAATCCAGTATTGCAATGCATCTTTCACCGTTACAGGTTTAAGGCTTGCTTCCATAGTCAGATTAAACTGCATTTTTGGATCTTTGCCATCAGCCAACCAAGAGCGGCACTTGTCCCTGGAGTCACGAGCTTGTTTAAGGCTCATATCAGGATAGTTACCCAAGGTAAGTCGGTGCAGTTTTGCGCCTACCAATCGGTAGGTGAACACCCAGCTGATCCCACCAACCTTCGAAAGCTTGGCACTCAGACCAGCACCATCAGCAAAGAACTCTATCTTTTGGCGTGGCGTGCCTTGTAGGTTTCTGAGCCGCTTATCACTCAGCTTATTGAGTTCTCCCGCCATACCTGCCCTAAGTATTTATACAAATGTTTATACACATTGTGCCGCAACAAAAGCAAAACGTCAAAAAACACTGGAACAATATACAGCAAATAAAAATCGCAACACATTGAATTATATGTTTATTTTAAAATAACACGAAAGCATAAGAACTATAATTCTGAACCTACGGCATGAACTGATACTAGTCAGTTAACGTGTTGAAAAGGCGCTTTATCTCATTTGATAAGCGCCTTTTTCTTTTGGGGCGCCCCCGGTTTGCGGGCAATAAAAAAGGCCGCAGCGCGGCCCTTGTGGCAAAGCGGCGACCTTATTCGGTCACTTTGTTCTTGAGGCTTTCCGCCCCTTGCTTGGTCTTGTCCCAAGCCTTCTCTGAACCTTGCTTGGTGGAGTGCCAGGCCTTTTGCGAGCCTTCGCTCACTTTGCTGCCGACGCTGTCGCTCTTGCCTTCGGCGGCGTGCTTGGCTTTCAGCTTCAGCTCTTCACCCTTGTCCTGAGACTGGTGCAGCTTTTCTTTGGCGGTATCCGCTCCTTTGTGCGCTTCGGCAACGACCTCGTTGCTGGCGTGAGCGGCGGTGTCGGTCGCGGTCTCAGCGGCGAACACCGGGGAAGCGAGCAGCAGTGCAGACAAGGCAATGATTGATTTCTTCATAAGTCCCTCTTTTCTCAGATACGTGCCATTCTTCATGAAATAAGATGGCACACAATCCCGTTAAAGAAACCTAAGAATAGTACGAAAACCAAAAATACCAACATAAAATATCAACACTCACATCTTAATTAACTTTTCATGCCATCTACGTTCAACAATGGCGAAATGGCACGAAAAAGTTAAATTTTATCTGTCACAAAACTATAATTTTTACGTTTTTTACCTCGTAATAATCAGTAATGACAGGGATGGATTCTATGGTTGCCGTCATCATTATAGGCGTTTTTATCGTCAGCTTCCTTTACGCACACTCCCGCGGCAAGGAGAAACAAAAGCTTACCCGCCAACTGTTCGATCACTCCACCTTTATGGGGCCGATCAATATGTTTATGACCGGTTTCTCCCGTTTGCCCGCCAGGCAGCCCTATTTCGACGAAAAAGTTTTCCCGGAGCTGCAGACGCTGACCGACAACTGGCAGGTGATCCGCGAGGAAGCGGTGCGCTTGCAGCATCACATCAAAAAGGCGCAGTCGCACAACGATGCGGGGTTCAACACCTTCTTCAAACGCGGCTGGAAACGTTTCTATCTGAAGTGGTACAGCGACAGCCACCCTTCGGCGCAGACGCTGTGCCCAAAAACCGTCGAGCTGCTCAACCGCATCCCGTCGGTCAAGGCCGCGATGTTCGCCGAGCTGCCGCCCGGCAGCCATTTGGGTAAACACCGCGATCCTTACGCCGGCTCGGTGCGCTATCACCTGGGGTTGATGACGCCCAACGACGATCGCTGCTTCATCGAGGTGGACGGCGAGCAGCACAGCTGGCGCGACGGCGAGGCGGTGATCTTCGACGAAACCTACGTGCACTGGGCGCAGAACGCCACCGATCAGACGCGCATCATTCTGTTTTGCGACGTCGAGCGGCCGATGAAATGGCGCTGGGCGCAGGCGGTCAACCACTGGGTCGGCACCACGCTGATGTCGGCGGCCAGCTCGCCAAACGACGATCAGGACCGCACCGGCGGCATCAACCGCATCTTCAAATACGTCAACGCGGTGCGCGATGCCGGCCAGCGCCTGAAGGCGCGCAACCGCCGCGGTTACTACCTGCTGAAATGGCTGGTGATCGCTGCGATTTTCGCCGCGATTATCATTCCCAGCCTATAAAACGAGCCAATCTTCAACTCAGGGGCAACGCGAATGAGAATATTCGCATGCCCCTCTTCCTCTGTACCCCGTACCCTGTGTTAACATACACGTTCCTAGAGCCGCCTCCGCTGGCCAACAGCTATCCCTCCGAAGCCTGATAGCAGCGCAAACCGCCCTTCGAATGTAAATGTTTAGTCAATTATGGAATTCCGACTAAACCCTGGCCGTACTTGGGTGTCTGAGTGTTGTATCGCAATCGAGTGGATCCTTTATGCGTTACAGGTTGCTACCCCCTAACGCATAAACGAGCTGCTATGAAACGCCAAAAGAGATTTCAACTTTCCTTGCTGCACCCGCGCTACTGGCTGACCTGGTTCGGCCTGGCCCTGCTGTTCCTGCTGGTACAGCTCCCTTACCCGTTGCTCAATCGGCTGGGGGTGTGGATGGGGCGCACTTCGATGCGTTTTCTTAAGCGTCGCGTCACCATTACCCGCCGCAACCTCGAACTGTGCTTCCCCGAGATGGACGAAGCGCAGCGCGAACGTAAAGTGGTGGGCAACTTCGAATCGCTCGGCATGGGCCTGCTGGAAACCGGCATGGCCTGGTTCTGGTCGGATAAACGCGTCAAGCGCTGGTTCAACGTCTCCGGCATCAACCACCTCAAAATGGCGCAGCGCGACGATCGCGGCGTGCTGGTGATCGGCGTGCACTTTATGTCGCTGGAGCTGGGCGGCCGGGCGATGGGCCTGTGCCAACCGATGATGGCGATGTACCGCCCGCACAACAACAAGGCGATGGAGTGGGCGCAGACCAAGGGCCGCATGCGCTCCAACAAGGCGATGATCGATCGCAAGGATCTGCGCGGCATGGTGCACGCGCTCAAGCGCGGCGAGGCGGTATGGTTCGCGCCGGATCAGGACTACGGCCCGCGCGGCAGCGTATTCGCGCCGCTGTTCGCCGTCGATCAGGCCGCCACCACCAGCGGCACCTTCATGCTGGCGCGCATGGCCAACCCGGCATTGGTGCCGGTGGTGCTGATCCGCCGCGAAGGCGGCCGCGGCTACGACCTGCTGATTCAACCGGCCCTGGAAGACTACCCGCTCAGCGACGAACAGGCGGCGGCGGCTTACATGAACAAAGTGATCGAGAAAGAGATCATGCGGGCGCCGGAGCAATACATGTGGCTGCACCGCCGCTTCAAAACCCGACCGGCCGGCGCGCCCTCGCTGTACTGACCCTCTTTTTTCCAGCCCGGCCAACGCCGGGCTTTTTTGTGCGCCACGTTTAAAAAGCGGCGGCTCGACACTCTACTTTCCTGTAATCTCCTTTTTTACCCGCACAGGAAAGGAAATGATGAAAGCTCAAGTTCGCATTGCTCTGGTCGGTGATTACAACCCGCAAGCCGTGGCCCATCAGGCTATCCCCGTGGCGCTCCAGCTCACCGCCGCCCATCTCGACATCGACGTGCAGCCCCAATGGCTACCGACAGAAACCCTGACCTCCCCCGACGTGCTGCAAAATTTCGACGCCATCTGGGTGGTGCCGGGTAGCCCGTATCGTTACGACGACGGCGCCTTTATGGCGATCCGCCATGCGCGGGAAAACGACGTGCCGTTCCTCGGCTCATGCGGCGGTTTTCAATACGCCATCGTCGAGTACGCCCGCAACGTGATGGGCTGGCACGACGCCGGCCATGCGGAAACCGACAGCGGCGGCCGATTGGTGATCGCCCCGCTGAGCTGTTCGCTGGTGGAAAAAACCGGCGACATCGCTTTTCAGCCTGACACCCGCGTCGCGCAGGCCTACGGTAGCCTGAACACCCATGAAGGCTACCACTGCAACTTCGGCGTAAATCCGGAGTTCGTCGCCGATCTTGAGCGCTTCCCGCTGATCGTCAGCGGCCACGACACCGAAGGCGACGTGCGCGCCATCGAACTGCCGGGCCGGCGTTTTTACGTCGCCACGCTGTTCCAGTCGGAACGCGCCGCGCTGCGCGGCGAGCTTTCACCGCTGGTGGTGGAACTCGTCAAAACCGCCGCCAACGGGTAAAAAAAAGCCCTCTTGCGAGGGCTTTCTCATCGGATACATCTCGCCGGCTTACGCCTGTCCGAGCTCGCGCAACGCCAGGTTGAAGTGTTGCCCCAGTTCACGCCGATGAACCGGATGCTCCATCATCGACACATGGTCGCCGTTGACCTGGCTGACGCGGACGGTCGCCGGCGGCAGCAGCTTATCCCATCCCAACGCGGAAGCGTCTTCGCGGCAATATCCCGCCTGCTTGATCCTCTGCCAATACGCCTGGAACTGTGCGTTCTGCGAATTGACGGAAACCTGCTCCTGCTTCGCCTTGAACAGATGGATTTTCAGCGATGCGGGCTGCACCAGGGTCGCTTCCACCAGTTTGGCGTAGTGGTGTCGCTGCTGCCAGAGCGCCGCCTCGTCGGCCACTTCCTCACGCTGAGTCTTGATCCCGGCGCGTTGCACGGCCGCGATCGCCTCCGGCAACGGCAGCTCGGCCAACTGCTGACAGAACTGGGGATCCGGCCTTTCCTGCGTTGACTCCACCCAGTTCAGCAACAGCTGGACCGGGCTGTGCATCGCCTCCACCGGCCGCAACGTGTCGATCAACCCCAGGAAGGCGACCGCTTCCCCGGCCGATTGCAGCTGCTCGGCGATGGCATAGGCCAACACCCCGCCGGAAGAGTACCCCGCCAGATGGTATGGCCCCTGCGGCTGCACTTCGCGAATCAACGCCACGGCGCTGGCGGCCATATCGGACATGGTGGCCGGCTTCTCCTCCATCGCCGGCCACGGCACGGCGTAGACCGGGAAGGTCTTGTCGATCTCCTTGGCCAATTCAAACACGTAGGAGTGGTCGCCAAAGCCGGTCGGAACGAAGAATAGCGGCGGCCGGCTGCCGCTGCTGCGAGCCGGCACCGCCTTGCGCATCGGAGCCTCTGCGGTGCGACGATCTATCCGCTCGGCCAGCTCGGCCAATATCGGATGGTTGAAGATCGCCTGTACCGGCAAGGTGATGCCTTGCTGACGCAGCTGGCTGGAAAGACGTACCGCCAGCAGCGAATGGCCACCGAGCTCGAAGAAATTGTCGTGGCACCCTATCTGGCCAATCTCGAGCAGCTCGCACCATACCCGCGCCAGCGTCGTTTCGGTCTCCCCCTGAGGCGCCACATACTCCCGAGTGCCGACTGCCGCGCGCTCCGGCTCCGGCAAGGCACGCCGATCCAGCTTGCCGTTGGCGGTCAACGGCAGCGCATCCAGCCAGACATAAGCCGACGGCACCATGTACTCCGGCAAACGTTCGCTCAGATAGGCCCGCAGCTGTCCCTGCAACGCGCTGCGGTCAACGTCGGCCGTCGGTACGATCCAGGCGACCAGGCGCGGATGATGTTCCGTCGAACAAACCTGCACCACCGCTTCCCGCACCCACGGGCTCGCCGCCAGCTGCACCTCAATCTCGCCCGGTTCGATGCGGAACCCGCGCAGCTTGATCTGCTGATCGCATCGCCCCTGGTATTCAAGACTGCCGTCCGGTAAATAACGCGCCAGATCGCCGGTGCGATACATGCGGCCGCCGCCGACCGGATTGAACGGATCACTCAGAAAGCGCTGTGCCGTCAGTTCCGGTCGGTTCAGGTAGCCCAACGCCACCCCCACGCCGCCGATATGCAATTCCCCCACCGCCCCCATCGGCACCGGGCGCCCGCGGGCGTCCAGCAAGTAAGCGCGGGTATTGCCGATCGGTTTCCCAATCGGCAAGCGCGCCTCCCCTTCAGCCCGCTCGATACGTGCCGTTGTCGCAAAGGTGGTGGTCTCCGTCGGCCCATAGGCATGGATCAGGTGCACCGGCCCCCGCTCTTGCAACAACCGCGCATAAGCGCCCGGATCCTCTTTCTCCCCTCCGCTAATCAGATATTTCAACTGCGCCAGTGCGCCACTGATGCTGTGCACATACTGATTGAACAGCGCAGTGGTCAAGAACAGCGTGGTGATGCGATGGCGTTGCAGTTCGGCCGCCAGACGCTCGGCCTCCATCATCACCTCCGGCGCGATCACCACCAGCGCACCGCCATTCAACAGGGCGGCCCAAACCTCCATCGTGCTGGCATCAAATGCCGGATTGGCGGCAAAGGCAATGCGGTCGTCGGCGTCAAAAGCGGCGTAGCGGTTGTTGCGCACCAAACGCGTGATCCCCTGGTGCGGCGTCATGACGCCTTTCGGCGTACCGGTCGAGCCGGAGGTATACATGATGTAGGCCGTCGCGCCGCTCGACACGCGCAACGCCGGGTTACCGTTATGATCTTCAGCTTCGCGATCCTCGACCGTCAGCTGCGGGATCTCCTCGTCGCCGATGGCGTCCGTCAGCATCAGGCAGGCGCCGCTGTCATCGGCGATCCACGCCTGACGCGCGGCCGGCAGTTGCGGATCGATGGGCACATACGCCGCCCCGGCCTTGATTACCGCCAATTGGGCGCAGACCAGTTCGATGCTGCGCGCCAGCCGCACCGCGACCCGGTCGCCCGGTTGTACGCCGCGCTCAATCAGCCGATGCGCCAACCGGTTGGCGCGCGCATTCAACTGTGCGTAGCTGAGCCGTTGCGCATCCTGGATCAAAGCGATGGCCTGCGGCGTCAGCCGCGCCTGCTGTTCAAACAGTTCGTGCACGCAGGTATCCGCCGGGTAAGCTTCCGCCGTATGATTCCAGCGGCACAGCTGCAGCGCATACTCTTCATCCGGCATCACCTCCAGTTCACAGACCGGTGTCTGAGGCGCCTGCTCCAATGCCTGCGCCAATGCGCTCAACGCCTGCGCCATATAGCCACACACGCGCTGCGCTTCAATCGGCTGCCTGACCTGCGCCGTCAGGCCCAGCGAATCACCGCCGTCCTCGACTGACAGCACGAACGGATAGTTGGTGCGTTCCTGGCTATCGAGCAGCGTCACGCCGGTCGGCAATGCGGTGTCCTCGCCACTGTTATGCCGGTAGTTCAGCAGGGCACTGAACAGCGGCGTGCCCGCGGCGACGCCGCTGCAGCGCTGCGCCAACGCCAGCGGCGCATGCTCATGGGCCAACAGCCCGCTCAGCCGGATGTGCGCCTGCAACACCGCCGATTCCGCGCCGACCTCGTTGACATCCAGCCGCAGCGGCAACGTATTGATAAACAATCCGAGCGCCCGTTCCGCCCCGTCTCCGGCCTGCATGCGGCCCAACAATACGGTGCCGAATACCACCTCATCGCGGCCGGTAGCGCGCGCCAACACCTGCGCCCAGGCCAGGTGGCACAGGCTGGCCAGGCTGACGCCCAGCCGCCGCGCCTGCCGCCGCAGCTGTTGGTTGAGCGCAGGCGGTAAGGCCAGGTGCGCCGTCGAGATATCCCGCCCTTCGCCATGCACGTCGCTCAGGCCGAACGGCAGCGACGGTTCATCGATATCCGCCAGCATAGTGCGGAAGAACCGTTCGTGTTCTGCCTTGCTGACGCCGAGCCTTGCCTGCGCCACCGCGTTGCGGAACGGCGGTGCCTTGGCCAGTTCGTCCCCGCGCCCGGCCAGGATCAGGTTGATCTCCTCCTGCATCACCGCCAGGGTCGAGTGGTCGCCGATCAGGTGATGCCACTGCTGGAGCACGCACCAACTGCCTTCTTCCCCCTGTGCGGCGACAAAGCTCAGCAACGGTGCGCGCGTCAGATCAGGCCGCACGCGGCGCGGATCAAACAACGCCGTCAGCCGCGAACCGATCTCGCCCTCCTCCGGATTGAGCCGCAGTTCTCGCAGCGACAACTCGGCCTTGCGCCACACCACCTGCACCGGTGATGACACGCCCTGCGTGATGAACGCGGTGCGCAGAATGTCATGGCGATCGATCACCTGCTGCATCGCCGCCAGCCAGGCGTCCAGGCGCGCACGGCTGTCGAAACGCAACACCGCGGACAGCTGGTACGGGTCGCCCCGTTCCGCCAGCAGATGGTGGAACAAAATCCCCTCCTGCAGCGGCGACAAGGCGTAGATGTCCTGTACGTTGGCCACGCCGCCCGGCACCTGCGCCACCACCGCGTCGATCTCCGGCTGACTCAGCGTCGCCAGCGGCAACATCTCCGGCGTAATGGCTACGCAGCCCGGCAGGATACCGTTGGCCGGCACGCTCACTTCCTGCTGCGTGACCAACGTCTGCGCCAGCGTTGACAGCGTCGGCGCGGTGAACAGCGTTTGCACCCCGGCGCTCAGCCCGACACGGCGCAGCTGCGCCATCAACTTCACCGCCAGCAGCGAGTGGCCGCCCAATTCGAAGAAGTTATCGTGGCGCCCGACCCGCTCAATGCCCAGCAGCTCGCGCCAGATCCCCGCCAGCAGCGTTTCAAGTTCGCCTTCAGGTTCGGCGTAAACCTCACGCACGTAGGCGTCCTCCTGCGGCTCAGGCAGCGCGCGCCGATCCAGTTTGCCGTTCGGCGTCAGCGGTAGCGTATCCAGCGCCACCCAGGCCGCCGGCAGCATAAACTCCGGCAACATCCCCGCCAGATACTGTCGCAGCGTCACCGCCAACGTCTGGCGATCCGCGTCAGCCTCCGGCACCACCCAGGCTACCAGTCGCTTATTGTCCGCTTCGCCGAGGACATCCACCACCGCTTCGCGCACCGCCGGATGACCGGCCACTCGCGCCTCGATCTCACCGCATTCGATGCGGAAGCCGCGAATTTTCACCTGCCGATCGTTGCGTCCCAGGTAGTCGATATTACCGTCCGCCAGATAGCGCGCCAGATCGCCGGTGCGATACATCCGCTCGCCTGGGTTAAACGGATCCGCCAGGAATCGCTCTGCCGTTAACTCTGCGCGGTTGAGATAACCCAGCGCCACCCCGGGGCCGGCGATGTAGATCTCGCCGGTCGCGCCGAGCGGCACCGGTTGCCCGTGCTCATCCAGCAGATAAATCCGGGTATTGCCGATCGGCCGCCCGATAGGCAAACGCTGCCATGGATCCACTCGCTCGATCGTGGCCGTCGTGGCGAACACCGTACACTCGGTCGGCCCATAAGCGTTGATCAGCCGTACCGGCCCAGCCTCTTTCAGCATGCGGGCAAAGGCGTGCGGATCCGCCGCTTCACCGCCGCTCAGCAGATATTTCAACTGCGCCAGCGTCGCGGCGATGCTATGGGCATATTGGTTAAACAACGAGGTGGTCAGGAACAAGACGTTAATCCCTTGCCGCGCCAGCGCCGCCGCCAACGCCTCGGCTTCCGTCAACACTTCCGGCGCAATGATCGCCAGACTGGCGCCATTCAACAGGGCTCCCCACATTTCCAGCGTGCTGGCGTCAAACGCCGGATTGGCGGCGAAAGCGAAGCGATCGCCGCGTTCAAACGACGCAAAACGATTGTTGATCGCCAGCCGGAGGATGCCTTGGTGCGTCACCATGACGCCTTTAGGCGTACCGGTCGAGCCCGAGGTATACATGATGTAGGCCGGCGCGCCGCCGGCGCGAGGCACCGCCGGATCGTGGGTCGGATTCTGCCGCAGCCGATCGATACGCAGGCAGGCGATCTCGCCGGCTATCTCGCGGTCGATATCGCGATCGCACAGGATCAACGACGCCCCGCTGTCGCCGATGATCCACGCCTGCCGCGCAACGGGCAGGTGCGGATCGAGCGGCACATAAGCGGCCCCCGCCTTGAGGATCGCCAGCTGGGCGATGACCAGAGAAACGCTGCGTTCAAGCGACGTGGCCACGCGATCGCCCGGGCGCACGCCCTGTGCGATGAGTTGGTGCGCCAGTTGGTTGGCGTGGGCGTTCAATTGGGCGTAGCTCAGGCTGTCCCGATCGTTCACCACCGCAACGGCGTCCGGCGTGCGCTGCACCCACTGTTCAAACAGGACGTGGGCACAGCTCTGCGCCGGATAAACTTCCGCGGTTCGGTTCCAGCCGTACAACAACAGTTCGCGCTCGGCAGCCGGCAGCAGATCGAGATGCGACGCAGGCTGCGTAGCATTTGTCGCCATCGCCCGCAGCACCTGCACCAGGTAAACGCCGTAACGTTCGGCGGTAGCGCGGTCGAACAGCGCCGTGGCGAAGTTCAGCGTACCGCTGATTTGCTCGTCGCGCTCCGCCAGATCGAGCGTCAAATCATACTTGGCGATCTGATAGCCCAACTCGGCGCTCTCGGCCTGCAGCCCAGGCAGCGAGATATCGCGCACCGAGCCGTCCTGCCAGGCCAACATCACCTGGAACAGCGGGGTATAACCCAGGTGGCGCGGCGGATTGACCAGCTCCACCACCTGCTCGAACGGCAGATCGCGATTTTCCCGTGCCGCCAGCACCGCGTGGCGGATCCGCGCGATCAGCGTCGGCAGATCCGGATCGTCGCGAAGATCGATGCGCAGCGCCAGCGTGCTGACGAAGAAGCCGACCAGCGATTCGGTTTCCAGCCGGCCACGGTTGGCCTCCGGCGTGCCGATCACCAGCTCCTGCTGCCCGGCCATGCGCGCCAGCACCAGGCTCCAGGCCGCCAGCACCGTCATGAACAACGTGCCGCCATGCTGCCGGCTGAACTGCCGCAGCGCCTGCGTCAGCTCGGCGTCGATCGCGATCGGCACCTCCCCGCCGCTGAAAGACTGCACCGTCGGACGCGGCCGGTCGGTCGGCAGCGTCAGCAACGCCGGCGCATCGCTCAGCGTTTCGCGCCAGTATTGCGCCTGCGCCGCCAGCCGCTCCGGCGTCAGATAGCGACGCTGCCAGGCGGCGTAATCCGCGTATTGCAGCGTCAGCGGCGGCAGCGGATCGGCATCGCCGCGACGCAAAGCGCCGTACAACGCCCCCAAATCACGCAGCAGAATGCCGGTCGACCAACCGTCGGAAATGATGTGATGACAGGTGAGCAGGAACAGGTGCTCCTCATCCGCCAGGCGGATCAGCGCGGCGCGCACCAGCGGCCCCTGCGTCAAATCAAAAGGCGCCTCCGTCAGGCGCTGCGCCAGTTGCCGCGCCTGGCTCTGAGCATCCTGCCGCCCACGCAGATCGTGCACCGTCAACGGCAGCGCGTCTGCCGGCAGAATGTGCGCCTGCGGCTGCCCCTCGACGGTGACAAACCGGCTGCGCAACGCTTCGTGGCGGGCATAGAGCGCATCCAGGCTCTGCCGCCAGGCGGGCAGATCCAGCTCGCCGCGCAGGCTCAGCGCCAGGGGAATATGGTAAGTTTCACTCAGGCCTTCCAACTGCGTCAGGAACCACAAACGCTGCTGAGCAAACGACAGCGGCAACGCGGCGCCGCGTGGCATAGCCTCGATTGGCGGCAGCGCCTCATCGGTTCTCCGCAGTTGCTGCGCCAATGCCAGCAGCGTCGGGTTGGCGAACAGGACCTGCAACGGCAGCTGCCATTCCATCTGCTGCAGACGGTTGGTCAGACGCACCGCCAGCAGCGAGTGGCCCCCCAGCTCGAAGAAGTTATCGTGGCGCCCGACCCGCTCCACGTTCAGCAGCTCGCGCCAGATCGCCGCCAGCAGCGTTTCGTGTTCACCCTGCGGCGCTTCGTACGTTGCCTGGCTCTGCGCCCCCTGCGGCTCCGGCAACGCCCGCCGATCCAGTTTGCCATTCGGCGACAGCGGCAACGCCGCCACCACCACCCAGGCCGACGGCACCATATAGTCCGGCAGCGCCGCGCTCACATGCTGCCGCAGCGCGCCCGCCAGCGTTTCTTCCGCCACGTCCGCGGCCGGCA
>NZ_JBPIZA010000004.1:0-264178 GCF_051172435.1 Serratia sp. G204Y | reverse complement strand
AACAAGCCTCATGCGAAAGCATGGGGCTTTTTGTTTTGTCTGTTATCTGGCGTTCTGCTCGAGCATGGCCATGCGAAAGGCCCGTCGGGAACGGGCCTTAACGCCGCGTGCGGCGGCCCCGGAGGGGGGCTCAGGATGAGACGAATTGCGTAGGACAAATCCGCCGGGAGCGGATTTGAACGTTGCGAAGCAACGGCCCGAAGGGGGGCGGGCAGGACGCCCGCCATAAACTGCCAGGCATCAAACCAAGCCGAAAGCCCTGAACTGACGTTCAGGGCTTTTTGCTATGCGTAAAACGGAAAATCCCCGTTGCAATCCGCTTCAGCTTTCAGCGTGCGGTTTAATATTCATCACAAATTCCGCGCATTGTCCCTCCAAACGCCAGATATTCTTCGTCCGCTATTAAGTTTGGCTGTTAACTTATAAATAACAATAAAGTAACAACCAGAGTGGCAGGACGCCGAATTTCATCATTGCTATGGCTCGGAGAAAATACCATGACAGAAACAACCTCGGTTCTTGAGGATGAACGCGGCGTCGAACAGGGGGCGCTGGATAACAAAAAACGCATTTTTGCCATCGTCGGGGCTTCATCAGGCAATCTGGTGGAGTGGTTTGATTTTTACGTTTACTCCTTCTGCTCAATCTACTTTGCCGCCTCATTTTTTCCAGCGGGCAACAGCACGACACAACTGCTGCAAACTGCCGGTGTGTTCGCCGCCGGCTTCTTTATGCGGCCGATCGGCGGCTGGCTGTTCGGCTACATTGCCGATAAACACGGCCGAAAAAACTCAATGCTGCTTTCGGTCTGCATGATGTGCGCCGGATCGCTGGTGATCGCCTGTCTGCCGACGTATGAGTCGATCGGCAGCTGGGCGCCAGTGCTGCTGCTGATCGCGCGATTGTTCCAGGGGCTGTCTGTGGGCGGCGAGTACGGTACCAGCGCCACCTACATGAGCGAGGTGGCAATCAAGGGGAGGCGCGGCTTCTACGCATCGTTCCAGTATGTCACGCTGATCGGCGGGCAACTGCTGGCGCTGCTGGTATTGGTGATCCTGCAGCAGATATTGTCCGGCGAAGAGCTGAAGGCCTGGGGATGGCGCATCCCGTTTGCCTTGGGGGCCGTGTTGGCGGTGGTGGCGTTGTACCTGCGCCGTTCGCTGAATGAAACCTCCGATGCGAAAACACGTAACCACCAAGATGCCGGTTCGCTGACGGGGCTATGGAAAAACCGCAAGGCGTTTGTGATGGTGTTGGGCTTTACCGCCGCCGGTTCACTGACCTTTTACACTTTTACCACCTATATGCAGAAATATCTGGTGAACACCGCCGGTATGGACGCCAAGCTGGCCAGCGGCATCATGACCGCCGCGCTGTTCGTCTTCATGCTGCTGCAGCCGGCGGCAGGCGCGTTCTCGGACAAAATCGGCCGTCGCAGCTCGATGCTGATCTTCTCGGCATTGGCCACCCTGTTGACGGTGCCGATCCTGTTCGCCCTGAAAGGGGTGAGCAACCCCTTTATGGCGTTCGGCCTGATCGTACTGGCACTGTTCGTTGTCAGCTTTTACACCTCGATCAGCGGGCTGCTTAAAGCCGAGATGTTCCCGCCGGAGGTGCGTGCGTTAGGGGTAGGCTTGTCTTATGCGGTAGCGAATGCCCTGTTCGGCGGTTCGGCGGAATATGTCGCGCTGTCGCTTAAATCGTTCGGCGTGGAAAATGCCTTCTTCTGGTATGTTTCCGGCATGTGCCTGCTGGCGTTGCTGGTCTCGCTCCGGCTGCATCGCAAAGGCAAGGAAATACAGCTGTAATAAAAACCCCGGCCTTGGCCGGGGTCAGAGTAGATCTTACAGGATACGGCTAATCAACCGATCGATGCGGATACGCCGCAGACGGCGAATCAGTTTGCGCACCTTGATCGGGTACTGCTGAATGCTTTGCAGCTCCTGATAATGGCCGACCACGGTGGTGTGAGTGCGGATGCACTCCAGTTCTGTTTGCCGCTGCTCGCGCATTTCCTGCTTGGGATCGTGGATCAGAATGGCGTTTTCCAGATCCAACCGCCAGGCGCGCGGGTTGAGATTATTGCCGGTAATCAGCTGCCACTCTTCGTCAACCCACATGCCTTTCAGATGATAGCTGTTATCGCCATCCTTCCACAGACGCACGATCAGCTGCCCGGTGTCGATATAGCGCTGCAAGCGGCTCAGAAAACGGCGCAGGTTGATCTCGTACAGGTAGGGCAGCGCGCCGATGATTTTGAACGGCTGGTCTTCCGGAATATAGAAGTCGTTGGCGGTCTTGTCGCCGACGATGATCTCCACCTGTTTGCCCTGGCGCAGCAGATAAATGATATTGCGCACCAGCAGCGCCGGCAGGTTGAAATAAGGGGTGCACAGCGTCAGTTTCTGGTCGGCGCACGACATCAGGTGATGAATGGTTTTATTCAGCACGCTTTGCTTGCCAAGCCCAACCAGCGGCGTCACCGCCAACTCATCGTTGCCGGCCTTACCGCGGAAGTGATAGCCGGCACGGCGCAGGGCGAAACGGAACAGGCGGGTCTCGTTTTTGATCTCCGGGCTTTTCGGCCGATCGCTGCGATCGAGGCGCTGTACGGCGCCGGCGGTGAGCAGATGCTGCTTGATGTAATCGATCAGGGTATCGGCCAACACCTCGTTGGTGATCAGCTGGTAGCGATCGTAACGGTATTTCTCATGCTGATGCAGATAAACGTCGTTGATGCTGGCGCCACTGTAGATCACGGTATCGTCGACCACAAAGCCCTTCAGGTGCAGTACGCCCAACGCTTCGCGGGTATTGACCGGCACGCCGTAGATAGGCACCGACTGCTCGGGATGTTGGCCGGCCATGGCACAGTACCAGTCGGCGTTGGTATTGGCGGCGGCGGCGCCGATGCGGCCGCGCTGTGCGCGGTGCCAGTCGACCAGCACGCAGATTTCCAGCTCGGGCCGCCGCTGCTTGGCTTGATACAGCGCGTTGAGGATCTCGCGCCCGGCGTCGTCATGCTCCAGATACAGGGCCACCAGATAGATGCGTTGGGTAGCGTTGGCGATGGCGTCCAGCAGCGTGGTGCGAAAATCGGACGGCGCGTACAACGTACGAACATCAGCAACCGTCTGGGGGAGTTTGGGCAGTTGTGCAAGGTGTTGTTGATGTTTGCTACGTTTAAATTTTGACAACATCACAGTGCGTTTCTTCTCTCATGATTGATGGCCGGAACGCCACAGGCATAAAAACATTAAACCGAATAATCGGGCGATAATACCATTAGTTGCCTCGATTGTGCGTATGTTTTGGCGTTAAGTGGTGGATTCGTAGCGCATTGCGACGCAGGTCACTGCGCGTCGGCGGCCTGCAGCGGCAGCGTCAGATTGACGATGCCGTCCTCAAGCTGCACCTCAATGCCAAAGCCCAGCCGCTGCGCCAACGCGATCATGCCGCGGTTATTCGGCATGGTGATGCCGCTCAGACGGGTCAGGCCATGGGCGCGCGCATAGGCGATCATTTTCTCCAGCAGCTGGCGGCCCAGGCCCAGGCCTTTCAGGTCGGAACGCACCAGCACGGCGAATTCGGCGTCGGTGTTGTCCGGATCGGACAGCGCGCGGGTCACGCCGATGATCTCGTCTGCGCGCACCGCCACAAAGGCCATTTCTCGATCGTAGTCGATCTGCGTCATGTTGGCCAAATCGTCATGGGTAAACTCGTTGATCTCGCTGAAGTAGCGATAATAGAGGTCTTCCTTGGTCACCCGGTCGATGAAATGCTTCAGCGCCGGCTCGTCTTCCGGCAGGATCGGGCGGAACAGGCATTGGCTGCCGTCTTTCAACGCGATGGTCTCTTCCAGTTCATGCGGATAAGGGCGAATCGCCAGCCGCGCCTGCGGATCGCCGCTGAACGGCACGAGCTGCATCGAAACGTCCAGCAGGGTGAATTCGCTGCCGGAGGCCAGCACCGGATGAATATCCAGCCGGGCGATCTCCGGGCAGTCGAGGATCAGGTTGGAGACCTGCACCAGCAGGCGGCTCAGCCCGGGGATATCCAAAGGCCGCAGCGCGCTGCGGCCGCGGATCTTGCCGCCTTTCACCGCCTGCAGCACCAGATAACGCGCCAGCGCCATGTTCAGCGGCGGCAGCGCGACCGCCACCTGATTTTCCTGGCGCCATTCCACGCCGCCTTCGCCCAGCATGATCAGCGGGCCGAAAATCGCATCCTGCTCCACCGCGATGCGCAGCTCCTGGGCACCGGCGCGGTTGGCCATGCTCTGCACCAGCAGGCCGTGAATGCGCGCCTGAGGGTAGGTGCGCTTTACGCGGTCGAGGATCGCCTCCGCTGCGCGCTGCACTTCGGTCGCGGTGCGCAGGTAGAGCATGACGCCCTGAACTTCCGATTTGTGCGGGATATCCGGCGAACGCAGCTTCAGCGCCACCGGGTAGCCGATCTGTTCGGCGATGTGTACCGCTTCGGCGCTGTCTTCGGCGATCCAGGTCGGCAGGGTGCTCAGGTCATAGGCCTGCAGAATGGATTGCACCTCGTGGGTATCCAGCTGGGTGGCGCCTTCGGCCAGCGCCTGATGGATCAACCGGTGGGCGTCGGCGGTGTTGGCGGTGAGGCCGATCGGCAGCGCCGGCGTCTCTTTCAGCTGCTTCTGGTTGCGGCGGTATTCCACCATATGCATAAAGGCGGTCACCGCGCCTTCCGGGGTGCGGTAGGTGGGAATGGCGGCCTCGGTAAACAGCCGGCGCGCCTCTTGCGAAGAGTATTCGCCGCACCAGTTGGTCAGCAACGTGATGCGCTTGCCGCGCGCATGGCGATGCAGCGCGTCGATCAGCCGTTCCGCCGTGGCGGTGCCCGGCGCCGCCGCGCTCGGCGCGTGGATCAACAACAGCGCGTCATAGTCGTGGCTGTCGAGCAGCGCTTCGATTGCCGCCAGGAAGCGCTGCGGCGTGGCGTCATCGCGCAGGTCGAGCGGATTGCCGGCGCGGATGAACTCCGGCAGCGCGTCGCTCAATGTTGCCAGGCTCTCATCGCTCAGCGTGGCCAGCTTGCCGTTGCGTCCGAGCAGTTCGTCCAGCGCCATCGCCGCCGGCGCCGCCCCGTTGCTGACGATCATCAGCCGCTCGCCGCGCAGCGGATGCATATGGCTGAGGGTTTCCACCGCCGAGAACAGCTCATGGGTATCCTGCACGCGCAGCAGGCCGGCGCGCTGGATGGCGGCGTCATAGGCGGCGTCAAGCCCCAACTGGCTGTTGAGCAGCAGCTGCGCCTGTTGGCTGCGGCCGCTTTTGATCACCAGAATGGGCTTGTTGCGTGAGGCGCTGCGCGAGGCGGAGAGAAAGCGCCGTGCGTCGCTGATGTTTTCCAGATACAGCAGGATGGCGCTGGTCTTGCTGTCGCGCGCCAAAAAGTCGAGCAGGTCGTCGACGTCGATATCCAGGCTGTCGCCCAGCGCGATGAAGTAGGAGAAACCGACTTCGCGCTGCTGCGCCCAGTCGAGAATGGTGTTGGCCACGGCGGCGGACTGCGAGATAAACGCCAGCTTGCCCTTTTGGATCGGCACCGGCGAGAAGCTGGCGTTGATGCCCTGCCACGGCGCCAGCAGCCCCAGACTGTTGGGGCCCAACAGCCGCATGGCATAGCGCTGCGCGCAGGCCTTCAGCTCGGCGAACTGTTCCGGCGGCGAAGAGAGCACGATGGCGGTTTTGCAGCCGCGTTGACCCAGCGCGTCAATCAGCGCCAGATTGCGTTTGGCGTGGGTGCAGATGATCGCCAGATCCGGCGTCAGCGGCAGGCTGGCGACGTCGGGGTAGGCCATCACGCCGCATACCGCCTTGTAGCGCGGCGTGACCGGCAAGATGGGCCCGCCGAAACCGCCGGCCAGCAGGTTGCTCATCATCAGGTTGCCGGCGCGGCCGGGCTGCTGCGACGCGCCCAGCACGGCGATCGATTTGGGACGTAGTAGCGCTTCTAACCCTCGCTGGCTCATGCACGGCTCCTTTTGGCAACGTTACGCCTGATTTTAGGCGCTTTCTGGCTACATTGCTGTGACCGGTGCCTCCGGCCGGGTCGGTTTTCCCGCCAGATACTGTTGACGGAAATAGCGGAAATGCTGATTCAATCCGTCGGCGGCCGGCAGATCGCCCGCCTGTTGCAGCAGGGCGGCGGCCACTTCCGCCGTGCAGTGTTGCTCGGCGCGGCTGGCTTCGCGCAGCTGGTAGTCCGATGCTGCGTCGACGTTGAGGGAAAACACCGGGAATTGATTGAGGTACGGGCTTTTACGGAACATTTTGCGCGCTTCCGCCCAGGTGCCGTCCAGCATGATGAACAGCGGCGGTTTGCCGCCGGCGGGCAGCTCGCTGAACACCGGCCGTTCGGCGTCGGCGTAGGAAGCGGGGAACACCACGTAAGGCTGTCGCGTAGGATCGTTAATAGCCGCCAGCAGGGCGGGATCGATCTCGGTGCGTGACCAGAGAAACGCCTGGGTGTCCGGCAGGATATCGGCGATCAGGCGGCCGGTGTTGCTGGGCTTGAGCGGCTCGGCGCCGAACATGATCAGGCAGAAACGGCTGCCGGCCTGCTGCGGGCGGATGGTGTCGCACAGGCAGTTTTTATGCGGCAGCAGGCAACCCTGACAACGCGCCACCCGGCAACCGCGCGCCAGGAAGGGGCGGGTGGCGCGGTCTAAACGGAATTGGCGCAGGCGAAGTACGGCGTTGTCGGTCATAACGATCCTGGGGAAAAACCGCCATTGTAACGCAGAAAAAAGCCCGCCGGGAGGGGCGGGCTCGATCGGGGCGCGTTCGCGCGCGATGGCGGGATACGGCCTATACTTGCCGAATCACACTAACTCGTTGAGCCAGTTGTCAAACGGCGCTTTCGGCATCGCGCCGTTGAGCATATCGACCATCTTGCCCTGACGGAACACCATGATGGTCGGGATGCTGCGGATGCGGAAACGGGCGCTCAGCTCCGGCTCGGCTTCGGTGTTCACTTTCACGAAGCGCACTTTGCCGGCGCGCTCTTCGGCCACGTCTTCAAAGATCGGCGCAAAGCTGCGGCACGGGCCGCACCACGGCGCCCAAAAATCGACCACGACCGGCAGATCGTCCTGCAGCAACTGGTCCAGCGTGGCGGCGGTGGCGTTGATCACTTCACCGTCGAAGAGCTCATGGCCGCAGCGGCCGCATTTCGCGTTGTCCGCCAGACGTTCTTCCGGCACGCGGTTGGTGGCATTGCAAGCTGCACAAACTGTATTCATGTTGACCTCGGGTACAGAGAAAGCATGGTCCCCGCAACGCGGTTGCGGAGATGTTTCTTTAATGCTGACAATTATCGGCAAAACCCGGCGCATGAACAATGAGGTTTGTTCAATGGATGTGATAGTTGGGAGCTTTTAGCGCAAGTTGGTGGCTTCGTGCATCAACATCAGGTAATCTTCGCGCCCTGCGCGTTGGTGGAGAAGACAATGAACGATTCATTTAGTGGCAAGAACGGTAAAGTCAAAGTGATGTACGTCCGCAGTGACGACGACAACGGCGACGACCGCAACAAGAATAAACGTCCGGCCGGCAAAGGCCGTCCGGCTGACGGTGCGCGCTCCGGCCGCACCGGTCAAGACAAGGCGCGCGGCGCCGACTCCCGCCGCAGTGAAAGCGATCGTCCTCGCCGTCCGGCGCGCTCTGAAGATCGCGGTGGCAACGAGTCGCCGTGGAGAACCGTCTCGCGCGCGCCGAATGAAGAGCCGGCGTTCGATCACGGTGGCATCAGCGGCAAAAGCTTTATCGATCCTGAGCAACTGCGCCGCCAGCGCGCGGAAGAAACCCGCGTTTACGGTGAAAACGCCTGTCAGGCGCTGTTCGCCAGCCGCCCGGAAGCGATCGTGCGCGCCTGGTTCGTGCAGTCGGTCACCCCGCGCTTCCGCGAAGCGCTGCGCTGGATGGCGGCCAACCGCAAGGCTTACCACGTAGTGGATGAGGAAGAGCTGGCCAAGGCTTCCGGCACCGAGCACCACGGCGGCGTGTGCTTCCTGATCAAAAAACGTCAGGGGCTGGACGCGCAGACCTACCTGAAAACCGCCCCGGCGACCGACTGCGTGCTGGCGCTGGAAGAAGTAGGCAACCCGCATAACCTGGGCGCCATCGTTCGTTCGTGCGCCCACTTCGGCGTCAACGGCGTGCTGCTGCAGGATCCGGCGCTGCTGGAGTCCGGCGCGGCGGTGCGTACCGCAGAAGGCGGCGCTGAGCACATCAAGGCGATCAACGCCGACGATTTCCTGTCGGTGCTGGATACCTTCCGCAAGGCGGGTTACACCATCGTTACCACCTCCAGCCATAAAGGCACCGCGCTGGCGCAGGCCAAGCTGCCGGCCAAGATGGTGCTGGTGCTGGGCCAGGAACGCGACGGTCTGAGCGACAGCGCCTGGCAGCAGGGCGACATGAACGTCTCGATCGGCGGCACCGGCAAGGTGGAAAGCCTGAACGTTTCCGTGGCGACCGGCATCCTGCTGGCGGACTGGTGGCGTCAGAATCAGGCGTAATCTTTTCTACGTCGGATAAAAAACGGGCGCCCCAGGGCGCCCGTTTCGTTTATTGAAGCTTAGTGAGCGCCGCCGCCCCCACCGCCGCCGGAGCTGAACGGCGGTTTCGCCACCCACACCAGCGCCAGCAGCACCAGGAATACCCCGGCCGACAGCCAGAAGATCTCGTTGGCGGAGATGATCAGGCCTTGCGCGGTGATCTCGTTGGCGATGTAGGCCGACGCCTGCTGCTTGCTCATGCCGAGCTGCTCCAACTGCCGGTACATCTCCTGCGACTGCGGACTGTACGGGTTGACGAACTCCGTCAGCTGCGAATGGTGCTGCGATTCGCGCTGCGTCCACAGGGTGGTGGTGATCGAGGTGCCGATCGAACCCGCCAGCGTCCGCGTGAAGTTCGACAGGCTTGACGCCGCCGCCATGCGTTCCGGCGGCAGGCCGGACAGCGTGATGGTGGTCAACGGCATGAAGAAGCAGGCGATGGCGAAGCCCTGGACAAACTGCGGCCAGGCGGACGCGCCGAAGTCCATGCCCGGTTCAAACGTATAGGCGCGCCAGTAGAAGCACACGGCATACATGATGAAGCTGAAGGTGACCAGCCGGCGCATATCGAGCCGGTTGCCGAACTTGCCGATGATCGGCGACAGCAGCACCGGGATCAGCCCGACCGGCGCCGACGCCAGCCCGGCCCAGGTGGCGGTATAGCCGTACACCTCTTGCAGCAGCTGCGGCAACAGCACGATGGCGCCGAAGTACAGCATGTAGGCCAGGCTGATGCACAGGCAGCCGATGGTGAAGTTGCGCGACTTGAACAGCGACAGATCCACCACCGGATGGTCGTCCGTCAGCTCCCACACCACCAGGAACAGCAGCGCTACTACCGCCACGACGGTGAGCGTGATGATCTCGGTCGAGTTGAACCAGTCCAGCTCCTTGCCCTGATCGAGCATCACCTGCAGCGAACCGATGCCGACGATCAGCAGCACCAGGCCGACGGTGTCGATCGGTTTGATCTCGGTTTTGGTTTCTCGCCCCTTCAGCGTCGCCATCGCCGCCACGATCACGAAGGCGCCGATCGGGATGTTGATGAAGAAGATCCAGCCCCAATGGTAGTTGTCGCTGATGTAACCGCCGAGGATCGGCCCGAAGATCGGCGCGACGATAACGGTCATCGACCAAAGCGCCAGGGCCATCGCCCGCTTGGCGGGCGGGTAGTTGTTCAGCAACAGGCTCTGCGACAGTGGGATCAGCGGCCCGGCCACCACGCCCTGGATCACGCGGAAGAAGATCAGCATGCCGAGGCTGTTGGAGATGCCGCACAGCCAGGAGGCGAGGACGAACAGCGCGGTGGACCAGAGGAACAGCCGCACTTCGCCGATGCGCTTCGCCAGCCAGCCGGTGATCGGGATCGAGATGGCGTTCGCCACGCCGAACGAGGTGATCACCCAGGTGCCCTGCGAGTTGGAAGACCCGAGGTTACCGGCAATGGTGGGGATCGCCACGTTGGCGATGGTGGAGTCCAGCACCTGCATGAAGGTCGCCATGGCGAGCGCGACCGTCATCCAGGCGAGCTGGGCGCCTTCAAGCGGTTTCTGTGGCAAGATGGCCTCCCGCGCGCTTAGCCGGCGTTCGCATGGATCACGTCGGCGATCAGCTGATTAACCGGCGCCAGGTTCAAGGCCAGCGCGTCGCTCTGGTACAGCGGTTTGTCGCGCACCACGTCGGCCAGCACGCGGCCGTCCAGGTTGGCGGTGTCGACGGTCACCAGCGTAGAAAGACCGATGCGCAGCGGATGGTCGGCCACCTGCTTGGCGTCGAGCTCAATACGCACCGGCAGACGTTGCACCACTTTGATCCAGTTGCCGGTGGCGTTCTGGGCCGGCAGCAGCGAGAAGGCGCTGCCGGTGCCCATGTCGATACCGGCCACTTTGCCCTGATACACCACGTCGTCGCCGTAGACGTCGCTGACCACCGTCGCTGGCTGGCCGATGCGCATGTTGGCGATCTGGGTTTCCTTGAAGTTGGCGTCAACCCAAATGTGATCGGCCGGCACCACCGCCATCAGCGGCGAACCGGCGGCTATCTGCGCGCCGACCTGCACGCTGCGGCGCGAGACATAGCCGGTAATGGGGCTGATCACTTTGGTACGCTGCAGCGCCAGCCAGGCGTCGCGCATTTGCGCGGCGGCCTGTTGGATCGCCGGCTGCTGTTCCAGCGGGGTATTCAGCACCATCGCCTGGTTGGCGTTGTATTGCTGCACCGCCACTTCCAGCGCGGCCTTGGCGCTGTCGACCGCATCGCGAGCGTGTTGCAGCTCTTCGCGGCCGATGGCGTCAACGCTGCCCAGCACCACGCGGCGCTTCAGGTCGTTCTCGGCCTTGCTCAGATCGGTCTTGCGCAGGGCGATGTTGGCCTGATATTGCTTGCTGTTGATGATCAGCTGGTGGGTCTGGCGCACGCTGTTGGCCAGGCCGGTCTTGGCGCGTTCAAACGCCTGCTCGGCATCGGTCGGATCGAGCGTCAGCAGCACGTCGCCCTGCTTGACGTAGTCGGTGTTGTCGAAATTGACGCTGTTCACGCTGCCGGACACCTGGGCCATGATCTGCACCTGGTTGCCTGAGACGTAGGCGTCGTCGGTTTCCTGGTGATGACGCAGCACCAGGAACCAATACACTAAGTAAGCCACCCCTATAACAATGAAAATAACCGTCAGCAACAGCAGCCAAAATTTACGCTGCTTCTTTTTGCCGCTCGGCTGCTGCGGGTTTTGGATTTCCGCGCTTGCGCTCATGGTGTTCTCCAAGCCTTATATTATTATGCTTTCGAATCCGCTGCGGCCGGGGCCTGATAGCCACCGCCCAGCGCACGGATCAGTCCTATCTTCGCCTGCAGTAAGTTGCTGCTGGCATTCAACTCCGCCTGTTGCTGCTGCAATAGCTGCGTCTGGCTGGTCAACAGATCGTCGCGCCCGATAATCCCTGCCTGGTAACGGGCGTTGGCGACCTGATACACCTGTTGCATCGACTGGGCCGCGGACGCCGCCTGCAGCTGCTGTTGCGCAGAACTCTGCTGGATGGTGATGGCGTCGGCGGTTTCCTGTACCGCATTCAGGATGGTTTGGTTGTAGGATTCCACCGCTTCGTCATACAGCGCGGATTCCTCGCCCAGCTTGCTGCGCAGCGCCCCGGCGTGGAAGATCGGCAGCGAAATCGCCGGCATCACGTTCCAGGCCTGGCTGGCCGCTTCAAACAGATTCGGGCTGGTGCCACTGGTATTGGTGGTCATCAGGCCGGCGAAGGCTGAAATGGTCAGGCTGGGGTAAAACTCTTTACGTGCGGCGCTGACGCGCTGGCTGTAAGACTCCACCAGCTGGCGTTGCGCGGCGATGTCCGGGCGTTTGCCCAGCAGATCCGCCGTCAGCTCGCCCTGCGGCGCCATCAGGTTGTCTGCAGGCAACGGCACCTGACGCAGGTGCTGCATGGCGTTCGGCCCCTGGCCCGCCAGCGCGGCGAGTTGGTGCCGGAGCTGCTCGATCTGCGACTGCAGCTGCAGGATCTGCTGCTTGGCGACGTCGGACTGCGCCTGGGTTTGTTGCGGCACGTCGACGCCGGTCAGCCCGGCCTGATAGCGCTGTTGGCGCAGCGCGGTCAGGCGCTCATTGTTGTTCACTTCCTGCTGCAGCAGCTTCTCGAGTGCCAGATTGCTCTGCAGCTGATAGTAGGCGGACGCCACCGAGCTGGTCAGCGTCAGCGCCGCCTGTTCCTGCTCGGCGCGCGCGGCGTTGACCTGCGCTTTGGCGGCGTTCACCTGGTTGCGGTATTTGCCCCACCAGTCGAACTCGTACGCCAGGTTCAACCCCAGCGAGTTGGAGCTTGAATAGATTGGCTTATGCGGATACCCCAACCCCATATTGACGTTTTGCGGCACGCGCTGGCGCTGGGTGCTGGCGTTCAGATCCAGGTTCGGCCCGTTGGCGGCGCTGGCTTCGCCCACCACGCTTTGCGCTTCGCGCACGCGGGCGGCGGCCTGCCGCAGGGTCGGCGAGCTTTGCAGCGTTTGCGTCATCAGGGTATCCAACTGCGGATCCTTGAGGGCGCGCCACCACTGCGGGCTGACGGCCAGCGAACTGACTTTCGGCTGAGCCAACTGCAGGCTCTGCGGATCCATCAGCGTGGATTGCGGGGCAATATTATCGGTCGAAGCACACCCGGCCAGCAGCAACACGGCGAACAGCGGGGTGAATCTCCAGTTAAATGGGGATCGCATAATAGGTACCTGAACAGAAATTGTGAATTAGGGTAACTGTTCTGTGATTTCCATTTGATCCAGACGTGCCAGCAATTTGCGCGTCAGCTGTTCCAGCTGTTTTTGCTCATCGTCGGTCAACGTGGACCACAGGAAATGCAGACATTGGTGCTGCGGCGGCAGCAGTTGACTGAGAAACTCTTCCCCCTGCGGTGTCAGATGCAGATGCAGGCAGCGGCGATCGTTGTCGCTTTCCCGGCGCTCGATCCAGCCGCGTTTCTCCAGCTCATCGGCGATGCGGGTCGCATTGGTGCGCGAGGAGCCCAAGGCAGAGCTTAGCTCAGAAGGTTGGATGCTGTGGCTCTCCTGCGCATCCAGGGTAATCAGCGCCATAAACAGTGTTTCGTTAATCCCCTGCGCCTTGAGCATCTTATTGCGGTTTTCCAACAGCTTGCCTTGCATGTGCATGCACAGGCGGGTCAGCAGGATTTCCTGATAAGGGAAATCTTTCTGCCGCGTGGCGCGGAAATTCAGCATTTGTTCTATGGGGGCAAACGAGCTTTCCATAATTTAGGGCCTCATTAATTTCGTTCGAGATAGTAACGACGGTGACTAATAATGTAAATGTTCAGCCGTGCGGATAATTTAGCAATTCGTGTCATTTGTCAGTGTTTGTAAAGATGTGGCGCCTGAAAACGCCAAAGTGAAGCCAAACGATCGGAGCGGCGTCAGCCCGGACCGAAAAGCATTAACAGCTTTAATGTGACGCCAAAGGCCGTCGCGCCGAGCAGCGTCGACAGAATGATGCTTTTGCTGCGGTAGAAGCACAGCGCCAGCGCGGCGAACCCCACCAACGTCGGCAGCAGCTTGTCCGGTTCGCGCATCACCACCGGCGTGCTGGAGACCACCAGCAGGGCGCAGATCGAGGCGATGCCGATGCTGTCGAGCAGCAGGGCGGCTTTACCGCGTTTGAGGCCGGGCTGGGCGCGCGCCGGCGCCAGCCGCAGCGGCAGATAACGGAACAGGTAATTGGCGCAGCCCACCACCAGACCGATCGCCAGCACATCAGTGTTCATGGGGGGCCTCCGCAGGGGCTGGCTGGAACAGGGCGGCGATGCAGCCGGCGCCGATGCCGGCCAAAATGGCGACCGGAATGGAGAACAGCACTACGCCGAGCAGCGCGCCGGCCAGCGCGGCGGCGATAGTCAGGCTCTGCGGGCGGCGGAAGGCGGCCAGCAGGAAGCTGAGAAACAGCGCCGGCAGCATGAAGGCCAGCGAGGCTTCTATCACCGGGAACTGCTCCAGCGGGCCGTTGCCGAACAGCGCGCCGAGCGCGGTGCCGGCGACCCAGGAGAGCCAGGAACAGAGCGCGATGCCCAGCATCCAGTTTTCGCTCCAGCTGCGGTTATTGCGCATCAGCCTGGCGGTCGCGGCGGCGAAAACTTCATCGGTCAGGCCAAAGGCCCACATCGCCGTTTTGCCGGGCGACATGCGCGAGACGATGCGGTGACGCAGCGCCGGGCCGTACAGCAGGTGGCGCACGTCCATCGCCATCACCGTCAACGCGGAGACCCACAGCGACATTCCGGCGCTCAGCAGGGCGGTGATCACGAACTGGCTGGCGCCGGCGTAGATGATGCAGGAGAAGAAAATGCTTTCCAGCGGGGAAAAGCCCAGTTTGACGGCGCTGAGGCCGAAGGCGAACGCCACCGGGACATACCCGATGACGATCGGCAAACTGTCGACGACGCCGTTGGCGAAGGTGGCGCTGACGGCGGGCGGATTGAGGCTGTCTGCAGCTTGGCTTTGCATGGTTGTGGGTCGCAGGGTAGATAGGACTTCAATAGTTTATGGCCAGAACATTACCAGAGAGTAAGTAATGTTTATACCCTGCACCGCTAATAAATTTCTTAAGTTACTATTTGCACGATAATCAGATTGTCGCCGGCCCCTGCGGATCGTGGTGCTTGCCGAGCCACCAGGTCAGCAGGTTGAGCAGGCATAACACCCCGCCGGCGGCGGCCACGCCGTACCAGCCGGCATGCTGATAGGCCGAGGCGGAGAGCAGTGAACCGAGGGCGCCGCCGATAAAGTAGCTGGTCATGTAGCCGGCGGTCAGGCGGTTGCGCGCGTCCGGCATGATGCGGTACATCACGCTCTGGTTGGTGACGTGTACTGCCTGCACCGCCAGATCGAGGATCAGGATGCCGGCGATCAGCGCCCACAGCGATTGTTTAGCCAACGCGATGGGTATCCATGACAGCAGCAGCAGCACCAGGCCGACGGTGGTGGTCAGCCCGGCCTTGCCCTTGTCCGCCAGATGCCCGGCGCGCGAAGCGGCCAGCGCCCCGGCGGCGCCCACCAGGCCGAACAGCCCGATCACCCCCTCGGAGTAGTTGAACGGCGGCGCGGCGAGCAGAAAGGCCATGGAGGTCCAGAGCACGCTGAAGTTGGCGAACGACAGGGCGCCGAGGATGGCGCGGGTGCGCAGCAGCGGCGTGCGGCAGAACAGGCTGAAGATCGAGGCCAGCAGCTGCGGGTAGTTCAGCCCGGAGTGCTGCTTATAGCGCGGCAGCGCGCGCCACAGGATCAGCGCCATCAGGATCATCAGCACGCTGGCGACCCAGTAGATGGTGCGCCAGCCGCCGAACGACGCCAGTGCGCCCGCAACGGTGCGCGCCAACAGGATGCCGAGCAGCAGGCCGCTCATGATGATGCCGACGGTCTTGCCGCGCTTTTCCGGGTGAGCCAGCGTGGCGGCCAGCGGCACCAGGATCTGAGCCACCACAGAGAACAGCCCGGTGAGCGCGGTGCCGAGGATCATCATCGGCAGCGTGGCGGAGGTGGCGGTGATCAGCATACCCCCGGCGGCCAGCAGCGTCATGAAAACGATCAGCCCGCGGCGCTCGAACATATCGCCGAGCGGCACCAGCAGCAGCAGGCCGGTGGCGTAACCGAGCTGCGCGGCGGTAACGATAAAGCCGGCCTGGTTGACCGACAGATTGAAGCCGGTGGCGATGGTTTCCAGCAGCGGCTGCGCGTAATAGTTGCTGGCGACCGCCAGGCCGGTAGCGATGGCGATCAGCACGGTCAGCGCCGGGCTGAGGCCCGGGTGGACGTTTTGTTGGTTCATGATTTTTTCATCACGGGAAGAAGATAGCGCGCAGTATCCGGCAATGCGTCTGCGGAAACCAATGTATAATTTTCATTTGATTTATCTCATTTCAAGATAGATGCCATGAACCTGAAACAGATACGCTATGCGCTGGCGGTGGCGGAGGAACAGAGCTTCACCCGGGCGGCGCAGTGCTGCCATACGGTGCAGTCGGCGCTCAGCCACCAGATCGCCAAACTGGAAGAAGAGCTGGGCTGTACGCTGTTTGAGCGCACCTCGCGTCGGGTGCGATTGACCCCCGCCGGCCAGGCTTTCATTCCCTCGGCGCAGCGGCTGCTGGCGGCACAGCAGGCGCTGGTGGAAGAGGTGACCGCCGCCGGGGATGCGGTGTCCGGCATCTTGACCATCGGCACCATTTCAACCATAAACGCGATTGATCTGACCGAAAAGCTCGACAAGTTTCATCGCCACTATCCGGCGGTGAACATCCGCCTGTACGTCGGCATGAGCGAAGCCCTGCTGGAGGACGTGCGTCAGCAGAAGTGCGATATGGCGTTCGTCGGCATCTGGCCCGGCGATGTCGATTTGCTGCCGATGTCGCACCGGCAGTTGACCGATGAGCCGCTGGTGGCGTTGGTGGCGCCGCAGCATCCGCTGGCCAACCGTGAGCGGGTGAATCTGCAGGCGCTGGCGGAAGTGCCGCTGGTGGATTTCTACAGCGGCACCGGTGCGCGGCGCCAAACCGATCGCGCCTTCCAGGCGGCGGGCATCCGCCGGCACGTCAGTTTTGAAATCGATCATATCGAATGGTTGGAGAATCTGGTGCGGCGCGGATTGGCGGCGGGCATCGTACCGATCTCGACCGCGCAACGCCTAAGCACGCTGGTGTCGATTCCGATTGAAGACGGGCCGCGACGCCAGGTGTATTGCATCTGGCCGCAGCCCTTGTCAAACGCCGCCGCACGTTTTTTACAGTTCAGCGGCATTGATATGGCGGGGTAGGGGGCGGCGGATGCGGCGCCCCCGATCGGTTACGGCTTCGCCGCCTCGGCGGCGGTTTTCACCCAGCCGTCGAAGGTCGCCTGATGCGCCTTGATCCAGCCGTTGACGTGGTTCTGGATGTCGGCTTCCGAAGCCTGGCCTTCATGCATACGCAGGTTTTGCGCGTTGATGTCGGCGATCGGCAGCTTCATGATGGCGAACAGCTTGGCGGCCGCCGGATTGGCTTCGGCCCACTGCTTGTTGGCGGCGATGCGCATGGTGTTGACCGGGAAGCCGTAGTTGGCGCCGTTAGGCAGCTTGGTGTCGACGTTCTTCTGCTCGCCCGGCAGGGAGGAGAACGGTACCTGCAGCCAGACCACGTCGCGGCCCGGCACCATCACATCGCTGACCCAGTACGGCGTCCAGGTGTAATACAGCACCGGTTTACCCTCTTTGTAGCGGGTGATGGTGTCGGCGATCATCGCCGCGTAGTTGCCCTGGTTGTGCTCGACGGTGTTGCTCAGGCCGTAGGCCTTGATGTGGTGGTTGATCACCGCTTCGCAGCCCCAGCCCGGGGTGCAGCCGGTCAGATCGGCCTTGCCGTCGCCGTTGGTGTCGAACAGCTTGGCGATCTTGGGATCCTTAAGCTGCTCGACGTTGGTGATGTGATATTGCTCGGCGGTCTTCTTGTCGATCAGGTAGCCCTGCGCGGCGCCGTTGACGTAGACGCCTTCGCGGTAGAACTTGGCGTCGCCGCCTGCGGCCTTGTACTGATCGGCGTGCAGCGGATCCCAGTTGACCGCGATAAAGGTCGCGTCGCCGGAGGCGATCGAGGTGTAGGCGACGTTGTAATCCACTTCACGCGGTTCTTTCACGTCGTAACCCAGTTTTTCCAGCGCCTTGCTGACCAGCAGCGTCTGGAAGGTCTCTTCGGAAATGGTGCTTTGCACCGGCTGTACCGCGATCCCCTTGCCGGGTAAATCTGCCGCGCTCACGCTCTGTGAGCCAATCAGCGTCGTCAGGGCGAGAGCCCAGATGCCCGTAGTGCGCATAGTGTTTCCCCTTTTTTCGATGTGGTGGTGTCATAGCCCGCCGGGGCCGCAGCCGCCGGCGGGAAAAGCGTCAGGCTTGTTTGATGAACGGGCGAGTCAGCAGCCCGATGGGGCCGCGGCGATACCAGCGGCCGATGCCTTTGCTGCGGCGATCGCGCCCCAGCGATTGGGTGAGGCGATCGAGAATGATCGCCAGGATCACGATGCCGACCCCGCCGACGGCGGCCAGGCCCATGTCCAGCCGGCCGATGCCGCGCAGCACCATCTGGCCCAGACCGCCGACGGCGATCATCGAGGCGATGACCACCATCGACAGCGCCAACATCAGCGTCTGGTTCACGCCGGCCATGATGGTCGGCATCGCCAGCGGTAGCTGCACCTTGAACAGCAGCTGGCGCGGGCTGGCGCCGAAGGACTCGGCGGCCTCGATCAGATCTTCCGGCACCTGCTTGATGCCGAGAATGGTCAGGCGCACGATCGGCGGCAGCGCGAAGATAATGGTCACGACCACGCCCGGCACGTTGCCGATACCGAACAGCATGACGATCGGCACCAGATAGACGAAGGCCGGAGTGGTCTGCATCGCGTCGAGCAGTGGCCTGATGACTTTGGCGGCGTGCTTGCTGCGCGCCAGCCAGATGCCGAGCGGCAGGCCGATAAGGATGCAGAAGAACAGTGCGGTCAGCACCAGCGCCAGCGTGACCATCGCCTGCGACCAGGCGCCGATGGCGCCGATGGCGACCAGGGAGAGCAGCGTTGCGGCACCCATGCCGAGGCCCGAGACCTGCCAGGCGAGCAGCGAGAACACCAGAATGGCGATCGGCGCCGGCATGCCCAGCAGCAGTTGCTGGAAGCCGCTCAGGATCATGTCGACCGGCACGCGGATGCCCTGGAACAGCGGGCGGAAGTGCAACACCAGCCAGTCGATGCCCTGCGTGACCCAGGTATCGAACGGCACCCAGGCCTTGTGGAACGGATCGAGCAGGCTGAAGTGTTCCGGCTGCGCCGGGGCGCTGCTGAGCCAATCGGCACCTGACGCGGCGGCGTCATGGGTGGCCGGCGGCGGCGCGCTGGACCAGGCGTCGCCGGCGTTGGCGGCGGCATCGTTTGCGGGTGCGGCGCCGGTATCGGCCGGTGCGGTAGCCCAGGGATCTTGGGTTTGCGTAGTATCACTCATTGGCGGAGCCCTCCTTGTCCAACGCCTGCAGCAGCATGGCCTTGGAGATGATGCCGAGATAGTTATGTTCTTCGCACACTACCGGCACCGCGCACGGCGCCTGGGCGACCAGGGAAATCAGATCGCTGAGCGGCGTGTCGGCCGGCACGGCGGCAGGAGCCTCGAGCAGGGCATCGTCCAGCGTTTGATTGGCGGACAGCGCCTTTTTCAGCGACTCTATCGACACCACGCCGATAAATTTCTTTCCGCGTTCAACAACATAACCATAATCACGGTCCTCATCGCGCAGCAGCTGCAGCGCCGATCGGGGGCCAAAGCCGGGGGTTTTGCGGATCAGCGTCACCGGGCGCCGTTGGGCGATATCCTTGGCGCTGAATACGTGACTGATGTCCACGCCGCGGAAGAAGGTGCGCACATAGTCGTTGGCCGGGTTGTTCAGGATCTCGTCCGGCGTGCCGACCTGGATCACCTCACCGCCCTGCATGATGGCGATGCGATCGCCGATGCGCATCGCTTCGTCCAGATCGTGGGAAATAAACACGATGGTGCGCTGATGTTGGGCCTGTAATTTCACCAGCTCATCCTGCATTTCGGTACGAATTAACGGATCGAGCGCCGAGAAGGCTTCGTCCATCAATAATATATCCGGGTTATTGGCCAGGGCGCGGGCTAATCCCACGCGCTGGCGCATGCCGCCGGATAATTCATCCGGATAAGACAGCGCATAATTCTCCAGCCCGACCTGACGCAGGGCATCCAGCGCTTTTTCCTGGCGCTCCTGCAGCGGTATGCCGGCTAATTCCATACCGAAGGCGGTGTTATTAATGACATTCATGTGCGGCATCAGCGCGAATGACTGAAATACCATGCTGATCTTATTTCGCCGCACGGTGCGCAGCGCCGCGTCGGATATTTTGGCGATGTCCTCACCGTCAATCAGCACCTGGCCGCGGGTGGGTTCTATCAGACGATTGAGAAGGCGTACCAGGGTGGACTTGCCGGAACCGGAGAGCCCCATGATGACAAATATCTCGCCTTCTTCAATGGCCAGAGTGGCGTCTTTTACGCCGAGCGATAAGCCGGTTTTTTCAAACAGCCGATCTTTTGTCAGACCTTTATCCAGCAGTTTGAATGCGCGTTCCGGGTGTTCGCCAAATATCTTATACAGGTTCTTTACTTCGAGTTTAATTGCCATGCAATTTGCTGTTTCCTCTGGTTTAATTAACGCGTTATGGGCTGTCCTTAGCAAAATAAAAGAGCTTTTTACCCTAACACAGTGAATATCTGAGGCAACCCTCAATGTCATTTAAATGGGATATTAGTGGTTTACATCAAGGTTTTAATTAGTTATGGTAATTTGGCCCGTGACTCAAAATTGACGGCCATTATTTGCCATAATGGTTTGGTTTTTGGGGAAATAATACGGTGTGGCGCCGAGAAATATTTGGGCGCCGCGCCTGCCGTTCGGATAATAAAAAACCCGACCAGAGGCCGGGTAAAAGTCATCAGTATTTCATCAGTTTTAACGACAGGTGCCGATATCGAGGGGGATATCGTCGGGCGTTATGTTATCGCCGTAATATGACAGCCAGATGGCAGCCTCAGGCCTTGCGATACAGCCGCCGCGGATGGCCGATATTGCCGTACAGCATCTCTACCCGCACGAACTGGGTGGCGACGCAATATTCCAGATAACGGCGGGCGGTGGTCTTGCTGATGCCGACCTGCTCCACCACGTCTTCCACCGCATGCGCCACCGCCGGCTGGGCGATAAACAGCGCCTGCACCAGCTCGAGGGTATTGGTTTCGATGCCTTTGGCGCTTGGCTCGCTGGAGAACTGCTTCGACTGCAGGTTGTACAGCGCATCGACGTTGTCCTGATCGATGATCTTGAAGGTGCGCTGGGTTTGCACGAACTGCATGAAGCGTTCGAGCGAATTGCGCAGCCGCTTGTAGGATACCGGCTTGATGATGTAGTCGAAGGCGCCGTTGCGGATCGCCTGGCTGCAGGTGTGCATGTCGCTGGCGGCGGTGATGAAGATCACCGAACAGGCGGGGTTCTTCACCGCCGGCTCTTCCATCAGCTCAATGCCCTGGCCGTCCGGCAGAAAGTTATCCAGCAGGATCAGCCGCGGCTGATGCGCATTGGCTTTGGCCCGCGCTTCGGCCAGCGTGGCGGCGTAAGCCACCACCCGCAGGTTGAAATTTTTCTCGATGAACTCCGCGTGCAGCGTCGCCAGTTGCGGCTCGTCTTCCACGATCAGAACGTCCAGTGCTTGGTGTGACATAATCGGGTGCTCAAAAAATCGGGTTATGGGTTTTATTTAGGGATAAATATAGAGAATATCGAGCCGTGCGGCTCGTTGTCCGACACTTCTATGCTGCCGTGCGCCTGCGCCACGTGGCTGGCGACCAGATGCAGGCCGATGCCGTGGTCGCTTTTATCCGCTTTGGTGGTGACGCCCTGTTCAAACAGCGTATCACGAATCTCCTCGGCGATGCCGGTGCCGCGATCCGCCACCTCGATCACCAGCTCGTCGCTGCCGTCGCTGATATAAAGCTCGATCGCGTCGTGCGGGGCCGGGCAGTGCAGCGTCGCCTCCACGGCATTATCCAGCAGGTTGCCGACGATCGACATCAGTTCGGTCTCATTCAGCGCCGCCGGGATCTGCCGCAGCTGGCAGGCCGGATCGAAGCGCAGCTCGATGCCTTTTTCCCTGGCGCTGGAGTATTTGCCCAGCAGCAGGCCGCACAGCGCCGCCGAACTGAAGCGCTGCGAGATGAAATCGAGGATTTCCTGCGCGCCCTCCGACTGGGCCTCCACATAGCGGATGGCCTCGTCGTAGCGCTGCATATGCAGTAGCCCGGCCAGCGTGGCGGTCCAGTTCAGCTGTTCGTGGCGCATGATGCGCAGGTTGTCGGCATAGCGTTTCACCTGGCTGAGCTGGCTGCTCAGGGTATTGATGTCGTTCTTGTCGCGGAAGCTGATCACCCAGCCTTGCAGCTCCTGCTCCTGCATGATGCGCACCCGGCTGGCGATCACCCGCACGTGATTGAAGCGGCACACCTCATCGTGCGTATCCTGGCCCAGCTGCGCGGCGGCGAAGAAGTTCGGCTGCGCCTGAATGACGTCGCCGATCGGCCGGCCCAGCAAGCCGGCGGCGGGCTGGTGCAGATCCAATAGCTCGCGCGCCGCATGGTTGATGGTGATGATCCGCAGCTCTGGATCGATGGCGATCACCCCTTCATAGATGGCTTCCAGCAGCGCTTTTTGCTGGCGCACCAGCAGCGCGATCTCTTTCGGCTCCAGCCAGAACATCTGGCGCTTGAGGTTTTTCGACAGCAGCCAGGAAAAGACGAACAGGGCGATCAGCAGCAGGACGATGGAGCCGATAATTTGCGTCAGCGTCCTGGCATTTAAATTATCGATGTGCGATTTCAAATAGCCGACGGAAACGATACCGATCACGTGATTATTTTCATCCAGGATCGGCGCCTTGCTGCGCAATGAAACGCCAATGCCGCCCTTGCGAATGGAAATAATGCTTTTTCCTTCCAGCACCTCTTTATTATCGCCGCCGATCATCGGCGTGCCCAGGCGGCCTTCATATTCGGAATGATAAAGATGGCGGGCGTGATTATCGCCGATGACGATATAACTGGCATCGCTGCTGGCACGGATTTTTTTCATCAGCGCGGCGATTCTGGCGGCGTCGTTGTTTTCCACCGCGTTGACCAGCGAAGGAATGAGGGCGATTTCCCGCGCCTGCACCTGCGCGCGGGCGCCGAGATCGCGGTGCAGCTGCGCATCCAGCTGGTAATAGGTGTAGGCGCCGATGCAGGTCAGCAGCAGGCAGGAGAAGGCCACCAGGCACAGAAACAGCTTGATTTGGAATGAGAGTTTGAGCCGCATGGCGGAGCTTCACCGTAAAGAGATCCTGAAGCCTTACCCTATCACGAGAAGCGGGGTCTGTAATATTGCGCCCGATCAACTTGTGATCCCTCACACGGGATTAAAGTGAACCGGACGAGAATTGTTCGTCTGCGATAAAGTTGATAAGCTTTAAAATAAAAGCGGTATTAACACCATTAAAACCACGCCGGTTTTTACATAATCTTAATTAACCCCATAGAAACCATAACCACCATTAAAAACCCTTTTTAACTTTGAACATAATCACAGCAGATAATCCGTGCGCTTCTCTATGATGGCTGAACAAACTAATAAGAGGCCAGATTATGAGCACAACAGATGATTCTTACCTCGTAGCCAAAGACAAGGCCGCCGATATTCCTCTGCGTGAGAAATGGTGGCGGATACTGGACAATTATAAAGTAGGGATTATTCCGTTACCGTTCTTTATTCTGGCCGGCGTATTGATTCTGCTCGATTGCCTGGAAGGCAAATTGCCGAGCGATATCGTGGTGATGGTGGCTACCCTGGCGTTCTTCGGTTTCGCCTGCGGCGAATTCGGCAAGCGCCTGCCGCTGATCGGCAAAATGGGCGCGGCGGCGATCTGCGCCACCTTTATTCCTTCCGCGCTGGTGCACTACGGCCTGCTGCCGGACGTGGTGGTGGAGTCGACCACCAAGTTCTACAAATCGACCAACATTCTTTATCTCTACATCTGCTGCATCATCGTCGGCAGCATCATGAGCATGAACCGCCAGGTGCTGATCCAGGGCTTCCTGCGCATCTTCATTCCGATGCTGTGCGGCGAGATCGTCGGCATGCTGGTGGGGATGGGCGTCGGCATGGCGCTGGGCCTGGAGCCGTTCCAGATCTTCTTCTTCCTGATCCTGCCGATCATGGCCGGCGGCGTGGGTGAAGGGGCGATCCCGCTGTCGATGGGCTACGCGGCGATCCTGCACATGGAGCAGGGCGTGGCGTTGGGGCGCATTCTGCCGATCGTGATGCTCGGCAGCCTGACCGCCATCGTCATCGCCGGCCTGCTCAACCAGTTGGGCAAGCGTTATCCGCATCTGACCGGCGAAGGCAGCCTGATGCCGAGCAAGCAGGGCGACAGCGACATGAACGCGGTGGAAAAAATCAGCGGCAAGGTGGACGTCAGCACCATCGCCTGCGGCGCGCTGCTGGCCATCCTGCTGTATATGGTGGGCATGTTGCTGCACCGTCTGATCGGCCTGCCGGCGCCGGTGGGCATGCTGTTCGCCGCCGTGGCGGTGAAGCTGGCGCACGGGGTGTCGCCGCGCATTCAGGAAGGCTCGCAGGTGGTGTACAAATTCTTCCGCACCGCCGTGACCTATCCGATCCTGTTCGCGGTCGGGGTGGCCATCACGCCGTGGCAGGAGCTGGTGGACGCGTTCACCGTACAGAATCTGATCGTGATCGTCACGACCGTCAGCGCGCTGGTGGCGACCGGTTTCTTCGTCGGCAAGAAAATCGGCATGCATCCTATCGATGTGGCGATTGTCTCCTGCTGCCAGAGCGGGCAGGGCGGCACTGGCGACGTCGCGATCCTCACCGCCGGCAACCGCATGTCGCTGATGCCGTTCGCGCAGATCGCCACCCGAATCGGGGGCGCTATCAACGTCTCGCTGTCGCTGCTGGTGTTGGCCAAGTTCTTCGTATAACTCCTATAAATCCTTAGCGTTACTTTGCCTTTCCCCGCCCCCGCGGGGATTTTTTTTGCCCGCGCGCCGGCCGTACGCGCGGGCGGGGGGGATGGGGGTTATGCCGCCTGTTTCATGGCGGCGTCGTACCAGGCGAAGTAGCGCTCTACGCCGCGGCGGCCGGATTCGATCAGCGCGCGTTTCTTCTCCTCGCTGATGCCGAACTCCAGCGTGCCGACGTCAAGCGTGTCGACATACACGGTGCGTTTCCAGTCGTCGCTGTCCAGGTGCACCTTGGTTTGGATGTCCAGCATCACGTTGGCCACCGCCAGGGTGAAATCAAACAGGTTGTTGACCTGCGTGCGCGGACCTGCCTGCCCGGCGGCCTGGGCGATTTCGCCGGCGGAGTCCAGGCGAAGGCCCAGCGTGCGGGTGTTGATGCGCTGGCTTGAAGCGTCGATGTAAGGCGGCGTGGCGGAGAAGTCATAGTCGAACAGCCGCACCGGGTAGTTGTCGATCATGCCGCCGTCGATGCACAGGTCGCCCAGGGTGTTGTTCTTCGCCACGAAGGCGAACGGGAATGACATCGAAATGCGCAGGCCGTCCGCCACTTTCATGCGCGGCGTGGTGCGATGCGAATAGACCTCGCGCTGGCCGCTGTTGAGGTTGGCGCCGATAAAGTAAATCGACTTGAACCCTTTCGCCGCTTTCATCGCTTCGAACTGCTCGAAGGTAATATCCGGCTTGCCGGTATATTGCTTGATAATATCGCGCGACCATTGATAGAAATAATCGCCGGGCGCGATGCCGTATTGATTGAACAGGCGATAGGCATCGTGGAGCGTACCGAAAAAGCCGCCGTTATAATCGAGGAATTTTTTAAAATCCATCGCCGACAGAATTTTGGTGACGTCGGCCGAGCTGCAGCCCAGGCCGACCAGCAGCGCGGCGATGGCGCCCGCCGAGGCGCCGGAGGTTTGCTTGATCTGTGGCATGATGCCTTTAGCTTCCAGCAATTCCAGCGCACCGCCATAGGCGATGCCTTTTACGCCGCCGCCTTCAAAGACCAGATTTTCGAATTGATAGTTCATGATATTTCCTCACTCTTGGTTTAGGGAGTAAGAAAAATAACCAAGTGGCGAGCGAGAAAATATTGATTGGTGTTGTGTGAGTCGGCAAACAAAACTATTCATAATAAATATATTATTTATATATTTATTAAAGGCATTTATTAAACAGGCGCATCGGGATTTTTGCGTCAATACTTAGCGCTGTTCAATTCTCGCAAGGAGTCATCATGTTCTGGAAACGTTGTCTGCTGGGCGCGGCGCTGGCCGTTATGTCATTACAGGCCGGCGCCGCCGCGCCGCAGGCCAAAACCCCGACGCCGGGAGTTTACCGCATCATGCTGGGCAGTTTTGAAGTGACCGCGTTGTCTGACGGTATCATTCGCCTGCCGGCGGACAAACTGTTGCTGAACACCACGCCGCAGCAGATCGCCGCCGGGTTGGCCGAGCGGCATCAAAACCTGCCGGTGGTCACCTCGGTCAATGCCTATCTGATCAATACCGGCGACAAGCTGGTGATGATCGACAGCGGCGCCGGCCAGCTGCTGGGCGACGGCCTGGGCAAGCTGGTGGATAATCTGCGCGCGGCGGGCTATCAGCCTGAGCAGGTGGATGAGATCTACCTGACTCATATGCACCCGGATCACCTCGGCGGCCTGACGCACGACGGCAAGGCGGTATTCCCCAATGCGGTGGTGCGCGCCGCCAGCCAGGATGCGGACTTCTGGCTGAGCGCCGACCGGTTGAAACAGGCCAAGGCGCAGAACAAAGGCAATTTCGAAAAGGCCATGGCGGCGATCAAGCCTTACCAGGCGGCGGGGCACTTTAAGCCGTTCAACGGCGACGGCGAGCTTTCGCCGGGCATCGCCGCCTTTGCCGCTCACGGCCATACGCCAGGCCACAGTGTCTATCAGGTGACCAGCCAGGGCAAAAAGCTGCTGTTGCTGGGGGATCTGATCCACGTGGCGGCGGTGCAGATGCCGCATCCGAAGGTGGCTATCAGCTTTGACAGCGACGCCAAGGCGGCGGTCGCTCAACGGCTGCGGGTGTTCAGCGACAGCGCGCGGCAGAACGAGCTGGTGGGCGGCGCACACCTGTCGTTCCCGGGATTGGGCTACCTGAACCGCCAGGGAGAAGGGTACAGCTGGGTGCCGCTGAATTACGGCGCGTTGTAACGGGGATGGCCGTCCGTTGGGCGGCCATCGAACGAGTCCAGACGCATTGTTCGATAATTTGGGATGATGATGCCAGACAATCGGGGCTTATTCGCCGCGATAAAGAGTGCATGATTAACGTTACCCTCGTCGTTTTCTTTAAGGATCTCCGATGAACCAGAAAACTCCCCCCGTCGCTATCGTCACCGGCGCATCGCGCGGCATCGGCGCCGCCATCGCCGAGCGTCTGGCCGCCGACGGCTTTACCGTCATCATTAACTATTCAGGCAACCCGGCGCCGGCCGATGAGCTGGTGCGCAAGATAGAACAGCGCGGCGGCCGCGCCTTGAGCGTCAAAGCCGACGTCAGCGATGCATCTGCGGTCGCCCGGCTGTTCGACAGCGCCGAACAGGCGTTTGGCGGCATCGACGTGCTGGTCAATAACGCGGGGGTAATTGCGTTGGCGCCGGTGGCGGACATGCGCGATGAAGACGCGGATCGCCTGATCGACATCAACCTGAAAGGCAGCTTCAACACGATGCGTGAAGCGGCGAAGCGCCTGCGTGACAACGGCCGTATCATCAACTTCTCCTCCAGCGTGGTGGGGCTGCTGCAGCCGGGTTACGGCATGTATGCCGCCAGCAAGGCGGCGATCGAGGCGTTGACCAGCGTGCTGGCGAAAGAGCTGCGCGGCCGCAATATCACGGTAAACGCCGTCGCGCCGGGGCCGACCGCCACCGGTTTGTTCCTCGATGGCAAAACGCCGGAGCTTATCGATCGGCTGGCGAAGATGGCGCCGCTGGAGCGGCTGGGAACGCCGGACGATATCGCCGCGGCGGTGGCCTTCCTGGCCGGCACCGACGGCGGCTGGATCAACGGCCAAACCCTGCGCGCCAACGGCGGCATCATCTGATTGACGACGCGCCGCCGCCGGATCGGGTATCCTGTGGCGGCACACATCACATCAAGGGCGGTTTATGGCGGGCGACAATCAGCAATCCCAGCACGGCGTAAGATCGCCCTGCGTCAGCCTGTGCCGCATCGACGACGAAACCCAGCAGTGCCGGGGATGTCGGCGCACGCGGGCGGAGATCGCTGCCTGGCCGACCGCCGGCGACGCGGAGAAACGCGCCATCTGGCGGCGGCTTGAGCTGCGTCAATCGGTGAAATAATCACCAGCATTATTGCGCTGCCAGATTTCATGTAGCACAATTGAGCTACATGTGATTGACCGATGTTGGGAGCGATTATGTCGACGACGACCATCCGTATTCCAGATGAGCTTAAAGCCCGCGTCACCGCCGTCGCCGAGCAGGCTGGCGTGACGACTCACAGCTTTATTTTGCAGGCAATAGCGGAGAAAACGCAGCAAGAAGAGTTGCGCCGCGACTTTGAGAATGAAGCGGAAAAACGCTATGCCAAGATAATTGCGACGGGAGAGACGGTCTCTTGGAAAGAGATGCGCGGTTATTTGGAAAATTACGCAGCGGGTAACACTGACGTTGTTAAACCTCCGGTTAAAAAATTGGGGCGCTGATGGCAAATGTCGAGTTGGCGCCAGAGGTCAGGGATGATATCGAACGTATTCTCGCTCATTTGGCTCACTATGGCGCTGCGGATTCAGGGCGGCGCATTCAGGAAATCATCCAGGCGATTGCGGTATTGGAACATAATCCATTGATCGGACGAGCCCTTGGCGCAGGGCTGCGTGAATTGATTATTGGGCAGCAATCTCGCGGTTATTTGGCGCTCTACAAATATATCCCTGATATCGATACGGCGTTTGTTCTGGCGATCCGTAGTCAGAAAGAACAAGGGTATTGAATGCACGATACCGGCCTGAAAGACCGGTATCGTTGTCATGTCCTCAGAAATCCCAGTCCTCATCCTCGGTGTTGACCGCCTTGCCGATGACGTAAGACGAACCGGAACCGGAGAAGAAGTCGTGGTTTTCATCGGCGTTTGGCGACAATGCCGACAGGATAGCCGGGTTGACCTCCGCCATCGCCGGCGGGAACAGCGCCTCATACCCGAGGTTCATCAACGCCTTGTTGGCGTTGTAGTGCAGGAAGGTTTTCACGTCTTCCGTCCAGCCGACGCCGTCGTACAGCTCCTCGGTGTAGCGCACCTCGTTGTCGTACAGATCCTGCAGCAGATCGAAGGCAAAGTTTTTCACCTGCCGGCGCCGTGCGGCGTCCACTTTCTCCAGCCCTTTCTGGAATTTATAGCCGATATAGTAGCCATGCACCGCCTCGTCGCGGATGATCAGGCGGATCAGATCGGCGGTGTTGGTCAGCTTGGCGCGGCTCGACCAGTACATCGGCAGGTAAAAGCCCGAATAGAACAGGAACGACTCGAGGAACACGCTGGCAACCTTCTTCAACAGCGGATCGTCGCTGCGATAGTGCGCCAGAATGATGCCGGCCTTCTTCTGCAGCGCGCGGTTTTCCTCGCTCCAGCGGTAGGCGTCGTCCACGTCCGGCGTTTGGCACAGGGTGGAGAAGATTGAGCTGTACGAGCGGGCGTGCACCGCCTCCATAAAGCTGATGTTGGAGTACACCGCCTCTTCGTGCGGCGTCAGCGCATCGGCGATCAGGGCCGGCGCGCCGACGGTGTTCTGGATGGTGTCCAGCAGTGTCAACCCGGTGAACACCCGAATGGTCAGCTGCTGCTCCTTCGGCGTCAGCGTGGCCCAGGAGGGGATATCGTTGGACAGCGGCACCTTCTCCGGCAGCCAGAAGTTGGAGGTCAGGCGGTTCCACACCTCCAGATCCTTGTCGTCTTCGATGATGTTCCAGTTGATGGCGCGCACCAGCGGCGCCGATGTTACGGTCGTCATAAGTTGCCTCACAGCGCGCAGGACACGCAGCCCTGCACCTCGGTGCCTTCCAGCGCCATTTGGCGCAGGCGGATGTAGTAAATGGTCTTGATGCCTTTGCGCCAGGCGTAGATCTGCGCGCGGTTGATATCGCGGGTGGTGGCGGTATCGCGGAAGAACAGCGTCAGCGACAGCCCCTGATCGACGTGTTGCGTGGCGGCGGCGTAGGTATCGATGATCTTTTCCGGGCCAATCTCATAGGCATCCTGGTAATACGCCAGGTTGTCGTTGGTCATGTAGGGCGCCGGGTAGTAAACGCGGCCGATCTTGCCTTCCTTGCGGATCTCGATGCGTGAAACGATCGGGTGGATGCTGGAGGTGGCGTTATTGATGTACGAGATGGAACCGGTCGGCGGCACCGCCTGCAGGTTCTGGTTGTACAGCCCGTGCAGCATCACCGACTGGCGCAGCGCGCGCCAGTCGTCGCGGTTCGGAATGGCGATGCCGGCGGCGGCGAACAGCTCGCGCACCCGCTCGGTCTGCGGCAGCCAGTCGCGCTCGGTGTACTTATCGAAGTACTCGCCGCTGGCATAGCGGGAATGCTCAAAGCCGTCGAAGGCGCCGCCGCGCTCGATCGCCAGCCGGTTAGAGGCGCGGATGGCGTGATAGGCCACGGTATAGAAATAGAGGTTGGTGAAGTCGATGCCTTCTTCCGAGCCGTAGAAGATGCGCTCGCGCGCCAGGTAACCGTGCAGGTTCATCTGGCCCAAACCGATGGCGCGGGCGCTGCGGTTGCCTTCGGCGATCGACGGCACCGAGCGGATATCGCTCATGTCGGCCACCGCGGTCAGCGCGCGGATCGCGGTCTCGATCGCCTTGCCGAAGTCCGGCGCGTCCATGGTTTTGGCGATGTTCAGCGAGCCGAGGTTGCAGGAGATGTCCTTGCCGATGCGATCGTAGCTCAGATCCTCGTGATACGTGCTGGCGCGGTTGACCTGCAGGATCTCCGAACACAGGTTGCTCATGTTGATCCGCCCGGCGATCGGGTTCTCCCGGTTAACCGTGTCCTCGAACATCACATAGGGGTAGCCGGATTCGAACTGGATCTCCGCCAGCACCTGGAAGAACTCGCGCGCGTTGATGCGCGACTTGCGGATGCGCTTGTCGTCCACCATCTCGCGGTACTTCTCGCTGACGGCAATCTCCGAAAACGGCACGCCATACACCCGTTCGACGTCGTAGGGCGAAAACAGGTACATCTCTTCGTTGTTCTTCGCCAGCTCGAAGGTGATATCCGGGATCACCACCCCCAGCGACAGCGTTTTGATGCGGATCTTCTCGTCGGCGTTTTCGCGCTTGGTGTCGAGAAAACGCAGAATGTCCGGGTGGTGGGCGTTGAGATACACCGCGCCGGCCCCCTGGCGCGCGCCGAGCTGGTTGGCGTAGGAGAAGGCGTCTTCGAGCATTTTCATGATCGGAATGACGCCGGAGGACTGATTCTCGATGCGCTTGATCGGCGCGCCCACCTCGCGAATATTGCTCAGCATGAAGGCCACGCCGCCGCCGCGTTTCGACAGCTGCAGCGCGGAGTTCACCGCCCGGCCGATCGATTCCATATTGTCTTCGATGCGCAGCAGGAAGCAGGAGACCAGCTCACCGCGCTGGCGTTTGCCGCAGTTGAGGAAAGTCGGCGTGGCCGGCTGGAAGCGGCCCGAAATCATCTCCTCCACCAGATCCTGCGCCAGGGCGGTGTCGCCCGCCGCCAGCGTCAGCGCCACCATGCACACCCGGTCTTCGTAGCGTTCCAGATAGCGCTTGCCGTCGAAGGTTTTGAGCGTATAGCTGGTGTAGTACTTGAAGGCGCCGAGGAAGGTCTCGAAGCGGAATTTTTTGGCGTAGGCCTGCTGAAACAGCTGCTTGATAAACGGGAATTCGTACTGCGCCAGCACCTGCGGCTCGTAGTAGCCTTCCTCCACCAGATAGCGCAGCTTTTCCTCCAGGTTGTGGAAAAACACGGTGTTTTGGTTGACGTGCTGCAGGAAGTAGTGCCGCGCCGCCAGCCGATCTTTATCGAACTGGATCCGGCCTTCCGCATCGTAAAGATTGAGCATCGCGTTGAGCGAATGGTAATCCAGCGCGCCCGTTTCGGGCCTGGTCAGTTCTGTCGTTGCCAAAATGCGGTTACTCCCTGTCTAACGTTTTCAACGTCTTGCGTAGTGCCGAGCAGCTCAAAGCGGTATAAAAAAGGCACCTGGCATTTTTTGGCGATGATGTCGCCGGCGATGCCGTACGCCGCGCCGAAGTTGGTGTTCCCGGCGGCGATGACGCCGCGCAGGTATGAACGGTTTTGCGGAACGTTGAGAAAGCGGATCACCTGGATCGGCACCGCGCCGACGGCGCTGCCGCCGCCATAGCTGGGTACGATCAAGATAAAGGGGTGTTCCATCAGCAGCTTGCTGCGGGCGCCGGCGATCGGAATGCGGATCGCCGGCAGGCCCAGTTTCTCAACGAACCGATGGGTGTTCTCCGAGCTGCTGGAGAAATAAACCAGCGGATTCATCGGCGGGCCTCAGCAGGTGAGCGCCAGCGCGCCGATCTTGTCCGGCCGGAATCCGGACCAGTGATCGTCTCCGGCGATAATTACCGGAACTTGCTGATAACCTAAGGATTTAACGTGGTTCAGCGCCTGCTGATCCAGGGTGAGATCGACCACCTGATAATCAATCCCCTGTTTATCAAATGCGCGATAGGTGGCGTTGCACTGGACACAGTCCGGCTTACTGTAAATAATAATGCTCATGATTCGCATTTACCTTTAGGCTGAAGGAAAGGCGGACAAGTCAGATAACGGAGCATTGTTCCTGGCGTTTCTGACGGCGTTATCAACCGAACGACACTCCCTGCGGCTGACCTATAAAATACTATATGTTGATATTTATTTTATCAACCACGCCATATATGGTGTTTTGTCGGATTGGGTGCGCAGACCGCACCGGGGCTGGAAAAGGCGAGGGAAAAAATTTTTGCGGGTGAGAAATTCCCCCTCTCAGTGCAGAGGGGGGAAGAGAACGCATTACTGGCGCATGCTGACCGCCAGCCGGTTGAAGGCGTTCATGATGCTGATGGCGAAGGTCAGATCGGCGATCTCGGCATCGCTGAAGTGCGCCTTCAGCACCTCGAAAGCGCTGTCCGGCGCGCCGGTGGCGGCGATCAGCGTCACCGACTCGGCCCATTCCAGCGCGGCGCGCTCGCGCTCGCTGAATTCATGGCTGACGCGCCAGCCCGCCAGCGTATCCAGCTTGGCATGGCTGAAACCGCTTTCGCGCAGCGCTTTGCCGTGCATATCCAGGCAGTAGGCGCAGCCGTTGATCTGCGAAACGCGCATAAACATCAACTCGATGGTCGCCTTGTCCAGGGCGCCTTTCTCCAGCGCCATCAGCGCGCTCACCATATTTTTGTACGGGGCGGGCGCCAATTCGGCATAGTTCAAACGTTGCTTAATCATGCTCAACCTCAATCGGTAGTAACGAAATCATGGCGCTACTTTAGCGGCCTTATGGTCTATGCTATAGGGCCATAAAATGATTATTTAACCGAGCCATAATGCCATCTTTCCTGACCTCGCTGCGGCTGGACAGCCGGCTCGCCGAACCGCTGTACCGGCAGATTTACCTGCGGATTAAAGACGCCATTACCCAGGGCAGCCTGGCGGCGGGCAGCCGGTTGCCCTCAGTGCGCGGGTTGGCGAGCGATCTGGGCGTGGCGCGCGCCACGGTGGAAAGCGCCTACGCGCAACTTATCGCCGAAGGTTTTTTGCAGAGTCGCGGGCAGGCGGGCACCTATGTCTCGCCGCAGCTGCCGCACATGCCGCCGGGCGCGGTATCCGCTGCGCCACCGCTGGCGGCGATAGCGCCGGATCCGCTGCAGCCGCAGGGCATGCTGCAGCCTTTCCAACTGGGCGTGCCGGCGCTGGATGCGTTTCCGCGGGCGTTATGGCAGCGCATTGTCGCCCGCCGGCTGCGCGCTTCCACGGTGGCTTCCCTGGCGCTGCCGCCGGCCGGCGGCCTGCCTGAGCTGCGTGAGGCGATCGCCCATTATCTCCATTTATCGCGCGGCATCAGCTGCCGGCCGGAGCAGGTTTTCCTCTGCGCCGGTTATCCGGCGTTGTTGGACTGGGTGGTGGAGACGCTGTTGCACGCCGGCGACGCGGTATGGATCGAAGATCCCGGCTATCCGGTCACGCGCCCGCTGCTGCGGGCCGCCGGCGTCAGGCCGATCGCCGTGCCGGTGGATGAACAAGGCATGGACGTGGCCGCCGGTATGCTGACGGCGCCTGAGGCGCGGCTGGCGGTGGTGACGCCGACCCATCAAAGCCCGCTCGGCGTCTCGCTCAGCCTGGCGCGGCGCATGGCGCTGCTCGACTGGGCGCAGCAGCGCGGGGCCTGGATCCTGGAAGATGACTACGACAGCGAGTTTCGCTATCACGGGCGGCCACTGCCGCCGCTGAAAAGCCTCGATGTTCAGGGGCGGGTGCTGTACGCCGGCACCTTCAGCAAAACGCTGTTCCCGGCGCTGCGCATGGCTTATCTGGTGGTGCCCGTCGGTCTGACGGAGACATTCGCGTGCAGCAGTCGGCTGCGTGGCTGCGGTTGCCCGCCGCTGCTGCAGGCCGGCGTGGCGGATTTTATCCGGCAAGGACATTTCTACCGCCATCTGAAACGCATGCGGCCGCTGTACCGCCAGCGGCGCGAGTGGCTGACGCAGGCGTTGGAGCGGCAACTGGGGGCGTGGCTGAGGGTGGTGCCGCAGCAGGGCGGCATTCAGCTATTGGCCCGGCTACGTGACGGGGTGGCGGATACGCCGTTGGCGGCGCAAGCCTGGCAACTGGGGTTGGCGGTGCAGGCGTTGTCGGACTGGCGAATCGATCATCCGGCGGGGCAGGGGTTACTGCTGGGGTTTGCCAATTTCACTCGGCAAGAGGAGACGGAGCGGGCGGTGCAGGGGCTGGCGCAGCTGTTCAAACGCCTAAATTAAACGGCCCGCGATTTCCGCGGGCCAGACGCACATCTGTTTTATCTTTATGACTGCAGGGGTGTTAACGCCGGGCCAGCAGCACGCCGAGCACGATGCCGACGGCGGCACCGATCCCTACGCCCTGCCAAGGTTTGTCACGCACATAGCTATCGGCTTGATCAACCGCATCGCGCGCATGCTGTGTCAGACTGGTGGAGCCATTGAACCGCGCTCGCGCGTCGCGCAGCACGCCTTTCGCCTTGCTGTGCAGCTCTTTCAGTTCCTCTTTGGTCTTGTCACCGGACTCGCGCAACACTTCATCCAGCGTATCGGCCAACAGAGTGACGTCCTGATCGATATCGCGTTCTGTTCTTTCCGCTTTCTTAAACATTCAGCTCTCCATTTCGACACATGTCTTTTAAGTGTAGACCATGGCGCGATTTGCGTGGCCGATCACGGAAAAAAAACCGCCGTCACGCAGGTGTTTGCCTGCGCCTGGGCTTTGTACATTTGGTTACTCGGCGAAACCAATCACTCACGGAAACGGCAGTTTGATTCCACTAGTATCTGTTTCAACGGCTCCACCGGAGCTTACCGAAACAACACTCTGAGGATGTAAAGATGAAAAAAGTATTAGCGCTGATCGTTGCTGCCACTATGGGTCTGTCTTCTGTTGCTTTCGCTGCTGATACTGCAGCTACTGCTCCGGCTACCACCACCGCGCCAGCTGCGACCACCACTACCGCTGCGCCAGCGGCTGCTGCTGAAAAAGCGCCGGCTAAAGCAACGCACCACAAGAAAGCCAAGCACCACAAAAAAGCGCCAGCCCAGAAAGCGCAGGCCGCTAAAAAGCACCACAAAAAAGCGCCGGCTCAGAAAGCCCAGGCAGCTAAAAAGCACCACAAAAAAGCGCCGGCTCAGAAAGCCCAGGCAGCTAAAAAACACCACAAAAAAGCCGGTAAAAAAGCTTAATTAAGTGATGTTTGCGGAACCGAAAGGTTCCGCACTTTCCAGCCCGTACTCCAGACACCCGGTTATCCCGGGTGTTTTCTTTTGAGGCGACGAACGATGATCAATCGCTATCTGTTTGAAGTCATTTTCAGCGCGGTAACCCTGTGCGGAGCGATCGTCGGTTGGGAACTGTTTTTGGCCGGCAGCTTTCTGTAATTATTGCGCCGCGGCGGTTTCGTGCAAATGCCGCCAGCCGAGCGCGTTGGGCTGACGTTCAAAGACCACCGTGGAATAGCGCAGCGTGGCGCTTTGCCCCGGCAGGCTCTGCTTTTCCCGGTAGCTGACTACCGCGCCCGTCGGCCATTCGGCCACCAGCTTCATCTCTTCTATCTCGATTTCCAATCCCGGTTTGGCGGCGCGATGCGCGCGGAAAAAGGCGCACAGCGCGGCAAAATCCAGCGGAGCGCCGCTCAGCGCGATCATGCTGAAATCCGGCGTAAAGCGCGCCAGCAGCGCCTGCTCTTCTCCAGCCCCTTTGCCCAGCCAGCGTTCAATGGCGATGTGGGCGTCGATCACTTCGGTAAAATACGGGTTCATAAAGCATCCTGTTGAGCGTTGAGTTGGCGCACGATGGCGCGGTTGGCGAGGCGCAGGCACAGCAGCAGCGGGATAAATACGCTGGCGCCCGCCAGAATGAAGCAGGTTCGGTAGGCCGCCGCGGGCGGCAGCCCGGTCAGCAGCAGATTCAGCAGCAGGCTGAGCAGCGCCACGCCGAGGCAAAAACTGAGCTGGCGATTGATGTTCCACAGCGCGCTGGCGTCCGCCAGCTGAGCGTCGGGGATCTGCAGGAACGCGCTGCTCTGCGCGGTGCTGCTGCACAGGCTGCCGCCAAATCCCATCAGGGCGAAGGCGGCGATCTGCCACGCGTGTTGCCCGGCCTGGTCGATCTGCGCCAGCTTCAGCATGCCGGCGCCTTGCAACAGGCAGCCGGCGATCAGCAGCGGCCGTGGGCCGAGGCGGTTAAAGGTTTTGCCGGTCAGCGTGATGGCCAGGAACGACGCCAGCGCCCAGGGCAGCATCAGGCCGCCGACCTGTGCGGCGGGCATCCCCAGCTGGTTTTGCAGATACAGCATCGCCACCAGGCTGACGCCGATGAACAGGCCGGGAATGCACAAATAAACCGCCATGGCGTTGCGCAGCAGCGGATCGCCGACCAGCCGCAGGTTCAGCAGTGGCTGCGGGGTGCGCAGGCTATGGCGCAGATAGTACGCCAGCACCAGCAGGCCGGCGGCCAGCAGCGCCGCACCGGAAACCTGATGGCCGGCCTCGCTCAGCCGGGTCAGGCCGAGCAGCAGCAGCGTCAGCGCCGCGCAGGCGCTCAGCAGTCCTTTGCCGTCGAGCGGTTTGCGCGCCGTCGCCGACGTTTCCGCGCGCAGCCACAGCGCCGCCAGCGCCAGGGCCAGGGCCGCCAGCGGTAGGTTGGCGAAAAACACCCAGCGCCAGTCCAGCCGATCGACGAGCCAGCCGCCCAGCGCCGGTGACAGCGCCGGCGCCAGCAGCCCCACCAACATGATGGCCGCCGACAGCCCGGCGCGTTCATGGCTGCGGTACAGCTGGTAGGTCAGCGTTTGGCCGATGGGGATCAGCAAGCCGCCGCCCATGCCCTGCAGGGTGCGCCAGCCGATCAGCGCGCCGATGCTGTCGGCGTTGCCGGCGCCGAAGGTGGCCAGCATGAACAGCGCCAGCGACAGCAGGAACACCCGCCGCCCACCGATGCGCTGCGCCAGCCAGGCGCTGAGCGGGATCACCAGCGTCAGGCCGAGAATATAGCCGTTGCTGACCCACGCCAGTTGGCTGACCGACGCCCGCATCGCCTGGCCGATGGCGGGGTAGGCGACGTTGGCGATAAACATATTGATCAGATCGACGAAAAAGCCGAGCAGATAGACGATTGCCACTTTGCTGCGATAAGACATGGTGCCTCCGGTTGAAGGCGAGCAGTGTATCGGGGGGAAAAGTGCGGATAAATCGGCGGCGGGCGATTACACTGTCAAAATGATTTTGACAATAAGGGCGGCGAAATGCTGAATTTGCAGCGCCTGGCGATCTTCGCGGCGGTAGTGGAAGCGGGCAGCTTTACCGCGGCGGCGGCGGCGCTGGGGCAAACCAAGGCGGTGGTGAGCTTTAACGTCAAGCAGTTGGAGAACGAGCTGGGGGTGTCACTGCTGGCGCGCAGCACCCGGCGGCTGTCGCTGACCGACGCCGGCGAACGCTTTTACCAGCGCAGCCTGCAACTGCTGCAGGAGGCGGAAAACGTGCTGGACGACGTGCGCCGCGATCACCACGGGCTGAGCGGCGTGCTGCGCATCACCAGTACGCCGGAGTACGGCGCGCAGGTGGTGGTGCCGGCGCTGGCGGCGTTTTCGCGGCAGCATCCGCGGCTGCGCATCCAGCATGTGTCTTCTTCTTATCACGCCGATCTGATCTCGGAGCGCTTTGACGTGGCGATCCGCCTGGGCCAGCTGGCTGATTCCAGCCACCGCGCGGCGCTGATCGACAGTTTCGCCATTTTTCCGGTGGCGTCGCCGGGTTATCTGGCCGAGCGGCCGATTCATTCGCTGACCGAGCTGGCGCAGGCGCAGTGGATCGCCCACAGCCGGCTCAGTTCGCCGCTCAGCTGGCAGGTGGCCACGCCGCAGCGCGAAGCGGTGCTGTTCAAGGTGGCGGACGCCGCGACGCTCACCGGCGACAGCGCCGCGGCATTGCTGGCATTCGCCCTGCATGGCGCCGGGGTGGCGCTGCTGCCGGCGTGGCTGGCGCAGCCCGAAATCGACGCCGGCCGGCTGCAGCGGTTGCTGCCGGATCACCGTTTCCCCGAGCAGAGCATCTACGCGCTCTACCCGAATACCCGCCACGTGCCGGAAAAGGTGCGGGCGTTTATCGATTTTCTGCGCGCGCGGGTGGCGGCCAACCGTTAGCGAAATAATAATTCGTTATAACTCTCTCATTTATCATCAGATCCCATCGGGGTATGCTGGCAATCTCTGTCTATCCCGTCCGATGCGAGCCACCTTCGATGACCGCAGAAAATAACCTCCAGCTGAACCGACGCATTCTGTCCGTGGTGATGTTCACCTTCGTCTGCTACCTGACCATCGGCCTGCCGCTGGCGGTGCTGCCGGGATTTGTGCATGACCACCTGGGCTACAACTCGGTGCTGGCGGGCCTTATCATCAGCGCGCAGTACTTCGCCACGCTGTTCAGCCGCCCGCACGCCGGGCGCTATGCCGATCAGCTGGGGCCGAAGAAGGTGGTGCTGTTCGGCCTGGCGTGCTGCGGTGCCAGCGGCCTGTTTTACGCGCTGGCGTTCGGCGTTGACGATTACCCGTGGCTCAGCCTGCTGTTGCTGTGCGCGGGGCGGGTGTTTCTCGGCGTCGGCGAAAGCTTCGCCAGCACCGGTTCCACGCTGTGGGGCATCGGCCGGGTCGGGGCGATGCACACCGCGCGGGTGATTTCCTGGAACGGCGTCGCCACCTACGGGGCGATGGCGGCCGGGGCGCCGCTCGGCGTGTACCTGAATCAGCAGTGGGGATTGGCCGGGGTGGCGGCGCTGATCGTGCTGGCGGTCGCGGTGGCGCTGCTGTTGGCGAGCGGCAAGCCGGACGTTTCGATCGCCGCCGGGCAGCGCATCGCTTTCCGCGCGGTGTTCGGCCGCATTTGGGCCTATGGTCTCGGGCTGGCGATGGGTACCGTCGGCTTTGGCGTGATCGCCACGTTCATCACCCTTTACTACGCCGACAAAGGTTGGAGCGGCGCGGCGTTTTCGCTGACGCTGTTCAGCTGCGCCTTCGTCGGCATCCGTCTGATCTTCAGCAACGTCATCAACCGCCACGGCGGTCTGAAGGTGACGCTGGCGTCGTTTCTGGTCGAGATCGTCGGGCTGCTGTTGATCTGGCAGGCCGGCGAACCCTGGATGGTGCAAACCGGCGCGTTGCTGGCCGGCGCCGGTTTCTCGCTGGTGTTCCCGGCGCTGGGCGTCGAGGCGGTGAAACAGGTGCCGCCGCAGAACCAGGGCACGGCGCTCGGCACCTATTCGGCATTCCTCGATCTGGCGCTGGGCATCACCGGGCCGCTGGCCGGGCTGCTGATTGGGCAAGCGGGCGTGCCGTCGATCTATCTGGCGGCGGCGCTGCTGGTGGCGCTCGGGGTGCTGCTCACCCTGCGTCTGCTGCAGCGCAGCCGAGCCATTCAGGAATAGTCTGAAACCCGGATTCCTCCCCAGAAAATCATTGTTTCGGTGAATGATTACGGTAAGGTCGCTCAGCGGTCCAGAATGAGAGGAGGAATCGATGTATTTACGGCCGGATGAAGTGGCTAAAGTGTTGGAGAATACCGGCTTTGAGCGTGATTATGTCACCGACCAGGCCTATGGCTACCGCAAGGGTACACACTACGTGTATGTGAATCGCGAAGCGCGGATGGGCAGAACCGCATTGGTGATCCACCCGGCGCTGAAAGAGAGAAGCGTGCATTTCGCCACGCCGACCTCTCCGGTGCGCACCAGCGAGCAGTATCTGGAGTTTCCCCTGGATTTAAGCAGCGACGCCCCGAACCAGCGTTACGGCATCGCACACGGCTTCAGCTCGCGCGAAGCGCTGTCGCGCTACCTCTACAGCATGTTCCTGTAATCGGTCCCCCGCCCGGGGGACGCGATCAGCCGTGGGCCAACGCTTCGCGGTTGAAACGCTCATTGTAGGCGCGGCGGAACTGCGCCAGTTCAAACGCATCGATATCCAGCTCGGCGAAGTAAAACAGCGCCGCTTCGGTGTGCTCGGCGTGCAGCTCCGGCGACAGGCCGGCGCGCAGCAGCACGTCGCGCCACAGGGCAATCTGCTCGTCGTCCGCCTGTTTGATGAACGTCAGGTAGATGAACAGCAGGTAAGCCGCCTGGTGCATCTCTTCGGTGTAGCCGTTGTTCAGCATGCGGATAAAGGTCTGGCTTTGGCGGCTGCCCATCTCCTGGATCATCGATTCAATCAGCATCGGCTTGACCCTCAGCAGATGGGCCAGCGAATCGATGGCTTTGCGGGTGTCGGACGTCAGGATGCGGTAACCGATGATAAATACGACGATCAGGGCGGCGAGGATGATCCAGGTCATTTAGGCTTTATTACACTCTCAATACGCCAGAAGAGGGGCGGGAGGCGCTGTGCGAAAGCGCCCGCTATCAATGCTGTTCGCCGCTGAAATTACCGACCGCGCCCTGTTGGCGCAGGTGGTGATTGAAGGTGGCCGCGTCTTTGGCCAGCGCATCTAGATGGGCGCCGAGCATTTTGATCTGCTTCACCAGCGCATGCTGCTCCGGCACCGAACTGGCGGTGCTCAGTTTGCGCGCCAGTTGTTCATTCTGCGCCCGCAGCGCGGCTTCGCGCTGTTTGGCCTCTTCCAGCAGTTGCTGCAGCGCCTGGTAGCTCTGCTGCCATTCGCGGTGTTGCCGTTCGAAGCTGCTCTGCAACTCATTCATCGCATTTTGAAACTGGATTTCCAGCTCGCGCATTGTCATGGGCTCGATCCTTTGCGGCACTCAATGATGGCTTAGCAGTATAGCGAAAACTGTTCGCAAGCTCACCCGTTGACGACAAATGAGACAAATGCCGCTGACAATTCCCGGCTTGCAACCGTGGCAAGGCGTCTTACAATCGACCCCATTCCCGGCCGTAAAGGCTGCCGTTCAAGAGAGATGGAAGATGAGCGAGCAGGAAAAAGACTTTTTTGAACAGGCGATGGCGGACGTGGTGCCGCTGGCGAGCGGGCGGCAGACGCTGTACCTCAAGCCGCAGGAGACGGTGGACAAAAGCGCGCGGCGCGAAGCGCAGCGGCTGCGGCAGGAAAACTTCCTCAGCACCGATTTCCTCGAGGTGATCCCCTGTGAACAGCCGCTGGAGTTCAAAGGGGAAGGCATTCAGCAGGGCGTGCTGGACAAGCTGCGCAACGGGCTTACCCGCCGCAGGCGTCGCTGAACCTGTTGCGTCAGTCGGTCGAAGCCAGCCGGCAGGCGCTGTTTCGCTTCATCTTGCAGGCGGAGGCGCAAAACCTGCGTTCGCTGCTGATCGTGCACGGCCGCGGGCGGCAGAACGAAAGCCATCCGAATATCGTGCGCAGTTACGTCGCCAAATGGCTGGCGCAGTTTGAACAGGTGCAGGCGTTTTGCCGCGCCTTACCGCGCGACGGCGGCGAGGGCGCCTGCTACGTCACGCTGCGAAAATCGGCGCAGGCCAGGGCGGAAAACTTTGAGCGCCACGCCAAGCGCAGCCGTTGAAAGGATAGCGGAAATAAAATGGCCGGCGAGAGTCGCCGGCCATCGATGAATTATTTATTAAATATTTTATAGTCCAGCGAATAACGGCCGGCGCCGGTCACCGCCAGCAACAGCAAGCCGCCAATGATGCTGATGTTTTTAAAGAAGTTGATTTCGTTGCCCATCATTTCCATGCCGGTCATTTTCCAGAACGGATGGCCGATAAACGCGGTGCCCAAAACATACAGGGCGAAAATGACCGCGATAGGGCGAGTAAACAGACCGAGAATAAGCGCGATGCCGAAAATAAACTCCACCAGCACGGCAACGATCGCCGCCAAATAAGGCATCGGTGTGCCATAGCCTTCCATCGCCGTGACGGTCGCACCGAAGTTGACCAATTTCATCCAGCCGAAAATGATAAACAGAATCATCAGTAATATGCGGGACAGCAGAATGACGCCGTCTTTTGAGCTATCACCCATTTCGAACTCCTTAGCCACTGTCGGAATTATGTTGTCTTACTGAATAAAGATTAGAACAATTTACGTTTTTTTCTAGCGGCGACGGGCGGTTGCGCCACTTTTTTCGGTGTGCGAGACGCGTGGTGAAGCCGGCGGCATTGCCTATACTTGAACCCGGAGCAAAAACAATAAAACAGGCAATGTGAGGCCAAGATGGACGAGGAATTGACCGCCGCCGGTTACCGCCGTTATTCCGGTGATAAGATTGACGTTTATTTTAACCCTGCAGTTTGCCGCCATTCTGCCAACTGCGTGCGTGGCAACGCGGCTATTTTTACCTTGAACCGCCGCCCGTGGATTATGCCGACAATGCCGAGCCGGCCGAAGTGAAACGCGTCATCGACACCTGCCCCAGCGGCGCACTGAAATATAGGGAGAAATAATATGGATCATAAAATACTGGCAGACGAGAAGCGTTTTTATATCAATGACGAACAAGGCAAGCTGATCGCCGAGATCTCTTTCGTGCCGAGCGGCGACAAGCTGACCATTATCGATCACACCTGGGTGGATGAGTCATTGAAGGGGCAGGGCGTCGGTAAAAAGCTGGTGGCGCTGGTGGTGGAGAAAATGCGCGCGGAGCAGCGTAAAATCATTCCGCTGTGCCCGTTCGCCAAACACGAGTTCGATACCACGCCGGCCTATCAGGACATTCGCGCCTGACGCGATAACGGGGCGCGGCGCGCCCCGGTTATTCAGCAGACGCCGAAATCGCCGTCTTCGTGGTACAGCGCCACGTCGCTGGCCTGCACCTCCGTGCGCTGCTCTTTACCCAGTTCATTCCAGCTGCAAACCAGGGTTTCGCCGTCGATCGCCACCACGGTCATCTTTGGGCCGCCGGTGGTGCGTTGAACAAAATCACCGATATTGAATGCCATGCGTTCCTCCACAACAGATTAAACCTCACCTATTGATAACACAGAATGGCGCCGCCGTTGGCAGATGTTTCGCTATGCATTATTTTATATAGCGATTATCACCAAGGAGAGCAGACTAACATGCCGGGATTATTGATGTTTTATGTGGGCGGTACGGCGCCGGGCGCCAATATTGAGCTGCACGACGTGCAGTTCGCGGCGGCGGATCGGCCGGAAGAGGCGTATCCGCTGCTGCGTGAAAAGTGGTTCGGCGATAAGCGCAAGGTGCATGTCGACGGCTATGCGCGCATCGACTGGGCGGACGGTTACGACGTGAGCCTGGAGCCTGCGCCGTTCGCCGGTGAAGAGAAGCTGTTTTTCGTCAACGTGGGCGGCTACCGCAGCGATGAGCTGGCGGAATTGCACCAGTTCGGCCTGTTTGTGGCGCGCTCTGCCGACGAGGCGAAGGACAAAGCCAAACGGGTGCTGCTGACGGACAGCGCGCAGCAGCACAAGGATGACCTGGCCGAGGTGGACGACTGCCTGCTGCTGCAGGCGCTGCAGGGCTACCACGTGCATCTGCGGGCCAACCCGCACGGCAAACCGGCCCGGCCGCTGTGGCAGGGGTATCTGCCGATCGGCGAACCCGCGTTATAGCGCCGCCAGCGCCTGCAGCTGTTGCCGCAACCAGCGGCAGGCCTCCGGCCGGCCGTTTTTGCGGTGCAGGTAGATTTTGATCTGATACGGCGGCACCGGAAACGGCAGGGGATGGATAGCCAGCGCCGCCGCCTGCCGCAATTTTTGCGCGGCGTAGCGCGGCATGCTCATCACCAGTTCGCTGTCGGCGACGATGAACGGCGCTCCCAGCAGCGAAGGCGTGCGGATGGCGATATCGCGCTGCAGCCCCAGCTTATCGAGCTGATAGTCAATGACGCCGCGCTGTTCGTTCCACGGCGTCACCACCAGATGGCGCGCCCGCAGGTAGTTTTCCAGCGTCAGTTCGCCGCATTTTACGCTGAAGGCGGGTGAACAAATCGCCACATACTCATCCTCCAGCCAGCTCACCTCGTCGATCTCCGGGTAGCTTTCGCCGTCGGTTTCGGTAAAGCCCAGCGCGAAGTCGATGCGCCCCGCCAGCAGATCGTTCAGCGCCACTTTGCGCTCGGAATAGCGCAGCTGGAACGACAGCCCCGGCGCCAGGCGCTGCATCTGCGCCATCAGCGCGGGAAATACCGCGAAGGCGGTGTAATCGGTAATGGCGAAGGTGAAGCTCTCCCGGCTTTCGGCGGGAACGAAGCGCGGGCGCGGATGCAGCCCTTTGGCCAGCAGCGCCAGACTTTCGCTGACGGTCGGGGCCAGGCTGTCGGCATACACGGTCGGGTGCATGTCGTTGCCGACCCGGTAAAACAGCTCGTCCGCCAGCGCCTTGCGCAGCCGGATCAGCGCGTGGCTCAGCGCCGACGCGCTGAGAGCCAGCTCCGCCGCGGCGCGCGTTACAGACCGCAGCCGATACACCGCTTCGAACACCAGCAGCAGATTGAGATCGAGGCGTTTCAAATCCAGATGCATGATATTCATTACCTGTTGATGAAAATGCAGTTCATACAGTATTTGAGGCGCGATATGCTGGCAAGCACAGCCATCAACACACTCAGGATTTGCCATGACCATTGAGATTTACCCGGCGCAAAAAAGCGACGCCAAACTGATTCTGGATATGATTATCGAGCTGGCGGTGTACGAAAAGGCGCGCGAGCAGGTGCTGGCCAGCGTGGAAGATATCGAACGCAGCCTGTTTGGGCCGGGCGCCTGTTCCGAAGCGCTGATTTGTACGGTAAACGGCGAGCCGGCGGGTTATGCGGTGTTCTTTATGAGTTACTCCACCTGGCTGGGTAAAAACGGCATCTATCTGGAAGACCTGTACGTGGCGCCGAAGCATCGCGGCGCGGGCGCCGGTAAAAAGCTGCTGCGGCACATCGCCCAGCTGGCGTGCGAACGGCAGTGCGGCCGCCTGGAGTGGAGCGTGCTGGACTGGAACCAACCGGCCATCGATTTCTACCTCAGCATCGGCGCGCAGCCGCAGGGCGAGTGGGTGCGCTATCGTATGGAAGGCGAGGCGCTGATGTACTTCGCGGCGCACGGGGCGGCGCTGCCGGCATGATAGCCGTTGGGGGGAGGCGGCCTCCCCAACTGTGGTGATGTGAACGGTTTACTGCGGATCAATCAGGCGGGTTTGCGGGCGGCGAGAATGAAGATCATCGGGCGCTCCTGCTCTTCGTCCAGCGCCGGATTAGCGGCAATTTGTTGCGTGCTGGGGCCCCATTCGTTCAAATGCTGGATGATAAATCCTTGCTGCGCCAGCGGGTTGATATAGCCGCCGAGCGTGCGGTGCTGCTTGATGACACCTTCCGCCAGCCAGTTGGAAACGCGCTGGCCTTCTCGCTGGTAGCCGTTCACCGGCCAGGACTTCTGTCCGTTGCCGTCGGTCAGCCAGCCCTGCTGCGCCGGGGCGGTGTAGATCGGGTGCTCGGCGGTGAAGATGAACTGCCCGCCGGGTTTCAGCGCGGCGTAAACCGTGGCGAACAGCGCGGCCAGATCCTCGAGGTAGTGCAGCGTCAGCGAGCTGTAGACCAGATCGTAACTTTCCGGCGGCAGCTGCAGCTGCGCCAAATCCTGCCGACGATACGCGATGCCCGCGTCGGCGGTCATCTCCCGCGCTTTTGCCAGCATTTTTTCCGAGACGTCCAGCCCCAGCACGCTGGCTGCGCCCTGTTCGCGCGCGCTGCGGCAAAACCAGCCGTAGCCGCAGCCGAGATCGACCACGCTTTTGCCCTGCAAATCCGGCAGGATGCGGCGGATGGCGGGCCATTCCGGCGCGCCGTCCAGGCCGTGCTGCGAGCGGCTGAGCTGCGCATAGCCGTCGAAAAAGGCCTGATTGTCATAGATGTTTTGCGTCATGATGACTCCTTGGGATGAATGCCGCTGTCATACCGTGCATAGTGCTGCATAATTCTACGCTGACAACATGGATAACAGGAATGACGATGGACATGATTTCGGTGCGGCAAGCGCCCGAGCTGGCGCCGCGCGCCATTGCGTATTTTCAGCGGCACTGGGCCACGGCAGAGACGCTGATGATGTATGAAGACGCCATCAACCGCAGCCTCGGCGCCGCCAACCCGCTGCCGCAGTGGTACCTGCTGATGGAAAATGACCAAATCCTCGGCTGCGCGGGGCTTATCACCAACGACTTTATCAGCCGTGGGGAGTTGTATCCCTGGCTGTGTGCGCTCTATGTAGAGGAAGCGCAGCGCGGCCGGGGCCACGGCGCCAAACTGATTGAGCATGTGGCGGCGGAAACCCGCCGACTGGGCTTCCCGCAGCTGCACCTGTGCACCGATCTGGAGGGGTATTACGAGCGCAGCGGCTTCGTTTACAACGGGCTCGGGTATCACCCCTGGGGCGAAGCCTCGCGGGTCTATTCGCGGGCGTTGTGATCGCCGCCGGGTGTGCGTAAGACAAACCTGACTTTTCTTTTCGTTCACCTCATCGCGCATCGCGGGTTACACTGGCCGCTTGTTCGCCACCGACCGGGTTAATTCGCCGCCGCGATGAGAGTGTCACGCCAGCTACAGCAACGCTTTACCGCCTGCATCGCCATTATGGCGGTGCTGTTGCTGTTTGTGGCGCCGGTGGTGTCGAAATCGCTGATGCACCACCAGATGATGGGCGGCATGGCGCAGACGGACGCCGCTATGCCGCACAACATGCACGCGATGACGATGCCCGCCGCCGAGCATGCCGGCCACCACGGCATGGATCCTGCGGAAATGATTTTCTGCGGTTATTGCGAGCTGCTGATCCACGTGCCGCTGCTGCTGTGGACATTCGTCCCGCTGCTGTGGCTGATGGCGCGCATCGCGCGCCTGCCTAGCGCGCCGCGCATCGTTTCTCCGCCCCTTCGGCGCCTTGTTCTGCGGCCGAGCCCGCGCGGGCCGCCCGGCCAACCGTTTTTCCCTATTGCTTGATCATGGGTAACGCCGTCCGTATCGCTGCGGACGGTTTGCCTGCGCGCACAGTTTGAAAAACGAGAAAGGCCATGTCTTCCATAACCAAAACTCCACCTGCCGCATCGCCGCGTGGCGCGATGCTGAACCTGATCAGACGGCTGCATTTTTATATCGGCCTGCTGGTCGCTCCTTTTATTCTGGTCGCTGCACTGACCGGCACGCTGTATGTGTTGACGCCGCAGCTTGAAGAGGCGCTGTATCGCGATGCGCTTTTCACCGAACCGCACGGACAGGCGAGATCGCTGGCTGACCAGATCGCCGCCGCCCGCCGTGCGGCGGGTGACGAGACGCGCATTTACGCCGTGCGCCCGGCACCCGGCGCAATGGACACCACGCGCGTACAGTTCGCGAGTGCCGATCTGGGCGCTTCCGAGTCGCGCGCGCTGTTTGTCGACCCTTACACTCTGGCGATCAAGGGCGATATGACGGTGTACGGCACCTCCGGCGTGCTGCCGCTGCGCACCTGGCTGGATAAGTTGCACAGCAGCCTGCTGCTCGGCGATCTGGGGCGCAACTACAGCGAGCTGGCGGCCTCCTGGCTGTGGGTGGCTGCGCTGGGCGGCGTGGCGCTGTGGCTGGCGACGCGGCCGAAGCGCAAGCTGAAAAAGGCGAAAGGGGGCTTCGCCGCCAGCCGCCATTGGCATATCACGCTGGGTGTGGCGCTGCTGGCCGGGCTGCTGTTCTTCTCGGCTACCGGGCTGACCTGGTCGCAGTGGGCCGGCGGCAACATCGACGCGCTGCGGGCCAACCTGGGCTGGCTGACGCCGCAGGTCAACACCAGCCTGCAGGCCGATACGCCGCAGACGCCGGCCGATCCGCACGCCGAGCACCGCGGGATGATGGCGGGCATGAAGATGGCCCCAGCCGCGCAGAGCAATGCGCTGAACGGCGACTGGGATCGGGCGCTGTACGCCGCGCGCGCCGCTGGAATAGACGCCGCCAAGGTCGAGCTGCGCCAGCCGAAAGGCGAGGGCAAAGCCTGGACGGTGACCGAAGTGGATCGCAGCTGGCCGACGCAGGTGGACGCGGTTGCCATCGCGCCGCAAAGCTTCGCCGTCGTCGACCAGCTGCGGTTCGACACTTTCCCGCTGATCGCCAAGCTGACCCGCTGGGGCATCGACGCCCACATGGGCATTCTGTTCGGCTTGCCGAATCAGCTGCTGCTGGCGGCGTTCGGCCTTGGGCTGTGCTTGATGATCGCGCTGGGTTACCGCATGTGGTGGATCCGCCGCCCGGCGGCGGGGGCGCAGCATCCGGTGCATACGCTGGTCGCCGCCTGGCTGGCGCTTTCCCTACCGGCGCGCGCCGGCACGCTGCTGGTGGCAGCGGCGCTGGGTTATTGCCTGCCGGTGATGGGCATGAGCCTCGCGGCGTTGCTGCTGGCGGACGTGTGGCGCTGGCGCGGCCAACGGCAAAGCCACCGGGACGAAACGCCGGAAGCGGCCGCCAGACGCGCCGAGGTGCGTAAGTTCCGCGCGGCGGTGGCGACGGTGGCTGTGGCGGTCGGCTGCGTGATGGGCCGAGCGATCCTCGGCGGCACCGTCGAGCAATTCCAGCTGCCGATCGGCACCTGGAGCGCCCAGATGGTGATCATGCAGAGCCTGATGGTGCTGCTGTATACGCTGGTGTTCACCCTGCTGCTTTCCATTCCGCTGTGGTATTTCTTTCTGGGGGAGAAAGAGGGGCGGTGAGAAGGCGTCCGGCATGCCTTCGGGCATGCCGGATATTTGGGAATGTGGCTCAAGCGCGTATCATCTTGGTCAGGCAGGATAATCAGCGAGAACTCGACCACTGAATCCCTCTCCTGTGACGATTCCAGCGTATCGATAGTGGCCAAGGTGATGTTGTCTTTCCCCGCCAGCAGGCTGGCCATCACGCTTTTGCTGCTGCCATCGGGGCCGGTGACTTCAAGGAACAGTTGCCAGTCATAACAGTTCGCCAGCATTATAAACAACGCCGCGAGAATACGCTCCTGCTTGTCGTGATTGCCCCGGCAGCCTGCGTCAGCCACTGCCAGAAATGCGGCCCATGGTCAGCCAGGTTTTCCCCGATGCGTGGCGGGGTGTATTTCGCGCTGTTGACGGTGCGCAGCCAGTGTTCTTGCTGGTGGGCGCCGAACTGCCCCGTTGAGGGTATCGAATACCCCGTTACGAACGCCTATCAACCGGCGGGGCGGATCGTCCATCTGTGGCATCATCAGCTTGAGGGTGTCCCAAATGCTGTTGATACCAGCAGTGGAGAACAGTTCGGGCACCTTCTGGAACTGCGCGGTAATCTCCCGGCTCAGTTGCCTGTGTGGTAGTACTTACCACAATGGTCGCGTATGTAGTGAAATAGATCTTCCCCTACCGGCGTTACTGCAGGGTGTTACGTAGTGTTCGGGCTAGCTCGCTGGCGCTCATGAAGTTGAATTTAGCGACCCGATGAGGCAATAAGGTGTGATTTCACAGGAATGCGTAATTCAAATCCAATGAATAAAACTTGAAAACCCTTTAGTGATATTGATTATCATTTGCATTGGAATGCTGCACCTGTAATGCTACCATCATAAAGCCATATAACTTTGAAAAGGACAAGTAGGATGCAAACAAGAGCTGTACTGTCAACTTAAAATACTACCGTTTCCAGTGAGAAAAGAACGGAAACTGCAACCAATGTGCTCAAAAGTTGGACTAAACATGGGTTGAGTGTTACCGATGATGATCTAAATAAATAGTATCATTAAAACGTGGATTGAAAATATGCTTAAATTTATATTAATTACTGCTCTTTGCATCACATCAGTAGGTTGTGCGGATAGTAAAAAAAATAAACTTGTATATGTAAGCGAAGATCTTCAATTTATTTTGGATAAAAAATGTATTGTGGAAATATCACCGATTGAAAAAAGTGCGGAAAATAATTATGCCTTAGCCATAAGATTGAAAAATGACACGGCGTGTGCAAATAAACTCAATATGCTAATTTCTAAAAGTATTGGCAGGGATTTATTCATCTACTATAATTCAAATTTAGTTATGAAATCCCATGTGGCTAGTAGCCTAAATACTGAAAATGGATATAGGCAAATGATGCCAGATAAAAAAACACTTAATGATGTTTTGTCGTCATATAATGAGTTGTAAATATATCTCAAGTGCTTGAGCCACCAAGATATGGTGGCTTCGTTCAACTAACCTGCTATTTCTCTGGAAATTCAAAGGTGACAGTTACAGGGTTTGAATGTGACTTTACCCTGATGTAAGTATTTCCGATTCCTGTGGCTTTTATTGTGTATGATCCTGGTCCCATTGTGTTAATGGTTTTCATTCCACTATGTTCCGGGTATTTTATCTCCACATCAAAAGATGACTCCATATTCGATGAAGGATTAAAATTGACGGTATAGACGTTAGGGGAATTTTCGTTAGCAAAGGAGTTTAATAACTCAATCCACTCACTCCACACACCAGGCGCAGCAATGACGCGTTTGTGTTGAATTGGACCGATGTAAGGCACGGTACAAACGCCGTTATTTCTTGCGTCGCGGGCTTTTTGCAGTCCTTTCATCACTTCAGCTTTGTTTATTCTCCGAAGTGGTGCAAACTTTGTTCTATAGACTTTTTTAGCTTCTTCCACGTTCCCACTTTTCAGGGAGTTAATGAGATTTTGGTAGTCTCTGCTATTTTTGATATAGGGACAATTCTTTTCCCCACAAATGATGCAGATATTATTTTCCAGTGCTTCTTTCACTTCTTCAGGAAACCAGTCAGATATCGAGCCGGGGTTTAATTTGAGGTCGTTCCATTCCCATGCATTGGTTACATGACTCCAACTGGTATTGGCTTCGGGCGGCTTACCTCCGTTACAGTTGAAGCCATCATAGGTTACTTTGTTGTTATGTGGGGTTCCACTCATAGCGCTTTCCTTTTTGCGATTAAATAGCTTGTGCAGAAATCTGTATGTACAACCAGTACTTTACTCTGTCGATACCGTTACAGCGATTGACCCGTGTTGTGCCATTGCTCCCACAACATCGCCACTGTATGCATGTCAGCGCATGGAGGCGGCAGCTGAGCTGCAAGAGAACGTCAACAGATCAGAATCGTCAGTCGCGTGGTGTTAGCGGGCCGCCAACGAGCGTGTTAGGCCTCCAAATAACCGCCAACTTCACCATGAACACAAAAATCGATGTTACAGTTCAAGGGGCGTGTTCACTAAGTAATCAGAAATGATGACAAAACATAGGAGTACGATGGGATGAAGACAGTGCTGCTCGGCCTCGCGGAGAATACTGATGATTTGTTCGTCGGAAAAACGCTTCTTCATGGGGATGTCCTCATGTGGCTCATGAAGACATGACTAACATCATGGTGTATTAATCAATGGGGCAGGTCAATTTAGCTTGGTATTATTGATTTTTGCAAAAACAAAAAATCCCGCAACCGAAGTTGCGGGCTTTTTCGCTATTATCGCCGGGTCTATCTGGTTCACTGGCGACGTATTTGGTGGAGCTGGCGGGAGTTGAACCCGCGTCCGAAATTACTACACCGTCGGCACTACATGCTTAGTCCAATCTTTACATTCGCCGGCCAGCTGCGGATGGACACGCTACTGACAGACTAGCCTGATTGAGTTTAACGCTTCAGCCCCAGGCAGGACATCCACGCGATCTCTTTTGGGTTTGACCTCTCTTGATCCCCGTCCTAAGAGCGGAGGCTAGGGAGAGAGGGCTCTAAGCAGGGTATTAAGCTGCTAAAGCGTAGTTTTCGTCGTTTGCGACTATTTTTTTGCGGCTTTTTACGAGGCCAACCGCCCCTCGGCATGCTCCTAGGGCTTCGCAAATCCCGTCGAATCCAGAATCAGCCCCAAGTAACTTTGTGCAGTATACCAGAAGTTTACTGCGATAAGCCAGCGGCTTAACGATTGGCGTGCTTCATGATACGGGCTTTCGCCGTCTGCCATTCGCGATCTTTGATGTCATCGCGTTTGTCGTGCTCTTTCTTGCCTTTGGCTACGCCGATCTTGATCTTGCTCCAGGCATTTTTCCAATACAGGGATAAGGCCACCACGGTGTAACCATCGCGGTTGACGCGGCCGAGCAGGGTATCCAGCTCGCGTCGTTTCAGCAGCAGTTTACGGGTACGCGTCGGATCGCACACCACATGCGACGAAGCCACGTTGAGCGGAGTGATGGTGGCGCCAAACAGATAGGCTTCACCGTCACGGAACGTCACGTAGCTGTCGCTGAGGTTGGCTTTGCCTGCACGCAGCGATTTAACTTCCCACCCTTGCAGCGACAGGCCCGCCTCGAACTCTTCTTCAATGAAGTATTCGAAACGCGCGCGCTTGTTTTGAGCAATGGTGGCGGAACCGGGTTTGTGTGCTTTTTTCTTTGTCATAGTGCGTTCATTATACTGGATGCTTCAGCGAAAGAAATCCTTTCCCGTTCAGCACCTGCGCAATTTTTCGCATTTTTGGCGCCCTCATCCCTTAGCAGATTTTTTGTTTGCCGCCAGATAAATGGTATTATCTGTACGTTTTATGTCTCACAGGAAATGATATGCCCCAGATCAGTCGGTCTGCATTAGTGCCGTTCAGCGCCGAGCAGATGTATCAGTTGGTTAACGATGTTCACTCTTATCCCGATTTTCTGCCAGGTTGCACCGGCAGCCGGGTGCTTAACGCTACCTCCAACGAAATGACCGCCGCGGTGGACGTCGCCAAGGCCGGTATCAGCAAGACCTTCACCACGCGCAATACGCTGCTGGATAACCAGAGCATCAATATGCAGCTGGTCGATGGCCCGTTCCGCAAGCTGATGGGCGGTTGGCAGTTCACGCCGCTGAGCGAAGAGGCCTGCAAGGTGGAGCTGCACCTGGACTTCGAGTTCACCAACAAACTGATTGAGCTGGCGTTCGGCAAGGTGTTCAAAGAGCTGGCGGGCAGCATGGTGCAGGCATTCACCCAGCGGGCGAAAGAGGTCTACAGTGTCTGACATCCAGGTCGAGGTGGTGTACGCCTTGCCGGAGCGCCAGTACCTGCGCAAGGTGAAACTGGCCGAGGGCAGCAGCGTCGAGCAGGCGATCCAGGCTTCGGGCCTGCTGGAGCTGCGCCAGGATATCGATCTCAAGAGCAACAAAATCGGCATCTACAGCCGCCCGGCCAAGCTGGGCGATACGCTGAACGACGGCGACCGGGTGGAGATCTACCGGCCCTTGCTCGCCGATCCGAAAGAGCTGCGCCGGCAACGGGCAGAAAAGGCAAAAAAATAAGGCGCTATAAGCGCCTTATTTTTTTATCTGAAACTGATTTTCTCTTCCGCGTTGCAGCCTGCGACTGTCATGAGGAACAGCATGCCCCCTCATGGGCCGGAAGAGCGGGCGGCGCCGATTACTTGGTCAGCGCCGGTTTGTTCTGGATGTCGGTCAACACGCCTGCGCTGTCGAAGGTCAGCGTCAGCGTCTGCTGGGTGATGTCTTCATGGCCAGGCTGCTGGCGGAACACATAGAACCACGTCTGAGTCCCGAACGGGTCTTGCAGCATTGGGGTGCCCAATGTGTAAGCGACCTGTTGCTGGGTCATCCCTTTCTGAATTTTCGCCACGTCGGTCGACGTCAGGTAGTTCCCCTGGTTGATGTCAGGACGATAAACCACCTTTTCAAAAGTAGAACAGCCTGCAGTCAGCATCACAAGAACTACAGCGGCGGCAGTCAGCGTTTTACAGCGCATAGTAATCACATTCCTTTAGGGCATAGGATGCCGATGATAATAGACCTTGCGGCAGTTGGAAACCTTTATACCCTTCATCTTTCAAGTTGCGACGCGTTGGCTTTCTTTCAGCACCTCAAGCGCTTGGCCTGTTTCAGGCCGTTGAGGAGGCTTAGGATCGCCGCCGCGCCGCACTTTAGATATCTTTCGGGTCAACAGCGTCACTGTCAGACCGCAGGAAAGTGAAAAAGTTGAGCTTTTTTATGCCGCCAGCAGTTCTTTGGCGTTCGCCAACGTATTGCGGGTGACTTCACTGCCGCCAAGCAGGCGCGCCAGCTCCTGCAGCCGGGCGCGTTTATCCAGCGGCGCCATCTGGGTTTCGGTGACCGTGCCGTCGGTCTGCTTGCTGACGAACAGGTGTTGATGCCCGCATCCGGCCACCTGCGGCAGGTGGGTCACGCACATCACCTGGGTGGATTCGCCGAGCTGGCGCAGCAGGCGGCCGACGATGGCGGCGGTCGGGCCGCTGATACCCACGTCCACCTCATCGAAGATCAGCGCCGGGGTTTCCATCTTGCGGGCGGTGATCACCTGAATGGCCAGCGCGATGCGCGACAGCTCACCGCCGGAGGCGACCTTCGCCAGCGGCTGCAGCGGTTGCCCCGGGTTGGTGGAGACGCAGAACTCGGTGCGGCTGGCCCCTTCGGCGCTCAGATGCTGCGGCTCGAAACGCACATCGATGTTGAACTTGCCGTGCGGCATGGAGAGCGCATGCATGCTGTCGGTAATGAGCGTGGTCAGCTCGGCGGCGTAATGCAGGCGTTTCTGATGCAGCTGCTCCGCCAGCGCCAGCGCCTGCTGGTGATGCAGGGTGACCGCCTCGTTCAGGTGCTCATGGTCGCTTTCCTGCTGTGAAAGCAGCTGCTGTTCATCCAGCAACTGCTGATGCAGCTGCGGCAGCTCTTCCGGCGCGACCTGGTGTTTGCGCGCCAGGCTGATTTGGCGTGACAGGCGCTGTTCCAGCTCGTGCAGGCGGTTGGGATCGAGATCCATGCGATCGGCGTAGTGGCGCAGTTCGTCGCTGGCTTCGCTGATCTGGATAGAAGCCTCTTCCAGCATGTCCAGCAGGCCGCTGAGCTTGTCGTCCAGCCCGGCCAGCTCGAGCAGCAGGTGCTTGGCGCTGTATAGCTGGCTGAGCATGTTGTTCTCGTCGCTGTCGGCCAGCAGCTGCAGCGTCTGCTGGCTGAGGGTCAGCAGCTGGCCGCTGTTGGCCAGGCGCTTGTACTCGGCGTCGGTCTGTTCGAACTCGCCGGCCTGCGGCGCGAATTCGTTCAGCTCTTTCAATTGGTATTGCAGCAGCTGCTTGCGCGCTTCGCGCTCGATGGACTGCTGCTGATGGTGCGCCAGCTCGCGGCAGCTCTGGTGCCAGCGTTGGTAGGCCTGGCTCATCGCCGCCAGCAGGGCGGGTTCGTCGGCGTAGGCGTCGAGCAGCGCTTTTTGGTGCTCCGGCTTGAGCAGCAGCTGATGGGCGTGTTGACCGTGGATTTGGATCAGGCGTTGCCCCAGCTCGCGCAGCTGCGACAGCGGCACGGCGGTGCCGTTGATAAAGCCGCGCGAACGGCCGTCGGCGTTGATCACCCGGCGCAGCAGGCATTCGTTGCTGTCGTCCAGCTGGTTCTGTTCCAGCCATTCGCGCGCGGACGGGGTGTCCGCCAGCGAGAAGCGGGCGCAGATGTCGGCGCGGGCGGCTCCCAGGCGCACCACGTTGCCGTCGGCGCGGTTGCCGAGGCACAGCCCCAGCGCATCGATGGCGATGGATTTGCCGGCGCCGGTTTCACCGGTGATCGCCGTCATACCCGGTTGAAAATCGATTTCCAACTCACGAACGATAGCAAAGTTGCTGATGGTTAATTGCGCCAGCATGGGAACCTTCCTGTGTATAAACACATAACTGTAGTTTCATACAGTATAAACTGGTTTTATATACAGTAAAGTGGCCGGCGCAGATTTTAGAACAATTTTTTCGACCAGCCCAGTTTGGTGCTTAACGTGTTGAAATAGCTGTAGTCCTTTGGGTGAATCAGGTTCAGGTGGAAATCGCTGCGGCGGATCAGCACTTCTTCGCCTTCCTGGATCGGTAGCGCGATCTGGCTGTCGCAGCTGATCTCCAGATCGCTGCCGATCTGCGAAAACTTCAGGCGGATGGTGCTGTCGCCGTTGATCACCAGCGGCCGGGCGGAGAGGGTATGCGGGAACATCGGCACCAGCGCGATCGCTTCCAGCGACGGGGTGAGGATCGGCCCGCCGGCGGAGAGCGAGTAGGCGGTGGAGCCGGTCGGCGTGGCGATGATCAGGCCGTCGGAACGCTGCGAGAAGGCGAAGCGATCGTCGATGTACACCTCGAATTCGATCATGTGCGCCACTTTGCCGGGGTGTAGCACCACTTCGTTGATGGCGGTGCTGATGCGGCACTGCTGGTGCTCTTTATGCACGATGGTTTCCAGCAGGAAACGCTGTTCGTCGATGTACTCGCCTTCCAGCACGTCCGCCAGCTGCTGCAGGGCGTTGTCGGGATCGAGATCGGTGAGGAAGCCGAGGTTGCCGCGGTTGACCCCGATCACCTTGATGTCGTAGCGCGCCAGCACGCGCGCGGCGCCGAGCATGTTGCCGTCGCCGCCGACCACCACCGCCAGGTCGGCGCGCTGGCCGATATCCGCCAGGCTGCCGGTCACGGCGTCTTTCAGCCCTAAATCATGGGCGATCTGGCGTTCGACCATCACCGAATAGCCGCGGGCGACCAGCCAGTGGAACAGCATCTCGTGGGTTGCCAGCGCTGAAGGGTGACGCGGGTGGCCAACAATGCCAATACAGGCGAATTTTTTATTCATTTGTTGTGATTTTCCTCACCGGGAGCCGTTTATGCCCCACATTGTGACCGGTTGACTTGAAACCCCGGTTTTGATCCCCATAATAAGCCAAGTTGCGAGATTAATGCTAAAACGCGGAGATATTCATGAGTAGTAAAGAACAGAAGACGCCAAACGAGCAAGTCTCGGAAGAAATGGAACAACACGCTCACCACGAGGATACGCTGCCGGAAGCGGCGGAAGGCGTCGATCTGCGCGATGCGCGTATCGCCGAACTGGAAGCCCAACTGGCGGAAGCTCAGCAGCACGAGCGCGACAGCCTGCTGCGCGCCAAAGCCGAAGCGGAGAACATCCGCCGCCGCGCCGAACTGGACGTCGAGAAAGCGCACAAGTTCGCCCTGGAGAAATTCTCCGGCGATCTGCTGCCGGTGATCGACAACCTGGAGCGCGCGCTGGATCTGGCGGATAAAAACAATCCGGAACTGGCCGCGATGATCGAAGGCATCGAGCTGACGCTGAAATCGCTGCTGGACGTGGTGCGCAAATACGGCATCGAGATCGTCGGCGACGTCAACGTGCCGTTCAACCCGGAAGTGCATCAGGCGATGAGCATGATGGAATCCGCCGATCATCAGCCGAACCACGTGATGATGGTGATGCAGAAAGGCTATACGCTGAACGGCCGCCTGCTGCGCCCTGCGATGGTTGCGGTCTCCAAAGCCAAGGCGTAATCGCCCCGGCAACGGCATAAAGAAAGGCACCCGAAGGTGCCTTTTTTGTCTCTGGACTACGCCTGCGGCAGGCGCGGCATCCAGTCGATCGGCGTGAGCCCTTGTTGCTCCAGCAGCTGATTGGCCTGCGAGAAGTGGCGGCAGCCGAGGAAGCCGCGGTGGGCGGAGAGCGGCGACGGGTGCGGCGCCTTCAGCACATGGTGGCGGTTGCGGTCGATAAAGTTGCCTTTCTTCTGCGCGTGCGAGCCCCACAGCAGGAACACCACGCCTTCACGGTTCTCGTTCAGGGCGGCGATCACTTTGTCCGTAAAGGTTTCCCAGCCCAGGTTGGCGTGCGAGTGCGCGCGGCCGCCTTCCACCGTCAGCACGGTGTTGAGCAGCAGCACCCCCTGTTCGGCCCAGCTTTGCAGGTAGCCGTGATCCGGGCGTTCGAAGCCGGGAATGTCGGTCGCCAGCTCTTTATACATGTTCACCAGCGACGGCGGCGCCGGCACGCCGGGGCGCACCGAGAAAGAGAGGCCGTGCGCCTGATTGGGGCCGTGGTAGGGATCCTGGCCGAGGATGACGACTTTGACGTCCGCCAGCTCGGTATAGCGGAAAGCGTTGAACACGTCCTTCTGCGGTGGATAAATGGTCTTACCGGCCTGGCGTTCAGCGGCAACAAAGGCGAGCGTTTCAACAAAATAGGGCTGCTCTTTCTCTTTGCCGATCACGTCATGCCAGGTGAGGGAGGTGGCCATAAACACTCTCCTTTGTTTTCTTTAGCAATTCATGGGCTATAGCTTACCGTGTCGGCTCGCGCAGCGAAACCCGCTTTTCATTTCTCGCCGCTGCGTCTTATGCAATTAATTTTGAAAATTTACAAAAATAATTGGTTTTTGCCGCAGTAGGAAAATTGATATAAAACATAAATTTGCCCCTTCACGCCTTGTGCCTACCCGGTAAAAATTGACTTTAATCAAGGAACTGGCTTGGTCAGGCTGGTATACAGAACAACAAGGCAACAATGGTTTTACCAAATGGCCGAAACCAGAATTGGGTTTTCTCACGACGTGAATTTTTACGCCCTTGTACGGAGGCAACATAATGATTACCGGTATTCAAATTACCAAAGCGAATGACCAGGCGCTGGTGAATTCTTTCTGGCTGCTGGACGATGAAAAAGCGGAAGCTCGCTGCGTGTGCGCCAAGGCCAACTACGCGGAAGATCAGGTTGTCGCGGTGAGCGATCTGGGCCAGATCGAATACCGTGAAGTGCCGCTGGAAATGCAGCCGACCGTGCGCGTGGAAGGCGGCCAGCACTTGAACGTCAACGTGCTGCGTCGCGAAACCCTGGAAGACGCGGTCAAGCATCCGGAAAAATACCCGCAGCTGACCATCCGCGTGTCCGGCTATGCGGTGCGCTTCAACTCCCTGACGCCGGAACAGCAGCGCGACGTTATCGCCCGCACCTTTACCGAAAGCCTGTAATTTGCGGCGCAGTCAATCAGGGAGCTTAGGCTCCCTTTTCTGCGTTTGACGGCCGAAAAACGAACGCGGATCACATTCTGCACAAAGATAAGCATTTCTAATACAGAACTCATCCGACCTGCCGATAGCTAAATCAGTACCTATTCAGGTGCTCAATAAAAAGTCTATCGACAAGGAGTCGGCATGAGTATGCCTTTAAGTTTTACCTCTGCAGTATCCCCGGTGGCCGCGATCCCTAAACCTCGCGCCGCTGCCGAGACGGCGACGGCGGCGCTGCCCGCGGCAACGCCGGCAAATCCGGCGCCGGTGGCCTCTCCCTCTCAGAACACGCTCAATGCGCAGAATCTGTTGAATACGCTGGTCGGCGATATCTCAGCGGCGGCGCCGACGGCGGCGGCAGCGCCGGGCGTGACGCGGGGGCAGCAATCGCAGGAGGGGGATTATGCGTTGGCGCTGTTGGCCAAGGACGTTTATTCACTCAATGGCCAGGGTGCCGCCGGGTTCAACCGCCTGAGCGACAGCGCGCTGCTCGGTTTCGGCATCGATCCCGCCAGCCTGCACGACGCGGGCAGCGGTTTCCAGGCCGGGATTTACAGCAACGACAAGCAGTATGTGTTGGCGTTCGCCGGTACCAACGACTGGCGCGACTGGCTGAGCAACGTGCGGCAGGCGACGGGCTATGACGATGTGCAGTACAATCAGGCGGTTGCCGCTGCCAAAAGCGCCAAGGCGGCCTTCGGCGATGCGCTGGTGATCGCCGGCCATTCGCTCGGCGGTGGTCTGGCGGCCACGGCGGCGCTGGCGACTGGCACCGTCGCGGTCACCTTCAACGCGGCCGGAGTGTCGGATTACACCCTGAATCGCCTGGGCATCGATCCGACGGCGGCGAAGAAAGATGCCGAAGCCGGCAGCATTCGCCGCTACAGCGAGCAATATGACATGCTGACCAGCACCCAAGAATCGACCTCGCTGATCCCGGATGCCATCGGCCACAACATCACCCTGGCCAACAACGATACCCTGACCGGCATCGATGACTGGCGGCCGAGCAAGCATCTGGAGCGCAGCCTGAGGGCGCACGGCATCGACAAGGTGATAAGCTCGATGGCGGAACAAAAGCCGTGGGAGGCGAAGACCAATGCCTGAAGGGCGTCGCTTGCGGTGGGCGCTGGCGATAGCCTTACTGGCGCTGGTCGCGGTGACCGGTTTACTGATGATGGCTAAGGAGCAACAGATGGGGCAGGAGATTTCGCCGTTTGACGGCCACAGCAATCTGGCGCTGGCTCAGGCGGTGGCGCGCGGCGATACGCAGGGCATCCGTGCGCAGGCCACGCAGGATCGTTTGCGCGAGCGGGGCGATCGGCAGGTCACGCTGTTGCAGTGGGCGGTGCTTTCGCAGCAGCCGGGTAGCGTGCAGGCGTTGCTGGATCTCGGGGCCGACCCGGCGGCGGCGGGGCTGGACGGCAACAGCGCGCTGCACACCGCGGCGATGTTGCAAGACGCGCAGTACCTGCGGTTGCTGCTGACCGAAGGGGCGCAGGTGAACGTGCGCAATGCCGTTACTGGTGCCACGCCGCTCGCGGCGGCGGTGCTGGCCGGGCGCGAAGATCAACTGCGGCTGTTGCTGGCGGCCGGGGCGGACACCACCTTGAGCGATCGGCTGGGGGATACCCCGCTGCATCTGGCGGCGAAGATTAACGCGCCGCACCTGGCGCTGCTGTTGTTGCAGGCCGGGGCCGATGCCCGGGCGCGCAACCAGCAGGGCTTTGCGTTCCAGTTTTATTTCTCGCAAACGCCGGCGCATTTGCAGAATGACGAGCTGAAGGCGCAGTTCCGCGAACTGGACAAATGGCTGCAGGGGCACCGCTTGGGCACGCACTACGCGCAGCCGTAAACGCCCATAAAAAAACCGCCTGTACAGGCGGTTTTTTCTTAGGCAGCGATGGTTATTACGCGTCGCCGGCCGGTTTGGCCTTCGCCTGACGGCGTTTGCCGACGTTTTTGGCGTCGCGATGGCGCACTTTTACCTTGGCCTTTTCTTTGTTCCTCGCTTTATCTTCCGCGCGTTTGGCCAGCACTTTCTTCGATGGCTTGCCGTTGCTCTTCTCGTTCGGCACCTTGGTTTTTGGCCGCAGTTCGTCGATCACGCGCGCTTTCAGCGGCTCGTTCAGGTAACGGCCCACTTTGCCCAGCAGCAGATGGTCGTGCGCTTCCACCAGCGAAATGGCGGTGCCTTTGCGCCCGGCGCGGCCGGTACGGCCGATGCGGTGTAGGTAGGTGTCCGCCGTGCGCGGCATGTCGAAGTTGAACACGTGGGTGATATCGAGGATATCCAGACCGCGCGCGGCAACGTCGGTGGCCACCAGCACGTTAACCCGGCCATCCATCATGCGTTTGACCGCTTCGTTGCGTTTGGCCTGCACCATTTCGCCTTCGAGATAGCAGGTGTTGATGCCCGCTTCGCGCAGCCAGGTGGCCAGCTCGTGCACGCGCTCGCGTTTGCGCACGAAGATCACCGATTTCTGCACGTCCGGCTGCTTCAGCAGGTGGATCAGCAGCGCGGTTTTGTGCTGCACGTCATCGGCGCGGTAGTACCACTGCAGGATCTTTTTGCGTTCGCGGCGCGACGGATCGGCTTCCACTTCCACCGGCTCTTTCAGAATGCGCTCGGCGAATTCGCGAATTGCTTCGCCTTCCAGCGTGGCGGAGAACAGCAGCGTCTGGTTGCGCCAGCGGGTTTCGGCGGAGATGGTTTCGATGTCCTGCGCGAAGCCCATGTCGAGCATGCGGTCGGCTTCGTCGAGGATCAGGGTTTCCACCGCGCGGCAGTCGAAGTTCTCTTCTTTAATGTATTGCAGCAAACGGCCGGTGGTGGCGACCACCACGTCCTGGTTTTCGCTGAACACTTCCGCGTGGTTCATGTAAGCGACGCCGCCGGTGATGGTGGCGATATCCAGCGAGGTATGAGCAGCCAATTCACGCGCCTGATCGGCGACCTGCATCGCCAGTTCACGCGTTGGCGTCAGGATCAGCACGCGCGGCGGGCCGGATTTTTTGCGCGGGAAGTCCAGCAGGTGCTGCAAAACGGGCAGCAGGAAGGCGGCGGTTTTGCCGGTGCCGGTCGGAGCCGAACCTAAGACGTCGCGCCCGTCCATCGCCGGCGGGATCGCAGCGGCCTGAATGGCGGTGGGGCGATCGTAGCCTTTGTCGCGCAGCGCGTCGATCAGGCGATCATCGAGTTCGAGTTCGGAAAAAGTGGTTGCTGTCATGGTCTACCTCTACTTGGGGCGCCGATTATAGACGGGTTGGCCGCGATCTTCACCTATTTAAGCGGAAAGCCGCTCTTTTCCCGCCGATCAGATTGCCTTATGCTACGCCAGTTTTATAGCCAGGTGGTGAGAGTGAGCAAGCGTTCGAAAGCCGATTTTACCCCGCGCCGCGGGGGTTTTACCTTTAAACAATTCTTTGTCGCCCACGATCGTTGCGCCATGAAAGTGGGCACCGACGGGGTGCTGCTCGGCGCCTGGGCGCCGCTGGGGCAGGCGCGCCGGGTGCTGGACATTGGCAGCGGCAGCGGGCTGATCGCGCTGATGCTGGCGCAGCGCAGCGGCGACGAAGTGACCATTGACGCGGTGGAGCTGGACGAAGCCGCCGCCGGCCAGGCGCGCGAAAACGCGGCGGCATCGCCGTGGCCGCAGCGCATCCGCGTGCATGCGCAGGATATTCACCATTATGCGCAGCGGCATGCCGCTGAGTATGATCTGATCGTCAGCAATCCGCCGTATTTCGAGCCGGCGGTGGCCTGCCGCGACCAGGCGCGCCACAACGCGCGCTACACCGAAACCCTGACGCACGAGGCGCTGTTGGCCTGTGCGGCGCAGCTGCTGACGGAACAGGGGACGTTCTGCGTGGTGCTGCCGCACGATATCGGCGCCGAATTCGAACGCCTGGCGCAGCAAAGCGGCTGGCACACGGCGGCGAAAGTGAACGTCAGCGATCGGGCCGATACGCCGCTGCACCGGGTGCTGCTGGCGCTGACGCGGCGGGAAACGCCGCTGCGGGAGCAGGCGCTGGCGATCAAGCAGGCCGACGGCAGCTACACCGACGATTTCCGCCATTTGATCGCTGACTTCTATCTTTTCTACTGAAAAGAAAAGGGCGCCGATTAGGCGCCCTGTCGCAGCGTTTAAGGCTGCAATATGGTCGGCAGCGCTTCCGGCAGCAGATCCGGGTAGTCCAGCGTGTAGTGCAGGCCGCGGCTCTCTTTGCGCGCCATGGCGCTGCGCACGATAAGCTCGGCCACCTGCACCAGATTGCGCAGCTCCAGCAGGTTGTTGGAGATGCGGAAGTGAGCGTAGTACTCGTCGATTTCCGCCTGCAGGGTGTTGATGCGGCGCAGGGCGCGCTCCAACCGCTTGGTGGTGCGCACGATGCCGACGTAATCCCACATGAACAGCCGCAGCTCGTGCCAGTTGTGCTGAATCACCACCCGTTCGTCCGCATCGTCCACCCGGCTTTCATCCCAGTGTGGCACCTGTTTGGCCTGCTGAATGAACGGTAGGCGCTGCAGAATGTCTTCCGCCGCCGACCAACCGTACACCAGGCACTCCAGCAGCGAATTCGACGCCATGCGGTTGGCGCCGTGCAGGCCGGTATAGCTGACCTCGCCGATGGCGTACAGCCCGTCGAGATCGGTGCGGCCGTGCTGATCGACCATCACGCCGCCGCAGGTGTAGTGCGCCGCCGGGACGATCGGGATCGGCTGCCGGGTCAGATCGAAGCCCAGCGTCAGCAGCTTCTCGTGGATCATCGGGAAGTGCTGGGTGATGAACTCCGCCGGCTTGTGGCTGATGTCCAGGTACATGCAGTCGGCGCCCAGGCGCTTCATTTCATGGTCGATGGCGCGGGCGACGATATCGCGCGGGGCCAGTTCGCCGCGCGGGTCGAAATCCGGCATAAAGCGGCTGCCGTCCGGGCGCTTCAGGTAAGCCCCTTCGCCGCGCAGCGCTTCGGTCAGCAGGAAGTTGCGCGCCTGCGGATGGAACAGGCAGGTCGGGTGGAACTGGTTGAACTCCAGGTTGGCGACCCGGCAGCCGGCGCGCCAGGCCATGGCGATGCCGTCGCCGGAGGAGATGTCCGGGTTGGTGGTGTATTGGTATACCTTGGCCGCGCCGCCGGTCGCCAGCACCACCGTTTTGGCGCGGTAGGTTTCCACCCGCTCCAGCTTGCGGTTCCAGACGTACGCGCCCACCACTCGGCGCGTGCCCGGCAGGCCGATTTTGTTCGAGGTGATAAGGTCAACCGCGTTGCGGCGCTCCATCACGCAAATATTGGGGTGAGCGCTTGCTTTCCCCACCAGCGTGGTCTCTACTTCCTTACCGGTCGCGTCCGCGGCGTGTAGGATGCGGCGATGGCTGTGGCCGCCTTCGCGCGTGAGGTGATAATGCTCTTCGCCCTGCGCGTTGACCTCGGTATCGAACAGCACGCCCTGATCGATCAGCCACTGCACGCAGTGGCGCGCGTTGCCGGCGATGAATTCGACGGCCTCTTTGTCGCACAGGCCGGCGCCGGCAATCAAAGTGTCATCAACGTGTGAGGCAATGCTGTCCGTCTCATCGAACACCGCGGCGATCCCGCCCTGGGCGTAAAAGGTGGCCCCCTCGCTGAGCGGCCCCTTGCTGAGAACGGTAACCTTGCAATGCTGCGCCAGGCGCAGCGCCAGTGACAGGCCCGCAGCGCCGCTGCCGACGATCAGTACATCGCTTACATGTTCAGATGATGGTTGCATAACGTATGATGTGTGCAGAAGAAGAGTGAATTTCATGTTAGCCTAACTGTCCGGGCAAAAGCCACGGATAGGGTGACATCAACAGAAAAAACAATGGCGATATGGAACTTCGTGTTCTATATGAACTCCAAGCGAGTGCTTGCTCAGGAAAATAATGTATGGCTGGCAGTACAATTTTACGCGTGGAGACGGATTTGGGGAGAGTTTACCTCGGATGAGCGAGCAGTTAACGGATCAAGTTCTGGTCGAGCGGGTCCAAAAGGGCGATCAGAAATCGTTTAACCTACTGGTAGTGCGCTATCAGCATAAGGTGGCGAGTCTCGTTTCCCGCTATGTGCCGCAGGGCGATGTGCCCGATGTGGTGCAGGAGTCGTTTATCAAGGCCTATCGCGCACTGGAATCGTTCCGTGGCGACAGCGCTTTTTATACCTGGTTGTATCGAATCGCCGTGAACACGGCAAAGAATTATCTGGTTGCTCAGGGGCGCCGTCCGCCATCCAGTGATGTGGACGCCAACGATGCGGAAAATTACGAAAGTGCGGGCGCACTGAAAGAAATTTCGAACCCTGAGAACTTAATGTTGTCAGAAGAGCTGAGACAGATAGTTTTCCGTACCATTGAGTCGCTCCCCGAGGATCTTCGCATGGCGATTACCCTGCGGGAGTTGGATGGTCTAAGCTACGAAGAGATAGCCGCCATCATGGATTGCCCGGTCGGAACCGTACGTTCGCGTATTTTCCGCGCCCGGGAAGCTATCGATAATAAAGTTCAACCGCTGATCCAGCGTTAGCAATGGCGGGCACAGGAAGGGTACTTAGGCATGCAGAAAGAAAAGCTTTCCGCTCTGATGGATGGTGAATCGTTCGACAGCGAGCTGTTGAGTTCTCTGTCGCAAGATCGAACGCTTCAACAAAGCTGGCAGAGCTATCACCTGATACGTGACACACTGCGAGGTGATGTCGGGCAAGTGATGCATCTCGACATCGCCGATCGCGTAGCCGCTGCACTTGAGAAAGAACCCGCCCGGCTGGTGCCTTCCGCCGTTCAGGAATCTCAGCCGCAGCCTCACACCTGGCAGAAAATGCCGTTCTGGGACAAAGTGCGTCCCTGGGCGAGCCAGATTACGCAAATCGGTATGGCGGCCTGCGTGTCGCTGGCGGTGATCGTCGGCGTGCAGCAGTACAACCAGCCTTCTGCGCCATCGAACGCGTCCGAATCGCCGGCCTTCACCACGCTGCCGATCATGGGCCAGGCCTCGCCGGTCAGCCTGGGCGTCCCGGCCGACAGTTTCTCCACCGGCAGCGGCCAACAGCAGCAGGTGCAGGAACAGCGCAAGCGTATCAATGCCATGCTGCAGGACTATGAATTGCAACGTCGCCTGCATTCGGATCAGCTGCAGCTTGAGCAAGGCAACCCGCAACAGGCCGCCATTCAGGTTCCCGGAACTCAGTCTTTAGGAATGCAACAGCAGTAATGAAGCAAATCTGGTTCTCCGTTTGTTTATTGACGGGCAGCCTGCTCTATTCCAGCATCGCCCCGGCGCAGCCAACTGCGTCCGGGGCGTTATTGCAACAGATGAGCAGCGCCAGCCGTTCTCTCAATTACGAGCTCGCCTACATCAGCATCAGCAAGCAGGGAATCGAGTCGTTGCGCTATCGCCATGCGGTGATCGGCAATGTGCCGCTCGGCCAGCTGCTGCATATGGACGGCCCGCGCCGCGAAGTGTTGCAGCGCGGCGGCGGGATCAGCTACTTCGAACCCGGCCTGGAGCCGTTCACGCTCACCGGCGATCACATCGTCGATGCGCTGCCGGCGATCGTCTATGCCGATTTCACCCGCCTGGCCAAGTACTACGACTTTATTTCCGTGGGCAGCACCCGCATCGCCGATCGGCCGTGTGAAGTGCTGCGCGTGGTGGCGCGCGACGGTTCCCGCTACAGCTATATCGTCTGGATGGACGAGGACACCAAGCTGCCGCTGCGGGTGGATCTGCTCGATCGCGACGGCGAAACGCTGGAGCAATATCGGGTGATCTCCTTCGCGGTCGGCGCCGACGTGCAGGGCGCGATGCAGGGGCTGCTCAAAGCCAACCTGCCGCCGCTGCTGTCGCTGCCGGCGGTGGAAAACGTCAAGCTCAGCTGGAGCACCGGCTGGCTGCCGGCCGGGGTGGACGAGGTGGCGCGCAATCGCCGCAAATTGCCGAACGTCGCCGTGCCGGTTGAATCCCGGCTCTACAGCGACGGCCTGTTCAGCTTCTCGGTCAACGTCAGCCCGGCGGGCAGCGGAGCCGGGCAGCAATACTACCGTCAGGGGCGCCGCACCATTCAGACCGAAGTGCGCGCGGGCAACGAAATCACTATCGTGGGCGAATTGCCGCCGGCGACGGCCAAGCGCATCGCCGACAGCATTTCTTTCAAGGTATCGCCGCAATGATGAAAGAGTGGGCCACGGTGGTTTCGTGGCAACAGGGCGTAGCGCTGCTGCGCTGTGAACCCAAGGCCGGCTGCGGCAGCTGCACCGCGCGTTCCGGCTGCGGCGCGCGCGCGCTGAACGAGCTGGTGCCGGAAACCGAGCATCAGCTGCAGGTGCATATCGATCAGCCGCTCGAACCTGGGCAGCGCGTCGAGGTCGGCATTGCGGAAGGCAGCCTGCTGCGCTCCGCCATGCTGGTTTACCTGACGCCGCTGCTGGGCATGATGCTGGGCGGCACGTTGCTGCAATATTGTTTCGGCAGCGACGCCTCGGCGGCCGTCGGCGCCGTACTGGGCGGCGCGGCGGCCTTTATGCTGGCGCGTCGGTTGGCCCGGCGTCTGGGCGAGCAGGCCGATTATCAGCCGGTGGTGCTGCAGATTGGGTTGCCGCCTACCGCGATGCGCATGCAGGCGGAAAATTCCCCGCTGATTTAAACCGACGGCCGCGTCATCGCCGGGTTGTGATAGGCGGGGATGCGGTTGTGGATCATATGCTCCAGCAGCGCGATGAACAGATCGGCGCTGAGCAGCGAATCGTAGTTAATCGCGAACAGCACATTTCCCTGGCCGTCGAGCAAACGGATGCCGCGCTGCGGATGGTTTTCCACCGCGCGGATCTGCTCGAGCGGCACGTTGCCCCGTTCCGTGGTCAGCAGGGTGGCGCTCAGCCGCAGCGTTTCGGTCGGCGTGCCTTGCCGCTTGCCGAGCAGCAGTTGCCACAGCCAGCGCGCGTCGCCCTCAACGGTGTGAAACGACACCGTCTCCCCTTGATAGAGCGCATTCAGCGCCAGCGGCCCGCGCTGCTGCAGCTGTTGGTCGACGATCACGTCCGCCAGCCGCCACGAATGGGCGACATTGCTGAAAACCGTACACCAGGGCTGATCCGCGCCGGCGCGGAACGCCGTGACGTCAAACAGCCCGCCAAAAGCCTGGCCGCCGCGAAAGCGATAGATATCGCCGATCTTCTCAAACGGGATGAAGCGCTCTTTGTGATGGTGGCCGTCAAAGACCCGCACGCCGTGCTCGTACAGGCGATAGGTCAGCGTCGGACGCAGATAATGCCGCAGCGCCAGCAGCGTACAGCCGAGTAAAATCGTGCCCGCGCCGGCCTGCAACAGCGTGATGACCTCGCTCTCATCAATGCTGCTCAGCAGCGGCAGCACCAACAGCGCCGCCCCCACGCTAAACAGCAGCGCCGCCGCCGCCAGAATGCCCCAGTTGACCTTTGAAAAATCGTGCCGGCTCAGCATTTGCCCTTTATCGATCATAATGCACCTTCCAATCAACGTACGGATATATGCTGGTGAACCCCGGTGGGCTGCCGATGTAGTGCCCTGAATAATGTTTTGTCGCGGAGTTCATGCCCTTTCTATCCGAGGGGCGGTGGTGGCGTATATGGGGTTTTTCCTAAAGGAAGAGGGGTGAGATGGAAATCTAAGAGGTTGATCCAAATATTCTTTTTTTATAATTTCGGAGAGGGTTTATTGCGCTGCGGCCGGTTATGTATTAGTGCCGGAGTTTGGCGGCCACGAATCACCGGCAAGCCTTGGGTTCAGGCCGTATCGTCCGCGTTAACATCTGTTTTCACCCGCCGGGGCGCCCTGTAACATTTAGCGGCGCATAATAGAATGCCTTCACTGCACCGATCGCTAGGTTTTCAGTGGTGTGGCATGTAGAATGCAGCGATTCAGGTGCAAGACGGCCTAACCCATTCACTGTCGCTTTAGGTCCATGCGGGTTTCTATAGGCGAGTAATTCAGAAATACCAAGGCAGAAAAACTTTTATAATGAAGCATATACGAAATTTCTCCATTATTGCCCATATTGACCACGGTAAGTCGACGCTGTCTGACCGCATTATCCAAATCTGCGGTGGCTTGACCGACCGTGAAATGGCCGCGCAGGTGCTCGATTCCATGGATCTGGAGCGCGAGCGCGGCATCACCATCAAAGCGCAGAGCGTGACGCTGGATTATAAGGCGCTGGATGGGCAGACCTATCAACTCAACTTTATCGACACCCCCGGCCACGTTGACTTCTCCTATGAAGTTTCCCGCTCGCTGGCGGCCTGCGAAGGCGCGCTGCTGGTGGTGGATGCCGGTCAGGGCGTCGAAGCCCAGACGCTGGCCAACTGCTACACCGCGATCGAAATGGATCTGGAAGTGGTGCCGGTACTGAACAAGATTGACCTGCCGGCCGCCGATCCGGATCGCGCCGCACAGGAAATCGAAGACATCGTCGGCATCGACGCTACCGATGCGGTGCGCTGCTCGGCCAAAACCGGCGTCGGCGTGCCCGAGGTGCTGGAGCGCCTGGTGCGCGACATCCCGCCGCCGCAGGGCGATCCTGATGCGCCGCTGCAGGCGCTGATCATCGACTCCTGGTTCGATAACTATCTGGGCGTCGTCTCTCTGGTGCGCGTCAAGAACGGCACGCTGCGCAAGGGCGACAAGATCAAAGTCATGAGCACCGGCCAGGTGTACAACGCCGATCGTTTGGGCATCTTCACGCCGAAGCAGGTCGATCGCGATGTGCTGAACTGCGGCGAAGTGGGCTGGCTGGTCTGTGCGATCAAAGACATCCTCGGCGCGCCGGTGGGCGATACCCTGACGCAGGCGCGTCAGCCGGCGGATAAAGCGCTGCCGGGCTTCAAGAAAGTGAAGCCGCAGGTGTACGCCGGTCTGTTCCCGATCAGCTCCGACGATTATGAGTCCTTCCGCGATGCGCTGGGCAAGCTGAGCCTCAACGACGCTTCCCTGTTCTACGAGCCGGAAAGCTCCACCGCGCTGGGCTTCGGCTTCCGCTGCGGCTTCCTCGGCCTGCTGCACATGGAGATCATTCAGGAGCGTCTGGAGCGTGAATACGATCTGGATCTGATCACCACCGCGCCGACGGTCGTCTACGAAGTGGAAACCACCGGCAAAGAAGTGATCTACGTCGACAGCCCGTCCAAGCTGCCGCCGTTGAACAACATCCAGGAACTGCGCGAGCCGATCGCCGAATGTCACATGCTGATGCCGCAGGAATACCTGGGTAACGTCATCACCCTGTGCGTTGAGAAACGCGGCGTGCAGACCAACATGGTCTACCACGGCAACCAGGTGGCGTTGACCTATGAAATCCCGATGGCGGAAGTGGTGCTCGACTTCTTCGACCGCCTGAAGTCCACGTCGCGCGGCTATGCGTCGCTGGATTACAACTTCAAGCGCTTCCAGGCCTCCGACATGGTGCGCGTGGACGTGCTGATCAACAACGAGCGCGTGGATGCGCTGGCGCTGATCACTCACCGCGACAACTCGCAGTATCGCGGCCGCGAGTTGGTGGAGAAGATGAAAGATCTGATCCCGCGTCAGCAGTTCGACATCGCGATTCAGGCGGCGATCGGCACGCACATCATCGCGCGTTCCACCGTGAAGCAGCTGCGTAAAAACGTGCTGGCGAAATGCTACGGCGGTGACGTCAGCCGTAAGAAAAAGCTGCTGCAGAAACAGAAAGACGGTAAGAAACGCATGAAGCAGGTCGGCAACGTCGAACTGCCGCAGGAAGCGTTCCTGGCCATTCTGCACGTCGGTAAAGACGGCAAGTAACCGCGACGAGTTCGCGAAACGAGGGAGTTTGCATGGCGAATATGTTTGCCCTGATCCTGGCGTTGGCCACCCTGGTCACCGGGATCATCTGGTGCTTCGAGCGCTTCAAATGGGCGCCGGCCCGCCGCGCGAAGATCGCGGCGGTCAACGCACAGACCGCGGGCGCCGTAGACGATAAAACGCTGGCGAAAGTGGCGAAGCAGCCAGGCTGGGTGGAGACCGGCGCATCGGTGTTCCCGGTGCTGCTGTTGGTCTTTGTGGTGCGTTCGTTTATTTACGAACCGTTCCAGATCCCGTCCGGCTCAATGATGCCGACGCTGTTGATTGGCGATTTCATTCTGGTGGAGAAATATGCCTACGGCATTAAAGATCCGATTACCCAGACCACGCTCATTGAAACCGGCCATCCGAAGCGCGGCGATATTGCGGTATTTAAATATCCGCTGGATCCGAAACTGGATTATATCAAGCGCGTGATCGGCCTGCCGGGCGACCGTATTACTTACGATCCGGTGAATAAGCGCGTTACCGTGCAGCCGTCCTGCAACAGTGGGCAGTCCTGCGATACCGCGCTGGCGGTGACCTACGCCGACGCGCAGCCGAGCGACTTCGTGCAGTTGTTCAGCCGCAGCGGCATGGGCGAGGCCAGCAACGGCTTCTACCAGATCCCGCTGAGCGATAACGTGCCGCCGGGCGGCATTCGCATGCGCGAGCGCCAGGAAAGCCTCGGCAACGTCACGCATCGTATCCTGACCGTGCCGGACGCGCAGGATCGGGTGGGCGCTTACTACCAACAGCCGGGCAAACCGCTGGCGGAGTGGGTGGTGCCGGCCGGGCATTACTTCATGATGGGCGACAACCGCGACAACAGCGCGGACAGCCGTTACTGGGGCTTTGTGCCGGAGAAGAATCTGGTGGGTAAAGCCACGGCCATCTGGATGAGCTTTGAAAAGCAGGAAGGTGAGTGGCCTACCGGCGTGCGTTTCAGCCGGATCGGCGGCATTCATTAATCGCTGACTGATTCCCTGTTATTTTCACGCCGCAGCCTACTGCGGCGTGAAAGATTAAGGGGATATAAAACACAGCATTATGTTTCCACTCGTTGTAGAATACTTTCTCGAGCGATAAAAAGTTGGCCCCTGCTGGGAGCCACTGCAAACGAAACAGCTTTGGATCGGCTTTCGGCGAAGCAGGCCTGTTCCGTATGCTGCAAGTTTTTGACGCATTCTTGATCTATTGGTAACTCATGAACCCCATCGTAATAAACAGGCTGCAGCGGAAGCTGGGCTACACTTTTCAACAGCAGGAGCTTTTACTGCAGGCTTTGACTCACCGCAGCGCCAGCAGTAAACACAATGAACGTCTTGAGTTTCTGGGTGACTCGATTCTGAGCTTTGTCATCGCCAATGCGCTCTATCACCGCTTTCCTCGCGTAGACGAGGGCGATATGAGCCGCATGCGCGCCACGCTGGTGCGCGGCAACACGCTGGCGGAGATGGCGCGCGAGTTTGACCTGGGCGAATGTCTGCGGCTTGGGCCGGGCGAATTGAAAAGTGGTGGGTTCCGCCGCGAGTCAATCCTGGCGGATACGGTGGAGGCATTGATCGGCGGCGTGTTCCTGGACAGCGATATCCAGACCGTAGAGCGTCTGATTTTGGACTGGTATCGCAGCCGGTTGGACGAAATCAGCCCCGGTGATAAGCAGAAAGACCCGAAAACCCGTCTGCAGGAGTTTTTGCAGGGGCGTCATCTGCCGTTGCCTTCTTATTTGGTAGTGCAGGTTCGCGGTGAAGCGCACGACCAAGAGTTTACGATCCACTGCCAGGTGAGTGGTTTGAGCGAGCCCGTGGTGGGCACCGGCTCGAGCCGCCGTAAAGCCGAGCAGGCGGCAGCGGAACAAGCGCTGAAAAAGCTGGAGCTTGAATGAGCGAAGTAAAACAACACTGCGGGTTTATCGCCATCGTCGGCCGCCCGAACGTGGGCAAATCGACGTTGCTGAACCAACTGCTGGGGCAGAAGGTTTCCATTACGTCGCGTAAGCCGCAGACGACCCGTCACCGCATCATGGGCATCGACACCGATGGCGCCTATCAGGCGATCTACGTCGACACCCCTGGGCTGCACATCGAAGAAAAACGCGCCATCAACCGCTTGATGAACCGCGCGGCCAGCAGCTCGATCGGCGACGTCGAACTGGTGATCTTCGTGGTCGAAGGCACCAACTGGACCGCCGACGACGAAATGGTGGTCAACAAGCTGCGCAGCCTGCGCTGCCCGGTATTGCTGGCGATCAACAAGGTCGATAACGTCACCGACAAATCCAAGCTGTTGCCGCACATCGCGTTCCTCAGCCAGCAGATGAACTTCCTCGACGTGGTGCCTATCTCCGCCGAAAAAGGCATGAACGTCGACACCATCGCCGGCATCGTGCGCAAGCTGCTGCCGGAAGCGGAACACCACTTCCCTGAAGACTACATCACCGATCGCTCACAGCGCTTTATGGCCTCCGAGATCATCCGCGAGAAGCTGATGCGTTTCCTGGGCGAAGAGCTGCCGTACTCGGTGACGGTAGAAATCGAACAGTTCGTGGCCAACGATCGCGGCGGCTACGATGTGCACGGCCTGATCCTGGTCGAGCGCGAAGGCCAGAAGAAAATGGTCATCGGCAACAAGGGCGCCAAGATCAAAACCATCGGCATCGAAGCGCGCCAGGACATGGAACAGATGTTCGACGCCAAAGTGCATCTCGAGCTGTGGGTGAAAGTGAAATCCGGTTGGGCGGACGACGAACGTGCGCTGCGCAGCCTGGGCTATGTTGACGATCTGAAGTAACGATCCGTGGACGGCTGGGAGCGCGCTTTCGTCCTGCATGGGCGGCCGTACAGTGAAACCAGTCTGATGCTGGATCTGTTTACCGAAGGTCATGGGCGGGTGCGCTTGCTGGCGAAAGGCGCGCGCAGCCGCCGCTCCAATCTCAAGGGCTGTCTGCAGCCCTTTACCCCCCTGTTAGTGCGCTGGGGCGGCCGCGGCGAAGTGAAAACGCTGCGCAACGCCGAAGCGGTCTCCCTCGGTTTACCCCTCAGCGGCATGATGCTGTACAGCGGCCTGTACGTGAACGAACTGCTGGCGCGCGTGCTCGAGCAGGAAACCAACTACTCGGTGCTGTTCTTCGACTATCTGCAATGCCTGCAGGCGCTGGCGGCGGAAGACAGCTCGCCGGAGCAGGCGCTGCGCCAGTTCGAGCTGGCCTTGCTGCACCACCTGGGCTACGGTCTCGATTTCCTGCACTGCGCCGGCAGCGGCCTGCCGGTGGATGATGCCATGACCTATCGCTATCGCGAAGAGAAAGGCTTCATCGCCAGCCTGGTGGTGGATCACTACAGCTTCACCGGGCGCGAATTGCGCGCGCTGGCGGAGCGGCAGTTTCCCGATGCCGAGACGCTGCGTGCCGCCAAGCGTTTCACCCGTATGGCGCTGAAACCCTACCTCGGCGGCAAGCCGTTGAAGAGCCGCGAACTGTTCCGCCAGTTCGTGCGCAAACAGCCGAATACGCCGGTCGACGACGCCTGACCTTTTCCCCTTTTGCCGCCCTGCGCCCGCGTGTAAACTGCTGGCACTGAAAATCGTATTTAGAGGTTGTCATGGCTGATTTGTTGCTGGGCGTCAATATCGATCACATCGCCACGTTACGTAACGCGCGCGGAACCCAATACCCGGATCCGGTTCAGGCGGCATTCATTGCCGAACAGGCGGGGGCCGACGGCATTACCGTGCATCTGCGCGAAGACCGCCGCCACATCACCGACCGCGACGTGCGCCTGCTGCGCCAGACCATCCAGACGCGCATGAATCTGGAGATGGCGGTGACCGACGAGATGCTGGACATCGCCATTGAGCTGAAGCCGCATTTCTGCTGCCTGGTGCCGGAGAAGCGCGAAGAAGTGACCACCGAAGGCGGCCTGGACGTCGCCGGCCAGCTGGACAAAATGAGCGTGGCGGTTGAGCGCCTGGCGCAGGCGGGCATTTTGGTCTCGCTGTTCATCGATCCCGATCATCGCCAGATCGACGCGGCGGTGGCGGTGGGCGCACCCTATATCGAAATCCACACCGGCGCCTACGCCGAAGCGCAGGGCGAGCTGGCGGTACAGGCCGAGCTGCGCCGCATCGCGGTAGCCGCCGCCTACGCGGCCGAGAAAGGGCTGAAGGTCAACGCCGGCCACGGTCTGACCTACCATAACGTGCAGCCGATCGCCGCGCTGCCGGAGATGCACGAGCTGAACATCGGCCATGCGATTATCGGCCAGGCGGTGATGAGCGGGCTGCCGGCCGCGGTTGCCGACATGAAAGTGCTGATGCGGGAAGCGCGCCGGTAATGGCGGTGCTCGGGCTGGGAACCGACATCGTTGAGATGGCGCGTATCGAAGCGGTGGTGGAGCGCAGCGGCGATCGCCTGGCGCGCCGCGTGCTGAGCGACGCCGAGTGGGCGCTGTATCAGCAGCACCAGCAGCCGATTCGCTTTCTGGCCAAACGTTTCGCGGTGAAAGAGGCCGCCGCCAAGGCGTTCGGCACCGGCATTCGCAACGGCCTGGCGTTCAATCAGTTCGAAGTGTTCAACGATGCGCTGGGCAAGCCGAATATTCGTTTGCACGGCCGCGCCGCCGAGCTGGCCGGGGAGATGGGGGTCACCGCGATCCACGTTTCGCTGGCCGACGAACGGCGCTACGCCTGCGCGACGGTGATCGTCGAAAGCTGAAAATAGCAAGGGCGCCTGTGGCGCCCTTGTCAGTCCTGCGGCGGATTAAATGCGATCGGCGTGGTGCAGCACCACGAACTTGTCCCACAGCTGTTCGTTGGTCTCGCGATGCTGCGGATCGGTGATGATGGTGTTGTCGATCGGGCAAACCTGCTGGCAGGTCGGCGTATCATAATGGCCGATGCACTCGGTGCAGCGATCGGTATCGATCTGATAAATCTCATCGCCCATCGAAATCGCCTGGTTCGGGCATTCCGGCTCGCACATGTCGCAGTTGATGCATTTGCGTGTGATTAGCAGGGCCATGATGTATCTCTCATTATTAACAGGGGTATTTTCGCAGCGGCATTATACCGGTTAAACCAGCTTTTTCATTAACTGTTCGCTGTGTTTGATGCGATCGCGGGCATGATCGAGATCGTGCTGGATCAGCGCCATAAACAGCAGGTCGGTGAGGGCGTACTGGGCCGTGCTGGAAGAGATGGCCGCGCTGCGGGTGTGGGGCTCTTCGGCGATGGTATAGAGGCAGTGGTCCGCGCGCTGCTGCAGGCCGTTGGGAGAGAAGCTGGTCAGCGCCAGCACTCTGGCGCCGGCCTGGCGCGCCTCTTCCGCCGCCAGATTGATTTCACGCCGTTCGCCGCTGAAAGAGATAGCCAGCAGCAGATCGCGTTTGTCCAGCGCCTGAACCGCCGCCAGCTGGACGTGCATGTCCGGTTCGGCCACTGCCATCACGCCGATTTTCAGCAGTTTGAAGGAGAAATCCTTGGCCACCAGCCCGGAGGCGCCGATGCCGATTAGCATCACCCGGCGCGCCTGGCGCAGCATGTCCAGCGCCTGATGCAGCCGCTCTTCGCTGTTGATGTCCAGCGTCGCGCGCAGCGCCGCCTGCTTTTCCGCCAGCAGTTTTTCACCGACGATTTTCAGCGTGTCGCTGCTGAGGATGTGGTTGTGAACGGTCACCACCGGCTCGGCCTGCGGCTGGGCCAGCGTTTCGCTCAGCGCCAGCTTCAGCGCCGGAAAGCCCTTATAGCCCAGCTTTTGGGCGAACTTCACCACGCTCGACTGGCTGATGCCGGCCAGCTCGGCCAGCTTTTGCGAGCTGAGATGGCGCGCCTGCTCGGCGTTGTTCAGCAAAAAGTCCGCCAGCTTGCGGTCGTTTTGCGCCAGTGTCGGATACATCTGGCGTATGCGCAGAAGGGTACTCATTGATCTTTCCCTGGAAACCAGCGGCCATTTTGCCACGCAGGCGGCGAAAACGCGCGGTGAAAATTTTTGTGAGCTCGTCGTTAAAATAGCAAATAGCGCTCGCTTTGTTGAATAAAATATTCAAATATTGATTTAAATTTGTGAATTAAAAATTCAAAGGTGAACAGATGAACTTAGGCGCACTGGTATCGGAAACCCGCAACCCGGCCACCATGGGGCTGGATGAGATGTCGACGCTGGAGATGGTCCGCTGCTTTAACCAGGAAGACCGCAAGGTGCCGGAGGCGATCGAAAAGGTGCTGCCGGCGATCGCGCAGGCGGTCGATTTGGCCGCGGCGGCGTTGAAGGCCGGCGGCCGGCTGATTTATTTGGGCGCCGGCACCAGCGGCCGATTGGGGGTGTTGGATGCCTCCGAGTGCCCGCCGACCTTCGGCGTGCCGCACGGCGTGGTGGTGGGCTTGATCGCCGGCGGGCCGGGCGCACTGCTCAAGGCGGTGGAGGGGGCGGAAGACGACGAAGCCCTGGGCGAAGCCGATCTCTGGGCGCTGAACCTCACCGCCGTCGATATGGTGGTGGGGTTGGCGGCCTCAGGGCGCACGCCTTATGTGATTGGCGCACTGCGCTATGCGCGCGGGCTGGGCTGCCCGACGGCGGCCATCTCCTGCAACCCGGATTCGCCGATCGCGCACGAAGCGCAGGTGGCGATTTCACCGGTGGTGGGGCCGGAGGCGCTGACCGGTTCGACGCGCCTGAAATCCGGCACCGCGCAGAAGCTGGTGCTCAACATGCTGTCGACCGGCGCGATGGTTAAGCTGGGCAAGGTCTATCAGAACCTGATGGTGGACGTGAAGGCCACCAACGTCAAACTGGTGGATCGCGCCTGCCGCATCGTGGTGGAGGCCACCGGCGCCGAACGCGCTCAGGCCGAGGCGGCGCTGGCGCAGACCGGCTTCGAGGTCAAGCCGGCGATACTGATGATTCTGGCCGGCGTCAGCGCCGAAGAGGCGCAGCAGCGGCTGCAGCGGCACGACGGCTACCTGCGCGCGGCGCTGGCGCGTTAACTCACGGTGGGGGCGGCGATGGACAAGACAACGGCATTGGCGACACAGATCCTGGCGGGCGTGGGGGGCGAGGGCAATATCCTCAAACTGGAGAACTGCATGACGCGGGTGCGCGTCGAGGTCAGCGACGAACAGCGTCTGGATCTGGCCGCTCTCAAGCAGCTGTCCGGCGTGAAGGGCTATATCAAACAGGGTGAGCAGCATCAGTTTATCGTTGGCCCGGGCGCCGCCGCCAAGGTGGTGGACGCCATGCGCGCATTGCTGAGCGGTAGCGCGCAGCCCGTCGTCGCCGTCGGTGGCGCGGCCCGCATCAAGGCGCAGGCCAAGCAAAAATACGCTGCGCCGATGAGCGGTGCGCTGAAAAAGCTGGCCGATGTTTTTATTCCGCTGATCCCGGCGTTTATCGCCTCGGGCCTGATCACCGGCATCATCAACCTGCTGAAACGGCCCGACATCGCCGGCCAACTGGCGGTGGACTACCCGAACGTGCTGGGGTTGCTGGCGATCTTCGGCAGCGCGGTGTTCGCCATCATGAACATTCTGGTCGGGGTCAACGCCGCGCGGGTGTTCGGCGGCTCCCAGGCGATGGGCGGCGTGATGGCGGGCATTCTCTCCAGCCCGGCGCTGGCGCAGATCACCTTGTTCGGCGAGGCGCTGCAGCCGGGGCGCGGCGGGGTGATCGCCGTGCTGCTGGTGGTGGCGTTGATGTGCTGGGTGGAGAAACGCCTGCGCGCGCTGCTGCCGGAATCGGTTGAGCTGATCCTTAATCCATTGCTGACCACGCTGGTCACCGCCTCGCTGGCGATCCTGATTCTGCAGCCGATCGGCGGCATTATCTCCGACGCCATCGCCCACGGCGCCAATCTGGCGATCGACAAGGGCGGGCTGCTGGTGGGGGCGCTGCTCTCGGGGCTGTTCCTGCCGCTGGTGCTCTCCGGCCTGCACCAGGGGCTGGTGCCGATCCACGTCGAGCTGGTGCAGGCGCACGGTTCCAACCCGCTGCTGCCGATCCTGGCGATGGCCGGCGTCGGGCAGGTAGGGGCGGCGCTGGCGGTGCTGTTGAAGACCCGCAACGCGCGGCTGAAGAAGGTGATCAAAGGGGCGTTGCCGGTCGGCATTCTCGGCATCGGCGAGCCGCTGATCTTCGGGGTGACCTTGCCGCTGGGGCGGCCGTTTATCGGCGCCTGCCTCGGCGGGGCGGTCGGCGGCGCGCTGATCAGCTACTGGAAGGTGGCGACGGTAATCACCTTCGGCATTTCGGGGCTGCCTTTGGCGTTGACCATCGTCTCAGGTAAGGTGATGTTGTATCTGGCGGGGATGCTGATTACGATTGTCGCCGGTTTTCTCTTCACCTGGATGATGGGGTTCAACGATCCCGAGGAGTAGCGTTTGAGCGACAAGCAGCAACAACCGGCCGCAGAGGGGCGCCGCGTGGTCTTTTTCGATCTGGACGGCACCCTGCATCAGGAGGATATGTTCGGCAGTTTCTTGCGCTTTCTGCTGCGCCGTTTGCCGCTGAACCTGCTGCTGGTGATACCGGTGCTGCCGCCGATCGGCCTGGCGCTGCTGCTGCTGGGGCGCGCCGCGCGTTGGCCGATGAGCCTGCTGCTGTGGGCGATTACTTTCGGGCGCTCCGAAGCGAAGCTCAAGGCGCTGGAGCGGCAGTTTATCGAGGCCTTCCGCCAGAAGGTGACCGCGTTTCCGGTGGTGCAAATGCGGCTGCGGCAGTACCTGGACGAGCACGATGCTGAAGTGTGGCTGATCACCGGCTCGCCGGAGCGGCTGGTGGAGCAGGTGTATCGCGACTCGGCGTTTCTGCCGCGCGTGCGGTTGATCGGCAGCCGCATCACGCGCCGCTGCGGCGGCTGGGTCTTGACCCTGCGCTGCCTGGGAGCGCAGAAAGTGGTGCAGCTGGAGCAGCGGCTCGGTGCGCCGCTGAAGTTGTACAGCGGTTACAGCGACAGCAAGCAGGATAATCCGCTGCTGTTCTTTTGTGAGCACCGCTGGCGGGTAAGCAAGCAGGGCGAGCTGCAGCAGCTGGAATAAACCAAGGGCGGAGGATTCCGCCCTTGCTGTTTTTATCAGTACCGCGATCGGTCGTCGGTCACGTCGTGCGGCTTGCGCCCCAGCTGCCAAATCTTCTCCGCATAATGCCCCAGTGCCCACAAGCTCAGGCCGAGCAGCGCGAAGAAAACCGCCTTCGGCATGCTGTCCCAGAAAAACTCGAACAGGCGGGTATACAGGTTAATGCCGAGGAAGGTCAGCCCGAAGCCGCGCAGCATGGCGTCGTCATGCTTCAATCCCAGCCAAATGGCGGCGAGGGCGGCCAGCCCGAACAGCAGGCTCCAGTGGAACAGCTCGATCTGGCGCGCGCGGTACCAGCTGTCGAGGTCGCCGTAGTTGCCGAAGATAGACAGCAGCCACAGGGCGATAAACAGATACAGCAGGCCCATCGCCAGCGACACCCGCTGCAGGCCGCGTTGCGCCAACAGCGGCCGCAGCAGCAGCGCGGCGGCGATCAGCACCGCGCCAAAGGCGATAAAACGAATCGGGTAGCTCATGCCGAGCCAGTAGGCGCCCCAGCCGGACAGGTAGCCGGTCTCGGCGCCGAAGGCGTTGCCGAGCGACAGCAGGGCGAACCACCATACCAACCCGGAGCGGCTGAACCAGCCGATCGCGCCGTACAGCAGCGCGGCGAACAGCAGCAGCACGGAAACCCGGCCGCTGCCGTTATCCAGCCAGACCCCCAGTTGCCATAAGGCGCAGGCGGTAAGCAACACGGCGACAAACAGCGCCGCCTCATTGCCGTAGCGTTTTTCCGGGTGGCGCCGGCGGCGACGCAGCGCCCAGACGTAGGCCAGTGCCGCCAGTACGCCGGCGATCGCCATGCGCACCGGCGCGTCGAAGCGGAACAGTCCGCTGAGCCATGCAAGCAGTTCGCTGTCGGCGAACAGGCTGGTGACGGCGATCAGCAGCGAGGCCAGCGCGGCGAGAAACGCATAGCGCGCCAGCCGCCGCCAGTCGAAAGGCTGCACGGCCACATGCTGCAGCAGCTGCTGCCGTTGTTCGGCCGTCAAGGCGCCTTCTCCCACCCAGCCGTCCAGCGCCTTGCGCACCACGACCGCGTTCTTTTTACTGAGTTTCATGCTTCTTGTCCCTGAATCACATGCTGATTCGGCCAGTATAGCCATTGGCGGGCGGCTACGACAAAGGAGGGCTAGTGTGTATAATGCCCGCCGCAAAAGCGCACGAGGAATTATGCGATGACTGAATATAACGATGAGTACTGGATGCGTCAGGCATTGCAGCTGGCCCTGCGCGCGCAGGAAGAGGGCGAGGTGCCGGTGGGTGCGCTGCTGGTGCTGGACAATCAGGTCATCGGCGAGGGCTGGAACCGCCCGATCGGCCGACACGATCCTACCGCACACGCCGAGATCATGGCGCTGCGCCAGGGCGGCGCGGTGCTGCAAAACTACCGTCTGCTGAACGCCACGCTGTACGTCACGCTGGAGCCGTGCGTGATGTGCGCCGGGGCGATGGTGCACAGCCGCATCCGCCGGTTGGTGTATGGCGCCGCCGACGAGAAAACCGGCGCGGCCGGTTCGCTGGTGGACATTTTGCGCCATCCGGGCATGAACCATCAGGTGGAGATCGTCTCGGGCGTGCTGGCGGAGGAGTGCGCCGCCACCCTGAGCAATTTCTTCCGCCTGCGCCGCGAACAGAAAAAAGCGCTCAGGCTGGCGCAGCGGGCGGCGGATAAGCCGGAATAATCAGTAGTTGAGCGCCAGTTCCGGCATCACCGTCGGGTAGCCTTTCCCCAACGCCTCCTGCTCGGCGGCCGCTTGCGCTGCCTTTCTCTCTTTTTCCTGCAGATAGCCCACCAGGCTGACCTGGTAGCGGCGAATGTTTTCTACATAGTTGTAGGCTTCACGCCCGCGCGCATAGCCGTAGGTCAACTGCGGGTAGTAGCGCTTCTGGCTGAGCATCGGCAGGCGCTGCTTGACGTCGACCCAGCTGTCCGGGTTGCCTTTTTGCGTCTTGGTCAGCTTGCGAGCGTCCAGCATGTGGCCCCAGCCCATGTTGTAGGCCGCCAGCGAGAACCAGATGCGCTCGTCTTCCGGCACGCTGTCCGGCACCTTGGCCATCAGCCGCTGCAGGTAAAGGGCGCCGCCCTGAATGCTCTCTTCCGGATCGAGGCGGTCGTTGACCCCGAGGCCGTCGGCGGTGGCGCGGGTCAGCATCATCAGGCCGCGCACGCCGGTGGGTGAGGTGGCCTGCGGATTCCAGTGCGATTCCTGATAGGCGATGGCCGCCAGCAGCTTCCAGTCGATCTCGTTGGCGTGCTTCTCGAACAGCGGGCGGAAGTTGGGCAGCACCGAGTCGATGGCCGACAGGAAGGTTTTGGTGTCCACATAGTCGAAGCTGCCAACGTGGCCGAGGTATTTCTCTTCGAGCCGCGCCAGGGTGCCGTCGTCCACCATCTGGCTGTAGAAGTCCAGCATCGCCGCGTACAGGCTGTCGTCGCCGTCGCGTTTCAGATACCAGGTAACCGGCTCTTCGTCGGTGACGTCGAACGCCACCGCCAGCTGCGGATGGATGCGCTGCAGCAGCGCGATGGTCACCGAATCGCCGAGGGTGTAGTCCAGCTTGCCGTCGGCCACTCGCTCCAGCAGCTCTTTGGAGGTGAGATCGCTGGAGGACTCCCAGGCGAGATCCGGGTATTTATCCTGTTTGAGCTGCTTGAGGGTGCTGACGTGCGCGGAACCGGAAGCGACCGCCAGCTTGCCTTTAATGTCGGCGAAACTTTTCGGCCGCGGGGTGCCCAGCCGGTACACCAGCTGTTGGGAAACGGAGTAGTAGGCCGGGCCGGTACGCGCGCGGCTGAGGCGCTCCTGGTTGTAGATCAGGCCCGCCGCCAGCAGGTCGGCGTCGTCGTCGTCCAGATCGTCGAACAGGTCATTGATGTTCTGATGGGGGATCACCACCAGCTTCACCCCGAGGTAGTTGGCGAAGCGCTTCGCCAGTTCGTAGTCGAGCCCACCCGGCCCTTGCTTGGTGTTGAAATAGGTCAGCGGGGAGTTCAGCGTGCTGATACGCAACTCGCCGCGGGAAATGATCTCCTGGAGTTGCCCGCCCTGGCCGCTGCGCCAGGTGATATTGGGCCACAGCGCGAGAGCCAGAAGCAGGGTGACAACGCCGATGAGGATGTAGTTTATTTTAAGACGTTTCAAATAGTTATCCAGTGGTGGCACAGGTACGCCGGCGACGATAACCGCGACTTTTCTCATGGTTAAATCACCAGTGCGGGGGCATTTTGCGCAACAAAACGCCAGTGTGCAACTTTATTGACACGTTATGACAATTCGACGGTGCGGCACGCTTTTATCAATTATCCCTACGCAAACGGTTTCGTCGGCGGCGAGGATTCTCTATAATGACGCGCGTTTTCCCCTGTTGCGCCCAATGAAGCGTCTTATCCGTCGCTTCGAAGACGAGAGAACTTTGATTATGGAAATTCTGCGTGGTTCGCCCGCTTTATCGGCTTTTCGCATTACCAAACTGCTGTCCCGCTGCCAGGACGCTCACCTGCCCGTCAGTGATATCTACGCCGAGTACGTCCACTTTGCCGATGTTAGCGCACCGCTCAGTGCCGAAGAACACGCCAAGCTTCAGCGGCTGCTCAAGTACGGCCCTTCTCTCGCCGAACACGCCCCCGAAGGCCGGTTGCTGCTGGTTACGCCGCGTCCGGGCACCATTTCTCCCTGGTCTTCCAAAGCCACCGACATCGCCCACAACTGCGGTCTGCAGCAGGTCGTGCGCCTGGAGCGCGGCCTGGCGTTCTACGTCAAGGCGCCCGAGCTGACGGAAACCCAGTGGCGGCAGCTCGCCGCGCTGCTGCACGATCGCATGATGGAAACCGTCTTCAGCGAACTGCAACAGGCCGAACAGCTGTTCGCGCACCATCAGCCGGCGCCGTATCAGTCGGTCGACGTGCTGGGCGCAGGGCGCGCCGCGCTGGAGCAGGCCAACGTCCGGCTCGGCCTGGCGCTGGCGCAGGACGAGATCGACTATCTGCTGAATGCCTTTACCGGTTTGGGGCGCAACCCGACGGATATCGAACTTTATATGTTCGCGCAGGCCAACTCCGAGCACTGCCGCCACAAGATTTTCAACGCCGACTGGATCATCGACGGCGAACAGCAGCCTAAATCGCTGTTCAAAATGATCAAGAACACCTATGAGCAGACGCCGGACTATGTGCTGTCGGCGTATAAAGACAACGCTGCCGTGATGGAAGGCTCGCAGGTCGGCCGCTTCTTCGCCGCGCCGGAGACCGGCACCTACGATTACCATCAGGAAGACGCGCACATCCTGATGAAGGTGGAAACCCACAACCACCCGACGGCGATCTCGCCGTGGCCGGGCGCCGCGACCGGCTCCGGCGGCGAGATCCGCGACGAGGGGGCTACCGGCCGCGGCGCCAAGCCGAAGGCCGGCCTGGTGGGCTTCTCGGTGTCCAACCTGCGTATTCCCGGCTTTGAACAGCCGTGGGAACAGGATTTCGGCAAGCCGGAACGCATCGTCACCGCGCTGGATATCATGACCGAAGGCCCGCTGGGCGGCGCGGCGTTCAACAACGAATTCGGTCGTCCGGCGCTGCTGGGCTACTTCCGTACCTATGAAGAGCGCGTCAACAGCCACAACGGCGTTGAGCTGCGCGGCTACCACAAACCGATCATGCTGGCGGGCGGCATCGGCAACATCCGTGCCGATCACGTGCAGAAAGGGGAAATCACCGTCGGCGCCAAGCTGGTGGTGTTGGGCGGCCCGGCGATGAATATCGGCCTGGGCGGCGGCGCGGCCTCGTCGATGGCGTCCGGCCAGTCCGACGCCGATCTGGACTTCGCTTCGGTGCAGCGCGACAACCCGGAAATGGAGCGCCGCTGTCAGGAAGTGATCGACCGCTGCTGGCAGCTGGGCGATCAGAACCCGATCCTGTTTATCCATGACGTCGGCGCCGGCGGCCTGTCCAACGCCATGCCGGAGCTGGTGAGCGACGGCGGCCGCGGCGGCCGCTTCGAGCTGCGCGATATTCTCAACGACGAGCCGGGCATGAGCCCGCTGGAAGTGTGGTGCAACGAATCGCAGGAACGTTACGTGATGGCGATCGCCCCGGCGCAGATGGCGCAGTTCGACGAGATCTGCCGCCGCGAGCGCGCGCCTTATGCGGTGATCGGCGAAGCGACCGAAGAACAGCACCTGACGCTCAACGACCGCCACTTCGACAACCAGCCGATCGACATGCCGCTGGACGTACTGCTCGGCAAGACGCCGAAAATGACCCGCGACGTCACCCGCCTGCAGGCGAGCGGCGAGGCGGTGCAGCGCGAGAACATCACGCTGGCCGACGCGGTGAAACGCGTGCTGCATCTGCCGGCCGTGGCGGAGAAAACCTTCCTGATCACCATCGGCGACCGCACCGTTACCGGCATGGTGGCGCGCGACCAGATGGTCGGCCCGTGGCAGATCCCGGTGGCCGACTGCGCGGTCACCACCGCCAGCCTGGACAGCTATTACGGCGAAGCGATGTCGCTCGGTGAACGCGCGCCGGTGGCGCTGCTGGACTTCGCCGCCTCCGGCCGCCTGGCGGTCGGGGAAGCGCTGACCAACCTGGCCGCCACCGAGATCGGCAGCCTGAAGCGCGTGAAGCTGTCCGCCAACTGGATGGCCGCCGCCGGCCACCCGGGCGAAGACGCCGGCCTGTACGAAGCGGTAAAAGCGGTGGGCGAAGAACTGTGCCCGGCGCTGGGCATCACTATCCCGGTGGGTAAAGACTCCATGTCGATGAAGACCCGCTGGCAGGAAGGCAACGAACAGCGTGAAATGACCTCGCCGTTGTCGCTGGTCATCACCGCCTTCGCCCGCGTGGAGGACGTGCGCCACACCGTGACGCCGCAGCTGCGCACCGATAAGGGCGACAGCGCGCTGCTGTTGATCGACCTGGGCAACGGCCATAACGCGCTGGGCGCCACCGCGCTGGCGCAGGTTTATCGCCAACTGGGCGACAAGCCGGCCGACGTGCGCAACGTCGCGCAGCTGGCGGGCTTCTTCAACGCCATGCAGCAGCTGGTGGCCGATCGCGCGCTGCTGGCATACCACGATCGCGCCGACGGCGGCCTGCTGGTGACGCTGGCGGAGATGGCCTTCGCCGGTCACTGCGGCGTGGACGTCAACCTCGACGGCCTCGGCGACGATGCGCTGGCGGTGCTGTTCAACGAAGAGCTGGGCGCGGTGATCCAGGTGAGCGCCGAACGTCTCGACGACGTGAAGCAGGCGTTCGCTCAGCACGGTCTGACCGACAATGTGCATCACATCGGCAGCGTGCAGGCCGGCGATCGTTTCGTCATCACCCAACACGGCCAGGCGCTGTACAGCGAAAGCCGCAATACACTGCGCACCTGGTGGGCGGAAACCACCTGGCAGATGCAGCGCCTGCGCGACAACCCGGCGTGCGCCGATCAGGAACATCAGGCCAAGCAGGATGAACAAGATCCCGGCCTGAATGTGAAGCTGACCTTCGCACCGCAGGAAGACATCGCCGCGCCGTACATCGCCAAGGGCACTCGCCCGAAAGTGGCGGTGCTGCGTGAGCAGGGGGTGAACTCCCACGTTGAAATGGCGGCGGCGTTCCACCGCGCCGGCTTTGATGCGGTGGACGTGCACATGAGCGATCTGCTGGCGGGGCGCCGCGATCTGCAGGACTTCCACACGCTGGTGGCCTGCGGCGGCTTCTCTTACGGCGACGTACTGGGCGCCGGCGAAGGCTGGGCGAAGTCTATCCTGTTCAACGAGCGGGTGCGCGACGAGTTCGAAGCGTTCTTCCACCGTCCGCAGACGCTGGCGCTGGGCGTGTGCAACGGCTGCCAGATGATGTCCAACCTGCGCGAGCTGATCCCGGGCGCCGAACACTGGCCGCGCTTTGTGCGCAACCTGTCGGATCGCTTCGAGGCGCGTTTCAGCCTGGTGGAAGTTGCGGCCAGCCCGTCTCTGTTCCTGCAGGGCATGACCGGTTCGCGCATGCCGATCGCCGTTTCCCACGGCGAGGGGCATGTTGAAGTGCGCGATGCGGCGCATCTGGCCGCGCTGGAAAGCCACGGCCTGGTGGCGCTGCGTTTCGTCAACAACGCCGGTCAGGTGACGGAAACTTACCCGGCCAACCCGAACGGTTCGCCGAACGGCATTACCGCCGTGACCAGCGCCAACGGGCGCGCCACGGTGATGATGCCGCACCCGGAACGTGTGTTCCGCACCGTCAGCAACTCCTGGCACCCGGAAGAGTGGGGCGAGGACAGCCCGTGGATGCGCATGTTCCGCAACGCCCGTAAGCAGCTGGGCTAAAACGGCCACCGCCGTACAGAGGGTGCAAGCAATTGCGCCCTTTTTTATGGCCGGCGTTCGCCGTCTGGCGGCAGTGTCTGCATTTTGCGACAGGCGCTATTTTCCCTGTCGCTAAATGGAGACATTTAACTATTTGATTTTATTAATGGTAAATGGGTTTGACTTTAGTTGTCTGCATTTGGCGACAGCGCGGCGTTTTTTTCATCGCTCATCGGGGCGTGATGCACAAAGAAATTTGCTGATATAATCTTATTTTTTAATAAAATCATCTGGTTATTATTTTTATTGCAAAGTTGGCACGTAACGTGCATTATTCTCGGCGGCTGCTCATTCACCTTTTTATGACGGCGCCGTAATTAGACGGCAAATCGCCTCATAAGCCTCCGAATGATGCCAAAGAAATGGTGCCTATCGTCCAACCAAACCGATAACAGACCGTGCAAGCGGCTTTATCAAGCATCGGGCGACACGTGGAGTGAGGCACCGCCTGTATCCAACTGTGATGAAGGGTTCATCAATCCTGGATACTTACGGATGCTATTCGTCCTGTTCGATGCCAGCCGCTGCGCTACATCACCCTGGGGACGAGGTTTAAGGGCATCCACACTTTCCTTGCGTTGGGGCAAGTTTCTTGCCCCGATGTCAATTCTCAACGCTGCGCTTATCCCTGTTGCGTTGCCTATGCTCTCGAACGCAGACGCTATCCCCACACTCTCGTTTTCGCACCGGTTGATGTTGCCGGGGCCGCATGCCGTCGGCAGGCCAGGCCTATGGGCGCGGTTCACCGATCCCGCGGCTTTTTCCTTGCGCGTTCAGGATTCTCCCTTGCCGGGCTTTTCTCTTTCCGGCTAGTCAGTTAGCATCGTGACAGAGCTGAGAGAATGAGATGATTTCGTTGAAAAGATGGCGTTTATTCCCCCGTTCGCTGCGGCAATTGGTGCTGCTGGCCTTCCTGTTGGTGCTGCTGCCGCTGCTGGTGCTGGCCTATCAGGCCTACCAGAGCCTGGATCACCTCAGCGCGCAGGCGGCGGACATCAACCGCACCACGCTGGTGGACGCGCGGCGCAGCGAGGCGATGACCAGCGTGGCGCTGGAGATGGAGCGCAGCTATCGTCAGTACTGCGTGCTGGTCGATCCCACGCTGCAAAAGCTGTATCAGAACCAGCGCAAGCAGTATTCGCAGATGCTGGACGCCCATGCGCCGATTCTGCCGGACGAGCGCTATTATCAAACGTTGCGCCAGCTGCTGACCCAGCTGGCGGCGATCAAATGCCATAACAGCGGGCCGGATCAAGAGGCTTCCGCCTTGCTCGAGTCGTTCTCGCGCTCCAACGCCGAAATGGTGCAGGCCACGCGCGCGGTGGTGTTCTCGCGCGGCCAGCAGCTGCAGCAGGCCATCGCCGAGCGCGGCCAGTTCTTCGGCTGGCAGGCGCTGCTGCTGTTCCTGGTCAGCGTGCTGCTGGTGGTGCTGTTCACCCGCATGATCATCGGGCCGGTCAAGGCCGTGGAGCGGATGATCAACCGTCTGGGGGAAGGGCGCGCGCTGGGCAGCACCGCGTCGTTCAAAGGGCCGCGCGAGCTGCGTTCCCTGGCGCAGCGCATTATCTGGCTGAGCGAGCGGCTGGCGTGGCTGGAATCGCAGCGCCACGAGTTCTTGCGCCATATCTCGCACGAGCTGAAAACGCCGCTGGCCAGCATGCGCGAAGGCACCGAGCTGCTGGCCGACGAGGTGGCGGGGCCGCTGACTTCCGATCAGAAAGAGGTGGTGACGATCCTCGACAACAGCAGCCGCCATCTGCAGCAGCTGATTGAACAGCTGCTGGATTACAACCGCAAACTGGCCGATGGCCCGGCGGCACATGAGAACGTCGAGCTGCGCGAAATGGTCGATTTGGTGGTCGCCGCGCACAGTTTGCCGGCGCGGGCGAAGATGATTTCCACCGAAATTGCGCTGGAGGCGGAAATCTGCTGGGCAGAGCCTACGCTATTAATGCGCGTGCTGGATAATCTCTATTCCAATGCGGTGCACTACGGCAAGGAATCCGGTAACATTTGGATCCGCAGCCGTCAGGTTGGACAACGGGTGCAAATCGACGTCGCCAATACCGGCACGCCGATCCCCGAGGCTGAAAGAGCCATGATTTTCGAGCCTTTTTTCCAGGGTAGTCACCAGCGAAAAGGGGCGGTAAAAGGAAGCGGACTGGGGTTGAGCATCGCTCAGGACTGTATCCGTCGCATGCGCGGTGAGCTGCAACTGGCGACGGTCGCCGGTGCAGACGTCTGCTTCCGCATTGAATTGCCGTTAACCGCCGAGAATGAATAAATAATGTACACATGGTCTAAGCGACTTCGTCTTTCACAGACCGAAGGTTCACCGCGTGCCACGCACAGGACGCCGCTCGGCAAACGCCCGATCGGCTGGTTGGGCGCCGTCTTCTTTATGCCGCTGTTGCTGGCGGGCTGCGTCGATCGCGCCGTCAGCGGCGGCCTGAACGCTCAGCAGCAAGAGGCGATCCCGGATACCAAGGTGATCGATTACCGCACCGCGGCTTGCGATACCCTGTGGCAGTTGGACGACAAGGACGCGCTGGATAACGCGCTCTACTGGCTGCGCGCGATGGACTGCGCCGATCGCATTGGGTCGACCCAGGCGCGCGCGCTGGCGAAAACGGTGCCTGGCGACAGCTGGTCCGGCGTTTTCAAACAGAGCATCCTGTTGGGCAGCGCGCAGCCGACTTCCGGCGAGCGCCGCCAGATGATCGACAGGATCAACAGCTACCGAATGGAGTTCCCCGGCTCGTTGCGGCCGCTGACGCAGCTGTGGCGCCAGCAGCAGATGCTGCAGATCACGCTGTTCGATGAAAAAGCGCGCTATCAGCATCTGCAGGAGAGCAGCGACAGCCAGATCGATTCGCTGCGCCAGAGCCAGGCGCGCTTGCAATCGCAGCTGCAGGACACCTCGCGCAAGCTGGAAAACCTGACCGACATCGAGCGCCAGCTCTCTTCGCGCAAGCAGCTGCAAGGGGAAATCCCGGAAAACAACACAGGCTCGCAAAAGGGCGAAGCCGCCGGTAAAAACGGCGCGGCCGCGAAAGGGGCTGAGCCGCAGGACGAACCGGAAAAGGGCACTGCGCTGCCGGTTGAACCGGAAGACACCTATACGCCGCCCCCTGCCAATAAGGAGTCTCACGCGCAATGACCGCACGCAAACCGGCCAACCTGCTCTTGGTTGACGACGATCCCAGCCTGCTGAAGCTGCTGGGCATGCGTCTGACCAGCGAAGGTTTTCACGTCACCACCGCCGAAAGCGGCCAGGAAGCGCTGCGCCTGCTGGCGCGCGAACAGATCGATCTGGTGATCAGCGATCTGCGTATGGACGAGATGGACGGCATGGCGCTGTTCGCCGAGATCCAAAAGCATCAGCCGGGCATGCCGGTGATCATTCTCACCGCGCACGGTTCGATTCCCGATGCGGTGGCCGCCACCCAGCAGGGGGTGTTCAGCTTCCTCACCAAACCGGTGGATCGCGATGCGCTGTACAAGGCGATCGACGAAGCGCTCGCGCTGTCGGCCACCCCGGCCGGCGACGACGCCTGGCGCGAAGATATCGTCACCCGCAGCCCGCTGATGCTGCGCCTGCTGGAGCAGGTGAAAATGGTGGCGCAGTCCGACGTCAGCGTCTTGATCAACGGCCAGAGCGGCACCGGCAAAGAGGTGGTGGCGCAGGCGATCCACGCCGCCAGCCCGCGCGCCGGCAAGGCGTTCATCGCCATCAACTGCGGCGCGCTGCCGGAGCAGCTGCTGGAGTCCGAACTGTTCGGCCACGCCAAGGGCGCCTTTACCGGCGCGGTCAGCAGCCGCGAAGGGCTGTTCCAGGCGGCGGCGGGCGGCACGCTGTTCCTCGACGAGATCGGCGATATGCCGCTGTCGCTGCAGGTGAAGTTGCTGCGCGTGCTGCAGGAGCGCAAGGTGCGGCCGCTGGGCAGCAACCGCGATCTGGACATTGACGTGCGCATCATCTCCGCCACCCACCGCGATCTGCAAAAGGCGATGGCGAAGAACGAGTTCCGCGAAGATCTCTACTATCGCCTCAACGTGGTGAACCTGAAGATCCCGGCGCTGAACGAACGCGCCGAAGATATCCCGCTGCTGGCCAACCACCTGTTGCGCGAAGCGGCCCAGCGGCACAAGCCGTTCGTGCGCAGCTTCTCGACCGACGCCATGAAGCGGCTGATGACCGCCAGCTGGCCGGGCAACGTGCGCCAGCTGGTCAACGTCATCGAGCAGTGCGTGGCGCTGACCTCGGCGCCGGTGATCGGCGAAGCGCTGGTGGAGCAGGCGCTGGAAGGGGAAAACACCGCGCTGCCGACCTTCGCCGAAGCGCGCAACCAGTTCGAATTGCACTACCTGCGCAAGCTGTTGCAGATCACCAAGGGCAACGTGACCCAGGCCGCGCGCATGGCGGGCCGCAACCGCACCGAGTTTTACAAATTGCTGTCGCGCCACGAGCTGGACGCCAACGATTTTAAAGAATGACAGTTTGCCGCCGGTGCCTGCCACGCAGGTTCTCAACAAATCCGGCGGAATGATTTACACTCCGTTCTCTTTGCCGCGGCGCGCCCGGCGTAGAGCACCATGGAACGTATTAAGCGGGATCGTACACAAATGAGCAGATCACTTTCCATCGCCCTGGCCCAGCTGAACCTGCTGGTCGGCGACATTGAAGGCAACACCGAACGCATGTTGCAAATCGTGCAGGAGCAGCAGAAGGCGGGAGCCGATCTGGTCATGTTCAGCGAACTGGCGCTGTCCGGCTACCCGCCGGAAGATCTGCTGTATCGCAATGACTTCTATCAGCGCTGCGACGCGCAGCTGCTGCGCCTGCAGCAGGCCTCCGCCGAGACCGCGATCCTGGTCGGCCACCCGTGGCGCGAAGGCGACAAGCTGTATAACGCGCTGTCGCTGTTCGCCGAAGGCCGCCTGCTGACCCGCTACTTTAAACAGCAGCTGCCGAACTACGGCGTGTTCGATGAGAAGCGCTATTTCCACGCTGGCAACGACACCTGCGTGGTGGAACTGAAAGGCTACCGTCTGGGGCTGCTGATTTGCGAAGATCTGTGGTTCCCTGAGCCGATTGACGCCGCCAAGGCGGCCGGCGCGGAAATTATCCTGTCGATCAACGCCTCGCCGTATAACCGCGAAAAGCCGTATATCCGCAAAACCCTGATGGCCGGCCACTGCCAGCGCACCCAGCTGCCGCTGGTGTACCTCAATCAGGTCGGCGGCCAGGATGAGCTGATCTTCGACGGCTGTTCCAAGGTCTTCGACGCCGCCGGCACCATGACCCACCGTCTGGCGGCCTTCGACGAGCAAGTGACCCGCCTGGAATTCAACGAGCTGGCCGTGGTGCCGATGGCCGATCCGGCCGCCGAGCTGCCGCAGCTGGCGCAGGTGTACCAGGCGCTGGTGTTGGCGGTGCGCGACTACGTGACCAAAAACGGCTTTAAAGGCGCGGTGCTGGGGCTGTCCGGCGGCATCGACTCGGCGCTGACGCTGGCGATCGCCGTAGATGCGCTGGGCAAAGACAAGGTGCAGGCGCTGATGATGCCGTTCCGCTATACCGCGGACATCAGCATCGCCGACGCCAAGGAAGAGGCGGAAATCCTCGGCGTGGAGTTCGATATCGTCTCCATCGAACCGATGTTCGACGCCTTTATGGGCCAGCTGTCGCCGATGTTCGCCGGCACCGAGCGCGACACCACCGAAGAAAACCTGCAGGCGCGTTGCCGCGGGGTGGTGCTGATGGCGCTGTCCAACAAACGCCGCAGCATCGTGCTGACCACCGGCAACAAGAGCGAAATGGCGGTGGGATACGCCACGCTGTACGGCGATATGGCCGGCGGTTTCGACGTGCTGAAGGACGTGCCGAAAACGCTGGTGTTCAAGCTGTCCGAATACCGTAACACCGTCTCCTACGTGATCCCGCAGCGGGTGATCGATCGTCCGCCGTCCGCCGAGCTGGCGCCGGATCAGGTCGATCAGGACAGCCTGCCGCCATACGATATCCTGGACGCGATCCTGGAAGGCTACGTTGAGCGCGACAAGTCGGTTGCCGATCTGGTGGCCGAAGGGTTCGACGAAGCGATCGTGCGCAAGGTGATCCGCCTGGTGGACATCAACGAATACAAGCGGCGTCAGGCCGCCGTCGGGCCGCGTATAACCGCCCGTAACTTCGGCAAAGACCGCCGCTACCCCATCACATCCGGTTTTGGCCGCAAAAATTGGTAAAAGGAAAGAAGATGAAAAAGATCGACGCGATTATCAAGCCGTTCAAACTGGATGACGTCCGCGAAGCGCTGGCCGAAGTGGGCATCACCGGCATGACGGTCACCGAAGTGAAAGGCTTCGGCCGCCAGAAGGGCCACACCGAGCTGTACCGCGGCGCCGAGTACATGGTCGATTTTCTGCCCAAGGTGAAGATCGAGATCGTGGTTGCCGACGACATCGTCGACACCTGCGTGGAAACCATCATGCAGACCGCGCAGACCGGCAAGATCGGCGACGGCAAAATCTTCGTCTTCGACGTGGCGCGCGTGGTGCGCATCCGTACCGGCGAGCAGGACGAAGAAGCGATTTAATGTGATCGTCTACCGAGCACCGCCAGCTTGAGCCTGGGCAGTGCTCGGTCTCCTCACGTACTGCGTGTACGCTCCGGGCCCTGCGCGCTGGCCGTGCCCAATCTGGCCGGCGCTCGCTACGCCCCACACCTCAGTGAACATCTCCCGACCTCTCCACAATTCTGGTTATTTTCACCATTAGCATTCTAAAAAAGCGAACGCTATCGCGTTTTTGATACTTTGCCCGATCGCTTCACGGCCGGCGTCTACACTCAACGCAATGTTTTTGCTTGAGGAATCATCCCCATGATGACGTTACGCCAAATCCGCCACTTTATCGCGGTGGCGGAAACCGGGTCGATCTCCGCCGGCGCCCAGGCGGTGTTTGTCTCCCAGTCTTCGCTGACGCTGGCGATCCAGCAGTTGGAAACCGAGATCGGCGTGCGGCTGTTCGATCGCCACGCCAAGGGCATGACGCTGACCCATCAGGGGCACCAGTTTCTGCGCCAGTCGTATCTGATTCTGGCGACGGTGGACAACGCCAAGCGCAGCCTGCAGATCGGCACCGAAAGCCTGACCGGCAAGCTGACCGTCGGCGTCACCAGCCTGGTGGCCGGCTACTTCCTGGTGGAGCTGCTTACGCGCTTTAAATCGGCCTATCCCAACGTCACCGTACAGGTGGTTGAAGACGAGCGCCCGTATATCGAGCATCTGCTGGTCAGCGGCGAGATCGACATCGGCGTGCTGATCCTGTCGAACATCGAAGACCGCGACGCGCTGCAGACCGAGGTGCTGATGCACTCGCCGTATCGCCTGTGGTTGCCGCCGCTGCACCCGCTGCTGGAGCACGAGAGCATCAGCCTGGCGGACGTGGCCAAACAGCCGCTGATCCAGCTCAACGCCGATGAAATGGACGTGCACGCGCGGCGCATCTGGGCGCGCGCCGGGCTGAAACCGGAGATCGCCATGAAGACCGCCTCGACTGAGGCGGTGCGCAGCCTGGTGGCGGCAGGGATGGGGGTCTCCATCCAGCCGGACATGGCGTACCGCGCCTGGTCGCTGGAAGGCAACATGATCGAGGCGCGCAAGCTGGACGATCTGCTGGAGCCGCTGGACATCGGGTTGGCGTGGCGGCGTGGCAGCGCGCGGCCGGAGCTGGTGACGCCGTTCCTTACCATCGCGCGCGAGAACGGCAGCAAACACGCCGCCGGGCTTAAGCATTCGATTTAATCGAACGCGGCGTTCAGTATTTAGAATTTGTTGCCCGCCAGAGGCTCGCTTAGGCTGATTAAAACTAACTTATTCACATTTGGTTAACGTTTTTGTCACTTAGGGGCGTCAGGCGATGGCAGATGTGCAGGTTCTCTCAGGTTTGTCCTGTCAGCAGTTCATTAACGGTCAGCTTATCGACGGCGAAGGCCAGCAGGAGTGCATCGTCAATCCGGCCAACGGCGAGACGCTGATCGCCCTGACCGAAGCCTCTTCGGCGCAGGTCGGCGGCGCGGTGAAAGCCGCGCAGCAGGCGTTCGGCCACTGGTCGCGCACCACGCCGGCCCAGCGCGCCGCTCTGTTGCTGCGCATCGCCGACGCCATCGAGCGGCAGGCGCCGCAGCTGGCGCAGCTGGAAGCCCTCAACTGCGGTAAACCACTGCATCAGGCGCTCAATGACGATCTGCCGGCGGCGGTCGACGTGTTCCGCTTCTTCGCCGGCGCGGTGCGCACGCAGCAAGGGCAGCTGGCCGGCGAGTATGTGCCGGGCCACACCTCGATGATCCGCCGCGATCCGATCGGCGTGGTGGCCTCGATCGCCCCCTGGAACTATCCGTTGATGATGGCGGCGTGGAAGATCGCGCCGGCGTTGGCGGCGGGCAATACCGTGGTGTTTAAACCCTCCGAACATACGCCGCTGACTATTCTGGCGCTGGTGCCGGCGCTGCAGGAGATCCTGCCGCCGGGCGTGCTGAATATCGTCTACGGCGGCGGCGAAGGGGTCGGCAGCCAGCTGGTGGGGCACCCGCAGGTGCGGCTGGTGTCGGTCACCGGCGATATCGTCACCGGGCAAAAAATTCTTCAGGCGGCGGCCAAAAGCGTCAAGCGCACCCACCTGGAACTGGGGGGCAAGGCGCCGGTGATCGTCTGCGACGACGCCGATCTCGACGAAGTGGTCAACGGCATTCGCACCTACGGCTATTACAACGCCGGCCAGGACTGCACCGCCGCCTGCCGCATCTACGCGCAGGCGGGCATCTATCCCAAGCTGGTGGACGCGCTGGGCGAGGCGGTCGCCAGCCTGCGTTTCGCCCGCAAGCGCGATCAGGACAACGAAATCGGCCCGTTAATCAGTGCCCGCCAGCGCGATCGCGTCGCCAGCTTCGTCGAGCGGGCGCTCAGCCAACCGCATATCGAATTGATCACCGGCGCCGCGGCCCACTCCGGGCCGGGGTTCTATTACCAACCGACCCTGCTGGCGGGCTGCCTGCAAAGCGACGAAATCGTGCAGCGCGAGGTGTTTGGCCCGGTGGTCAGCGTCACGCGCTTCGAACACCTGGAGCAGGCGGTGGCGTGGGCCAACGACTCGGAATACGGGCTGGCTTCGTCGGTGTGGACGCAAAATATCGATCGGGCGCTGCACATCGCCGCCCATCTGCAGTACGGCAGCACCTGGATCAACACCCATTTCACCTTGGCGAGCGAGATGCCGCACGGCGGCCTGAAACGCTCCGGCTACGGCAAGGATCTGTCCAGCGATTCGCTGCAGGATTACAGCGTTGTCAGGCACGTAATGGCGAAGTTCAAAGCCGGCTTCTAACGGTTATATCAAGAAAAATCAGGCGGCAGCCGTTCCCTGCCGCATACCGATAAGCAACACAGGGGTAATTACGATGGGAAAAACTACCGCAGTCACCACCACCGTCTCCGCGCTCTGTCTTACCGTGCTGTGCGGCCTGGCCCAGGCGGCCGATCTGCCGCAGACGCTGGGCAAAGGCGAAGGCCGGCTGGATATCATCGCCTGGCCCGGCTACATCGAACGCGGCCAGTCCGACAAAAACTACGACTGGGTCACCCAGTTTGAGAAGCAAACCGGCTGTGCGGTGAACGTGAAGACCGCCGCCACCTCTGATGAAATGGTCAGCCTGATGGCCAAGGGCGGCTACGATCTGGTGACCGCCTCCGGCGACGCCTCGCTGCGCCTGATCTTCGGCAAGCGGGTGCAGCCGATCAACACCGCGCTGATCCCTAACTGGAAGAACATCGATCCGCGCCTGCTGAACGGCGCCTGGTACACCGTGGACGGTAAAACCTACGGCACGCCGTACCAGTGGGGGCCGAACCTGCTGATGTACAACACCAAAACCTTCCCGACGCCGCCGGACAGCTGGGCGGTGATCTTCCAGCAGCAGAACCTGCCGGACGGCAAGAGCAACCAGGGCCGGGTGCAGGCTTACGACGGCCCGATCTACATCGCCGACGCGGCGCTGTTCCTGAAAGCCACCCAGCCGCAGCTCGGCATCAGCGATCCATACCAGCTCAACGAAGAGCAGTATCAGGCGGCGCTGAAGCTGCTGCGCAGCCAGCACGCGCTGATCCACCGCTACTGGCACGACACCTCGGTGCAGATGAGCGACTTTAAAAACGAAGGCGTGGTGGCCTCCAGCGCCTGGCCGTATCAGGCCAACGCCCTGAAGGGCGAGGGGCAGCCGATCGCCACCGTGTTCCCGAAAGAGGGCGTGACCGGCTGGGCGGACACCACCATGCTGCATGCCGACGCCAAGCACCCGAGCTGCGCCTACCAGTGGATGAACTGGTCGCTGGAGCCGAAGGTGCAGGGCGACGTGGCGGCCTGGTTCGGGTCGGTGCCGGCTTCGCCGGCGGGCTGCAAGGCCAGCGCGCTGCTGGGTGAGAAGGGCTGCGAAACCAACGGCTTCAACCAGTTCGACAAAATCGCCTTCTGGAAAACGCCGCAGGCGCAGGGCGGCAAGTTCGTGCCGTACAGCCGCTGGACCCAGGATTACATCGCCATCATGGGCGGCCGCTAAGCCGCGGGGCGCAGCCCGCTGCGCCCGAACTACATCAGTATGGAGCACAGAAAATGACCATTGCCGTGCAATTCATCGATGTTTCGCGGACTTTCGGCGATGTTCGCGCCGTGGATCGGGTATCCATCGACATTCAGGACGGGGAATTCTTCTCCATGCTCGGGCCGTCCGGCTCGGGCAAAACCACCTGCCTGCGCCTGATCGCCGGCTTTGAACAGCTCACTTCCGGCTCGATTCGCATCCACGGCCAGGAAGCCGCCAACCTGCCGCCGTACCAGCGCGACGTGAATACGGTGTTTCAGGATTACGCGCTGTTCCCGCACATGTCGGTGCTGGAAAACGTCGCCTACGGCCTGATGGTGAAGGGCGTCGCCAAACGCGAGCGGCTGGCGCGGGCGCAAGAGGCGCTGGAGAGCGTGGCGCTCGGTTTCGTTGCCGAACGCAAACCGGCGCACCTGTCGGGCGGCCAGCGGCAGCGCGTGGCGTTGGCGCGCGCGCTGGTCAATCGGCCGCGGGTGCTACTGCTGGACGAACCGCTCGGCGCGCTGGATCTCAAGCTGCGCGAGCAGATGCAGGGCGAGCTGAAGAAGCTGCAGCGCCAGCTGGGCATCACCTTTATCTTTGTCACCCACGATCAAAGCGAAGCGCTGTCGATGTCCGATCGGGTGGCGGTGTTCAATAACGGCCGCATCGAACAGGTGGATACGCCGCGCGAGCTTTACATGCGGCCTAAGACGCCGTTCGTCGCCGAATTTGTCGGCACCTCCAACGTGGTGCGCAGCGAGCTGGCGCAGCGCCTGCTCGGCGAAAGCCGAATCTTCTCGATCCGGCCGGAGCATATCCGCCTGCTGGAGCAGGGCGGCGCGGCGCAGGACGAGATCCAGGTGCAGGGCACGCTGCAGGAAATCCATTACCAGGGCGCGGCCACGCGGTATGAAATCGCGCTGAACGGCGGCGAAAAGCTGCTGGTCAGCCAGGCCAATCCGCAGTGGCTCGCCGAAGGGCAACAGCGGCAGATCGGCCAGCCGATCGTCGCCTGCTGGCCGCGCGCGGCGATGGTGCCGCTGCTGGAGGAGAGGTGAGATGGACATGAGCATCGATTCCCCCTCGGCGCGCGGCGGCACCGTGCGCGCGCTGTCGACCTGGCTCTATCGCCGGCCGACGCTGTATCTGCTTTTGCTGCTGGTGCCGCCGCTGCTGTGGTTCGGCGCGGTGTACCTCGGTTCGCTGCTGACGCTGCTGTGGCAAGGGTTTTACACCTTTGACGATTTCACCATGGCGGTGACGCCGGATCTGACCTTCGCCAACCTGGCGGCGCTGTTCAACCCGGCCAACTACGACATCATCCTGCGCACGCTGACCATGGCGGTGCTGGTGTCGCTGGCCAGCGCGGTGCTGGCGTTCCCGATCGCCTATTACATGGCGCGCTACACCAGCGGCCGGGTCAAGGCGTTCTTTTACATCGCGGTGATGATGCCGATGTGGGCCAGCTATATCGTTAAAGCCTACGCCTGGACCCTGCTGCTGGCGAAAGACGGCGTGGCGCAGTGGTTCCTGCAGCACCTGGGGCTGGAGCCGCTGTTGGCTTCGCTGCTGACGGTGCCCGGCGTCGGCGGCAACACGCTGTCGACCTCGGGGCTGGGGCGTTTTCTGGTGTTCGTCTATATCTGGCTGCCGTTCATGATCCTGCCGATCCAGGCGGCGCTGGAGCGCCTGCCGCCCTCGCTGCTGCACGCCTCGGCGGATCTGGGCGCCCGGCCGGCGCAGACCTTCCGCCACGTCATTTTGCCGCTGGCGGTGCCGGGCATCGCCGCCGGGTCGATCTTCACCTTCTCGCTGACGCTGGGCGACTTTATCGTGCCGCAGCTGGTGGGGCCGCCGGGCTATTTCATCGGCAGCATGGTGTACGCCCAGCAGGGTGCGATCGGCAATATGCCGATGGCCGCGGCCTTTACGCTGGTGCCGATCGTCCTGATCGCCATCTACCTTTCCATCGTCAAACGTCTGGGGGCTTTCGATGCACTCTGAACGCGCGCCCTTAGGGCTGAAGCTGGCCGCCTGGGGCGGACTTGTCTTCCTGCATTTCCCGTTGGCGATCATCGCCATTTACGCCTTCAACACCGAGGATGCCGCTTTCAGCTTCCCGCCGAAGGGCTTTACGCTGCACTGGTTCAACGTTGCCGCCGGGCGGCAGGACATCCTCGATGCGGTGCTGCTGTCGGCGCAGATCGCCTGCCTGGCGACCGCCATCGCGCTGGTGCTCGGCACCCTGGCGGCGGCGGCGCTGTATCGGCGCGATTTCTTCGGCAAGGACAGCATTTCGCTGCTGTTGCTGCTGCCGATCGCGCTGCCGGGGATCGTCACCGGTCTGGCGCTGCTGGCGGCGTTCAAGGCGCTGAACATCGAGCCGGGCATCCTGACTATCGTCGTCGGCCATGCGACGTTCTGCGTGGTGATCGTGTTCAACAACGTCATCGCCCGGTTCCGCCGCACCTCGTACAGCCTGATCGAAGCGTCGATGGATCTCGGCGCCGACGGCTGGCAAACCTTCCGTTACGTGATCTTGCCGAACCTCGGCTCGGCGCTGCTGGCCGGGGGCATGCTGGCGTTTGCGCTGTCGTTCGATGAAATCATCGTGACCACCTTTACCGCCGGCCACGAGCGCACGCTGCCGCTGTGGCTGCTGAACCAGCTCGGTCGCCCGCGCGATGTGCCGATCACCAACGTGGTGGCGCTGTCGGTGATGCTGTTGACCATGCTGCCGATCCTCGGCGCTTACTACCTGACCAAGGGTGGGGAAAGCGTCGCCGGCAGCGGCAAATAATTTCCTTACCCGACCTCTGATAAAAGGATAACCCTATGCAAAGCCAACTGTTGATTGACGGCCACCTGGTGAACGGCCAGGGCGCGACCCAGCCGGTGTATAACCCGGCGACCGGCGAAGTTATCGCGCAGGTGGCGGAGGCCAGCCCGGAGCAGGTCGATCGCGCGGTGCTGGCGGCGGACGCCGCGTTCGCCGCCTGGGGGCAAACCACGCCGAAAGAGCGCGCCGAGCATCTGCTCAAGCTGGCGGATCTGATCGATGAGCATGCCGAGACCTTCGCCAGGCTGGAGTCGCTCAACTGCGGCAAGCCTTATCACTGCGTGTTGAACGACGAACTGCCGGCGGTGGCCGACGTGTTTCGCTTCTTCGCCGGAGCCAGCCGCTGCCTGACCGGCATGGCGGCCGGCGAGTATCTGGCCGGGCATACCTCGATGATCCGCCGCGATCCGCTGGGCGTGGTGGCCTCGATCGCGCCGTGGAACTACCCGCTGATGATGGCGGCCTGGAAACTGGCGCCGGCGCTGGCGGCGGGCAACTGCGTGGTGATCAAGCCTTCCGAGCAGACGCCGCTGACCACTTTCAAACTGGCCGAACTGGCCGCCGGGCTGTTCCCGCCGGGCGTGCTCAACGTGCTGTTCGGCCGCGGCGCAAGCGTCGGCGATCGGTTGACCGGGCATGACAAGGTGCGCATGGTGTCGCTGACCGGCTCGATCGCCACCGGCGAGCACATCATCGCCCACACCGCCGCCGGCATTAAGCGCACCCATATGGAGCTGGGCGGCAAGGCGCCGGTGCTGGTGTTCGACGACGCCGATCTGCAGCAGGTGGTGGACGGCATTCGCGGCTTCGGTTTCTACAACGCCGGGCAGGATTGCACCGCCGCCTGCCGCATCTACGCGCAGAAAAGCATTTATCCCGAGCTGGTGAAGCGGCTGGGCGAGGCGGTGGCCAGCCTGAAGATCGGCGCGCCGGATGACGAGGGCACCGAGCTGGGGCCATTGATTACCGCCCAGCATCTGGAACGGGTCGCCGGTTTTGTCGAGCGAGCCAAAGCCTTGCCGCACGTGCAGGTGGTGACCGGCGGCGAGAAGGTGAAGGGGCCGGGTTACTACTTCCAGCCGACGCTGCTGGCTGGCGCGCGCCAGGAGGATGAGATCGTGCAGCGCGAGGTGTTCGGCCCGGTAGTGACGGTGACGCCGTTTGACGACGAAGAGCAGGTGCTAGCCTGGGCGAACGAATCCAACTACGGGCTGGCGTCTTCCGTGTGGACCCGCGACGTGGGCCGTGCGCATCGCTTAAGCGCCCGCCTGCAATACGGCTGCACCTGGGTGAACACCCACTTCATGCTGGTGAGCGAAATGCCGCACGGCGGCCAGAAACTGTCCGGCTACGGCAAGGATATGTCGATGTACGGGCTGGAGGATTACACCGCCATTCGTCATGTGATGTTCAAACATTGATTTTACAATAATTATCCGCACAATAGCGCGGCCTTCGGGCCGGCCCCGGCCGGCCGATGATAATAAAAATTGAAAGGAAGCCTATATGGGTATTACCCGACGCGATTTTCTCAACGGGGTGGCGATCACCATCGCCGCCGGGTTGACGCCGCTGCAAATCTTGCGCGCGTCGCCGCAAACCGCCAATCAAACCCTGTACTACCCGCCGGCGCTGACCGGGCTGCGGGGTAACCATCCGGGCTCGTTCGAGCATGCGCACCAGTTGGGGCGCGACGGCAAAACCTTTGATTTCGGCAGCGTGCCCGCCGTTGAAGAGTTCGATCTGGTGGTGGTCGGCGCCGGCATCAGCGGGTTGGCGGCCGCCTGTTTCTGGCAGCAGCTGAAAGGTGAGCAGCAGCGCATTTTGCTGATCGACAACCATGACGACTTCGGCGGCCACGCCAAGCGCAACGAATTCAACACCGACGACGGCATGCTGCTCGGCTACGGCGGCAGCGAATCGCTGCAGTCGCCGCGCTCCAACTTCAGCCCGGTGGCGATGGGGCTGCTGCGCAAGCTCGGCGTCGATATCGATCGGCTGGAGCAGGCGTTTGACACCACCTTCTACCCGGATCTGAACCTGAGCCGCGGGGTTTACTTCGATCGCAAAAACTTCGGCGTCGACAAGGTGGTGAGCGGCGATCCGGGCCGCACGGTGGCGGACGACATTCCGCGCGATCGTCTCAACGGCCGCTCTTATGAAGCGTTCATCGGCGATTTCCCGCTGCCGGAAAGCGATCGCCAGGCGCTGATCGCGCTGCACACGGTGGAGAAGGATTATCTGCCGGAGATGACGCTGGAGCAGAAGGTCGAGTGGCTCGATACCCACAGCTACACCCAGTTCCTGCGTGAGAAGGTGGGCCTGAGTGAGCTGGCGATCCGTTATTTCCAGCAGACCACCAACGATTTCCAGGCGGTGGGCATCGACGGCACGTCGTGCAGCGATGCGCGCATCTGCGATCTGCCGGGCCTTGACGGCATGAATCTGCCGCCGCTGGACGAAGAGTCGCAGGCGGATCTCGACGATCCTTACGTCTTCCACTTCCCGGACGGCAACGCCACGCTGGCGCGCCTGATGGTGCGCAAGCTGATCCCGGCGGTGGCGCCGGCCGGCAAAGACATGAACGACGTGGTGCTGGCCAAATTCGACTACGGCCAGCTCGATCGGCCGGAATCGCCGGTGAAGCTGCGTTTGAACAGCACCGGGCTGCATGCGGCCAACGTTGGCGACAAGGTGGAAGTCACCTACATGACCGGCGAGAAGATGACCAAGGTGCGCGCCGGGCAGGTGGTGATGGCCGGCTACAACATGATGATCCCGTACCTGGTGCCGGAGATGTCGCATGAGCAGCAGGAGGCGCTGAAACAGAACGTCAAGTCGCCGCTGGTGTACAGCAAGGTGGTGATCCGCAACTGGCAGCCGTTCATCAAGCTGGGCGTGCACGAGATCTATTCGCCGGCCGCGCCGTACAGCCGCGTGAAGCTGGATTACCCGGTGAGCATGGGCGGGTATCAGCACCCGCGCGATCCGGATCGGCCGATCGGCCTGCATATGGTGTACGTGCCGACGCTGCCGGGCAGCGGCCTCAGCCCGCGCGAGCAGTCGCGCAAAGGGCGCGCGCTGCTGCTGGGCACGCCGTTCGAGGTGCACGAGCAGATGATCCGCGAACAGCTGCAGGGCATGCTGGGCGAGGCCGGTTTCGACCATCAGCGCGACATTCAGGCGATCACCGTCAACCGCTGGTCGCACGGTTACTCCTACTTCCTCAACGGGCTGTTTGACGACGAAGACGAGGCCACGAAAATCATCGAAACGGCGCGGCAGCCGATCGGCAAGATCGTTATCGCCAACTCCGATGCCGACTGGAGCCCGTACGCCAACTCGGCTATCGATCAGGCGTGGCGCGCGGTGAATGAACTGGCCTACGGCAAGGTTGCCGCCAAGGAGGGAGCATGAGTCTGCGTTCGCTGTACCTGTTGAGCCTGCTGGCGGCAGGCGGCTCGGCCCAGGCGATGTCGGCCGGGGAATACGTCGCCAAAGCCGGTGACTGTACCGCCTGCCACACCGCGCCGGGCGGCGCCGAATTGGCGGGTGGCATGAAGTTCCCGACGCCGCTCGGGGCTATCTACGCCACCAACATCACGCCGGACAAGCTGCACGGCATCGGCGCCTATTCGTTCGAAGAGTTCGATCGCGCCATGCGCCAGGGGGTAGCCAAAGACGGCCACCGGCTCTACCCGGCGATGCCGTACACCTCGTACGCCAAAATGAGCGCGGAAGACATGCGCGCGCTGTATGACTATCTGATGAATGAGGTGCCGGCGCAGAACGTGGCCAACCGCGCCAGCGACATCAGCTGGCCGCTGTCGATGCGCTGGCCGCTGGCGGTGTGGAACCAGCTGTTCCACGACGACCGGCCGTATCAGGCGGATCCGCAGCAAAGCGCCGAGTGGAACCGCGGCGCCTACCTGGTGCAGGGCGCGGGCCATTGCGGCAGTTGCCACACGCCGCGCGGCTGGGCGATGCAGGAGAAGGGGCTGGACGGCAAGGAGCCGGTGTTCCTGAGCGGCTCCGAGCTGGACGGCTGGTACGCCTCCAATCTGCGCGGCCTGCCGCCGGAAGAGGTGACGGCGCTGCTGAAAACCGGCCGCAGCCGCCATGCGGCGGTCGCCGGGCCGATGAGCGAGGTGGTGACCCACAGCACGCAGTATCTCAGCGACGGCGATCTGAACGCCATCGCGGTGTACCTGCGCAGCCTGGCGCCGGAAACCGCCGCCAAAGCCGCTGCGCCTGCCGCGCAGGCGGATAACCCGGGCGGCAAGGCGACCTACGCGATGTACTGCTCGACCTGCCACGGCAACAAGGGGGAGGGCACCGACTTCGCCATTCCGGCGCTGGCGGGCAATGCCACGGTAACGGCGGACAATCCGCTGACCGCGCTGCGGGTGGTGCTGGAGGGGGCGCATACGCCGATCACGCAGCAGGCGATGGCGTTCGACATGCCGGCTTACGGCTGGGCGTTGAACGATCGGCAGGCGGCGGATCTGATGAGTTATCTGCGGGGAAGCTGGGGCAACCAGGCGGCGCCGGTGACGGTGCAGCAGGTGCAGGACGCGCGCCAACTGCAGGCGAAATGAAGAGGGAGCGCGGTCTGACGGCCGCGCTCCGCAAGCATTACAGCACCTTATGCGGGCCGAAGCATTCGTAGTGGATGCGTTCGGCCTCTACGCCCATTTCCAGCAGCTGTTTGCCCACGAACTGCATGAAGGCCACCGGGCCGCAGAAGTAATAGTGCATCTGCGGATCGGCCAGGCTGCCTTGCAGCGCGCTCAAATCCATCAATCCGCGGCTGTGGTAGTCGCGGCCTTCCACGTCATCGGCGCCCGGCTCGCGGTACCACACATGGCGGCTCAGATTCGGCATGCGCCCGGCAATATCCGCCACTTCATCGGCAAAGGCGTGCACGCCGCCGTTTTCCGCCGCGTGCAACCAGTGGACCTGCGCCTGATGCTGGCTGTCGTGCAGGGTGTTGAGCATGCCGAGCATCGGGGTTTGGCCGACGCCGGCGGAGATCAGCGCCACCGGCGTGGTCGGCGCCACGTCGAGGAAGAAGTCGCCGTGCGGCGGGGCGATGTAGATCACGTCGCCTTCCTGCGCCTGCTGGTGCAGGTAGTTGGACACTTTCCCCTGATCTTCGCGCTTCACCGCGATGCGGTAGAACTCGCCGTTCGGCGAGGTGGTCAGCGAGTACTGGCGAATTTCCTGATGTTCCAGGCTGTCGTGCTTGATGTAGACCGCCAGATACTGCCCCGGTTTGAAGTCCGCCACCCGGCCGCCGTCCACCGGTGCCAGCACGAAACTGCAGATCACGTCGCTCTGCGGCTGTTTCTTCAGGATGCGGAACGCGCGCAGATCGCGCCAGCCGCCGTTGTCGGTTTCACTCTGCTGATAAATCTGTTCTTCACGCTGGATAAACACGTTGGCCAGCACGCCGTAGGCCTTGCCCCAGGCGTCCAGGACTTCCTGACCCGGGCTGAACATTTCGTCCAGGGTCGCCAGCAGGTGACCGCCGACGATGTTGTACTGCTCCGGCTGGATATTGAAGCTGGTGTGCTTCTGCGCGATGCGCTCCACCGCCGGCAGCAGCGCCGCCAGGTTCTCGATGTTGGCGGCATAGGCGCAGATGGCGTCGAACAGCGCCTGACGCTGATCGCCGTTGCGCTGGTTGCTCATGTTGAAAATGTCTTTCAATTCCGGGTTGTGCGCGAACATGCGATCGTAAAAGTGGGCGGTCAGCTTCGGCCCGGTCGCAGCCAGCAGGGGAAGGGTGGATTTCACGGTGGCGATGGTTTGGCTATCCAGCATGGAAGCGCTCCTTGGGTTGGGATCTTGACGATAATTGTAATGATGCATTTTAAATGCATCTTATTGGGTTCCGCGTCGCTTGTAAATACCCTTGTTTTCGTTGCGGTGTTCTTCGGGCGTCGATCGCGCTCACAGAACATGAAAAAAGCGCATCGTTCGCATGAGGAAATGTCCGTTGATAAACGGCGGCGTTTAGCGGATCAAAGCCTTGCGCCACCTTATGCCAATCGTTTGCGTAAAAACCTCTGTCAAGACCTATCTTCGGTGGGGCGAAACGGTTTACACTGTGGCCCAGAGCCCAAACGGGTAGTTATTTGGTGATTTTTTAGTTAGCTGATTTAAGTCAGGAGATGCCGGATGTTAAAGCGTGAAATGAACATTGCCGATTACGATGCGGAACTGTGGCGTGCCATGGAGCAGGAAGTGGTGCGTCAGGAAGAGCACATCGAGCTGATCGCGTCTGAGAACTACACCAGCCCGCGCGTGATGCAGGCTCAGGGTTCCCAGCTGACCAACAAATACGCTGAAGGCTATCCGGGCAAGCGTTACTACGGCGGCTGCGAATACGTGGATATCGTTGAGCAGCTGGCTATCGATCGCGCCAAAGAATTGTTCGGCGCCGATTACGCCAACGTGCAGCCGCACTCCGGCTCCCAGGCTAACTTCGCCGTGTACACCGCCCTGCTGCAGCCGGGCGACACCATTCTGGGCATGAACCTGGCGCACGGCGGCCACCTGACCCACGGTTCCCCGGTCAACCTGTCCGGCAAACTGTATAACGTGGTGCCTTACGGCATCGACGACAAAGGCCAAATCGACTATGACGATCTGGCCAAGCAGGCGCAAACCCACAAGCCGAAAATGATCATCGGCGGCTTCTCCGCTTACTCCGGCGTGGTTGACTGGGCCAAAATGCGCGAAATCGCCGACAGCATCGGCGCTTACCTGTTCGTCGACATGGCGCACGTGGCGGGCCTGATCGCCGCCGGCGTCTACCCGAACCCGGTACCGCACGCGCACATCGTCACCACCACCACCCACAAAACCCTGGCGGGCCCGCGCGGCGGCCTGATCCTGGCGAAGGGCGGCGACGAAGAGCTGTACAAGAAGCTGAACTCCGCCGTGTTCCCTGGCGGCCAGGGCGGCCCGCTGATGCACGTGATCGCCGGCAAGGCGGTGGCGCTGAAAGAAGCGATGGAGCCTGAGTTCAAGGTTTACCAGCAGCAAGTGGCGGTCAACGCCAAGGCGATGGTGGAAGTGTTCCTGCAGCGCGGCTACAAAGTGGTCTCCGGCGGCACCCATAACCACCTGTTCCTGCTGGATCTGGTCGACAAAAACCTGACCGGTAAAGAAGCGGACGCCGCCCTGGGCCGCGCCAACATCACCGTCAACAAAAACAGCGTGCCGAACGATCCGAAAAGCCCGTTCGTCACCTCCGGCGTGCGTATCGGCACCCCGGCCGTCACCCGTCGCGGCTTCAAAGAAGCCGACGTGCGCGAACTGGCCGGTTGGATCTGTGATGTGCTGGACAACATCAACGATGAAGCCACCATCGAACGCACCAAGAAGAAAGTGCTGGATATCTGCGCCCGCCTGCCGGTTTACGCGTAATCCCGCTTTCGCCCGACAAAACCCGCTGCGGCGGGTTTTTTTGTGGCCGCTCGCGGCAAACTGTGAGCTGTCTGGCACTCTAACGCATTGAAGTGGAATGAAGATTGCGGGGCGGTGTGAGCTCTGTCAAAGTATTGCCCTCACTCCGGAGGGATCATGGTTCTGCAATCCACGCGTTGGCTCGCGCTCAGTTATTTCACCTACTTCTTTTCCTATGGCATCTTCTTACCGTTCTGGGGCGTGTGGCTGAAAGGCGAGGGCATCGCGCCCGAAACCATCGGCATGCTGCTCGGCGCCGGCTTGGTGGCCCGCTTCCTCGGCAGCTTACTGATTGCACCCCGCGTTAAAGATCCCTCTCATTTAGTCTCCGCCCTGCGCCTGCTGGCGCTGCTGACCCTGGCCTTTGCGGTCGGTTTCTGTTTCGGCAACGGCTGGGGTTGGCTGATGCTGGTGATAGCGGGTTTCAACCTGTTCTTCTCGCCGCTGGTGCCGCTGACCGACGCGTTGGCCGCCACCTGGCAAAAGCAGATCCGTATGGACTACGGCCGGGTGCGGCTGTGGGGCTCGCTGGCGTTCGTCATCGGCTCGGCGCTGACCGGGCAGCTGGTAGCGGTATGGGGCCATAACGCCATTCTCTACAGCCTGATCTTCAGCGTGCTGGCGATGCTGCTGGGCATGCTGTTGAAGCCGAGCGTCATGCCGCAGGGCGAAGCGCGCGCGCGCAGCGGAACCGAACGTTCGCTGTGGGCGCTGCTGAAAGAAGGGCCGGTCTGGCGCTTCCTGCTGTGCGTCACGCTGCTGCAAGGGGCGCACGCCGGCTACTACAGCTTCGGCTCCATTTACTGGCAGGAGGCCGGCTATTCGGCCTCGACCATCGGCTATCTGTGGTCGCTGGGCGTGGTGGCGGAGGTGATTATTTTCGCCAGCAGCAACGTGCTGTTCCGCCGCTGGAATGCGCGCAACCTGCTGTTGCTCTCCGCCTGCTGTGGCGTGTTGCGCTGGAGCCTGATGGCCTACAGCACCGAGCTGGGCTGGCTGCTGCTGATCCAGATCCTGCACTGCGGCACTTTCACCGTCTGCCATTTGGCGGCGATGCGCTTTATCGCCGCGCGTCAGGGGCAAGAGGTGATCCAACTGCAGGCGGTGTATTCGGCGCTGGCGATGGGCGGCGGCATCGCCGTCATGACGGTCATTGCCGGGTTCCTGTTCGAACATTGGCAGGGCGGGGTATTCTGGGTGATGGCGGCGGTCGCGGTGCCGGCCTTGTTCATCCGGCCGCCGGCGGTCAGCGTCAGCCGCTGATTAAGGGGCTTCCAGCAGCGCACGGATCGCCTGGCGCTGCCGGGTTTCCAGCGGTAGTTCGGTATAGATCAGCGGCGGGTGCGGATCGCTGTGCACCGCCGCATAAGGGGTGATCACCAGCGTGACGCCCTGCGGCGCTCCGCCGCGCAGATAGTCGCTCAGCGGCAGGTACTTGATGTTCAGCGGCAATAGCGTGAGCTCGCGGATCTGATATTCCACTTCCTCTTCCAGCTGCGGGTTGTCCAGCGTCAGTAGCAGCACCTGCTTTTCCTGCAGCGCGTTGTCCTGCATCAGCCAGGCGCCGAAGCTGATGGCCACCAGACCCGCCTCCTCGTTGGAAAAATGCACGCCGTACTCCTGCTCCAGCGGTTTCAGCGCTTCCTGCGTGGTGCGCATCAGCCGCGGGTATTTGCGCACCACTTCTTCCAGCAGCATATTGTCGATGCCGATGGCGAAACGGCAGCGCTCCAGCGCCGGCGCCAGATGGGCGAACAGCTGGCTGACCAGCTCCGCCTTGCTGCTGAAGGCCATGCCGGAAAGTTGCTGGAAGCGCTCGACCATGCTGTCGATCGCCACCATCAATCTCCGCTCTTGCGCTGAGTCGTTGCTGTGGTAGCTGTGATTTTTCAACATGGTAAACGTCAGCGCCAAAAAATCGCGCTCGTCTGCCTGCGGCGGCTGGTTAAACAGCCGGTTGCAGGCCTGATGCAGCCAGGCGGCGGCTTGCTGTTCCGGCTTTTTCCGCAGCCAGTCGCGTTGAACCGCGTCGAAACGCGGATGCTGCTGCAGGCGATTTTGCCAGGCGTAGTAGAGCAGGTAATGCTGCAGGAATTGGCGGTCGCGCGCATCGAAGTGGCGGCTGAGCAGCGGCTCGCAGGCGTCGATCGCCTCTGTCAGCGCAGACGCCGGGGAGGCATCGGTCGCCAGCGCTTGCCGCAGGCGCGGGGCGAAATCGCCTTCGACAAACCGCGGGCTGCAGCGCAGGGCCCGCCGCAGCCAGTGGATGAGGCACAGGCGTTGGTCGAGCACGCTGCCCCGCAGTTGGTAGCCATGGTCGGGATCGACGGCGATCTCCAGGTGATGGAAACGCTGGATTTCACTGGCCACCTCGGCTATATCTTGCCGGGTTATCGGGGGGGCGACGCCGTTGATTCGGCTTAGGGTCTCCAGCTGTAACTCGGGCTCCGGCGTGTACAGCATCAGCAGCAGATGGCAGCGCCGTTGTTGTCCGGAGAGCTCGGGCACGGGAGAGGTGTCCAGGCTCATTATCACCTTCCGGCATAAAAGGTTGCGATTATGCCTAAGCATAGCAAAAGGCTTTGTGACGGCAGGATTACCGCGCGGCTTTTACTTCGGCTTACAACTTTCGTCACAAATATCGCCGGGAGAGGCGGGCCGTCAGGCATCTATTTGTGTTACATTATAACAAATGCAGGTAAGACAGGATAATGATGAAGTTACGTCGTCTTTTGGCTGCCTTCGGCGCCGTGTTCAGCGCCGGTGCGATCGCTCATCCGCACAGCTTTATCGACATGAATACCACCTTCGTCGCCAAAGACCAGCGGCTGGTCGGCCTGAAAATGGTGTGGGTGATGGATGAAATCACCTCGGCGGATCTGCTCTACGATGCGAAAAACGCCAAGAGCGATTCGGAAGTGTGGAAAAAACTGGCGGCGGAAGTGATGGCCAACGTGCTGGGGCAGCACTATTTCACCGATCTTTACCGCGACGGCAAACCGGTGAAATACCTGAACTTGCCCAGCGAATATCACCTGTCGCGCCAGGGCAACCAGGCGGTGCTGGAGTTCGTGCTGCCGTTGGCCGAGCCGCAGCCGCTGGCGGGCAAGCCGTTCGAACTTTCTACTTACGATCCGACTTATTTCGTGGATATGACCTATAAAGACCAAAATGCGCTGCATCTGCCGCCGGAGATGGCGCAGCTGTGCAGCTACAAGCTGATGACGCCGAAGCCGAATGCGTCGCTGCAGGCCTATGCGCTGTCGCTCGACAAGAACGACTCGCCCGGTGAAGACCTGGCGCTGGGGCAGCAGTTCGCCCAGCGGGTGACGCTGCAATGTCGTTAAATCTCTCGCAACCGACGACGAGCCGGCGCCACTGGGCCTTCGGCCTGTGGCCGCTGCTGCCGTTCACGCTGGCGCTGGCGGCCGCCGCGCTGCTGGCGTGGCACTATTGGCCGCAGCTGCTGATGCAGAGCGTGGTATGGCAAAAAGCGCTGCACCAGCAGATGGCGGGGCTGTTGCAGCAGGTGAAGGCCGCGCCGCAGCAGGCCGGGCTGGCGCTGATGCTGTTCAGCCTCGGCTATGGCGTCTTGCATGCGCTCGGCCCCGGCCACGGCAAAGTGGTGATCGCCACCTACCTGGCCACCCATCCGGCGCGGCTGAAAAGCAGCCTGAAGCTGACCTTCGCCGCCTCGCTGGTGCAGGGCGGGGTAGCGATCGCGCTGGTCACGCTGATGCTGGTGGTATTGCAGCTCTCTTCGCGCCAGCTGCACCAAAGCAGCTTCTGGCTGGAAAAGGGCAGCTTTATTCTGGTGATGCTGCTTGGCGTGCTGCTGAGTTGGCGCGCGCTGAAACGCCTGTTTGCGGCGATCAAGGCGATGAGCCCGGCGCCGGCGCTGCGCATCAACAGCCTGACGCCGCTGGCGGCGGATCATGTGCACAGCGCCAATTGCGGCTGCGGCCACCGGCATCTGCCGAGCGACAGCGAGCTGCAGGCGGGAAGCGACTGGCGCACTCAGGCCGCCATCGTGCTGGCGATGGGCATGCGCCCCTGTTCGGGGGCGATTTTGGTGCTGCTGTTCTCCAAAGTGATCGGCGTGTTCGGCTGGGGAGTGATCTCCGCGCTGGCGATGGCGTTCGGCACCTCGTTGACCATCTCGATGCTGGCGCTGCTGGTACATTACAGCCGCCGGCTGGCGGTGCGCCTCAGCCGTTCGCGCGCGCCCGCCGCCTGGAGCGCGGTGGCCTGGGGGGCGTTGGCGCTGGCCGGCGGCCTGATCCTGCTGGCCGCCGGGCTGTTGCTGTACGTCAGCGCGCAGCCGGAATTCGGCGGCGGCATCCGTCCCTTCTCCCGCTAACGGGCATAAAAAAAGCGCTGCATCGGCAGCGCTTTTTTCGATTCGCTTCTGGCGATTAACGCTTCAGCGCTTCGCTCAGTTCTTCACGCATGGTGGCCAGCATGGCTTTCACTACGCGCGGGTTGCCTGCCACCACGTTGCCGGAGCTGAAGTGGTTGTGGCCGCCGACGAAGTCGGTCACCAGGCCGCCGGCTTCACGCACCAGCAGTTCGCCCGCGGCGAAATCCCACGGCTTCAGGCCGATTTCGAAGAAACCGTCTACGCGGCCGGCGGCCACATAGGCCAGATCCAGCGCCGCGGAACCGGTGCGGCGGAAGTCTGCGCACTGGGTGAACAGCTTGCCGACGATGTTGATGTAAGGCGTTGCGTGCTGTTTGACCTTGAACGGGAAGCCGGTCGCCAGGATGGTGCCATCCAGATCTTTGGCGTTGGTGCCGCGCAGGCGGTAGCCGTTGAGCTGTGCGCCCTGGCCGCGAGTGGCGGTGAACAGTTCGTTGCGCATCGGATCGTAAACCACGGCCACTTCAGTACGGCCTTTGATGCGTACGGCGATGGAAACGGAGAAATGAGGGAAACGTTTGATGAAGTTTGCCGTGCCATCCAGTGGATCGATCACCCATTGCACATCGCGATCTTCGCCGATCAGCTCACCGCGTTCTTCGCTCACGATACTGTGTTGCGGATAAGACTTGCGGATGACGTCGATGATCAGATGCTCTGCATCGCGATCGACGTTGGTGACGAAGTCATTGGTCCCTTTCTGGCTCGCTTCTACAGCGTCCGGGGTTTCGTAGTTTTTGGCAATCAGGTTACCGGCCTTGCGCGCAGCGCGCACGGCGATAGTCAGCATCGGATGCATGGGTATCTTCCAACTAGGATGTTAAAGAACAGGAAACGGCGCGAAGTATAGCAGCTGTTCGGCAAATTGCCTATGGCTGTGTTAAGATGCTGCGATTTTCCGCCACGCTCAGAGTTTGTATGCTGCACAATATCCGCATTGTTCTGGTAGAGACTTCACATACCGGCAACATGGGCTCGACCGCCAGAGCCATGAAAACCATGGGTTTAACCAACCTTTATCTGGTTAATCCGCTGATCAAACCCGATTCTCAGGCCATCGCCCTGGCCGCCGGCGCCAGCGACGTGATCGGCAACGCCACTATCGTCGACACCCTCGATGACGCCATCGCCGGCTGTAGCCTGGTGGTGGGCACCAGCGCCCGTTCTCGCACCTTGCCGTGGCCGATGCTGGAGCCGCGTGAATGCGGCGTGCGCGCGGTGCACGAGGGCGAGCACGCGCCGGTGGCGCTGGTGTTCGGCCGCGAACGCGTCGGGCTGACCAACGATGAATTGCAGAAGTGCCACTACCACGTCGCCATTCCGGCCAACCCGGACTACAGCTCGCTGAACCTGGCGATGGCGGTGCAGATCCTGGCGTATGAAGTGCGCGTGGCTTACCTCGATCGCCAACAGGCGGGCGCGCCGCAGCTGGAAGAGACGCCGTACCCGCTGGTGGACGACCTCGAGCGTTTCTATCAGCACCTGGAGCAGACGCTGCAGCGCACCGGCTTTATTCGCCCGTCCCATCCGGGCCAGGTGATGAGCCGCCTGCGTCGGCTGTTCACCCGCGCGCGCCCGGAAGGGCAGGAGCTGAATATCCTGCGCGGCATGCTGACGTCGATCGAGAAACAGGATAAACATCAAGGTAATTAATTGATGTGGCATAGCGGCGGGTGACAATAGTATTAGTTATCCAAAGGTTATAACATGTATTTTATATACCTTTGTTCTTGCTAAGTTCAAAACGTGCTAATACTTGAGTCAATTACTAGGTTAAATAGTTGACTGTTTTACTCAGGAATGTCAGACTTTCGGCCATATTTGACCAACAGGTAACCATTGAGCTATGAGACTGACATCCAAAGGCCGTTATGCCGTAACCGCTATGCTCGACGTAGCGCTGCATTCCCAGGAAGGGCCGGTGCCACTGGCGGACATTTCCGAACGCCAGGGTATTTCGCTCTCTTATCTGGAACAATTATTCTCCCGTCTGCGCAAGAATGGCCTGGTGGCCAGCGTGCGCGGCCCGGGCGGTGGTTATCTGCTGGGTAAAGACGCGGGTGAGATCGCCGTTGGCGCTGTCATCACTGCCGTCGATGAATCGGTAGATGCAACCCGGTGCCAGGGCAAAGAAGGCTGTCAGGGCGGCGATCGCTGCTTGACCCACGCCCTGTGGCGCGATCTGAGCGAGCGCATCAGCGGGTTCCTGAACAACATTACGCTGGCAGAACTGGTCAACAACCAGGAAGTGCTGGTGGTGGCGGATCGTCAAAACAACGATACGCGCCGCACGGCCAACGGTCGTCCGCAAGAAACTATCAACGTTAATCTGCGCGCATAAGCAGCTGGCGAAATTATTTTAGTTTTTGGAAGTGATGTACGGAGCACAAGAGCAATGAAATTACCGATTTATCTGGATTACTCAGCAACGACGCCGGTTGACCCGCGCGTTGCTGAGAAGATGATGCAGTTTTTGACCCTGGACGGCACTTTCGGCAACCCGGCTTCCCGTTCCCACCGTTTCGGTTGGCAGGCGGAAGAGGCGGTAGACATCGCCCGTAACCAAATTGCCGAACTGGTGGGCGCCGACCCACGCGAAATCGTCTTCACCTCCGGGGCGACCGAATCCGACAACCTGGCGATCAAAGGTGCTGCCAATTTCTACCAGAAAAAAGGCAAGCACATCATCACCAGCAAAACCGAACACAAAGCCGTGCTGGACACCTGCCGTCAGCTGGAGCGCGAAGGGTTCGAAGTGACCTATCTGGCGCCGCAGAGCAACGGCATCATCAGCCTGCAGGATCTCGAAGCGGCGCTGCGCGATGACACCATTCTGGTCTCCATCATGCACGTCAATAACGAAATCGGCGTGGTGCAGGACATCGAAGCGATCGGCGAAATGTGCCGCGCGCGCGGTATCATCTACCACGTTGACGCTACCCAGAGCGTGGGCAAACTGCCTATCGATCTGAGCAAGCTGAAAGTCGATCTGATGTCGTTCTCCGGCCACAAAATCTATGGCCCGAAAGGCATCGGCGCGCTGTACGTGCGCCGCAAGCCGCGCATCCGCATCGAAGCGCAGATACACGGCGGCGGTCACGAGCGCGGCATGCGCTCCGGCACCCTGCCTGTCCACCAGATCGTCGGCATGGGCGAAGCTTACCGCATCGCCAAAGAAGAGATGACCGAAGAGATGGCGCGTCTGCGCACCCTGCGCGATCGTCTGTGGAACGGCGTGAAAGATATGGAAGAAGTGTATCTGAACGGCGATCTGGAGCACGGCGCACCGAACATCCTGAACGTCAGCTTCAACTACGTTGAAGGCGAGTCGCTGATCATGGCGCTGAAAGACCTGGCCGTTTCCTCCGGTTCAGCCTGTACCTCCGCCAGCCTCGAGCCGTCCTACGTGCTGCGCGCGCTGGGCATGAGCGATGAATTGGCGCACAGCTCGATCCGTTTCTCCCTGGGGCGTTTCACCACGGAAGAAGAGATCGACTACACCATTCAACTGGTGCGTAAATCCATCGGCCGTCTGCGCGATCTGTCTCCGCTGTGGGAGATGTTCAAGCAGGGCGTGGACATCAACAGCATCGAATGGGCGCATCATTAATTCTCAGGTTTCAGGAGCAAGGTCATGGCTTACAGCGAAAAAGTAATCGATCATTATGAAAACCCGCGCAACGTGGGTTCTTTCGACAACGAAGATCCTACCGTCGGCAGCGGCATGGTAGGGGCACCGGCTTGCGGCGACGTCATGAAGCTGCAAATCAAGGTTAACGATGAAGGCATCATCGAAGACGCGCGCTTTAAAACTTACGGCTGCGGTTCCGCCATCGCCTCCAGCTCGCTGGTGACCGAATGGATGAAAGGCAAGTCGCTCGATCAGGCTGAAGCGATCAAAAACACCCAGATCGCCGAAGAGCTGGAATTGCCGCCGGTCAAAATTCACTGCTCGATCCTGGCTGAAGACGCCATCAAAGCAGCGATTGCCGACTATAAGAGCAAGCATAGCGCCGAGTAATTTGTCTGAGTCGGCCCGGCCACGCCGGGCTTTGATTTGAAGTGTGAGGTTGTGATGTCTATTACCATGAGCGACAGCGCTGCGCAGCGTGTTCAGGCGTTTTTGACGAACCGCGGCAAGGGTCTCGGCCTGCGTCTGGGAGTGCGAACTTCCGGCTGCTCCGGAATGGCCTACGTGCTGGAATTTGTTGACGAAGCCAACGATGACGACATCGTGTTTGAAGACAAAGGCATCAAGGTGATCATCGACGGCAAGAGCCTGGTTTACCTTGACGGCACCGAGCTTGATTTCGTTAAGGAAGGCCTGAACGAAGGCTTCAAGTTCAACAACCCGAACGTCTCAAGCGAATGCGGCTGCGGCGAGAGTTTCAACGTCTGACAGTCCATCGTGCTCCCCCGTTTCGGCGGGGGAACTTCATCCGCTAACGCCCAGAGCACGCTATGGATTACTTTACTTTATTCGGGCTGCCAGTTCGCTACACCGTGGACGGCAGCCTGCTTGCGTCCCGCTTCCAGGATCTGCAGCGCCAATTTCACCCCGATCGTTTCGCCAACCAGCCGGAGCGCGAACGCCTGATGGCGTTGCAGCAGGCGGCGACCATCAACGAAGCCTACCAGTCGCTGAAGCACCCGTTAAAACGCGCGGAGTATATGCTATCTTTGCACGGCTTCGAGCTGGGCAACGAACAGCATACGATGCGCGACACCGCGTTCCTGATGGAACAGCTGGAGCTGCGCGAAGAGCTCGACGCCATTGAGCGCAAGCCGGAGGCGGAAAGCCTGCTGGCCGATTTCGGCGCGCGGCTGGCTGTCTCCATCAAACAGCGCAGCGCGCTGATGCTGCAGCAGCTGGACGGCGAGCTGTGGGCGGACGCCGCCGACACCGTGCGCAAGCTGCGCTTTTTGGACAAACTCCAGCAACAGGTTGAACAACTCGAAGAAAAACTGCTGGGTTTTGAGTAACACCTTCTGATTCTGATTGTGGAAGCTTCAACATGGCCTTATTACAAATTAGTGAGCCTGGCCTCAGCGCCGCGCCGCACCAGCGACGTCTGGCCGCCGGCATCGACTTAGGCACCACCAACTCGCTGGTCGCCACGGTGCGCAGCGGGCAAGCGGAAACGCTGGCCGACGAACAGGGCCGCCATTTGCTGCCTTCGGTGGTGCATTATCAGGCGGATGCGCAGCGCGTCGGCTGGGAGGCGCGCCAACAGGCGGCGCAGGATCCGGCCAATACCGTCAGCTCCATCAAGCGCATGATGGGCCGCTCGTTGGCGGACGTGCAGCAACGTTACCCGAACCTGCCGTATCAATTCCAGGCCAGCGACAACGACCTGCCGCTGATCGTCACCGCCGGCGGCCCGGTTAACCCGGTCGGCGTCTCCGCCGATATCCTGCGGGCCCTGTCCGCGCGCGCGCAAGCGGCGCTGGAAGGGGAGCTGGATGGCGTGGTGATCACCGTTCCCGCCTACTTCGACGACGCGCAGCGCCAGGGCACCAAAGACGCGGCGCGTCTGGCCGGCCTGCATGTCCTGCGCCTGCTGAACGAACCGACCGCGGCGGCGATCGCCTACGGGCTGGACTCCGGCCAGGAAGGGGTGATCGCGGTTTACGATCTGGGCGGCGGCACCTTTGATATCTCCATTCTGCGCCTCAGCCGCGGCGTGTTCGAAGTGCTGGCCACGGGCGGCGATTCCGCGCTGGGCGGCGACGACTTCGATCACCTGCTGGCCGACTGGCTGCGCGAGCAGGCCGGCGTGGCCGATCGCAGCGACCACGGCGTGCAGCGCCAGCTGCTGGACGCCGCCATCGCCGCTAAAATCGCGTTGAGCGATGCCGACAGCGTGCGCGTCGAGGTGGCCGGCTGGCAGGGCGAGGTGACCCGCGCCCAGTTCGAAGCGCTGATCGCCCCGCTGGTGAAACGCACGCTGATGGCCTGCCGCCGCGCGCTGAAAGACGCCGGCGTCGCCGCCGACGAGGTGCTGGAAGCGGTGATGGTCGGCGGTTCCACCCGCGTGCCGCTGGTGCGTGAGCAGGTGGGCGCCTTCTTCGGCCGCACGCCGCTGACGTCGATCGATCCGGATAAAGTGGTCGCCATCGGCGCCGCGATCCAGGCCGACATTCTGGTGGGCAACAAGCCGGACAGCGACATGCTGCTGCTGGACGTGATCCCGCTGTCGCTGGGCCTCGAAACCATGGGCGGTCTGGTGGAGAAAGTGATCCCGCGCAACACCACCATTCCGGTGGCGCGCGCGCAGGAATTCACCACCTTTAAAGACGGCCAGAGCGCGATGATGATCCACGTGCTGCAGGGCGAGCGCGAGCTGGTGCAGGACTGCCGTTCGCTGGCGCGTTTCACGCTGCGCGGCCTGCCGCCGCTGCCTGCCGGGGGCGCGCACATTCGCGTCACCTTCCAGGTGGATGCCGACGGTCTGCTGAGCGTCACCGCGATGGAGAAATCCACCGGCGTCGAAGCTTCGATCCAGGTGAAACCGTCTTACGGCCTGTCGGACAGCGAAATCGCCGGCATGATCAAGGATTCGATGGCCAACGCGCAAAGCGACGTGGGCGCGCGCAAGCTGGCGGAGCAACGCGTGGAAGCCGCGCGGGTGCTGGAAAGCCTGCAGGGCGCGCTGGCCAGCGACGCCGCGCTGCTGAGCGAGGCGGAAAGCCAGGCGATCGCCGCCGCGACCCAGGCGTTGCAGCAGGCGGTGCAGGGTGAAGATCCCGCCGCTATCGAAGACGCCATCAAAACATTAGATGCACAAACGCAAGATTTTGCCGCGCGCCGCATGGACGCTTCCATTCGCCGCGCGCTGGCTGGCCATTCTGTGGATGAGGTTTAACCATGCCTAAAATTGTTTTCCTGCCCCATCAAGATCTTTGCCCGGAAGGGGCGGTTCTGGAAGCTGAAAAAGGGGAGTCGATCCTCAACGTTGCGCTGCGCAACGGCATTGAAATCGAGCACGCCTGCGAGAAATCCTGCGCCTGCACCACCTGCCACTGCATCGTGCGTGAAGGCTTCGATTCGCTGGAAGAGAGCAGCGAGCTGGAAGACGACATGCTGGACAAGGCCTGGGGGCTGGAGCCGGAAAGCCGCCTGAGCTGCCAGGCGCTGGTCGCCGACGAAGATCTGGTGGTCGAAATGCCGCGCTACACCGTCAACCACGCGCGTGAGCATTAATTGTTAGCCGCAGCGCCAACCCGGAGATCATAATGGGACTGAAGTGGACCGACAGCCGAGAAATCGGCGAAGACCTGTACGACCAATACCCGGACACCGATCCGAAAACCGTGCGTTTTACCGACATGCATCAGTGGATCTGCGATCTGGAAGAGTTCGACGACGATCCGCAGGCTTCCAACGAAAAAATACTGGAAGCGATCCTGCTGGTCTGGTTAGATGAAGCGGAGTAAATAGCGTAACGGGCTGCCATGGGTGGCCCGTTTATTTTGTATCCGACATACCCGTCGTCTTTCAAACCGCAGCGTTGTTACCTGCACGTAGTTACGTGGCCCATCCGTGGGCCACGCCCCAAGGGGCCGCTGCGAGCAGCGTTCAAATCTGCTCCCGGCAGATTTGTCTTACCCCAGTCACTTACCTGAGTAAGCTCCTGGGGATGAGATCGCTGGGCGCCTAGCTGCAATTTGAAATCCATAGGGTATGCAATAAAGCCCTAATGAAATAATAAAGGGAACATCCGGAGTAAGAAGGCTATGACAACAGAATTCATGCAGGTCACGCTGTCGCAACAACCTGCCGACGCCCGTTGGGGCGAAAAAGCGCTGCTCAGCACCAACGGCGAAGGGATGACCATCCACCTGACCGGCGCCGACAAGCTGGGCGCGATCCAGCGTGCGGGCCGCAAAATTGACGGTCAGGGCATCAAAAACGTCAAGCTGGCCGGCGACGGTTGGGACTTGGAAAACAGCTGGGCGTTTTGGCAGGGTTACCGCGGGCCGAAAGGGCAGCGCAACGTCGAATGGGCCGAGCTGCCGGAAGCCGCGCGTCAGGAGCTGGATAAGCGCCTGAAGATCGTTGACTGGGTGCGCGACACCATCAACATGCCGGCGGAAGAGCTGGGGCCAGAGCAACTGGCGACCCGCGCCGTCGATCTGATGTGCGACGTCGGCTGCGATGCCGTCAGCTACCGCATCACCAAGGGCGAAGATCTGCGCGAGCAGAACTATGCCGGCATCCACACCGTCGGCCGCGGCTCCGAGCGCCCACCGGTGCTGCTGGCGCTGGACTTCAACCCGACCGGTAACCCGGACGCGCCGGTGTTCGCCTGCCTGGTCGGCAAGGGCATCACCTTCGATACCGGCGGTTATAGCCTGAAACAGAGCGCCTTTATGGATTCGATGAAGGCTGACATGGGCGGCGCGGCCACCATCACCGGCGCCCTGGCGTTGGCGGCGGCGCGCGGCCTGAAGCAGCGCGTGAAGCTGTACCTGTGCTGCGCCGACAACATGGTCAGCGGCAACGCTTTCAAACTGGGCGACATCATTCGCTACCGCAACGGCAAAACCGTTGAGGTGATGAACACCGATGCGGAAGGGCGCCTGGTGTTGGCCGACGGCCTGATCGACGCTTCTGAGCAGAACCCGCAGCTGATTATCGACTGCGCCACCCTGACCGGCGCGGCCAAAACTGCGGTCGGCAACGATTACCATGCGCTGTTCAGCTTCGACGACGCGCTGGCGCAGGAGCTGCTGAGCAGCGCCGCCGCCGAGCAAGAGCCGTTCTGGCGTCTGCCGCTGGCCGAGTTCCACCGCAGCCAGCTGCCGTCCAACTTCGCCGAGCTGAACAACGTGGCCGGCCCGGCCTACACCGCCGGCGCCAGCACCGCGGCGGCCTTCCTGTCGCACTTCGTCAAGAATTACCAGCAAGGCTGGCTGCACATCGACTGTTCCGCCACCTACCGCAAAGGCGCGGTGGAGCAGTGGTCGGCCGGCGCGACCGGTTTGGGCGTGCGTACCCTGGCCAATCTGCTGCTGAGCAAAGCCAAATAATTGAACGCCCGCCGCGTCGGGCGCTAGAATGCGCATTATCTTCGGGGCCCAGCATGCTGGGCCTCGTTATTTGATCCCTGGAGTTTGCCATGAGTGCCCATCATCACGATGCCGCCCCGAGCGAGAACGAACTTGAACGCCTGCTGAAGCTGGCGGTGACGGAGCCGGCCCACCGCCCGGCGTTCTTCCGTGAATTGCTCGACGCCACGGTGCTGATCCTCGGCGACAGCGAGCAGGTGCAGCAGGACGGCGACATCGCGCTGAACGCGGATACGCCGGTCAATATCCAGCATTGGGAGAAGCAGGACGGCGGCAGCATCATTCCGTTCTTCACCTCGCTGGAGGCATTGCAGAAGGCCGTTGAGGACGAACAGCCGTTTATCGCTATGCCGGCGCGGGTGCTGTTCGAAATCACCCAGGGCGCTGATCTGTTCCTCAACCCGAAGGCGGAATACGGCAAGGAGTTCTATCCGGAAGAGGTGGCGATGCTGCTGGCGACCGGCGGCATTGTCAAACCGGTGGAGCATTACGTCGACAAAGAGACCCAAATCCTGCTGGGGCAGCCCGAAGAGTATCCGTCGGCGATGGTGGATGCGTTGACCACGCTGTTCAGCCAGCGCAAGCCGGTGCGCCGCGCGTTTCTGGCGCTGATGCACGACCAGGCGGCGGACGAGAAGCCGAATTTGCTGATCGGGCTGGAAGTGGACGCCGAGTCGGCGGAGATCGAGGCGTTGATCAACGAGGCCGGCAGCGTCGCCAGCGAAACGGCGCCGAACGACGAACCGGTGGATTTCTGCCTGGTGTCGGAGAAAGAGCGCGGTATCAGCCACTATCTGATCTCCCATACGCAGCCGTTTTATCAGCGCCGCTGGGGCAGCTGGCTGCGCAATTTGATCCCGTCTACCGACAAGACCCAGTAGCGCCGCCACGTTGTCGAAAATGGCCCATGAAGATCATATTTTTTTAATGAAATGTTGATTTTCCCGTAGGCAAGCGTTAACGGCGCACATATAATCTGCGCCACTTGAGAAGGCCGGCAACATTGCAGACCGGCCTGTTTTGGAAGTCATACAGAGGCCATCATGACCGTAGAACGTACCTTTTCCATCGTTAAACCAAACGCTGTAGCCAACAACGACATCGGCGCTATCTATGCGCGTTTCGAGCGCGCCGGTTTCAAAATCATCGCCGCTAAAATGCTGCGTCTGACTCGCGAGCAAGCTGAAGGCTTCTACGCTGAGCACAAAGGCCGCCCATTCTTCGACGGTCTGGTTGAGTTCATGACCTCCGGCCCAATCATGGTGCAGGTTCTGGAATCTGAAAACGCCGTGCAGCGCAACCGCGACATCATGGGCGCAACCAACCCGGACAACGCGCTGGCCGGTACCCTGCGTGCCGACTACGCGGACAGCTTCACCGCTAACGCCGTGCACGGTTCCGACTCCGTTGAATCTGCTCAGCGCGAAATCGCTTACTTCTTCAACGAAAGCGAAATCTGCGCACGTTAATCGTGCCGTTTCTGAGCTGATAGCCAGGCATTCACCGGCTGAAACAATAAAAATGCCCTGAATGCCTTTCAGCCGTAGCCACCCGCTACTAAAATTTGTACAATGCCGCGCCCCTGATAAGACGACTTGTCAGGGGCGTGTTTTTAGTGCCGCCACCCGAATCATGCGGGCTGAAATGCACAACTTACTGTCCATTCTTTAGCGCCATAACGTGTAATAACGAGGCCAGAGATCATTATGTTAGAACCCATCACGTCCGAGCACACCGTGTCTGAAAATAATTCGCTGACTACCCCCTCCGTTAACGTGGAGCAACCGGCTGCGGCCAAAATCAACCTGCTGGACCTGAACCGCCAGCAAATGCGCGAGTTCTTCGCCGAAATGGGCGAGAAACCGTTCCGCGCCGATCAGGTGATGAAGTGGATTTACCACTACTGCTGCGACGATTTCGAGCAGATGACCGATATCAACAAAGTCCTGCGTGGCAAGCTGCAGCGCGTGGCGGAGATCCGCGCGCCGGAAGTGGCGGAAGAACAGCGTTCGGCCGACGGCACCATCAAGTGGGCGATTAAAGTCGGCGATCAGCAGGTCGAAACCGTGTATATCCCGGAAGCCGACCGCGCGACGCTGTGCGTCTCCTCGCAGGTAGGCTGCGCGTTGGAGTGTAAATTCTGTTCAACGGCGCAGCAGGGCTTCAACCGCAACCTGCGCGTGTCGGAAATCATTGGCCAGGTGTGGCGCGCGGCGAAAATCATCGGCGCGCTGAAGGTGACCGGCCAACGTCCGATCACCAACGTGGTGATGATGGGGATGGGCGAGCCGCTGCTCAACCTGAACAACGTGGTGCCGGCGATGGAAATCATGCTGGACGACTTCGGCTTTGGCCTGTCCAAACGCCGCGTGACCCTGTCTACCTCCGGCGTGGTGCCGGCGCTGGACAAGCTGGGCGACATGATCGACGTGGCGCTGGCGATCTCGCTGCATGCGCCGAACGACACCATCCGCGATGAGATCGTGCCGATCAACCGCAAGTACAACATCGAGACCTTCCTGTCCGCGGTGCGTCGCTATCTGGAAAAATCCAACGCCAACCAGGGCCGCGTGACCGTCGAGTACGTGATGCTGGATCATATCAACGACAGCACCGACGATGCGCATCAGCTGGCGGAAGTGCTGAAAGACACGCCGTGCAAGATCAACCTGATCCCATGGAACCCGTTCCCGGGCGCCCCTTACGGCCGCAGCTCCAACAGCCGGGTGGATCGTTTCTCCAAGGTGTTGATGGAATACGGCTTTACGACTATTGTTCGTAAAACCCGTGGTGACGATATCGACGCCGCCTGCGGGCAACTGGCGGGTGAAGTGATCGACCGTACCAAGCGTACCCTGAAGAAGAAAATGGCCGGGGAACCTATCAACGTACGGGCGGTCTGAATCCTATAGCACCATTTTTTGTTATCTAACAGCCTGTTATGCGAAAGCGTGTCGCTGGCGGGCGTTAGCTGACGGCCGATAAGGAAATGAATGCGGGCATGAAGCTGAAACTGTGGGGTGTGTGGCTGGCGGCCGGGTTGTTGGCCGGGTGTTCCGGTTCAGCGCCGGAAAAGGAAGCGCAAGTCTCTGAGGCGGGCCAGACGCGGTTGCAGCTGGGCCTGGAGTACCTGCAGCAAGGCGATATGAACGCCGCGCGCCAGAACCTGGAAAAGGCGCTGGACGCGGCCCCGCAGGATTACCGCACGCAGTTGGGCATGGCGCTCTATGAGCAGCGGATCGGTGAAAATGCCGCGGCCGAACAGCGTTATCGGCAGGCGCTCAAACTTGCGCCGGGCAATGGCACCGTATTGAATAATTACGGTGCGTTTCTTTGCGGTTTAGGGCAGTATGTACCGGCGCAACAGCAGTTTAGCGCTGCGGCGCTGGCGCCCGATTATGGCCAGGTCGCCGACAGCCTGGAAAACGCAGGTTACTGTTTTCTCAAGGCCGGACAAAACGATGAGGCGCGCACGCTGTTGAGCCGCGCGCTGAAAGTCGATCCGGACAAAGGCACTCCGCTGTTGGCGGAGGCCGAAAAGCAATTTGGAGAAGGGAAGCGCGCCCAGTCGCAACTTTTATTGGATGTTTATCAGCATGTTCTGCCGGCCAGCGCCAGCAGCTTATGGTTACAGATTCGTTTCGCCGCGTTAGCCGGCCGTCAGGATAGCGTTCAACGCTATGGCAAGCAGCTAGCGCGAAGTTTTCCACAATCCAAACAGTACCAGCAGTTCTTAGCTAATGAATACTGAAGCCTCCCAAGATAAAACCGTATCCATGACGACGGGCCAGCGCCTGCGTCAGGCCCGTGAGCAACTCGGGCTGAGCCAACAGACCGTTGCAGAACGCCTGTGTCTCAAAATGTCCACCGTGCGCGATATCGAGGAAGACAGCGTGTCCGCTGACCTCGCGTCCACCTTCGTGCGCGGCTACATCCGTTCCTACGCCAAGCTGGTGCATTTGCCGGAAGACGAACTGCTGCCGATGCTGGCCAAGCAGGCGCCGTTGAAGATGGCGAAAGTGGCGCCGATGCAAAGCTTCTCGCTGGGCAAGCGCCGCAAGAAACGCGACGGCTGGCTGATGAGCTTCACCTGGCTTATCGTGTTCGTGGTGATCGGCCTGACCGGCGCCTGGTGGTGGCAAAACCACAAGGCCCAGCAGGAAGAGATCGCCACCATGGCCGATCAGTCCTCCGCGCAGCTTTCGCAGAATAACGAAGGGCAGTCCGTGCCGCTGACCGACGGCAATGCCGACACCGGCACCAACGTGCCGTTGACCGACAACAGCGCCGCGCCGGCCGATACTGGCGCAGCGGCTCAGGCGCCGGCGGCGACCGCCCAGGCGCCGAGCGCGGCTCAGCAGCAGCCTGCCGTGGTGTCGCCAAGCCAGACCACCCTGCCGGAAACCGCGCCAGCGGCACAAGCGCCGTTGCCGACCGCCGATGCGGGCGTGGCTGCGCCAGCGGCCGATCCGAATGCGCTGGTAATGGATTTCTCCGCCGACTGCTGGCTGCAGGTGACCGACGCGAGCGGTAAGACGCTGTTCAGCGGCACCCAGAAGCAGGGCGGCAAGCTGAACCTGACCGGCACTGCGCCGTATAAACTGACCATCGGCGCGCCGGCGGCAGTTCAGATCCAGTATCAGGGTAAACCGGTTGATTTAAGCCGGTTCGTTAAGTCAAACCGTGTTGCTCGCCTGACCGTCGCCGCGCAGTAATCGCGCGGCACCGGTCGTGATGTCAGAGCAGCAATGGAGAGTAAGTAATGCATAACCAAGCGCCCATCAACCGTCGAAAATCTACACGCATTTACGTCGGCAAGGTGCCTATTGGTGATGGCGCGCCGATTGCCGTGCAGTCGATGACCAACACCCGTACCACCGATGTTGAAGCAACGGTTAATCAGATTAAAGCGCTGGAGCGCGTGGGCGTTGACATCGTCCGCGTTTCGGTTCCTACCATGGACGCCGCCGAGGCGTTCAAGCTGATCAAGCAGCAGGTCAACGTGCCGCTGGTCGCCGATATCCACTTCGATTATCGCATCGCGCTGCAGGTTGCCGAATACGGCGTAGACTGCCTGCGCATCAACCCGGGCAACATCGGCAACGAATCGCGCATTCGCTCGGTGGTGGACTGCGCCCGCGACAAGAACATCCCGATTCGCATCGGCGTCAACGGCGGCTCGCTGGAGAAAGACCTGCAGGAAAAGTACGGCGAACCTACGCCGGAAGCGCTGCTGGAATCCGCCATGCGCCACGTGGACATCCTCGATCGCCTCAACTTCGACCAGTTCAAGGTCAGCGTCAAGGCGTCGGACGTGTTCCTGGCGGTGCAATCCTACCGCCTGCTGGCGTCGCGCATCGATCAGCCGCTGCATCTGGGTATCACCGAAGCCGGCGGCGCGCGCAGCGGGTCGGTCAAATCGGCCATCGGCCTGGGCATGCTGCTGTCTGAAGGCATCGGCGACACCCTGCGCATCTCGCTGGCGGCGGATCCGGTCGAAGAGGTGAAGGTCGGTTTTGATATCCTGAAGTCGCTGCGCATCCGCGCGCGCGGCATCAACTTCATCGCCTGCCCGACCTGTTCGCGTCAGGAATTCGACGTGATCGGCACGGTGAACGCGCTGGAGCAGCGCCTGGAAGACATCATCACGCCGATGGACGTCTCGATCATCGGCTGCGTGGTGAACGGCCCGGGCGAAGCGCTGGTGTCCACCATGGGCGTAACCGGCGGCCACAAGAAGAGCGGCTTCTATGAAGACGGCGTGCGCCAGAAAGAGCGTTTCGACAACGAACAGATGATCGACCAGCTGGAAGCGAAAATTCGCGCCAAGGCCGCGATGATGGACGAAAGCAACCGCATCACGGTCAACCTGCTGGAAAAATAAGCGTTATCGCTACACGGCGGGCCTGTTGGCCCGCTTGTTTATGAACCTGAAGGGCAGAAAACCGCATCCGCGTTGAATACCGGGCGGCAAAGTCCCTATAATCAGGTTCATTTTTACAGACAACGGACAGAGAACTCACGTGGCAAAGAACATTCAAGCCATTCGCGGCATGAACGACTACCTGCCGGAAGAAACGGCATTATGGCAGCGTATTGAAGGCACCCTCAAGCAGGTGCTGGGCAGCTACGGTTACAGCGAAATCCGGTTGCCGATTGTAGAGCAGACCCCGTTATTCAAACGCGCGATCGGTGAAGTGACCGACGTCGTGGAAAAAGAGATGTATACCTTCGAAGACCGCAACGGCGAAAGCCTGACGCTGCGTCCGGAAGGGACGGCCGGCTGCGTGCGCGCCGGCATCGAACATGGTCTGCTGTACAATCAGGAACAGCGTCTGTGGTACATCGGCCCGATGTTCCGCTACGAGCGCCCGCAGAAGGGCCGTTACCGTCAGTTCCATCAGCTGGGCGCGGAAGTGTTCGGCCTGCAAGGCCCGGACGTCGACGCCGAGCTGATCCTGCTGACGGCCCGCTGGTGGAAAGCGCTGGGCATCGCCGAGCACGTCAAGCTGGAGCTGAACTCCATCGGTTCGCTGGAGGCGCGCGCCAACTACCGCGACGCGTTGGTGGCATTCCTGGAGCAGCACGTCGAGGTGCTGGACGAAGACTGCAAACGCCGCATGTACAGCAACCCGCTGCGCGTGCTGGACTCCAAGAATCCTGAGGTGCAGGCGCTGCTGAACGACGCGCCGCGCCTGTCCGAGTACCTGGATGAAGAATCCCGTGCTCACTTCGCCGGTCTGTGTGAACTTTTGGCGCAGGCAGGTATCCCATATACCGTTAACGAGCGCCTGGTGCGCGGTCTGGATTACTACAACCGCACCGTGTTTGAGTGGGTAACCACCAGCCTGGGCGCGCAGGGCACCGTCTGCGCGGGCGGCCGTTACGACGGCCTGGTCGAGCAACTGGGCGGCCGCGCCACCCCGGCGGTCGGTTTCGCCATGGGCCTCGAACGCCTGGTGTTGCTGGTGCAGGCGGTTAACCCGGAATTCAAGGCGCCGTCGGCTATCGACGTGTACGTCATCTCTTCCGGCGCGGGCACCCAGAGCGCGGCGATGCAGCTGGCTGAACAGGTGCGCGACGCGGCGCCGCAGCTGAAGCTGATGACCAATTACGGCGGCGGCAACTTCAAGAAGCAGATCACCCGTGCGGACAAATGGGGCGCGCGCATCGCGCTGATCCTGGGTGAGAGCGAAGTGGCGGCGCAGCAGGTGGTGGTGAAAGACCTGCGCAGTGGTGAACAAGAAACGCTGGCGCAAAGCGAAGTCGCTGCGCGTCTGGCTTTGATGTTAGGTTAAGGAGAAGGACACCGTGGAAGTCTATACCACTGAAAACGAACAAGTCGACGCACTGCGTCGGTTCTTTGCCGAGAACGGCAAAGCGCTGGCGGTGGGCGTGGTGCTCGGAATTGGTGCCCTGGTTGGCTGGCGTTACTGGCAGAGCCATGAAAACTCCAACATGATGGCTGCGTCGCAATCCTATCAGGAAGCCAGCGATCGTCTGGCGGCCGGCAAGCCGGATGACGTGGCTGCCGCGGAGAAATTTGTCCAGGCTAACGGCAACAGCTACGGCGTATTGGCCGCGCTGCAGTTGGCCAAGCACTTTGTCGAACAGAATGATTTCGCCAAGGCGGAACAGCAATTGGCGCTGGCGCAGGGCCAGACCAAAGACGACAACCTGTTGGCGATGATCGACCTGCGTCTGGCGCGCGTCCAGCTGCAGGAGAAAAAGCTGGATGAAGCGCTGAAAACGCTGGATGGCGTGAAAGGCGAAGGCTGGGCGGCGATGATGCAGGATGTGCGCGGCGATGTGCTGCTGGCCAAGGGCGACGCCAAGGGCGCGCGCGAAGCTTACAGCAAGGGCATTGAGTCCAACGCTTCTCAGGCGCTGCAGGTTCTGCTGCGCATGAAATTGAATAACTTGTCCAGCTAAGGGGAATTCCCATGCAATTGCGTAAAACACTCTTGGTCGGACTGGTTTCCGCTGCCTTGCTGAGTGGTTGCTCGCTGTTTAACAGCGAAGAAGACGTGGTTACCATGTCGCCGTTGCCGAAAGTTGAAAATCAGTTTACGCCGAGCAAGGCGTGGAGCACCTCGGTGGGCGACGGCATCGGTGAGTATTACTCCCACCTGCGTCCGGCCTATCAGGACAGCACCATTTACGCCGCCGATCGCTTCGGCATCGTGAAAGCGATGGATGCCGACAGCGGCAATGAGAAGTGGAAGGTCAATCTCTCCGAGAAGACCGGTTTCTTCTCCAGCAACCTGTCTGCGCTGCTGTCCGGCGGCCTGACGGTCGCGGGTGACAAGGTTTACGTCGGCAGCGAAAAAGCGGTGGTTTACGCATTGAACACCGCCGACGGCGCCATCGCCTGGCAGACTAAAGTGGCCGGCGAAGCGATCTCCCGTCCGGTTGTCAGCGACGGCATGGTGTTGGTGCACACCTCCAACGGCATGCTGCAGGCGTTGAACGAAGCCGACGGCGCGGTGAAATGGACGGTTAACCTGGACATGCCTTCGCTGTCGCTGCGCGGTGAATCCGCGCCGGCCGTCGCCTTTGGCGCCGCCATCGTCGGCGGTGACAACGGCCGCGTCAGCGCCGTGCTGATGCAGCAGGGCCAACTGATCTGGCAACAGCGTATTTCTCAGCCGAGCGGCGCGACCGAAATCGATCGCCTGAACGACGTGGACACCACGCCGGTGATCGTTGACGGCGTGGTCTACGCGCTGGGCTACAACGGCAACCTGACGGCGCTGGATCTGCGTTCCGGCCAGATTATCTGGAAACGCGAGCTGGGTTCGGTGAACGATTTCATCGTCGACGCGGGCCGCATCTACCTGATCGACCAGAACGATCGCGTAGTCGCGCTCAGCACCGAAGGCGGCGTGACCGTGTGGACGCAGAGCGATCTGTTGCACCGCAACCTGACGCCGCCGGTGATGTATAATGGTTATCTGGTGACCGGTGACGCCGAAGGTTATCTGCACTGGATTAACACCACCGATGGCCGTTTTGTCGCCCAGCAGGAAGTGGACAGTTCCGGCTTCCTGTCTGCGCCGATGGTGGCCGGCGACAAGCTGATCATCCAGGCTCGCGGCGGGAAAGTTTACGCTTTCACCCGCTAACGCCGCTCGTCGCAAGGCTTGAAAACGGCTCCTGAATGTTCAGGGGCCGTTTCGTATTTTTATAAGCTGCACCGCTGGTGTCTATCCACAGTGCAGTAACGCATTGATTATTAAGTAATGAGGCTTCAACAATGATACCTGTCGTCGCGCTGGTCGGGCGCCCGAATGTGGGTAAATCCACCTTGTTCAACCGTTTAACCCATACGCGCGATGCGCTGGTGGCGGATTTCCCGGGGCTGACGCGTGACCGCAAGTATGGTCGTGCTGAAATCGAAGGCAATGAATTCATCATCGTCGATACCGGCGGTATCGACGGCACCGAAGACGGCGTCGAAACGCGCATGGCCGGTCAGTCGCTGCTGGCGATCGAAGAGGCGGACATCGTGCTGTTCATGGTCGACGCCCGCGCCGGCCTGATGCCGGCGGATCAGGGCATCGCCCAGCACCTGCGCAGCCGCCAGAAGGCGACCTTCCTGGTGGCCAACAAGACCGACGGTCTGGATCCGGACACCGCCACCGCCGATTTCTACTCGCTCGGCCTGGGTGAAGTGTTCGCTATCGCCGCTTCCCACGGCCGTGGCGTGACCCAACTGATCGAACACGTGCTGGTGCCGTTCGTGCCGGAAAAACCGGAAGACGTCGAGCTGACCGAGGAAGAGGCCAACGCCGCTTACTGGGCCGAGCAAAACGGCGAAACGCTGGAAGGCGAAGAAGACGAAGAGCCAGAAGAAGCGTTCAACCCGCAGGATCTGCCGATCAAGCTGGCGATCGTCGGCCGTCCGAACGTCGGTAAGTCTACGCTCACTAACCGCATCCTCGGCGAGGAGCGCGTGGTGGTGTATGACATGCCGGGCACTACCCGCGACAGCATCTACATTCCGATGGTGCGTGACGAACGCGAATACGTGCTGATCGACACCGCCGGGGTGCGTAAACGCGGCAAGGTGACTGAAACCGTCGAGAAGTTCTCGGTGATCAAGACCCTGCAGGCGATTGAAGACGCCAACGTGGTGCTGCTGGTGATCGACGCGCGTGAAGGCATCTCCGATCAGGATCTCTCGCTGCTCGGCTTTATCCTCAATAGTGGGCGCTCACTGGTGATTGCGGTCAACAAGTGGGACGGCATGAGTGAAGAAGATCGCGAGCACGTGAAAGAGATGCTCGACCTGCGTCTGGGCTTCGTTGACTTCGCGCGCGTGCACTTCATTTCCGCGCTGCACGGCAGCGGCGTCGGCAACCTGTTCGAATCGGTGCAGGAAGCCTACGAGTGCGCAACCCGCCGCGTAAACACCTCGATGCTGACCAAAATCATGCAGATGGCGGTTGACGATCACCAGCCACCGCTGGTGCGCGGCCGCCGTGTGAAGCTGAAATATGCTCACGCCGGTGGTTACAACCCGCCGATCGTGGTGATCCACGGCAACCAGGTCAGCGATCTGGCCGATTCGTACAAACGCTACCTGATGAACTACTTCCGCCGCTCGCTGAACGTGATGGGGACGCCGATCCGCATCCAGTTCAAAGAGGGCGACAACCCGTTCGCCGGCAAACGCAACCTGCTGACGCCGACCCAGATGCGTAAGCGCAAGCGCCTGATGAGCCACCTGAAAAAGAGCAAGTAATCGCTCATGAGGGGCGCGGCAGTGATGCCGCGCCCCTTTTTTATTGGCCCGAAATCGTTTTATTATCTGAAGATTACCTCGCCTGCCTGAAGGAACACCATGTCCTGGGAAACCTGGAGTTTTGCGTTTAACGTCACCGTGCCGAATCTGCTGATGATGCTGTTGGGGATCCTGCTGCGCCATTGGCGCCTGATGGATGACCGCTTCGTCGACGGCGCGACCCGCCTGGTGTTCAATCTGGCGCTGCCGTGCCTGCTGTTTTTCAGCATCGCCACCAACCATCCGCAGCTGCTCGGCAACCTGCCGCTGGTGCTGTTCGGCGCGGTCGGCACGCTGGCGACCTTCCTGCTCCTGGAGCTGGCCGCCAAGTGGCTGGTGAAAGAACCGCGTGAGCGCGGGGTGTTCGTGCAGGGCGGTTTCCGTGCCAATACCGCCATCGTTGGCCTGGCCTACGCCATGACCGCCTACGGCAGCGAAGGCATTGCGCTCGCTTCGCTGTACCTGACGGTGACGGTGATCCTGTTCAACATACTGTCGGTCATCACCCTCACGCGCAGCCTGCAGGGCGGGCAGGGCAAGAAAATCAGCCACCTGTCTTTGCTGCGCAGCATCGTTACCAACCCGCTGATCATCGGCCTGGTGTGCGGGCTGCTGTACGCGCAAACCGGGCTGGGCATCCCGACCGTGATCCGCCAGACCGGCAGCTATATCTCTGCGCTGTCGCTGCCGCTGGCGCTGCTGTGCACCGGCGCCAGCCTGGATTTTCGCGCCATGTTCCGTTCGTCCAACGTGGCGGCGCTGTCGTCGGCGGCCAAGCTGTTTCTGGTGCCGTGCCTGATGACGCTGGCCGGCTGGCTGTGCGGGTTTCAGGGGGCGGCGCTGGGCATTATCTTCCTGTTTTCCGCCACGCCGACCGCGTCGGGCAGCTATGTGATGACGCGCGCCATGGGCGGCAACGCCACGCTGGCGGCCAACATTATCGCCATCACCACCGTCGGTTCGTTCTTCACCACCGCGTTGGGGATTTATTTCTTGCGCTCATGGGGCGCGATTTAACCTGGAGTCGTTATGGAAGCGCACTGTCCGCACTGCCGTCAGACCATGAAGTGGGTAGCGGGTCACTACCATTGTGAAGCCTGCCAGCGCGATTATCGGCAGCTGGCGAGCTGCCCGGCGTGCGGGCAGCCGCTGCAAGAATTGAAAGCCTGCGGGGCGGTGGATTACTTGTGCCAGAACGGGCACGGGCTGATCTCCAAAAAACGGGTGAATTTCAGCTATCAGCCGCTGTAAGTCCTCACTCATCCACCTGGCCGGTTTTCCACAGATCCACCAGCGCCTGCGGCGCGCTGCTTTCCGGGATTAACAGCACGATCTCAGTGCTCAGGGTGGGGCTGGTGTAGTTGATTTGCACGCGGTAGTAGCGCTGGTCGCCGCAGCCGGGGGAGGTGGGCTGGCCTTCTTCCTGCGCATAGGGCAGCGTCTGGTTCAGCAACTGATTCAGGCGCTGCCGCTGCTCCGGCGTGATATCGGCCAGCGCGATGCGGCGCTGGCCCGCCAGTTTGGGAATGTAGGCGAAGCCTCCCTCGCGCGCCAGCTCAATGACCGTATCCTGATTGAGCGTCGGCAGCGGTTTCATTATTCCACCCCCACCTGACGCCAGGCTTGCTGCACCTTGTCCGCCACGCTCTGATCGAAACGCGCCTGCGCATGTTTCACCGTGGTGCGGGCGAAGGTGGCGAAGTCGGCGTTTTGCGGCAGCGCTTTGTCGCACACCGTGTCATACCAGACGTAACCGGCTTTCTCCCAGGCGAAGCCGCCCAGCGCCGTCGCCGCCAGGTAGAAAGCGCGGTTAGGGATGCCGGAATTGAGGTGCACGCCGCCGTTGTCTTCCTTGGTCTGGATATAATCCTTCATGCTGGCGGGCTGCGGGTCTTTACCCAGCAGCGGATCGTCGTAGGCGGTGCCGGGTGCCGACATCGAGCGCAGCCCTTGGCCTTTGATGCCCTCGGCGAGCAGCCCGGCGCCGATCAGCCAGTCGGCTTTATCGGCGGTTTGCTGCAGGTGGAACTGCTTGACCAACGAGCCGAAGACGTCGGACAACGACTCGTTGAGCGCCCCGGACTGCTGGTAGTAGATCAACCCGGCTTCGCTCTCGGTCACGCCGTGCGCCAGCTCGTGGCCGACCACGTCGATGGCGATGGTGAAACGGTTGAAGATCTCGCCGTCGCCGTCGCCGAACACCATCTGCTGGCCGTTCCAGAAGGCGTTCTGGTACTCCTTGCCGTAGTGCACGCTGCCGACCAGCGGCAGCCCCTGGTTATCCAGTGAATTGCGGCGGTAGGCCTGCCAGAAGAAATCGTAGGTGACGCCGAGATAGTCGTAGGCTTCGTCCACCGCCACATCGTGGTTGCTGGGCTGGCCCTCTTTGCGCACCTGTTTGCCGGGCAGCTGGGTGCCGTTCTGGGCGTCGTAGATATCGCGGAGCGCTTCGCCGGCTCGGGCGTTTTTCTCGGTCGGCGAACGCAGCGGCTTGTTGCCGAGCAGGCTTTGCACGTGGTTCAGCGTGTGCAGCGCGCAGTCGCGCTGCGGGGCGTTGCCGTGTTCAATGATGCGGCGCAGCATGTAGGGAGGAATGACGGAACGCATGCGCTGGGCTGGCATAGTGGCTCTCCTTAGGCAAAAATTTTACCTCATCGAATGAATGCACTGTGCCTAAGTGTAGCCTACTCGTCATAAAGCCTGTGGTCATGCGTGCTCACCGCCGGCGCGGTCTTGTGCGGGCTGATGCGTCGCACCGAGGCGCGCACCGCCAGCCGGCCGTGCAGCAGCAGATTGCACGGCGGCGCGTCGGCGCGCAGCATGCGCCGCTGCAGCAGCTGGATCGCCTCGTAACCCAGTTCGTCACGCGGCACCTGCACCGAGGTCAGCGGCACATCGTGGATTTCCGCCAGATTGAAGCCGTCGGTGCTCATCACCGAGACGTCACCCGGCACGCTCAGCCCCCGCTTGTTGAGCGCTTTGACCGCCCCGACCGCCATGTAGTCGCCGCCGGCCAGGATCGCCGTCGGCAGCGGGGAGTGGCCGTGGATGCCATCGAGATAGGTGGTCAGCGCCTGCTCGGCCTCTTCGCCGCCGAAGCCGGAGGTGGTGATCAGATGGCGGCCGTCGTCGAACGGCAAATGATGCCGGGCGTAGGCCTGGCGGATGCCCGCCAGCCGCAGCTCCATGGTGTGGCGGCGCAGGCATTGCAGATTGAGGATATGGCTGTGCCCCTGCTGAAACAGGTAGCTGGCGGAATAGTCGCCGATCAGCTGATGATCCGGCGAGACGCTGTCCAGCCGCATCTGCCGATCGCTGCAGTTGATCAGCACGCAGGGCTTGTGCAGATCGGCGGCCAGGGTGTGGATATGCTCGTCGTCGATGCCGATGATCAGCGCCGCTTCGGTGTGCGGGTCGCTCATCTTTTCCAGAAACAGCGCGCCGTCGCTGTGTTGCTCTTCCAGCCCGCAGTAGCGGATGCGCACCTCGTGCTCCATCAGCGCGGCGGCGATACCCTGAATGACCTTGTAGTAGAAGATGTCGGTGCGCACGTCGAACGCGCGCTGCGGCGCGAACACCATCACGTTGTTCAGCATCAGTCGGCCGCTGGAAATGCCCTGCAGAATGCCGTTTTGCTGCGCACAGTCCAGCACCTTGCGGCGCGCCTCGGCGCTGGTGTTGGCCTTGCCCGCCAGCACGCGGGAAACGGTGCTGATCGACAGCCCGGTTTGGCGAGCGATCTCCTGAATTTTCAGCTTTCCGTTCATTCTGTGATCTCCTTCAAATTCGTCCGTGAGAATATTTTCATTGCAGATTTTCAGCGTCTTGACCGGATTTCTTGGTCATTATGACTATTTTTTCACCCGCCTGTGAAAATCTTTGCAAAAAACAGCGTTTCGCTGCGCGCTCTCGCTGAGTAGTCTGCATTGGTACACCAATTTTAGCGACATGTCAGTCCAATTTTAACGGTGTGCGAAAATGAAAACAAAAATAAATCATGGGGTTGTGATTGTCTGTCGGCCAATGATATGGCGCCGACCCGTTTTCACCGCCCCGTGTTTGATAGCACAACGTACCCTACCAAAACGCGCGTCGCCGTAGCCGGCGGCCGCGGGGAGAGAACCGATGAGTGTGGAGATCAATCAGGCGGTCGCGCAGAGCGGCCGGCGCAAGTTCAAATCGCTGCGCTGGTGGATGCTGGCGCTGTTCTTGCTGGGCGTCACGGTCAACTACATCACCCGCAACTCGCTGGGCATTCTGGCGCCGGAGCTGAAAACCAGCCTGAACATGAGCACCGAGCAATATGCCTGGGTGGTGGCGTCGTTCCAACTGGCTTACACGGTGTTTCAGCCGATCTGCGGCTGGCTGATCGACGTTATCGGCCTGAAGATGGGCTTTCTGATCTGCGCCGGTATTTGGGCGGTGGTGTGCATGCTGCACGCCGGCGCAGGCAGCTGGCTGCAACTGGCCATTCTGCGTTTCTTCATGGGGGGCGCGGAGGCGGCGGCCACCCCGGCCAACGCCAAGGCGATCTCCGACTGGTTCCCGAAGAAGGAGCGGCCGATCGCCGCCGGCTGGGCGGGCGTCGGTTTCTCCATCGGCGCCATGCTGGCGCCGCCGATCATCGTCATCGCTCACGTCTCTTTCGGCTGGCAGGGCGCCTTCCTGTTCTCCGGCGGGCTGGCGCTGATCTGGGTGGTGCTGTGGTGGCTGTTCTACCACTCGCCGCAGCAGCACCCGAACCTCAGCCAGCAAGAGCTGGATCTGATCCGCGAAGACAACGAACCGGTGCTGCCTAAGCTGCCGTTCCTCACCTCGCTGGCCAGCCTGTGCAAGAACAAGAAGTTTTACGGCATCGCCATCCCGGCCTTTCTCGCCGAGCCGGCCTGGGCGGTATTCAGCTTCTGGGTGCCGCTGTACCTGGCCACCGAACGCGGCATGGATCTGAAACAGATCGCGATGTTCGCCTGGCTGCCGTTTCTGGCGGCGGATATCGGCAGCGTCGCCAGCGGCTATCTCACCACCCTGTACCGCAAATGGTTCGGCTGCAGCCGCGTCAACTCGGTGGTCGCCAGCTCGGTGACCGGCGCTTTCCTGATGGTGTCGCTGGCGTTCGTGGCGATCACCCAAGATCCCTATGTGGCGATCGCGCTGATCTCGATCGGCGGCTTCGGCCACCAGGTGATCTCCTGCATGCTCAGCGCGCTGGTGGTGGAGTCGTTCGATAAAAACCAGATGGCGACGGTCAACGGCATGCGCGGATCCAGCGCCTGGATCGCCAGCTTCCTGTTCACGCTGCTGATCGGCGCGGTATCCGACACCATCGGCTTCAACCCGCTGTTCATCGCCATGGGCTTCTTCGATCTGATCGGTGCCCTGTTCCTGATTGCCCTGATCGCCGAACGCGGCGGTAAGAAAACACCTTCACACAGCTAAGTGGAATGCTTATGAAAACCTTGAAAAACTGGACGCTGGCGGCGCAGCATGCCGACCACGTTGAGCTGCTGGTCGATGAACGCCACCGTTTCTGCCTGTACGTGCTGGAAAACGATCTGTTCCGCGTGTTGATCAAACGTGAGGGCGGGCTGGCGCTGGATCGCACCTGGAGCATCGCGCCGCAGGAGGATGTGCCCTGGGAGGGGCGCGATCGGCTCAGCGTCGCCGGCTTCAGCCTGCCGGGCTATCAGCTGCGCCAGGAGGGCGATCGGCTGGTGGTCAGCACGCCGCTGCTGCGCGTGACGGTGCATCAGCCGCTGTGGCTGGAATGGGAATATTGCAACGCCGCCGGCGAATGGCGGCCGCTGGCGGCGGATCGGCCGACCAGCGCCTACCTGCTCAATGCGCACGGCGACGGCGTGGCGCACTATCAGCGGCGTTTCGCCGATGAGCGTTATTACGGCCTGGGGGAGAAGGCCGGCGATCTGGAGCGCACCGGCCGCCGCTTCGAGATGCGTAACCTGGACGCCATGGGCTACAACGCCGCCAGCACCGATCCGCTGTACAAGCACATTCCGTTCACCATCACCCGCGGGCCGGAGGCGAGCTTCGGCCTGTTTTACGACAACCTGAGCAGCTGCTGGTTGGATCTGGGCAACGAGATCGACAACTACCACGCGGCCTATCGCCGCTATCAGGCCGAAGCGGGCGATCTGGATTACTACCTGTTCCTCGGGCCGAAGGTCTTGGACGTCACTAAGGCCTTCGTGCGCCTGACCGGCCGCACCCACTTCGGACCGAAGTGGAGCCTGGGCTACAGCGGCTCGACCATGCACTACACCGACGCGCCGGATGCCCAGCAGCAGCTGCAGCAGTTCATCGCGCTGTGCCGTCAACACGCCATTCCCTGCGACTCTTTCCAGCTGTCGTCGGGCTACACCTCGATCAACAACAAGCGCTACGTGTTCAACTGGAATTACGACAAGGTGCCGCAGCCCAAGCAACTGAGCCAGGCGTTTCACGACGCCGGCCTCAGGCTGGCGGCCAACATCAAGCCGTGCCTGCTGCAGGATCACCCGCAGTATCAGGCGGTGGCGGCGCAGGGGCTGTTTATCCGCGATTCGCAAAGCGACGCGCCCGAGCGCTCCAGCTTCTGGGACGACGAAGGATCGCACCTCGACTTCACCAATCCGGCGGCGGTGCGCTGGTGGCAGCAGGGCGTCACGCAGCAACTGCTGGAGATGGGCATCGACTCGACCTGGAACGACAACAACGAGTACGAAGTGTGGGACGGCGAAGCGCGCTGCCACGGCTTCGGGCGGCCAATCGCCATCAAGCACATCCGCCCGGTGATGCCGCTGCTGATGATGCGCGCCTCGATGGAGGCCCAGCAGCGCTTCGCGCCGCAGAAGCGGCCGTATCTGATCTCGCGCTCCGGCTGCGCCGGCATGCAGCGCTACGTGCAGACCTGGAGCGGCGACAACCGCACCAGCTGGCAGACGCTGCGCTACAACATCCGCATGGGGCTGGGCATGAGCCTGTCCGGGCTGTATAACCTTGGCCACGACGTCGGCGGCTTCTCGGGCGACAAACCGGATGCGGAGTTGCTGGTGCGCTGGGTGCAAAACGGCGTGATGCATCCGCGTTTCACCATCCACTCCTGGAACGACGACGCCACGGTCAACGAGCCCTGGATGTACCCGGCCGCCACCCCGGCGGTGCGCGAGGCGATCAACCTGCGTTACCGACTGCTGCCGTATTTCTACACTCTGTTGTGGCAGGCCTGCGCGGATGACGAACCGATGCTGCGCCCGACCTTTCTCGATCATGAACAGGATGCGCACACCTTCGGCGAGAACGACGATTTTCTGATCGGCCGCGATCTGCTGGTGGCCAGCGTGGTGGAGCCGGGGCAGCGCCGGCGTTCGGTGTATCTGCCGGACAACGGCGAAGGCTGGTACTGCTTCTACAGCGGCCAATGGTTCGGCGGCGGCCAGACGGTGACGCTGGCGGCGCCGCTGGAGCGTTTGCCGCTGCTGGTGCGCGCCGGGGCGGCGCTGCCGCTGTCGCAGCGGTTGGCGCATGTGGACGTGGCCGCCGACGATCGGCGCGAGCTGCGGCTGTTTCCGCTCAAGGGCTGCGGTGCAAGCAGCGGGCTGTTGTTTGAGGACGACGGTGAAAGCGACGGCTGGCGACAGGGCGATGCGCTGTGGCTGCGTTGGGAAATGCGCTGCGACCATCAGCGCATCATGCTGGATATCACGACGGAAGGGCGTTTCCGCCCGGCTTGGCGCACGCTGGCGCTCAGCTTGCCGGAAGGCGAAATGCGCGCGCTGTGGGTGAACGGCGAACCGGGCGAGCGTTTTACGCTGGAGTAGGGGTTACTCGGCCGCGCGTTTCTTGCGCGGCTTCTTGGCGACGGTGATGGTTTTCACCTCGCTTTCCACCCAGCCGTCCTGCAGGCGGGTTTTCAGCAGTTCGCCGACCTGCGCCTGCTTGGTGGTTTTCAGCAGCTCGCCGCGCGGGGTTTGCGTCACGCTGTAGCCGCGCGCCAGCGTCGCCAGCGGGCTGACGGTTTCCAGCTGGCTGCAGGCCACGCCGAAGCGCTGGCGGTAGGCGTTGAGCTGCCGCTCCATCGCCTGCTGCAGGCGGTATTCCTGCTGCTGTACGCGCTGTTGGTAGCGATGAATGCGGCCCTGCGGCTGCACCTGCGCCAGCCGCTGCTGGGCGCGTTCGCTGCGGCGGGCGGCCAGGCGCAGCTGTTGTTGCATGCCGTCTTCCATCCGGCGCTGCAGCTTGAACAGCAGCGTCTGCTGGCGCGCCAGGCGCAGATGCGGATGCTGTTGCTGTAAACGGTGGTGAATGCGGGTGAACTGCTGCTGGCGCTGCGCCAGGTAGTAATCCATCGCCATCTCCAGCCGCTGCTGCTGCGATTGCAGCTGGCGCAACAGCTCGAGCTGATTGCGGCTGACCAGTTCGGCGGCGGCGGAAGGGGTCGGCGCGCGCAGATCGGCGACGAAATCGGCGATGGTGACGTCGGTTTCATGGCCGACGGCGCTGACGATCGGAATGCGGCTGGCGAAGATCGCCCGCGCCACGCGTTCGTCGTTGAAGCTCCACAGATCTTCCAGCGAACCGCCGCCGCGGCCGACGATCAGCACGTCGCATTCGTCGCGGCGGTTGGCGGCCTCGATGGCGCGCACGATCTGCATCGGCGCTTCGGCGCCCTGCACCGAGGTGGGGTAGATGACGATCGGCAACGACGGATCGCGCCGCTGCAATACCTGCAGAATATCGTGCAGCGCCGCGCCGCTGGCGGAGGTGATCACCCCGACGCGTTTGGCAGGGGCGGGCAGCGGCTGCTTGAACTGCTGATCGAACAGCCCTTCGGCGCTCAGGCGCTGTTTCAGCTGCTCGAACTGTTGCTGCAGCAGGCCGTCGCCGGCGGGCTGCATGCTCTCGGCGATCAGCTGGTAGTCGCCGCGCGGTTCATACAGCGTGATGCTGGCGCGCACCAAAACCTGCTGGCCGTTTTGCGGCCGGAAGGTGACGCGGCGGTTGCTGTTGCGGAACATCGCGCAGCGCACCTGGGCGCGATCGTCTTTCAGCGTGAAATACCAGTGGCCGGAGGCGGGCTGGGAGAGGTTGGAGATCTCGGCGGAGAGCCAAATCTGCCCCATTTCCATTTCCAGCAGTTGGCGAACCGTCTGATTGAGGCGGCTTACGGTAAAAATGGAAGGCGAAACAGGTAGCGACATGTGACCCAGATCAAATTTCAAAACAATCACTTAATTGGTCGATACTACATGGCTGAAAAAGGTAATCAAGACTTTTTGTAAGAAAGTGCTGGAGGCAACCGATTCCGCTCTGTATAATGCCGCGGCAATATTTTATCTTTTTCACAGCCCACCCTGGTGAGATATTGCCCATGCTACGTATCGCTAAAGAAGCTCTGACGTTTGACGACGTCCTCCTGGTTCCAGCCCACTCCACGGTTCTGCCTAACACCGCAGAGCTCGGCACCCAACTGACCAAAACCATCCGCCTGAACATCCCTATGCTGTCCGCAGCCATGGATACCGTTACCGAATCCGGCCTGGCCATCGCGCTGGCGCAGGAAGGCGGCCTGGGCTTCATCCACAAAAACATGTCCATCGAGCGCCAGGCTGAAGAAGTCAGCCGCGTGAAGAAGCATGAAAGCGGCGTAGTCACCGACCCGCAGACCGTTACCCCATCCACCACGCTGCAGGAAGTGAAAGAGCTGACCGCGCGCAACGGCTTTGCCGGTTACCCGGTCGTCACCGAAGACAACGAGCTGGTCGGCATCATCACCGGCCGCGACGTGCGCTTCGTGACCGATCTGACCCAGCCGGTCACCGCGGTCATGACGCCGAAAGATCGCCTGGTCACCGTGAAAGAAGGTGAAGCGCGCGACGTGGTACTGCAGAAGATGCACGAAAAGCGCGTAGAAAAAGCGCTGGTGGTGGACGACAGCTTCCACCTGCTGGGCATGATCACCGTTAAAGACTTCCAAAAAGCGGAACGCAAACCGAACGCCTGTAAAGACGAGCACGGCCGTCTGCGCGTGGGCGCGGCGGTCGGCGCCGGCGCCGGCAACGAAGAGCGCGTTGACGCGCTGGTGGCGGCAGGCGTTGACGTTCTGCTGATCGACTCCTCGCACGGCCACTCCGAAGGCGTGTTGCAGCGCATCCGCGAAACCCGCGCCAAATACCCGGATCTGCAGATCGTCGGCGGCAACGTCGCGACCGCAGCGGGCGCCAAAGCGCTGGCTGAAGCCGGCGTGAGCGCGGTGAAAGTCGGTATCGGCCCTGGCTCCATCTGTACTACCCGCATCGTGACCGGCGTGGGCGTACCGCAGATCACCGCCATCGCCGACGCGGTGGAAGCGCTGGAAGGCACCGGCATCCCGGTTATCGCCGACGGCGGCATCCGCTTCTCCGGCGACATCGCCAAAGCGATCGCCGCGGGCGCATCCTGCGTGATGGTCGGCTCCATGCTGGCGGGCACCGAAGAATCCCCGGGCGAAATCGAGCTGTATCAGGGCCGTTCGTTCAAATCTTACCGCGGCATGGGCTCGCTGGGCGCGATGTCCAAAGGCTCTTCCGACCGTTACTTCCAGACCGATAACGCCGCCGACAAACTGGTGCCGGAAGGTATCGAAGGCCGCGTGGCCTATAAAGGCATGCTGAAAGCCATCGTGCACCAGCAGATGGGCGGCCTGCGCTCCTGCATGGGCCTGACCGGCTGCGCCACTATCGACGATCTGCGCACCAAGGCGGAGTTCGTGCGCATCAGCGGCGCCGGCATTCAGGAAAGCCACGTGCACGACGTGACCATCACCAAAGAGTCGCCGAACTACCGCATGGGCTAATGCCTTAACCTCTCCTGAGTGAGAGGCCGGGGTGGGGCGTTAAGCCCCATCCCGAAACACACATTTTCGCTCTTTTTCTCTTGTTGCTGGAATTCGCCTCACATGACACAAAATATCCATAAGCATCGCATCCTGATACTGGACTTCGGTTCGCAATACACCCAACTGGTCGCCCGCCGCGTGCGCGAAATCGGCGTTTACTGCGAACTGTGGGCCTGGGACGTTAGCGAAGAGCAGATCCGCGAATTCAACCCAAGCGGCATCATCCTCTCCGGTGGCCCGGAAAGCACCACCGAAGCCGGCAGCCCGCGCGCCCCTGACTATGTGTTCAACGCCGGTGTGCCGGTGCTGGGCGTGTGCTACGGCATGCAGACCATGGCGATGCAGCTGGGTGGCCATGTGCAGGGTTCCACCGAACGCGAGTTCGGCTACGCGCAGGTGGAAATCGTCAACGAGAGCGCGCTGCTGCGCGACATCGAAGACGCCATCAGCCCGGCCGGCAAACCGCTGCTGGACGTGTGGATGAGCCACGGCGACAAAGTGACCGCGATCCCGTCCGACTTCGTGACCGTCGCCAGCACCGACACCTGCCCGTTCGCCATTATGGCCAACGAAGAAAAGCGCTTCTACGGCGTGCAGTTCCACCCGGAAGTGACCCACACCCGCCAGGGCCAGCGCATGCTGGAGCGCTTCGTACTGGACATCTGCCAGTGTGAAGCCCTGTGGACCCCGGCCACCATCATCGAAGATGCGGTCGAGCGCATCCGCGAGCAGGTGGGTGAAGACCACGTGATCCTCGGCCTGTCCGGCGGCGTCGACTCCTCCGTGACCGCGATGCTGCTGCACCGCGCCCTCGGCAAACGCCTGACCTGCGTATTCGTCGATAACGGCCTGCTGCGCCTGAACGAAGCCAAGCAGGTGATGGAAATGTTCGGTGACCACTTCGGCCTGAACATCGTGCACGTCGAGGCGGAAAACCGCTTCCTGACCGCACTGGCGGGCGTGGACGAGCCGGAAGCCAAGCGTAAAATCATCGGCCGCGTGTTCGTTGAAGTGTTCGACGAAGAAGCCTGCAAGCAAGAGCAGGTGAAATGGCTTGCGCAGGGCACCATCTACCCGGACGTAATTGAATCCGCCGCTTCCGCCACCGGCAAAGCGCACGTGATCAAATCGCACCACAACGTGGGCGGCCTGCCGAAAGAGATGAAGCTGGGCCTGGTCGAGCCGCTGAAAGAGCTGTTCAAAGACGAAGTGCGCAAGATCGGTCTGGAGCTGGGCCTGCCGTACGACATGCTGTTCCGTCACCCGTTCCCGGGCCCGGGTCTGGGCGTGCGCGTGCTGGGCGAAGTGAAGAAAGAGTACTGCGATCTGCTGCGCCGCGCCGACGCCATCTTCATCGAAGAGCTGCACAAGGCCGACCTGTACAACAAAGTCAGCCAGGCGTTCACCGTGTTCCTGCCGGTGCGTTCGGTCGGCGTGATGGGCGACGGCCGCAAATACGACTGGGTGGTCTCCCTGCGTGCGGTAGAAACCATCGACTTCATGACCGCGCACTGGGCGCACCTGCCGTATGACTTCCTCGGCCGCGTCTCCAACCGCATCATCAACGAAGTGGACGGCATCTCCCGCGTGGTGTACGACATCAGCGGCAAGCCGCCGGCGACGATCGAGTGGGAGTGATTTGACACTTCCCTCAGCCTGTTCGTAACTAGGTCTTAGTGACTAAAACCCTCTGTTTTTACAGAGGGTTTTTCTTTGTATGGCCATGTCTTTTCTGCCTGTTGTCAGCCATGAGGTAAGTTATGGGTAAAGCCGAACATTGTTTGTGGTCGAAATATGGCCTATGTTCAGACCTTGGTATGATTGATAGCGCCTGGGGGCACGATGAAAGTAGAGAGCATCCACTACGTTATAGAATCCTATGAGCAGCAGGAGCGAGATAACGCCATTACTCTGCTGAAATTGCTGACGCTGTCAGAGAAGGATAAAGCGGAAGGGCGCGTGTTCTCGAAGGAACTGCTGTTGGATGTGCTTTAAACATTACAGTGCTCAACATTAAGGGATTGCAGTGGAACAGCAGGTGGCCTTGGAGTACACGCGTACCGTAAGGCACTGTATTGACCCCATTGTCATACCATCAGGACATCCAGCAGCTGCTGTTTAAGCGATTCATCATGCCCTGATAGCCCTATGGCGCCTAACCCTCGTTTTCCTGCAAGTGAAAGACTATGGGGGATCGCATCACCCGTCCTGCTCATCATACTTGCGCTGGCACTCCTGAATCGCCTCAATATTCCCTAACGTCCAGTCGAACAGTATCGAGAACGGCCCCTGCAGGGATTTGCCGAGCGGCGTCAGCGAATACTCGACGCCAAGCACCCGCCCATCCAACACTTTGCGATGCACCATGCCGTTGCGTTCCAATTTGCGCAGGGTCTGGGTCAGCACGCGTTGCGTGACACCATCCAGACGGCGCTTGATGGCGTTGAAGCGCTGCGGCTCGCGCAGCACTTCCAACACCATCATGGACCATTTATCGGCAATCTGATCGAGCACGATGCGGCTTGGGCAGTCGGCGCGGTAAACAACATCGGTCTTATCCATCGGTATCCTCCCGCATCCCTGGGATGCTTAAGGTGCGTAATTGACGCCAGGTATGCAAAGTATACCATTCGAAACACGGCGCGAATAACCCGCACTTGTACCCCAGGTAAAAGGACATTGAGATGACAGATACAGATTTCAGCAAACTCAGGCTGTCTCATGCGCACGGCGTGATGACGATCGCTATCGATAACCCACCGGTAAACGTGCTTGATGTGGCGCTGATGTCGGAAATCAGCCGTTTATTGCTCGCGGTGCGTGACGATCCGGATACGCGGGTGTTGGTGTTCCAGAGCGCGAACCCAGCGTTCTTTATTGCTCACGTCGACATGACCTTGATCGATGAGCCGCACGCTTTCGACGAACTGGCGAGCAACGCGCCGGAGGGGCTTAATCCGTTCCAGGCGTTTGGCGAACTGCTGCGCAGCCAGCCGCAGGTTACTCTCGTTAAGCTGGCTGGGCTGGCGCGCGGCGGCGGCGCCGAGTTTGTGGCGGCGGCCGATATGGCTTTCGCTGCACGGGAAGCGGCGGGACTGGCCCAGTGCGAGGCCTTGATGGGCATTACGCCCGGCGGCGGCGCGACGCAGTATCTGACGAGCCGAATGACGCGCGGCCGCGCTCTGGAAGTGATCCTGGGCGCTGAGCTTTTCGATGCCGCTACCGCAGAACGCTACGGCTGGATTAACCGCGCCTTGCCTGCTGCCGAGCTCGATGATTTCGTCGATCGGTTAGCGCGCAATATCGCGGCATTGCCAGAGGGCGTGATTGCGGCGGCCAAACAGGCGATGCCTGCGCCGGATCTGCAGGCCGGTTTTTATCGCGAGCACGACGCCTGGGCAGGATTGTTCGCACGCCCGGCCGCGGAGCGGTTGATTCGCGGCGGGCTGAAGGCCGGAGCGCAAACCCCGGAGGGGGAGCGCAATCTTGAAGGCCTGCTGCGTCATCTGGCCCGCTAAGATTCCGCCTCGCGCTAGCCGGCCCCCCACTGCGTCAGCAGCGCATGCAGCCTGGCCGGCTCCAGCGGTTTGCGCAGCACCAGATAGCCTTCCTGCTCGGCCTCTTGCAATATCTGCGAGTTGAACTCGCCGCTGACCATGGCGCCGCTCACGTCCGGCAGGCGTTCGAACAGCGCTTTCAGGATGTCGAAACCGCTCTCGCCGGAGCGCAGGCGCTGGTCGCACAGCACGGCGAACGGCGTAAAACCGTCGTCGACGATGGCGAAGGCTTCCTCGGCGGAGGCCGCGCAGCGCACGGTGATGCCCCAGGTGCTCATCAGGCTCTCCCAGGCTGAAGTCACCAAGGGATCGTCGTCCACCACCAGGCAGGCGCCGCGCAGCGGCGCATAGCGGGTAGGCGTGGCGGTGTTGTCGTAGGCGGCCGTGGTTTCCGGCGCTTTGTCTTCGCCGATGTATTGCGTGAAGCGCATCCAGAAGCGTGAGCCTTTGCCTTCGACGGAGTGCATGCCGTACTTCACCTTCATCAGCTTGGCGCAGCGCGCCACTACCGCCAGCCCCAGCCCGTGGCCGGCGCTGTCGATTTTCCACGCCAGTTCGGGGCGGTAGTAAGGGGAGAAGATTTTGCTTTTCTCTTCGTCGGCGATGCCCACGCCGGTGTCCCATACTTCCACCAGGCACTCGGCGCCGCGCGGGCGGATGGCGATCAGCACGCCGCCCCGTTGCGTGTAGCGCAGGGCGTTTTGGATCAGGTTGATCAGCGATTGCCGCACCAGCAGCGGATCGCCCATCACGCTGATGCGCCGTTTAGGCCGCCAGGTGCGCAGCGCCAGGGCGCGGCTGTTGGCCTCTTCGCGGAACAGGGTGATCACCGAGTCGAGCAGGGCGCCGATATCCACATGGGTGGCGGCGGTGCGCACGTTGCCGGACTCGATCTTGCTGAGATCGAGCAGCGAATTGAACATCAAATGCACCGAACGCACGCTCTGCTGCAGATCCAGCAGCTGTGGCGTCAGGCTGTCGTCGCGGTTTTTGTGGATGATGGCTTCGATCAGAAAGCCCATGGCGTGCACCGGCTGGCGCAGATCGTGGCTGGCGGTGGTCAGGAACTGGTTCTTGTCCAGCAGCGCCTGTTCCGCCTCCTCTTTAGCTTGCCGGAACTGTTCCGCCAGGCGGGAGCTTTGTTCCTCGAGCAACGCCTGCTGGATAAAGAACGCATGCGAGGTTAACGCGTGGCGGTAAATGGCGAAGCCGTACAGCAAGTTCAGCATCAGCACGATGAACATCACGTCTTCCAGCCGCCAGATGATGCCGAGGTTCAGCAGCCCCCAGGAGGCGAAGAAAAAGCGGGTAAAGGTGCTGATGACGGGCGTCAGATGCGTTGCGTTGGCGGCGACGATCGCGGCGATGCTGATATTGAGCAGCAGAAAAAAGTCAAAGTTATGGGTCTGCGGCGTAATTAAATAGAGTGATGAGATCCCCAATCCGTGAATAAACGCCACCTTATTAATGCGCGGCAGCCAGCGGCGCAGCACGGCGTCTTCATCATTTTCTTTGGCCTCGCGTTGGTAGCGCCGATGCCATATTCTGATCGCCACGGCGCATAGCAGGTAAACCATGATCCAGGCAATGGTTGGGCCGAGTTCATCCCCCAGCAAATAAATCCAGATGGCGAACGGGATGCCGACGAAAGGCACGGCAGTGAAGCTGAACACCAACCGCATGAAGGTGTTGTCCAGCAGGCGGATCTGCGCGCGTGAGGAGATGCCATCATTTTGTAAATTCTGGAAAAACTTCATTGCGACGGATCCCGTTTGCCGTGCAACAGCGTGATGGCTTCTACCCGGCTGTTGACGCCGATCTTTTTCAAGATATTACTGATATGCTCTTTCACGGTGGGTTCGGAAATAGACAGCTGCGTCGCGATCCTTTTATTCGGCAGGCCGCGCAGCATCATAGTTAATACGTCGATTTGTCTTGGCGTTAAATTGAATTTATTTAAATTTTCATGACTGTTTTTAATGGCGGGTTCATTTCCTTCCGGGAACCACTCCTGATTATTATTCAACGCAAAAACCGCTCTGGCGAATAATTCCGGGGGTTCATTTTTTAATACGAACCCATGCCCGCCGGCATTTTGCACTTTCTGCCAGATATCGTTATTTTCGTCGCCGCTGACCACCAAAATACGCACCTGAGAATAACGTTGTTTTACTTCTTTGAGTAATTTCAATGCGGTGCCGGAAGAGAGCCAAAAATCGATCACCAGTAAACGCGGCGGGCCATTTTCCCTAATATGACGGTAGCAATTTTCTTCATTGGTCACCACATGTGCCTGTTTGAATCGGCAATGCGTGCTGAGAAAGTTAGCGATACCGCTTGCTACCAATGGATGGTCATCAACGACCAACGCATAATCCTGCCCCAAAGGATTCTCCTTTCGCCTTCACAGTTCAGATAGGTCTGATGAATTATTATCAACCCTCCCTACTTTAGGAGGGTTTTTTCGTTTAGGAAAGGGAAATATATTATTCGAGGATTTGGATAAGAGAAAACATAAAGCCAATCGATAATTTTAACTGATTGGTTATAAAGGATAATTTATGAAAAAACCACTTATCGCTTTAACCGTTACGATGATGATAGCCGGTTGTTCCACCCTGAAAACCGATCAGGCCATTCCATTACTGCAGGCGGAAACCGCCAAAATGCTGGGCCTGGGCTCATCGGACGAAATTACCGTGACCAATGTCAATGGCGCACAGCCGGATGCGCTGGGCGGGCAAAAACTTTCTTATCGCGCCACCACGGAAAAAGGCCGCATTTTCGATTGCTCGTCGCTGATGATGCCGGGAATTTTAGGTTCGTCGCCGTCGCTGAGCGCGCCGACCTGTACGCCGGTGGTCACGCATAAATAATTCGCTTTGGGGGCGGTATTGCCGCTTCCTGGTTTTCCATCGTCGGAGCGTCAGCGCCGGGGGGCAATAAGCTTTTGCTTCGACGATCACTAAACCGGCGTGCGCGAAATAACGCCTTACACCTCCTCTAGTGCATTGAGTTTCCCTATAACAATAAATTTCGCGCCATCATGCCAACGAGTACGGAGATAGCCCGTGAATGACAAGACATCGCATCCTTTAGCGGTTAAAACACCGCTTTCCAAACTTTACCTCGCTCTATTTTCTGCGCCGCTGTTGATGCTGGCGCCCGCCGATATCGCTCGCGCAGATGATGCCATTTTTGATGGCGACGCAAAAATTACCGAATCATTGGCCTACACCGGGGACGTTTACGTCGGCCGTAATCAAAGCGGCAACCTGCTGATCGATAATGGCAAGATCAGCGCCTATAACATCAATATCGGCCGGATGTTCAACGGCCAAATTCATGAAAGCCTGGTCACGGTCCGCGGGCCGAACGCCGAGCTGAACGCGGTGAACGATCAGTTCGTGCTGCGCGGCGGCCTGAATCTGGGGCGGGGCACCCTGCGGGTTGAAGACGGCGCGCTGGCCAGCGCGAAAGAGATCGTGGTCGGCACCACGCGTGGCTACGACAGCCATCTGATCGCCACCGGCGCCGGTTCTCGCGTCACCAGCAATTTTCTCAGCGTCGGCACCGATTTAGGGGCACGATCCACGCTGGCGATTGAAGACGGCGCGGTGCTGAACACCGCCTTTGACGCGCGCATCGGCAATGGTAGCGGGCCGGGCGAGACCGATACGCTGAGCCCGAAAGCCACGGTCACCGGGGCCAATTCCCAATGGAACGTCGGCCGCGCGCTCACGCTTTACGGCGATCTGGACGTGCTGAACGGCGGCGCGGTCAGCGTTGGCAGCATCGAAGTGGCGGGCGTCTCCGGCGCGCGTAAAACCGCCGAGCTGACGATCGCCGGCAACGGCTCACGGTTTACCAGCGGCAGCAGCGTCAACGTCGGCGATTACGGCAACGGCGTGCTGGCGGTCATGGACGGCGGGACATTCTCCGCCGGCGGCAACGAAGTGGTGCTGGGCAAGACCGGCTCCGGCTCTAACCGCGGCGCGCTGATTATCGGCAGCCGCGGCAACATGGACACCGGCACCGGGTTGACTGAGCCGACGCTCGGCGCGGCGGGCGCCGCAGGCACCATCGATGCCCAGACGGCGATCGCCCTGCGGGGCGGATTGTTCCGCAGCTATGTGTACTTTAACCATACCGACGGCAATTACGTTTTCAGCAACAAGATGAGCGGCGAAGGCGAGGTGATCAACAGCGCCGGGCACACGACGCTGAACGGCGATCTCTCTGAGCTGCAGGCGAACGTCACCGCGCGCGGCGGCAAGCTCATCATCGCCAGCGACATCAATACCCAGAAAGAAGACGACATCTTCGAGATCCAAACCCTCAGCGCAGAGAACGGCGGCACGCTGATCCTCAACGCGACGGCGGGTTCCGACGTCAATAACGGGCAGGGCTACAGCAGCGCCGCGTCGATCAAGGCCGGCGGCACATTGGGCGGCAACGGCACGCTGGGCCAGACCGAGATCCAGTCCGGCGGCCATATCTCGCCCGGCGACGGCAATATCGGCACGCTGACGCTGAAACGCTACCTGAACTTTATCGGCGAATCCTTCTACGACGTCGATATCGCCGGCGACGGCCGCAGCGACCAGTTGCTGGTGGCGGGCAAAACCACCATCAGCGATCGGGCCAAGGTGCAGGTTACGGCGCTGGATCCGCAAACCAGCTATAAAACCGGCCAAAGCTATCGCATTCTGACCTCGGACGGCGGCATTGACGGCCAGTTCGCGGCGGCGGTCTCCAAGTCTGCCTTCCTCGATGTAGCGCTGAATCACAGCGCCAACGCCGTGGATCTGACCATCGCGCAGAAAGACACGGGCGGTGAAAATCCAGGGGGCGAAAACCCGGGTGGAGAAAACCCAGGCGGTGAGAATCCAGGGGGCGAAAACCCGGGTGGAGAAAACCCAGGCGGTGAGAATCCAGGGGGCGAGAACCCGGGTGGGGAAAACCCAGGCGGTGAAAATCCGGGGGGCGAGAACCCAGGCAGCGGCAAGCCGGGCATTTTCCAAACGGTGGCCGAAAGCGGCAACCAGTGGAATACCGCCGGTGCGCTCTCGACGCTGACGCAGAGCGGCCCTTCGTTGGCGCTGTACAACTCGCTGCTGCTGCTGAGTGCGCCGGAAGCGCGCGAGGCGTTCAATCAGCTGTCCGGCGAAGTCTATCCGTCGATGCAGTCTAACCTGATCGCCGGCAGCACCCAGCTGTTCAACGTGCTGAACCAGCGCATGCTGCGCCTGTTCGACAACGACAGCCTGCCGATACCGCCGTTGGCGATGTCGCTGGTGCAACCGGCGCAGGCGCAAAACAGCGGCGTCTGGGGGCAGACCTTCAGTTCCTGGGGCAGAAACAGCGGCAACGGCAACGTGGGCAAGCTGGATGGCAACACCACCGGCTTCCTGTTGGGGGCGGATCGCAAGCTGGCGGACCATAACGTGCGCATCGGCGGCTACTTCGGTTACAGCCGCGGCGACTACGACGTCGACAGCCGCCGTTCCAAGGCCGATACCGACAACTACCACCTCGGCCTGTATGCAGCGGGGCAGCAGGATGCGTTCTCGCTGCGCGGCGCGCTGGGTTACACCTGGCACAAGATCGAAGGCAAGCGCAACGTCGATTTCAGCGGCTTCTCGGATCGGCTGAAGTCGGACTACGATGCCAACTCGCTGCTGGCGTTCACCGAAGCGGGTTACCGTTTCGGCCAGCCGGAGATGAACGTCGAACCGTTCATCAACCTGAGCTACATCCGTCTGCATACCGACAGCTTCCAGGAGTCGGGTGGCGCGGCGGCGCTGAGCGTGCGCAATGAAACGATGAACACCTTCTACTCCACGCTCGGGGTGCGCGGTGTGACCGAACTGCCGAAGAACGTCAGCCTCTACGGCTCGCTCGGCTGGCAGCACGCCTACGGCGATAAGAACACCTCATCGCGCATGGCGTTTGCCGGCAGCGACGCGTTCGTCACTCAGGGCCAGGCCGTGGATGACAACGTGATGGTGGGCGATATCGGCGTGAGCGTGAAACTGTCGCGCGCCGCGACGCTGGATGTCGGCTATCAGGGGCAATTCGGCGCCGATACCCGCGTTAATTCGGTCAACGCCAACCTGCGCTGGTCGTTCTGATTCTTCCTCTAGACTTCTCTGGTACTGACTGGCCCGCTTGATGCGGGCCTTTTTTATGGTGAGGGCTCAGTGGCGGCCTGTGGCTGACTTTTATGATGAAAAAGCCCGCGCAACGGCGGGCTTGGCGAGAAGCGTGAGCGGGGGTTAACGCCCTTTTTTCTTGCGCCCTGGCTGGGTAAAGCGCTTGCGGCCGGCCGGCGCAGCGGCTTTGTCGGCGCTTTTGGGGCCGCCGGCACTCGGTTTTTTCGCCGCGGCGGATTTGGCCGGAGCCTTCTTCGCCGGCTTGGCCTCGGATGAAGAGCCTTCAATCAGTTTGAACAGCTCGATCAGCTCGTCATCGCTCAGATCGCGCCATTCGCCCAGCGGCAAGCCTTTCAGGCTGACGTTCATGATGCGCGTGCGTTCCAGCTTGGTGACCTCGTAGCCGAAGTGTTCGCACATGCGGCGGATCTGGCGGTTCAGCCCCTGCACCAGCGTGATGCGGAACACGAAAGGTGCCTCTTTCTTCACCTTGCACTTTTTGGTCACCGTGCCCAGCATCGGCACGCCGGCGCCCATGCCGCGAATAAACTCGTCGGTCACCGGCTTGTTGACCGTCACCAGATACTCTTTCTCGTGATTGTTGCCGGCGCGCAGGATCTTGTTGACCAGGTCACCGTGGTTGGTCAGAAAGATCAGCCCCTGCGAATCCTTGTCCAAGCGGCCGATCGGGAAAATGCGTTTGCTGTGGTTGACGAAGTCGGCGATGTTGTCGCGCTCGCCGTCTTCGGTGGTGGTGACGATGCCGACCGGCTTGTTCAGCGCGATCAGCACCAGATCTTCTTCATTGCGCGGTTCGATCAGCTGACCGTTAACCTTCACCACATCGCCGGCAAATACCTGAGCGCCAACGGTGGCGCGTTTACCGTTGATGAAAACGTTGCCCTGTTCGATGTATCGATCGGCGTCGCGGCGTGAGCAGATACCGCTCTCGCTAATGTATTTGTTCAAACGAATGGATGAGTTAGTCAGCATGGGATCTCCGTAAAACGCGGACTATACATTACCTGCAGGGGATTGCGGAAGCTGTTAGAGAATAGATGTAATAGCTCAAGGTGATGCACGCGCCATCAATGCTGATTGGGCCTTACTCATTGCTGATTCTATCATCACGAGTTAACAATATTCACAAAATCAATAAGATAGATAAAATCTTATTTGCTGGATATTATCGGTGCTCAGCCAAAGGATGGGGGAAATAAAATGCTTCGCTGCTTTTTAGTTCATAATGGAAACAAAATAAACACTCTGTTGTGTCAAGGGGTTGGGATGTTCTCTGTGTTTTCTGGTAATAAACAGTATACAAATCAACCAGGATGTACAGATGTTCCCAATCACGGGGCTATACCAGCCGGTACTTACTGGATTGTGGATCGGCCATCCGGTGGTTTAAAGTCGCAGACTATTACTTTCATAAAAGATATTGTGACCAATGTAGATCACAATAGTTGGTTTGCTTTATACAGAGATGATGGAACAGTTAACGATAGAACATGGATTAACGGCATTATGCGTGGGCAATTCAGGTTGCATCCAATCGGTCCACTTGGATTATCCGAAGGATGTGTAACCTTTTATTCCCAAAACGAATTCAATCGTCTGCGAGCTGCATTGCTGAAATCGAAAACAGCCAGAGTTCCGGGAACGACATTACAGGCATATGGGACTATCGAGGTGAAAGGCTATGAAAAAACTTGCCCTGTTGCTCGCTAACGCATTGGCTGTTGTTGGGCTGGCTGTGCTGACAATAAAGCTTTTTCCTGTACCCAGGCTAAACCAGGATCAAACCGCTTGGCTGATTGACGCCAGCGAGTTTTTCCATTTTAACGATACGGAATGGTTTGGTGCGCTCATTTTTGGCGCGGTTTATCTGCTGGCCGGGTGTTTGGAATGGCTCTTTATCCGCCAGGTTTTTCAGCGGGTGAGCTGCGGGCACCGCCACTAACTCTCATCACCGTTCCTCCACCTTCACCACCCGGGTATTCAGCGGGGTGAGCGTCTGCCCGGCGCTGCCGATCGGCGTCAGGCGCGGGACGGGGCGGCCGCTGTCGCTTTCCACCAGCGTTGAGTGCGCTTCTCCCTCGGCGAACAGATGATCTTCCCCCCACTGGCGCAGGCCGACGATCACCGGAAACAGCGCGCGGCCTTTCTCGGTCAGCACATATTCCTGATAGGCGCTGCCGTTTGCGGCGGGCACGATTTCCAGCACGCCGTGCGTCACCAGCGCGCGCAGGCGGGTGGCAAGGATGTTCTTCGCCATCCCCAGCCCTTTTTGAAATTCGCTGAAGCGGGTGACGCCGTCGAAGGCGTCACGCACGATCAGCAGCGACCACCAGTCGCCAATCACATCCAGCGTGCGCGCCACCGGGCACGGCGCGTCTTCCAGGCTTTTACGTTTCACGACGGTTATCTCCAACTGCACATTCTGGTTGCATTATAAAACCTCTGCGCCTAAAGTTCATTGGGTTTAATAATGAAACCAGATTGAGGTATGCGATGAGCGACAAACTGCTGGATCCCCCCTGTGCGGCGCTGGGGCGCCTGCCGGCCCCTCTGGTGCTGCTGCTGGCCGCCGCCAGCGCCTTTAGCGTGGCCAACGTTTACTATGCGCAGCCGCTGCTGGACGCCATCGCCCATGATTTTTCCATCAGCCTGGCGGCGGTCGGCATGGTGATCACCGTGACCCAACTGGGCTGCGCGCTGGCGCTGCTGTTGGTGGTGCCGCTTGGGGATCGGCTGAACCGGCATTGGTTGCTGGCGGGGCAACAGCTGGGGCTGATCGGCGCGCTGCTGCTGGTGGGCTGGGCGCAAAGCGCGCCCTGGCTGCTGGCGGGGATGTTGCTGGTAGGCTTATTGGGTACCGCCATGACGCAGGGGCTGATCGCTTTCGCCGCAGCACTGGCGGCGCCGCAGGAGCGCGGGCGGGTGGTTGGTGCGGTGCAGGGCGGAGTGGTGTTGGGGTTGCTGCTGGCGCGCACCCTGTCCGGCGCGCTGGCGGATGTCGGCGGCTGGCGCACGGTGTACTTCTTCTCTGCCGGGGTGACGCTGGTATTGCTGCCGATCCTGTCGCGCCTGCTGCCTGCGCCGCGCACCGCTCCCAGTACGCTGAGCTATCCCGCGCTGCTGCGTTCAATGCTGACCCTGCTGCTGCATGACCGCACGCTGCAAATTCGCGGCATGTTGGCGCTGCTGATGTTCGGCGCTTTCAGCCTCTTTTGGAGTTCGCTGGTGTTGCCGCTGAGTCAGGCGCCGTTCAACTTCACCCATGCCGCGGTGGGGGCGTTCGGCCTGGTCGGCGCGGTGGGCGCGCTGGCGGCGGTGCGCGCCGGGCATCTGGCGGATCGCGGACTGGGGCAGGTGGCCAGCGGCGTGTGTCTGCTGCTGCTGACGCTGGCCTGGCTGCCGCTCGGTTTACTCGGCAGCGGCCTGGTTTGGCTGGTGGCGGGCATCGTATTGCTGGATCTGGCGGGCCAGGCGATCCACGTGCTGAACCAGAGCATGATCTTCAGCGCGCACCCGCAGTCGCACAGCAGGCTGGTGGGCTGCTACATGCTGTTTTACGCCGTCGGCAGCGGTCTGGGCGCCTTTGCCGGCATCCATATGTACGCCTGGGCGGGCTGGAGCGGCGTCTGCTGGCTGGGGGCGGGCGTCAGCCTGAGCGCGCTGCTGTTTTGGCGGCTGACGCTGCGCGGCATGCCGCCCTCAGCGGCGGCGGTGGAGCAGTGAAAGCTGGAAGCCCAGCGCACCGCACAACTGCTGAGGCGCGGTGAAGCCGCTTTCCGCCAGGAGGAGACGGCTGCGTGCCGCCGTCATCGGGTGCCAGTTGCGGCGGGTGCGTTCGATCACCTCCTGCGCCTGCGCCGCCGAGTGCCCGGCGCTTTGCAGCCAGTGTTGGTAGTGGCTGGCGGGCAGGCCCTCCGGTTGATAGTCGAACAGCAGCAGCGGTGCGGCGGGGGAGAGGCGCTGTGCCAACTGCTGCAGGAAATCCAGTTTGGTGCCATCGTCGGCGATAAAGTGCAGCACCAATGAGCACACCGCCGCGCCGTGGCGGGTTTGCGGCGCTTGTTGCAGCAAGGTGGGCTGGAAACTCACCCGTTGTGCATAACCCGCGGCTTCGGCCTTGGCGCGCGCGGCCGCCAGCATGCCGGCGGAGGGTTCCACTGCGCTGAAACGCCAGCTGGCGTTGGCGGCGGCCAGCGCCGACAGTTCGCTGCCGGTGCCGCAGCCGGCCAGCAACAGCGTGGCGTCATTCGGCAGCGTCTGCGCGAGCGTCGCCGTCAGCAGCGACTGAGCAAACTGATAGCCGGGCACCAGGGTCAGAATACGGCGATCGTAGTCCGCCGCCGCGGCATCGGGGAAGCGTGTATCCGTTTGATGTTGCATAACCTTCCTTGCAAAGTTCATTGAGAGAGACAAGGAAGGGTATGCTTAAGTGATAATGAAATCCATTATCATTAATGAGTTCTGTGACGGGAAAGGCGGCGTTAGCGGGCCGGCGAATGCAGCAGGTAATAATCTTCTTCGCCGTCGTTGCCGGTAGAGATGATGCGCCAGCCGTGTTTGCGGTAGAACGCCAGCGCCTTTTCATTCTTCACCAGGCATTTCAGCGAGCCGGTGGCGGTGAAGGTAGCTTCCGCCGCCTGCAGCAGCGCACTGCCGACGCCGCGCGGCGGCTGATGGGGATCGACATACAGGTTATGAATGAAGTTGTCTTCGCGGTAGATGGAGACGAATCCCAGCAGCGTGCCGCCGTCTTCCGCCACCCAAATCGCTTCGCCCAGCGTCGCGCCGTCGAAATCTTCCAACTGATAGTTTGAGGTATCGCGCCAGCCGAACGCCGCCTTGCGCGACGCCAGGTACAGCGTGCGCAGAAAGGGGCGATCGGTTTCTTGATAGGGTCTTATCTGCATGGCATCTCCCGGTGGTTTGTGCTCACTATAGCGCATAGCGCGGTGTATGCCTGCCGGGCCAATTTATTCGCTTGTTTGTCTGCGTCGCCGCTGGCATGATCCCCTGCAGGGATTAACGCAACGTTGATCACAACCTATTGATTTTCATGACTCGGGGTGCCCTTCTACGTGAAGGCTGAGAAATACCCGTATTACCTGATCTGGATAATGCCAGCGTAGGGAAGTCACGGCCGCCCAGCCGGCGCCGCCTTCTTGAACGCCGGTTGGGAGGAATATGATCGCTCGACCTGATGCACTACCCGGCGCGCGCGCCGCGGCCTGTCTGACCCAATTCCAACAGCGGCCTCCGTTGATCCACTGCCTGACCAACGAAGTGGTGCAATCGCTGACCGCCAACGTGCTATTGGCGCTGGGTGCCTCCCCGGCGATGGTGGTGGAGCCGCAAGAGGCGGCGCAGTTCAGCGTGCTGGCCGACGGCCTGCTGATCAACGTCGGCACCCTCAATGCGCTGCGCGCCGAATCGATGCGGGTGGCGGTGGCCGCCGCCAATCAGGCCGGCAAGCCCTGGACGCTGGATCCGGTGGCGGTCGGCGCGCTCTCCTACCGCACCGCCTTTGCTAAACAGCTGCTGGACGAGAAACCGGCGGCGATACGCGGCAACGCCTCGGAAATCATGGCGCTCAGCGGGTTGCTGGCCAGCGGCCGCGGCGTGGACAGCGGCGACGATTCGCTGGCGGCATTGCCCGCCGCGCGTGAGCTGGCGCAGCGCAGCGGCGCGGTGGTGGCGGTCACCGGCGCGGTGGATTACGTCACCGACGGCCAACGCGATTGGGCGATCGAAGGCGGTTCCCCGCTGATGACGCGGGTGGTGGGCACCGGCTGCGCGCTGTCGGCGGTCGTGGCAGCGTTTTGCGCCCTGCCGGGCGATCGCCTGGACAACGTGGCGACCGCCTGCCGGGTGATGTCCCACTGCGGCGGCCTCGCGGCCAGACAGGCCACCGGGCCGGGCAGCTTTACGCCGGCGTTCCTCGATGCCCTGTATCAGCTGCGCGGGGAGGATCTGTGATGAAACGCATTAACGCCCTGACCATCGCCGGCACCGATCCCAGCGGCGGCGCCGGCATTCAGGCCGATTTGAAGGCTTTCTCGGCGCTCGGCGCCTACGGCACCTCGGTGATCACCGCGCTGGTGGCGCAGAATACCCGAGGCGTGCAGTCGGTGTATTACATCGATCCGGCGTTCGTCGCCGCGCAGCTGGACTCGGTGTTCAGCGACGTGCGCATCGACAGCGTCAAGATCGGCATGCTGGCCAACGCCGACATCGTGCAGGCGGTGGCCGAACGGCTGCGCCATTACCGGCCGGAATTCGTGGTGCTGGACACCGTGATGCTGGCGAAAAGCGGCGATCCGTTGCTGGCGCCGGAGGCGGTGGCGTCTATTCGACGCGAGCTGTTGCCGCTGGTGTCGATCATTACGCCGAACCTGCCGGAAGCGGCGGCGCTGCTGGCGTGCGCGCCGGCGGAAGATGAAGCGCAGATGCGCGAGCAGGGGCGGGCGCTGCTGGCGATGGGCTGCCGGGCGGTGCTGATGAAGGGCGGCCACCTGAGCGAAAGCGAGAGCCCGGACTGGCTGTTTACCGCAGAAGGCGAGCAGCGCTTTACCGCGCCGCGCGTCGCCACCCGCCACACCCACGGCACCGGTTGCACGCTCTCGGCCGCGCTGGCGGCGCTGCGCCCGCGCCATGCCGACTGGGCGGCTACAGTGGCCGCCGCCAAGGACTACCTGCAACAAGCACTGCAACAGGCGGACACGCTGGAAGTGGGGCACGGCATCGGGCCGGTGCATCATTTCCATGCCTGGTGGTGAGTCAACTTTTTGCCGCAACCGTGGTCTGACTAGTTCAGGCCCGGTTTTATGGGCGAAACCTGATTTAACCTAGGGAGAAGGACTATGACGGGACACCAGGCGCTGCGTTGCGCCCTCTTCGGCGCACTGCTCAGCTTCAGCGCGGGCAGCTTTGCTCAGCAGATCGTCACCACGTCGGATTTGATTCAGCAGCCGGGGTATCAGGCCAGCTGGCAAAACATGGTGAAAGGCCAGGCGCGGATGCCGGGCTGGGCGCGCAAAGGCGTCGGCACCTCGACGCCGGCGCAGAACCTGAGCTGGAAGGGCAAAGAGTATCTGGTCGGCAATCTGTGCAAACCGCACGACTGCGGCAACAACTTTTTGATCGTGGCGTTCAGCGCGGACAAATCCCAGGCCTGGGGCGTGCGAGTGGCGGTGGAAGACCGGCCGGAAGCCGTCGACCATCCGAAGAAATACGCCAAGTATCAGTGGCTCGGCAAGCCGGATGATGACATGAAAGCGCTGCTGAAGCAGCAGTTCGAGAACAATCCCGACTGGAAATGATCTGACCGGGGGTGCCGGTGACGGCGCCCCCGGCGTTGATCAGCCGATGCCGGCCTGATGCAGATCGTGCAGGTTGAGCGCCCCTACCAGCACGCCGTCCATATCGACCACCGGGGCCGCGCTGATGTGCTGTTCGTGCAGCGCTTCCAGCGCCTCGCCGGCGCGCCACTGCTCCGGCAGCCGATAGCCGGGGCGGGTGATCGCCGGGCTGAGCGGATCCTGCAGGCTGTTGCCCTTCACCAGCCAGCGGCGCAGGTCGCCGTCGGTAAACACGCCCACCACCCGTTGTTGCGCGTCGCAGACCGCCACTAACCCGAGCCCGGTGCGGCTCAGCTCCAGCATCGCTTCCATCACGTTGGCGCTTTCGCTCACGCGCGGCAGGCGATCGCCGGTGCGCATCAGGTGATGCACGCGGTTCAGCAGGCGCGCCCCCAGGCTGCCGCCCGGGTGCGAGCGGGCGAAATCTTCCGCGTTGAAACCGCGTTGGCGCATTAGCGCCATCGCCAGAGCATCGCCCATCATCAGGGTGTTGACCGCGCTGGAGGTCGGTGCCAGCCCCATCGGGCAGGCTTCGCGCTCGACGCCGATATCCAGCACGCAGGCGGCGGCCTGCGCCAGCGGCGACTCTTTGCCGCCGGTGACGGCGATTACCGGAATGCCGTTCTCCGCCAGCAGCGGCAGGATCAGATCCAGCTCTTTGGCGCGGCCGGAGTAGGAGATGAACACCACCACGTCGTCGGCGCCGATCATGCCGAGATCGCCGTGCAGCGCCTCCGCCGGGTGCACGAAGAACGACGGCGTGCCGGTGCTGGCCAGCGACGCGGCGATTTTCTTGCCGATATGGCCGGATTTGCCGATGCCGGAAATCACCGCTTTGCCGCGGCAGTTCAGCAGCAGTTCGCAGGCGCAGACGAAGTTGTCGTCCAGGCGCGCCAGCAGGCGTTGCGCTTCGGTCAGCTCGATCTCCAGCGTTTCGCGGGCGAAGGTGAGCAGGGCGTTGGCGTTACTCATCGGGGTCTCCTACCAGAAGGATATTGATGCCTTTCGCCTGCAGGGCGGCGAGGTAATCGGGGTTGATGTCTCGGTCGGTGATCAGCGTGTCGACGGCGCTGAGTTCGCACACCACGTTCGGGCTCTTGCGGCCGAATTTCGAGGAGTCTACCAACAGAATAATGCGGCCGGCGGCTTCGCACATCGCTTTGCTGACGTTGTGCACTTCGTTGAAGGTGGTGACGCCGGCGTTGAGATCGACGCCGTCCGCGCCGATAAACAGCTTGTCGAAGCTGAACTGCTGAAACGCCGATTCGGCCAGGCTGCCGTGGAACGAGGCCGATTTTTTGCGGTAGGTGCCGCCCGGCATCAGGATGGTCTGATCGTTGTCCAGCTCCACCAGCGCGTTGACGATGGTCAGGCTGTTGGTCATCACCGTGATGTTATTGAACTGCGCCAGGTGCGGCACCATCTGCAGCACCGTGCTGCCGGCGTCGAAGATCAGTGAGTCGCCGTCGGCGATCAGCGCCACGGCGGCGCTGGCGATGTGGCGTTTTTTCTCGGTGTTGATATGGGTTTTGCGGTCGATCGGCTGATCGCCGTCGTCGCGGCTGAGCACCACGCCGCCGTAGGTGCGGATCACCTCGCCTTCTTCTTCCAGCAGGGTGAGATCCTTGCGGATGGTGGTGCCGGTGGTGGAGAAATGCTCGGCCAGGGCGTCCACTGCCGTTTTGCCATGCCGCTGCAGATATTCAAGGATAGCGGCCTGCCGCTGCTTTGGTTTCATCGCGATTCCCGTTCACAAGAGTTGGGCATTTCCCCTCGCTGAATAATTCACTATGAAAGGTAATGTCTTTTAATGTGAAAATATCACGATTTGGGTTCAATCGCTAACGATAGTGCAGACTGGCATGCGCGATCCTCGGGGAAGATCACATCCGGGCGCAAATCCCGCTGATGCAAACCGTGCAATCGAGGCAGCGGGCGGGGCCGGGCGAAAACGGTCAGGCCGCGCAGCAACAGGCTGCCGCACACCCGTCGCTCGGCGTCGAAGGCCAGCGCCAGCACCACTCGCGGGCGGAAACGGCCGCCGGAACGGCCGACGCCGACGCCGATGGCGCCCAGCCGGCACAGGCCGTCGAAGGCGCGGTTGAAGCGCTGCAGTTGCCACCAGCCAAAGGCGATTTGCAGCAGCCAGGCCAGCAGCGCGAAGGCGATCAGAGCTTGAGTCATGGGGTTCTCCTTAGGCCCACTTGCGCGGAAGGGGGCGTCGATGGCGTCAGAACATCACCTGGCCGCCGGTGATATTGATCGACTGGCCGGTGCAGTAAGAGGCCTTGTCGCTGGCGTAGAACAGCAGGGTGTTCAGCACGTCCTGGTAGTCGCAGCCGCGCTTCAGCGGCACCTTGTCGATGTAGTACTGCTCCACCTGGTCCGGCGCGATGCCCAGTTTTTGCGCGTACTGCGGCAGCAGCGACTGGAACATCGGCGACTTCAGCAGGTTGCCGAGCATCAGCGAATGCACGGTAATGCCGTACTCCGCCAGATCGAGCGCCAGCGACTGCGTCAGCCCCACGCCGCCGAACTTGGCGGCGCTGTAGCCGGAGTTGTGCTTGCTGCCGACCTTGCCGGACTTGGAGTTGATCTGAATGATGCGTCCGGCGATGCCGTCGCGGATCATCAGGCGCGAGAACTCGCGGGCGCAGAGGAAATAACCCACCAGGTTCACCTGCAGCGAGCGATCGAAGTCGCCCAGTGGGAAATCGGTGATCGGCGCCGCCTTGGCGATGCCGGCGCTGTACACCAGCAGGTTGGCCTGGCCGAACGCCCGGTCAACCGCCGCCGCCAGCGCCATCACGCTCTGCTCGTCGGTGGCGTCGGCCTGAAAACCGCAGGCGCTGCCCGCGCCAAACGCTTCGTTGATCTGCTGTGCCACCTGATTGGCATTGTCGGCGTTCAGATCGGCCACCGCCACCCGATAACCGGCCTGCGCCAGCCCGTGGGACAAAAAGGCGCCTAACGTTTGGCCGCCGCCAATCACTACAGCTACTTCAGACATGGTCTACTCCTTATGCGATAAATGACAGCGTGCTGCCCAACGGGATATCGGTCGGCGTCGGGCCGGATACGTGGATCGAGCCGGGGAATTCGGCTTCGGCTTCGCCGTCGAAGCGCACGGTGATGTGGCCCAGCTCGCGCAGATTCTGCGTGGCGACGCTGCCGACGGCGGTGATGGCGTAGCGCCGCTGCGCCAGTTCCATCACGCCGCCGACCTGCAGCTCGCCGGCGGTCGCGCCGTGGCGGTGGATGAAGCAGAACTCTTCGATATCCGCCGGGGCGCCTTCACGGAAGGTGATCAGCATGTTGTCCAGCAACGCGTCGCGGGCGCAGCCGCCGATCTGCGTGATGGTGGTGTGAAAAATGGTGTGCATAAACGTCTCCCAGGAAATCAGCTTATTGATAAATGAAGGCCGAGGCGGCCCAGGCGATCAACACCGTCGGCGCGCCGGTAAGGAAGCGGCCGACCAGCACCGAAGGCACGCCGACCCGCACGGTGTCCTGCTTGGCTTCCGCCAGCGACAGGCCGACCGGAATGAAGTCGCAGGCGGCCTGCGCGTTGATGGCGAACAGCGCTGGCAGCGCCAGCTGCGGCGGAATATGGCCGAGGCCGATCTGCACCCCGACCAGCACGCCGATCACCTGGGCGATGACCGCGCCGGGGCCGAGGAACGGCGACAGCAGCGGGAATGAGCAGATCAGCGCCAGCGTCACCAGGCCGATCGGGCTGTTGGCCAGCGGCGTCAGGCCGTGAGCGATAAAGTCCCCGAGGCCGGAGGCCATGATGATGCCGATCAAGGCCGAGACGAACGCCATAAACGGCAGGATGGTCTTCAGCACGGTGTCGATGGTGTCGCGCCCGGCCTGGAAGAACACCGCCACCACCGATCCCATGCCCATGCCGACCTTCGCCAGCAGCCCGTCGCTTTGCTCGGTGATCTTCTTGCTGGTGTCGTAGTCGCGCGCCTTGGGCGGCGCTGCAACGGTGGCGGCGGGTTGGCTATCTGCCGCTTCGATTCGGCTGATGTTGTGGTCGCGCACGCCGGAGACATAGATGTCTTCGAGGATAAACTGCGCCAGCGGGCCGGACTGGCCGGTGGCGTGGATGTTGACCGTCGGAATGCGGCGTTTCGGGTACAGGCCGCAGCGCAGGGTGCCGCCGCAGTCGATCACCGCCACCCCGATCTCTTCCGCCGGCGGTTCACCTTCTTTGAAGCCGTCGACGGCCGGCCAGCCGGTCAATTCGCTGAGGCGATCGACGATCGAAGGTCGTGTGCCGGCGGTGATGTACACCACTTTCTTGCCGGGCTCTATCGGCAGCTCCAGGGGGCCGCCCCAGCCGCTGGCGCCTTTTTCAATACGGATATAAGCACTCATGCTGCACTCCACGAATTAAAGTTGCACCTGGCGATCCAGACGGATGCCCATCTTGCGTTCGAACAGGCTGGTGGTGAGATCGGTGACCCAGCCGCGGAAGAAGTTGGTGAACAGCCCCACCAGGAAATAACTCACCGCCAGCGGGCCGAGCGGCAGGCCGAGGGTGGTCAGGCCGCTGGCGATGCCGAGGTAAACGAACAGTTCGCCCGGATTGATGTGCGGGAACAGGCCGTTCATCGAGTGGCAGCTGTAGGAGGCCGCCGCGTAGTAGCTCGGCTTGTATTTCTCCGGCATGAAGCGCCCCAGGCTGAGGGTCATCGGGTTGCAGAAGACAAAGGTGCCGATCAGCGGCAGCAGCAGATAGCGCGAGACGGGGTTGCCCGCGCAGCGCTGTGCCAATCGTTCGATACGTTCCTGGCCAACAAATTTGATCAGCGCGTTCATGATTACCAACAGGCTGATCAACAAAGGTAAAATGCCGGTCACCATGCCGACAAACACTTCACCGCCTTTCTGAAACAGGCCGATAAACCACTCGGCGCCGTGGGTGATTAGCTCAATCATTATGTTCTCCTGTTATGGACTGATATGGCCTGGAGCGAACGGCGGCTCTGTCGCCATGGGCCTTACAGTAGTCACTTTGTTGGGCTATTTGTTTTAAATAGATCACACTTTGAAAGATAAATATTTTATTTTGAAAGTTTAAAGTGAAAGAAAGAGAAGGTCTGTGGCATGAGGGGGAGAGCGCGGGCACAAAAAAGCCCGGTGAACCGGGCTTTGGGGAGGGGGTATACGGAAATCGCCGTTGTTAGCGTGTTTCTGTTACTGCTCGAGAATCTTTTGTATTGTCTGTACGGAAGCACCGTTTCTTTCGGCCGTTTGGGCCAGTTCTTGCTTTTGTTTGTCTTTTTCAGCGATTGCCATATCTTTGGCGGCGGCTATCGCGGCCAGGAAAATTTCTTTTTCCGTCGCGGTGAGCGGGCCTTGTAGTCTGGCTTCGCAGACGCGATACAACGTATCGCGGATAAAATTTACCGTGGTGGTGCGCCGAGCCAGATCGATTACGGCGGTGCTGAACTCTGCATCGCCACTGACTTTTTGAATTTGTTCCGTACTCATTTCAGCTTTCAGCGCGGCAATAACGGACTGCGCGACATCAGGCGGTGGAGCCACGCAGTACTTGATATTTGAGTCTGCGGGAATATAAATGGCGCTGCTTCTTGTTGAGTCATAGTCAAACCAATACGTTTCTCCAGGTTTCAACTCATGCCTAGAGGCCGGAGATTTAAATAGCGCGCAAGACGATAGCGAAAGGATGAGCAGGGAGATGATTACAATATTGACTTTCATGATGGCACCACCATAAAAATGTGGATTAACTAGCGTAAAATTTAGTCAAAAGTCCATAAATAACAATGGACTATAATAATTATTAATGCGCTAAGTTTTTGTGTTTTCGGAAAAGGTGGGAAATTTGAAGTTTGATAAGGTTAACTTTCAATCTTTAATGATTTATGTCGTTCTCTTTCGCATATTTGGAATAAAAAAAGCCCAGGGAGATTAAATAAAAACCAGCTCTTATTTTTGCTCATAAAATACATTCGGTTGCATTATTTCCTTGTCAAGACCTCCCTCGATGCACAAAAAAGCCCGGCGAACCGGGCTTGGGGACAGGCGGTCCGTCACATCAGGCGATGGTGACCTTCTTGTCCAGGTAGGCGTCTTGCACGGCGTTGATCAGCGCCACGCCGTCTTTCATCGATTTCTTGAACGCCTTGCGCCCCAGGATCAGGCCCATGCCGCCGGCGCGTTTGTTGATCACCGCGGTGCGCACCGATTCCTGCAGGTCGTTCTCACCGGCGGCGCCGCCGGAGTTGATCAGCCCGGCGCGGCCCATGTAGCAGTTGGCCAGCTGGTAGCGCACCAGATCGATCGGGTGATCGGTGGTCAGCTTGGTGTAGACGCGATCGTCGGTATAGCCGAATTTCACCGCGCGGTAGCCGCCGTTGTTTTCCGCCATTTTCTGTTTGACGATGTCGGCGCCGATGGTGGCGGCGATGTGGTTGGCCTGGCCGGTCAGATCGGCGCTGGAGTGGTAGTCCACGCCGTCCTTGTTGAATGCCGGGTTGCGCAGATAGGCCCACAACACGGTGACCATGCCCAGCTCATGCGCGCGCTCGAAGGCGATCGAGATCTCTTCGATCTGGCGGCGCGACTGCTCGGAGCCGAAGTAAATGGTGGCGCCGACCGCCACCGCGCCCATGTTGAACGCCTGCTCGACGCTGGCGTACAGGGTCTGGTCGTACTGGGTCGGGTAGCTCAGCGTTTCGTTGTGGTTGAGTTTGACCAGGAACGGAATTTTATGCGCGTAGCGGCGCGATACCGACGCCAGCACGCCGTAGGTGGAAGCGACGCAGTTACAGCCGGCTTCAATCGCCAGCTCGACGATGTTCTTCGGATCGAAATACAGCGGGTTGGCGGCGAACGAGGCGGCGGCGGAGTGCTCGATGCCCTGATCGACCGGCAGGATCGACAGGTAGCCGGTGCCGGCCAGGCGGCCGTGGTTGAACAGGGTTTGCATCGAACGCAGCACGCTGTTGGGACGGTTGTTATCGATCATTACGCGGTCGACGAAGTCGTCGCCCGGCAGGTAGAGATTCTCGGCGGGGATAGTGGTACAGCGGTGTTGCAGCAGATCTTCCGCTTCCTTTCCTAGCAACTGCACAATATCAGTCATGATTCACTCCCGATTAAGCTTCTTCATACACCGGCAATGCAAGGGTTTTTGACCACCGGCGCAGTAAAAAAGCGGTGATTGAAGCTGTAAAGCGATACTACCGAACTGGATCCGGCAAGGACAAACAATAGATGCGATTGAGAGGAAATGCCATTTGCGAGGCCAAATACGCGGGGACGATCGCCCCCGGCGCGCTAAACGATTGATTATTCGATCTCGAACCACTCGGTGTTCTGCTGGGCAATCGGGGTGATGGAGTAGATCATCTCCTGCAGGTGATCGTGGATGGCGCGCTCCGCCGCCTCGGCATCGCGCGCTTTCAGCGCCTCGTAGATGCGGTAGTGCTGCTTGATCAGGCTCTCCGGCGGCGAGACTTCGCTCAGGCTGAGGAAACGCACTCGATCCATGGTGGCCTTGATGGTTTCGATGGTCTCCCACGCCAGCGGGCAGTCGGCGAACTGGGTCAGCAGCTGGTGGAATTCGTCGTCCAGCGCCAGAAACTCGCGCGTTTGCCCGTTCTGCGCCGCCAGCGCCTGGCGGTGCAGGTTATGCTCCAGCGTCATCAGCTGCGCCGGGGTGGCGCGCTCGGCCGCGCGGCGCACGATGGCGCATTCCACCGCCTGGCGGATAAAGCGCCCGTCGGCCACGCGCTTGGCGGAGATTTTCATCACAAAAGTGCCGCGCTGCGGCAGGATCTGCACCAGGCCGGCCTCCGCCAGCTTGATGAAAGCTTCGCGCACCGGCTGGCGCGAAACGCAAAAGCGCGTAGAAATCTCTTTCTCGGACAACAGGGTGCCGGGGGGGATGGTGCAGTCGACGATATCCTTGCGCAGGAAGCGATAGATCTGTTGGTTGACCGGGACGTTGTTGGTGAGACTGTACGTTTCAGACATGGCGACAATCAGGCATCTGGCTGGAATTCGAATGCCACCATACTAGCAGATTATTGGTTGAGGGCGGGTGGATAAATCCACCCGCCGGGCAGGGTAACTCAGTGATGCCAATCCTGATATTCCTGCTTGCGCCGCCCTGGCGCGGTTTCCGGCATCAGGCTCAGGCCGATGGCCGACACCACGCCCAGCACCATCATGTAACCCGCCAGCCCGTAGTAGTGGCCGCCGGTCACCTGCAGGATCTTCACCGCCAACAGCCCGAGAATGCCGCTGCCGATCAGCGAGCCGATCTGCCAGATCAGCGCGATGCCGCTGCAGCGCACGCGGGTGGGGAACAGCTCCGGGAAGTAGGAGGCCTGCGGCGCGTAGCACATACTGTGGCCGAAGGTCAGCACCACGATCATGGCGATCTGCGTCACCCAGAAATTATCGAGGTTGATCGCCATAAAGAACGGCACAATGCACGCCACCTGCAGCAGCGCGCCGGCGATGTATACCGGTTTTCGCCCAACCCGATCGGAGAGGCGGCCCATCAGCGGAATGGCGAAAATCTCCAGCAGCACCGCCACGATCATCGCCTCCAGCAGAATGCTTTCGTTGAGATGATTGGCCTTGCCGTAGGCCAGCACGATCACCGTGAACATGGCGAAGGCGCAGGCTTCAATCAGCTTGGCGCACACCCCTTTGCCGATAAGGCCGGGATAGCGGCGGGCTACTTCCACCACCGGCCGGCTCTCCACCGCCTTGGTGGCACGGATCTGGGTAAACACCGGCGACTCGTCGATCTTCAGGCGAATAAACAGCCCGACGATCACCAGCAGCAGGCTGAGCAGGAACGGAATGCGCCAGCCCCAGTCCAGCATCTGCGCCGGCGACAGCACGGCGGTCAGCAGCGCGAACAGCCCCGATGGCAGCAGGAAACCGGCGGGCGCGCCGATCTGTACCCAGCTGGCGTAGAAGCCGCGCCGCGGCGGCGGCGCGTATTCGGCGGTCATCAGCACCGCGCCGGCCTGTTCGCCGCCGACGCCGAAGCCCTGCAGCACGCGGATAAAGATCAGCGCGAGCGGCGCCCAGATGCCGATCTGCTCATAGGTGGGCAGCAGGCCGATGCAGAAGGTGCCGAGGCCGACGATCAGGATGGTGATCACCAGCGCCTTCTTGCGGCCGACCTTGTCGCCGATGTGGCCGAACACGATGCCGCCCAGCGGGCGCGCCAGGAAACCGACCGCGTAGGTGGCGAAGGCCGCCAGCGTGCTGATCAGCGGATCGGCGCTGGGGAAAAACAGCTGGCCGAAGAACAGCACCGCGGCGGTGCCGTAGGCGAAGAAATCATAATACTCGGCGGCGGTGCCGATGGCCGAAGCGCTGGCGACGCGCCGCAGCAGCGGTTGATTGCCGGTATTGACGGCGTTATGCGTGGTGACGGTCATCGGAAACCTCCCGGTCGGTAAGCGGCAGAGCGGCGACGGCGGCTTTGGCCCCCAGGCTCAGCAGTTGATGATAAGCGTGGCTGACGGCGCGGACGAAGTCAGGCGAGTCGGGCAGATCCTGGCCGAAGACGCTGTCGAGCTGCAGCAGCGCCAGGACGCGGGGCCGGCCTTCCTCGCTGCCGGCGACCAACGCGGCGATGGGGTCGCGCAGCGGATCGCTGATGTCGATCGGCGCGCCTTGCTCATCGCGGCCGCCGACGTAGCGCATCCAGCCGGCGACGCCCAGCGCCAGGCAGTCGAAGCGGCTGCCATGCGCCAGATGCCAGCGGATCGCGTCCAGCAGCCGCTGCGGCAGCTTTTGCGTGCCGTCCACGGCGATCTGTGCGGTGCGGTGCTTCAGCGCGCGGTTGCGGAAACGCCGCAGCAGCGAGTCGGCATACTGCGCCAAATCGACGTTCGGCACCTGCAGGGTCGGTGCCTGTTCCGCCAGCATCAGGTGACGGGCGGCGCGGACAAAATCCGCATCCTGCATGCAGTCGCCGATGTGCTGATAACCGGCCAAATAGCCGAGGTAGGCGAGGAACGAATGGCTGCCGTTCAGCATGCGCAGCTTCATCTCCTCGTACGGCAGCACGTCGCTCACCAGCTCGGCGCCGACTTTTTCCCAGGCCGGGCGCCCCTGGGGAAAGCGATCCTCAATGACCCACTGGCTGAACGGCTCGCAGGCCACGCCGACCTCATCCTCGACGCCGCCCAACCAAGCATGGAGCTGCCCGCGGGCTTCCTGCGTCATCGCCGGCACGATGCGATCCACCATGGTGGAAGGGAAGGCGACCGCTTGACGCACCCAGTCGGCCAGCGCCGGATCCTGCCGCTGCGCCAGGTCGAGCAGCACCTGACGCGTGACCCGGCCGTTGGCCGGCATATTGTCGCAGGACATCACGGCGAACGGCGGCAGCCCGCGTTCGCGGCGCAGGCGCAGCGCCGCCAACAGCAGCCCCGGCGCCGACTGTGGCTGCGCCGGGTGAGCGATATCATGCGCGATCGCCGGGTGTTCCGCCATCAGCCGGCCGCTGGCAGGGTGGTGGCAATAGCCCTTTTCGCTGATGGTCAGCGAGACGATGGCGATCTCAGGCTGCGTCAGGGCCGCCAGCACCGCCGCCAGCCCGTCGGTTTGCAGGTGCAGCGCCTGGCGCACCACGCCGATGACCCGGCCCCGCAAGCCGTCGTCGTCCATCTCTGCCACCGAGAACAGCAGATCCTGTTGCTGCAGGTCGGCGATCTTTTGCCGGCCGTGCTGCATGCTGATTTCGCAGTAGCCCCAGTCGCTGCCGTGTTCGCTGGCCAGCCTGTCGGCGTACATCGCCTGGTGCGCGCGGTGAAACGCGCCGAAGCCGATATGCACCATGCGCGGTTTCACGCGCTCACGTGCGTAACCGGGCCGGAGAACGGCGGCCGGCAGCGCGCTGTGATCGGAAAGTCTCATGTTCAATGTCCCTGGAGAGGTAAGCAAAGGGGCGAAGCCGCCCCGCCTGGCGTTATGGTTTTAAGATTTGCACGCCCGCCGTCGCGCGCGGCGCCTTGATCACCAGCAGCACCAGCAGCGCGCCCAGCGCGGCGACGCCGCCCGCCAGCATAAAGGCGCTGTCGAATTTGCCGGTGTTCTGCACGATGTAGCCGGTGACGATCGGCCCGATGATGCCGGAGACGCTGCCGATCAAATGAATGAACCCGCTGGCGCCGCCGACCCGGGATTTATGCACCACGTCCTGGATGATCGCCCAGTAGAGAGCGCCGGTGATGTAAAGGAAGAAGATTGACACCGACATCAGCATCACTGCCGGCACCACGCTGCTGACGGTGCCCGCCAACGCCACGCACACCGCCGCCGCCAGCAGGCTGGTGACCAGCACGATCTTGCGCGACAGCAGCAATTTGCCGGTGATGTTGAAGATCTTGTCGGAAATATAGCCGCCGAGCGCCAGCCCGACGAAGCCGACGATCCACGGGATCATCGTGGTCAGGCTCATCTCTTTGATGTTCAGGTTGTGCGCCTGCACCAGATACGAGGGGAACCAGCTCAGGAAGAAGAACAGAATGTAGTTGTAGCAGAAGAAGGCGAAGGCGGTGACCAGAATGATCGGCTGCTTCAGGTAGTAACCCAGCCCGTGCGCGGCGTCGCTCAGCGCGCTTTCCTCGCCGAGGTTTTCCTGTTTCAGCCGCGCGATCAGCGCCCGTTCTTCGGCGCTGACGCGCTGGCTTTTCGCCGGGTTATCCGCCACCACGAAGAACCACACCAGCATCCAGACGATGCCGATGGCGCAGATGATCATAAACGCCGGTCGCCAGCCGAACGCCAGCGCCAGATAGCCGACGATCGGCCCGGCCACCGCGCCGCCCAAAGGCGAACCGGCGCTGAGCAGGCCCATGGCGGTCGCCGCCTGCTTCTTCGGGAACCAGCCGTTGATCATCTTGTTGGCCGAGGCGCAGATCGGCCCTTCGGCCATGCCGAACAGGATGCGCAAGATCAGCATCGAGTAAAAACCGGTGGCGATCGCCGTCATGCCGCAGAAGATAGACCACAGACCGACCGCCACGCCCAGCACCAGCGTCGGGCCGAAACGGTCGACCGCCAGCCCGCCGACGAAGTTGAAGATGGCGTAGCCGAAGAAGAAGCTGCCGAAGATCAGGCCGAACTGTTCGGCGTTCAGCATCAGATCCTGTTCGATCATTGGCACGGTGATCGACAGCGCCACGCGGTCGAGGTAGTTGATCATGTAGACCATGAACAGCAGGAACACGATGGTCCAACGCAGGTTTTTAAACATAAAGCGCTCCACTGGGTGTCGTTTTAATCGTGATGCTTCGTTGTTTGCACGGGCGGCGGGTGCCGCCCAATGCCCCGATGCTGCCTTGGCGTTACTCGAACTGCAGCAGCACCTTGCAGCAGGTGCGCTGATCCCGCTCGAACATCAACATCGCCCGTTCGACGTCGGCGGCGGGCACGCAGTGGGTGAGCAGCCGCTGCGGCTCTAGCTTGCCGTCCGCCATCCAGCCGATCACCTGCGGGAAGCGCGCGCTGTTCAGGCGCGAGGAGAAGATCGACAGCTCCTTGCTGGTGATGCTCTGCTGGGTTAGCGTGCAGGCGTCGCCGGAAAAGCCCATGATGCCGATGCGCGCCGCCGGCGAGGCCAGATTGATCGCCTCCGGCAAAATGGCGGGGTGGCAGGCGGCATCGACGATCAGCGTCGGCTGAATGCCGCGCTGCTGCAGCATCTGCGGCAATGCGGCCTCGGCGTTGTTGAACGTCTCGTCGGCGCCGTTGGCGCGCGCCATGTCCAGCCGTTCGGCGATGCGATCGACGACCCACACCTGCTTGACGCCGTACACGCCTTTCAGCGTCTGGATCACCGTGAGCCCCATCGGCCCGGCGCCGTAGATCAGCGCGGTGTCTTCGGGGCGCGGTTGCAGATGGGCGGTAATGTTGGCGGCGATGCTGAAGGGTTCGATCATCGCGGCGTGGCGATCGCTGATGACGAGCGGAATCGGATAGGCGTTGCGCGCCGGCACGCAGGCGTAGTCGCTGAAGCCGCCGTCGCGGTGCACGCCGATCACCTGCAGCGAGGTGCAGACGTTGGGGCGGCCGACCGAACAGGGATAGCAGTGGCCGCAGCTCACCACCGGATCTACCGAGACGCGTTCACCGAGGCGCGCTGGATCGACGCCTTTGCCCAGCGCATCGATCAGGCCGAAGAACTCGTGGCCGATCACCCGCGGATAGCGGGCGAACGGGTTATGGCCGTGATAGATATGGACGTCGGAGCCGCAGATGCCGGCGAATTTCACCTTGACCCGCACCTCGCCGGCCGCCGGCTGCGGCAGCGCGCGCGTCTGCAGCGCCAGGCGCCCGGGCTGTTCGATCACGACGCTGCGCATGGTGTTTACCAGTTCCATAAGGTGCCATCCTCCAGACGCGCGACCGGCAGGTAGGCCGGTTCATACGGATAACGCGCCGCCAGCTTCTCATCGAACTCGATGCCGATGCCCGGCTTGTCGCCCGGGTGCATATAGCCGTCGTCGAACGTCCAGCTGTGTGGGAACACCTCGAGCATCTGCTCGGAATAGCCCATGTATTCCTGCACGCCGAAATTCGGCACCCACAGATCGAAATGCAGCGCCGCCGCCATGCAGATCGGCGACAGATCGGAAGGGCCGTGGGAGCCGGTGCGCACCTGATACAGCGAGGCGAAGTCGGCGATGCGCCGCATGCCGGTAATGCCACCCGCGTGCGTCAGGGTGGTGCGGATGTAGTCGATCAGCTGTTCTTCGATCAGCTGTTTGCAGTCCCAGATACTGTTGAACACCTCGCCGACGGCGATCGGCGTGACGGTATGCTGGCGGATCAGGCGGAAACAGGCCTGATTTTCCGCCGGCGTCGGATCTTCCATCCAGAACAGGCGATACGGTTCGGCGCTTTTGCCGAAGCGCGCCGCTTCGATCGGCGTCAGGCGGTGGTGCATGTCGTGCAGCAGATGTTCGTTGAAGCCGAACCTGTTGCGCACCGCGTCGAACAGTTTGGGGGTGAAATCGAGGTATTTTTCCGTCGACCACAGCTGCTCTTCCGGCCAGTCGCCCTTGGTGGCCGGCTCATAGGCCTGGCCTTTGCCCTTGGCCATGCCGTAGGTGGTTTTCATACCCGGCACGCCGCATTGAACGCGGATCGCCTTGAAGCCTTGTTCTTTATGTTTGGCGTAGTCGTCGAGCACCTCGTCGATCGAGTGGCCGGTGGTGTGGCAATACACCATCACACCAGAGCGCGAGGCGCCGCCCAACAGCTGATACAGCGGCATGTTGGCGGCCTTAGCCTTGATGTCCCACAGCGCCATGTCGACAGCGGAAATGGCCGACATGGTCACCGGGCCGCGCCGCCAGTAAGCGCCTTTGTAGAAGAATTGCCAGAGGTCTTCGATCCGCTGCGCGTCGCGGCCAATCAGCTGCGGGCAGAGGTGATCTTTCAGGTAAGAGGCCACCGGCAATTCGCGCCCGTTCAACGTGGCGTCACCGAGGCCGACGATGCCGTCATCGGTGGTGATTTTCAGCGTGACAAAATTGCGCCCCGGGCAGGTGACGAACACCTCGGCGTTGACGATTTTCATAACCTTCACATCCTGTAGCTGCGGAGAGATAGCGCGAAAATACGTCATGAGCTAACTACCATACAAGTATGATTTGATGAATTTGCCGGAGAGGATCACATTTGATCGCGAGCGGAAGCGGGTAAACGGGGGAAGAAACGGGGCGCAGCGGCTGCGCCCGACAAGGTCAGCCCAGCAGGGCGCAGTTAGGCGGCAGGCGGCATTCGATGGCCTGCGGCAGCACTTCGATGCGGAAATGGCGGCCCTTGAGCGGTTCGCCGTCGAGGTTGAAGGTCATCTCATGCGGCGCGTCGATCTCGAGCCACGGCAGCGCCGCGCTGAGGATGCTGTTGCTCTCTTCGTCGTTGAACAGGGCGGCGACCAGCGCCGGCAGCAGCTCATCGGCGATCAGCAGGCGCAGCTGCAGCAGGCCGTCGTTGATCAGCGCGCTGGGGCACAGCTCCTGGCCGCCGCCGGCCTGTTTGCCGTTGCCGATGCCGATCACCAGCGCCTCGCCGGCCCAGCGGAAGTCCGGCCCACGGATTTCACAGCGGTCGGCCTGCAGCGTATCCATGCGCAGCAAGCCGTGCACGAAGTAGGACACGCCGCCGAGAGCCGCCTTCAGCTTCTCCGGCGTTTCGGTGGTGATGCGGGTGCCGAAGCCGCCGGTGGCCATGTTGATGAAGTAGCGCTCGCCGTTGACCTTCGCCAGATCGATCGGCACCGAGCGGCCCTTGATCGCCAACTGCAGCGCCTGTTCCGGCGAAGGGGGGATGTTGCAGGCCATGGCGAAGTCGTTGGCGGTGCCGAGCGGCAGGATGCCCAGCGCCGGCCGGTTGTGCGCCGGCAGTTGCACCAGCGCGGCGGCCACTTCGTTGATAGTGCCGTCACCGCCGCCGGCGACGACGGTGCCGACGCCGAGCTGCGTGGCTTCCGCGACATAGCGCGCGGCGTCGCCGTGCTCCCAGGTCACGCGCACGTGCAGCGTGATTTGCTCTGCGCGCAGGCGTTTTACCACCTGACGCAGCTCTTCGTTACCGGCGCCTTTGCCGTTGATGATAAGCAGGGCGGGCGCATGTGAGTGTTGAGGCATTGCCGATATCCTCCGGCGGAAAACCAAGAATGCCTCAAGATAAACCAGCTGCCGCCACCAGGCCATCAGAATATTCAGCTAATTCTGGTTATTTCCCGGCGTTCAGTGAATAAGAAACAAGGCGAATTTATCTGAATTTTACCCGGAAATAAGCCAGGTTTTAAAGACGAGAGGATTAATCGCTGTAGCGTTATTTATATATCGAGGCGACGTGATTATTATTATTAAAACGGATAACGGGAATAAGTTATGGAAATCGGCGCGGCGAAAAAATAGGCGCACCCATAAAGAAAAAGCCAGCCCAAGGGAGATTGGGCCGGCTAAGGAGGTGGTTCCTAGTATTGCTATGCAAATATTTTCGTTGTTCGTTTTAAGCAGCGTGATAGTAACCAAGCTGCGCGCACATTGATGTGATCCAATTCTAATATTTGCTAAAAATCGCCGCCGAATGACGGCGATTCATTTTTATGCCCCGGCGCTATTTTCTTCCGCCAAATTGCGGATCAGCAACGCATAATTGAGATCGATATCCTGCGGGATCGGCAAATAAACGATATGGCCGTTGCCCGGCGCCACCTCAATCGGCTCGCCTTTCTTATTTTGCATGCTCTCGAGGGTGAACACCACGTTGCCGCCCGGCGTCATCATCTCGACGCTGTCGCCGAGCGCGAACTTATTCTTCACGTCGACTTCCGCCCAGCCATCGCGGCGCACGCCGGTGAATTCGCCGACGAACTGCTGGCGCTCGGAGAGCGAGGAGCCGTAGTCGTAATTCTGCTGCGCTTCGTGCACGTGGCGGCGCAGGAAGCCTTCGGTGTAGCCACGGTGCGCCAGGCCTTCCAGCGTGGTAAGCAGAGTCGGATCGAAGGGTTTGCCGGCGGCCGCGTCGTCGATGGCGCGGCGGTAGACCTGGGCGGTGCGGGCGCAGTAGTAGAAGGATTTGGTGCGGCCTTCGATCTTCAGCGAGTGCACGCCGAGCTGCGTCAGACGCTCCACGTGCTGGATGGCGCGCAGATCCTTGGAGTTCATGATATAGGTGCCGTGTTCATCTTCGAAGGCGCTCATATATTCGCCTGGCTTTTGCGCTTCAGACAGCATGAACACCTTGTCGGTCGGCGCGCCGATGCCCAACGTCGGCTCGACGGTTTGCACCGGGATCGGCTCGTGCAGGTGCACGATATTGCCGGTGTCGTCCTCTTTGCCTTCTTCCGCTTTGTACTGCCAGCGGCAGGCGTTGGTGCAGGTGCCCTGGTTGGGATCGCGCTTGTTGATGTAGCCGGACAGCAGGCAGCGGCCGGAGTAGGCCATGCACAGCGCGCCATGCACGAAGATCTCCAGCTCCATGTCCGGCACTTCGGCGCGGATCTCGGCGATCTCTTCCAGCGACAGTTCGCGCGAGAGGATCACGCGGGTCAGGCCCATTTGCTGCCAGAACTTCACCGTCGCCCAGTTAACGGCGTTGGCCTGCACCGACAGGTGGATATCCATCTGCGGGAAGGCTTCGCGCACCATCATGATAAGGCCGGGATCGGACATGATCAGCGCATCCGGGCCCATATCGATAACCGGCTTCAGATCGCGCAGGAAGGTTTTCAGCTTGGCGTTGTGCGGGGCGATGTTTACCACCACGTAGAATTTTTTGCCCAGCGCATGGGCTTCATTGATGCCCTGCGCCAGATTCTCGTGGTTGAACTCGTTGTTGCGCACCCGCAGGCTGTAGCGCGGCTGGCCGGCGTAAACCGCATCGGCGCCGTACGCGAAGGCGTAACGCATGTTTTTCAGCGTTCCGGCCGGGGAGAGAAGTTCCGGTGTAAACATAGTGTGTCTCGGTCTGATTTCAGGTCAGCACCACGCCACCTGATGGCGCAGTAAAAGCGGGGAATTGTAGCCGCAGCGCGGCAAGAAATCAGCAGTTAACCGGATTTATTCAGGGGAGATTGATCTTGGTCAAACGGAAAATGCGCGGCGGCGGGCCACCGCGCGGGAGAAAGGGAAAGATCAGGCGCTCAAATCGCGGATATCGGTGGTCGGGCCGTTTTTCATCACCGATTGGATACCGTTTTTGGCGGCGCTTTCGGAGCTGTACATTTCGCTGACGCCGATCACCTGATGGTTCTTTGCCTTCAGCACAAAATAGGGCTGATTGCTGGCGCTGTGCTTCAGTTCGTACTGCGCTTCGTGCGGTGAATTGGTCTGCACCGAAGCGATGCCGTTCTCCGCCGAGGCTTTGCTGGCGTACATTTCGCTGGCCAGAATGCTCTCGCCGTTACTGGCTTTCAGGTTGAAGTGGTACTGCCCGTTCTTTGCTTTTTTCAGCTCATAATGACCGATTGCCATGGTTCTTCTCCTGTAGGTTCCGATTCGTGATGTAAGTGTAGCCAATCGCTTGAAAATCGGCGGCTAAACCTCACAGCAGCTTAGTCGAAAAAATGCGCAGTTTTTTTGCGCCGGCGCGGAGTTTTCATTCGGTGAACCTGGCGCCGCACGGGAAGCTAAGGGAAGGCGCGGTGATTGCGCAGTGCGCCGCATAACAAGGGGAACAGGGTTTCACCCCGTGAGATTGTGCGTTACGGTTTGGCCGTTTCGTCAATATGGATGAAAAATGAGCGATACATCTTGGCATCGACACGCTACAGGCATATGCTTTGGCCTATGCCTGCTGTGGAGGTTGTCGAGATGGAAAGAATCGCAAAGCTGTTTAAAAACGGCAGAAATCAGGCGGTGAGGTTACCGGTGGAATTTGAATTTGATACGGATCGTGTCTATATCCGTCGCGATCGGGAGGGCAACGTGATTTTATCCAAATATCCGGCAAAGCCGGACAGCTGGGCACCGCTGCTGAGCATTATCGCCCAAACGCCGGTGCCGCAAGAGTTTCTTGGCGCGGAAGATCGTCAGCAAGGGGTTGCAGACCGCGATCCATTCTCAGAGGAAGAGTAGGCGATGTACATGTTTGATACCAACACCGTCAGCCACTTGTTTCGGCAGCATCCGCAGGTGCTTAACGTCATGGAAAAGCTCCCGCCTTCTGCCGTATGTATTTCCAGCGTCACGGAGGCGGAACTGCTTTACGGTGTGGCTAAACGGCGGAACAAGGCGTTGCAAAGCATGGTCGAGGCCTTTCTTGCCGCGGTGACGGTCTATGCATGGGATAGCGAGGCCGCCCGCTGCTACGGTGAAATGCGCGCGAACATGGAGAAAAAAGGCAAAATCATGGGCGCGCTGGATCAACTGATCGCCGCGCACGCGCAGAGCCGTGGCGCGACGCTGGTGACCAACGATCGCGCATTCGCCATGGTGCCCGGGTTGGCGGTTGAAGACTGGACGCGCTGATTTCCCCCTAAACCCCATTCACCAGCCGGCAGGGCTCGGCTTCCCAGCGGTAGCCCACGCCGTATACCGAGCGGATAAAGGATTTTTCCCCGTCGATCAGTTCCAGCTTGCGGCGCAGGTTTTTGATGTGGCTGTCGATGGTGCGGTCGGTGACCACCCGGTAGTCGTCGTACAGGTTGTTCAGCAGCTGCTCGCGAGAAAATACGTTGCCCGGCTGGCTGGCCAGCGTTTTCAGCAGGCGGAATTCCGCCGGCGTCAGATCCAGCAACTGCCCCTGATAGCTGGCCTGGAAGCGCGGTTCATCGATGTGCAGCAGGTCATCTTCCCGCGCGCTCTCCTGCGGCCGATAGCTGCGGCGCAGGATGGTTTTCACCCGCGCCACCACTTCGCGCGGGCTGTAGGGTTTGCAGATGTAATCGTCGGCGCCGATCTCCAGCCCCAGCAGGCGGTCAATCTCTTCGATTTTCGCCGTCACCATCACGATCGGAACGTCGCTGAAGCGGCGCAGCTCGCGGCACACCGTCAGCCCGTCGGCGCCCGGCAGCATCAGGTCGAGCAAGATCAGCGCCGGCGGATGCTGGTGCACGGTCGGCACCACCTCGTTGCCGTTGGTCAGCCAGCGGGTGGCGTAGCCCGCCGCCTGCAGATAATCCACCAGCAGCTGGCCCAGCTTGGGCTCATCTTCAACAATCATGATCTGCACGGGTTGATTCTGAATGTCCATCAGGGCGCCTTATTTTTTATCGGGGTAGCAAATTCTACTGTAATGCGCACGCCGCCTAAAGGCGAATGCTCGGCGCGGATTTTCCCGTCGTGCGCTTCCACGATGTTGTGGCAGATCGCCAGCCCGAGCCCGGAACCGCCGCTGGCGCGGTTGCGTGAACCTTCCGCCCGGTAGAAACGTTCGAAAATGCGCGTCAGTTGCTGATCGCTGATGCCCGGCGCGCTGTCCTGCCAGTAGAGGAGCAGCCGCCCCGGCTGCAGCTCGGCGCCGATCTCCAGCCGGCCGCCGGCGTCGGTGTAACGCAGGCTGTTTTCCAGCAGGTTATTGAACAGCTGGTTCAGGCGATCGGGATCGCCGAACAGCGGCGCCTGGGGCGGCAGATGGGTGACGATCTCCAGCCCTTTGGCGCGGAAGCGTTCGCGAAAGGCGGCGACGGCGATCTGCAGCAGGTGTACGCAGTCCACCGACGATTTGCGATAGGCCAGCGCGCCGAGATCGGAGAGCGACAGCTGGTGCAGATCGTCGACCAGTTTGGTCAAGGTGGATACCTCGGCCTGCAGCGAGCTGAGCGACGCCGGCGTCGGCTGGCGCACGCCGTCCTGCAGCGCTTCCAGTTCGCCGCGCAGCACCGCCAGAGGCGTGCGCAGCTCGTGCGATACGTCGGCCATAAAGGCGCGGCGCATCTGCTCGTTTTTTTCCAACGAGGTGGCCAGCTGGTTGAAGTCGTGCGCCAGCCGGCCCAGTTCATCCTGGCTGCTGACCGCCACGCGGGTGGTGAAATCGCCCGCCGCCAGGCGGTGGGTGCCCGCCACCAGACGCTTGACCGGGGCCAGCATGCCGCGCGACAGCAGCCAGGTCACCGCCGCCGCCAGCAGGGTGGAGAGCGCGACGATAATCCAACTGGTGCGCCGCTGCTGGCGATCGAAGTTGATGTCGGTATTGCGCGTCAGGCGCTCGACCGGGGTGGTGAGCACCCAGCCGACGATCTGGTTGTTGTAGCGGATCGGGTGGCGCGGCCCCTCTTTCGGCAGGGGGCCAGAATGCCCGACCAAACGATTGAACTGGCTGTCCACCACCCAAAACTGGGTGCGCCAGCCCTTGGGCGGCAGATTGTGGCTGCTGTCGCTGTTCTGCTCGAACGAGCGCATGATCTGGTAGACCACCTGATCGTTGTTGCGCAGGAATATCCAGTTGCCATGGTGGCTGTACTGTTCCTCCAGCGCTTCGCTCAGCATGTTGATGCGTTGCTCGTTGCTGCTCTTGATGTAATCGATAAAGCCGCGCTCAAAGCTGACGCGCACCCCCCAATGCATGGTGATCAACACCAGCATGCAGGTAGCGAAAATGGCCAGGAACAGTTTCCCGGTAATGCCTATCCTCATTGCAACCTCGTTGAGCCGGTACCCGGCTCTTTGGTCAGCGTGCGGTTGGGCGCGCTATCGGCCGGCACGCGCGCGAAGGCCAGCGCGGGCAGAGCGATAATCAACGCCATACAGCAGTAGCTGTAAATAAATGCGCTGTGAATGGCCGGACTATCGGCCACCACCTGATGATGGGCGAAGCTGCCGATCAAGATGCCGTCGACGCTGACGCCAAGGCTCATCGACAGCTGCATGACCATCGATAACAGGCTGTTGCCGCTGCTGGCCAGCCTGTCAGGCAGATCTTTCAGCGTCAGGGTGTTCATCGCCGAGAAGCGCAGCGAGTTGACCATCCCCTGGAAGAACAGCACCACCGGCAGCAGCCACAGCCAGCCGAGCATCGCCGCCAGCAGGAAGCTCAGGCTGACCAGCGCCAGCAGCAGCGTGGCGGCCACCAGCACGTTACGGTAGCCGAAGCGGTTGACCACCTGCACCACGATGCGTTTCATGCCCATGCTGCCGATGATCATCGGGATCATCATCAGCCCGGCGTGGAATGGGCTGAAGCCCATGCCGACCTGCAGAAACAGCGGCGTCATGAACGGCAGCATGCCGCTGCCGATGCGCCCCAGCAGGCTGGCCAGCAGCCCGATCTTGTAAGTCGGGGTGCGCAGCAGCCGCAGCGAGAACAGGGCGCGGCTATTGCCGTAGGCATGCCAAACATACCCCAACAGCGCCGCTACGCCCAGCGCCACCAGGCCGGCGATGGCGCCGCCGGACAGCCCCATGCCCTTGTGGCCGTCGAGCGCCAGCGTCAGCGACGCCATGCCGATCGCCAGCAGGATAAAGCCGCTGAGATCGAAGCGGCGGGTCTGCATTTGGTAGTTGGGCATCAGCAGCAGCGTGGCGATGGCGCCAACGATGCCCACCGGAATGTTGATCAGGAAAATCCAATGCCAGCTGGCGTATTGCACCAGGAAGCCACCCAGCGCCGGCCCCATCAGCGGGCCGATTTGCCCCGGCAGCGTCACGAAGGTCATCGCCGCCATGTACTGCTCGCGCGGCACGATCTTCATCACCGTCAGGCGCCCGACCGGCACCATCATCGCGCCGCCGATGCCCTGAAGCACGCGCGAGGCGATCAGCTCGTTCAGGGTTTCCGAACGGGCGCAGAGGAGGGAGCCGAGGGTGAACAGCAGGATGGCGCTGAAAAACACCCGCTGTACGCCGATCTTGTCCGCCAGCCAGCCGCTGGCCGGCAGCGTCACCGCCACCGTCAGCACATAGGAGACGATCACCGACTGCATGCGCAGCGGGTTCTCCCCCAGGCTGGCGGCCATCGAGGGCAGGGCGGTGTTGACGATAGTGGTATCCAGCGTCTGCATAAAGAAGCCGAATGCCACTATCCAGAGTTGCCAGCGTACCGTGGCGGCGTGTTTTATCAGCATCTGTCGGCCATTAATGCGGCAGCGGGGCCAGTTGCTTGTTGCGGCGGAACTTCGCCTGCAGCCGGTCGAAGTAAAGGTAGACCACCGGGGTGGTGTACAGCGTCAGCAGCTGGCTCATTACCAGGCCGCCGGCGATGGTGATGCCGAGCGGCTGGCGCAGCTCCGCGCCGTCGCCGCTGGTCAGCACCAGCGGCAGCGCGCCGAACAACGCCGCCAGCGTGGTCATCATGATCGGCCGGAAACGCAGCAGGCTGGCCTGGAAAATCGCCTCGCGGGCGCTGATGCCGCCGTTGCGCTGCGCCTCGAGCGCGAAGTCGACCATCATGATGGCGTTTTTCTTCACGATGCCGATCAGCAGCATGATGCCGATCAGCGCGATCAGGCTGAACGGCGCGCCGAACAGCTCGAGCGCCAGCAGCGCGCCCACGCCGGCGGAAGGCAGCGTGGAAAGGATGGTCAGCGGATGGATATAGCTCTCATACAGCACGCCGAGCACGATATAGACCGTGGCGATAGCCGCCAGGATCAGGATCAGCTGCGACTTCAGGGTGTCCTGGAATACCTGGGCGGTGCCGGCGAACGCGCCGCGTACCGTAGACGGCACGCCGAGCTGAGTCATGGTGCGCTCTACCGCGGCGGTGGCGTCCGACAGGCTGCCGCCGTCCGGCAGGTTAAAGGAGATGGTCGAGGCGGCGGACAGCCCCTGATGGTTGACCGACAGCGGCGCGTTGGCCGGCCGCCAACTGGCGAAGTAGGAGAGCGGTATCGCCTTGCCTTCGCTGTTGATGATGAACATTTTGTCCAGCGAGCTCACGTCCTGGGTGTAGGGCGGCGCCACTTCCATCACGACTTTGTATTGGTTAAGCGGTTGATAGATGGTCGAAATCTGCCGCTGGCCGAAGGCGTTGTTCAGCAGGTTGTTGGCGTCGGACACCGAAATGCCGAGGCGCGCCATGGTTTCGCGATCGTAGACCAGATCCATTTCCGAGCCTTTATCCTGCTGATCCGAGTTGACGTCCGCCAGCTCGGGCAATGCGGCCAGCGCGGTGCGGATCTTCGGCTCCCATTCGCGCAGCGCGGCGAGATCGTCCGCCAGCAGCGTGTATTGGTAGCTGGCGTTGGCCTGCCGGCCGCCGACGCGGATATCCTGCACCGCCATCAGAAACAGGCTGGCACCCGGTTCTTTGGCCAGGCGAGCGCGCAGGCGGGCGATCACTTTCTGCGCGTCGTCGCTGCGTACCGACAGGGGTTTCAGTGAGATGAACATCGAACCACTGTTGGTGCGCGAGCCGCCGGTAAAACCGGTGACGTTTTCCACGTCCGGATCTTCGCGCACGATTTTCATGAAGTCTTCCAGTTTGCCGCGCATCGCCTGGAACGAAATGCTTTGGTCGGCCTGGATAAAGCCCATCAGGCGCCCGGTATCCTGTTCCGGGAAGAAGGTTTTCGGGATGCTGATATACAGCCAGACGTTGAGCGCAAGGGTGGCGAGGAACACCGCCAGCACCCAGCGCGAGTGGCCGAGCACCCAGTTCAGCGAGCGTCCGTAGCCCTGCTGCAGCGCCAGCAGCATTTTGCCGAAGCCGCGCGCCCGCCGCTGCGAACGCGGCGGCTGGTGGCGCAGCAGGTAGGCGCACATCATCGGCGTGAGCGTCAGCGAGACGATGAGCGACAGCCCGATCGATACCGACAGGGTGACGGCGAACTCGCGGAATAGCCGGCCCGGCAGGCCTTCCATCAACAGCAGCGGGATAAACACCGCCACCAGCGAAACGCTCATCGACAGCACGGTGAAGCCGACTTCCCGCGCGCCCAGCAGCGCGGCGTTGATCGGTTTCATGCCGGCCTCGACGTGGCGGGAAATGTTTTCCAGCACCACGATGGCGTCGTCCACCACAAAGCCGGTGGCGATGGTCAGCGCCATCAGCGACAGGTTGTTGAGGCTGAACCCGCACAGATACATGGCGGCGAACGAGCCGATCAGCGACACCGGCACGGCGACCGCCGGGATCAGCGTGGCGCGCCCGGAGCGCAGGAAGATGAACACCACCAGGATCACCAACCCGATGGCGATCGCCAGCGACTGTTCCACCTCGGCCAGCGACGCGCGAATGGTCGGCGAACGATCCTGCGCGACGCTGAGTTTAATCGAGGCCGGGATATTCTCCTGCAGGGCGGGCAGTTCGGCGCGAATGCGATCGACGGTTTCGATGATGTTGGCGTCCGGCGCGCGGCTGATGGCCAGAATGATCGCCGGTTTGGCGTCGGTCATCCCGGCGTTGCGCACGTCTTGCACCGAGTCGTTGACCTCGGCCACGTCGGCCAAACGCACCGCCGAGCCGTTGTTGTAATGAACGATCAGCGGACGGTAGGCCTCGGCGGTTTTCAGCGCGTCGTTGGCCTGGATCTGCCAGCGCTGCTGCGGGTTTTCCACGGCGCCCTGCGGGCGGCGCACGTTGGCGTTGGCGATGGCCTGCCGTACGGTGTCCAGCGACACGCCCTGATTGAACAGCGCCGAAGGGTTCAGCTCCACCCGCACCGCCGGCAGTGAACTACCGCCCACGGAAACGTCGCCGACGCCCTCGGTCTGGCTGATCTTCTGCGCCAGCTGGGTGGAGGCGAAATCGTAAAGCTGCCCCTGGCTGTAGGTGTCCGAGGTCAGCGTCAGGATCATGATCGGCGCGTCGGAAGGGTTGACCTTGCGGTAGCTGGGGCGGCTCGGCATGCCGGTCGGCAGCAGGCTTTGCGCGGCGTTGATCGCCGCCTGCACATCGCGCGCGGCGCCGTTGATGTCGCGATCGAGATCGAACTGCAAAATGACCCGGGTACTGCCGAGCGAGCTCATCGAGGTCATTTCGTTAACCCCGGCGATGCGGCCCAGCGCGCGCTCCAGCGGCGTCGCCACCGAGGACGCCATGGTTTCCGGCGAGGCGCCCGGCAGCGACGCGCTGATCGAAATCACCGGAAAGTCCACCTGCGGCAGCGGCGACACCGGCAGCAGGCGAAAGCCGATCGCGCCGCTGATGGCGATGGCCAGCGTCAGCAGGGTGGTGGCCACCGGCCGGTGAATGAACAGGGCGAAGAATTTCACTGTAGCTCCTGCGTATCCGGCTGGCGATGCGTGTTGCGCGCCAGTTTGTCAAACAGCAGGTAGATCACCGGCGTGGTGAACAGCGTCAGGATCTGGCTCATGATCAAACCGCCGACCATACAGACGCCAAGCGGATGCCGCAGCTCCGCGCCGACGCCGGTGCTCAGCATCAGCGGCAGCGCGCCGAGCAAGGCCGCCAGCGTGGTCATCAGGATCGGCCTAAAACGCAGCAGGCAGGCCTGATAGATGGCGTCGCGCGGCGATAAGCCCTGCTCGCGTTCCGCCGCCAGCGCGAAGTCGATCATCATGATGGCGTTCTTCTTCACGATGCCGATCAGCAGGATGATGCCGATGATGGCGATCACGTCCAGCTCGCTGCCGGCCATCATCAGCGCGAGCAGCGCGCCGACCCCGGCGGTCGGCAGGGTGGAGAGGATGGTGACCGGATGAATGAAGCTTTCATACAGCACGCCCAGCACGATGTACATCGCCACCACCGCCGCTAAAATCAGCCACAGCGTGCTGCCGAGCGCCGCCTGGAAGGCCAGGGTCGCCCCCTGGAATTGGGTGGTGATGTCCCTCGGCATGTTGAGATTTTCTTCCGCCTGGGTGACCGCGTCCACCGCCTCGCCGAGCGAGTAGCCGTCGGCGACGTTGAACGAAACGGTGGCCGACGGGAACTGGTCGAGATGGTTGACCGACAGCGGGCCGAAGCGCTCTTCGATTTTGGCGATGGCGCTCAGCGGCACCACGGCGCCGTCGTTGCCGCTCAGACGGATCTCATTGAGCGCCGCCAGCCCTGGCGTCGCGCTGACGTCGTGCTCCAGCACCACGCGGTATTGGTTGGCCTGGGTGTAGATGGTGGAGATCAGGCGCTGGCCGAACGCGTTGTACAGCGCATTGTCCACGTCGCTCATGGTGACCCCGAGGCGGGAGGCCGAATCGCGATCGACGTTGACGTAGGCCACCAGCCCCTGATCCTGCCAGTCGCTGGTGACGTCCGCCAGCTGCGGGGTTTGCTTCAGCTCATCCATCAGCTGCGGCACCCACAGGCTGAGATCGTCCAGCGACATCGCCTGCAGGGTGAACTGGTACTGGGTGCGGCTGACCTGGGTATCGATGGTCAGATCCTGCACCGGCTGCAGATACAGCTTCACGCCTGGGAACTGCGCCGTTTGCTGCTGCAGGCGGCTGATGATCGCCGGAATGCGCTCGCTGCGTTCGCTCAGCGGTTTCAGGTTGATCTGCAGCCGGCCGCTGTTGAGCGTGGCGTTGCTGCCGTCGACGCCGACGAACGAGGTCAGGCTCTCCACCGCCGGATCTTTGAGGATCTGCGCCGCGACCTGCTGCTGGCGCTCGGCCATATTGCTGAACGAGACGTTCTGCGGCGCTTCCAGCGTGCCCTGAATGATGCCGTTGTCCTGCACCGGGAAGAAGCCTTTCGGGATCAGCAGGTACAGCAATACCGTCAGCGCCAGGGTGCCGACGGCCACGCCGAGCGTCAGCCAGGGATGGTTAAGCACCGTTTTCAGCCACTGGCCGTATCGCGCGATCACCCGGTCGAAAAAGCGCTCGGAGGCGGCGGAAAACCGGTTCTGCTTGCGCAGCGATTCGTGGCTGAGCATGCGCGCGCACATCATCGGCGTCAGCGTCAGCGACACCACGGCGGAGATCAAAATCGCCACCGCCAGCGTGACGGCGAACTCGCGGAACAGGCGGCCGACGATGTCGCCCATGAACAGCAGCGGGATCAGCACCGCCACCAGCGAGAAGGTCAGCGAGATGATGGTGAAGCCGATCTCGCCGGCGCCTTTCAGCGCGGCGTCGAGCGGTTTTTCCCCTTTCTCGATGTAGCGCGAGATGTTCTCGATCACCACGATGGCGTCGTCCACCACGAAGCCGGTGGCGATGGTCAGCGCCATCAGCGTCAGGTTGTTGATGGAGAAGCCGAGGAAGTACATGGCGGCGAAGGTGCCGACCAGCGACAGCGGCACCGCCACGCTGGGGATAATGGTCGCCGGCACGTTGCGCAGGAACACGTAGATCACCATCACCACCAGCGCGATCGCCAGCAGCAGCTCGAACTGCACGTCGCTGACCGAGGCGCGGATGGTGGTGGTGCGATCGGTCAGCACCTTGACGTCGACCGACTTGGGCAGGCTTTTAATCAGCGTCGGCAGCATTTCGCGGATGCTGTCGGCGGTGGTGATGACGTTGACGCCGGGCTGGCGCTGAATGTTCAGCACGATCGCCTGTTGCTTGTTGGCCCAGGCCGCCAGCCGGGTGTTTTCCGCCCCTTGTTCAATGGTGGCGATATCCTGCAGGCGGATCGCCGCGCCGTTCTGATAGGCGACGATCAGCTGGCGATAGTCGTCGGCAGATTTCATTTGGTCGTTGGCGGACAGGGTGACCGAGCGGGTCGGGCCGTCCAGGCTGCCTTTCGCCGAGTTGACGTTGGCGTTGCTGATGGCGGCGCGGATGGTTTCACTGTTCAGGCCATAGGCGGCGACCGCCGCGGCGTTCAATTTTACGCGCACCGCCGGGCGTTGGCCGCCGGCCAGCGTCACCAGGCCGACGCCGGTCACCTGAGAAATTTTTTGCGCCACGCGGGTTTCCACCATGTCTTCCACCTGCGTCATCGGCATGGCGGTGGAGGTCACGGCCAGCGTCAGGATCGGCGGATCGGCCGGGTTAACCTTGCTGTAGATCGGCGGGTAGGGCAGATCGGTCGGCAGCAGGTTGGTGGCGGAGTTGATCGCCGCCTGCACTTCCTGCTCCGCGACGTCGAGCGGCAGCGCCAGCTGGAACTGCAGTGTGACCACCGAGGCGCCGCCGGAGCTTTGCGACGCCATTTGTTTGAGGCCGGACATCTGGCCGAACTGGCGTTCCAACGGCGCGGTAATGGCGGAGGTCACCACGTCCGGGCTGGCGCCGGGATACAGCGTCACCACCTGGATGGTGGGGTAATCCACCTCCGGCAGGGCGGACACCGGCAGCGCGCGATAGCCGATAATCCCCGCCAGCAATATCGCCACCATCAGCAGCGTGGTGGCGACCGGACGCAGAATAAACAGGCGGGACGGACCGCCGCCGGCGTTGGGAGGCATCACCTGCATCAGGACTTCCTCTGAACGTCAGGTTCGCGCTTGGCGTTGGCCGCCGCCGGCGCTTCGCTCGGCGCGAGCACTTCCACCTGCATGCCTTCGGTCAGGCGATCGATGCCGTCGGTCACCACCCGATCGCCGGCGTTGAGGCCGGCGCTGATCACCACCTGCCGGCTGTCCTGCACGCCGGCGGTGACCCGATGTTTGCTGACCCTGTTGTCTTCGCCGAGCGTCCAGACGAAGTTGCCCTCGTTGCCCATCTGCAGCGCGGCGGTCGGGATAACCACCGCATCGTGCAGGGTATCCACCTGCAGCCGCGCGTTGACGAACTGGTTGGGGAACAGCGCGTCATCTTCGTTGGTGAAGCGCGCTTTCAGCTTGATGGTGCCGGTGGCGGTATCAATTTGGTTGTCCAGGCTCAGCAGCGAACCGGTCGTCAGCTTGTTCTGGTTGGTGCGATCCCAGGCTTCGGCGCTCACCGGCCCGGCTTTTTGCGCCTTGAGCAGATCGGCGATGTTGCCTTCGGGCAGCGTGAACACCACGTCGATCGGGTGCGTCTGCGTGATCACCACCAGACCGGTGGTGCTGCCGCTGGTGACATAGTTGCCGACGTCGACCAGTTTCAGGCCGACGCGGCCGTCGATTGGCGCAGTGATGCGGCTGTAGGTGATCTGCAGCTTGGCGCTGTCGACCGCGCCCTGATCGGCCTTGATCGCGCCTTCGGTTTGCTGCACCAGCGAGGCCTGCGTATCCAGCTCCTGGCGGGAAACCAGATTGGTTTTCACCAGCTGCTGATAGCGCGCCAGATCGCGCCGGGCGTTGGCCAGCGTGGCCTGATCTTTTGCCAACTGCCCCTGGGCCTGGGTCAACTGAACCTGGAACGGCCGGGGATCGATCTCCGCCAGCAGATCGCCGGCTTTCACCTGCTGGCCTTCGGTAAAGTGGATCGCCATCAGTTGGCCATCGACCCGGCTGGTGACGGTCACGGTATTGGCGGCGGTGGCGGTGCCCAAGCCGGAAAGATAGCGCGGCACCGTCTGGCGGGTGGCTGTCGCCGCCTGCACCGGCGACATCGGCGCGCCGCGTCTGCCGCCCGCCGCGCGGCCCGCTCCCGTTTTACCGGCGGCCTGGTGCGCGCCCGGCGTCGTCCCGGTGGCCGGTTGGGCGGCGCTGAAATGGCGCCAGGCCAGAACGGCGACGATGATCGCAATCGCCGCAACCAGCAGGCGCAGCAGCAGGGAACGACGTTGGGGTTTTGCATTCATGGTGGTGAAAATTCTCTCCAAAAGGCAGGGGCGCGGGCACTCATTGCCACAAAAATGACACTCCTTACAGGATACTAGTTTAGCCAGCGAAGACGGCATAAAAATGAAGGAAATATGGAGGAACCGTCAGCATTGTCCTAATAAGTGGGTGATTTGAGCATGCTATGTTTATAAGTGATTTATTCCGGCTTATAGCCAATGCGTTTTAACGATTTCCTGCATTTGGCGCTAATAATTAACAGGCAAATCATTTAACCCATGGAGCCTTTGTGATGAGCAAGAAACAACTGGGCCGTTCGGGCATTCAGGTGCCGGCGTTGACCTTCGGCGGCAACGTGTTCGGCTGGACGGCGGATCAAGCGACCTCTTTCAGCCTGCTGGATGCGTTGGTGGACAATCAGCTCAACTTTATCGATACCGCCGATGTCTATTCCAGCTGGGCGCCGGGCAACCGGGGCGGCGAATCGGAAACCGTCATCGGCGAATGGCTCAAGAAGAGCGGCAAGCGCGACAAGGTGATCATCGCCACCAAGGTGGGCAAACCGATGGGCGAAGGCAAACAGGGGCTGTCGCCGCGCTATATTCAGCAGGCGGTGGAGGACTCGCTGCGCCGCCTGCAAACCGATTATATCGATCTCTACCAGTCGCACGACGATGACCGCGATACGCCGCTGGAAGAGACGCTGGCGGCGTTCGATGCGCTGATCAAGGCCGGCAAGGTGCGGGCGATTGGCGCCTCCAACTATCAGGCGGATCGCCTGGAAGAAGCGCTGCGGGTGAGCGAAAGCAACGGGCTGGCGCGCTACGAAACCCTGCAGCCGGAATATAACCTGTATGCGCGCGAAGGGTATGAGGCCGAGCTGGAAGGCGTGGCGCAGCGCCATGGCCTCGGGGTGATCAACTTCTTCGCGCTGGCCAGCGGCTTCCTGACCGGCAAATACCGCAGCAAAGCGGACGAGGGCAAAAGCCAGCGCGGCGATCGCATCGTCGAACGCTACCTTAACCCGCGCGGTTTCCGCATTCTGGCGGCGCTGGATCAGGTGGCGGGCAAGCACGGCAGCTCCCCGGCGCAGGTCTCGCTGGCCTGGCTGATTGCGCGCCCGAGCATCACCGCGCCGATCGTCAGCGCCACCTCGTTGCCGCAGTTGGATGAGTTGGTCAGCGCCACCCGCCTGACGCTGGATGCGGACGACATTCAGACGCTGAACCACGCCAGCGCTGAGTAAGAGCCGCCGGCGATTTTGCTCTATGCTGAAGGGGTCAATATGACTTATTCAGGAAACCGCAATGTCTGGCGATACCATCAACGACCTCGCGACGCTGGAACAGCTGTACGGCAAACCCGCCGCGCCCTCGGTGTTTAAAGAAGTCAGCTATATCCACCCGGCGTACCGTCCGTTTATCGAGGCGGCGCCGTTTGCCGCCCTCTCGACGGTCGGACTGGACGGCATGGATGTCTCCCCGCGCGGCGATCCGGCCGGTTTTATCCATATCGAAGACGAGAAAACCCTGCTGCTGCCGGATCGGCGCGGCAATAACCGCATCGACAGCCTGCGCAATATCCTGCACGACAACCGGGTGGCGCTGCTGCTGCTGATCCCCGGCATCGGCGAAACGCTGCGGATTAACGGGCGGGCGGAGATCGTGGTGGCGCCGGCGGTGCTGCAGCGCTTCGCCCACCGCAATCAGCTGCCGCGTTCGGTGCTGCGCATTCGGGTGGAGGCGGTGTTTTTCCAGTGCAGCCGGGCGATCTTGCGTTCGGGACTCTGGGAAGAGGGCAGCCGCCTCGAACGTTCGGCGCTGCCCAGCCCCGGCCATATCTTGGCCGCGGTGAGCCAAACGCGCTTCGACGGTGAGGAGTACGACCAGGCGCTGCCGCAGCGGCTGAAGGATACGCTGTATTAATCGCCGCGGCGTTCGCGCCACGTTTGCCGGTTCAGCCGGTACAAGACGTGCTTTTGCAGCGGATGGCCCGCCGGCAGGCGTGGGTGCAGGAAGGTTTCGCCGTCAAATTGCATGCCGATGCGCGTCATCACCCGGCGCGACGGTTGGTTGTTTTCGGCGGTGAAGGACACCACTTCCGGCAAGTGAAGCGTGTCGAAGGCGCACGCCAGCGCCGCGCGTGCCGCTTCAGCGGCGTAGCCGTTGCCCCAATGGGCCGCCGCCAGCCGCCAGCCAATCTCCACGCAGGGGGAACAGGGCAGATCGTCGCTCGGCCGCGCCAGCCCGACAAACCCGATAAAGGGCGCGCTGTCTTTCACTTCCACCGCCCATAGCCCCCAGCCATGTTGTTGCATGAAGGCGCGGATGCGTTCGGCCTGCGCGCGGCTTTCCTCGGCCGTCATCGTCGCCGGGAAATAGCGCATCACCTGCGGATCGGCGTTAAGCGCAGCGAAGGCCGGCAGATCTTCGTCGCGCCAGGGGCGCAGCCGCAGCCTGGCGCTGTCGAGGGTAAGGATGGTTGACATGATGTATAGCCTCCAATGAGCAAGGGCGCGGCGAGCCGCGCCCGCGGGCTGTCAACGGAACAGCGTTTGCGCCCAGCGCGCCAGCCCGGCGGTGACCGAGCCGAAGTCGTTGCCGCCGACGATCGGAATGCCAGGCAGCTGCTGTTGCAGCGCGGCGCGCAGCAGGGGGGAGCGCGCGCTGCCGCCGGTCAGGTAGATCACCTGCGGCGCGGTCTGGCTGCTGGCCAGCGCGGCGCTGACCTGTTCCTGGATGCGCATCAACGGCTGCGAGATGGCGTCGGCGAGCTGAGCCTGGCTGATGCTCTCCGCCAGATCGGCCTGCACGAAGCCGAGCGGCGCGCTGATGGCGGTTTGGCCGGACAGGGCTATCTTACTCTCTTCGGCCGCGCGCACCAGTCGGTAGCTCAGGCGCTGCTGGTACACTTTCAGCAGGCGTTTGACCTTTTCCGGCTCCGCCGCGTCGAGGATCAGATCGCGCAGCACGCGGCCGTTGGCGGCGCTGTAGAAGTCGTTTTGCGCCGGCACGTCGTTGGTCGCCACCGCGTTCCAGTAAGGCAGCGCCGGCAGGGCGATGCCTTTCGCGGTTTCGCCGCCGAGGCCGAATAGTGGCATCAACTGTTTGAAGGCCAGCATGATGTCCAGATCGTTACCGCCGACCCGGCAGCCGCTGTGCCCCAGCAGGCTTTGCTGGCGATCGGCGCGGTCGCGCCACTGCGGCCCCATCAGCAGCACCGAGCAGTCGGTGGTGCCGCCGCCGATGTCCACCACCAGCACGGTTTGCTCTTCGCTCAGCGTCGCCTCGAAGTCCAGCCCCGCCGCCACCGGCTCGAACTGGAATTCAATGGCTTTGAAACCGGCGCGTTCGGCGGCGCGCTGCAAAATGCCCTGCGCCTGCCGGTTGGCCTCTTCGCCGCCGATGCCCTGGAAGTTGATCGGCCGGCCGATCACCGCCTGCTCGATACCGGTCTGCAGCACGTTTTCCGCCTGGCGTTTGATGTGGAACATCATGGCGCACACCAGGTCTTCGAACAGCGCGATCTGCTGCGGCTTCAGGCCGTTGGCGCCGAGGAAGGATTTCGGCGAGCGCACGAAGTACACCTCTTCCGGATCTTCCATGTAGTGCGCCAGCGCCTGCAGGCCGAACAACACGCTGTCGCCGTTGACCGGAATGTCCTCTTCGCGGTTGTAACTGATGGCGCGGCGCAGCAGCTGCTGGTTTTCTTCGCTGCCGGTCGGCACCTGCCAATGGCGGTGCAGGCATTCGCTCACCGCTTCGCGGGTCGGCGCGCACAGCATCGAAGGCAGATACGGTTCGTTGTTTTCCAGCGTCAGTAGCTCGGGGCCGTGGTCGCGCATCACCGCGACGGAACAGTTGGCTGTCCCGTAGTCGAATCCAATAAACATCTCTTTTTTGTCCCCATGCCAATGAAGGGGGGCGACTTTACCCGAGACGGAGCCGGCGGGCAATGCGCCAATGCGCGAGTGTCGAAAAATTTAGCGGGCGCGGCATCAGCATGCTTAACTTAATGTCCGAATTCCGCACGTCAGCGCGCCAGGCGAGCCCCATAATGCAGAAAAAACCGAACCCGAGCGTTGCCATGAATACTCAACAGCAAGCGTTGTACGACGCGCTGCGCGCGCGTGACCGCAAATTCGACGGCCGCTTTTTCGTCGGCGTCTCTTCCACCGGCATCTATTGCCGCCCGGTGTGCAGCGCCCGCACGCCGAAGCTGGAAAACTGCACCTTCTATCCGAGCGCGGCGGCGGCCGAGCTGGCGGGCTTTCGCCCCTGCCTTAAATGCCGGCCGGAGCTGGCGCCCGGCCTGGCGCTGATCGATCTGGGCAACCGCTATGCGCAGGTGGCGGTGCAGCTCATCGAGCAGGGCTATCTGTCCGAACACAGCTGCGAAGCGCTGGCGGCGCGGCTCGGCATTTCCGATCGCCACCTGCGGCGCATCTTCGCCGAACAGTTTGGCGCTTCGCCGATCGATTACGCGCAGTCGCACCGGTTGCTGCAGGCCAAACGCCTGCTGGCGGACACCGATCTGCCGCTCAGCGAGGTGGCGTTCGCCGCCGGTTTCGGCAGCCTGCGGCGTTTCAACGAGCTGTTCAAGGCGCGCTATCGCCTGATCCCGTCTGCGCTGCGCAGCGGCGGCGCGCGCGGTGAGCGGGCCGCCGCCAGCGGGCTGGTGTTCCATCTGGGCTATCGGCCGCCCTATGACTGGGATCGCATGCTGAATTTCCTGCAGGCGCGCGCCGTGCAGGGCGTGGAGCGGGTCGAGGGCCGCCGCTACCTGCGTTCGATCGCCGTCAACCAGGGCGGCACGGAACATTGCGGCTGGGTCAGCGTGCAGCCGGAGGAAGCGCGCAACCGGGTCAGGGTCGAGATCGCGCCTGCGCTCAGTTTGGTGACGACGGAGGTGCTGCGCCGCGTGCGCCTGCTGTTTGATCTGGACGCCGCGCCGGATCGCATCAATGAGGCGCTGGGCTCGCTGGCGGCCGATGCGCCGGGGCTGCGCCTGCCGGGCTGCGTGAACAGCTTCGAGCAGGCGGCGCGGGCGGTGCTGGGGCAGTTGGTCAGCGTGAAAATGGCGGCGACCTTCGCCGGGCGGATGGCCGAACGCTGGGGAGAGCCGCTGGCGGCGCCGCACGAGGGCATCACCCACGTTTTCCCCAGCGCCGAACGGGTGGCGCAGCTGCAGCCCGAAGCACTGCGCCTGCTCGGGGTGCAGCTGAAGCGCGCGGCGGCGCTGATCGAGATCGCCCGCGCGCTGGGCGAAGGGCGGCTGCAGCTCGACAACGTGCTGGATATCGACCAGGGCATCAGGGCGCTGACCGCGCTGCCGGGCATCGGCAACTGGACCGCCAGCTATATCGCGATGCGCGCCTGGTCTTGGCCGGACGTGTTCCTGGCCGGCGACTACCTGATCAAACAGCGTTTTCCCGGCATGACGCCGCGCCAGATCGAACGCTATGCCGAACGTTGGCGCCCGTGGCGCTCTTACGCCACGCTGCATCTGTGGCACAACGACGGCTGGGCGCCGGAAGGGGAGGATTGAGCATTCGGGCTAGCGGGGGGGCTCGATCAGCTGCAGCAGGCGGCTCATGCCCTCGCGCATCAGGAACGCCAGCAGCTTTTCCCGCTCGGCCGGCGTCAGGTGATAGTAATACTCGATCCAGACCCGTATCGGATCCTGGCGTTTGACGTCGTAGCCCGGAGGGTCTGTCTCGTGCAAGGCCGACAGGCTGCGCGCGCCGTACGGCAGGCTGTCGATATGGTATTCCAGCGCTTTGCCCTGCACGCCGCTGCGGCGGCGGCTTAGCCAGCCTTCGCGCCGGGCCATCAAATTGACCCCTTGCGGGGTTGAAGGCAACCCCGCCTTGCCCATCAGTTCCCTGGCGGAAAACCATTTCTTTTCCATAGTCCCTTATCCCTGAGCCATCACATGTCGAGGAAAATCAACGGATACGCTGATGTTCGCATGGGAGTTTCATCTTATTTAATCGTTTAAGCTTCAGGTGTTATTTATATCACTAATCTCGCATGGGTTAACACAATGTGAATAACGGGAGTGCGGCGCCGCCCGCGAGACGGCGCCGGTGAGGGGAGGGGTTAGCGAATGCCGAAGTAGCCGTCGCTGAGCAACACCGCCAGCGGCTGCTCCTGCGCGACCTGATCGCCATCCGCCAGATCGACGCCGATATCGCGCAGCGCCTGCAGCGTCACCGGTTGGTGGGCCGGCCCGGCGAGCGTCTGCGCTTTGATCCGATGCGCCGCGCCGTTGAGCATCGAGACCATCAGTTCATCCATCTGGTTGCAGTGCACGTTGGTGATAAAGCGTTCATCGACGCGAATGATGTCGATTTTCTGATCGCCCAGCTCATCGAAGGCATTGATGTTATGTCCGAAGCCATTGACGATCAGCCGGCAGCCCAGCTGCTGCAGTTCGCGAAGACACGCCCGGCACTGCGCGGCGTGTTCCAGCACCACGGCCTCATCGACGCTGAACAACAGTGCCTGCGGCGGCAGCGAGGAAGCGCGCACCCTTTCCGTCAGCTCGCGCTGGAAGTCGGTGTTCAGCAGGCTGTCGGTGGCCAGCGGCAACGCGAGCGACAGCCCCTTGCGCTTGATGTCGTCGGCGCAGTGCACCAGCAGCTGCGCCACCGCCCAGCGGTCGATGTCCGGCATCAGGCCGTACAGCTGCGCGGCGGCGATGAATGCCTCGTGCGGCAGCGGCCGATCGTCCGGCACCATCACCTGCAGCTTCACCTGGTGGAACGCGGCCGACAGCGGCGTCGCCGGCGGTGCGACCGCGCGGGTCAGCAGCCGCAGCTGCCCCTCGCTGACGATCGTCTGCACTTCCTGCAGGCTCAGCAATTCATGCTGCCGCTCCAGCAGCTGTTTTTGCCGCGCTTCATACAGATACACCTGGCCGCGCCCGTGGTGCTTGGCGGTGTAGCAGGCGATGTCGGCCTGGGCCAGCAGCTCGCTGCTTTTGGCGTCGCCGCCGATGCGCGTGATGCCGGCGCTGGCGCCGACGCGATAAATTTTCCCTTCCCAGTAGAACGGATGCTGGCTGATTTGGTTGACCACCTGTTGCATCAGCGATTTGGCCTGCTCCGGCCGGCAGTCGAACAGGATCAGGCCGAATTCGTCGCCGCCCAGCCGGGCCAGGCAGTCGCTGTTGCGCAGCTGGTGCCGCATCAGCTGGGCGATGTCCCGCAGCAAGGCGTCGCCCGCCGCGTGGCCGGCGGTGTCGTTCACCGCCTTGAACCGATCCAGATCGAGGAACACCAGCGAATGCGGCGGTGACGGTTCCCCGCCGGCGACGATTGCCGCTTTCAGCTGCTTCTCGAAGCTGGCGCGGTTCGGCAGGCCGGTCAGCGCGTCGTGCGAGGCGCTGTAGCTGAGCTTTTTCATCAGTTCGCGCGAGGCGGTGACATCCTGCAGCACCATCACCGCGCCCATGGTTTCACCGTCGAGGGTTTTCAGCGGTGAGACAGACTGCTGCACGTCGAAATAGCGCCCGTCGCGGCTGTGCAGCACCAATGCGTAATCCGCCGGCCACTGCCGTGGATATTGCGTGAGGTTTTCGATTTCCGGGCCGTCTTTGCCGTTGGTCAGGCGCACCACGCCGGCGACGGGCATACCGATCGCCAGATCGAGCGGCCAGCCGCACATCTGCTCGGCCACCGGATTCATAAAGGTAATGCGCAGGTGGCTGTCGGTGGAGATCACCCCTTCGCCGATGGCGTCGAGGGTGATGTGCAAACGCTCTTTCTCCTCGTGCAGCGCTTCGGCGAGGCTCTTGAGCTCGGTCATGTCGATATTGGTGCCGATCATGCGCAGCGGCCGGCCCTGATCGTCGAGGATCACGTTGCCCTGGCCGCGAATATGGCGCACGCTGCCCTGGCGGGTCACGATGCGGTATTCCATGACGAAAGGCTTGGGGTCGGCCAACAGCGCGGCCAGCTCGCGATCGGTGCGGTCGCGATCTTCCGGCACCAACAGGGTGCGCCACAGCGCCAGCGTCGGCGTTTGGTCGGGATTGAGATCGTAGAGTTCGAACATGCGCTGATCCCAGGTGAAGTTTTCCTGGCTCATCACCCATTCCCAGATGCCGACGCCGCCCACCTGATTGGCCAGCGTAATGCGCTCCACCAGCCGGTTGTTTTCCGCCTGGCTGCGCTTCAAATCGCTGATGTCCTCCACCTGCGAGATGAAATACAGCGGCAGGCCTTCGGCGTCGCGCACCAGCGAGACCGCCAGCAGCGCCCAGACGGTCTGGCCGTCGCTACGGATGTAGCGTTTCTCCATGGTGTAGCTGCTGATATGGCCATCGAGCAGGTCGTGCAACTGGCTGAGATCGGCGGTGAGATCGTCGGGATGCGTAATTTCTTGAAAGGTCAGCTTATGCAGCGCCTCAGGCGTATAGCCGAGCAGCGCGCACAGCGCCTGATTGACCTGCAGCCATTTCCCCTGCGGCGACACCAGCGCCATGCCGATGGCGGAATACTCCAGCGCGCTGCGAAAGCGGCTTTCGCTCTCGACGATGTGCTGTTTTTCCACCCGAAAGGCGTGCATCACCACCGCCATCGCGTGCGCCGGGATTAAAATCAGCAGCATCGGCAAGTACAGACCGAGATCGCCAAGGTGCTTGCCGGAAGCCTGGAAATGCAGCAACCCCAGCGAAATCATCACGGTGATCAGCAAGAGGGTGCAGAAGCAAACGGTGAACGCCTCAAAACGCGGCAGTGCGATGGCTGCCCACAGCAGCGGCAAAATCACGAACGTGAACGGAAAAGGCAGGTAGGTCAGCGCCACAAAGCTGAAAGCCAGCGTAACCATCAGCGTCAGCAATAATGGAAACGGGTTCAGCGCCGTCAGGGTGCGACGGTTATAAGAGAGGCCGATCGGCGCCAGCGACAGCACCCCTATCGCTTCGGAAATGAACCAGGTACCGAACGGCTGCCAAAAAGGCTGGCCTGGCGCGGGCACCAGGCCGGCGGCCAGCAGCGCGCTGAACAGCGGGGTAAAAATCACTGCGCAGACCACAAAACGCAGCCAACTGGCGAGATCGTTCAACGGATCGTACGGGTCTAGCATGCGGCGCAACAGCAGGGCGCAAACCGCCGCTTCCAGCAGGTTGATGGCGGCCAGCTTGACGGGCGTGGCGCTGACGCCGAACAGCAAGAAGCTGGCGAGCACGATGCCGAGGCCGCTGGCCAACAGCGGCAGGCCCCAGTGGCGCGGGGCGTGGCGGTACAGCACCGCGATCGCGGCGGCGGTCGGAAACCACAGCGGGGTGAAGTGGCTGGCTTCGCTGGACAGCGACAGGCTCAGCAAGGCGAGCAGAAACGTCGCCAGCGCCACTAACAGGGAATGCGTCAGCACGACGCCTTTGTGGGTGCCGAACGTGTTCGGCGCGCTGATCTCCATAGACACCCTTACCGATGGCCTCTGTCAGTGATTGGATTCATGACGTGGATGAATTAAGACGATTTATTGGCAAAGGTTAGTACAGCGCGAGAGGAAAACCTACCGGGATGGCCGACTTTACTGCGTTAACGCAAACCCGGCGACAGAATGGCGAAAAAGCCGGCGCGCGGCCGGCTTTTCGCGTATTACAGCAAGAACAGGGTGGCGAGGCCGAGGAAGATGAAAAAGCCGCCGGTATCGGTCAGCGCGGTGATGAGCACGCTGGAGCCGACCGCCGGATCGCGGCCCATTTTGAGCATGGTCATCGGGATCACTACGCCCATCAGCGCCGCCAGCAGCAGATTGAGCAGCATCGCCAGCGTCATCACGCCGCCCATCGCCGCGTCGCCGTACAGCAGCCAGGTGATGACGCCCATGATGCCGCCCCACACCACGCCGTTGATGATGGCGACGCCCAGCTCTCTGAGCATCAGGCGCGAGATGTTGCCGACTTCAATCTGGTGCAGCGCCAGCGCGCGCACGATCATGGTGATGGTCTGGTTGCCGGTGTTGCCGCCGATGCCGGCGACGATCGGCATCAGCGCCGCCAGCGCCACCAGCTGGGAAATGGTGTGTTCGAACAGGCCGATCACCCGCGAGGCGATGAATGCGGTGCAGAGGTTGATCGCCAGCCAGGCCCAGCGGGTCTTGACCGCCTTGCTGACCGGGGCGAACACGTCTTCTTCCGGGCTCAAACCGCCCATGCGGCGCAGGTTGGTGTCGCTCTCTTCGTTGACGGCGTCGACGATCTCTTCGATGGTCAGGCGGCCCATCAGTTTGCCCTTGGCGTCAACCACCGGGGCGCTGATCAGGTCGTAACGTTCGAACGCGCCGGCCGCTTCATCGGCCTTGTCTTCGGGCTGAAAGGTGGCGGGATCGCTGTCCATCACTTCGCGCACCGGGATCTCCGGATCGTTCAGCAGCACTGCGGTCAGTGGCAGCTCGCCCAACAGGGTGTTTTTGCGATCGGTGACGAACAGTTTATCGGTGGCGTCGGGAATGGTTTTGCGCATGCGCAAGAAGCGATGCACCGCGCCGAGCGTGACGTCCGGCCGCACCGTCACCAGTTCGAAATCCATCATCCAGCCGACGCTGTCTTTGGCGTACTGGCTCATCTCGCGCACCTGGGCGCGCTGCTCCGGCTCCAGCGAGGTCAGCAACCGGCCCATCAGGTTACGCGGCAGGTATTGCGCCAGGTAGGCCTGTTCGTCGACGTCTAGCGTTTTGATCGCTTTGAGCAGGTCTTTGTCGCTCATTTCCTCGATCAGGCTGTCCCAGACCGGTTCGGCGACCTCCACCAGCGTCTGGCCGCGCTTGCTGTTGCCCACCAGCCGCCACAGCGCCATACGTTCGTCCTGCGGCAGCGCCTCCAGCAGGTCCGCCAGGTCGGCGGCGTGCATATCGTCCAACAGACCGGTGATTTCCGCCGTCTGGTTCAGCAGTTCGCTTTGGCTGAGGGCGTGTTCATCCCCTGGCCGGCCGAGAATGCCGTCGACCAACTCCTTATTGTTCAACAGCAGAGTGAGAATGCGCTGGCGGTATTCAGCGACTTTTTTGACGTTATGGGTTGCGGCTGACATGGTGTTCCTTTACGGGCGCTCGGCGTTCCTGACGCAGGCTCATTAAAAGATAGAGCATAGCGGGTGCCGGCGTCATTTTTATGAAACGGCCGGGGTGCGGCGGTTATTCAGAGGAGGCGTCCTGTTGCGGCGCGCTGACTTCGGCGGCGTTTTGCGCAGCGGCCTGCTTTTTTTCCTGATGATGAGGCACCGCCACCACGGCGGCGTACAGCAGTCGGCCGACTAAAATGATAAAGCTGATAAACAACACTATCTTCGTCATCTGTCCGGTGGTTTTCTTGCGCATATATCACCCGGTATGCCGGTGTCCTGTGTTATTCGCTCGAGAATTTGTAAGCGGATTTTAGGCGCTGATGACAAAAGTTGTCCATTTTTTTCCGGCGTGCGGGGCGGTGTATTAGGGCTTCGTTTAGGTTGACGGGGCGAGGGCGGAAAGAAAAACCCCCTGTCTGGCAGGGGGCGGGGGATCAGGCGGAGCGCTGTTCGTTTTGCGAGCCTTCTTCTTCGATCAGCAGCTTCCAGCCGACGACGTCGTTCCAGTAGGCCTGTTCGCGCTCGAAATCGAGCTGCACCAGGTTGTTTTGTGCCAGGTAGCCGGCCGGGAAGCGCAGCGTCCAGTGGTTGTCGTCGGTGGTCAGGCGCAGCGTTTCCGGCGTGGTGGTCGACTGACGCTGGTTGTTGAGCAGGGTGCTCAGACGCAGCAGCTGGATCAGCGGCAGGTAGTGCTTCTTCTTGAACAGGTTGAGGCGCGGCAGCTCTTCGAGCTTGATCGCTTTGCGGTGGAAACGCACCAGCGCCGCCAGCAGCAGCTGCTGTTCCTGGTTGAAGCCAGGCAGGTTGGAGTTTTGCAGAATGTAGGCCGAATGGCGGTGCATGCCGCTGTGGTTGATGCTCAGCCCCACCTCGTGCAGCATGGCGGCCCATTTCAGCAGCGCTTCCAGTTGCGGATGCGCCAGCTTGGTGTTTTGCGCCATCCACTGCGAGTAGAGCAGCTCGGTGGTTTCCAGCACCCGCTTGGCCTGTTCGCGGTCGATGTTGTAGTGATCGGCCAGGCTCTTGGCGGTGCGGCTGCGGATGTCCTGATGGCGGAAGCGACCTTCCATTTCATACAGCACGCCTTCGCGCAGCGCGCCGTCGGACAGGCGCAGATCGCGGATCGCCAGCGCGTCGAACACGCCGCACAGGATAGCCAGCCCCGGCACGAACACCGATTGGCGATCCTCCGACAGCCCCGGCAGGCTCAGCGAACTGAAGCTTTTGAACTGCAGCACCTGTTCGGCGAGCATTTCCAGGCGATCCAGGGTGATGAGACCGTCTTTTTCCCCCATCGCCACCAGCACTTCGTGGGCGGCCTTGATGGTGCCCGAGGCGCCCAGCGCGTACTGCCAGCCCTGAATGCGGTACTGCCAGGCCAGCGTTTCCAATTTTTGCGCCGCCGCCAGCCGCGCGCGGCGGAAGTTGTTTTTGCTGATCTCGCCGCCCGGGAAGAACAGCTGGGCGAAGCTGACGCAGCCCATGCGGCGGCTTTCCGCCAGCAGCGGCTCGAAGTCTTCGCCGATCACCAGCTCGGTGGATCCGCCGCCGATGTCGATCACCAGCTTGCGGCCTTTCTCCGGCTGAGTGTGCTCCACGCCCATGAAGATCAGGCGCGCTTCTTCCTGGCCGGCGATGATTTCGATCGGATAGGGGATCACTTTGGCGGCGCGCTTGAGGAACACTTCGGCGTTCACCGCCTGACGCAGGGTATGGGTGCCGACGATGGTGACGTTATCCGCCGGGAAGCCCTGCAGCCGTTCGGCAAACAGCGCCAGGCAGGCCAGGCCGCGTTCTATCGCCTCTTCACTGAGTACGTTGTTGCTGTCCAATCCGTCGGCGAGATGCACTCGCTGTTTTAAACGGCCCAATACCTGTAAGGCGCCGTTGACGACGCGGGCGATCACCATGTGGAAACTGTTCGACCCGAGGTCGATGGCGGCGATTTCCTGCGGTTTGTTCGTTGCAGTGTTTTTTAGCGGCATAGTTGCTGGCCTACTGTCCTGGTTGTTCCAGAGCTTTTAAATACTCGTAAATAGCCACCTGGGCACGCACTTTGCGGCGGTTGCCACGCGGCACGTACTGGTTGCTCAGTTCTTTATCCACATAACGGGCCTTGACCGTATCGCTGAACAGGATCTCCAGAATGTCCAGAACGCGCTGTTTCAGCGCCGGATCCAGCAGCGATACCGCCACTTCGATACGGTAATCTATGTTGCGGGTCATCCAGTCGGCGGAGGACAGATACACCCGTTTGTCACCTTTATTGTCGAAAACGTAAACCCGGTCGTGCTCTAAAAAGCGATCGACGATGCTGATCACCTGAATATTGTCGCTGATCCCCGGCAGGTTGGGAATCAGGGAACACATGCCCCGCACCAGCAGGCGGATCTTCACGCCGGCGCCGGACGCGGTATATAACCGATCTACCAGCCCTTTATCCACCAGATTATTTATTTTCAACATAATGCCGGCCTGTTCCCCGGCCTGGGCGTTGGCGATTTCGTTGTCGATCAGCTCATACAGCTTCAGGCGCGAGTTCTGCGGCGACACCATCAGGTTGTCGAAGGTGACCGGCCGGTAGGGGTTCTCGATAAAGTTGAATACCCGGCGCACCTCGTTGGTGATGCGTGAGTCGGCGGTCAACAGCGAATAGTCGGTGTAGATGCGCGCGGTTTTTTCGTTAAAGTTGCCGGTACCGATATGAGCATAGCGCACAATTTCATCGCCTTCACGGCGCGAAATCAGGAACAGCTTAGCGTGGATTTTCAGGCCCGGCGCTGAGAAGATCACGTGTACGCCGGCCTCGGTCAGGCGCTTCGCCCAATGAATGTTGGCTTCTTCGTCGAAGCGCGCCTGCAGCTCGACCACCACAGTGACTTTTTTGCCGTTGTGCGCGGCGTGGATCATCGATTCGATGATGCGTGAATCTTTCGCCACCCGGTAGATGTTGATCTTGATAGCCAACACGCTCGGATCGAACGACGCCTGGCGCAGCAGCTCCAGCACGTGCTCGAAGGTGTGGTACGGATAGTAGAGCAGCACGTCTTTTTCGCGAATGGCGTCGAAGCCGTTGCGGAAACCGTCGAACCAGATGTGGCGCAGGCGCGGCAGCGGCTTGTTGACCAGGTTGGCCTTGCCGACGTTCGGGAAGCTGATGAAATCTTTGAAGTTGTGGTAGCGGCCGCCGGCGATCACCGAATCGTAGTTGGAGATGCCCAGCTTGCCGCGCAGCAGTTCCACCATTTCGTTCGGCATGTCGCGCTGATACACGAAGCGCACCGGCTCGGCGGTCAGGCGCTGTTTCAGGCTGGAGGACATCAGTTCCAGCAGGCTGGATTCCATTTCGGTCACCAGATCGTACTCCGCGTCGCGGGTCATTTTCATCGAGTAGGCGTTGAGCGCGTCGTAGTCGAAGAAGCCCTTGAAGATATCGTCCAGGCAGTAACGCAGAATGTTGTCCAGCAGGATCATCGGCTTGCGGCGGCGCGGCGCTTCCGGCGGCAGATTGACGAAGCGCGGCACCTTGTCGGACGGGATCTCCAGCAGCGCATAGTCGATGCGCGCGCCGCGGATGATCTCCACCGCCAGATAGGTGTAATCGTCTTTCAGGAACTGCACCAGATTGGTGTCGTGATTGATCAGGATCGGCGTAATGTGCTGGCGCAGATGCTGTTTGAAATATTGCCGCAGCCAGATTTGCTGGTTCTCGGACACCTGGCGTTCGTTGATCAGGAAGATCTGATTGCGCGCCATTTCCAGCAGCAGATCGTTGTACAGGCCGTCGAACTCCTGATCGGTTTTCAACACCTTGGCCTGGATCTTTTTCAGCAGGTGGCGCGAGGCGCCGGCGGAGCCTTGCTCTTCGCTGATCAGGATGCGCCGTTTGAGATCGGCGAAGCGGACTTTATAGAATTCGTCGAGGTTGTTGGAGTAAATGCCCAGAAAACGCATACGTTCAATCAGGGGATTGCTCTTATCTGCGGCTTCCTGCAACACGCGTTCATTAAAGGATAACCAGCTTAGTTCTTTTTCGATGTAGAGCTTTTCCTGACCCATTGCCACTCCAGTTCAAATTTAGAATAGGATCCGGGACGCAGCGCCCGGATGCCGCTCTAGTGTCCTTGATCATTATTGCGAGAGATTGACAGGAAAGTCCAACATATCCATTGCGTTGGCGCGCGGCATTTTTCGGCGCCGATAAATTTTCGGCGACGTGGGCAATGCGCCGCCGGATTGGGCAGCATTAAATTAAGGTTTCCAGGCTTATTATTGGCGTTATAAAGCGTATTTGCGTTCATTTTTCAGCAATATATCAGCGCCATATTGCCTGTTGGCAGTGAAAATGACTTGGTGGAGATTGGGTAACTTTGTCATGCAAACGTCATAAAACTGACATAAGATGCCCGGTTATCTTACGGCGCAAGCCCGATTACATCAGCGACAGCGAGACACATGACACAGACGACGGCCAATCAACATCCCCGAGATCGCATGCGCGGGCGCATCGACCGCGGCGTGCAGGCGGCAGTGACCGCCAGCGGGCTGATGGTGCTGATGACGTTGATGCTGATCTTCGTTTATCTGCTGTTTGCGGTGCTGCCGCTGTTCAAACCGGCCTCGCTTGGGCAGGCGCAGCCGTTGCCGATCGCGGCGTCGGCCCCGGCGCTGGCGCTGGGCATGGACGTGCAGCAGCGCGTCGGTTACCGCATTGACGCGCAGGGCGCGGGGCAATTTTATCGCCTGACGCCGACCCCGAACGGCCAGCCCCAGGCGCCGCTGGCGCAGCAGACGCTGTTGGCCAAGCCGGCGCTGCTCGCGCAGGCCGCCGGAGAGCGCGATCTGTTTGCGCTGGCGCAGGCCGACGGCCGCTTGGTGGTGGCGCGCGCGGATTTCGCGACGGCGGAGACCGGCCGGCCGCAGTGGCTGTTCCCGCTCGGGCAGCAGCCGTTGGCGCTGGATCCACAGCGCAAGCCGCTGAAACTGCTGTCGCTGGCGGATGCGCATCGCGGGCAGTATCTGCTGGCCGGGGTGACCGACGATCGGCGCCTGGTGTTTGGCCGTTTCAGCCCCGACCGGCCGCCGCAGTTCAGCGAGCGCCCGCTGGAACATGATGCTGAGCAACTGGTGCTGACGCCGGATGGCCGCCAGCTTTACCTGTTGGCGGGCAACCGGCTGGCGCGTTATCAGATCGACGGCGCGCAGCTGCAGCTGCGTGAAACGCGTACCCTTGGCGAACATGCCCCGTATCAGATGACGGCGCTGCCCGGCGGCAGCGCGCTGCTGATCAAGGGCGCCGACGGCAATCTGCGCGAGTGGTTCGAAGTAGAAAAAGAGCAGCGCTGGCGCCTGACGCCGGTGCAGCATTTCGACCATGGCGCCGACGGGCAGGAGCTGACGGTGGCCGAGCCTTACCGCCGGGTGTTCGCCACCCTGCGGCCCGATGGCGGCTTCTCGCTGTTCTCCACCATTCAACCGCAGCCGCTGCTGAATACCCGTTTGGGCGCCGAGGTGCAGCAGATAGCGTTCGCGCCGCGCGGCGATGGCCTGCTGCTGGAGAGCGCGCAGGGCTGGCAGCGCTATGCGCTCGACAACCCGTATCCGGACGTCACCTGGCGTTCGCTGTGGGGCAAGGTGTGGTATGAGAACTACCCGCAGCCGGCCTACGTCTGGCAATCCACCTCCGGCGAAGACAGTTATCAACCGAAATTCAGCCTGATGCCGGTGATCTTCGGCACCTTCAAGGCGGCGGCTTACGCGATGCTGTTCGCCATTCCCCTGGCGCTGGCCGGCGCTATCTATACCGCTTATTTTATGACGCCGGGGCTGCGTCGGGTGATCAAACCGGCTATCGAAGTGATGGGCGCGTTGCCGACGGTGGTGATCGGGCTGGTGGCCGGCATTTGGCTGGCGCCGATCATCGAGCAATACCTGTTGGCGGTGCTGGCGTTGCCGCTGCTGCTGGCGGCGGCGGTGCTGCTGTGCGGCGCGCTGACTCATCGCTTTATGCCGCGTTGCCGGCCGGGTGTCGATCTGCTGTTGCTGTTGCCGCTGCTGGCGTTGACGGTGTGGCTGGCGCTCAGCCTCGGGCCGCGGCTGGAGGTGGCGTTGTTCGGTGAGCCGCTGCATTTCTGGCTGGGGGATAATTACGACCAGCGCAATGCGCTGGTGGTGGGCGTGGCGATGGGCTTCGCGCTGGTGCCGATCATCTTCTCGCTGGCGGAGGACGCGCTGTTCAGCGTGCCGGCCACCCTGAGCCAGGGCTCTTTGGCGCTGGGCGCCACCCAATGGCAGACGGTTGTCAAGGTGGTGCTGCCTTCCGCCAGCGCCGGCATTTTCTCCGCGCTGATGATCGGCTTTGGCCGCGCGGTGGGGGAAACCATGATCGTGCTGATGGCCACCGGCAATACGCCGATTATCGACGGCAGCCTGTTCCAGGGGCTGCGGGCGTTGGCGGCCAATATCGCCATCGAGATGCCGGAGGCGGTCTCCGGCAGCAGCCATTACCGCGTGCTGTTCCTGACCGCGCTGGTGCTGTTTATCTTCACCTTCGTGTTCAACACGCTGGCGGAGGCGGTGCGCCTGCGGCTGCGCAAGCGCTACACGCCGAATCAGGAGGCGCCATGAAGAACTGGGTGAAGAGCGGATCGCCGTGGATTTGGCTGACCGCCGGTTCGGTGGCCGTCAGCCTGTTGGCGCTGATCGGCATTCTGTTGCTGCTGGCCGGGCAGGGGATGCGTTATTTCTGGCCGAGCCCGGTTTATCAGTTCGAGCTGAATCAGAACGGCGCCGGGCCGGTGACGGTGATCGGCGAGCTGTACCAGCAGCAAAGCATTTCGCGCCGCCAGCTGACGGAGGCGGGCGTGACGCCGCCGGGCGAGGCGCAAAGCGTCGAACGCTATCTGATTAAGGTCGGTAACCGCGAGCGTGAAGGGCAGGATTTCCGCACCTTGCTGGCCAGCGACATCGGCAGCCAAAGCACGCCGCGCAGCCTGCTGGTGCTGGAGCGCGACAGCCACGGCACCGCTTACGGCTATCTGGCGGGGCTGCTGGAGGACGGGCAACCGCTGACCGGCCGCAATCTGGGGCAGGCGTTGCAGCAGCGGCTGCCGCAAATCGCCGCGCTCTCGCGCCAGGCGCACGACATTCAATTTCGCGATATGGCGCGCATCAATCAGCAGTTTGACGCGCTGCGGCTGCGGGAAAAGCGCCTGCAGCGCGACGATAAGCTGGACGCCCGCGCGCAGGACGCCATCAAGGCCGAGCGGCTGGAGCTGCAGCGGCAATACCAGCTGCTGTCCGAACGCCTGGCGGGGCTGAACCGCGATCGCCAACGTGATGCGCTGCTGCTGCGCGATATGCATGGCCAGACGTTGACCATTCCGCTCAGCCAGGTGCGCGATGCCTGGTACCCGAACGCCATGAACACCAGCGAGAAGCTGGCGCACTGGGGCGAGCAGGTGAAGAAGTTCCTCACCGACAGCCCGCGCGAGGCGAACACCGAAGGCGGGGTGTTCCCGGCCATTTTCGGCACGGTGTTGATGGTGATCCTGATGTCGATCGTGGTGATGCCGTTTGGCGTGATCGCGGCGGTGTATCTGCACGAGTATGCCGGCAACAATCTGCTGACGCGGGTGATCCGCATCGCGGTGGTCAACCTGGCCGGCGTGCCCTCGATCGTCTACGGCGTCTTCGGCCTCGGCTTTTTCGTTTATATGATAGGCGGCACGCTCGACCAGCTGTTCTATCCTGAATCCTTGCCCAACCCGACCTTCGGCACGCCCGGCGTGCTGTGGGCGGCGCTGACGCTGGCGCTGCTGACGCTGCCGGTGGTGATCGTCGCCACCGAGGAAGGGCTGTCGCGCATTCCCACCTCGCTGCGGCAGGGTTCGATGGCGCTGGGCGCCAGCCGGGCCGAGACGCTGTGGCGCATCGTGCTGCCGATGGCGGCGCCGGCGATGATGACCGGCCTGATTCTGGCGGTGGCGCGCGCCGCCGGGGAGACCGCGCCGCTGATGCTGGTGGGGGTAGTGAAATCGGTGCCGGTGCTGCCGGTGGACGAGATTTTCCCGTATCTGCACCTGGAGCGGAAGTTTATGCATTTGAGCTTCCAGATCTACGATATGGCATTCCAGAGCCCGAGCGTAGAGGCGGCGCGGCCGCTGGTGTTCGCCACCGCCTTCCTGCTGGTGACGATCGTGGTGAGTTTGAATCTGGCGGCGATGGGTATCCGCCATTCGCTGAGGGAGCGGTACCGAGCATGGTCGCAGTAACAATGACGCTATTTTTGGGGAGTGCGTAATGGGTTTGATGACGCCAGGCAGTTTGCCCCGGCTGGATGTCCAGCATCTCGACGATGAACAGACCGCGCTGGCGGTCAACGGACTGAACCTGTTTTATGGCGACAAACAGGTGCTGCATGATATTTCGCTGCGCATTCCGAAGCACCGGGTGACGGCCCTGATCGGCCCTTCGGGCTGCGGCAAATCGACGCTGCTGCGCTGTTTCAACCGCATGAACGATCTGGTGGACAACTGCCGCATCGAGGGCGATCTGCAGCTGAACGGCGCGGCGATCTCCGGCGCACAGATCGACGTGGCGGCGCTGCGGCGGCGGGTGGGCATGGTGTTCCAACGGCCGAACCCGTTCCCGAAATCGATCTATGAAAACGTGGTGTACGGCCTGCGCTTGCAGGGCGTGCGCGACCGGCGCTTGCTGGATGAAGCGGTGGAGCGTTCGCTGCGCGCCGCCGCGCTGTGGCATGAGGTGAAGGATCGGCTGCGTGAAAATGCGTTCCGCTTGTCCAGCGGCCAGCAGCAGCGCCTGGTGATCGCGCGCGCCATCGCCATCGAGCCGGAAGTGTTGCTGCTCGACGAGCCGACCTCGGCGCTGGATCCGATCTCCACGCTGACCATCGAAGAGCTGATTTCCGCGCTGAAACAGCGTTACAGCGTGGTGCTGGTGACGCACAACATGCAGCAGGCAGCGCGCGTCTCCGACTACACCGCCTTTATTCATCAGGGGCGGCTGGTGGAGTACAACGACACCGATGCCATCTTCACCTCGCCGCGCCAGCGCCGCACCGAGGATTATATTACCGGGCGGTATGGGTGAGCGACGTGCTGCACCCCTAGCGAACGAAAGGCTGCGGGATAATGCAGCCTTTCGTCTTTAGGGCGGCCGTCAGTAATTTTCGCGAATGCGGATCGCTTCTTCTACCCACTCCGCCAGATTTTCCTTGATGTGATTATAGACATTGGTGCTGGTCAAATAAGGCGGATCATAGGCTTTGGCGATAGCGGAGAGTTTTGTGTCGCCCAGCTTGATATGATCCAACGGGTTGTTGCCTTTTCGGGCTTGTTCGCCGGCGCTGTCTTTCAGGTTATGGATATACACCACCAGCACGCCCATGCCTTTCTTCCAGGCTTCGCAGATTTCGAAGTTGATCCACTTGCGATTGGCGGTATCTTTACCCGCGAGAATCACGGCGCAGCTCCGATTGTCCAACTGGCCTTTGATCCAAGCGGCGATGGCGTCGTCACCCCCTTTTTTCACTTCCTCCCAATCGTTATCCGTGGCCGGCCGGTTACCTTCCAGCGAGCCCATTTCGCGTATCTGAGAAGCGCGCCAGTTGTCCGGCTCATAATGGAAACTGTAAAAACATTTTCTGGTCATCGAGGATTATCCTTAGTAATGATATCGATAAGTGCCAACAGGCATGTTTTCTTCTCCGCCAGGCTGCCCGGCTCGTTAAGTTGATCCAGCAGGTTCATGGCGACGGGATGGCGGTGATAGAGGGTGTCTTTCATCTCCTCCTTGATTTTTCGGTAGATCTCGGCGGATGCGCCGCCGGTACAACCGATAGGAATGCAGACGCAGCCTTGTTCCGCAGCGATGTGGAACTCTTTCAATAAACCGTCGGCCAGCACGCATTCGCCTTCGGCGTTACGCTTGTTGCCGAACAAAAAGACCGCGATGCCGCTGAGCGAAATCATGTTCTGGCGGTACTCGTGCCAAAGTGCCGGCAGCGTAATGCCCCCGCTGGCGAATTGGGGGAAAGGGCGCAGCACCAGCTGGCTTTCGCTGATTTTCCCCCCGCTGGCGTAAATGGCTTCCAATGCGCCGTTGATCACCGCCGTGCCCACGCCCCAACCGAAGCCGTTGACGATGCGGTACTGTTTGCGGATAAGCAGGCGCGCCAGGCGGTGTATGAACTGGATGGACTCTTCACGGGCATAGGGGTGGTAGTTGTCGGCGCTGCCGGAGATAAACACCGTGCTTTTCTTGAATTGCGTTTCGATGGCATATAGCAGGTCGGTGATTTGCCGATAGTCCTCCACCAGTAGCGTTTGAATGCCGTAACGGCGCAGATCGTTGATCATCAGGCTTTGTTTTCGGCTGTTGTAATCATAAGACGCCTGATCCTCGCTGCCGCTGTCGCCAGGCTGAACGCGCCGCATGATGCAGTAGTGGTTTCTTTTCCCTTCGCCGTACTGCGCGTAAAGGCGACTCAATACGTATTGCAGGTTGGGGTCTTCAAAGCTGAAACCGATAAACAGGAAGGTTTTGGCGGTCAACTCCGCCATCAGCATGTTGATAAAAGGAAGGTGTGTACGGGAGTAAGTTTCGTATTGTTCGCGGGTGATAATCGCCTGGTTGGGTGTTCTATAATCACCATGCATTTTATATAAGACAACATCGCGCTTGTGAATATTGTTGGTCAGACTTTCCGGCGTGGTTTTAACGTCGCAGACGCGATTATAACGGGCATAGGTTTTTTCAATCAGATCGTCGTAGTTGGTTGTCCAGAGTGACGCTATCGGCAATCTGGCAATGATCCGATGATTTTCAGTTTCTTCCGCTTGCTCAGCGAATTCTGTAATTATTTTTTGATTTATCTTATGCCGGTTGCCTTTTTCATTGAGATGATATTGAGCCAGAGAAATAAGGTCGCTTTCTTTTTCTATATCCAGCCCCAATTCATAAGCGATATCACCGATAAGCTCTTTCCAGCTGACGAAACCGGCGGGTATGGACAGCCCGGCACCGGCAAATAGCGCGGCGCTGCCGGCTTTGATATCATTAACGTAATCACGAATAAACAGTTCTATATCACGTTCTGGCATTAGGAAATCCTGATATTGTTCGAGGTTCTTGATTGGTTAGTTGTAAATTATGGCTTTCATGAATAATTGCATTAAACAAAATATCACGGTAAGACGGCGGGTTAATTTTGTAAACTTTATTTTTTATTTTTAGCGATATTGTGCGTGTTATTTAACTCTTGAATTTATTATTGGTAATTATTTGGGTTTTTAATTCATGTGTTAATAATATCCGCCATCAGGAAATGTGGCGGCAAGCTCGACAAAATATATTCCTGATGTTTACCACGTTGTGAACCTGATCAAACAAAAACAATTCTCATTATCATTGATCGCCGGCGTAAAATGTATATACTTCGATAATCTATGTAAACTAACGTAAATGGATGTGTTTAAATGTGTGCATGGAAGCCCGGGATTTGGCCTGCACTCTTGGCGTTCTGCGCTCCGGCGTGGTGTGCGGAGATCGCCAGCCCTGCTGACCGCGACAGCATTACCCAACAGCAGAAAACGTTGCTGGAACAGGCGCAACAACAGCGCGAGGCGCTGCAAAATAACGTTGAGTTGCCGGCCTTGCCGCTGCCTGTGTCGGCCGCCGCAGGGGCGGTTTGCCAACCGGTGCGGCAAATCGTTTTTCAGGGCGCCGAACATCTTTCCTGGTCGGTAAAAGAAAGCCTGGCGCGCCCGTATCAGGGGCGCTGCCTGACGCTGGATCACATCAACCGTCTGGTGCGCGAAACCACCAATGCTTATCTGCAACGCGGCTATGTCACCTCGCAGGCCTGGCTGCAGGAGCAGGATATTTCCCGCGGCGTGTTGACCGTGAGCGCCAGCGAAGGGCGAATCGAGTCCATCACGCAGAACGGCGAGCAGACGCTGGCGCTGAAAATGGCGTTTCCCGGCCTGGTTGGCGACGTATTGAATCTGCGCGATATTGAGCAGGGCATGGAGCAGCTCAACCGCCTGCCATCGCAACAGGTGGCTATCGATATTCAACCCGGCGAACAACCCGGCTTTTCCAACGTGGTTTTGTTGCGTGGCGCCCGGCGTGCGCCGGTCTCTTTCTCTTTCGGCGCCGACAACAGCGGCCAGAAAAGCACCGGCACCGGGCAGATGAACGCCGCCTTCACGCTGGATAACCCGCTGCGCCTCGCCGATCAATGGTCGCTTTCCGCAGCGCGCAATAACGATTTCAGCCCGCATTACCGCAGCCGCAGCCTGAACGGCGGCGTCACCTTACCCTACGGCTATTGGCTGTTCAGTTACCAGTACGCCTGGAACGATTTTTTCCAGCGGGTGCCGTTCAACGGCGCGGCTTACCGCTATCAGGGCAACAACCAGACCCAGCGTCTGGGCGCCAACCGCACGTTGCTGCGGGATGGCAAACGCAAGCTGGCCGTCGATATCGGGCTGGCGCGGCGTACCACGGAAAATAAGCTGGCGGGGGAACGGTTGGGCGTCAGCAGCCCGACGCTCAGCGTCGCCAGCCTGGGCCTCAATTACAGTGCGGCTGCGGGCGGCGGCTATATGACGCTGAACCCGACGGTAAGCCGCGGGCTGCGCATGCTGGGCGCCACCGCCGACGATCCTGAGCGCGACGGGGCGCCGCGCAGCGAGTTCCGCAAGCTTGGCCTCAGCGCCAGCTACTTTTATCCGCTCGCCCCCTCTCTCTATTACCTGACCTCGGCCTATGGGCAAACCAGCGCAGACAACCTGTATGCCGGCGAGCGCATTTCCATTGGCGGGCAATACTCGGTGCGTGGCTTTAAAGAGCAGTACCTGACCGGAAATCGCGGCGCCTACTGGCGCAATGAACTCAACTGGCAATGGCAGACGTTGCCGGGGCTGGGAGAGCTTTCTTTCACCGGCGCGTTAGACGCCGGTTGGTTGCAGGGGCGCGCCGGTCTGATAGACGGCGGCAGCGTCGCCGGCGCGGCGCTGAGCGCGACGTTAAACGGCCGCTGGTTCAATCAGGCGGTCACCGTCGGTAAATCGCTGACGCACCCAGGCAGCCTGCAACCGGATCGTTGGGTGGCCTACTGGCAAGCCACCGTCACGTTATAACGCCAGCACACAGCAGGAGCGCCTCGGCGTTCAAAACAACATCCTTTCGAAGGAATGAATATGGATAAGTCCACTTCCCCTTTGGCGCGGGGCGCCAGCTATTTGCTGATCTACCTGACGGCTTTCCAGCCGTTGCACCCGGCGTTCGCCGCCGGCATTACCGCCGCTAACGGCAATACGCAGGTGGTTATCAAGCCGGGCAACGTACCGGTGGTGAATATCGCCACGCCGAACGGCGCGGGGATTTCACACAATACCTACAAGGATTTTAACGTCGGTACGCCCGGTGCGGTGCTGAATAATGCCATCCAGGGTGGCAAGACCCAACTGGGCGTGACTATTGAGAATGCAAAGGGCAACCCGAATCTGAAAGGGAAGCCAGCAGAACTTATCATCAACGAAGTCACCGGAGGCAGTCGTTCCGAGCTGCAGGGCAAGCTCGAGGTGTTCGGCAACAAAGCCAACGTGATGATCGCCAACCCGAATGGCATCACCTGCAACGGCTGCGGCTTTATCAACGCGCCGGGCGTGACGTTAACCACCGGCAAACCGCAGTTCGACAAGCAGGGCGCGCTGGAGGCGCTGGAGGTGAAAAAAGGCGGCGTCACCATCGGCGGTAAAGGGCTGGACGGCAGCAGCGCCGACTATGTTGACATCATCAGCCGCGCCACCGAGCTGAACGGCAAAATCAACGCGCAAAACCTGTCGCTGACCCAGGGCGCTAACCGCATCAGTTTTAAAGACGGCACCATCAAGCCGATCGCTGGCGAAGGCGCCAAACCAGTGTTGGCGGTGGACACCAAGGCACTGGGCGGCATGTACGCCAACAAAATCCGCCTGGTGGCCAATGAGGATGGGGTAGGGGTGAACCTGAAAGACCTCACCAGCAAACAGCGGGATATTACGCTGAGCGTTAGCGGGCGGATTGAGTTGGGCAATACACAGGCAGCGACAGACTTGAACGCCAGCGCCAGGGAAATTCATATCTCATCGGGCGTTAAGGTGCGCGGTGAACGTGACGTGACAATGGCTGCCGATACGCTCAATAACAACGGCAATGTTACGGCGCATCGCGATATGCGGGTGTTTGCCGATACGGTACGCAATGTGGCACTACGTGATGGCGACAACACCGCATTGCATAGCAACAATAATCTCTGGATTCAGAAAGACGCTCAGGGGAATAAAGCCAAACAGATAGAAAACCGCTCTGCACGCATTCAGACCAACAGCGGTGACTTGGTTATACGCACGGAGAATTTGAACAATGTCAGGCAAGAGGTTCAAGCCGTTTGGAAAAATACTCCCGCTAACTCTAAAGCGTTCAATAAATCCTTGGTAGGAAGTTATTACGACTCACGGCAAGGTGTTGACGCTATTGTGCTGCTGGAGCCTGAACTGAAGGACTTTGGCATCGGCAGTTGGTTTGGCGAAATCAACCTGTCGAAAGGCGACAAGGTTAATGTGGGGAAAGACGAGTATCTTCTGGTGAAATCGCAGGCGCCGGGGGTGATAAATTCAGGCAACAACGCTTATATCAACGCGACAACGTTATGGAACGATCAGTCGAATATCAGCGCGGCCAAAGATCTGATCCTGACGGGGAACGATTTTACCGTAAAGAGCATTCAACTCGGCCAGAAAGATCGGTACTGGCGTCTGGGAACGAACACGTTTGGCGTTGGGGCGTTTGCCCGTGACGAAGATGCGCCTCCCGGAGATTGGGATCTGCTGTATGTCACGGAAAAAGCGCCTTATACCAAGCAGCAGGAACTTGTCGTCTGGCGAGCAAAGGGGCAGCAAAAATCATCGATTACCGCCGGCAATAATCTCACTGCGGATTTTAAAAATAAGATAGAGATCAGTACGCCGACGCCTCATGAAAATCAGCTGAATGAAGTGGTCACCTCCGGCAGGCCAGAGTCGCTAAAGGCACGGAATGTTCTGCTGCATGCCAAAAACATCGTCGGTACTGATGCGATTCGTGCCGACGGCAATATCACCGCGATTGCCGAAGATCGGATTGTTCTTGGGCAAGGCATTTTGGCCGCCGGAAAAGAGCTGTCTCTGACGGCGGTCAACGCCATCGACGCCTGGCAAAGTGAGCTGAAAGGGCAGGACGTCACGCTAAACGCCAAAAACGGTGAGATAAAGATACATTCCAGCGAGAAACCTCACTACTTCCGCCCTGACGGTTCGCGTTGGTTGGGCAGCCTTGAGGCTTCACGCGATCTGTCTCTCACGGCTGGCAGTACCATTACGTTGCTGAATACGCTGCTGGCGCCGCAAAGTCGCAATATCGCCATGACGGCTAACGGCAGCATTGCAATCGTAAAAAACAGCGCGTTGTTGGAGGGGTCGCTATTGGGGGGGCCGGTTTCTCCGGCTAAACGGCAGGAATACTTCAACCAGCTGTTGGCCAGTGGCCAAATGAGGGCAACGGGTTCGGTTCTGCTCAATAGCGGTGGCTATCTGGCGCTCCGCGGCGCCAAGATTAATGCGGATAAGGACGTTACGCTGTTAGCCGCCCATAACGCCGATCTTAACTACCGTGAACTTGACGGTCGATTCAATGCGCTTTTCCCTGTGTCCCGCACGCCTGAACTGGGCAGCCGGGTACACGCCGGCGGCAATTTGCTGATTAACTCGGCCCGCGACATCGGCACCCAGGGCGGCGCGCTCTCCGCTAACGGCAATATCACGCTGCTGGCCGGGCAGAATCTATGGTTGTCGAACCTGGCCTATTCCGCCATTGATGCCGCCAACGACAACAACAAAGACGACCGCCATGTGGTCACAGCCCTCAGCGCGGGTAAAAACCTGACCGCGTCGGCGAATAACCAACTGCTGACTTACGGCGCCAGGCTGACCTCCGGCGCCAACATGACGCTGACCTCCGGCGGCGATATGCGTTTCGAGGCGGTGCAAAATCACACTTACCGCGAGGGCGGCAACGAGTTCACCGAAACTCGCACTCAGCAGGGCACCGAGCTGAATGCCGGCGGCCTGATGACGGTGATTTCCGGCGGCAGCATTCTGTTCCAGGCGACCAAACTGGTGGTTAAAGGATTAGGGGCGAACTGGAAACCGTCGGTGGCGGTGACGGATTGGGGAAGCCGGATAGCGGCGGCGGAGCAGGCGGTTAGAAATGCAGAGCAAAATGTTAATCAAAAACAGAATGTACTGAACAACGTTAGAAATACGCCTGAAGGTTTGTTACTCGATAATCCTGCTCAGTATCCTATTTCATACAAGCACAGTAGTTCTGTAATGATACCGGGTACGGGGACTTATCACCTCGATATGGGGAATATTGAAATAAAAACCCGTTCAGATCTGGATAGATTGCTTAATGAGGGAGGGAAGGCATTTGACCCATTCCCTTATGGTGTCGATCCTGCGGAAACATCCGGTGATGGTTATGAGATTGCGCTGGCAATTCGAAAAAAGACGATAGATGAATATGAAAATTTGCGTCAACGCATAATCAAAAAAAAGAATGAGATACACGCCGCCCAACAAGCGTTGAATTCTGTTGATAGTGAAAAGGTAAACGCAAATAGGAAATTAGTTAGCGTCCGACAGGAAGCCCAAGCTAAACATGCGGAAGAAACAAGGCTGAAAGCCCAGGTCGATGCCCACAACCAGGCAGAGGCCATGCGTGTCGGCAATATGGATATCGCCGCCAAGGGCGGCTATCTCTACGCCCAGGCGATGGAAGAGTCCAGCCACTTCGAGAAAAAGGAAACCAAGCGCAAATGGTGGGGCAAGAAAACCGAGGTTAAGCAGACCCGCCATGACGTGACCAACAAGGTTACCGAGTTTACCGCCGCCGGCAATATCACGCTGATGAGCCGCGACGACAGCACCTATGAAGCCAGCAAAATCGCCGCCGGGCAAAACGCACGCCTGACCAGCTCCCGTGGCCAGGTTAACTTCCGCGCGGTGAAAAACACCTCTTTCGAACAGACCGTCAGCAATTCGAAAGGCTTCTTTATCAAGCAGGCCAATAAAGGGTACGAAGACAATAAGTGGGTGCTGCCGAGCATTCATACCGGTGGCGCCTTGACCGTAGAGGCCGCCAAGGGCGTCAGCGCCGATGTGAAGGTGAAAAACGGCCAGGCGTTGCAAAGCGCCATCGACGCGCTGGGCAATACGCCGGGCACCACCTGGGTCAAAGATCTGAACAAGCGCAACGACGTGCAGTGGAGCAAGGTCAAAGACGCTTACGACAGCTGGGATTACAAGAGCCAGCACCTGAACCCGGCGGTGGCGGCGGTGATCGCCATCGCGGCGGCGGCGGTGACCGCAGGCAGTTCACTGGCGGCCACGGCGGCCTCCAGCGTTTCCGGCGCCGTGGGCGGCGGGGCGGTAACCAGCGGTGCGGTCACCGCCGGGATGTCTTCGCTGGCCTCCCAGGCGGCGGTGGCGTTGGTGGAGAACCAGGGCAACCTGTCGAAAACCCTGCAGGCGCTGGGTAGCAATGAGAACGTCAAGGCGACCGCCACGGCGATGGCGATCGGTGGCGCGCTCAACGGTTTCGACAGCGCGATGGGCTGGAGCAAGGACGCGGCGGGCAAACCGCTCAATCCAAACAACGTCAAACTGCCGCAGCTGAGCAACGGCGACTGGAGCAAGGTGGCGCAGCGGGTGGCCGGGCAATCGGTCATCAGCTCCAGCCTGAATACCGCCATCAACGGCGGCAGCTTCAAGGACAACCTGACCAATGCGCTGCTGGCGAACATCGGCAGCCAGGTTCAGGCCGAGGGCGCCAATCTGATCGGGGATAACGGCGACGTTCTGGGTGCGGCCGGGAAGTCAGTCAGCCATGCGGTTGTGGCGGGCATCGCCGCGGAAATCGGGCGCGGCGACGGTAAAGGGGCTGCTGCCGGGGCGCTGGCGGCGGAGCTGGCCGGCGTCGTGATGCAGAGCACGCTGTTCGAACCGGCCAATCTCAACGAAAAGGAACGCCAGCTCTACCGTTTGCAGGAAGCGCTAAACGGCAATGAAGTAAAAGAGCAAACGGCACGAGTGATCGGGGCTTTGACCGGGGCGTTGACAACGCATACGCCGGAAGGCGCCTACAGTGCTGCGGACAGCGCGCAGTCGGTTTATCGCTACAACATGACCGAACATATGTTGATGCAGTATGCGCTGGATAATCAGAAAGACATTTTGGCCGCTGATAAAGGTGATGTTGCTGCGGCAAAACGTGTTGTGGCTCGCCGAGAAGCTGCCGCAATAGTGGCGACCGTCGGTGGTGGCGGTCTGGTACTTACTGCGGGGGGAATGACGCTGGTGGGAGCTGCGCCAGAATTGGTTCTGGCGGCACGATTGGCGATTGCCGGTTGCAAAACCAACCCCGCGCTTTGCCTGAACCAAGCCGGTATTTATGCGGCAGACATTGTGGCTCCAGAGGCGATTATTGGTACTGGCGCCATAACGACCGGCAGCACATTGATTTTGGGTAAGACTGAAGACAGCGTGAGGAAGTTGAGCCGACAGCTGGTGAACGCTTCCGATGAATTATACAAAACAAAAACGCTCAACACTCAGCCGGTTGCCGATTTTATCAAAGGAGAAACAGCAGCCGGGGCGAATTTGTCGACTAAAACGGCAGATTATTTGCGGGAAATACAGAAGGTTAACACTAATCAGTTGGTTAAACTTTTCGACAAAACGCAGCCAGATGGTAATGTAACTGTTTTTGGTAAGTCTGTAGCTCAAGTTTTAGGCGATGGAGGGAGTAATAGAAAAGGAACAACAAAAGTTTTTGCTTCTGAATCACTTAGCGATAAGGATATCTATGATTATGCGCAATCACTTGCTGGAGGTCTCCCTCTCAACGAGGTGAGAAACGCGAAAGGTATTGTGTACTATGCAAAGTTTGAAGGGAAAATAATAAACCTTAGGAACTATTCTACAAGTGCACAAGAGTCGAAAGCTCGGTGGACGATTGATATTATTGGGAATAAAGATATAAACAAAGTATCGAATCTCTCCGATAACAAGTTTGAAATCAAGTTTAGATAGGTGATCTATATGCTTACAATAGAGCAATATGAAAATAGGAAGGAAGCTCTTGTGGGAGCATCGATGGTGACTATTTGGGAAAATATTCATCCGGATAGTCTATCAGGGAAGATCTGCCTTTCTTTTTGTGAGGAAAAGGAGTTATTTCTCTGGTTTATTGAGCATTTGATGAATGAAGGGATAGTAAAACTTGGCAACGGGGGCGAGTTTTTGAAAGGAACAGTGAAAGAGCAGCTCGATAAACTTAGAGCCAGTTTCCCTAATACTCCTGAAGAGATGGAGTATGGCGCTTTTAATGGGTATTGGTTTTTATCTGATGCATGTCCCGCTGGCCTTGTCTGGATTCACGAAAACGGTTATCAAGATTGGACTTAGATGCTGTTATTATAAATAGTGTGTAATATTATTGTTTAACTGCTAAAAACCCGCTGTTGCGGGTTTTTAGTTTTTTTTAACTTATATCTATTCCCTCTCGGTTGCTATAAGTGATTCTGTTAGAGTGCATATGCGTTACAAAGTACTCTTTTTGATAATACGTCTCGCGCATAACTTGTTCTGCGATATCTGTGATGGAAGTTGGTCTTTAACGTCCCCGCCCCGAAACCCGCAATACCAGCCCTATCAACAGCAACGCAGCGCCCGAGGCGTAGAGCGGGAACCAGCGCGTCCACCAGAGCGGGGAAAACAGCGGTACAGCGTTTGAGTTACTGGTGGCGTAGTGGCCATAGAGATTCAATGAAAACGCAATAATTAAAATAATAAGGCTAATAAAGATAAATAAGCTTGATACTTTATGCATGAAATTTCTCGCTCGTAGGTAACATAAAATAGGTCTGAATTTTTATTTAATCTTACCATATTAATGTGACTCTGTTGTTAACGTTACTCCGTAATGTGAGCGCGTTCATAGAATACTTCCCTTTTTTCGAAAAAAGATAGTCCTATAGGTGTGCATTATTTTATCGGATGATGAATGATCTGTCATCGATTATACAACACATATGACTTTGCATTTTTATATCTGCGGGTAATCTGTCTATACAAGCCTTGGCTCAGCTCCGTGACAGAAGAGTCAATCTACAATGAGACAGTATAAACAGGAGAAGTAATATGGCGTCATCCAATGCAATGAATATTCTCGACTTTGTTGAGGCAGGCGAAGGAAATAATTTAACTAACGCATTTCTTCGCCTTGCCAAGAAAATTAATGAGAATCCTAACCCGGTCTGGGAATCCCTCGGCGGTAAGGTCATCGTGCCTGCCGGTACCTACAGCATCACTAAGCAGATCGTTTTTTTAAAGCCAGGGGTACACATCGTTGGGGAGGGGATTCAGTCAACGAAGTTACTCCTCACGGCTGACCTGGGGGAGCTGGGGGCCGTTTTCAAATTTGACTCTGATATTGCGGGGTACTCTACCGTTGGCGTGTGCGTCAAAGATATCTCGATCAATATGGCCAGTCATACCGGGAGCGCAATTGTTTTACGTAAGCCCTATGACGGTTTTATCCTGGAGAATATCAATATTGATAATTTGGCGGACAGCGGTATCGGCATCGTTATCGAGCCAGATAACGATAATAATCCGTCGGACAAAGTCTCCCAGACGCTAACGGCAGTAAACGTCATCGTAAAACATACCAATATGACGGCAACAGCGCCTTGTTTTTATGCTGAGGCATTACAAGAGGCCGTCTTCATCAATTGCAAAGCGTTTGGCGGCCCAGAGAGCTATGTTAACCAGGCGCCATGCCACGGTTTTTTATTTGTAGATTGCCGCGGTATCACCTTGATTGGCTGCAGCGTGGCGTTTACCGGTTTGCACGGTATTTCTATCGTTTGTTCTAACCGCCCTTCAACAGGGGTCTTCTTGTATGGCACAACGGCAGAATCTTGCAAAGGGATCGTTAAAGCGTCAGGAAGCACCAATGGCAGTGTCAGTCAGCTTTATATTGACTTCGTACGCTCGGAGGGAGGAACGGAGAATACGGTAGGCACCTTTTCACTCAATAAAGTTATCGAGGCCAGCATTAATTCGGGAACGAACTCGGTCACGATCGATAGCCAAAGCGCTCTGGTATCCGTTTCATCTCTTGATGTGGGTAAAGTCAAAAATTCCGGTCAGAACTGCTTGGTCATCGGATTGCCTTCGGGGGCAAATAATGGGTATTTGATTAATGCCAGTGCTTTCAGCGTGGCGAAAGAAGGAACTAAAATTATCAATGGCAATACCGATTTGATTGAAATGCATGCCTCCGGTGCCCGTGTGGTCGCTATCGATTACCCCTGGAGCGAAGGCAATACGTCGCTAAGCCTGCTGACGAACAGAAAAGGGAAGATGGGGCTTGAGCGAGTGTTGCTGGGGGAGGAGAACAGTGCCGGAACCGGTTTTAGAGCGCTTAAAATAGTGAACTAACCGGGCTAATGCCTTTATATGATAGGAAAAAACCCGCCTGCGCGGGTTTTCTCTTTTTCTTGCTGACCGTCACTTCACCAGCGGCTTATCATTGGGCGTTTTGAACTTCGCCAGGTATTGCGGCTGGAAGATGCACATGCGCAGCACGGTGCGGTATTCGCCGTTGACGAAGAACTCGTCGATCAGCTCGCCTTCCACGTTGAAGCCCAGCTTGCTGTAGATGTGGATCGCCTTCGGGTTCTCTTTGTCGACGATCAGGTACAGCTTGTACAGGTTCAGCACCGAGAAGCCGTAGTCCATCGCCAGGCGGGCGGCGGTGCTGGCATAGCCTTTGCCCTGGTGGGCGGGATCGATGATGATCTGGAACTCTGCGCGGCGGTGGATGTGATCGATCTCCACCAGCTCCACCAGGCCGACCTTGGCGCCTTCGTGCTCGATGATAAAGCGGCGCTCGCTCTGATCGTGGATGTGTTTGTCGTAGAGATCGGAAAGCTCGACAAAGGCTTCGTAGGGTTCTTCAAACCAATAGCGCATAACGCTGGCGTTGTTGTCCATCTGGTGGACGAACGACAGATCGTCCCGTTCCAATGGGCGTAACCTGACGCTGGCAGTGCTGGACATGTGGGCTCCTCTGTGCCGTGAAATTGTGCAAAGTATAACTTCACAGAATGGATGAAGGCGAAAAAAAACGGCGCCGCGTGGGCGCCGTTTAGGCAAGGTTCAGGCTGCGCGCATCAGTCGGCGGCGTGGCCCTGCTCAGGCAGGCGTTCGCCGTCCAGCCAGGCGGCGCCATCGCGCATCGCCAGGCGGCCGTCGACGAACCAGCTCACCACCAGCGGATAGATCGTGTGTTCCTGGGTTTGCACCCGTTCAACCACGTCATCCTCTTCGTCGTCAGCGAAAATCGGCACCTTGGCCTGCAAAATCACCGGGCCGCCGTCGAGCTGTTCGGTCACGAAGTGCACCGAGGTGCCGTGTTCGCTGTCGCCGTTGTCGATGGCCTGACGGTGGGTATGCAGCCCGGGGTATTTCGGCAGCAGGGAAGGGTGGATGTTCAGCATGCGGCCGGCATAACGCTGCACGAACTGCGGGCTGAGGATGCGCATGTAGCCGGCCAGCACCACCAGATCGGGTTGGTGCTGGTCGATGGCGTCCGCCAACGCGGCGTCGAACGCCGTGCGATCGGCATAGGCCTTGGCATCCAGCGCCTGGGTGGCGATGCCCGCCGCCTCGGCGCGCTGCAGGCCGTAAGCCTGCGCCTTGTTGCTGAACACCGCCACGATCTCGGCGGCGATGCGGCCCTGCTGGCAGGCGTCAATCAGCGCCTGGAGATTGCTCCCCTGGCCGGAGACCAACACCACGATCTTTTTCATCAGTTGATGACCACTTGTTGTTCGTCGGAAGAGGCGGTCAGTTTACCGATTTTCCACGCTTTTTCACCTGCCGCGGTCAGCAGCGCGATGGCCGCTTCCACTTCGGCTTCCGGCAGGGCGATGACCATGCCTACGCCGCAGTTGAAGGTGCGGTACATTTCATGGCGGCTGACGTTGCCGGCCTGCTGCAGCCAGGTGAACACCGCCGGCCACTGCCAGCTGGCTTCGTCGATCACCGCCTGCATGCCTTCCGGCAGCACGCGTGGAATGTTTTCCCAGAAGCCGCCGCCGGTGAGGTGAGCGATGGCGTGTACGTCCGCCTTCTCGATCAGCTCCAGCACGGACTTCACGTAAATCTTGGTCGGCGCCAGCAGGTGGTCGGCCAGCGGTTTGCCTTCCAGCTGGGTGGCGGTCGGATCGGTGTTGCTCACTTCCAGGATCTTGCGCACCAGCGAGTAGCCGTTGGAGTGCGGGCCGGAAGCGCCCAGGGCGATCAGCGCGTCGCCGGACTGCACTTTGCTGCCGTCGATGATCTCGGATTTTTCGACCACGCCGACGCAGAAACCGGCCACGTCGTAGTCTTCGCCGTGGTACATGCCCGGCATTTCAGCGGTTTCGCCGCCCACCAGCGCACAGCCGGACTGTTTGCAGCCTTCGGCGATGCCGGTGATCACGCTGGCCGCGGTGTCCACATCCAGCTTGCCGGTCGCGTAGTAGTCGAGGAAGAACAGCGGCTCGGCGCCCTGAACCACCAGATCGTTGACGCACATCGCCACCAGATCGATGCCGATGGTGTCGTGGCGTTTCAGATCCATCGCCAGACGCAGCTTGGTGCCCACGCCGTCGGTACCGGAAACCAGCACCGGCTCGCGGTATTTCTGCGGCAACGCACACAGGGCGCCAAACCCGCCCAGACCGCCCATCACTTCCGGGCGACGGGTCTGTTTAACTACACCTTTGATGCGGTCTACCAATGCGTTGCCAGCATCGATATCGACACCTGCGTCTTTATAGCTGAGAGAGGTTTTGTCGGTCACTGCGCGATTCCCCACGACGGTTTGCGGTTTGAAAACTGTGCTTCCGATGTTGATTCCGGAATAAGGCGCGGCAATTCTAACAGCGCAGGCAAACGTTTGCGAGCGGCTTGTGAACCGGCTCCGCTTTTTCGTCATCTATACTGATATTCAAACTTTTGTTGATCCCGATCGGGCTATTGTGGGTGGCGCGGCGAAAAAAAGGAGGTATAATCCCGCGATTTTTTTGGCCGCAACCACCTTAATAGGAGAAAAATGATGAAGATCGTTGAGGTGAAACACCCGCTGGTAAAACACAAGCTTGGCCTGATGCGCGAAAATGACATCAGCACCAAACGCTTCCGTGAGCTGGCCTCAGAAGTGGGTAGTTTACTGACCTATGAAGCGACCGCCGATCTGGAGACGGAAAAAGTCACCATCGAAGGCTGGTGCGGGCCAGTTGAAGTGGATCAGATCAAAGGGAAAAAGATTACCGTAGTGCCGATCCTGCGCGCAGGCCTGGGCATGATGGAAGGGGTTTTGGAGCACGTGCCGAGCGCGCGCATCAGCGTGGTGGGCGTATACCGCGACGAAGAAACCCTGGAGCCGGTGCCGTACTTCCAGAAGCTGGTTTCCAACATCGAAGAGCGTATGGCGCTGGTCGTTGACCCGATGCTGGCCACCGGCGGTTCGATGATCGCCACTATCGATCTGCTGAAGAAAGCCGGCTGCCACAGCATCAAGGTGCTGGTTCTGGTGGCGGCGCCGGAAGGCATCGCCGCGCTGGAGAAAGCGCACCCGGACGTTGAGCTGTACACCGCCTCCATCGATCAGTGCCTGAACGACAAAGGCTACATCGTGCCTGGCCTGGGCGATGCGGGCGACAAGATATTTGGTACCAAGTAAACATTTGAGCCGACTTAACGAGTCGGCTTTTTTTTGACTAAAACCTATAAAACCAATAAACCGAGGAAAAGCACACATGACCCGTCGCGCCATCGGCGTCAGCGAGCGCCCGCCGCTGCTCCAGACCATTCCGCTCAGCTTCCAGCACCTGTTCGCCATGTTCGGCGCCACCGTGCTGGTGCCTATCCTGTTCAAGATCAACCCGGCGACCGTGCTGCTGTTCAACGGCATCGGCACGCTGCTGTATCTGTTCATCTGTAAAGGCAAGATCCCGGCCTACCTCGGTTCCAGCTTCGCGTTTATCTCGCCGGTGCTGCTGCTGTTGCCGCTCGGTTACGAAGTGGCGTTGGGCGGTTTCATCATGTGCGGCGTGCTGTTTTGCCTGGTGGCGTTGATCGTGAAAAAGGCCGGCACCGGCTGGTTGGACGTGATGTTCCCGCCGGCGGCGATGGGGGCGATCGTCGCCGTCATCGGGCTGGAGTTGGCGGGCGTGGCGGCCAACATGGCGGGGCTGCTGCCGGCGGAAGGCACCAGCGCCGATTCGACCACCATCACCATTTCGCTGGTGACGCTGGCGGTCACGGTGCTCGGCTCGGTGCTGTTCCGCGGCTTCCTGGCGATTATCCCGATCCTGATCGGCGTGCTGGTGGGCTATGCGCTGTCGTTCTTCATGGGCGTGGTGGATTTGACTCCGATTCGCGAAGCGCACTGGTTCGCGCTGCCGACCTTCTACACTCCGCGCTTTGAGTGGTTCGCCATCTTCACCATTCTGCCGGCGGCGCTGGTGGTGATCGCCGAGCACGTCGGCCACCTGGTGGTGACCGCCAACATCGTGAAGAAAGATCTGATCCGCGATCCAGGGCTGCACCGCTCGATGTTCGCCAACGGTGTCTCGACGGTGTTCTCCGGCTTCTTCGGCTCTACGCCGAACACCACCTACGGTGAGAACATCGGCGTGATGGCCATCACCAAGGTCTACAGCACCTGGGTGATCGGCGGCGCGGCGGTGTTGGCGATCCTGCTGTCCTGCATCGGTAAGCTGGCGGCGGCGATCCAGGCGGTGCCGGTGCCGGTGATGGGCGGCGTTTCCCTGCTGCTGTACGGTGTGATCGGCGCCTCGGGCATTCGCGTGCTGATCGAGTCCAAAGTGGATTACAACAAAGCGCAAAACCTGATTTTGACCTCGGTGATCCTGATCATCGGCGTAAGCGGTGCCAAGGTGCATATCGGTGCGGCGGAGCTGAAAGGCATGGCGCTGGCGACCATCGTGGGTATCGGCCTGAGCCTGCTATTCAAGGTCATCAGCCTGTTCCGCAAGGAAGAAGAGGTGCTCGACGCGCCGGACGAACCGGCGGAGCAGAAGTAACGAAAAGGGCAGCCCAGGGGCTGCCCTTTTTACTCGTATTTCTGCCTTTACATCCGTTGGGATAAAGTAGCTGATAGCATTAACAACATCGATTAAAAGGAAAAGGATATGGAGTACTACGGATATATTTTGCTCAAATTTGTTATTGGCTTTGTCATTGTTATCACCCACTTGAACCTGTCCGGAAAGACCCAGCTATCGCAAATGACCCCTGTGGATTTTATCGGCAACTTTGTGCTCGGGGGCATTATTGGGGGCGTTATCTATAGCGATAGCATCCCCTTGTACCAGTATGTCGTTGTACTGCTTATCGGTGTAGGGCTAATTTCTCTGTTGAATGCAATCAGTAAACACTGCAACTTCTTTCGTTCGGTCACTATCGGCAACCCGATACCAATTATAAAAAACGGCCGCTTTTTAATGGAAAATATTTTAGCCAAGAAAAATAAAATCGATATCTTGAACGTTTCCTCACAGCTGCATGCGCAGGGGGTTCACGCTTTTCAAGAGATTGTCTATGCGCAAATTGAGCCGGGCGGTCAGATAACTGCGGTATGTGAGGGAAATGAGCTGCCTTCGATTATCATTATGAAAAATGGCAGAGCCAGGCCTTATGAGCTGCAGGAGGTTAATAAAGATGAGGAGTGGTTGAGCCAAACTATCCGTGAACACGGTATAGAGCCGAAAGATATTTTTATTGCTGAGTTTTGGGACGGGAGAACTGCGTTCATTCTTAATGACGGACGCATGGTTAAATAGTGAAAAAGGGGAGCCTCAGCTCCCCAATGTCATATTAGCTGCGAATTTTGCGGTACACGAACAGCACCACGATAGCGCCGATAACCGCTACCACGAAGCTGCCGAAGTTGAAGCCGTCAACCTTGCCGTAGCCGAAGAAGGTGCTGATATAGCCGCCGACCACGGCGCCGATGATCCCCAGCACGATGGTCAGGATAAAGCCGCCGCCGTCTTTGCCGGGCATGATCCACTTAGCCAAAATACCGGCGATCAGGCCGAAGATAATCCAGGAAATAATCCCCATTTACTGCTCCTTACTTTATTGCTGAGTATGCTTATTGCTGGGTGGCCGGCTGCGTATCGCCGTTTACCGCCGCATCGGTCTCTTGTTTCAACTCTTGCGCTTTGTTTTCGGCGCTGCTCTTGATGGCTTCGGTCTTGGCCTTGGCCTGCTCGGTCAGATCGTTAGCGCCGTTGATGGCGTCGTTCTTGATGGCTTTAGCCTGATCCACCAACTGCTGGCTCTGTTTGCCTGCGTCGTCTTTGATCGCGGCGGCTTTGGCCTTGGCGTCGTTGGTGATGGCGTCCGCCTGTTTGGCAGCTTCATCTTTAATCGCCGAGGCTTTGTCTTTCAGCTGGTCAGCCTGGGTGGCGGCCTCTTTTTTGATTTCATCCGCCGTTGCTTTCGCTTTGTCCGTCAGATCGTCCGCTTTTTTCTGGGCGGCGTCTTTCATCTGCTCGGCGCTGTCTTTGGCTTTATCCAGGTTGGCGTCAACCTTGGACGAGTCATCACAGCCGGCAACCAACAACCCGATAAAGGAGGCCAACAGCACTTTATTCCATACTTTCATCGTCTATATCCTTGCAGAAACCTTGTTGATGGTGATTGCATTTAGCCTACCTATACTAGGTCAGATTTTACTTAAATTACAAATTTAACCTGCGCAGGCATGGAGTTAGGGAATGATATCGGACAATTCTTGCCTTGGCGGACACCGCAGCCGATCAAGCGGCGCTTAGGCATTGCTCACTATTGCGGCATAAGATCCTGCCGGTTCAACAGCGCCCGTTTTCTGTGTTAAACTGCCCACGTTTTTCTGCCAGTTTTGGTTGAGGTGCTTCTCTGAATACGCCGGCACAGCTTTCACTGCCACTTTATCTTCCCGATGATGAAACTTTCGCCAGTTTTTATCCGGGCGAGAACCCATCCCTATTAGCCGCGATCCAATCCGCCGTCCGTCAGGAACATGGCAGCTATATCTATTTTTGGTCGCGTGAAGGCGGCGGGCGCAGCCATCTGCTGCATGCGGCCTGTGCCGAGCTTTCGCAAAAGGGCGAGGCGGTGGGCTATGTGCCGCTCGACAAGCGCGCCTACTTCGTGCCTGAAGTGTTGGACGGAATGGAGCAGCTGGCGCTGGTCTGCATCGACAATATTGAATGCATCGCCGGCGACGAAGAGTGGGAGATGGCGATCTTCAACCTCTACAACCGCATTCTGGAAACCGGCCGCACCCGTTTGTTCATCACCGGAGATCGCCCACCGCGCCAGCTGAACCTGCGTTTGCCGGATCTGGCTTCGCGCCTGGACTGGGGGCAGATCTACAAGCTGCAGCCGCTGTCGGACGAAGAGAAACTGCTGGCGCTGCAGCTGCGCGGCAAACTGCGCGGCTTCGAGCTGCCGGAAGACGTGGGCCGCTTCCTGTTGAAACGGCTGGATCGCGAGATGCGCACGCTGTTTATGACCCTCGATCAACTCGATCGCGCCTCGATCACCGCCCAGCGCAAGCTGACCATCCCGTTCGTTAAAGAGATCCTGGGGCTGTAGTGGCCGCCGCAAAAGCAAGGGCGCAGTTCAAGTCCGCGCCCGAATTCGAAGTTACAAAATCTCCAGCACCTGCTCCGGCGGCCGGCCGATGCGCGCCTTGCTGCCTTTCACCACGATCGGGCGTTCGATCAGTTTCGGGTTCGCCGTCATCGCCGCCAGCAGCTGTTCTTCGCTCAGGCTGTCGTCCGCCAGCTTCAATTCCTTGTACAGGTCTTCTTTCTTGCGCATCAGATCGCGCGCCGATGTGAAGCCCAGTTCCTTCAACAGCTTTTTCAGCTCATCGGCCGACGGGGGCGTTTCAAGGTACAGCACCACCTTGGGATCGACGCCGTGCTGTTCCAGCAGCGCCAGGGTTTCACGGCTCTTGGAGCAGCGCGGGTTGTGGTAAATCGTGACGTTTTTCATGGCGTTCATTCCTTGTTGCATCAGCTGCGCTGGTATTGGCGGAAGCGCTGTTGCAGTTGGCGCAGCTGGTCGATGCGCGCATCGTAGCGCGCCTGTTTCAGGCTGCCGAGTTTCTGCAGCGAGCTGGCATTGCTGAGAAGGCCGATGGCCTGATCGAGCCGGCCGGTCAGCGCCAGGCTTTCGGCGCGGGCCGACAGTTCTTCATCGCGCAGCCCTTGGGCGGCGCTGGACTGCGCCAGCAGATCCCAGCCGTTCGGATCGTCCGGATGGGCAAAGGTGTAGCGGTTCAGGATCTTCGAGGCCTGCGCCGGCTGGTTGCCTTCGACATAGGCGTTGGCCAGGTTGAGCTGCAGCACCGGGTTGTTGCTCTGGGCGGCGTTGGCCGCCTGCAGCCGGGCGATGGCCTGCGGCGCGCGTTTCTGGCCGAGATCGATGTCGGTCATCAGGTCGATCAGCCAGACGTTTTTCGCATCCTGCGCCAGCATCGGTTGAATGATGTTGCGTGCGTCGTCGTATTTTTTCGCTTCATAGAACAGGATGGCGCGGCCGTATTTGGCGGCCGCCTGTTCGCGCACATTGCCCTTGCTGAGCGAGCCGAGCAGCTCTTCGTTCAGGCCATAGCCCTCCGAACTGTACATGCCCAGTGCGCGCACCTTGGCCATCAGGTAATCCTGCGAAGACTGCACGATGTGTTTCGGCATCTGGTTGGCGCGGTTGCGCGCGTCGGAAAGGCGGCTGTCCGGCAACGGGTGCGTCAGCAGCATTTCCGGCGGTTTAGAGGCGTAGCGTGACTGATCCGAGAGCTTCTGCAGGAAGTCGGGCATCGCTTCCGGATCGAATCCGGCGCGCTGCAGCACCTGAATGCCGATGCGGTCGGCTTCCTGTTCGTTCGACTGGGTAAAGCTGATCATGCCCTGCTGGGTGCCGGCCAGGGTGCCGCTCAGCGCCGCCATGCCCATGGTCGGGTTGGCCATCGCCAGCAGGATGGAGCCGAGCGCGCCCACCCAGGTCAGCGGGGCGTTGCGCTGCTGATCTTCCATTGCGCGCGCCAGGTGGCGCTGGGTGACGTGCGAGATTTCGTGTGCCAGCACCGAAGCCAGCTGGCTTTCGTTGTCGCTGACGCGCAGCAGCGCGGAGTGCAGCACCACGTTGCCGCCGAAGAAGGCGAAGGCGTTGATCTCGTCATTGCGCACCAGATAGAAATGAAACGGCGTGCGCACCGAATAGGCGCTGGCCACCAGCCGGTTGCCCAACTGGTTGATGTACTGGCTCAGCAGCGGATCGTTGATCAGCGGGGCGCTGGCGCGCAGTTGGCGCACGTAGAAATCGCCCATCGCCAGCTCTTGTCCGATGCTCAGGGTGCCGCCGGCGGAGGTGCCCATATCCGGCAACTGATCCTGGCTTTCCGCCTGTGCTGGCGCCAGGGCGGTGGCGTTCAGCGTGCCGAGCAGCAGCACCGCTAACGCGGTTTTGGTCAACCGGTTGGTCATAGTCAGGCGTTTCCCTTAAATAATCATTTCTAAGACGTCAGCAGCAGACAAGAGTTCTTTATTCCCGCGGCGCAATCCGCGCGAAAGTGCGGCGGCTCACAAACCGCGGCGGCGGCACCCATCACATCATAGTCAGCCGCAGGCGACAAGGAAACGTTAGCCGGGCGCGGATCGGGCAAAAAAGTTTTATTTTTCATTTTGAAGGGCGTTTTTTCGTCGCTGGCGGCATGCATTCCGAATAAAACACGGATCAACTTTGTCCGTGTTTTATTGACAAGAGAAACGCAGACTCATATAGTCTGCGTTATTGAAGATTCATTGACGGTCGAAAACGGACACATGGCGTACATCACAACCAGCGTTGAATATGGCATCCACTGCCTGCTGTGGCTGGTCGGCGATAACCAGCGCGCGCTCAGCAGCCGCGAACTCGCCGAGCTGCAAGGCATCTCCCCCAGCTTTCTGGCCAAGATTTTCCCCAAGCTGGAAAAGGCAGGGATCGTCGCCGCCAGTGAAGGGGTGCGCGGCGGTTATCGTCTGGCGCGCCCGGCTGACGAGATCAGCTTCCTAGAGATCATCGACGCCATTGAAGGGCACAAGCCGCTGTTCGATTGCCAGGAGGTGCGCGGGCGCTGTGCGGTGTTCGACGATTCCCCGCCGGATTGGGCGGTTTCCGGCAAATGTGCCATCCACGCGGTGATGCTGCAGGCGGAGAAAGCGATGCGCGACGCGCTGGCGGCGCAGACCCTCGGCGCCGTCGCGGCCCGCTTTGGCCGCAAGGCGCCGCAGGGCTTCTTCGGTGAGGTCAACCTCTGGCTCGACGAGCGCATGACGGAACGCACCGCGCGCAGCGGCAAAACGGCGCGCGCCAAGACCTAACCACCGCCTTTCCTTAAAGCAAAACACACTTTTTCCCGCCTCTTCGGAAGGGGCGGGCGGGCCTTCTGCACCCTGTTACGGGAGCGGAACGGCATCGTTCATCCGAAAACTTGCGGGCAGCCTTATCGCCCGGTTAACCCTGTATGAAGGAGTCATCCCATGACGCAGAAAATAGTGATTGCCGGTTCTGGTTTTGCCGGTTTTTGGGCCGCCGTGTCCGCCATGCGCGCCATTAACATCGCCGGTAAGCATGACGAGATCGAGGTGCTCATGGTTTCGCCGACGCCAACGGTCACCATCCGGCCGCGCCTGTATGAAGCGGTGCTGGAAAACATGAACCCGGACATTTCCGCGCAGCTCGCCGCCGTCGGCGTGCGCCACCTGGCCGGGACGGTAGAACGCATCGACGCCGCCGCCAAAACGCTCACGGTGGCGCAGGCGACGGGGGGATCCCTTGAGCTGGTCTACGACCGCTTGGTGTGGGCCACCGGCAGTCGGCTCTCCGTGCCTGCGGTGCCGGGCTTTGCCGAATACGGTTTCAACGTCGATACGCTGGAAAGCGCGCAGCGTTTGGATGCCCATATTAAAGCGCTGGCGGCCAAACCCTCGACGCCGGCGCGCAACACCGCCGTGGTGGTGGGCGCGGGGCTGACCGGGCTGGAGAGCGCGGCGGAGATGCCGCAGCGGCTGCGGGATGCGCTGGGCAAAGACGAGAACGTGCGCGTGGTGATCGTCGATACCGCGCCGGAAGTGGGCGCCGGGATGGGGGCGGAGCCGGGGGCGGTGATACGCCAGGCGCTGGCGGAGTGCGGCGTGGAAGCGCGGGCCGGTCTGCGCGTCTCGGCCATCGACGCCGAGGGGGTGATGCTGTCGAACGGTGAGCGCATCGCCGCCAACACGGTGATCCTGGCGGCGGGCGTGCGGGCGCATCCGCTGACCGAGCAGATCCCCGGCGAGCGCGACGGCAGCGGCCGGGTGATCGGCGACGCCTTCCTGCGCGCGCCGGCGGCGGCGGGCATTTTCGTGACCGGGGATACGGTGAAGGCGGCGACCGACGATCTCGGCAACCACAACCTGATGACCTGCCAGCATGCGATGAGCCTTGGCCGCGTGGCCGGCCACAATGCGGCGGCGGAGCTGGCGGGATTGCCGACGCACCCGTACAGCCAGCCGAAGTATGTGACCTGTCTGGATCTGGGGCCCTGGGGCGCGCTGTATACCGAAGGCTGGGATCGCCAGGTGCGTTTTACCCGTCAGGAAGGCAAAAAGATTAAGCAGGAGATCAACACGCAGTGGATTTATCCACCGGCGGCGGATCGCGAGGCGCTGTTCGCCGTAGCCAATCCGGATTTCGTGATTGTGCCTTAAAGAAGTCAAAACGGGAGCGGCAACGCTCCCGTCGTCATTTTCCCAGCGGCAGGAATGAACGCTCCGGCACTACGGTTTTCATCACCAGGGTGGAGCTCAGGCGCTGCACGCCCGGCAGAGCGGAGAGTTTCTCGTCGTAAAGCTGTTGAAAGGCGGGCAGATCGCGGGCGATCACGTGCAGCAGATAGTCCGGATCGCCGAACAGCCGCTGCGCCTGCACCACCTGGGGAATGTCCATCATGGCGTTTTCGAAAGTTTCAACGGCGCGGCGATCGCCTTCGCGCATGGTGACGAACACCAGGGCGGAGAAGTTATAGCCCAGGCTGCCGGGATCGAGCTGGGCGCGGTAACCTCTGATCACCCCGGATTCCTCTAACGCCCGCACCCGGCGGTGGCAGGGGGATACGCTCAACCCGATCCGCTCGGCCAGCTCGGTCACCGACAAACGGCCGTCGGCCTGCAGTTCAGCAAGAATCTTGCGATCAATCTTATCCATTTAGAAGAATTTCCCCGCTTATGCCGATTTCAGGCAAGTAATTGAAAGCACATTTTAACGTCTTGAGGATATTCTTGCCATCTGTTGAACGGTTTTGACGGCCGCCGCGGCAGGCGGTGGCCGTTCTTCTTCCACGAGGAAAGCGCAATGGTTCTCTGTTCGGTGTGGCGCGGTGCGTTTGAGAGGGCGCCGGCATGACGCTCGCTCTGTTCGCCGCTTTTTGGGCGGTGTCGATTTTGTTGGTGATCACGCCGGGTATGGATTGGGCCTATGTGATCTCGGCGGGCATTCGCGGCCGGGTGGTGGTGCCCGCCGTCGCCGGCTTGCTGTTTGGCCATTTGTTGATGATTGCGATCGTAGTGGCGGGCGTCGGCGCGCTGCTGGTCGGCAACCCGCTGGCGCTGACGGCGCTTACCTTGCTGGGAGCGGCTTACCTCTTGTGGATCGGTTGCAACATGCTGCTGCACCCGCCGGTGCCCGGCGCCGGTGAAGATCAGCGTTCCGACTCCTGGCTGCGCTGGGCCGGCAAGGGCGTGTGCGTCAGCGGCCTGAACCCCAAGGTGTTTCTGCTGTTTTTGGCGCTGCTGCCGCAGTTTACCGACGCCCGGGCCGAATGGTCGGTGCCGATGCAGATGCTGGCGTTGGGCGTCGTGCATTTGATCAGCTGCGGCCTGGTGTATCTGCTGGTGGGATTCGGATCGCAGTCGGTACTGCGCACGCGCCCACAGGCTGCGAAGGTGGTGGGGCGCATCTCCGGCGCGGCGATGATCGTCATCGCCCTCGGGCTGCTGGCCGAACAGGCGCTGAAATAGCATTACCGCCGATAGATGTCCGGCCGGGCGATCTGCCAGACAAAGTCGGGGCGGTTGATGGCGCTATAGCCCACTTTTTCATAGAGCCAGGGGGCGGTGCTGGTGACCAGCATGACTCGCCGCAGCGTCGCCATCAGCGGATGGGCCTGGCAGCATTCCGCCAGCCACAGACCCAGCCCGCTTTTTTGGTACGTTTCCAGCACGTACACGTCGCACAGATAGCCGAAAGTGGCGTAATCGGTAATCAGCCGGGCGAAACCGATCTGCCTGGCGCCGTGATACAAACCGAAGCACAGGCTGTGGGCGAGGGACTGGCGGACGGTCTCTTTATCAATGCCTTCCGCCCATGACGAACGGGTCAGAAATGCATGGATGGCATCGAGATCCAGCAGAGCGGGATCGGTGCTGACGAGGTAGTCCGCACGCTGCCACTCCCGTGGGGCAGGGATTGTCATGAGGGGGCTTCTCCTGTTGTTTGCTCGCTCGTTGTTAAGTGCCTGTACGCGGGGTGAGGCCGTTTATCGACGGTGTAAGGCGAGATAACCATGCACGGCACCGGGATCGATAGCTGGCGTATTGGTTTTGATAATACGAGATGTCGCCATGACTTTTAGAGAAGGAAGGAAAATAATTACGCTTGATTGCATAAATAATAATGAGTATGTTTCTCATTCTCTTTGTTGTTCGCGGGCGCACGAAGGAATTATTAGCCTGCATTGGCGTGATGGTTGATTCACAGGGAAACACTGAGACGCGCGGTGGCGCTCATTTCTCGTGATGAGAAAGCTCAAAACTAAACTGCAGAGCCCGCCGTAAACACCGTTTTGAATGGTCAAGGATTTCCCCGATGAAAATGAAAACCTCTGTGCTCGCCCTGTTGACGGGGATGGCGCTCAGCGGCTGCGCGCCGCACCAAACCTCTTCCCCTGCCGCGCAGCCTCTGGCGCAAGCGGCGCAATCCGACAGTATCGTCAAACGCCAACTGGCTTATGGCTTGTATGAAATGGCGCTGACGCCAGGGGGAGATGCGTTGTACGTCGCCAGCGCCGAAAGTTTTAAAGATGTGCAGGGTGGCGTGGTCTATAAACTGGACGCCAAGACCCTGAAAACCCTTGGCACGACGCATACCGATTTGAAAAATTTCGCCATGCAGGCCGCTGCGGATGGGAAAACCCTTTATGTCAGCAATTCGCTGGACGGCGGTATCAGCGCAATCGGCGCCGCCGACGGTAAGGTGAAAGGGCGTTTGCTGTTCAGCGAGCGCAATGAGAAAGGGTTGCCGTATGGTGCGCGCCAAATTCTGGCTCACGACAACACGCTGTATGTGGGGGCGGTGGCCGACCCGGCGCAAATTTGGGTGGTTGACGCCGAATCGCTCAAGCTGAAAACGCGCATTAAAAATACCGGCAAATGGATGACCGGCCTGCATTACTCCGAACAGACCCAACGCGTGTATGCCGCCAATGGCAGCGGCGAGATCCTGGTGATCAACCCGCGTTCCAACCGCATCGAAAAACGCTGGAAACCGTTGGGAGACCAACCCGCACTGCTGCTCAATATGGCGGAGGACGAGGCTACCGGTCGTTTGTTCGTCACCGACAACTCCAAGGCGAAGACCACGCTGGTCTTGGATATTCACACCGGAAAGTTATTGAAGCGGCTTGATGTGGGCGACTCTTTGGCTGTCGTTTTCAATCCACGGCGCAACGAAATTTACATCTCGCAGCGTGAATCCGGCAATGTGCTGAGCCTGGATGCGACGACCTATGCGGTGAAACAGCGCTGGCCGCTGCCGCCGAATCCAAACAGCTTGCTGCTGTCGGCAGACGGCCAGACATTGTTCGTTACGGTCAAACAGCCGTTTAACAAAGATCATTCCACTCAGGGGCCGGACAGCGTGGTTCGCATCGCGTTGAATAAATAAGCCCCATCGGCCCGGCGACGGGCCATTTAACTTTTATCCTCATTCATGAGTGAATTATGCACAACACCAGTACAACGAATTTCCCTTTACGTAAAACGCTGCTGGCGCTGACTATTGGTGCGCTGAGCCAGGGGGCGCTGGCCGCAGACGGCGGCGCCAAGAAAAACCAGGAGGACACCCTGGTTGTCCGGGCCGAAAAACACGGCGATTTCAACTCCGGCGGCAATGATTTGGTTCCCGCCTACCTGGATGGACAGGTCGCCCACGGCGGCCGCCTGGGAATGTTGGGCGAACAGAAAGCGATGGACGTTCCGTTCAACGTCATCGGTTATACCGCGAAGCTGGTACAGGATCAGCAGGCGAAGACCATCGCCGACGTGGTCAGCAACGACGCGGGTGTACAGGCGGTGCAGGGGTACGGTAACTTCGCCGAAACCTATCGCATCCGCGGTTTCCAACTGGACGGCGACGACATGACGATGGGCGGGCTGCCGGGCGTGGTGCCGCGCCAGGTGATGGATACCCAGATGCTGGAGCGGGTGGAGATCTTCAAAGGGGCGAACGCCCTATTGAACGGCCTGGCTTCCAGCGGCGTTGGCGGCATGATCAATCTTGAACCGAAGCGGGCGGAAGAAACGCCGACCACCCAGATCGGCCTCGACTACACCTCCGATTCTCAGGTGGGCGGCACGCTGGATCTGGGCCGCCGTTTTGGTGACGACAACCAGTTTGGCGCTCGCGTCAACCTGGTGCACCGTGAGGGTGAAACGGCGGTTGAGGATGATAAGCGGCGCACGACGCTGGCATCAGTTGGGCTGGACTATCGCGGCGATCGTTTCCGTTCATCGTTGGACTTCGGTTATCAGAAAAAGACTTTCCATGGGGGAACGATGGGGGTCAACATCAGCGGCATCGATGTGATACCCGCGGTGCCTGACACCCGTAAAAATTACAGTCAGCAGTGGGGCTACAGCGATATCGAGAACGAATTCGGCATGGCGAAAGCGGAATATGATTTAACCCGCGACTGGAAGGCCTATGCCGGCTTGGGCGCGCAGCATGGCCATGAAACCGGTGTTTACAGCGCACCGAAGCTCATCAACGCCAACGGCGACGCCACGGTTGGGCGCCTGGACACCAACCGCATTATCGACGCTTTCAGCGGCATGGCGGGGCTTGAGGGCAAGTTCACGACCTGGGCGGTTTCGCATCGGGTCAACGTCGGCTATTCCGCGCAGATTAAACGCGACAAAACCGCGTGGCGCATGTCCGCCAACAATCCGACGACCAATATCTACGATAACCATGATGTCGCAATACCGGACAATGCCTATTTCGGCGGCAACTACAGCGATCCGCTGACCACGGCGCGCAACCGGACGCAGGGCTGGTTGTTCAGCGATACGTTGGGCTTTTTCGGCGACCGGGTGTTGTTAACGGCGGCGGCGCGCCATCAGAAAGTGGTGGTGCGTAATTACAGCAACGCCACCGGCCTGGAGGATACCGCCTCCCGTTATACGCAAAGCCGCTGGATGCCGACGTTCGGGCTGGTCTACAAGCCGTGGGAAACGGTGTCGCTTTATGCCAACCATACCGAGGCGTTGCAGCCTGGCGGCATTGCGCCGAAAGAGGCGGCTAACTTCGGGCAGAGTACCGGTATCGCCCGTTCCAAGCAAAATGAAGTGGGCGTGAAAGTTGATTTCGAACGCGTGGGCGGTTCGTTGGCGTTGTTTGAAATCAAAAAGCCGGCCACCATGATCGACAGCAACAACTACTACACGTTGAACGGCGAGCAACGTAACCGCGGCGTGGAGTTGAATGTATTTGGCGAACCGGCCTTCGGCCTGCGCCTTAACGGCAGCGCTACCTGGCTTTCGCCCGAGCTGACCAAAACCCAGGGCGGCCGTAACGATGGCAAAGACGCTATCGGCGTAGCGCACTTCTACGCGGTGCTGGGGGCGGAATACGATATCAGGCCGGTCGATGGCCTGACGGCGACGGCGAAAGTGCGGCATACCGGTTCGCAATATGCCGACTCCGCCAATACCAAAAAGCTCGATAGTTTCACGACCCTGGATCTCGGCCTTCGCTATCGCATGCGTTTGAATGAGGATCAAAATACGCTGGTATGGCGTGTGGGGTTGGACAACGTCACGAACGAGAAGTATTGGTCCGGCGTAGAAAGCAATGGCACTTACGTCTTCCAGGGACAGGCGAGAACGCTGAAAGCGTCGGTAACTTACGACTTCTAAGCGATACAGAAACGACGGCGGCCCACATGTGATGGGCCGTCGGTTTCTTCGTCACCGGGGGATCGTTTTTCACTATGACCGATGGGTGAGCACGCTTATCAGATCCAGCGCGTCGTCCGCCGCCGCGATTTCGCTTTCGCTGAGCGCCTGCCGTTCGATGAAGCTCTCGATGGCTTCCAGCAGGGAGAAGACGCTGATTTCATCCCCTATCTTCACGACTTCGCAAACGCCACGCCCGATCGCCAGACAGATGGCTTCATCAAATTCACACGGTTTGCTGTTCATCTTTTTTCCCCTACGGCGTTTGGGATGATATCGGCCATGCTACCGGTTTTTGCCCGGCGGCTGTCTGACGAAAATCTCATTTTTTCGTTGATGCTGGCGGGCGCACGATCGCGTGCAGTGGCGAAATTCTGATTTCCTCACCGTGGCCAAATTTCCCTTGTGACCGCCGTGCCGGCGCGGTATTGTCGCCAAATGACGACAATACCGCCTCATTGTCCGCATAAAAAATTCATGACGTTATCATCCCTTCATCCCGCTGCCGTGCGGGATTTTTTTATGAGGTTTATCTCAAAGTGCGGATAACCTCGACGCGATCGCTTGCCATGCTCTGGGAATAATCTTAGCTTGAAATAGTCATTTAGGGTTAGCAATCCCTCATGACCTCCTTGTAACACTTGATGCACCAGAACGTTTTCTCCCCCGCTGCGGCGGGGGTTTTTAATGACGTGCATCAGAAAAGGCCGCAACGCAAGAACCGACAGAGTTCGTGACGATAATCAGTTTAAGCATCAGGGGATGGGAAAATGAAAAATGATCTGGCGGCGGCGATCGCGATTGGCTGTGTGCTGTTGTTCGCATTGGCGGTCGGTTCGCCCCTTTCTATCGGTACCTCGCTGTAATCTTCCGCGGCCCCGTTCGGGGCCGCTCACCGCGCCTGTCGCCGCGTCTGCGGATTTTTGCGCCGATCGCCTGCCCACGCGATAAAATCAGCCAAATTGCGGTTGATGTATGGCGAACTTTGAGTACTCTGAGTGCTTTGCATACCTCGCGTGCGCCCGTTCTATCTATGCTTTAATCACGCCCATCACAGGAATCGCCATGCCCGCCCGTCAAACCTCGAGGAGCCCGCTCTGATGCTGGAGATGTTATTACAGTGGTACCGCCGCCGCTTCACCGATCCGCAGGCTATCGCGCTGCTGGTGATCCTGGTTGCCGGCTTCCTCATTCTCTATTTTCTGCACGGCATTCTGACCCCGTTGCTGGTCGCCATCGTGCTGGCGTATCTGCTGGAGTGGCCGACCGCGCGCCTGCAGCGCATCGGCTGTTCGCGCACCTGGGCGGCGAGCATCATGCTGCTGGTGTTCGCGGGCGTCGCCATGCTGCTGGTGTTCGTTGTCGCGCCAACCGCCTGGCAACAGGGCATCAATCTGATGAGCGATCTGCCGGGCATGCTCAACCAGTTCTATAACTTCGCCGCGACGCTGCCGAAGCGTTACCCGGCGCTGGTGGATGCCGGCATCATCGACATGATGGCGGAAAACCTGCGCAGCCGGCTGTCCGGCATGGGCGAGTCGGTGGTGAAATTCTCGCTGGCGTCGCTGGTCGGCCTGCTGACGTTGGCTATCTACCTGATCCTGGTGCCGATGATGATGTTCTTCCTGTTGAAGGACAAAGAGCAGCTGCTGAACGCGGTGCGCCGCGTGCTGCCGCGCAATCGCGGCCTGGCGGGGCAGGTCTGGAACGAGATGAATCAGCAGATCACCAACTACATTCGTGGCAAGGTGCTGGAGATGGTGATTGTCGGCGTGGCGACCTACCTGGTGTTCGCCGTGCTGGACATGCGCTACTCGCTGCTGCTGGCGGTGCTGGTGGGCTTCTCGGTGCTGATCCCCTACATCGGCGCGGTGCTGGTCACCATACCGGTGGTGGTGGTGGCGCTGTTCCAGTGGGGCGTCGGCGCCGATTTCTGGACGCTGATCGTCGCCTATCTGGTGGTGCAGGGGCTGGACGGCAACCTGTTGGTGCCCATTTTGTTCTCCGAAGCGGTCAACCTGCACCCGCTGGTGATTATCCTTTCTGTGATCGTGTTCGGCGGGATGTGGGGCTTTTGGGGGGTGTTTTTCGCCATTCCGCTGGCGACGCTGGTGAAGGCGGTGATTCACGCCTGGCCGGATGAACTGCGGGTCGAGGTGGAAGACGAGGCCGGCTGAGAGGGAATAACGAAGCGCAGCAGGCCGCTGCGCTTCGTGAGATTTACTGCTGCAGGTAGTTCAAAACGATGTCGTGGTGATTGGTGGTTTTGAAATCATCAAACACTTTTTCAATCTTGCCTTTGGCGTCGATCAGGAAACTGATGCGGTGAATACCGTCGTAGGTCTTGCCCATGAAGGTTTTCTCGCCCCACACGCCAAACTGTTGCGACACCTGATGATCTTCATCAGACAACAGCGTGAAGTTGAGCAACTCCTTTTCGGCGAAGCGCGACAGTTTTTCCGGTTTGTCGGTGCTGATGCCCAGCACTTCGACGCCGGCCTTTTTCAATTCGTCCATGTTGTCCCGCAGGCCGCAGGCTTGCACGGTGCAGCCCGGCGTCATCGCCTTCGGATAGAAGTAAACCAAAACTCGCTGTCCCTGGAAGTCGGCCAAATTAATTTCCTCACCGTCCTGGTCAGGCAAACTAAATTTCGGCGCTGTGTCACCGGCTTTCAATGGGCTCATCACTACTCTCCATCTTTCTCGTCATGCTGTGGATAGTTCACCACGCTAATACTGCCTTGCGCGTTCAATTCTGTACATAGGCGATGGAAGGCTTGCTCAATATTTGAGGCGTCCCGATCGCCGGAGCTGTGGGCGGTGATTTGGATATACAGCTGCGGCGGCAGGTCGCCCTCCGCCGGCTGCGTGCGCGAGACCAGTTCGGCGATATTCATCTGGCTGGAGTCGAACAGATCGGTAAAGCGTTCGATGATGTGCGGCGAGTCCTTCACTTCCACCTGCACCCACACCGTGGCCGGCATCGGCGGCCTTTCGTGCGAGTTTGTGCGTTTCATCACGATCAGCAGATCCAGCTCCGCGCCTTTTTGCGGCAGGGTGGATTCGATCAGGGTGATGGCGTTCCAACTGCCGGACAGCAGCATGATGAACGTGAACTCCTCTCCCAGCATGGCCAGACGGCTATCTTCGATATTGCATCCGCAACTGCTGACGTGGCGGGTGATGGTATTGACGATTCCGGGGCGGTCGGCGCCGAGCGCGGTAATCACGAGATAGTGTTCGTCTGACTGAGGCAAAATAGCGCTTCCTGTCGTGCTTAATGGGGTTACCATGGTAAACATAAAAAAAACCGCCTGCCAAGCGCTTACAACGCGGTTGTGCGCTTGCTTTTGGATAGGCAGCAAAAGTACCATGAGTGACTTGTTTGTGGAGGGGACGGCCAATGTTTACGGGAAGTATTGTTGCACTGGTTACGCCGATGGACGACAAAGGTGCTGTCGATCGCGCGAGCCTGAAAAAATTGATCGATTATCATGTAGCCAGTGGCACCGCGGCGATCGTTTCCGTAGGGACCACCGGCGAGTCCGCAACGCTTGCCCATGACGAGCACGTTGACGTGGTGCTGCAGACGCTGGAGCTGGCTGACGGCCGCATTCCGGTGATCGCCGGCACCGGCGCCAACGCCACCGCCGAAGCCATCGCGCTCACCACCCGCTTCGCCAACACCGGCGTGGTGGGCTGCCTGACGGTGACGCCGTACTACAATAAGCCGACGCAGGAAGGGCTGTATCAGCACTTCAAGGCGATCGCAGAGAGCACCGAGCTGCCGCAGATCCTGTACAACGTGCCTTCGCGCACCGGCTGCGACATGCTGCCGCCGACCATCGCTCGGCTGGCGAAAATCAAGAATATTGTTGCTGTAAAAGAAGCGACGGGGAACTTAAGTCGCGTTAGTCAGATCCAAGTGCTGGTTGACGATGAAGACTTCATCTTGCTGAGCGGCGACGACGCCAGCGGGCTGGACTTCATGCAACTGGGCGGCAAAGGGGTGATTTCCGTGACGGCCAACGTGGCCGCGCGCGAGATGGCGGAACTTTGCGCGCTGGCGGCGCAGGGCAAGTTTGCGCAGGCGCGCCGCTTAAATCAGCGCTTGATGCCGTTGCATCAGGATCTATTTGTAGAAGCAAACCCAATTCCGGTGAAGTGGGCCTGTAAGGCGTTGGGATTGATGGCAACCGATACGCTGCGTCTGCCGATGACGCCGTTGAGCGAAGCCGCCCGCCCGGTGGTGGAGCGCGCGCTGAAAAGCGTCGGTTTGCTGTAACTCTAAGGGAAATTTGATGGCTTATTCATTGCAAAAGTCGACGGTAGCAAAAGTAGTGGGCATCTCTTTGGTGATGATGCTGGCGGCCTGCAGCAGCGATCAGCGCTACAAGCGCCAGGTCAGCGGCGACGAGGCCTACCTCGACGCGGCTCCGCTCAAGGCGCTGAACGCGCCGTCCGGCATGATCCTGCCGGTGCAGAGCGGCAACTATGACGTTCCCGCCACGACGCTGCAAGGCAACGTCGGCAAGCAGTTGGACATTCGTCCGCCGGTGCAGCCGTTGGCGCTGCTGAGCGGTTCTCGCGCGCAATACGCCGGCGACAGCGGCACGCTGCTGCTGGAAAACAGCCCGCAGAACCAGAACCTGTGGTCGCGCGTGGTCAGCCTGCTGCAGGCGAAGAACATCGCGATCGCTTCGCGCCAGGACGCCGGTCAGACCCTGACCACCGACTGGGTGAAGTGGAACCGTCTGGACGAAGACAACCAGTACGAAGGCCGTTATCAGATCAGCGTGCAGCAACAGGGCTACCAGCAGGCGCTGGTGGTGAAAAGCGTTGGCCTACAGCAGCAGGGCAAGACCGAACAGGTGACCGATCAGTCTGAAATCCAGCGCTACAACGGCATGATGATCAACACCCTGATCGAAGGCCTGGACAAGCAGGACAACCTGGCGAGCAGCCAGACCGCCAGCCGTTTCGGCGCGCTGGACGTGCAGAGCGGCGCCGATGACACCGGCCTGCCGATGCTGGTGGTGCGCGGCCCGTACACCGTGGTGTGGGATCGCCTGCCGCCGGCGCTCGAAAAACTGGGGATGAAAGTGGGTGACCGCAGCCGTCCGCAGGGCACCGTCGCCGTGACCTACAAGTCCCTGAGCAGCAGCGATTGGGATGCGTTGGGCGTCAAGGATCCTGAACTGGCGGAAGGGGATTACAAGCTGCAGGTCGGCGATCTCAACAACCGCACCAGCCTGCAATTCATCGATCCGAAAGGCAAACCGCTGACCCAGTCGAAAAACGACGCACTGGTGGCGGCATTCCAGTCTGCCTTCAGTAAGACCAGCGTTAACTAATCGAAAAGGGGCTGCGGCCCCTTTTTGTTTTGTCTATACGGTATCGTTTGCGTCGCAGGTTTGGCACAATAGTGCCCGGCACGCCAAAGAATTCATTAGGTCAATTCTATACCCCCTAATTTCGGGCCGCGCTCGGGAGACATCGGGGATACATCACTGGAGTAAGTAAGATGCAAAAGCTAGCTGAGCTGTATCGCGGAAAGGCAAAAACCGTTTACACCACCGAGAATCCCGATCTGTTGGTGTTGGAGTTCCGCAACGATACGTCAGCACTGGATGGTCAGCGCATTGAGCAGTTCGATCGCAAAGGCATGGTGAACAACAAGTTCAACCATTTCATCATGAGCAAACTGGAAGAAGCCGGCATCCCGACCCAGATGGAGCGTCTGCTGTCCGACAACGAAGTGCTGGTGAAAAAGCTGGACATGGTGCCGGTGGAATGCGTGATCCGCAACCGCGCCGCCGGTTCGCTGGTGAAGCGTCTGGGCATCGAAGAAGGCCTGGTGCTGAACCCGCCGCTGTTCGATCTGTTCCTGAAAAACGATGCCATGCACGATCCGATGGTCAACGAATCCTACTGCGAAACCTTCGGTTGGGTGAGCAAAGCGCATCTGGCGCGCATGCGCGAGCTGAGCTACCGCGCCAACGACGTGTTGACCCAGCTGTTCGACGACGCCGGCCTGATCCTGGTCGACTTCAAGCTGGAGTTCGGCCTGTTCAACGGCGAAGTGGTGCTGGGCGATGAGTTCTCGCCGGACGGCAGCCGCCTGTGGGACAAAAACACCCTGGACAAGATGGACAAAGACCGTTTCCGTCAAAGCCTGGGCGGCCTGATCGAAGCCTATGAAGAAGTGGCGCGCCGCATCGGCGTGAAGCTCGACTAAGCGTCGGCACCGCCATTCGGGGCGATCCGGCCGGATCGTCCCGCTATTCTGCGTTTTTCCAGAAAATTTCTACATTTCCTCTGCGGCAGACCATTTATAATAATGGATGCGAGATGACTAAAACCTATCCCACTCAGGCTTGAAGCTGCCTTTGCGCTTACCATCGCGGCGCAACTTCAACGAGCAGGGGAAATATCTGGAGTATATTTATGCGTTGGCAAGGGCGTCGGGAAAGTGACAATGTTGAGGATCGTCGCGGGCAATCTTCAGGTTTGGGCGGCGGCGGCTTCCGCGTGCCGGTGCGCGGCAAGGGCGGCATCGTCATTCTGGTGGTGGTGCTGGTGGCCGGCTATTACGGCATCGATCTGTCGCCGCTATTGAACGGCGGTAACGTTGCGCCGCAGGGGCAACAACAGAGCGCCAACATCAGTCCGAAAGATGATGAGCTGGCCAAATTCACCTCGGTGGTGCTGGCCTCGACCGAGGACAACTGGAAAGAGATTTTCCAGCGCATGGGCAAAACCTATCAACCGCCGAAGCTGGTGATGTATCGCGGCGTGACGCGCACCAGTTGCGGCACCGGTCAGGCGGCAATGGGGCCGTTCTACTGCCCGGGTGACAGAACGGTGTATATCGATCTGTCTTTCTATCAGGACATGAAAACCAAGCTGGGCGCCGGCGGTGATTTCGCTCAGGCCTATGTGGTGGCGCACGAAGTCGGCCACCACGTGCAGAACCTGTTGGGCATCGAGCCCAAGGTGCGCCAGATGCAGCAGGGTGCCAGCCAGGCGGAAGTGAACCGTCTGTCGGTGAAAATGGAGCTGCAGGCTGACTGTTTCGCCGGGGTGTGGGGCAAATACGCCGAGAAGCAGCAGATGCTGGAAGAGGGCGATCTGCAGGCGGCGCTGAACGCCGCGCAGGCGATTGGCGACGATCGGTTGCAGCAGCAAAGTCAGGGCCGCGTTGTGCCGGACAGCTTCACTCACGGCACCTCGCAGCAGCGCTACACCTGGTTTAAGCAGGGCTTCGACAGCGGCGATCCCAATACCTGCAACACCTTTGCATCCCGTTAACGCCTCAAGTGCCGGAGCCTGACTCCGGCATTTTTTTCGGATTGAGATACAGCCTTATGTTACAGGCAGCGCAACAACTCATGCGGCGGCAGGGCATCCGGCGCCTGCTGGTGCTCAGCGGTGAACCCGGCTGGTGCCGCGAACAGGCGCAGCGGCTGGCGGCGACGCTGCCGGGCGACTGGCCGTGGGTGGGGGAAAACCCGCCGCCCGGCCTGACGGCGTTGGCGAGCGGCGCGGTGCGCCAACTGCTGGGGCAGGAGCGGCTGCACGCGGTGTTCGACGCCGGCCAATCGCTGGACGTGGAGGCGTTGGCGGCGCTGTGCGGCGCACTGCGCGCCGGCAGCTGGCTGCTGCTGCTGACGCCGCCCTGGCGGCAATGGCCTCAGCAGCCGGACGGCGACAGCCTGCGCTGGAGCGATTGCCCACAGCCGATCACCACCCCGCATTTCATTCACCATCTGCAGCAGCACCTGGCCGACGACCGAGAAGTGACGATCTGGCGGCAGGATGAGCCTCTGACGCTCGCCGAGCTGCCGGCGCGCGAGGGTTGGCTGCCGCCGGATGGCCGGCCGACCGGGGAGCAACAGGCGATCTTGACGGCGCTGCTGCAGGCCGAATCCGGCGTGTGGGTGCTGACCGCCGCCCGCGGCCGCGGCAAATCGACGCTGGCCGGCATGCTGGTGGCGCAGTCGCCGCTGACCTGTTGGATCACCGGGCCGAGCCGCGCCGCCACGGAGGTGGCCGGGGAATGGGCGCAGGGGCGCGCGCAGTTTTGGGCGCCCGATGCCTTGCTGGCGCAGTGTCGGGAGGGGGACGTCGGCGCCGTGGGCTGGCTGCTGGTGGATGAAGCGGCGGCGATCCCCGCGCCGCTGCTGCAGCAGCTGATCGGTTATTTCCCGCGCGTGCTGCTGACCACTACGGTGCAGGGGTATGAGGGCACCGGCCGCGGTTTTCTGCTGAAGTTTTGCGCCGGGCTGCCGTCTTATCAGGCGTTGAGCCTGCAACAGCCGATGCGCTGGGCACAGGGCGATGCGCTGGAACGGGTCACGGACAATGCGCTGTTGTTCAATGAGCTGCCCGCCTGGCCGGCGGATGGCCAGGCGATCGATTACAGCCAGGCAGAGCAGCGTGAGCTGTGCGCCGATCCGCAGCGACTGGCGCGTTTCTACGCCCTGCTGAGCAGCGCGCATTACCGCACCTCGCCGCTGGACTTGCGCAGGCTGATGGATGCGCCCGGCATGCACTACGGGCTGGCGCAGGCCGGGCCAGAGGTGGTCGGCGCCGTGTGGCTGGTGGACGAAGGCGGCTTGAGCACCGAGTTGGCGCACGATGTGTGGGCCGGCCGTCGTCGGCCGCGCGGCAACCTGGTGGCGCAGTCGCTGGCGGCGCACGGCGGCCAATGGTGGGCGCCGACGCTGCGTTCACGGCGCATTACCCGCATCGCGACGCTGCCGGCGCTGCGGCGGCAGGGTATCGCGCGTCAGCTGATCGAACGGCAACGCCGCCAGGCGCAGGGGCTGGATTTCCTGTCGGTCAGCTTCGGCTATACCGAGCCGCTGTGGCGCTTTTGGCAATCCTGCGGTTTCGAGCTGGTGCGTATCGGCAGCAAACCGGAGGCCAGCAGCGGCTGCTATACCGCGATGGCTATTTTGCCCTTGAGCGAGCAAGGGGAGGCGCTGCGGCACGCGGCGCACAAGCATCTGGCGCGCGACTGGCCCTGGCTGCGGCAGCGCATCGAACTCGCGCTGGCGATCCCGGGCGACGACGGCGATACGTCGCTCGGCGAAGAGGACTGGCGTGAGCTGGCCGGGTTCGCTTTCGCCCACCGGCCGCTGGAGGCCAGCCTGGGGGCATTGCAGCGTTTGCTGTTGGCCAGCAATCTGCCGCTGCCCGCGCTGCGCGGCCATCTGCAGCGGCGGCAATCCCCTGCGGCCTGCGCGGAGCAGGCGGGCGTCAGCGGCCAGAAAGCCTTGCTGCGCCACTGGCGGCATGAAACGGCGCAGGCGCTGGAACAGCTGAATGCGCAGCACTGCCGCTACTGGCGCGACTGGGCGCAGTCGTTGCAATAAATTGAACAACTCGCTCAATAAAACCCGATTTTCCCGCTTTCTCAACGGCGTATAGTCACTGTCAGCGGTGCGGCGGCGACTGTCCTCGCACCAGGTTTGGTTACTATTAAGGAGTCATCGATGAAACATGAGCATTTCGTTGTCCAAAGTCCGGCGCCCCCGGCGGCGCAGCTGATCTTGCTGTTTCACGGTGTCGGCGATAACCCGGTGGCGATGGGGGAGATCGGCAGCTACTTCGCCAAAGAGTTTCCTCAGGCGCAGGTGGTGAGCATCGGTGGCCCCGAAGCGTTTGGCAACGGCGCCGGGCGCCAGTGGTTTTCGGTGCAGGACGTGACCGAAGGGAACCGCGCGGCCCGTATTGCAGACGTGATGCCGCAGTTTGTGGCGGTGGTGCGCCATTGGCAGCAGCTGAGCGGCGTGGGCTATGCCGGCACGGCGCTGGTGGGGTTCTCGCAAGGGGCCATTATGGCGCTGGAAGCGTTGAAAGCGGAAACCCGGCTGGCCGGGCGCGTGGTGGCGTTCAGCGGGCGTTTCGCCCAGCTGCCTGAACAGGCTTTCGGCGACAGCGTGGTGCATTTGATCCACGGTGCAGAGGACGCGGTGATCGCGGTGCAACACGCTCACGCGGCGGCGGAAGCGCTTCGAGCCGGCGGCGCCGATTTCACGCTGGACGTGGAGGAAAACGTCGGGCACGCGATCAACCAGGGCATGATGAACGCCGCGCTGGAAAGGCTGCATTATTATGTGCCGCAGCGCTACTGGGACGAGGCATTGTCCGGCAAGCGCGGCGAGCTGATCGCCTTTCGCTAAAAACTCAGGGCGCCGATAAGCGCCCTGGTGTCATTTCTTTTTCGGCCAGTCGTCTTCGTCATCCCACTGGGCATTATTGTCGCGGTGCGGCGGTATCTCCGGCTTGTTGGCCAGATAGCTTTTCACGTCGACGCGGCGCAGTTCCTTGATGCCGCTGACGACCATTCCCACCAGAACCAGCAGGATAATCCACCAGTAATCAGCTAACCATTGCATAGCTACTCCTTTACTTCACTGCGTATAAAACGCGAAAAAATCGAGGGCAGATGGTGTTCGAGCCATTCGGCACCGGCGACCTCCTTGTCTTGCCAGGCCGCCAGCAACAGCGCCGGGGTCAGCAAGCGTTCGGCCTCTTGCGCCAGCGGCCGGTAGCTCAGATGCCACGGCTCTACCGCCACGCCACCGCTGTCTTCGGTAAAGGGGCGGTAGAAACCGAACTCGGCCATATGTGCCGTCAGCCACTGGTTGAGCGGCGCAAAGTAACCGCCTTCTTCATATTCCCACGGCTCCAGCTGCAGCTTTTTCCCTTCCGGCAGCAGCGACGGATCGTACACATCCAGATCGCTGCCCCAGTGATGGCGGCTGGCGCCCGGCAGGGCCGACCAGCGCAGGATCGCCTCACAGCGCTCGGCGGCGGGCAGCGGCGCGACGTCGATCGGGCGGCTGTCCTTATCTAATACTGGCCGCTGGCCGCAGAATTTGCCATTCCAGATCGCCAACTGCCGGTCGAAATCGCGGAAGGTGCTGGCGGGTTGGAGATCGAATCCCGCCTCACGCGCGGCCTGCTGCATCGCCAGGAAGGCGTTGACCGCCTGCGGCTGCAGCCGATGGTTCCCGCTCAGCGGCGCCAGGTGTTCGGTTGAGCGGCCGGTGAGCATCTCTGCGTTGATCATGCGACCAATTGCTCCATGATGCGTTGATACATGCGGCTCAGCAGCTGCAGATCTGCGGCGTTGACGCATTCGTTGACCTTGTGGATGGTGGCGTTGACCGGCCCCAGCTCCACCACCTGCGCGCCCATCTGCGCGATGAAGCGGCCGTCGGAGGTGCCGCCGGTGGTCAGCAACTGCGGCGTCAGTTCAGAATAGTGCTCGACGGCGTTGACCACCGCATCCACCAGCGCGCCGCGCGAGGTGAGGAACGGTTGGCCGGACAGCCGCCACTCGATGCTGTAGTTCAGCTGGTGGCGTTCAAGCAGCTCTTCCACGCGCTGCTTGATCATCGCATCGGTCAGCTCGGTGCTGAAACGGAAGTTGAACTGCACATAAAGATCGCCCGGGATCACGTTGTTGCTGCCGGTGCCGGCCTGCACGTTGGCGATCTGCATGCTGGTCGGCGGGAAGAACTCGTTGCCGCGATCCCATTCGATCGCCACCAGTTCATTCAGCGCCGGCATGGCGCGGTGCACCGGGTTGTCCGCCAGGTGCGGATAGGCGACGTGCCCCTGTACGCCGTGGATATGCAGGTTGGCGGTGATGGAGCCGCGTCGGCCGTTTTTCACCACGTCGCCGACGCGCTCGGTGCTGGACGGCTCGCCGACCAGGCAGTAATCCAGCCGCTCGTTGCGCGCCATCAGCGCTTCGACCACCTTAACCGTGCCGTGGGTGGCGCTGGCCTCTTCATCCGAGGTGATCAGGAATGCCAGGCGGCCCCGGTGATCCGGGTTGGCGGCGACAAATCGCTCGGCGGCCACCACCATTGCGGCCAATGAACCTTTCATGTCCGCCGCGCCGCGGCCATACAGCATGCCGTCGCGGATCGCCGGTTCAAACGGCGGGTTGTCCCAACGCTTTTCATCGCCGGTTGGCACCACGTCGGTGTGCCCGGCAAACGCCAGGGTTTGCCCTTCGCCGCGCCAGGCCCAGAAATTCTGGGTGTCTTCGAAGTCCATCGCTTCGACGGTGAAGCCGATTGCCTGCAGACGATCGATCATCAGCTGCTGGCAGCCTTCGTCATTCGGGCTGAGGGAAGGGCGCTTGATCAGCTGCTGGGCCAGTTCGATAACCGGGCAAGTCATACGGCGACCTCGGCGATAAATTGCTGGTAAGCGTCGGCGTTAAAACCGAGCAGGGCGCGGCCGTTGCCGTCGTCCAGCAGCGGGCGTTTAATGATTGCCGGCTGCGCCAGCATCAGCGCGATGGCGGCGTCGGCGTTATCGCAGGCGTTGCGCTGCGCTTCATCCAGCTTGCGCCAGGTGGTGCCGCGGGTATTGAGCAGCGGCTCCCAACCCAGTTGCGCGACGAAACCGCGCAGCTGCTGTTCGGTCAGGCCGTCGGCGCGGTAGTCGTGAAAATGATAGGCCACGCCCTGATCTTCCAGCCAGCGGCGGGCTTTCTTGATGGTGTCGCAGTTTTTGATGCCGTACATCGTCAGCGTTGTCTGTTGCGGTTTGTTTGCCATGGCGTAAAGCTACCTGTCTCGTCGAGTCGATACTGGGCGGCGGGCGCGGTCTTAGGCCTTCTCGCCGCCCGGCGATAGCAGAGATAATGCCAGTAAAGCGGCGGCGAGATCCAGACAACGATGCGCGCGAGATGCGATTGAGCACCAGGGAGAGAGGTTGGCAATGTGGTTGAACGGCAGACTTCGCCGACGGTGCTTGTAAAAGACGTCGGCGAACGCGTTCAGCCGCCAATGCGGATCTGGGCTCAGAGGAACTATTCTTTATTAATTTTTATATTTAAACGATCGGTTAAACACCGTACGCGGGTAATATGCAAAAGCGGTTTTATTCTGCTGGCGCCAAGCTTTTTCATGATTCTCGATTTGTAATGATTGGCGGTTTTGTTTCTTATATTCATAGCGTTGCTGATATCGGTCAGCGATTTTCCCGTCGACCACTCCGACAGGAAAAGGGACTCGCGCCGGGAGAGCTGCGGCGGCTCGGTATAGTGACTGTAGCGCGTATATAAATCGCCGATCAGGTGGCTGAAACGGCTTAAAGATATAAGGTTTGATAATATAATGGTCTTATTGTCGACAATCACCATCTCATGCGGGCAGTCGGTAATAATGACTATTTTGTAGGTTTTGGGGTTGGCATATTCATCGCGGTAACGCGCTTCAAAATTGGCGAGGGTGACATCGATAAAGCAGACCCTTCTGCGGTTAAAGTCGGCTGGCGTGTTTTTTTCTGACCATGTTTGATTTATCAGTTGTCTGATACCGATAATGGTATAGGTACATTCGCTGAAAATATCGATCTTCATATTATTATAATCCTTTATTTTTTATTCCCGGTGGCGACGATTATCTTAAAGTATAAAAATAGAAATAATCGAAATAATTAAATGTTGAATTATTTCCGGTAATGAATCTCAACATTTACCTATACCGCTGGTTTAGTCAGTTTGTTTTTTATTTGATTGATAATCAAGAGATAAATAGGAGTAATAAAAAGTGCCGCAAGAGGGGTAGAGGTTTTTAAATAGATGCCAGCTATCAATCAAGGATAATTAAAAGGAAATATCATAGATTATTCCTATCGTAAATTAATATTCGATCGTTTTTACCGATCTTTTGGTTCGTGATATCTTTGTAAGAGGTCTAATGACTAAGAAATATCTCTGACAGGAAGTTCAAACGTTTTCTCATTCATGGTTGCAGAGGTGAATAATAGTGAAAATAAAAAGTTAAAAGAGAGTGTGTATTTTTTCTGGGGCGTTTTTGCTAAGCGTTTTATCTGTCTCAAGCATATCGTCAGCTGTATTCTTCTGAGAAAAGTATTTTGATCAAGATGATCAGCGGATATAACCGCCGTTTTGCAACCGTTGCAGTGAGGCGCCGTCCGCATACACCATGCCGGTGGTCAAATCATGAAAGCCGTACTTTTTATAGAAGGCCAGTTTTTCCGGCACGGAATAGATGAAAATCTTGCCGAGCGGCGCCAAATCTTGCATCACCCGGTCCATCAACCGGCGCCCCAGCCCTTGCCCCTGAAAGCGCGGATCGATCGCCACGTCGGCCAGATAAGCGACCGAGGTCAGGTCGCTGATGGCGTGCGCGGTGGCGATCAGCTCGTCGCCGATAAACCCCCAATAGCAAAACTGACTGTGTTGGTAAACGCGCTGCAGGGTGTGCGGATCGCGCTTGCCCAGCCCGGCGGCCTCCAGCAATTCACACAGCCGCTGCCAGTCGATGGCGCGGCGGTTCGGGTCGGTGATAATTTCCATCGTTTTCCTCTAACCAATAAGACTGAGGTTGGCGGCATAGTGCCGAATGGCGCGCTGATACCCGCAGATGTCGGCGCTCCATTGTCGTATTTTTATACCTTTTACACGCTACCGCGGAGAAATTGATATCACAAGGGAATAGCAGCACTAAACATTGATCAGATAAATACGAAAATGTGCGCTAAGCCCGGTTTCCGGGCCCGGCATCGTTCCCGTTTCCCTTCACATGGTCAAAAAACAGGCGTAGAATCCGCTTCGTCAAATAATTGAGGTTGTAAAGTATTATGGTTGATCGTGAATTAGGAAACTGGAAAGACTTCATTGATGAGATGTTGGGCAACTGACACAGCGTTGAAGCAGATGGCAAGGTTGAGTCATTGGAAAGTCACTGAAACACCTTGGGAACGAGATTATCGTTCGAAATAAAGCAGCATCGGTAACCCGACGCTGCTTTTTTTATGCCCAGGCTATCACTCCCCGGCGGCCGTCGTATTGCCTGCCGGATGCGCTTTGCCCGGGAAGCGGCGGCGCACCAGCACGAAGAACAGCGGCACGAAGAAAATCGCTAGCAGGGTGGCGGAGATCATGCCGCCCATCACCCCGGTGCCGACCGCATGCTGGCTGCCGGAACCGGCGCCGCTGCTGGTGGCCATCGGCAGCACGCCGAAGATGAACGCCAGCGAAGTCATCAGGATCGGCCGCAGACGCATGCGTGATGCGTCGAGCGTCGCGGACATCAGATCCTGCCCTTTGTGGTTCAGCTCGTTGGCGAATTCGACGATCAGAATGGCGTTTTTCGCCGACAGCCCAATGATGGTCAACAGGCCGACCTGGAAATAAACGTCGTTCTCCAGGCCGCGCAGCCAGGTGGCGGCGACCGCGCCGATCACCCCCAGCGGCACCACCAGCATCACCGAGAACGGTATCGACCAGCTTTCATACAGCGCCGCCAGGCACAGGAACACCACCAGCAGCGAGATGGCGTACAGCGCCGGCGCCTGCGAGCCGGACAAGCGTTCCTGGTAGGAGAGCGCCGTCCATTCCAGCCCGAAGCCGGTCGGTAACTGGCTGACCAGTTTTTCCATTTCCGCCATGGCGGTGCCGGTGCTGACGCCGTTGGCCGCCTCGCCGACGATTTCCAGCGCCGAGTTGCCGTTATAGCGTTCCAGCCGCGGCGAGCCGTATTCCCAGTGTGAACTGGCGAAGGCCGAGAACGGCACCATGCCGCCCGCGCTGTTGCGCACATACCATTTGTTGATGTCTTCCGGCAGCATGCGGAACGGCGCGGCGGCCTGCACGTAAACTCTCTTCACCCGGCCGCGATCGACGAAGTCGTTGACGTAGGTCGAACCCCAGGCGGTAGAGAGGGTATTGTTGATGTCGTCGATAGATACGCCCAGCGCCTGCGCCTTGCGCTGATCGATATCGATCTGCAGCTGCGGGCTGTCGTCCAGGCCGTTGTGGCGCACGCGCGACAGCAGCGGATTTTGCGCCGCCAGCTGTAACAGTTGGTCGCGAGCCGCCATTAGTTTGGCGTGCCCCAACCCGGCGTGATCTTCCAGTTCCATGTCGAAGCCGGAGGAGTTGCCGAGGCCGGTGATCGCCGGCGGGCTGCTGGCGATCACCCGCGCTTCGTTAATCTTGTTGAATGCCAGCGTGGCGCGATCGATGATGTCGAACGAGCTGTTGGCGCCCGAGGTGCGCAGATCCCAGTCTTTCAGCCGAACGAACAGACGCGCCACGTTTTGGCCGTTGCCCCCCGGCCCGGAGCCGATGATGGCGAACACCGACAACACGTCCTGTTTCTCTTCGGTGAGGAAATACTGCTCGACCTTTTCCACCACTTTAGAGGTTTGCTGCAGGGTCGAGCCCGCCGGCAGCTGTACCTGTACGGTGAAGATGCCGCGGTCTTCCTGCGGCAGGAACGAGGTCGGCAGCTTGATGAACAGCAGCGCCATGCCGCCGAGCAACAGCAGATAAATCACCATGTAGCGGCCGCTGGCGTGCAGAATGCGCCCCACGCCGCGCTCATAGCGTTCGGCGTTGCGGTTGAACATGCGGTTGAACCAGCCGAAGAAGCCGCGCTTGCCGTGATGGTGCCCCTTGGCGATCGGTTTGAGCAGCGTGGCGCACAGGGCCGGGGTCAGGATCATCGCCACCAGCACCGACAACACCATGGCGGAAACGATGGTGATGGAGAACTGGCGATAGATGGCGCCGGTGGTGCCGCCGAAGAACGCCATCGGCACGAACACCGCCGACAGCACCAGGGCGATGCCGACCAGCGCGCTCTGAATTTGCCCCATGGATTTGCGCGTGGCTTCACGCGGCGGCAGGCCTTCTTCGCTCATCACGCGTTCGACGTTTTCCACTACCACGATGGCGTCGTCCACCAGCAGGCCGATCGCCAGCACCATGGCGAACATGGTAAGGGTATTGATGCTGAAGCCGCAGGCGGAAAGGATGGCGAAGGTGCCCAGCAGCACCACCGGCACGGCGATGGTGGGGATCAGCGTGGCGCGGAAGTTCTGCAGGAACAGATACATCACCAGGAACACCAGCAGGATGGCTTCCAGCAGCGTTTTCACCACGTCCTTGATCGAGGCTTTGACGAAGGGGGTGGTTTCATAGGCCACTTTGGCCTCCAGCCCGTGCGGGAAGTATTGCGACAGCTCGGCGATCTTGTCCTTCACCAGTTGGTCGGTCTGCAGTTCGTTGGCGCCGGAGGCCAGCTTGATGTTCATGCCCGCGGCCTGCATGCCGTTGTAGCGGCTGAGGTAGTTGTAGTTTTCGCCGCCCAGTTCGACGGTGGCGACGTTGCCCAGCGTCACCAGCGAACCGTCCTGATTGACCCGCAGGGTGATTTGGCGGAACTGTTCCGGCGTCTGAAGCTGCGACTGGGCGTTAATGGTGGCGTTCAGCGCCTGCTTATCGACCGATGGTGTGCCGCCCAACTGGCCGACCGCGACCTGGGCGTTCTGCGACTGAATGGCGCTGACCACATCCTGGGTGGTCAACTGATAGCTGTTGAGCTTGTTGGGATCGAGCCAGATGCGCATGGCGTATTGCGAGCCGTACACGTCCATGCTGCCGACCCCGTTGATGCGGCTGAGCGGATCCTGCAGGTTGGAGACGATGTAATCGGCGATGTCCTGCCTGTCCATGCTGCCATCGGTGGAGACGAACGCCACCATCATCAGCGTGGTGTCGCCGGATTTCGAGACCGTCACCCCCTGATTTTGCACCGCCTGCGGCAGGCGTTTGATCGCGGCCTGCAGCTGGTTTTGCACCTGCTGCATCGCCTCGTTGGGATCGGTGCCGGCTTCGAACGTCAAGGTCACGGTCGCCTGGCCGGTATTGGTGCTCTGCGACGACATGTACATCATGTTGTCGAGGCCGGTCATATTCTGTTCAATGATTTGGGTAACGGTGTTTTCCAGCGTTTGCGCCGAAGCACCTGGGTAAGTTGCGCTGATGCGCACGTTCGGCGGCGCCAAATTCGGGTATTGTTCTACCGGTAAAGAAAAAATCGCCAACGCTCCGGTCAGGCAAAGAATAATTGCCAGCACCCAGGCGAAAATCGGGCGATCAATAAAAAAATTGGCCATGCAGCGCGAACCTCGTTATGACTTGTTCTATCTTTAAAACGCATCGGAAATATGCATTTCAGCGGCAGGGAAGGATTCCGGCGCTATTGCACTTTACTCGGGATAGCCGAGGAAAGCGTGGAGAAAAAAAGGAGATAGTGTAAATAACGGTAGCGGAAAACGGCGCGGGCGTATCGGCGTCGGTAATTGTACGCTATTAAGACATTTTTATTACTATCAAAGGCCTTGCGCATTTTTTCGCCGCAGGGAATCGAAAAGTAAAAACTGGCCTCACCTTACAGCAGGAGCTTGGCATGGGAATTAACCCGGTATTTGCCCGTCGGCTTTATTTATGCTGGCTGATCAGCCACAGTGAGCGGCCCAATGTGCCGCGGTTGATGGCGCTGACCGGCTGGCCGCGCCGTACGTTGCAGGATGTGCTGAAGGCGCTGCCCGGCATGGGCGTCGAGCTGCAGTTCGTGCAGCAGGGCGTGCGCAACAACGACGGTTTCTATCAGTTGGAAAGCTGGGGGCCGTTCAACAAGAGCTGGGTGCACCAGCATCATCAGGCGCTGCTCAGCGCCATCGAGTAAGCGGCCCCGGCGGATCGGCCGGGGCGGGGCGATCAGTGGCTTTTGTACTCCAGGTACATCACCGTCGCCGCCACGCGAGAACGCACGTCCAGCTTGCGCAGTATGTTGCGGATGTGCACCTTCACGGTTTCTTCAGAGATATGCAACTGCGCCGCCACCTGCTTGTTGGACAGGCCGCGCGCCACCTCTTGCAGGACGTCCAGTTCGCGTTCGGTCAAGGCGGCGAAGGGGTCGCGCTGCTCGCTGCGCGCCAGCAAATAGTCGGCCATGGCGTCGCTGATCACGTTCTGGCCCTCGGCGGCGGCGCTGATGTGCTCCAGCAGTTGTTCGGGTTCGCTGTCTTTCAGCAGATAGCCGTCGGCGCCGGCGTCGATAAGCGCATACAGATCGCTGCGCGCGTCGGAGACCGTCAGCACGATGATGCGCGCGTCCACGCCTTCGTCGCGCAGGGCCCGCAGCGTATCCAGCCCCGACATGCCCTTCATGTTCAGATCCAACAAGATCACGTCCGGAGCGTGTTGCAGCGCCAGTGCAACCGCCTCGCTGCCGTTGCCGGCCTCTGCCACCACGCCAAATCGCGCATCCAGTCCCAGCAGTTGTTTGATGCCGCGCCGCATCAACGGATGATCGTCAACGATCATGACTCGGTATTGCTTCATCACCATGAAATATGCTCCCTGTAGCAAGTAAAGCCACTCAAACGCGCCCGGAGGCGTGCTTCACAGTGGGACTGTCTCTTCAAAAATAGCGGCATTCTGCACCGCAAACCTCTCCGGGCGGCCTTCAGGCCGGCGGCAACCGTAACGCAGAGTGAACAGCCGCAAGGTCAGGGCGAGAATGTCAGGCAGACCGCCGTGCCGCCGCCGCTTCTGCGCCGGATGCGCAGCGTTCCTCCCAGTCGCGCCGCGCGTTCGCTCATGATGGTCAAGCCGTAGTGCCCTTCCGGTTCTTCCAGACTGGCGATGCCGCAACCGTCGTCGGTAATGCTGAATACGTTGTCGCCTGCGGCGTTGACCTCGCAACATACCGCGATCTCGTTCCCTCCGGCGTGCTTGACGGCATTGAGCACCGCCTCGCGCACGATCTGCAGCGCGTGCACCTGCTGCTGGGCGTTGAGCGCCTGCGAGGGCAGCCGACAGTGTAACTGAATCCGCGCGGGGGTTAGCGCCTTTAATGGCTGCAACAGTTGCTCCAGCGCGGCATTCAGATCCGCCTCCTGAATGTTGAGGCGGAAGGTGGCCAGCAATTCTCTCAGCTGGCGATAGGCATCGGCCAGCGTGCGATCGAAATCGTCGATAATCGTTTGCGCCGCCGGATCGTCGGCGGCGCGCCGGAGCAGCGTCAGCTGAATGCGCAGGAACGACAGCGTCTGCGCCAGCGAATCGTGCAGCTCGCGCGCGATGGTTCCACGCTCTTCCATCAACAGCAGATATTGGTGCTGCTTTTGCGCCCGGTTGAAGTAGACGCCGCGTCCCAGCATGTTGGCCAGGCTCTGCATCAGATGAGGATGCGGCGGCTGCGCTTCGGGCTGCCATCGCAACTCGCCCAGCAGTTTATCGCCTTGGGTGATCGGCAGCGCGCTCCAGGTTTGCGCCGGCGCCGGCTCTCCTTCGTTCAGTTGCCACTGGCCATGATCGTCCGCCACGTTCAACCGGATGCAGCGCAGTCGTTCACTTTGGCGCACGATGCGCAGCACATTTTCGAACGCCTGCTGATCGATCTGGCGCACGCTCAGCGCCTGCGAGCAGCGATACAGCACCTCCAGCGTTTCGTTGGCCTGTTGCAGGCGCCGGGTCTTTTCCTGCACTTTCAGCTCCAGCGACTGATAGAGCCGGGCCAGCTCGTCAGACATGGCGCTGAAGGTTTGCGACAGCACGCCGAGTTCGTTCGGCAGCGCCACGTCCAGCTGCGGATGGCGAAAGTCGCGCTGTTGCACGCGCTGGCTGGCGTCGACCAGATGCTGCAGCGGCGTGACCACCTGGCGGCGCATAAAGCGGATGCAGAACAGCACCAGACCGATGATGGCGGCGTAGCCCAGTACGCTGACGGCGGCCACCAGGGTGAGTTTCAACTCGGAATAACGCTGCAGAGCGGAAACGAAATGATCGACGCGGTTGACGTAGCCGGCGACCTCAGCCCGGTAGGCGGCCGCCTGCCCGTCGCGGATCTGCCGCTCCATCGTTTGCCATGTTCGTTGCAGCGCCAGATAGTGGTTGCGCACCTCGGCCGGGACGTAAAAGCGCGCCAGCTTTTGCAACGCGGGCGCCTGCAAAGATTGCCGATACTGCTGCAGGTGCAGCTCCAACTCCGGGCTCTGCCGCTCGAGATCGAAGGCCAAGCGGTAGCTTTGCATGCGCAGCGAACCGGCGATGTTGATCGCCTCGGCATCGCTCTGGCTGCCGGCGACGGTCGTCAACGCCAACCCGGTGGCGAGCACCGACAGTATCACGATGCCGAACAGCGCTCTGGCCAGGCTGCCGGTCACGGAACGTTTAACAAGCAATCACGGAATCCTTTTCTCTCAGGTGAGGCGCTTCGCCAGTTTCATTCGAAAGCAAAACTATAACTTTTGCAACTAAATTGCACCGCGATTTGTATCAAGTTGTCAACAAAACGGGAACAATTGTCGTTGTGTAATCAAATGAATAGCGAAATGCCCGCCGATGTTCAGCGGCGGGCCGGTTTTCTCTGAAGATTTGCCTTTAGCGCGGATGAAATCAGGCAGAAGGCCCCCTGTTTCTGGGGGCGCTTTATTGCCGCGCTTCAGGGCGTCGGCAGATTCATCGCGGCCACTTGCTTCGCTGCGTGGTCGCTGAAGCGCAGCCCCCAGCGGGTGAAGTACTCGCGCAGATCCTGCCCCGCCTCCCGGCTGTAGACGACCACGCTGAAGTCGATGACCTTCTGCGGCGTGCCGAAAACGTATTTATACTTATCCTGCATGGTGTTACCCGGCGCCGCGAAAGTCTGCTTCAGCCGTTCCTGATTAATCCGCGGGAAGAAGGATTCATCATAAGCGTGCAACAGATGGGTAAAAAACCCCAGCGCGACATCATGCTGCTTTTTCGGGAATTCGTCATAGCGCACTTCTGATGCGAGGAACTTACGCACCGCATCCCGATCCCACTCCTTGTCGGCGCCCAGTTTGCAGGTTGGGCCATAGTCGAAATCGTTGCGTTCCGACAACAGGCGGCAAGCCAGTACCGAATAACGGTTGACCTGCACTTCGGGGAATACGTTGTATTCCCACTGCGGTTCGTTCTCATGCCCCAGTTCGTGCCAGAGTCCCCAGTGGGCGGCGTTGGCGCGGGTGGTCTTGTCGGCGAAGAAACCGACGTTGACCGCGCCCTCGCGGTATTCGGCGCTGCAGCATTTGCTGTAGTTGAGGAACAGGGAACCCTGTGATGCCGTGAACATCTCGTGGGTGCCGTCCATGCCGTTCACCGCTTCATACAGCGCGGCGATGCTGAGGCTTTCCCCCAGCGATTTATTGATGATCTCCTGCGTTTTGTCGGTGATTTTCTTCGGTACGAAGTGATTGGATTTACCGTCATACAACACGGCGCCGCCCAGGATGCCGGCGCCGGCCTTCTGTTGCTCCCAGTCGCCTTGCGTATTCTGACCGAGAATGTGCAGGTTGCTGTCGCCACCGCCGCTCACCTCTAACCGGATAAATTCGCCGTTTTGCTGTTTTTGCGGATGGCTGCAGCCTAAGGCCAGTACGCCGGTTTGCGCGAAGGTATAAGTGGTCTCCTTGTTGGCATCAAGCTTTCGTTTGTTCGAGTAGATGTTGTCAACGTTATCGAAACGGGCGCTGGTCGCCGCAAAACATGAGCTGCCTGCCGGAATAGTTCCGGCCTTTATCGTGACGCTGTCGCCCTGATTCCCAAGCGTGCGGGTGTAGAAGAAAATTCCGCGCGCCATGCTGCCATACAAGGAGTTGTACCAACTGGCGGCGTGAATGATCGGCAGCCGGTAGACATTTGGCGTGTCTGACGGGTACATCTGCATGGTGCGTTTGAGCCAATACAGCGGCGTGCGGGCATCTTGCGAGTCCGCCAGCGCCTGTTCGGCGTCCTGATTCAGCGCATCCAGGCTGGTGCCGATGTAACGCAACGCATCGTTGAATCCCTCCTGCTCGGCATAGGCTTGCCACCAGGGAGTCTCCTGGGCGGCACACTGGCCGAGGTTTTGCCAGGGTTCGCCGACCCAACCGGCTACGCCGGGGATATGGTGTTTTTCTGCCCACCATTTATTGGCGAACAGCGTATTGTCCTTTATGACCTGGGTGCCTTTGATGGCGTAGGTTTTAGCCGCCCATTCCGGCACTTTGGCGCAGTCCGCCGCCTGAGCGCCGGCGCTGGCCATCAATAAAAGGCTTAATGGTAACAAGCAGCGATGAGTCAGTTTCACGTTCGTTTTCCCTAAAGAGGCGTTGAAAAATAAAATAGGCGCGTGTTATTAGGATGATGTGGCGCTATCCCTTATGGTTTTTTTTCAGGGTTTCCGCTACTTAGATGTGCTTACTTTAAGATGATTTCAGGTCGGGCCGCCGCCGGGGCCGATGATGTTTTGTTGCAAATCGTCTGCCGCGGCGCGGCGTAATCGCGGTATGATCTTCAGGTTGCAACTCAAGGAAAAAGGGTCATGTCGTCGAAAATTGAGAATGTGAAGAAAGAGCTGCTGTCGGACAACTGGTATGTGCTGCATAAGTATACGTTCGATCTGAAACGCAAAAACGGCGGTTCGGTGCAACAGATGCGCGAGGTCTACGATCGCGGCAACGGCGCCACCATTTTGCTGTACAACCGCGCCAAGGGCACGGTGGTGCTGACCAACCAGTTCCGCATGCCGACCTATGTCAACGGCAACGAGAGCGGCATGCTGCTCGAGGCCTGCGCCGGCCTGCTGGACGCCGATTCTCCGGAGCAGTGCGCGCGCCGCGAAGCGGTGGAAGAGACCGGTTTTCAGGTGGGCGAGGTCAAGAAAATCTTCGAAGCCTACATGTCGCCGGGCGGCGTGACCGAGATCGTGCACTTCTTTATCGCCGAATACCATGACGATGAGCGGCGTGCGGCCGGCGGCGGCATTGAAGATGAAGATATTGAAGTGATCGAACTGCCGTTCAGCGAAGCGGTGGCGATGATCGCCGACGGCCGCATTAAAGACGGCAAGACCATCATGCTGCTGCAGTATTTGCAGATCCATCGGGTGATGGCATAAAAAAAGCCGGTCACGATGACCGGCTTTCTTATTGGCTGGCGCCAGGCCGCTTACTTCAGCAGCGCCTGCGCCTTGGCCACCACGTTGTCCACGGTGAAGCCGAACTCGGCGAACAGCTGCTCCGCCGGCGCCGACTCACCGAAGGTGGTCATGCCCACGA